>CAVTLC010000029.1:0-44547 GCA_963735445.1 uncultured Alphaproteobacteria bacterium
CGGGCATTAGCTCGGGCCGTGCGGCGCGGCATCGGCTTGCCCCTCTCGGCCTTCGAGCGTGTGAAGGATTTGCATTTTGACCGAGGACAGGTGGTTTTGGGTCATTGAGCCGATGCGTGCAAAATGCCTGGATTGGGAGGTAAAGACGGCGGGAGCCGAGCCTATTGGTCTTTAGAGGGGGGCTGTCGCGGTGCGCAGCCGGTGCGCTATCATCAGATTATTGGCGAGAGCGTGCCAGAGCGCTACCGCCTGCGATTTGATCTAGGCCCCGCACATTGAGCCGGCCGAGACCGCGGTGCTTGTAATGGGCGTGAATGCGCTCGATTAGCGTGCCGCGCGGCGGAAGATCGCCGTGGCCTTCCTTGGTTTGCATCCCGCGCGCCAGTCCTTCACGGCTTGGGGTTCGCGGGCTGCGCTATAACGGCGGTTGGCACGGTCCCGGGGATGCAGCGCCGTCTCGGGTTTGGCGTTCGGCGGTGGCGCGTAAACCATGACCGGCCCGCAAGGATGCTCAGCCAAAGCCGCGATATCGGCGCGCGAAGCGTAGCCTTCGTCAAACAGCGCCCGCCGTGGCCAGCGGCCATAGCGGCGCGCGATCTCGTCCACCATCGGCCGGCCCAAACCTTTGTCGTTGCGCCGGTCAGTGATCATGACCGCCACGGATATCAACCCCTTATCGGGCACACCGGCGGTTGGACATTGTAGCCGGCCAGTACTGCCCCGTCGGGAAAGCGCATCCGCCGCGCCTCCGGATCGGTCAGCGATACCGAGGGGGCACCCTTGCGCTTTTCCTCCTCGGGATGGGTCTTCTCGCGGGATTGCTTCTCCCGGCGGAGCCGGTCGAGCGCGGCTCGCGCCTTGGCCACCTTCGCCTTGGCCTCGTCGACCGCCCGCGCCTGCGGCCGCTCGCCGGCGCCGGCTCACAGCCGCGGGATCGCAGGCAACCTCCTCCTTTAGTCGCGCCACCCGCTCCGCCGCCGTGGCGCTCGATCCGCTCCAACCGCCCACCGCGAGTGAACGATCGTGCCGAAGCCGGCGAACGCACCTTGGTCCCATCAACCGCAATCTCGTCCAGTTCGATGAGCCCTTCCGAGACCAATGCCGTGACGCTTTCGGTCAACAACCGATCTAACTCCCCGGACCACCCTACCCCGCGGAAGTCCGAAAGCCCGTGATAGTTGACCGGTACGCCTCCCGCCAGCCGACGATACGTGATGTCCCGGCTCACCAGACGGTCCAACTCGCGGCCGATCCGACCCCCCTAGGGTCGCGCAGAGCCACAACGCCAACAGCACTTTCGGGTCCGCCGCCGGACGCCCCGCCTCGCCCTCGCGCGACCGAATTGCTTTGTAAAAGGCCATCAAATCGAGCGTCTCGACAAATCCCCAAACCAGTCGCGCGCGATGCTCCGCAGGCAGCAAGCCTCCAGATCCACCAGTCCCACGACAGTTGCGACCGGTTCGCCTCCAGCACCCGCGCCCCACCCAACATCGCACACCCCCCGACAGGGCACCAGCATCGCACGAGCGCCGAAAACCGGGGGGTGCCCCTTCACACGCTCCTGCGCCGGGGCAGGTTCTGTTCCGCCATAAGAAGCTGCGCTATCGCGGGCTGGCCAAGAACACCGCGCAGCTGCACACCCTGTTCGCGCTGGCCAACCTGGTGATTGTCAAGAAAGCGCTGCTCGCCCAGGACCGTGTCTGATCACGCCCGGACTGGCCTTGATCCCGAAACAACGCAGCAAGACCACGGCACAGACCCAGTCTTCTGCCTATACAGTCGATTACCGAGTACGCCGATATCGCAAAATTATACCTCGGGCGGCGGAACCCTCCCCTACGCTACCATTGTTCGGCGTTTCGGCAGTGTTGCACTTCCGATACCCACCCGCGAGGGGTATGATGGCTCATGTGGCGGAGACGCCGCATGAGCGCGCTTGGCCCGTCGCAGCCGGATCGTCCTTTTCACGGGCTGCGGAGCCTGTGGGATATGGCCAAGATCGTATCCACATTTCTGGAACTCATGCGCCTAATAATGCTTACGGAGGAAAAGCTAAAAAATACAACCGGGAATATTGACCCATCGACATGGGAGGGGATATGTAGCCCATTGTTCGGTTTTACCGACCCCGAAATAACTGAGGCGTTCCCCTGCCTCTCGAAATTTTCTGCTAGGCTTAAGAAAGATCGGACCTTAGCCGTCACGATGACTTAATTAGACGCTTTTCATATAATGAAAGACTTTAGGCAGAGATTTGCAGATGATGTAGAGGATCATGAATATTTACGCGTGCAAAAACTACGATATTATCAAAAGGCAGACCTTTTCGGATTGAATGTCTTTAACAATTTCCCGTCTGCTAATAACGACATATTCGAGGCCGGAATGTGCCTGGCCTTGGAGCGCCCGACAGCATGCGTCATGCATCTTAACCGTGCGCTTGAATGCGCTTTGGCAGCGCTTGCCAAAGCCGTTGACATTACAAAACAAAATGATTGGGGCAGTTATATCCGCGAAATCGGTAAGCAATTGGATGCTCGCGCTAAGGCTGCGGGCGCACGATCAGCCGATGAACAGTTTTATGCCGAAGCGGCTGCGAATTTCGACCGGCTCCGACGGGCCTACCGCAACCCGACCATGCACCCCGAAAAGGTTTATTCTCAGGATCAAGCGGAAGAGATCCTACTCGCCACGAAATCGTTCATGGCTCATCTCGCGACCCGCCTTTCGGAGTAGTGGGTTTGGGCTTCTCGGAAACTTTCCGAAACACGCGCTCAAAGCGCTCGCGACCGGTTGTGGTCTCGTCAGCGCCAAGCTCGCGCGCCATATCAATGAAGCGCTTCGACTCTGCTGGATCATCGGGTAGCGGTTTAGGCTTACGCGGCATACCACCTAGCCTATCACGACGGCGCAGCCAGCGCGCGCTGTTCGGCGTTCGCTTTGCGCTTCGCCGCAGCCTTCAATCCGCGCGATCGATAATCGCGCTTCCTGGCGGCCCTTACCCCGGCGTCTTTCATGCGCGGCTTGTGGTCGGGAACGCCCTTCGTCTCTTGCCAACGCGCCCGGAGCAGCTTGATCGCGGCCTCTGGATAGAGGCCGCAGTCATACATCCGATGATGTGTACCGCAGAACCACGCCAAATTGTCGGAATCGTTGTTGCCTGCATGCTGGTCAAGGTGAGCAAGCTCAAGCACCGCATCCATCTGCACGCCGCAGATGACGCAACAGCGGAACTCGTAGGCGGCCTTCGCGACCTTGCGCGCTTCGACGGAATTACGGCGCAGGGGATCGGGCAAAAGGTTCGTCAGCATCATCGACTCCCATTCGGAGGACCAAGCGGCAATTCCAGTTGGCGCGGATCGGCATTGAACGATGATCGTGGTTGGCGCTGGTGCGGCCTAGAACGGCGCCGCTGCTGTGAGCGACCTTCCGCCACCAGGCGTCGCATAGGTCAGACGCTTGCCCTTCGCACCAGAGAGCGCGCGGTCGGCGCGGGCCAGATCATCGACCCCAAGCGCGACCCGGTTGTTATATCGGAAATCGAACTCGGCCGCGTACCTGTGAAGGTGTGTCTCACTGACGTGAAAATAGCAGCCGAAGATGCCGCGCTTCAAAATCGAGAAATAATTTTCGACTGTGTTGGTGTGCCAGAATGCGGCGCGAACGTATTCCTCGGCGCTGTGGTTTACGGTGCCGTGGCCAGCAAACTCGCGGGCAAATGCAGTATAGACTGGCGCATCGTCCGTCATCAGGTAGCTTGCCTTGTTGACGTGCGAGACAATGACCGGTTTCAAGCTCTGCGCGGTCACGTCGGGAACGTGAAAGCTGCGAACCCGGCCATCGCGCTCGACCAGCGACAATACGGGAGCCTTAGGCGGAATGACGTTCTTCCGGTTCCGCGCCTTGCCGCCAACAAAGGTTTCGTCCGCCTCAACAACCTGATTGGTGCCGCCGAGTGGACTGCTGTCGAGAAGGTTCAACTCGGTCATCGCTTCGCGAACCCGGTGACCGATAAACCATGCGGTTTTAAGGCCACAGTTGAAGGTCCGTTGAAGCTGGCGAGTGCTGATCCCCTTCTTCGATGCGGACATCAGGTAGATCGCCTGAAGCCATACACGCATCGGCACGTGGCTTTTCTCAAAGACGGTGCCGATCTTCACATTGAAGGGTTGCCGGCAGGCATAGCACTTATAGAGGCCGATTCGGGTTGTCTTCCCGGAGAGCTTCCCAATCCGCTTTCCGTCCACGTTTCCGCAATGCGGGCATGCCGGGCCATCCGGCCACAGCCGCGCTTCGACGTAGGCGTAGGCAGCTTCCTCGCTGTGGTAGTGGATATCAGAAAGGACGGATTGCATGGCCGATCTCCTAACTCGGCCAATCATATATCTAGTGGATGGGTATCACAAGTGAAACATTGCCGCTATTTCACGGAGCAGCTTGGCCTCATCGCCCGTCAATTCTGAGAGTATCTGGACAAATCGGGGATGAGCGTTTTCTGGATGCAAAGAGGACGACGCTAAAAGGTCAGCCCAGCGGTCAATCAGAAATCCGTCTTTGTCCTCTAAGGACGCTTTTTCGAGAAACGGTATTAAAAATTTGATTGGCACCGGTGATGGAGCTGCATTCTCGATTTCGAGGCGGCGGTATACCTTCTTTGCGATTTCAATCAGCACGTCTTCGCGTTGTAACCTGATTAGGTCAGCTTTCAATCCACGGCGTTCCGTAAATGGTCGGAACAAGTCGGTAAGAGCGTCCACGAGTTGGCCCGTGGACTGAGCCGGGATTTCGGTTGAGACCTTAGCTTCGAGACTGGCTCTGGCGCTTAATCCAATATCGATGTCAACCTTGTTCCCGTTCTCGTCGCCATTCATCGGACGTCCTTTTCCGGTAAGCCCGTCTGTGTCGAGGCATATAGCACAATTCGGGAACACTGGGCGGAACACTTGTGTGCTATCCTGCGCCACCGGAATTAGCTGGATGCTGGCCGAGTGATGCCGCCGCGAACGCTTTCGGAACGCTGGGAAGCTCTCCGTCCGGGCGTATACCGTGTTCGATCTTGGCTGGGGACTCCCGAGCGCTCGCATAGCCTTTACCTCCTGCTCTGGCCGCTCGTCGCGCTCGTCATCGCTGTGTTGGTGATTCGCCGCGCATCGACGGCGAAAGATATTGCGGACCTAATTTCCGCAATCGCCTCGCTGGCATGGCCGATTGTGGCGCTTGCTGTAGTGAGCTGGTTCAGGCCGGAGCTTCGGGGGATCCTGTCGCGGATACGGAAGGGCGAGTTCCTAGGAACGAAATTTGAGCTGGACGAACTGCAAGCCAAGACCGAGGCGGCGGAAGCGAAGCTTCCAGAGATTACGGGAACCGGCTCTCTTAACGCAGGAAATGCGACTGTCGAAGGCAGGGGAACTGTCGAGCCCTCAGATGCGGAAGATGACATAGAGGAAGTCCTGCGTGAGGCGGCGCGTTCGCCCAAACTGGGGCTGATGCTGCTGTCGGCTAAGATCGAGCGAGCAGCGCGCGAGTTGGCGGGAGATACTGGATTGGATGTCGCGGGGAGACCTGCACCCCTAATTGCGTTGATCCGTTACCTGCTGCAAGCGGGACAGATCGCTGTCGTAGATGCAGATGCCCTGATTCTGTTCAACCAGGTTCGGAATCGGATCGTGCATGGTCATGACGCGGATGATGACGAAGTCGCGAGAGCGATCGATTCCGGAACCCGGTTACTAAGGCTGCTGCTATCGAGGCGGCGTCCACCAGCGGAGGCGACCAATCATCCCGAAAGCGGTGGTTAGCGACAAGCCAAGGCAACACGAAGGGTGGCACTTTCTACCCGGCGCGCGCCTCTCACTTGGTTGTCATCCCCACCCGCCTGTATCGGCCCCTATCGGTCCTCTATCGGACGAAAGTGACAACTGGCCCATTGAAATCAATGGAAAACCCGAGAATTCCCAAGCTTCTGACGAGGGTTCGATTCCCTTCACCCGCTCCAACCCGGCTCGTGCAACGGGCAACGCAGTGTCGGGCTATTCGGCGGCCATCAGCGGTTCGAGAACGCTGCCGGATTTTTGCAATTCCTCGAAGCGACCCTGCTGGACGAGCCGGCCCTGATCCATGACCAGGATCTGGTCAAAGGCCGATGCCAGGCGCGGCCGGTGCAGGCTGCAGACCAAACTGCGGCCGTCGAGCTCGTGCTGCAACCGGTCGATGATCGCGGTTTCGGTGGCGCCGTCGAGCACCGCGGTGGCGTCATTCAGCACCACGAGATCGGGTCGCTTTAACAGCGCGATGGCGATCGCGATTTTCTGCCGCTGGGCCTCGGAGAGGCGCAGGCCGCCGGTTCCGACCGGGTAATCGAGCCCGACCGAAATCAGCGTGTCGCGCAGCCCGAGTTCGTCCAACACCTCGCTCATCGCGGCATTGACGCGCTCGCGACCGCCGGCCTCGCCGCGCAGGATCGTGCCAAACAGCACATTTTCTTGGATCGAGGCGGCGGCGTTGTAGCGCTCCGGATCGAAAAACTCGACCGAACCGCGCAATTCATCGGGTAATCCAGCAGCGAATTTTCGCCGCGCTTCGAGGATGCGCTGTTGCACAGGCTCACTGAGCAGGCCCAGCGGGTCGCGTGCCGCGATTAGTTTAAGCCCCAAGCCGAGCAGCCGGGCGCGATCTTCCGGCAAAAGACTGGCGGCGCCCGATTTATCGAGGCGTCCTAGGATCCGTTCAAAGGTCGGCAAGTCATCGGCGCCGAGAAAACTAAACTCCTCGAATATTTGATGCTCCGGGTGCATGCCGGCGAACAATTCGACACTGGTGCGCGCCAATTTTTCACCGATATCGATCAGCTCGGAGCGCAGGCCGAGTTCCTCGAGGATGCCCTGCACGTAATCACTGCGGGCAAGACCATCGCCTTCAAAGACCGGGCCGATCGAGGTCCCGAACAATAGGTTGGCGCCAATCGACGAATTGAGGTTGTAGCGCTCCGGGTCAAAGCGCTCGACCGATTGGTCGAGTTCGCTGGAGACAAGCCGCTCGGCGAGCACCTGACGCGCCTTGACGATCCGCGCGGCGACATCCGGCTGCTGTTCGGGGTCGATGCGGCCGCGCAGTCCGAGGTGGTAGATGTCGTCTTCCAGATCGACCAGCCGCAAGACCTCGAGGATACGCGCCTCAAGCGCCGACATATCGGCGACGCCGGCCTGCTCGTAATCGATCCAGTCATCTTGAATGTCGTATTCGCTGTTCCCCGATTGTCGCGCCTCCTCTTGACGACGCTTGCGTTCAGCGCGCGCCGCGGCATCAGGACCATCAACGCCGCCGCGGGGGCGATGACGCAGGCCGAGCAGCAGATTGTCGCGCACGCTCGCCGACAAAAGATAGGTTGTCGGGCCGACATAGCCGATGCGCTGGCCGGAAACCGCGTAAGGCAGCGTCGAAAGATCGGCGCCGCCGATTGTCAGGCGGCCGCCTGTCGGGTTCTCCAACCGCGCCATGACCTGCGGCAGCGTATTCCGCCCGCTATTGCTGTGGCCGACGATGCCGATATCCGCACCGAGCGGGAAGGTGAAATCTACGCCCTCGAGTAGATGGATGCCGTCGTCATCGACGACTTCGAGGTTTGCCGCAACGACCTCGCCCGAGAACGGCTCGATGCGCTCTGGAATTTCGAGCAGCAGGCGCTTATCGATCATATCGGCGACCTGGAACTGCTCGACCACTTGCTCATACTTGATCGCGACGTCTTGCTGGTTTTGATAATAGTCGAGCAATTCCTTCCACGGCGACGACATATCTTTGTACGCGGCGAGCACCGCGACTAATGCGCCAAACGACAAGCTCCCCTTAATGACAAAATATCCGCCGATCGCAAAAAAGAAAAACGGCGTCAGATTGCCGATTAAATTGTTCAGAAATTTGACAAAGAACTTTCGATTATAAATCTCCAGCCGAATGTCGTAAATCTCGCCAAGGCGCTGAGCAATCTCGGCGAGCTGGTAAGGCGCGCCGTCATTGACCCGGATCTCGGTGCGCGCGGCGATGGTTTCGCCGATGCGATCGGAGAGGCCTCTGATTTTACGCACCCGGGTGCGTCCGAGAGCGCGGATGACGCGCTGCATCTTTGGAATCAGATAGCCTTGCAACGGATAAAACGCCATCGCCGCGGCCCCCAGCACCGGATTTTGCATGAACATGAAAGACGAGGATCGTCAGCAAAGTGCCGGCCTGCGAGATCGGGACCGCGAAGGCTTCGCCGACAAACCCCCCAACCGGCTCCAATTCGGCGGTAATCATCGCGACGATCTGGCCCGAGGCCACGCGATCGAAATGGTGCAGCGGAAAGCGTAGAACGCGCTGATAGAGCTCGTACCGCAGCCGCCTCAGCATGCGTTCGCCAAGCTGCCCCTTTTTCACATTGATATGCAGCTTGAACCAGCCATTAACCAGGATAAGGACTAAGAATACTGTGCACAGCACCAATAAATACGGTATCTGGTTGAGTTCCAGGCCGAAATACGATTGCGGAAAATGCTTCCCGGAAATGGCGCGGTTGATGATCTGCTTGGGTAGATCGAGCGACCAATAAAGAAACGGGAATGACGCCAAGGTCATCACGACGACGTAAATCTGCTCGCGCCAGCTAAACCGCAGGATGAACCCATAGACCGAGGGTTCCAGCCCCTCGCCCTCGGACTGCGGCAGCAATCGACGGGTCAGCGAGGCCAAATGTAGTTTGGCAGCCAATTCCGAGACGACGCCCCGCAAATCTCGCATCTAGTTCTCTCCCTCCGCACCGCTCGCCTGCGCCAGATTTGGCCCCGATGAACGCCGATTTCGCGGTCGCGTCGGCATGCCGGGACCCATTTTTCGTGCCGGACTTCGTGCCGGAACTTTTGCCACCGCGGCACGCTTACTCCAACAGACGAGGCGCGCGAGCACCGCCCGCCCCATAAATTTAGCAAGGTCAGCCGCGATGATGGTCAGCACAATTCGCCGCGCTTTGGCTGGTACCGCCTGCGCCGCGCTGATGTTCACCCCACTTTTCGCCGGCGCGGCAGACTCAACCGCCGGTGCCAAAAACCTGACCGACACGCAACAGCAGGCGGGCGCGATCCCGCTGCCAAGCCTTGCCCCACTGGCCGAACGTGTTCTGCCCGCAGTCGTCAACGTCTCGGTCCAGCTGACCCAACAAGCCGCGATGAAAAGCAGCGATGAGGGCCAGGGCGAGGGCGGCGATAGTGGCGCACTCCCGGGGAGCGGCGATACGCCGTTTGATCAGTTTTTTCACCATTTCTTTCAACAGCCGTTCTCTTCCCCACAGCCAGGGGAAAAGGTGCTGGCACTCGGCTCCGGTTTTGTTATCGATCCAAGCGGTTACATCGTGACCAACAACCATGTCGTCGCTAACGCCGAAAAGGTTACGGTGACCTTTCAAGATCAGAGCCAGCATCCCGCCAAAGTCATCGGTCGCGACGAGAGAACCGATTTGGCGCTGCTGAAGATCAAGTCGGATAAACCGCTATCGTACGTATCCTGGGGCGACAGCGCCAAAATGAAGGTCGGCGATTGGGTTGTCGCGGTCGGCAACCCGTTCGGGCTCGGCGGCACGGTGACCGCCGGCATTGTCTCGGCGCTCGGACGCAACATTCATGAAGGTCCCTACGACGACTTCTTGCAAATAGATGCCCCGATCAATCGCGGCAACTCCGGCGGGCCGACGTTTGATCTTTCCGGGCAGGTGATCGGCATAAACACCGCGATCTACTCGCCCTCGGGCGGCTCGGTCGGGATCGGTTTCGCAATCCCTTCGGACCTTGCCAAATATGTGGTCAGCCAACTCGAAGAACACGGGTCGGTTACTTGGGGATGGCTCGGAGTTTCAATCCAGAACGTATCGCCCTCGATCGCCAAGAGCCTCGGGCTTTCCCCCGACCATACCGAAGGAGCGCTGGTTGCTTCGGTGATTGGCGATAGCCCGGCGGCAAAGGCGGGTCTCAAATCGGGCGATCTCATCGTTTCGGCGAACAATCACGCGATCCGCACGGCGCATGATCTGCCGCGGCTCGTGGCAGAAACTCCGGTCGGCAGCAAGCTCGACCTGACGGTAAGGCGCGGCGGGCAAAGACCAGAACGTCGACGTGACGATCGGCAAAATGCCAGCGCAGTATGCGTCGGCTGAAGAAGGCACCGAAGCGCCCCATTCGAGCGCAGCGACCGGTAGCGCTCTCGGCCTGCAATTAGCGCCGCTACGGCCGGAACTGCGCAAGCAACTGAAAATCCCGCGCGACGTGAACGGAGTGGTCGTCCTGCGCGTCGCCAATAACAGTCCCGTCGCCGAAATGGGCGTGCAGGCTGGGGATGTGATCCAATCGATCGACCAAAAGCCGGCGACGAGCCCCGAAGAAGCTGCGGCAGCCTTGGAACAGGCAGCCAAGCGCGGCAATATCCTGCTGTTGATCAATCGACATGGTGCGAGTGAGTTCGTCGGGCTTTCCGTCAACAGCAACGGCTCGGGGAACGCCGGCTGACCCTGCCGGGATGAGCTGACTCTCGCCGGGATGATTTTTAACGGACCTCGCTTCGGACGCCCGGTTGAATCGCCAAGTCCGCTCTACCGGCGATAATCCCACGGGATTATGATCCCCGCGGATTATGCGGGGGAGCGCAATGGTGGATTTCGCGGGAAGCCACGTCGTCGTCACTGGCGGGACGGGTGCGCTCGGACGCGCCGTGATCGCGGCCTTGCGCGCAAGCGGCGCGGTATGCCACGTCCCCAATCTGATAGCGGCGGAGCTTGCGGATTTTCCGTTTTCGAGCGATCCCGGCGTGCACATCGGGCGCGATGTCGATGTCGCCGATGAGGCGGCGGTTCATCAATTTTTCGGTACGCTGCCGCCGCTATGGGCGTCGATCCATCTCGCCGGCGGCTTTGCGATGGCCCCGATCGCCGAGACCTCGGCCTCCGACTTTACCGCCCAGTTTCGGATGAATGCACTCTCCTGTTTTCTGTGCTCGGCCGCAGCGGTGAGCGCATTTCGCACGCGCCGTGAGCCGGGGCCCGGCGGCGCCAAGGGCGGGCGGATCGTCAACGTTTCGGCGCGTCCGGCGCTCGAACCGCGGCTCGGCGCCGGCATGGTCGCCTATGCCGCATCGAAATCGGCGGTCGCGGCGCTGACCCAAGCGCTGGCCCAGGAAACCGTCGGAGAGGAAATCTGGGTCAACGCCGTGGCGCCCTCGATCCTTGATACGCCGACCAACCGCGCCGCGATGCCGGGCGCCGAATACGATAAATGGGTCGCACCCGCAGATCTTGCCCGGCTGATCGTGTTTCTCGCTTCGGCCGATAATCAGGTGACCCGGGGGGCGGTCATCCCGGTCTACGGCGGTTCGTGAGTGGGGCGCTGACTGACGCCCCTCTGGAGCCTGCTATTTTCTAAGCGCGCGAACCGCCCGTTCCCAAATCGAACGTGATCAGGCCTGGTTTTTGACAACCACCTTGATCGCATCGTCGACACGCTCGCGCGCGTATTTGAGGGCGGTCGGCAAATCATCGAGCGGAAACGTGTGGGTGTGGATCAGTTTCGCATCAAATCGCTTCTGCTTCATCAGCGCCATCGCGCGATGCGTCGCGCTCTGGCCCTCGCCGCGAATGCCGTAGACGTAGATGTTGTTGCGCACGAGATAGGCGAGGTCGACCGGCACCTTTTCGTGCGGGAAAGCGGCAAGGCAGATCCGGCCGCCGCGATCGACCATCTGCGCCGCCTCGTCGAGCGCATTGGGCGCGCCCGAGCACTCGACGACAAACTGAACCCCCTTGCCGCCGGTGATCCGCTTGACCGCGGCGACCGCGTCCTCCTGGCGGGCGTTGACGACATGATCGGCGCCGAGCTTTTTGCCGAGTTCGAGCCGGCGGTCGCGGGTGCCGGTCAGGATCACCGGGTCGGCGCCGAGCGCCTTTGCGACCGCGACACCGAGGAGGCCGATCGGACCCGGTCCGGTCACGACGACGCCTTCGCCGGCGATCAGCCCGCCGAGAACATCGAGCCCATACATCGAGGTGCCGGCGGTGACGACGAGCGTCGCCTCTTCGTCGGTCATGTCGTCCGGGACATGCACCAATGTATTGACATTGTTGACCGCATATTGCGCAAAGCCGCCATCGGTCGTGAAACCGTTGGCGCGATGGCCTTTGGCGACATCACCGTAATTGAGGCAAGACGTGTACATGCCCTGGCGGCAGCGTGCGCAGCGGCCGCAGCCGGCATGGACCTCGACGGTAACGCGGTCGCCGACCGAGAATTCGTCGACGGCGGGACCGAGCTTAACCACGGTCCCCATATATTCGTGGCCGATCGTGAAGTTCTTGTTGAACGGCAATCCGCCATCGACCATCGCCGGCAGCCCGTGGCGCATGATTTCGAGGTCGGTGGCGCAAATCGCAACCGCGTCGATCCGCACCAGCACCTCGGCCGTGCTGGGCTGAGGCACCGGCTTTTCGGTGGGCAGAATCTCGCCTGGCCCGCCCAGTACCCACGCCTTCATCTGCTCGGGTACCGGATACTCGTTGCTTAACCGGGCCTGCTCCGCCATCGCTCTCTTCTCCTGAATGCGCCAAACCTGCACCAATGTAGCCTCGAACCTGCAGAAGGAAAGGTGCGGCACTTCCGGCGATGCGCCGGCTGGTTTAATAGAAGCGTGCTCCGCGTAATCGATCGGGGCGATGTATTGAGGCGCTGTGCGCAGGGGGATAAATGAGAAGTCGCCGAACCGCGGTGCTTGGCGGTGCGGGCTTCATTGGTCGCTATGTCGTCCAGCGGCTCGCCGCTCGCGGCGATGTGGTCGTTGTCGGCGGGCGCCATGCCGAGAATGCCAAGTTCTTGATGACCGCCGGCCTGGTCGGACAGATCGCCTTCGTGAACGCCACGATCGACGATGAGCAGGTACTGCCGGCGTTTCTGGCCGGCAGTAATGCCGTCGTCAATTGCGTCGGCATCCTTGCCGAGAGCGGCCGCCAGACATTCGAGCGGGTGCACTATCTTGGGCCGGCGCGGCTGGCACGGCTGGCGCGCGAAGCTGGGGTCGAGCGTCTCGTCCACATTTCGGCGATCGGCGCCGATCCGCGCTCGCGCTCCGCCTACGCTCGAAGCAAGGCGCAGGGCGAAGCCGCGGTGCGCGACGCGTTCCCGACCGCGACGATCCTGCGTCCCTCGATCGTCTTCGGGCCGGAGGACCAATTCTTCAACCGGTTCGCGGCGATCGCGATGATTTCGCCGGTGCTGCCGGTGATCGGCGGCGGCCGTACCCGGTTTCAGCCGGTCTATGTCGGCGATGTCGCCGATGCGGTGCTAAAATGCCTTGAGGAGCCGGCCACGGCGGGCCGCACCTACGAGCTCGGCGGGCCGAAAATATACAGCTTCCGCGAATTGATCGAGTTGCTGCTTGGCGAGATTCGCCGCAAGCGGCTGCTGATCGATCTGCCGTTTGGCGCCGCCGCGTTTCAGGCGCGGCTGATGTCGGTGCTGCCGAGCCCGCCTTTGACCCCCGATCAAGTCGAGCTGTTGCGGAGCGACAATGTCGTTTCGTCAGGCGCGCTAACGTTGGCGGCGCTCGGTATCACCCCGACAGCGGTCGAGGCGATCTTGCCGACTTACCTCGATCGCTTTCGCCGTGGCGGCTGGTACGAACGGCATGCCTGAAGCGCTTTCGCCTCGCCCGGGCTTCGGATAAGGTCGCCGCCCTCGCGATTGTTCAGGACCAAGGGTAATGGCAAGGTTGGCCCGGCTCGTCCTGCTGATCATCGCGCTCGCATCTGGAGAAAGGGCGATGGCGGCAGATCTCGAAAACACGATTTACCTCGACGTGCCGGCAGGCCGCGTCGTCATCGAAATGCGCCCCGATCTGGCGCCTGCCACGGTCGCTCAGATCAAGTCGCTGGTGCGCCAAGGCTTCTATAATGGGCTGACCTTTCACCGGGTCATCGACGGCTTTATGGCGCAGACCGGGGATCCGCGCGGCGACGGGACCGGCGGTTCCGGGCACCCGCTCAAGGCCGAATTTTCGAACGAGCACTTTGTCCGCGGCGTCGTTGCAATGGCGCGCACCTCGGATCCAAACAGCGCCGACAGCCAGTTTTTCATCATGTTCGGACCGGCGCCGTCGCTCGATGGCAAATACACGATCTGGGGCGACGTCGTTTCCGGCATGGAATATGTCGACCAGATCAAAAAGGGCAGTCCCGCGGATAACGGTTCGGTCTCGAACCCCGATAAGATCATCAAAATGCAGGTCGCGGCCGACGCGGAAAAGGCGCCGGCAAAACCGTAGCCGAGCGTTATTTGCAAATGGCCCCTCAGCCCGCTTACAGGGAGAAAGAAGGGCCCGTTTCTGAAAGAGGCGAGGAAGGACCAACTTCCGCCTCCTCGCCTCGCGCCTGGTTCCCATCGCTCGCGATCTATTGCCGGCCGCGGCTGATCGCGGTCTTGCTGATGGGATTTTCGAGCGGGCTGCCGCTGGCGCTAACCTTTGCGACATTATCGTTTCGCCTGGCCGAGATCGGCGTTTCGCGCACCGCGATCGGGCTGTTCGCGCTGGTCGGCGTTCCCTATAGCGTCAAGTTTCTGTGGTCGCCGCTGATCGATCGGCTGCCGATCCCACTATGGACCTCGCATCTCGGGCGGCGGCGAGGCTGGGCGTTGGCGATCCAGCCCTTGCTCGCGATGGCGATCTTGGGGCTGGGCATCGTCAATCCGCGCTCGGCGCCGGGATTGACGGCGATTTTTGCGCTTGCGGTCGCCTTTTTGTCGGCGAGCCAGGACATCGTCATCGACGCCTATCGCATCGAGCTCTTGCGGCCCGAGGAGCAGGGTGCGGGGGCGGCGGCGACACAATGGGGCTATCGCTTTGGCATGCTGGCCGCCTCGGCCGGCGCCCTGTACGCCGCAAGTTTTGGCGGCTGGCGGTTTTCCTACGGGCTGATGGCGGCCTTGATGCTGATCGGCATGGCCACCGTCTGGCTCACTCCCGAACCCAGCGGCGCTCCACAGCTCGACAGGCTGCCCGGTCAAACAGCGGCGGCCCGCGTTGCGACTTGGTTGCGGCGGGCGGTGGCAGCCCCGTTTAGCGACATGCTCAAGCGCGAGGGTGCGCTGACCATCCTGATCTTCGTGGTCCTCTACAAATTTGGCGACGCGCTCGCCGCCACGATGTCGAACCCGCTTTACGTGTCGCTCGGCTTCACCAAGGTCGAACTCGCCAACATCGCCAAGGTCTACGGCTTCGCCGCGAGCCTCGCCGGTTTGGCTTTGGGCGGCATCGTGGTCTTGCGGCTGGGCGTCATGCGCGCGCTGTTGGTCTGCGGCGTGCTGCAGATGCTGTCGAACCTGATGTACGCATTGCAGGTCACAGCCGGGCACAATTTGGCGGCATTGGCGCTGACGATCGGCGTCGAGAATTTGACCGGCGGGATGGGGTCGGCGGCCTTTGTCGCCTACCTCTCCGGCCTCTGCAACGTCGAGTTCACCGCGACCCAATATGCGTTGTTGTCTTCATTGGCGGCGGTCGGCCGTACCACATTATCGGCTTCGGGCGGGGCGCTCGCCGATGCGCTCGGATGGATTCCGTTTTTCGTGCTGGCCACCGCGGCCTGTCTGCCGGGCTTGATCCTGCTGTTGTCGATCATGCGTACCGAAAACAGAGGTCGAGTTGGGCAGGCCGCCGCCGGTCAGCCGTAGGACAGCAATTCGGCCCGGTGACGATCGAGCCAGAGGCGTGACCGGGAATTTCCCGGCGCCAGGCTGTCGACCAGCCGCCAAAAGCGCGGCCCGTGATTCATCTCGACCAAATGAGCGACCTCATGGGCCACGACGTAGTCGACGACCTCCTCGGGAGCAAAGATCAGCCGCCAGCTGAACGACAAATTTCCCGATGCCGAACAGCTGCCCCAGCGGCTTTTGGTGTCGCGCACACTGACCCGTGTGACCTTGCGGCCAATGCTGGCGGCGAGCGGCCGCGCCCGCCGCGCCAACTCATCGTGAGCCAGCATGGCAAGATGGTCGCGCACGCGGCGCGGCAGATGCGCGGGATCGCCGCGCACCCAAATCTCGCCATCCGAAATCGTCACCGGCGCCGCCGCGACCTCGAGCGAGTGGCGAATCCGATGCAGAATCCCCAGCACCGGGACGACAGCGCCCTCGGCAAACGGAACAGGCCGCGGCAGTGCGGCAAGCCGGCCCTGAACCCAACCGCGCTTGTCGCGCAGAAACCGCAGCCCGATCTCGGGTGGCACGCCGTGCGGCAGCACCAGTTCGACCCGGCGCGAAGCGGCATCGATACGCAGCCCGACCCGGCGCGCCCGCGGGCTGACCCGGATCGCCAACGGGGCGCCGAGATCGAGTGCGAGCGCCTGCCGGCCGATTGCCGCGACCGCCGATTCGCTCGGTGGCCGCAATCTTGCTCCCGAGGTTCCGCGAAAACCCGCCATTTGCCTCACTCTTTCGAAGACGCCGGCACCGCGGCGCCAAACCGTCACAAAAGCTTTTCGGACTTCGTCTTGATTCCGCAAGCGGCTTCGCGCTAGCTCGCTGGAAAGGCTGTTCGGGCCGATTGGGGGGACAATGCGACAGATGATACTGGCCGCGGCCGCGATATGGCTATCGCTATCAGGCGCTGCATCGGCCGATCCGGTTGAGTTGCAATGGTGGCACGCGATGACCTCCGCCAATGCCGCGGTGGTCAACCAGATTGCCGCCGACTTCAACGCCGCGCAGAGCACGTACAAGGTAACGCCGGTGTTCAAGGGCTCTTATGCCGAGACGATGAATGCCGGCATCGCCGCCTTTCGTGCCGGCAAGGCGCCGGCCATCCTGCAAATATTTGAAGTCGGCACCGCGACGATGATGGCGGCCAAGGGTGCCGTCGTGCCGGTCTATCAGCTGATGAAGGATGCCGGCGAGCCGTTCGATCCGAAGGCCTATCTGCCGGCGGTGACCGGGTATTACAGCACCGCCGACGGCCGCATGTTGTCGATGCCGTTCAACAGCTCGACCGCGGTCGTGTTTTGGAACAAGGACCTGTTCAAAAAAGCCGGGCTCGATCCCGACAAGCCGCCGGCAACCTGGCCCGAGACGTTTGCCGTCGCCAAAAAACTGCGATCGGCTGGCATCCCGTGCGGCTTTACCGCGGCTTGGATCAGCTGGACCCAGCTGGAGCAGTTCAGCGCCTGGCACAACCTCGCCTTTGCCAGCAAGGCCGACGGGTTCGACGGTCCGGATGCCCGGCTCGAGTTCAACAACCCGACGGTCGTCCGCCACATCGCCAATCTCGCGGCGGCCGAAAAGGACAAGAGTTTCGACTATGGCGGGCGCACCACCGAGCCGGAGGGCAAGTTCGCAAACGGCGAGTGCGGGATGATCCAGACCTCGTCCGCCGCCTACGGCATCTTTAAGAAAGGCGCCAAATTCGAGTTTGGCGTGGCCGAATTGCCCTATTACCCCGATGTCCCCGGGGCGCCGCAGAATTCAATCATCGGCGGCGCCAGCCTGTGGGTCATGGCCGGCAAGACGCCGCAAGAATATAAGGGCGTCGCCAAGTTCTTCGCGTTTCTGTCGCAGACCGATTTGCAACAGAAATTGCATGAAGTAACCGGCTACTTGCCGATCACCAAGGCGGCCTATCAAGCGACCAAGGAATCGGGTTTTTATGCAAAGAACCCGGGACGCGAGATCCCCGTCATCGAGCTGACGCGCAAACCGCCGACGGAGAACTCGCGCGGGCTGCGTCTCGGCAATCTGGTGCAGATCCGCGACATCATCGCCCAGGATCTGGAAGCGATCTTCGCCGGCAAGGAGGATGCGCAGGCCGGCCTCGACGATGCGGTCAAGCGCGGCAACGCGCTCCTCGCCCAGTTTCAGCAGAATACCGAATAGCAACTTAGCGACTAGCGCGGGTTACAGGAGCCTGGCTGATGGAACGCCGCGTCATCTTTGACGGTTGGCTGTTCCCGGTATTGTTGCTGTTGCCGCAGCTCGCGGTGACCGCAGTTTTTTTCTTTTGGCCGGCGGCGCAGGCACTATTGCAATCGGTGCAGCGCCAGGACGCCTTTGGATTGTCCACCCGCTTTGTCGGCTGGGCCAATTTTGCCGCGATCTTTGCCGATCCGTCCTATCTCGCCTCGGTCGAGGTCAGCTTTATTTTCGGGATAGCTGTAGCAGCCCTGGCTCTGGCAGCAGGGCTGCTGTTCGCGGTGATGGCCGACCGGGTCGTTCGCGGCGCTGCCTTCTACAAGACGGTGCTGATGCTGCCCTACGCGATCGCCCCGGCAATCGCCGGCGTATTGTGGCTGTTTCTGTTCAATCCCAGCTTTGGCATCGTCGGGGCGGCATTGCGCCATGTCGGCGTTGATTGGGACTATCTGCTGAACCGGCGGCAAGCCTTGCTGCTCGTCATCATCGCCGCGGCGTGGAAGCAGATCGGCTACAATTTCTTGTTCTTTCTTGCCGGGCTGCAGGCAATCCCGAGATCGCTGATTGAGGCCGCAGCCCTCGACGGCGCCAATGCCGGCCGGCGATTTTGGCGTATCATCTTCCCATTATTGGCGCCGATCGGCTTCTTTTTGCTGGTCGTGAATATCGTCTACGCCTTTTTCGATACGTTCGGCATCATCCAGAACGTGACCCAGGGTGGGCCGGGTCAGTCGACGCAAATCCTGGTCTACAAAGTCTGGTATGACGGCGTTGTCGGGCTCGATCTCGGCGGTTCTGCGGCGCAATCGGTGATTCTGATGGCGATCGTCATTGCGCTGACCGCAATCCAGTTTCGGTTTGTCGAGCGCCGGGTGCATTACGCGTGAGATCGGCGATGGCGGGCTCGGGCCGCGGCGCCTGGATCCCGCATGCGGTCTTGCTGGCCGGCCTCGGATTGGTGCTGTTTCCGATTTATGTCGCGTTCGTCGCATCGAGTCTGAGCCTTCGCGACATCCTCGCTGCGCCGATGACATTGATCCCGGGGCGGCAGCTGATCGCCAATTACCGCGAAGCGCTGACTTCAGGCACGATGGCGACCAGCGGCCAGAGTGTGGCCGCGATGATGGCCAACAGCCTCGTCATGGCGCTGTTGATCGCGGTCGGAAAGATCGCGATCTCGCTGCCCTCGGCCTATGCGGTCGTATTTTTCCGCTTTCCGCTGCGCCGGCTATGCTTTTGGGCGATCTTTGTGACATTGATGCTGCCGGTCGAGGTGCGGATCATCCCGACCTATAAGGTCGCGGCCGATCTTGCGTCTCGTCGACACCCATGCCGGGCTGGCTCTGCCATTGATCGCATCGGCCACGGCGACCCTGCTGTTCCGTCAGTTTTTCCTGACCATCCCGGACGAGCTGACCGAGGCCGCCAAGCTCGACGGCGCCGGGCCATGGCGCTTCTTTGTTTGGATCGCAATCCCATTGTCGCGCACCAATATCGCGGCGTTGTTCGTGATCCTGTTCATCTATGGCTGGAACCAATATCTGTGGCCGTTGCTGGTGACCGACAGCCCGGGCATGACGACAATCGTCATCGGCATTCGCCAGATGATCGGCAATGGCGATGCGCAGACTGCCTGGCAGATCGTGATGGCGACGGCATTGCTCGCGATCCTGCCGCCGGTCGCGATCGTGCTCGCGATGCAACGCTGGTTTGTCGCCGGCCTGATCGAACCCGAGAAATAGAGCTTCCTAGCAGATCACGACTGAGGCGTGGCTTTGCGGGATGGCATTCGATTGCACGATGACCGCCGGCCGCGGCTTCCCATAATCCCCGGGCGCAGCGACGATTACCAGGTCACCGCGGCTGATCGGCATCAAATTCGGAGACGGTTTCGATCCAGTCTAACGTGTCGCGTTCGCTGTCGGGGTTCAGCTTTGCGACCTGTGCCGCGATCCGGTCACGCACCGCTGATGAGCACGCATCCGGCACGACGATGCGCAATTCGCGCAAGCCCTGGCGCCGGCGCCGCGCGCGCATCATCTTCAACTTACGCCATCCAATGCCGCGTAAACCGCTTTTTCAAAACGGTCGAAGACCGCCAACGCCTTCGCATCGGCGAACGGCAATAATTGCATCAGGATCACGCCGGCAACACCCTTGGCCGGGTCGATCCAGAAATAGGTATTGCCGAGCCCGGCCCAGGCGAGGCTACCGGCATTGCGCCCGCCCGGCACCGCCTCAGTCGAAATCATAAAACCGAGCCCCCATTTCTTGACCATTCCCGGGAAGAACTCGGCATCGTTGGACGAAGCCGGCAGCGCTGTCTTCAGCGCCTGTACGTTCAGGTCGCCGATTGCGTTTTGCGCCATCAGCCGTACCGTTTCGGGCTTCAGCACCTGCGCGCCGTCGGCGCTGCGCCCGTCGTTCAGGAACAGCCGCGCGAAAGCGAGATAATCCGCTGCGGTGCTGTAGAGCCCGCCGCCACCCATTTCGAACTCGGGCTCCTGCACCATCTCGAACGGGATTGGCGCCAGCGACCCGTCTTCGGCGCGCGCATGCATCGCGGTCAGCCGCGAGCGATGGTCCGGCGTCAGCTTGAACGCAGTGTCCCTCATACCGATCGGTGCAAACAAATGCTCGGCGAAATACATGCCGAGCCGCTGGCCGCTGACGCGCTCCACCGCCTTGCCGACCCAATCGATATTGATGCCGTAATCCCATTTCTCGCCAGGCTCGAAGACCAGCGGCAGTTGAAGCGCTTGATTCTGGCAGGTGATGATCCCCGGAACCCCGCTTTGCTCCATGTAGCGGCCCATTTCCGGGTTCCAGATGTCATAGACAAAGCCGGCGGTGTGGGTGATCAGATGACGCAGAGTGATCGGCCGCCGCGCCGGGCGCAGCCGCGGCTCGCCAGCGGCGTCAAAGCCTTCGAGCACCTGCGGTGCGGCGAGTTCGGGCAGTACCTCGGCGATCGGCCGATCGAGCGCCATTTTACCCTGTTCGACCAACTGCATCGCCGCCGTTGAGGTGATCGCCTTGGTCATCGAGGCGATCCAGAACACCGTATCCGGGGTCATCGCGGCGCCGTCAGGAAATGCCCGTGTGCCAAAAGCGCCCTGATACAACGTCCCCTCCGGCGTCGTCGCCGTCGCCACGACACCCGGCACCTCGCCACGGTCCGTCGCTTCCTTCAGCACCTGATCGATCTGTCGGGTTTGGCTCATGTCTTCCTCCCTCATATTCGCTGCGCCGGATCGATCGTAGGGCATCGGCTTAGGCAGACGTGCGATAAGCGCGGTATTTTGACCGTATATGGTCATATCCCTGGAGGAGCGAGCATTGGGCGCAAGGGTTTCGATTGCAGAGGCGAAGTCGCAGTTCGCGGCATTGGTAGCGCGCGCGGAGGCGGGTGAGCAAATCGTCGTGACCCGAAGCGGACGTCCTGTCGCCCGCCTCGGTCCCTTACAACAATCTGCCCATCGAATACGGTGAGCTGCGCGGCTTGTCATTATCGGAAGATTTGACCCTTCCGGAAGAGATCTGGTGCTTTCGGCGAGACCAAGTGACGACGGACATCCTGGTCGACACCCATTATTTTGTGGGTGCGCATCATGCCGGAGCGGCTGACGCTCGCGGAGCGGCGAACCTTAGACGAGGCGCGATGGCGATACATCAGCGCGGTATCTCTTTGGTACTTCCGGTGCTTACCCCAGCATTGTAGAAACTTGGTGGAGCTCCCACAGCGTCATCGTGATCCGTTTGATCGGATGTTGATCGCGCAGGCGCGCGCCGAGCGTCTCACATTGCTGACCCGAGACAGAGCCATCCTGGAATACCGCTCAGATGGTGCCGAGATCGTCTCACTCGGCAGCTAAATTTTGTCACCTGCGCTGTCGATCAGGTGAATGAATGAACCGAAGACAGAGCCGCGACGGCATCCGCGATGGCCTAAATCGGCGCCCGTCGAATCCGACACCGACCATAGCGGATCGGCGTCGCCCTCATCGACGATCGTCGCGTAGTGAAATTCGTGGCCGCGAAAGCGGCTGCCGGCGCGACCGAGGCGTGTATCGCCAAGCAGCGTTGCGCTGCGATATCCGAGATGCAAGCGGCGCTCGGCAAAGCTGGTGTGTAGCGGCAGCAGGCCCGCCATCGGATGGCGACGGCCGTCAGCATCGATCAGCGTCTGACCGAGAACCATGTAACCACCGCACTCGCCATAGACGGGTTTTCCCTCGCCGGCGGCTTGACGCACCCCGTCGAGAAAGCGATCCGCTTTGGCAAGGCGCTCGGCCCACAGCTCGGGGTAGCCACCGGGCAGATAAACCGCCTCCGCAGACGGTTGCGGCGCTTCGTCGGCGAGCGGCGAAAAGAAGTCGAGTTCAGCGCCGGCCCGGCGCCATTCGTCGAGCAGGTGTGGGTAGGTAAAGCAGAACGCATCGTCGCGCGCGATTGCAATGCGCTGCCCGAATGGCGCGATGCCCGGAGCACATTCGTCGGCAAGCGTCGAGGCCATTGCCAGACCGAGCAATCGGTCGACATCGAGATGGGTCGCGATTTGGTCTGCGGCGCGCTCAATTACCGCCTCGGCCTGACCAAGCTCCGCTGCCGGCACGAGCCCGAGATGCCGCGACGGTAAACTCAGCGCCGGGTCGGCCGGCAGCGCGCCGAGGATAGCGAGATCGGGCAGATGCCGCGCCGCTGCGCGCGTCAGCAAGGCTCGGTGCCGCTCGCTCGCGACGCGATTGAAGATGACCCCGGCAATCGAAATGTCCGGCCGGTGCCCGATGAACCCGCGCAAGACAGCCGCAACCGACGCCCCTTGACCGCGGGCATCGACGACCAGCACGATTGGCCAGCCGGTCATGCGCGCCAGTTCGGCGGTCGACCCGGTCTCGCCATCGGCGCCGGTCCCGTCGAACAGGCCCATGACGCCTTCGCACAGCACGAATTCGGCCGAGGCGTCCAGCTGGGCCATAATCCCGCCAAGGGTGGCTGGGCGCATCGCCCAGGCATCGAGGTTCGGGCAGGCTCTACCGGAAGCCAGTGCGTGAAAGGTCGGGTCGATAAAATCCGGGCCGGCCTTTGCGGCGGCAGCCCGTATGCCGCGCCGGCGCAGATGTCGCAGCAGGCCCGCCGTAACCAGGGTCTTGCCGCTCCCCGAGGCCGGGGCGGCGAGGATCAGTCCGCGCGCACCCACGCCGCCGGGGCTAGCCGCTGGCTAACTCGGGAGTTTGTCGCCGTCGGGCGGCGCCGGGATGTCAAACGCGTTGACCATCCCAGACAGGAACGCGAAGTAGTTCGCTGCGGCAGTCAGTTCGACGAGCCACTGCACGCCGTGCCGCTCCTTCAACCGATCCTGCACCGCCTGATCGGCGCGGTTATTGCGGATCAGCTGGCGCGTATAGGTGACGATGTCGCTCTCATCGGGCGGCAGGTCTCGCGTATCGCCCTTGGCCCGCAGCAGAGCGATTGTCGATTCGGGCACGCCGGCGCGACGCGCCGCACCGACCTGGGCCGCCCAGACATAGGCCGCTTCCTTTTCGCGCACCGCAGCGAGGATCGCATGCGAGCGTAATTTCGGCTCGACAACGCTGTCCTCGCGGAAAAACGTGACGAGCGGCAACACCCGGTGGGCGAGTTCCGGGCTGTGCAGCATGACGCTGAACGGCCCGCGCACCTGACCAAAGACTTTGACGACATCGTCGACGACGCCGTGATACTGGGCCGGGACGTCCCCCTTGCCCGAAACCGGTGTTATTCTCGGCATTGTCTCCTCCCGTTATTTCAAGCCCGGATAGGGTTTTCCCCAATCGTCGAGATAGACGACTTCCGATAGCGGCCCGCGCCCAACCGGCCCAAACCGTCCCATCGGATAGCCGATCGGCAAAATGGCATAGGAATGGTAGCCGGGCGGGATGCCCATCGCGGCGTCGACCTCTTTTTCATAGGCCGTGTGCCGCGTCGTCAAGGTCGAGCCCAGGCCAAGCGCCCGCGCCGCAAGCAGCATGTTCTGCACCGCCGGGTAGATCGACGAGCCGGCCGTGCGCCCGGGATTGGCGCCGCCTTCGAGACAGGCGACGATCCACACCGGCGCTTCGTGGTAATGGTCGGTCAGGTATTCGACCGCCGCATGCTGACGCTTGTAGCGCTCGGGATCCGAGCCGGGCGGCGGCGGGCTCGACGCGTAACGCGGTCCGACGACTTCATCGAAAGCCTTTTTGTAATAGGCCTGCACCGCCTTCTTTTTCGCCGGGTCTTTCAAGACGAGAAAGCGCCAGCGCTGGGTATTGCCGCCGCTCGCCGCAGCCTGGCCGGCGGCAAGAATCTTATGGATCAGCTCGTCGGGCACCGGGTCGGGCTTGAGCCGCCGCATCGCCCGCATCGTGTGCATGATCTCAAAGACATCGGTGCCCCCTGCTTGTCCTTGTCCTTCAGGCATCACTTCCTCCATGACCGGTCGCGGCCAACGCTAAAGCCATTGCTAGAGCCTCACAAGGCTGTACGACGCCCGGGTTGGCGCCAGCGAGATGGCAGACGCGCGCTCAGTGCGCGCCGAGTGCGGCGAGCCGCTGCTGGGCATCGAGCACGGTGGCCGCGCCGGAGGCGGGCTTCAGATGAAAGTCGAATTGCGTCGTGTAATAGGGCGGTTCGAGGCCGAGCCGGCGCGCCTCACCATCGGCGGTGTCGTGCCGCTTGAAATCGCAGATCAACGAGTCCTTGACCGCGAACACCGCATCGCTGGCGAGGTATTCGTCGGCGCTGTCGAAGATATGCGTCGTTACCGGCTCATAGCCTTCAGCTGATACGACGAAATGGATATGCGCCGGTCGCCACGGATGACGGCCGGTCGCGCGCAGCATCGCCCCGACCGGGCCATCCGATGGGATCGGGTAATGCACCGGCCGCACCGTGCGCACCAGATAGCGGCCGTCGGCGTCGGTGTGGAATTTGCCGCGCATATGCATCTCATGCAGGTTGGGGTCCTGCGAGTTGTAGAGGCCTGATGTCTGTGCCTGCCAGACATCGAGCACGGCCCCGGCGACGGGCCTGCCATCGAGATCGAGCACCCGCCCGCTGACCAGCGTCGGCGGGCCCTGTTTGTCGAGATGGGCGATGTTGCCGCCCGCCGGCATTTCGGGCGCGTTCAGCCGGTGAAACGGGCCGAACACCGTGGATTCGGTGGCGCCGTCCGGTTTGCGGTGGCTCAGCAAATCGACCACCATCGACACGCCCAGCGTATCCGAAAACAAGAATGAATTCCTGGCGCTTGTCGTCCGAGATATGGCCGGCCTTGGTCAGGATCTCGATCGCCTGGAACCACTCGGCCTCGGTCAGATCGACCTCTTTGACAAAGGCGTGCAGGTGCCCAATCAGGCTCAACATGATTTGCCGCAGCCGCGGGTCGGGGGTCTGGGCAAACCGCTCCAAGACTTCTTTCGTGATGTCGTCTTCGGTGGTGTGTCCCCGCATTCTCGACCTCCTCGGCTCGGCCCTCTAGGCCGGCTGCCATGAAAAGCCTTTGCGCGCCGGCGCCATTAAAGATCGGCGGTTCTCTACACCCTTCGGCGCATCCGGGCAAAGCGCCGACGAATCTTCAGCGCTCTCAGGGATTGGGATATTGGGTGGTCTGTCGCCCGTAGAACCAAAAAACCGGCCGGTAGGTCTGGCAGCGCACCTGATCCTCCAGAATCTCACCCGGAACGGCGTCCAATGCCCTAACCGCCTCGGTTTGGAAGGGGGTCGCGCAGATCTGGTCGGCGAGCAGCGGGTTAACCCGCCAATCGTAACGGTTGAAAGCGGCAAATTCGGGCGGGATCTCTTCCGTCGTTCGGAGCGCGCTGACGCCAAATTCATCCCTGATCGGGATTGTGGGCGTGCAGCCGGCAGCGAATAGGCCGAGGGCGGCAAGGGCGGAGACAATTCGCATTATTAACCCGAAGCGCGAAGGCGCGGCGCAGTGTGCCGGGCGAATGGAGCGAGCGCAACCATCGCGATATGCTAGGCCTCCGACACTTCCCGATCCCATTCGGCTGATACCAGCGGGTCGGGCTCCGCCCCCCGACGGCGCCCGCGTTCAGCCCGAAACAGCGATGGCGAAAGCCGCGAGAGCGCCCAAACCGCACTGGCGCGCACCAGCGGCGAGTGATCGTCGAGACAATGCCGTGCTGCGGCGACGAGATCGGGATGGCCCGGGCCGGCATTGCCGATCGCGATCAGCACGTTGCGCAAAAACCGATTCCGGCCGGTGCGCTTGATCGGCGAGCCCGAAAACATACGGCGAAAATCGGCATCGTCGAGCGCCGCGAGTTCGGCCAGACGCGGCGCGGTCAGCGCCGCTCGCGGGGAAAAATCGGGTTCGTGCGCGGCGCGCGCGAATTTGTTCCACGGACAGACCGCGAGGCAATCGTCGCAGCCGTAGATGCGGTTGCCGATCAGCGGGCGCAGCTCGACCGGGATCATGCCCTTGTGCTCGATCGTCAGATACGAGATGCAGCGCCGCGCATCGAGCCGATGCGGCATCGGGAAGGCCGCGGTCGGGCAAGCATCGAGACATCGCCGGCACGAGCCGCAATGGTCGGATATCGGCTGATCGGGTTCGAGCTCGAGACTGAGATAGATCTCGCCGAGAAACAGCCACGACCCGAATTCACGTGAGACGAGGTTGGTGTGCTTGCCTTGCCAGCCGATCCCGGCTTGCTGCGCCAGCGGCTTTTCCATGACCGGGGCGGTGTCGACAAACAGCTTCAGGGCGCCCGGCCACTCGCCATCGATCCAGCGCGCCAAAGCCTTCAACCGGCGCTTTAAGGTGTCGTGATAGTCGCGGCCGCGGGCATAGACCGAGACGACCCCGGCGTCGTGGTCTTCTGCTAACGCTCGAGGATCGTCTTCGGGAGTGTAATTGACCCCGACCACGACGACGGTTCGCGCCTCGGGCCAGAGCGCTTTTGGGGCAGCGCGGCGCTCTGCGGTGTCGGCGAGCCACCCCATATCCCCGTGATAGCCGCCGGCGATAAATTCGCAAAGATCACTGCGTGCCTGTTCGTCAAGCTCGGCCGCGGCAAATCCGACCGCGTCGAAGCCCTCGGCCAGGGCACGGTCGCGGATCGCCTCGCGGATGGCGTCCGCCATTTCTCAACCGCGGCCGCGGTAGGACGACACCCCCGGATCGGGCAGCCACAGGCCGGCGGGCGGCGCGGCGGTCTGGTAGAATATGTCGATCGGGATGCCGCCGCGCGGATACCAAAACCCGCCGATCCGCAGCCAGCGCGGCGCTAGCGCGTCGACGAGCCGGCGCGCGATCGAGAGGGTGCAGTCTTCGTGAAAAGCCTGATGATTGCGGAACGAGCCGAGATAAAGCTTTAGCGACTTGCTCTCGACGATCACGGCTTCCGGCGCGTAGTCGATGACGAAGTGGGCGAAATCCGGCTGACCCGTCACCGGGCACAGCGACGTGAATTCGGGGCAGGTGAACCGAACCAGATACAGCAGTCCCGGATGGGGGTTCGGGACGGTTTCGAGCACCGCCTCGTCGGGCGACTGCGGCAAGGGCGTCGGCCGCCCGAGCAATGAGAGAGAAGGTCTTTCGGTCATTTGTCTGGCTCGGGCGCGGTCGGCATCTGCGCTGCGGCAAAAGCGGCGGCGAAATCGGCAAGCGTGCCATTCTCGATCGCGGCGCGCATATCCGCCATCAGATCGGCATAATATTGCAGGTTGTGGGCGGTCAGCAGCATCGCGCCAAGGATCTCGCCGCTGCGGCAGAGATGGTGCAGATAGGCCCGACTATAGCCGGTGCAAGCCGGGCATCCGCATTCGGCATCGAGCGGGGCCGGGTCATCGCCATGTCGCGCGTTACGCAGGTTCACTTGTCCGCGGCGGGTAAAGGCCTGCGCGGTACGGCCCGAACGCGTCGGCAATACGCAGTCGAACATGTCGATGCCGCGCATGACCGCACCGACGAGATCAGCCGGCTTGCCCACTCCCATCAGATACCGTGGCCGATCCGTCGGCAGTGCCGGCACGGTCACGTCGAGAACCGCGAACGTCGTCGCCTGACCCTCCCCGATCGCCAGCCCGCCGACCGCGTAACCGTCAAAGCCGATATCGATCAGCTGGGCCGCCGAACGCAGCCGAAGATCGGGGTGAATGCCGCCCTGGACAATCCCAAAGATCCCATGGCCAGGCTTATCGACAAAGGCGTGCCGAGAGCGCTCGGCCCAGCGCATCGACAATTCCATCGATTGTTCGACCGCCGCGGGCGGCGACGGGTAGGGCGTGCATTCGTCGAGCGCCATCGTGATATCCGATCCGAGCAGGCGCTGGATCTCGATCGAGCGCTCCGGCGTCAGCAAATGAGCGCTGCCGTCGAGATGCGAGCGAAAGGTGACGCCGTCCTCGCCGATTTTGCGCAATTTGGCGAGCGACATGACCTGAAACCCACCGGAATCGGTCAGGATCGCATGTGGCCAATTCATAAACCGATGCAATCCGCCAAGTGCCTCAATACGCTCGGCGCCCGGCCGCAGCATCAGGTGATAGGTGTTGCCAAGGACGATCCGGGCGCCGGTGGCGGCCACGCCCTCGGGGGTCATTGCCTTGACTGTGGCGGCGGTGCCGACCGGCATAAAGACCGGCGTGTCGATGAGCCCATGCGCCGTTTTGAGCACGCCCCGCCGCGCGGCGCCGTCGCGCGCCAGAACCTCAAACCCGATCGTCAACGGATGCCGCTCGAAGTCTTCATGTCATCGCAGCAGCGGGCCCTGGTCATTTCGATAACGATTCTCAGCTCCGATAACATAATGCAGCTGAGAATACCTGTCTCGACGGCAACTGGTTTACTGCTTCCGGCTACGCGGGCCGCCTTTTTGCCTCGTCGATAATGGCGTCTGACTGCCCCGACGGCTAGACTGCCCGCCTGAATTTCTGAATAGGGAGATAGGCCATGCTGTTACCGCTCGCCGGGCGCCGGCTTTATTACGATCTCGTCGGTCCCGAGGGTGGTCCGGTTGTCTGCATCACCCATTCGCTCGCCTCCGACGGCGGCAGCTGGACCGAACAGGTGCCCGCGCTGTTAGCGGTTGGATTTCGCGTGTTGCGGCTGGATATGCGCGGGCACGGCGGCAGTGACGCGGTCAGCGGCGACTACACGATGAGCCAGCTCGCAGGCGATGTCGCAAGCGTGCTCGATGCGCTCGGCTTTGAACGGGTTCACTACATCGGGCTATCGATCGGCGGGATGATCGGCCAAGCCTTTGCCCTCGAGCACGGCCATCGGCTGATCTCGGCGCTGTGGTGCGATACCCTGCCGGCGAGCCCGCCGGGCGCCGCCGAAATCTGGGGGCCGCGGGTCACGGCGGTGCGCGCGGCGAATTCGCTGGAGCCGATCGCCGAGGCCAGCATGGACCGCTATCTAAGCCCGGCCTTTCGTGAAAAGAATCCCGGACGTTGGAAGCAGTTGCGCGATACCGTTGTCGGCACGACGCCGCAAGGTTATCTCGGCTGTGCCGCGGCAATCCTCGATTTCAACTTCGTCTCACGTCTGCCGTCGCTCAAATTGCCGGTGCTGGTCGTGTGTGGCGAGGAGGACGCCGGCACCCCGGCCAGTGAAAACCGCCGCCTTGCCGGCCTTGTCCCGGGTGCGCGTTATGAGGAAATCCCGCGTATGCGCCATTTCCCAAATGTCGAAGCGCCCGATGCCTTTAACCGCATCATGCTCGGCTGGCTCGACGCCCACCGCCGCGCCCGCTGAGCTGAGGACCTGACCTACGTGATCTGTTTCTGAGGCGCCGGCTACCGTTTGTGACAGCAAGAGTTCAACCGCCTCGAAGTTTTTGGATTCCAGCGTAAGGGTTGCAGGCCGGCCTCGCGCCGGTCTACAGCTTGCGCGACTTCGCGGAGGACGCGTCAGTGCCGCCAAACAAGCCTCATCTCGAATTCCACACAGTCGATATGCATGCGGGCTGGGAGACACCGTCCGGCTATCCCGCCGGGATCGAGCAAAAGATCCTCGCGGGCGCCCTTGACGAGGAACATAAGACCGGCAATCGCACCCGCCTGCTCCGCTTTGCACCCGGCGTGTTCACGACAGCCCCGTTTGTCCACGAGTATTGGGAAGAGGTTTACCTGGTCTCGGGCGATTTGACGGTCGGTAATGACGCGAACGGCGAGGGTGGCGAGAATTTTCCCGCCGGCACCTATGCCTGCCGTCCGCCCGGTGCGGTGCACGGCCCGTTCAAATCGGAGCGCGGGTGTCTTCTCTACGAGATCCATTATTTCGAATGACTGGCGCTGCCGCCCGGCGACCGATCGTGGCCGCCCTATTCCGGCGGACACCCCAGGAAAGGCGATTTACCTGGAAGCCCTAAGCGGAAGGCGCGATAGTCATTGTACGCATAAAGACAGTGACAGGGCTTGCCAATGCTAACCCGGGCGAGGCGCGGCCATCCGCCCGTCTTCCACCTCGTATTGATCAAACCAACGCATTACGACGATGACGGCTATCCCATTCGTTGGGTCAAGGCCGCTATTCCGTCGAACACGCTCGCCTGCCTAAACGGCTTGGCCGAGGACGCGGAACGTCGCCGGGTGCTCGGCTCCGAGGTCGAGATTCGTCTCCATACGTTTGACGAGACCAATCAGCGCGTCCACCCCGCCCGGATTATCAGCGCGATCCGCCGAGACGGCGGACGGGCCTTAATCGGGCTGGTCGGGGTTCAGTCCAACCAATTCCCGCGCGCCGTTGATCTGGCGCGGCCGTTCCGAGCCGCCGGCCTGCCGGTCTGCATCGGCGGCTTTCACGTTTCGGGCTGTATCGCCATGCTGCCCGAAATGCCCCAGGAAATGATCAGCGCGCAGGCGCTCGGGATTTCGTTCTTTGCCGGCGAAGCGGAGGGCGGGCGCCTCGACCAAGTCCTGCGCGACGCCTGGAACGGCGCGCTCCAGCCCGTCTACAATTTTATGGACGATCTGCCCGGGCTTGAAGCTGAGCCGGTGCCAATGCTGCCGCCCCGCCACATCCGGCGGATCTCGGGATCGTTGTCGAGCTTCGATCTCGGGCGCGGCTGTCCTTATCAGTGCTCGTTTTGCACAATCATCAATGTTCAGGGCCGCAAGAGCCGCTTCCGCACCCCTGACGATCTCGAGCGCGCAATCCGTGAGAATTACGCGCAGGGCATCCGCCGATTTTTTATCACCGACGACAATTTTGCCCGCAACCGCAATTGGGAAGCGCTGTTCGACCGGATGATCCGATTGCGGATCGGGGAGGGGCTTAAAATCGGCTTTACGATTCAGGTCGACACGCTCTGCCACCGCATCCCGAACTTTATCGAAAAGGCATCGCAGGCCGGAGTGCGCCGGGTCTTTATCGGCCTCGAAAATATCAATCCCGACAATTTGATCGGCAGCAAAAAGCATCAGAACAAGATCACTGAATACCGCGAGATGCTGCAGAAATGGCACGACTACGGGGCGATTACCTGCGCCGGCTACATCATCGGATTTCCGGGAGATACCAAGGAATCGATTCTTCGCGACATCGAGATCATCAAGCGCGAGCTGCCGCTCGATGTTCTGGAGTTATTTAATCTGACGCCCTTGCCAGGCTCCGAGGACCATCGCAACCTAGCGCAAGACGGCGTCTGGATGGATGCCGACCTGAACAAGTACGACCTCTACCATCGGGTAACGCACCATGCGCGAATGTCCGATGCCGACTGGGATGAAGCCTACCGCGCCGCCTGGGAGAGCTTTTACAGCTTCGACCATATCCGCACGATTCTGCGCCGCGCGGCGGCCAGCCCCAACGGACGTCCGCAGACGACCCTGACAACGCTGTTGTGGTTCAAGCTGATGACGATGTTCGAGGGGGTCCATCCTCTCGAAGGCGGCGCGTTTCGCCGCAAGATCAGGCGCCAGCGGCGATACGGGCTGCCCCGCGAAACGCCGGTGATATTCCACGCCCGATCCCTGGCGGACATCATTGTCAAGGCCGGCGGATATCTGTCGGTTTATCGCCATGCCCGGAAGATCTTGAAGGAGACGCTCGCCGCCCCCGACCGCTGGACCTATCAGGATGTGGCGATCGCGCCACCGGAAGCAGACGAATTCGACGTTCTGAGCCTCTACCGCCAGACAAATGGCGGCGAGGCGGCAGTCACCCGCAAACGCCGCGACGACCTGCTGCGAGCAGCGGCGAGTTAAGCAATCATCAATTGAATTGGAAGGCGTAACCGAATTCGGCATTATTCAACCGGCGAATGGAGGGTTCGTTTAAAAGGGGGCTATCGTGTGGCGCACGGCGACCCGGGGGAATGAACCCGTACTCCATCTCGTCCTGATCAAACCCACCCATTACGACGATGACGGCTACCCGATCCGCTGGTTCCGGGCAGCGATTCCGTCAAACACACTCGCCGCCCTGAATTCGCTCGCCGAAGATGCACGGACCCGCCAAGTACTCGGCCCGGAAGTCGAGATCCGCCTCCACACCTTTGATGAAACCAACCAGCGCGTCCGACCTGAGCGGATCATCCGCACTCTTCGTAAAGCCGGCGGGCGAGCGCTGATCGGGCTCGTAGGCGTCCAATCGAACCAGTTTCCGCGCGCTCTCGATCTCGCCCGGCCGTTTCGTGCAATCGGGCTGCCGGTGTGCATCGGCGGTTTTCACGTCTCGGGCTGTATCGCGATGCTGCCCGAGATGCCGCCGGAATTGGTCGAGGCGCAAGCGCTCGGCATTTCATTTTTTGCCGGCGAGGCTGAGGGCGGCCGCCTCGATCAAGTCCTGCGCGACGCCTGGAATGGCGCGCTTGCGGCCCGTCTACAACCACATGGACGACCTGCCGGGGTTGGAAAACGAGCCGCTGCCGATTTTGCCGTGGCGCAATGTGCGGCGAATCGCACATTCGTTTTCGAGCTTCGATCTCGGACGCGGCTGCCCCTATCAATGTTCGTTCTGCACGATCATCAATGTGCAAGGCCGCAAGAGCCGGTTCCGCACGCCCGACGATCTCGAACGGGCGATCCGCGCCAATTGGGCCCGCGGCATCCGCCGGTTTTTTATTACCGACGACAATCTTGCCCGCAACCGCAATTGGGAAGCGCTGTTCGACCGGATGATCCGACTGCGCGAGGTAGACGGGATCAAACTCAACCTGATGATCCAAGTCGACACGCTGTGCCACCGCATTCCGAACTTTATCGATAAAGCGGCGCAGGCCGGGGTGCGACGGGTCTTTATCGGTCTCGAGAATATCAACCCTGAGAATCTGATCGCGACAAAGAAGCATCAGAACAAAATCACCGAATACCGCGTCATGCTGCAGAAATGGCGCGAGCACGGGATGATCACCTATGCCGGGTACATTACCGGATTTCCCGGTGACACCAAGGAATCGATCCTGCGCGATATCGAGATCATCAAGCGCGAACTGCCGCTCGATCTATTGGAATTGTTTTACCTGACGCCGCTGCCGGGCTCCGAGGATCATCGCAATCTGTGGCGCAATGGCGTGTGGATGGATGGTGACCTCAACAAATACGACCTCTCGCACCGGGTCACGCATCACACTCGGATGACCGATAGCGATTGGGAGGAGGCCTATCGCGCCGCCTGGGAGAGCTTTTACAGCCCCGACCATATCCGCACGATTTTGCAGCGCGCCGCGGCCAACCCCAGGGGCCGCCCGCGGACGATTGTGGTGGCCTTATTATGGTTCAAGCTCGCCGTGCTGTTTGAGGGGGTGCATCCGCTCGAAGGCGGCGCCTTGCGCCGTAAAGGCCGGCGGGAGCGGCGCCCCAGGCTGCCGCGCGAGTCGATCTTGTCGTTCTACCCGCGCATCGCCATCGAGACCGCCGTAAAAGCGGGACATTACGCGGCGGTGATTGCCCAGGTTCAAAAGATCCTCAAAGAAACGCTCGCCGCCCCCGACCACCGGGCCTATTCGGATGTGGCGATTGCGCCGCCAGAAGCCGACGAGTTCGACAACCTCAATCTCTACCGGCTGACGAAAGGCGGCGAGGCAGCCGTCGCCCGCAAACGCCGCGATGATCTGTTGCGCGCCGTAGCTGGTTGATCCTGTGCGGGCGGGGTAGGCGCCGGTTTTAGAAGTCGAGATCGGCGTAGTGCGGCGGTGGCGGCGCACCTGGTAGGTGGTCGGCGAGGATCGGGCGAAAACTCGGCCGCGATTTGATCCGCGCATACCATTCCTTGGCCAGCTCGTGATCGTCCCACGGGACGTCGCCCAAATAATCGAGGCTCGACAACTGCGCCGCCGCGGTGATGTCGGCGATCGAAAAATGGTCGCCGGCGAGCCAGCGCCGACGTTCGACGAGATAGCCGATGTAATCGAGATGATGCGGCAGGTTGGCATGCCCGGCGCGAATCGCCCGCGAGTTCGGCTGACCGAGACCGAGATAACGCTTCATCATTTTTTCGCCGAGCAGATTCTCGGTGACTTCGAGGTTCATTTTGATGTCGAACCAGGCGGTTAGCCGCCGGACTTCGGCGCGGTCGACCGGGTTGATGCCGATCAGCATCTTCTCGCGATAAACCTCGTCGAGATATTCGATGATCGCGCTGGCTTCGGCGAGCACGGTGCCGTCGGGCTCGATCAGCACCGGCACTTCACCAGCGGGATTGAGGGCCAAAAATTCCGGCCGCCGTTCCCAAGTCTTTTCGGCCTTTAGCGTGAAATCGAGGTTCTTCTCCCGCAGCACAACGCGCACCTTGCGCGCGGCTGGGGAAAGTAGGGTGTGATAGAGGACGCGCATCGCCCGATTGTAACGATCAGCCCCAGGTGCTCACAACGGCTGAGCGCGAAATCGGACAAGGCGGATGTCAGTTCCGGTGGCCAGGCTCAGTTTTCTCAAACACGGCACAGGTGATGCGATATTCGTGGAACAACCAATAGAGCTTGGCCATCGACCGTTTCCATCGTTCAAACGATACGAAGGGCGCCGGAAAGCGCGTTATATGGCGCAGTAAAAGCCATGGCCGCCGACGGATCTCGTCACGATAGGAGGTGCCGGCGCCGATGATCGTCCCGCTCAGCAGATCGGCCCCGACAAACAACTCGCTTAGTTCGGCGGGGCTCGGCCGGTAGAGCGTGTCGATCGGGTCGCGATGATACGGATAGCTGAACGGGACGGTAACAAAGGCAAGGCCGCCGCACGGCAGGATATCGAGACAGTGGCGCGCCAGCCGCTCCGGCTGCGTCACATGCTCCAACAAATTGCAGCACAACACCGCCCTCGGTGCCAGCGCGCGCAGCCGCGGCATATCAGCGGGATTGGTCAGATCGGCACGCAGATCGACGCCCGCATCGTCGCGCACATCGACATGCACGATATCGACACCCCGGGCGCGCATCGGACGGAACAGCTTTTCCTCGGTCCAAGGCTGGATTTGCTCGCGGAACACTGCCGTGCTGCTGCCGAGATTGAGCAGCGGCGACAGCCGCTCCGGGGCAAACCGGTCGAGTGCTGAACCCAGCCATTCGGCTTCGGCGGCGAACATCGTGGGCTCTGGCGGGTCGTTGAACCTCGATCAACCGAGGCGTCGGGACGATGCCCAATCGTAAAAGATGCTGTCGAGATCGATCAGAAGCGTTCGACCCAGGGCCGCAACTCGACCTCCCAGGTCCAGGCTGAGCGCGGCTGATTGAGGACGGCGAGATAGGTCTCAGCGATTGCATCCGGATCGAGCATGCTGTCGGGCTTGTCCGCCGGTTCGACGCGGCCGGGATTGCGGATCGCGCCGTCGATGACAAAGTGCGCGATGTGGATTCCCTGCGGCGACAATTCGCGCGCCATGCTCTGCGCCAAGCCGCGCAACGCGAACTTGCCCATCGCGAACGGCGCTGACAGCGGGTAGCCCTTGACGCTGGCTGACGCGCCGGTGAACAGCACCGCACCGTGGCCTTTGGGCTGCATTCGGAGGGCCGCCTCGCGCGCCACCAGAAAGCCGCCAAAGGCGCTAACCATGATCGCGCGCTCGACCTCGGCTGGGACCAGTTCTGCAACCGGACCGCGGGCGCGGGCGCTGGCATTGTAAACGACAACGTCAGGTGCGCCGATCGCCCCCTCGACCGCTTTGAACATCTGCGTCACCTGCGCCGGGTCGATCGCATCGCAGGAAAAGGCTTTGGCGCCGGTTTCGCTGCATAACGAGGCCAATTTCTCGGGGTTGCGGGCAGCTAGTGCGATCCGCATGCCCTCCTTGGCGAAAAGCCGCGCCAAAGAGGCGCTGAGCCCCTGCCCCGCGCCGACGATCAACGCTGATTGATAGCTGGGCTTCGCCATTTCGCTCTCCTCAGATAATCGGTGATGGCTCGGGTCCGGGCCTTCGCAACAATAGCATCAAACCGGGTTATTCAAGGAGCGCTGATGCTCGGCGCCTCAGCGGATCACGCCAGGGCCGAAAAATCACGGTTCTGCGCGGACGATACCCGAGCCGCGGGATCTGACCCGCGGGATCTGACCGGAGGCCCGAGGGGCTCGAACAACGCGATCACTGCGCGCACCCGCACTCTCAAGTGACTGAGTGAGACAGATACTCTTGCGGAGGGAGGCCATGAAATCGTGGGTGAGACAGTGACGGATTTATTAACCACGATTATTCAAAGATTAACCATCAATTTTGCAGAGTATTTTAGCTCCCGGCGCTAGGGTTCAGACACCGACGAAGTTTGACCTGATCGTTTGAGGGGAAAGAAAATGTCGCGCGACGAATTCGAATCGGAAGTTGCGGCCTTTATTCTTTCCCGCGGGATTACTCGGTGTCCGACCGCCTGCGTCGTGCGCACTCAGGCGAGCATCAGTCCTGCCGATCGGGAAGCGCTGCAGCGGCGCGCAGCAGAACAAGAGCTTCGACGCAATCGTCGCCGAATCCCGGTGCCGCTATCATTCGGCAAGAAGTCCAACCGACGCGTCGCACCACCGGTAAGTGATCGGCAATAATCCGACTGGTGCCCGCCGGTAAAATTGACGGCCCTAACAATCGGAATTGAGTTCAAAGGATCAGATCTGGACAGCAATTATCGCGGCTGAGCGACCGGCTTCGGAACGGCGGGCGGCGCGCTATGGTCGGCGGGGGTATCGGCAGCCGGGACTTGCATCTGTGGCAAGGGAGGCAACGATTTCGCGACCAATACGGTAAGATCGAGCATGCCCAACCCAATTGCCAACGCGAGCAGCCATGCGTTCATCTCGCCGGCAATTCGATCGATACGCACCATTCGTTCCTTCATCAGGGCCCCTTGCACGCACTCTCTCGCCAACCGGCAATGTAGGAGTTTTATGCTGCATTGCAACATGAGAGAGTGACGCAGCGCGCGCATATCGTGCATGGCTGTCAGCTAAATACCGCCCGATTTCGCAAAACGCTGGCTAGACAAAGAGCTTAGCGCCGATGGTTCAAGGAACCACAACCGGTACGCCGGCAAATAGCGGGTGGGCGAGAAACAGGACAGCGTATAGCAACAACGCCGCTAACGGCCGCAAAACGCCGATATCGCGCCAGCGCAATCGGGTTCGGCCGGTTAACAGCGCGGCAAACGGGATATTCGATGTAATGCTCGCCAGGCGTTGCCAATGGCTGCCAAGCGCCAACTGCTTTTTGCGGTCGATCAGCACAGTCCCGCCGAGCGCCAATGCCGCGATCACGCCAAAAAACCAGATCGAAGCCAAGTCGCCGTTCGCCGCCAGATGGCTGAGCGCCCACAGCCCGAGCGCCCACATGACGGGATGGCGCGTCACCCGCATGATGCCGGGGGCGGGGTCGTCGGCGCGGACTGAGCGTTCCATGCCGACCGCGGTCGGGTTCGGCGTCGAATACCCGGAAACCAGCAACAACGCTGCTAGCGGCATCAGCGCGATCGGGAAATAGCCGGCCCAGCGCGGCGGCATCCACACCAGCACGTAAGGCGCGCGCGCATAGGCAAGCACAAACCAGGCGAACGTCACCAGCCCGGTCAAGGAGTAGATCAGCAGAAATCCCTGCTCGCCAATCTGGTCGCGCAGCGATCCGCGCAGCCGCGTGCTCGACAACAACGTATGGGAGCCGAAGAAGGCGACACCGGCAATGACCAGCGACAGCAGCGCATGGCTCATACCGCCCCTTCCCCTTCATACCTTCGGCAAGGCCGAGATCAAGGCGCCGATCCGCTCGAACAACCGGTGCGGATCGCCCGAAATCTGCACCGTCTTTTGCCGGCTGGCGGCGCCGGCGACAATCGCGAGATCGCGGCGCGGCAGATGCCACGCGCTCGCCAGCAACAACAGCAGCGCCTCGTTGGCGCGGCCGCGCTCGGGGGGCGCCGTGACGCTGGCCTTCAGCGTACCGCTGCCGCCGGCGGTGTCTGCGACCGCGATGATGCGGTCGGCCTTGCCGCGCGGCGTCAGCCGGATCGCCACCCGCACACCGTCTTGCGCCAAGCTCAGCGGGCCGTCAGGCAAAATATTCGAATATCAGATTGCGAATGAAATACAATAACAGGATCAGAATAACCGGCGATATGTCGATCCCGCCGAGATTGGGCAGCACACGCCGGATCGGCCGCAGCGCCGGCTCGGTAACGCGCCACAGAAAATCCTCAGCGGTGCCGACGAACCGGTTATGCCGGTTGATGACACCAAAAGCGATCAGCCAGCTCAGCACGGCCTGAATGATCAACAGCCAGATGTAGATCCTGATCACCGTGTCGACGAGGTTCAAAAACGCGTACATCTGCTCCCAACTTCGCCGCAAAGTGGAGCCGGAAGCTAGCGGCAGCCACGATGATCCGCAAGCCGGCGGCACCTGTTTAGCGCGCGTTGCCGGCCGGGGCTACCCTTGACAGCTGTCACCCTGCTGCGCATAGTCCGCCGCACCCGCAACCGGTTTTGGACGTGCAATCGGGGCCGTAGCTCAGCTGGGAGAGCGTCGCGTTCGCAATGCGAAGGTCAGGGGTTCGATCCCCCTCGGCTCCACCACCCGACCAGCGCGTAATCTATTAAAGCGTGTTTGTGCCTATACGGTTTCAATGTTGATACGCGCCAAATAATCTAAAGAGCATCCGCGTTTCTGCCAAATAAAGATAAGAGCTGATTTACTTAACTTAGATCTGATTCATCAACCAACCCTTTGTCTCGACCAACCGGCTCGGCCAGTTCGATGTCATGTGCACGGTGGTGGGCGGCGGCTTATCGGGACAAGCGGGTGCGGTGCGCCACGGCATCAGCAAAGCCCTGACGTTTTACGAGCCAGGTCTGCGCCCGGCATTGAAGGGCCAAGGCTTTCTGACCCGCGACAGCCGCGTCGTCGAACGCAAAAAATACGGCAAGCACAAAGTCCGCCGCCGCCCGCAATACTCAAAGCGCTAACCCGCCCCCGGTGCTAGTGCTTGCGGGGCCACTCCTTAGCTACCCCTTGCGCGGGCCTGACCCGCGCATCCACGCCGCGGTGGCGATCTGGTCATTGCCGAGCCCACCGGATCGGCGCAAATGCGCTGCCCGAGGCATAAACTCCGCGAAGCAATCTCGGGCCGGCTAGTCCTCCAATCCCGCCTGCTTGATGATCTGCTCGATCTGCTGCGCCTCGGGCAATTTCAGCCGCCGCGCCTCATCGAGCGCCAGATGGAGTAGTCGGCGCGCCTCCTCGCGATCGCCTTCACGTGCTCGTTGGAGCAAGATCATCGCGAGTTTGGCGCGGCCAACCAAAAGCTCGCGCACATCGCCGAGCCGCTCGATAAACCGGCAGCTGCTCCTCTTGACGGATTTTGAGGGCGTCGTCGAGTTGCCCTCGGGCCATCAGGATGTCGGCAATCTGGCCCATCGTGACGGCGCGCGAGCGCACATCGCCGAGCCGCTCGATAGACCGGCAGCTCCTCCTCTTGACGGATTTTGAGGGCGTCGTCGAGTTGCCCTCGGGCCTGCAGGATGTCGGCAATCTTCCCCATCGTGACGGCGCGCTCGCGCACATCGCCGAGCCGCTCGATAGACCGGCAGCTCCTCCTCTTGGCGGATTTTGAGGGCGTCGTCGAGTTGCCCTCGGGCCTGCAGGATGTCGGCAATCTGGCCCATCGTGACGGCGCGCGAACGCACATCGCCGAGCCGCTGATAAACCGGCAGCTCCTCCTCTTGGCGGATTTTGAGAGCGTCGTCGAGTTGCCCTCGGGTCATCAGGATGTCGGCAATCTTGCCCATCGTTATGGCGCGCTAGCGCACATCGCCGAGCCGCTCGAAAGACCGGCAGCTCCTCCTCTTGGCGGATTTTGAGGGCCTCGTCGAGTTGCCCTCGGGCCTCCAGGATGTCGGCAATCTTGCCCATTGTGATGGCGCGCTCACGCACATCGCCCAGCCGCTCAAAGATCGGCAGCTCCTCCTCTTGGCGAATTTTCAGGGCGTCATCGAGTTGTCCTCGGGTTTGCAGAATATCGGCAATCTTGCCCATTGTGACGGTCCGCGACCGCACGTCCGCGAGCTGTTCATAAATTCCCAGCGATTTGCGAAACCAATCGAGCGCACCATCGTACTCTCCGCGGATCTGCGCCACACTACCCAACTGGTAGTAGGTTTTTGCAAGATCTGCGCGACTACCAAGCTGCTCTTGAATTACCGCCGCCTTGCGGTACCACTCCATAGCCGCTTCTCGGTCACCAGTGTGTTGGGCCGCACTACCTAGACCGTAACACGAAGCGGCGATAGCTGCGCGATTACCGAGCTGCTCTTGAATCGCCAACGACTTCTGGTACCAGTCGAGAGCGGCATCGTAGTCCCCACGTTGCTGAGCCACCATTCCCAATTGATGGTAAGAGATCGCTTCCCCAGCTCGATTGCCAAGCTGTTCTTCAACCGTCAGGGACTTCTCATACCAGACGAGGGCGTCGTCATAGTCTCCGCGTTGTTGCGCTGCCATTCCCAGCTGGTGATAGGAGGCGGCTATACCGGAACGATCACCCAGAGAGGTTTTGTTGTCGGCGCCCTCTCTGCCCCGAAGCGAGCCCAATCGTCTCAGCAAAGGCTCCAGCTGACCTTCCAACGGCGCTTGCGGATCAATCGGGATTGCTTGGAGATCCGCCAGCCTCGAACCCTGCAGGACCTTATCACTTCCAGGCAATAGCAGCGGGATAACGGGTTTGCGAACGTCAGACCGGAAGCTCATGCGTAAGAATTGGTTTATTTCTGTTTCCTGCACTTTCAAAGATTCAAAGCGATCACTAACGATGACAACCAAAGCATCGGCAATCTCTAACTCGACAGATACCGCGGCACCTATCGAACTTCCCTCTCGTAATTCATCTCTGACCACCGAGTGGATCCCCCATTTTTGCATTATCTCGCTAAGTTGACTTGCAAGGGGGCGCTCGCTTGCTGTCACAGAAATAAACACACGCTGTGATGCATCTCGAGCGGAGGTACGGTCCCGCGCAACGGTTCGAGCTGTTAAAACGTACTCGTCACGGCTAGAGTAGAGGAGATCGACCTTGGCGAAGCCGTTTGCTAATATAGCACCAATACTCTCTAGCGCATAACTGAGGGGTAAATTCGGTGTGCGGGCACCGCTGGTACTAGGGAGCTCTGAAAGCGTAGCAAGCTCTTCCCCGAAACTCCAGCGCGCGACATATGGAATCGTGAGGATATCAACGAGTCGCAAAGGATTAAGAGAAGACGGTGCCCAGATGTTGAAGAAAGGCGTGAGCTCAGTTGCAAACTGCGCACGCCAATACTGTGCTCTATCGTACTCTTCATGCTGTTCGAACTTTGCAGGGATCGGGAGCGGTACGAGAGCTGGGCGGTCCAACGGTAGCTTGCGTCGAGCATCCATCGCTCGACGCGCTATGTCACAGCAACCCCGCAAGCTCTGATTATTAGCGGTGAACATAAAAACCAGAACGTCTGGAAGTTGCGCCGTCGTCAGCCCACTAAAGTCGGTGACTCCTGTACGACTATCTACAAGTACCACGTCAAAGTTTTCTATCCAAGCGGCGCGCAATGTTTCGAGGTGTGCGCCAAAATTGTGTTTGAGGTACAAAATATCCCAATCTAAGACTTGTACCTCGCCGACATAGTCGGTATCCTCGACACGAGCGGCTGGCATAAGAAATAGGTTTTTGCCCACGCCGGGCAGAGTAACGGGCTGGGCGTAGGTATCCCAGGGTCGAGGTCGTCGAGTTTGCAATGATTTAAAAAATCTAGGACTCCAGCGAGTGGTTTTGATGCATATTCGGCAAAGTAATGGTGTAACCCTGGGGCTTCGATGTCCCAGTCAACGGCGAGGACGCGATAACCCCATTGAGCAAGTATCACTGCTATGTTAGCTACTGCAAAGCTACGTCCTACGCCACCTTTAAAAGAATAAAATGTGACTACAGAGCCTGACATTTCAAAGCACTGGGCGAGTCATAAGAGCTGGCGGTAGCGGGGGAGGTTCTATAACGGGAAATTCGGGGCTCCATCGGGGTAGCGTATGAAGATGTTGAACGAGCTCTTGCGACATTTCCTGCACAAGGTCGTCAAACTCTAAATACCTGGGGGATTGACGAAACACATCGCTCGGATAATTATGCCGTGAGAAATCTTTCTTGCATTGAGTTATCAGAGCCTCGGGGTGAAAATACTCTCCGTCAGCGTAGCGAACGGGATAAATTAGTCCTTGGGGCTGCTCTTCTGTAAAGAGGCCCAATAATGCTTCTCGCTCCCGGAAGCTGCGCCACTCCGCCATGCACCAGCTTGATCTAAAATAATCAGCCGACCAGACGGCGACGAGCAGCCCAGAGCGCTGAAGCCGACGTTTAAGATCATCTGGCCACCGCGCTCCGGCGTCTATTTGGGTGTCGCATGCTACGCGCACTTGTCCGGGTGCGACTTCATTTAGCCGGGCACCTAAAAGCGGCAGTAAATGATTTCGAACCCACTGCCCGACCGTCGATGATCGGCGGTAGGAGAGGAAGATTTCGTATTCGTAACTCATTTCGTGGTTTGCCCGACGGAACAGCTGCTGAGCCTACTTAATGTTAAATGCGGCAGATTGCGGAACCCAGCAAGGAATAAATATCCCGCGTGGACACCATCGGCGCGCAGCCGGTCGGCGAAATCCAGCACCCGATCCCGATGCGCCTCGCTATCGTGGCTGTAGCTGATAAAGACCCGCGGTGGCTCTGATTCGGCCAAAGCGCTGCGCCCTCGCGGGCGGTAGGGCGTCGTCGGGCGAGTGGCGATCGTCCTCCGCCAGCGATGATGCTATGCGTATAGCAATTGCTGAGCAACGCTGGCGCGAGCCGGGAGGAATGAATGAAATTCGCGATCGCGATACCGACCGACGCGGATTCGTGGCGGGTGGTCCGCCGTGCCGAAGAATTGGGGTTTAACCGCACGTGGTTTTACGACACCCAGATGCTGAGCGCCGACCCGTTTGTCGCGATGGCCGCGGCAGCGATCAAAACGACCAAGATCCGGCTCGGCACCGGCGTCCTGATTCCGTCGAACCGCATTGCGGCGGTGGCCGCCAACGGGTTTGCGTCATTAAACAAGCTCGCCCCAGGCCGGATCGATTTCGGCGTCGGCACCGGCTTTACCGGAAGGCGGGCGATGGGGCTCGGCGCCATCCGGCTCGCCGATATGGAGGAATACATCCGGATCGTCACGGCCTTGCTTCGCGGCGAGACCATCGAGGCCGAGATCGAGGGCAAGCACCGCCTGATCGGCTTGCTGAACCCCGAACTCGGTCTGATCAATACCAAGGACCCAATCGGGCTCTATGTTGCCGCGACCGGCCCGCGGGCGCAGGCCCTGACCGCCAAGCTCGGTGCAGGCTGGATCAGCACGATCGGCGATCCCGAGGCCGCGCGTGTGGCGTTGCGCGAGATCCGCTCAAAACGCGAAGCCGCCGGGCACAGCGCCGCAGCACTCGAATCGGTGGTGCTGACCGGCGGCGCCATCCTCGACGAAGGTGAACCGGCCGACAGCCCGCGCGCCATCGCCCAGGCCGGCCCGCGCGCCGCGATGTTGCTACACCGCGCCGCCGATGAGGCCCTGGCCGGGATGCCGAATGCGACCCCCGCTCTTCCCGGCATTGCCGACACCGTCGCCCGCTATGTCGAACTGGCGCGGGGTTTCCGGCCGCAGGGTGCGCATTACCTTGAAAACCATCGCGGTCATCTGATGTTCGTCAAGCCCGAGGAGCGGCCGTTCGTCACCGCCGATCTGATCCGCCTGACGACGATCACCGGGACCGAAAGGGAAATTAAAGAGCGGATCGCCGCCCTCTTCGCCGCCGGCTACGAAGAAATTGCACTGCAGATCGTCCCCGGTCAGGAACACGCAATCGAAGACTGGGGCAAAATCCGCCGCGCCTTCGCTTAGCAATCCGCTCACCGCTCGGCATGCCGACTGGCAGTGGGATGAATATATGCGTACGACCGTAGTGCTCGACGACGAACTGCTGGCAAAAGCCGAGGCCTATTCCGGCATACACGAGAAATCAGCGCTGATCCGCGAGGCGCTGAAGGCGTTGGTGGAGCGCGAGGCGGCGCGCCGGCTGGCGCGTCTCGGCGGCAGCGAGCCTGATGTTACGCCGACCCCTCGGCGGCGGACAAAGCGCGGGTGATCC
>CAVTLC010000030.1:0-43995 GCA_963735445.1 uncultured Alphaproteobacteria bacterium
CCATACGAGTACCTCATTTTTTATGAGATCGTCGATGACAGTATCGTCATTCTCGCGGTTCGTCATCCTGCCAGAAAACGGCCGAGGTTCCGTCAATAAGCGGACTGGCAGCTCCTTCTGGAACTGTGGCGTGCCCTTCGGGCCGGGCTCTACTCGCCGCGCGAGCGCGCCTCCCTGCGCCGCTTCGCGTCGCCGCCATACGGTGACGATCCCGCACGCTGTGCTTACCGCATTATCGCGGGCTACCCCTTTTAACTTTTAACGCGCCCCAACAAAAGATCACGATCGTAAGGGCGGCGAAAAAACAGCCTAGGATGACCAGTCCTTGACTTGAGCGATCTCGAATGTTGCAGGATTACAGTTAATGACATTTCCGTTAACTAACAATATAGGTTGTTAAGGTTACCTTTTGGGCAAGTCATGGTAACAATCGTGTAAGATGTCGGTATTTCTAACATACTTCGATAAACCATATTACAATAATAGAACCAATTAGATATTTGAAAGATATGGTATTTCCTGGCGTCCTCCATGTTCTACGACAGACGTTAAGTATCGGCAGATTTTACAACGACTCCCGCGTCTGCCCGGCGGAGCTCAGCTAAGTGTTTGTATCAAGAGAGGTTTACGCGATGGCACAGGGATTGCCTATTGAAATTCGGTAGAAAAGTAAAGAGTGTTCCAGATGAGACGTCAATCTGCAGTGAAAAACATCCTTTTCATTGGGGCGGTATCTGCCGCCGTGGTCTTGGCGCCGGGCGTCGCAAGCGCCGGACTGGAGGCCTTTGATTTTACGACAACTTACAATGGTGGAACGTACAACGGTCAGACGCTTTCCGGCAACATGCTGCTGGACGTCGAGGGCGGCGTAGCGAATTCCGGCACCTTGACCATCTCAGGAGCTGGCTTGCCGAGCACCCAGACGATGGGCGTGGTTCCCGTGGGCGAGGTCTACGAGGCCGGAGACGGGACGGAACTGTTCGGCCAGGACGATGCGATCCCGATCACCTCAAACGGCATAAGCTTCGGAACCAACGCGCCAGGCAGCTTGACCGGCGGCTACACACTGCAATTCCTGACCGGCGGCGAATTTGGCGAGTGCGCCAGCACCGTCGTTTGCGGCTTTATCGCCGGGCCGGGCGGCGACGGCAACCTTTACTACGCGCTCGGGCCGACGACTATCACCTCGGCGGCGGTACCCGAGCCCGCGACCCTCGCGCTCTTCAGCGCCGGTCTGATCGGCCTCGGTGTCTCACGCCGTCGCCGGGCTGCCAAGTAGGCCACTTCAAGGCCGAAAGTCCCGCGGTAGCTTGCACCAGCCGGTGGCCTGCCACGTTCTTCGAACTGGGTGGCGGTCGGCAGCTCCCAATTAAATGGGGCGCGCCTCTTACCGCACCCGTCAAGGCAACCGCTTCGCGGCGCCCTTCGGCCGACCTTGACCGGCGCGGTCGGCGCGCATCTCCAATCCTTGTCGGCTCCGAGGAGAACGTCGCTTTCCGTCTCACCAAGGAGAACACCGTAGTTTAGAAGATCTCGCGCTCTCCCCGACCGCTGCTGGTTAATGTAAATAAGAGACAATGAAAAATGAAAGATCCTGACCGGCGGCGAATTTGGCGAGTGCGCCAGCACCGTCGTTTGCGGCTTTATCGCCGGGCCGGGCGGCGACGGCAACCTTTACTACGCGCTCGGGCCGACGACTATCACCTCGGCGGCGGTACCCGAGCCCGCGACCCTCGCGCTCTTCAGCGCCGGTCTGATCGGCCTCGGTGTCGCACGCCGTCGCCGGGCTGCCAAGTAGGCCACTTCAAGGCCGAAAGTCCCGCGGTAGCTTGCAGCAGCCGGTGGCCTGCCATGTTCTTCGAACTGGGTGGCGATCGGCAGCTCCCAATTAAATGTAGCGCGCCTCTTACCGCACCCGTCAAGGCAACCGCTTCGCGGCGCCCTTCGGCCGACCTTGACCGGCGCGGCCGGCACGCATTCCCAATCCTTGTCGGCTCCGAGGAGAACGTCGCTTTCCGTCTCACCAAGGAGAACACTCAAGTTTAGAAGATCTCGCGCTCTCCCCGACCGCTGCTCGTCTTCATGTAAATTAGGCGAGGTTACAATCGACCAAGGCCACCATCTCGAAAGGATCGTGGCCGGAAGCGAGCCGGCAGTGAGCGGGGGGTTCGGCAGCCAAGCCATCACGCACAATGGCGACGGCGCCATGTAGCCCCGGCGCTCCCAATGGAACGGGAGCTGCCCGCATCATTCCGCCTGCGATGCGCACGGCACACCGGCTCCATTCCGCCCATGACAGCTTCACCACAGGAGCTTTGCCTTGGCGCCCGCATTTCGGGTGCTTCCGTCACGCTCGCCTCTGAGGCTCGCCGCCGGCATCTCTACATCGTCGGTCAGACCGGCACCGGAAAATCGACGTTGCTGTTAAACCTGATCGCGCAGGATCTCGCCACCGGCGCCGGCCTGGCACTGCTCGATCCGCACGGCGATCTTGCCGAAGCCGTGCTGCTCCACATTCCTCGAGCCCGCAGCAACGATCTGGTTTACATGAACCCGGCCGACAGCGAGCGGCCGATCGGTTTCAATCCGCTATCGGCGGTTCCTGAGGATCTCAAACCGATCGTCGCCGATGGCGTCGTCTCGGCATTCCGGCATGTCTGGCCGGATAGTTGGGGACCGCGGCTCGATTACATCCTCACGAACGCGGTGCGCGCTCTGCTCGACGTCCCAGGCGGCACATTGCTGATGCTCCCCCGCTTGCTGATCGATGAGAATTTTCGCGTGCAGCTCGTCGACCAGCATGTCGCCGATCCCTATGTGCGCGCCTTCTGGCTCGGCGAATACGCGGGCTATAGCGATCATTTCCGCGCCGAGGCGATCTCCCCGATCCAGAATAAAATCGGCAAGGCGCTGATCGAACCTCGCCTGCGCAACATGCTCGCCCAACCCCGCAGCACAATCACCTTGCGCCGGTTGATGGACGAGGGCGCGATCGTGATCTGCAATCTGGCCAAGACCGCGGCTGCGTCAACGGTCTCCTGCTTTGCCCCGACGGCAATCGGATGGACAGTCCCAACTCATTCTGCTAGGTGGTCGCCACCACGGGCAGCACCTAAATCGCACCTAATTTCTCTAAGTGATTGATGTATGGAGCGGTACGGAAAGTCTTAAAATCTGCTTCCCACTAGGGAGTGCGGGTTCGAGTCCCGCCGTCCGCACCAATCTCCCTCAACGAGATCAACCCAAAATGGCAATTTCCGGTTCTCGTTCCATGTTGTCCGACGACCCTTGCACCAAGTTCGCTCAGAGAGAACAATGAGAGTGACGTAAATAAATCGCGGTCACGCCGCCAACGGGAGAGAGTGCCATGGAGCTCGGATTGCAAGGCAAGCATGCGATTGTGACGGGCGGCAGTCGGGGGATTGGCAAAGCCATCGCGCGCGAATTGGCCCGCGAAGGGGTCGATGTGGCGATCGTGGCGCGGAACAAGGGGGACCTGGAGGCGACGGCGCGGGAGCTGAGTGCCGAGACGAACCGGCGCATCATTCCCCTCGCAGCCGATGTCACCAGCAAGGATCAGGTGGATCGCATGGTCGCCGAGGCGGCGCAACAACTGGGCGGCCTGCATATCCTGGTTAATAGCGGGTCCGCGCCAGGCGGCTCGACGACCGCCACCGGCCCGATCGAAACCGTAATCGACGAGGATTTGATAGAGGATTTCAACGTCAAATATGTCGGAGCATTGCGCTGTTCCCGCGCGGTCATCCCTTTTATGAAGAAGGCGGGCTGGGGCCGCATCATCAACATCAGCGGCGGCAACGCCCGCAACGCCGGCAATCTCAGCGGGGGCGCCCGCAATGCCGGCCTGGTGCACATGACAAAAACGCTGGCAGTGCAGCTGGGCCGTCATGGGATCACGGTCAATTGCATCCATCCCGGCACGACCCGCACCGAGCGTACGCCGAGCCTGCTCGCCTCCCGCGCCGCCCAGCTGGGCGTATCCCCGGAAGAGGCGGAGCGGCAGGACTTTGCTCCAGACTCGCCGCGAGGCAATTCAATCTGTCGCATGGTGGACGCTTCGGAGGTCGCGTTCGTCGTGGTCTTCCTGGCCTCGGAAAAGGCCTGGGCGGTCTCCGGCGAGCTGCTATCGGCAAGCGGCGGGGCCGGGCGGTCGGTGTATTACTGAGCGGCAATTCGAATCCGTCTGGCGCGTGTAAGCGAGCCAGACATCACTGCCCCAAATGCCGGTCGAGCCGCGAGCCATCACCCCCGCGAAGGAGACGGCCGCCGCACCTTCGGCGCTCTGGTGGCTTGACCGCAGACTGGAGCTCATGCGCTGATTGCCGACATAACTTGTTCGATTTGGAGGAAGCCTATGGCATCGACGGTAACGGCAATGCCCGCACGAATGTCGGCTGAAGAATGGCAAACGCGGTGCGATCTTGCCGCCTGCTATCGGCTGGTCGATCTGTTTGGGTGGTCGGACCTGATCAATACCCGCATCACCGCACGCGTGCCGGGTCCCGACAATCATTTCCTGATCAATCCCTATGGTCTTCTATTTGAGGAGGTAACCGCATCGTCGCTGGTCAAGATCGATCGTGAGGGCAACAAGATCGAACCCTCCGAATACGAGATCAACAGCGGTGGCTTTGCGATCCCGAGCGCCATCCACTCGGCTTGCCCGGAAGTGGCGTGCGTCCTCCACACCCACTCGGTCGCCGGTTGCGCCGTGTCGATGCAGAAAGATGGCCTGCTGCCGCTGAACCAGCACGCGCTGCAGATCATCGGCGATGTTGCCTACCACGATTATGAGGGCGCCGGACGAAACCCCGAGGAACGGGCGCGCTTGCTCGCCGATCTCGGCGATCGCCACATCATGGTCCTACGCAATCATGGTCTGTTGGTCGTCGGCACGAGTATCGCCGCCGCGTTTATTGCGACCTATCGCATGGAGAGGGCGTGTGCGATGCAGCTCGCCTTCCAGCAATCGGGCGCCGCCTTCCACCCGATCGCCGACGCGGTCGTCAGGGCCGCCTATGACAACACCAGGAGCCGGACAGCGGTCGTCGGCCGAAATGATCCGACCAAGTTTGAATGGCCGGCTCTGCTGCGCAAGCTCGACCGCATCGACGCGTCTTACAAACAATAGCGGAGGGGACAATCCTCAGCAGCGCTGGCCGATGCGCCGGTGACTAAAGGCGACGCGCGGCATCGTCGTCTGATCCTGGATACGAGGTGACGTAGCCCACGAGAGCGGAGGGCTTTTTTGAGGTGTGCCCGGCTCAGCGATCGTCATGCGCAATCCAGAGGGCCGAGGATTTTGATTGTAATGCGACCCTCAACAACCCAAAACGCAGCTAGCTTGGACACTGTTTGAGTAATGTCCAATGCTATCGGCTCCAATGCTATGCTGAGGTTTGCGAGAATTTTAAGACAACTTCCTACCGCGGCAAAAGTGCTGTTGAGCGTTGCAGAAACTGGCCGCGAATGGTTCCTACGAAATGAAAATAGTTGGTTATCGGGAAACTCCCGACACAATTAGGCTCATACAGAAACTGAACATTGTGCATATTGGTTGTCAGAAGCCGCATTGTGCTCCGGCGGTGACCTGACCGACCGATCCTCTCGTCACCTTTGGGCGGCACCGGCGCGGCGAATGCTTTAGGCGCTCGGAGCAGATGAATGCCCAGTCTCCGTTCCCTCGATCTGAACCTACTGACGGTGTTTGATGCGATCGTCGAAACGCGGAACATCTCCGCCGCTGCAGCGCGGGTGGGGCTAACGCAATCGGCGATCAGCCACGCACTCGGCCGGTTGAGAACGTCACTCGGCGATCAGCTCTTTGTCCGATCGCGTCACGGACTGACGCCGACACCTGTTGCGCAGAAACTGTTGCCATCCGTCAGGCAAGCGCTTGACTTGCTAGCAACCGCCTTGTCCGAGCCCAAAGAGTTCGAGCCGGGCCGATCGGCGCAGGCGTTTCGCATCGCAATTCCTCATCCGATGGGGCCATTTATGGCGCTCCATTTGCAGGCGGTGGTTGCATCGATAGCGCCTGGCATCAGGCTCACCTTCGACACGCGAACTCTCCCGGTCGATTTTCCGGACGACCTGCGCGAAGGGCGTATCGATCTGGCCATCGATTGGCTACCCGCCGCTGATCGAGACTTTGTCAATCAGCATTTGTTCGACGACCGCCTTATGGTGCTGATCCGCGAGCGGCATCCGCAATTCACTTCCTCTCCGACCACGGCTTGGTTGGAAGAGCAGCGGTTCGTCTTCATTCAAGACCGGGTTCTGGCGACCTTTGCTCCGCCCGGGGCGCGAGAATTCCGCACCCATTTCGATTGGAAGATCGTGCTTCGGGTCAGCGAGTTTTTGGAGATGCCGACGGTCGCAGCAGCAACCGACCTGCTTGGCATCTTTCCGCGGTCAGGCTCTGAGGTCATCGCTCGCATCCAGGGTCTGCGGCTGCTCGATCTGCCGTTTGCAATACCGGGGGTGCCGATACTGCTCATCTGGCACGAAGCGCGTCGTAAGGAACTGGCGCATATTTGGCTGCGGCGCACCGTGCGCGATGCTATCCGGCGCTTCGCTGCTGAGGCAGCAGATGCCGCCTCATCGCAGTCCGCGCCAATGGCAGGCGCCAATGTATAAAAAGGATATTACTGTGAGTCCGAACCGGCAGCGGTCTTACTCCTGGCGCAATCGAGTTCGAGATCCGGCGCTGACCACAATGCTGGCAGTTCAATGCATTATAATATTTGCTTCGCCTTTCGCCGCCATGGGCTACGAGGGGATACGCGAAGCGCTACAGCTGCTGTTTTTCGCCTTTACCATCCTTGTATGTCTGCTCTCACGCGGCCTGATTAGCGAGACCCTCGCTGTATTGGCGCTCCTTTGCGCTTTGACAGGTTTCGTGCTCCAGCTCGTGGCACCATCAAACGCCGCCGTGCTCCTTGCTTATGCAGGAAGCATCAGCGCCTTTATCGTAGCCAGCTACACCCTCGGTTACGCGACACTCGCCCCGGGAGTCGTGACCGTACATCGGGTGTTGGGGGCGATTGCGCTTTATCTGAATCTCGGGCTGATGTTTGCCGCGCTATACCGCTTGATCCGGTATTTCATTCCGGATTCTCTGACAAATATTCCGGGTAGTGCAGGGTGGCAGGCCTATGGCGCGATACTCTATTTCAGCTTTGTGACGCTGACATCTACCGGTTTCGGCGATATCTCGCCAGTTCATCCGCTCGTGCGCACATTGGCCAATGTGGAGGCTATCATCGGCCAATTGTATCCGGCGACCCTGCTCGCGCGCCTTATCACGCTGGAACTCCGAAGGCCTCGGCGGCGATCTTGAAGCTGATATCATTGTAGCACTTTCTAACCGCCCCCGAGAGATCGGCAGCAGCCCAGCCTAGCCTCCGAGCGGGCGCTTCATCAGCTCAAACGTTGTCGGCCTCGGTCGAGCGGACCCCCTCGGAGGCCGCTTCCTGCCCCCACCTCCAGCCGGTGATCTCGGGCATGTCGTCGCCGTACCGCGCGATGTACTGCCTGTGCTCGATCAGTCGGTCTCGGATCGCCTGCTTGGCGTAAGCGGCCCTGGCTCCGAGCTTTGGCACGCGGTCTATCACATCGCTGACCAGGTGGAAGCGATCGAGGTCGTTTAGCACGCACATGTCGAACGGCGTGGTGGTCGTGCCTTCTTCCTTGTAACCGCGGACGTGGATGTTGTCGTGGCCTGTGCGCCGGTAGGTCAGCCGGTGGATCAGCCAAGGGTAACCGTGGAAGGCGAAGATGACCGGCTTGTCTGTGGTGAACAGCGCGTCGAATTCGTGATCCGATAGGCCGTGCGGGTGCTCGCTCGACGGTTGCAGCTTCATCAGATTGACGACATTGATGACCCGGATCTTCAACTCCGGCGCATGCTTGCGCAGCAGGTCGACTGCGGCCAGAGTCTCCAGAGTCGGCACGTCGCCGCAGCAGGCCATCACCACATCGGGCTCGACGCCGCGGTCATTGCTGGCCCACTCCCAGATACCGAGCCCGGCCTCGCAGTGCTTGAGCGCCTCGTCCATCGTCAGCCATTGAGGGGCCGGCTGCTTGCCGGCGACGACGACATTGACGTAGTTCCGGCTGCGCAGGCAGTGATCGGTAACCGACAGCAGACAGTTGGCGTCAGGCGGCAAATAGACCCGGACAACCTCGGCCTTCTTGTTCAGGACGTGATCGATGAACCCGGGGTCCTGATGGCTAAAGCCGTTGTGGTCCTGGCGCCACACGTGACTGGACAACAGGTAATTCAGTGAACCAATCGGCCGCCGCCAAGGAATGTCATTGCAGACTTTCAGCCATTTGGCGTGCTGGTTGAACATCGAATCGATGATGTGGATGAACGCCTCGTAGCAGGAGAAAAAGCCGTGCCGTCCGGTCAGCAGATAGCCTTCGAGCCAACCTTGGCATTGGTGCTCGCTGAGCATTTCCATGACCCGCCCGTCGGGCGCCAAATGGTCGTCCCACGGCTCGGTTTCCGCGACCCAGGCACGGTTGGTGACCTCGAGCACGTCCTGCCAGCGGTTTGAATTGTTCTCGTCCGGACTGAACAGCCGGAAATTGCGCGACTCCATGTTCAGCTTCATGACATCGCGCAGGAAAATGCCCATCACGCGGGTGGATTCGGCCGTTGTGGCGCCGGGTGCGGTCACGTCGACAGCGTAATCACGGAAATTCGGGAGCCGCAGTTCGCGCAATAGCAGGCCGCCATTGGTGTGCGGATTGGCACTCATGCGGCGGGTGCCGCGCGGAGGGAGCTCGGCCAATTCGGGCCGGAGCCGGCCGCTGCCGTCGAACAGTTCCGTGGGTTGGTAGCTCTTCATCCACTCTTCGAGAATACGCACATGAGCGGGGTTCTCGTGCATCTCTCCCATCGGCACTTGATGCGCCCGCCAGTAACCCTCGGTGCGCCGGCCGTCGATCTCCTTCGGGCACGTCCAGCCCTTTGGGGTACGCAGTACGATCATCGGCCAGCGCGGCCGTTCGGTGAATCCGTTCTCGCGCGCATCGGCCTTGATGCGCTGGATCTCGGCAATGACGGTGTCGAGCGTGCTGGCCATCAGTTCATGCATGGTCTCCGGATCATGCCCCTCGACGAAATAGGGCGTGTAGCCATAGCCACGGAAAAGATGGTCCAATTCCTCGTGGCTGATCCTCGCCAAGACGCAAGGGTTCGCGATTTTGTAGCCGTTGAGGTGAAGGATCGGCAGAACCACCCCGTCGGTCGCCGGGTTAAGGAACTTATTGGAGTGCCAGCTCGTCGCCAGCGCTCCGGTCTCTGCTTCGCCGTCGCCGACGACGCAGGCGACGATCAGATCGGGGTTGTCAAAGGCCGCTCCGTAGGCGTGCGAGACCGCATAGCCGAGTTCGCCACCTTCGTGAATTGAGCCGGGGGTCTCCGGCGCCACATGGCTCGGAATGCCGCCCGGGAACGAGAACTGGGTGAAGAGGCGCTTCATACCCTCTTCGTCAGGAGAAATGTTCGGGTAGACCTCGCTGTATGTTCCTTCGAGGTAAGCGTTCGCCACCAGGCCAGGGCCGCCATGCCCGGGGCCGGTGATGTAGATCATGTTGAGGTCGTTTTTCTTGATCATCCGGTTCAGGTGAACGTAGATGAAGTTCAAACCCGGTGTTGTTCCCCAATGGCCCAATAGCCGCGGCTTGATGTGGTCCTTGGTAAGGGGCTGCTTGAGCAACGGGTTGTCATAGAGATAGATCTGGCCGACCGACAGGTAGTTGGCAGCCCGCCAGTACGCATCCATTAATGCCCGCTCTGTGCTAGACAGTGCGCTTGCCATTATTGCCTCCTATGATTCTGTGTGATCGAGCTTGCGCATTGCGCCACGCGGCATGTGCTCGTGATATGCCAGAACTGCGGTTGCGCGCCTGCGCATTGGCGCACCGCAGAGGATCGCCAGTTGATTCCGTATCACCACTGATTCATTCGGTGGTCGGCCCGATGGAAAACATCGTCCATGCCGCGGTGCAGAAAAGCCCAAGGCGGCTTCATTCGCAAAATCGTCGGGGGTTGCGCGGCAAGTTTTCGTCACGGTACCCTCGACCTACAGGTTTCGTAGCCCTGCAAAATAAGCGTCTGGCTCGCTAAAGGACCGAACGGCGCTTGAAGGCATCTTCTACCCCATGGAGCCATGACGTCGTGCAAAACGTACCCGTTCTGCATTTCGCGCCATTGATCTATGTTAATCGCTCATTCGAATCATCAATGCGAACTTTCGGACGGCCTTTAGCACAGCCGTGTGTCGACGTGAAACCTTTCCCAGCCACCATATTATCCGCGCTTGCTTTTTTTGACCACTAACTCAATTCAGCCTTAAAAAAAGGGACACGAACTGCGTGAAGATCCGCTGCGCCGAATCCTGATCTTGCCTTGCCGGGCGTAGATGCGACCAACGCCGATCGTCCGAAACCAGGCCAAGTGACTGTCTCTGGTAGCGCGGGATCGGCCTCAACCAGAGCCTCAGAATACCTCGGGAATCATGCGAAACGGATAATCCGAATCCCGATAACCCTCGCGGCCCTGCCGCTTCGGTAATTTCACTTTCTCGTGTGGCAATTCCTCGTAAGGGATTTTGCTCAGGATGTGAGTGATCACGTTCAGCCGCGCCCGGCGTTTGTTGTCGGAATGAACAACATACCACGGCGCCCAGGATGTGTCGGACGCCTGAAACATTGCGTCGCGCGCCCGCGAGTAATCGTACCAGCGGGAATAGGATTTGAGGTCCATGCCCGACAGCTTCCAAATCTTGCGCCCGTCATCGATGCGCGCTTCCAGCCGTCGCGTCTGCTCCTCGGGGCTGACCTCCAGCCAATATTTCAATAGGATTATCCCCGCTTCGACCACTGTTTTCTCGAACAGGGGCACCATTTCGAGGAAGCGCTTGGCTTGGTCGTCGGTGCAAAAACCCATAACGCGCTCGACACCAGCCCGGTTGTACCAGCTGCGGTCAAAGATGACGATCTCGCCCGCGGCCGGCAGATGCGACACATAGCGCTGCGCGTACATCTGCGTCTTTTCGCGTTCGGTCGGCGCCGGCAGCGCCAGGACGCGGAAGACGCGCGGGCTCACCCGTTCGGTGATCGCCTTAATCGTGCCGCCCTTGCCGGCGCCGTCGCGGCCTTCGAACACAATGCAAGCCTTAAGGCCTTGATGGACGACCCATTGCTGTAATTTGACCAGCTCGACATGCAACTTGGCGAGCTGGCGCTCGTATTCCTTGCGCTTCAGCTTGCCGCTATCTGCAGCGCCACCGTCCTGATCGTCGGCCATCGGATACTCGCATGATAAGCTTCAGTTTCAGCTTACAGCTGAACAGTGCTTGAGGCGCAAGGCTTGATTCGGATCCAGGTGCTTGCGACTGAACGGTATGACCAGTTTGTCCGTCGCGCGCCGAGCGCGAGCATGATCGCGCCGACACCGACGGCACATTCACGCTGACTATGATCCGGGACACCCATTGCGTTCAGAGCGATGTCCGTAAATGCAATACGTGCAGCTCCCAGCACGATTGCAGTACCGCAATGATCGACGTCGGCTCTTGACACATTGGCTCGCTTCTCGGTGACATCGTCGCTGGCGAAGGCGTCTGCGACGCGCGACTGTTTTTCCTCGGCGATGCCAACGATCAGTAGCCGGTTGGGTAATACTGATAGGGTGGCGGCGGCGGATAAGTGGTAGCGGATGCGGTGGCCGCAGTGGTCGCCAGCGCCGCTACACCAGCGCCGACCGCGACGCCGGCAGCGACACCACCCCAGTTGGGCCCGTAATAGCCACCACCGCCGCTGACCGCGACGTTGCGGTTTACATTGACGTTGCCGCTGACATTGCGGTTCGCATTGACGTTACGGTTGGCGTTGACGTTACCGCTCACATTGCGGTTCGCCGCAACGTTACGGTTGCCCGATACGTCGCGTTGAAAATTGCCGCTGTTGAAGTTGCCGCGGTTGGCGCCGCCGCCCCGGTTAACGCCGCCCCCGCCGGCACGGGCGCCGCCGCCCCCGCCGCCACGACGCTGCACCAGCACTAAAGGCGCGCTCTTTCCGGCACCGACCCCAACAGCAGGAGCGGAAACCCCGATCCCACCCCATCCAGATGACGGCGCACCCGATGCGTGCGCAGCCACCAGCATGACGGGCACGACATAGATCAATAGCTTCTTCATGACCGGTGACTTCATTTGTTGAGGTACTTGGCTTGGATCTGTTTCCAGCCTTCAATCGCTTGGCTGCAAGTGGCCTTGTCGAACGGGTGCCCGGACCCGTAGCCGAGGGCGCCCGTAAAGGTGAAGGCGGCCTTGAGGCCAAAATGGATTGCGATCTGATTGGCCAAATCCATTGCTCGCGAGATCTGCTCCTGCCGATCGGCATCCGTCGCGCATTCGACCACTTGGCCCGCCATTACGCCCACTCTGCGCAACCCGTCGAGAAAGGCCTGATTATCGGCGGGCGGTGTCGGCGCCTGTGCGGGTGCGGTAGAGGCAGATGCGGCAGCGGCAGGTGCAGGTGCGGCAGGGGCGGTCGAGGCGTTCTGGGCCAGCGCAGGGCCGGCTGATGTCAAGCAGGCGAGCGCCAATAGGGTGGCCCAAAGTTGGTATGATCGCATCTGTTTCCCCTCCCTCACATCGATAAGCGTGGCGCCCGCCGGCATCATTGATCTCGATCAACCAATTCTGTCAATTGAGACCCTCCACCTCGTGGGCGGAGAGGGTAGAGCAAGATTCCGTTGCTCGAGCAATGTCGAATTTCGTGTCATTCCGGGTGGGATCTCCAAATTTGCTCTAGGGATTCGGGTGTCAAAATGGCTTTCCCGGCCAACAACGCGCCGAACGTGATCAAGTTATCGCGGCGGCCTGAAGCCATTCTCGCTCGTTGCGAATGGAAGATCGTTGTTGTTTTCGCAGTATCCACATTGATAGATCGGATTACCCCTTATCGAGGACGGATCATAGTCAGATAGAATAAGAGACCCGCAATGACCGCAGAGAAAATCGTCACCGCCGTTCCCGTAAATCCCCCGTTCGGTCAAGATGATGGAACGGTCGAGTGTTATCACCTGGCCTATGGGTATCAACGATACGATAGCCATTGTCCCCCCAATGCTGTAGTATCGGAAACCGCTTCTTTGGTGAAAAAGTGAGATGGGAGCAAGCCCTTGGCGTCCATGTCACGTTTTTGCCCCGACGATCCGCATGGTTTGTCCTCTGTCCCGAGATCGGTCGGGACGACTACCTCTCCAGCGGGGCATACCAGCTGAAGTGAGTGTTATGCGCCATGATCCCCCCTGCCGATAAAATCGTCATTTGCTTCGCCCATGTCGCCTATCGGCTGCACGAGCGGTTTGCGGCGCTCGACACCGGTATCAGCAGCTTTGCGGTCCGCGACCTCGAGGCCTTAGAGACCCGCGTCGCGGAGGCCGACGTGCTGGTGATCTCCGGGTTGTGGCAAAACCAGCTCCTCGACCGCGCAAAAAAGCTCCGCTTCATCCAGTCGATCGGCGCCGGCACCGACCAATTCCCGCGCGAAGAGCTGACAAAGCGTGGCATCCGGCTCGCCAGCGCCCGCGGCGTCAATGCGCGTGCGGTCGCTGAACACGCGATGGCGCTGATGCTGGCATTGAGCCGCCGTCTGCCCGAGGCCCGCGACAACCAAACTAAGCGCATCTGGCGCGGCATGATCGGCGATCTCGCCCAACGCGAGGATGAGCTTGCCGGCAAGACGCTGTTGGTCGTCGGCCTCGGCGACATCGGCGGGCGTTTGGTCCGGCTGGCCAAGGCCTTTGACATGCACGTGGTCGGTCTGCGGCGCCACCCGGCACTCGGCCGCGGTGCTGCGGATGCGGTGCATGGTATGGACGAGCTCAGCGCGCTACTGCCCGATGCCGATTTTGTGGTGCTCACCTGCCCGCTGACCGCCGAAACCGAGAACCTGATCGGCGCCGAAGCATTCAGCCGGATGAAGCCGACAGCCCATCTGGTGAACGTCGCACGTGGCCGGGTCGTCGATGAGACGGCACTGATCGAGGCGCTGGCGACGCGGCGGATCGCAGGTGCCGGGATTGATGTGACAACCGAAGAACCGCTCGCGCCAAGTTCACCGCTGTGGGCGATGGAGCAGGTATTGATTACGCCGCATACCGCGGGCGAGACCCGGCGTTACGAAGACAATGTCATCGAAATCCTGCTCGACAATCTCGGACGGCTCGAGCGCGGCGAAACTCAATTGCGGAATCAGATCGTCTGAAGTCCTGTTCAGAATGACCATTATCACTGCGGATGAAGATGAGCGTTCGCCATACGAGACCGTCAGCGGATCAAGACGCAGGCACGCCGTTAATAGCCGTTTGCAGACCACAATCGCCGCCCAACCCGGCAGCTGTTGCGGCTGATTTTTGTTTCAGACCGCGAACTCGCTCTTCAGTTTTTTCGGCACCGCCACGTTCTGCAATTTCACATAGTCGGGCAAGCCATTTTTATATGGCGGATAGGCTTCGCCGACAATCAGCGGCGCCAAATAGCGACGGGCCGACGCAGTAATGCCAAAGCCGTCGGCGCTGATAAAGTCGGGAGGCAATAACTTTTCCTGATTGGCGACTTCAGAGAGCGGCGCCGCGATGATGTCCCAGCGATAGGGCGCATCGCTGAGCCGACGGATCGCCGGCATCACCGCATTCTTGCCGGCGACTGCGAATTCCACCGCTGCGCGACCGACCGCGTAAGCCTGCTGGAGATCGGTGTCGGAGGCGATGTGGCGTGCTGAACGCTGCAAGTAATCAGGAACCCCCCAATGGCATCTGCAGCCGAGTTTCGCACTGATCAGGTTGGCGATCACTGGTGCGACCCCGCCCAGCTGCGCATGGCCGAAGGCATCCTTTGCGGCCGACGCCGAGAGGAACTCGCCGTTTGGTCCTTTGACCCCTTCCGATGTGGCGATAACGCATTGGCCGTACCGCTCCAAAGCCTCCTTCGCTTTGGCCAGAAAGCGGGCTTCGTTGAACCCAATTTCGGGCAGCAGCAAGATGTGCGGAGCATCGCCGTCATGTTCAGCTGCGAGTGCGGCGGCTGCGGTCGCCCACCCAGCATGCCGGCCCATCACTTCCAGAACAAACACCTGGGTCGAGGTACGGCTCATCGCCGCCAGGTCGAACGCCGCTTCCCGGAGCGAAGTCGCAATATATTTTGCCACTGAGCCAAAGCCCGGTGAACAGTCAGTGATCGGCAGGTCATTGTCGACTGTCTTGGGAACGCCGACGCACACGATCGGGTAGCCCAGTGCAGCGCCGATCTGGCTGACTTTATAGGCGGTGTCCTGCGAGTCGCCGCCGCCATTGTAGAAAAAGAAGCCGATATCGTGCGCATTGAACACTTCGATCAAGCGTTCGTACTGGGCGCGATGCTCGTCAATCGACCCGAGCTTATAGCGACAGGATCCAAACGCAGCGCCCGGGGTGTGTTTGAGCGCAGCGATCGAGGCTTCGGACTCGACGCTGGTATCGATTAGATCCTCAGTCAGGGCGCCGATGATGCCATTGCGGCCAGCATAGACCTTGCCGATCTCCGCTCGATGTTGGCGGGCAGTTTGCAGCAGGCCACAGGCCGAGGCGTTGATCACCGCGGTCACTCCACCCGACTGGGCGTAGAACGCATTCCTCACTGCCATCACAACCCCCTCGGGAACGATAGCGTCAGCGACTTCGCGAGCACACAGGAAGAGTTCGCACCGACGGTGCCGCGCCGAAGCCCTGCTTTATGTCGCGCTAGATAGTGGTGCGACATTTGCTCGAGCGAAAGCCCCTCCTCAAAACTGCGTCTGCCATCAACGATCCGCTGTTGCATTTGGCATTCCTGCCGAGGGCATGCCAGCCCGCACTTGTCCTGCCGCCCGCGTGGCACTTCAGAGAAGGCCGACAGAGGCGGCGCGTACCATCTCGCTATGGTGCTCGATCTAGGTGACGAAGCGGCAGCCGCCCTCACGCGGCGTCTGCGGCAAGCGCGTTGGTATCAAGAGATCGGTGTCAATAATCGGACATCAGCAACATTAGGGCTCCCGGCGTGTTTGATGTCCCTAAAATACCGTCCACTGCAGAATTTAATTTAGCGATGAATGTTCACCTATCCTTTATGCAGGTTCTTCGCCGTCGTGGAGCAACACTGCTGACCAACACCGACGCGGCAACGATCTGGTTTGTGATAGCAATCGTGGCGATCGTGTTGTTGGCCATTGTTTACGATATGCCCTAACGAGCGCGACGGACGAACTCACGGCGTTGCAGCCGGTTGATTCTGGTCCTCTCGGCGGGCAGAGCGATGTGCCCGACCGCGGGAATTGACGAACTCATCTGATGTCGGAGACCGACCCAACCTAAACCGAAAAGCCAACGTCGGAGGATAGACCTTTTCGAAGGCGCTGACAGCCTCCGACTGAAATGGCGGATGCCGTTCCCCGGTCGGGACCCGAAATGCGCAAAAAACTGGCGGAGTTCGAGCACCGCGCCCAACCTGCCGCTCCAGGGCCCCAAATGTGCGTCAAGCCGATATGCGTGGGCAGGTGCGGCTCGGTATCGGCAAACACCGACAGGTTGCAGCACGTGGTGGGGAATGCTAGACGCCTGTCTTAAGGGCGGTCGTAGCGGCGGGGGATAGGGGCGATGAAGATCAGGCAATGGGTCCATGCGGGCGCGATATCGGCGGCCGCGATTTGCTTTGCTCTGTCGGCGCAAGCCGGGCCGACTTTTGACAAGGTCAAGCAGGCTGGTCAGGTGGTCTGCGGCGTCAATACCGGGCTTGCCGGGTTCGCACAGCCCGACAACCAGGGCCACTACACCGGGCTCGACGTCGATATCTGTCGCGCGCTCGCCGCCGCCTTGTTCGGCGACGCGACCAAGGTCAAGTACGTCCCGCTGACGGCGCAGCAGCGCTTTACCGCGCTGCAATCGGGCGAGGTCGACGTGCTGTCGCGCAACACGACCTGGACGTTGCAGCGCGATACCGATCTCGGGCTCAACTTTACCGCCGTCGTCTATTATGACGGTCAGGGCTTTATGGTGGCGAAAAAGCTCGCGGTTAAAAGCGCCAAGGAACTAAATGGCGCCACGATCTGCGTGCAGCCCGGGACGACGACGGAACTCAACCTCGCCGATTACTTTCGCGCCAACAAGATCGAATTCAAACCGGTCGTAATCGAGAAGCTCGACGAAGTCGAGAGCGCGTTCTTTTCCGGACGGTGCGACGCCTACACCACTGACCGGTCCGGGCTTGCGGCAACCCGCGCCGGGCGTGCGTCGAACCCAGACGACTATGTGATCCTGCCCGAGGTCATCTCCAAGGAGCCGCTGTCGCCGGCGGTGCGTCAGGGCGACGATCAATGGAACGACCTCGTCCGCTGGGTGATCTATGCCTTGATCCAGGCCGAGGAGTTGGGGATCACCTCAAAAAACGTCGACGACATGCTCAAATCGGACGATCCCAACATCAAGCGGCTGCTCGGCGTTACTCCTGGGGCAGGCAAATCGCTCGGAATCGACGAGAAGTGGGCCTACAACGCGATCAAACAGGTCGGCAATTACGGCGAGATCTTCGAGCGCAATGTCGGCAAGGACTCGCCGCTCAAGCTCGATCGCGGCATCAATAATTTGTGGACCAAAGGGGGGCTGATGTATGCGATGCCGATCCGCTAAATTGCAACACGGCGCCGTCGGCTAGCGAAGTAATGGCAAGCCCGCCGATCGACGCCATGCGCCAGCCGAGCCGGCCGGCATTTTGGCGCGACCCGGCGGTGCGGGGAATTGCTTACCAGATCCTGTTTGTCGCGATCGTGGTCGCGGTCGGCTGGTTCCTCGTCCACAACACGCTGGTTAACCTCGGGCGCCAGAACATTGCCACCGGGTTTGGCTTTTTGCATCGCGAGGCGTCGTTTGCGATTGGCGAGTCGCTGATCCGCTACGCGCCGTCCGATACTTACGCCCGCGCGTTTTTTGTTGGGCTTATCAATACGCTTTACGTCGCGATCCTCGGCATCGTGCTTGCGACAATTTTCGGCACTTTGATCGGCATCGCCCGGCTGTCGCGTAACTGGCTCGTCGCCAAGCTATCGCAAGTCTATGTCGAAACCTTTCGCAACATCCCTCTGGCGCTGCAGCTGTTGTTTTGGTGGAGCTTGCTGCGGGCCGGTGCGCCGGCGCCGCGTCAGGCCTGGCAACCTCTGCCAGGGTTTTTTGTCAGCAATCGCGGCGTTCAATTCCCGGTGCCGGTCAGCAATCCTGCGCATCTCTGGATAGTTCTCGCCTTTATCATTGGCATCCTAGGCGCAGTGGGCGTCAGCCGCTGGGCGAGGCGGCGGCAGATGGCGACCGGCGCGCAAATCCCGTCGGGCTGGCTCGGCGTCGGGCTGATTGTCGGGCTGCCATTGCTGGTTTTTCTCGTGTCCGGTGCGCCGTTGGCGTTGGATCGGCCGGCGCTCAAGGGCTTCAACTTTGCCGGCGGTGGCGCCGTGTCGCCGGAATTCGCGGCATTGCTGCTCGGGCTGACGATCTACACCGCGAGCTTTATCGCCGAGATCGTACGCGCCGGCATCCTGTCCGTGAGTTGGGGCCAAAGCGAGGCGGCGGCGGCGCTCGGCCTCAGACCCGGACAGACGATGCGGTTGATCGTCTTGCCGCAAGCGCTGCGGGTCATCATCCCGCCTGTGACCAGCCAGTATCTCAATCTGACCAAGAACAGCTCCTTGGCCGTGATCATCGGTTATCCCGATCTCGTTTCGATCGCCAACACCACGATCAACCAGACCGGGCAGGCGGTCGAAGGGATCACGCTGATCATGGCGGTCTATTTGGCGATCAGCCTGACGATTGCGGCGGTCATGAACTTCTATAATCGCGCCGTGGCATTGGTCGAGCGCTAGACGATGACCGACACGACGCAAGACCTGCCATTACCGGCCGAACGGCCGCCGCCGGCGACGGCCGGCCTGATTGCGTGGATGCGCAGCAATCTGTTCAGCAGCGTCGGCAACACGATCCTGACCTTGGCGGCAGCGTGGCTGCTTGCGGTGGCGATCCCGCCGGTGATCCGCTGGGCGTTGATCGACGCGGTTTGGCAGGCCGACAGCGGACGCGCCTGCCGCGGCGATGGCGCCTGCTGGGCCTTCATCGCTGCAAAACTGCGCTTTATTCTGTTCGGCCGTTTTCCCTATGCCGAGCAATGGCGGCCGCTCTTCGTTATTTTGATCTTTATCGGCGTGATCCTGGCGAGTTGCGACCGCCGCTTATGGGGCGGGCGGCTGACCGCGCTGTGGCTCGCCGGGTTGGCGGTGATCGGGGTGCTGATGTGGGGCGGCATCCTCGGCATGAGCTACGTCCCGACCGATCTGTGGAACGGCCTGCCGTTAACCCTGATCCTGGCCGTCGTCGGCATGGCTGTTCGCCTTTCCGCTGGCGATCCTGCTGGCGCTTGGCCGGCGATCGGAATTGCCGGCAGTGCGCGCGATCTGCGTCGCCTATATCGAGCTGATCCGCGGCGTGCCGCTGATTACCGTGCTGTTCATGGCGTCGGTCATGCTGCCGCTGTTTCTGCCGGCCGGGGTGACGATCGACAAATTGTTGCGGGCGCAGGTGGCGTTCATTCTGTTCGCGGCCGCGTATCTCGCCGAGGTGGTGCGCGGCGGATTGCAGGCGATCCCAAAAGGGCAGATCGAGGCCGCCGACGCGCTCGGCCTGTCCTATTGGCAACGCACCCGGCTGATCGTGTTGCCGCAAGCGCTGGCCATGGTCATCCCGCCTTTGGTCAACACCTTTATCGGCACCTTCAAGGACACGTCGCTGGTCATCGTCATCGGTCTTTTCGATCTGCTCGGCACCGCGAATGCGGCATTGACCGACCCCAACTGGCGCGGCTTTTACGCCGAAGCCTACGTCTTTGTCGCGGCGATCTATTTCACCTTCTGCTTTTTCATGTCGCGCTACAGCCAGATGCTCGAGCGCGAATTCAACCGCGGCCGGCGGCATTAGCGGCCGGGAGAGCGGCATGACAAACGCGATGGAAGCGACGCATACCCGGGCGGGGCAGCCGATTATCGAATTGCGCCACGTCGACAAATGGTATGGCGAATTTCATGTCCTCAAGGACATCAACCTTGAAGTCAAAAAGGGCGAGCGCGTTGTCGTCTGCGGTCCTTCCGGCTCGGGCAAGTCGACGGTCATCCGCTGCATCAATCGGCTGGAGCAGCATCAACGCGGCCAGATCATCGTCGCCGGCATCGAGCTGACCTCGGATGTTAAAAACATCGAGGCGATCCGCCGCGAGGTCGGCATGGTGTTCCAGCAGTTCAATTTGTTCCCGCATCTAACGGTGCTGGAGAACCTCGTACTGGCGCCGATCTGGGTCCGCAAACAGCCGCGCAGAGAGGCCGAGAAAACCGCCCGCATGTATCTCGAACGGGTCCGCATCCCGGACCAGGCCGATAAATATCCCGGTCAGCTTTCAGGTGGTCAGCAGCAGCGCGTCGCGATTGCTCGCTCGCTGTGCATGAACCCCGAAATCATGCTGTTCGACGAGCCGACCTCCGCCCTCGATCCGGAGATGATCAAGGAAGTGCTCGACGTGATGATCGAACTGGCGCAGGAAGGAATGACGATGGTGTGCGTGACCCATGAAATGGGGTTTGCGCGCACCGTCGGCGACACGATCGTCTTTATGGACCGGGGCGAGATCGTCGAGCGCGGGCCGCCGCAGGAACTCTTCGCCAACCCAAAGAGCGACCGCACAAGGCTGTTTCTAAGCCAAATTTTGGCGCACTAAGACGTGCGAATGAGCCGATGGCAGCTTCGCGCCGCTGAGAACGACAGTTCGCCCGAGACGACCGCGGATTGGCCCGTGGCCGAACTGGGCAGGTCTCACCGGCCCGACCGGGCGCGCGCATCGGCACGGCCATCCCCGTTCACTGCCGTTCGGCGAGGATGTGCCAGTGCCAGGAGCCCGGGCGGCGTTGCTCCTCCTGGGTTAGCGAGAGAAGGTCGAAGCCGGCGAAGAGCGCTGCAAGACCGGCCAAATCGCAATAGTAGTGCGGGTGTGCCTTTGCGTCGCTGCCGCGGATGAAGGTGTCGGGAGCGACCGGCTGGCCGCGGCCGAATTGCGCATCGCGCTTCGACAGCATCGTCCCCTGGTAAAGCCCGCCGGGCTTCAGGATGCGCCAGATCTCGGCGAGGCGGCGGCCGACATCGCCCAGTGTGCCGTGAAAGATGACGTTCCACGACAACACATAGTCGAAACTCTCGTCATCAAAGGGCAGCGCGTCGGCATCGGCCTGGCGCAGGCCCAGTCGGAGGCCGCGCGCGGCTGCTTCGCGGGAAGCAAAGTCGAGACCAGCAGCGGCACCGTCGATCGCCTCGACCGCAAAGCCGTGCTCTGCGAAGAGCAGCGCATGCCGGCCGACACCGCAACCGAGATCGAGCACATGCTGCACGCCGCGCGCCTTCAGCACTGGCACCAGCGCCGCCACCGCCGGATCGGGCATCAGCCAGTCGGCGCGACCTTCGGGCGTTGCCCACCGCTCGTCCCATGCTTCGACCGCCGTTGCCGCCATATGCACCCCTACCCTGTCGTCGGCTGTGCTCTGGCCGTCATCATAAGCGCGAAGCGCTGATGCGCGAGGCGGAAATGGTCCGCTCCGAAGCCGGCGCCATTTTGCCTGGCGCTCGCGCTGTCGCCGGCGATACTCGTCGGCGCTTGCCGTGGTACGGGTTGCGCGGATCGTACAAGGCGAAATGCGACGATTGGATCACCATCATGCTGACGGACCGATACGAACTCCCGTTGTCCACCAATTCGTCCGCCGCGCGGGATGCTTACCTAGAGGGCTGTGAAGCCAAGCTGACCATGTATCCGGGCGCGATCGAGGCGTTCGATCGTGCGATCGCCGCAGATCCGAGCTTTGCTCTCGCCCATGCCGCCAAGGCGTACGCGCTGCTGGAGCGCGGGAACGCGGTGGCGGCACGCGCTTCGATGGCGGCGGCCAACTCCCTCACCGCCAATTTGTCTCCACGGGAAGCCAGCCATATCGCGTTTTTCGACTTGCTCGTGGCGGGCGACGCCGAAGGCGCACTTTCAGCGGTGCTCGCGCACCTTGACCTATGGCCGCGCGACGTCCTGGTGCTCGCCACTACCGCCTTCACCAACGGGCTGATCGGCAATTCCGGCCGCCCCGGGCAGAAACGCATGCTGCTGGAATTGCTGGAGAGGCTCGCCCCGAGCTATGGCGACGATTGGTGGTTCACCGCGCATCACGGGATGGCTCTTTCGGAAAATGGCAATCGCGAGGCCGCCGGCCCAAAGATCGATCGGTCGCTGGCCCAGAACCCCAAAAACCCCTGGGCGGCGCATGCCCGTGCGCATCTCTGCTACGAGGAGGGCGACGCAAATGCGGCCCGCGCCTTTCTGACGTCTTGGCTGACCACCTATCCGCGTAACGGCTCGTTATACAGCCACCTGAGTTGGCATCTGGCGCTCGGCCACCTCGAGGCCGGGGATGCAGCGGCAGCGTACCAGCTTTTCAGAGAAGCGTTCTCGCCCGATGTCCATAGCGGCCCGCCGCGCGGCAAGCTGAACGATGCGGTCTCGTTTCTGTGGCGCTGGGAGCTCGCCGGGCAGCCGCGCGATGCCGGCGCATGGCGCCTGATGCATGATTTCGCGAACAGCGCGTTTCCGCGCGCCGGTCTCGCGTTTTCCGACATGCACATCGCGCTCGCCCAGGCCGTGGCCGGCGATGACGCAGCGCCGGAGGAGCGAATACGCCAGATCGACGAGCTCGCGCGCCAGGGTCGCTATCCGTCCGGCCCGCTCGTTCCGATGGTGGCGCGCGGCTTTGCTGCATTTCGAACGGCAGGAATTCTCCGCCGCGATCGACGCGCTCGAACCGATTACGGGAGAGCTCGAGCGCATCGGCGGCAGCCGCGCGCAGCTCGACCTGGTCGAGTTCACCTTGCTGAAGGCCTATGTCGGTGCGGGACGCCTGGACGATGCGCGGCGGATGCTGAGTGGCGCGGCATCGAGGCTCCTCACACCTTCCCGTTGCCGGGCTAGGCGCGGCGCACTGATCGACCAAACAACCGCTACCTCGAACGTTCACGGCCTTGCAGGAACCGGGACCGGTCGATACCCTACATCGAACGCAACGCGCTTTGCCATCGGTGACGCCGAAACGCACCTTGATCCAGGTCAAGGAGAATTCTGCCGGACGAGGCATCTAGAGTCGGTGGCGTGCCCTAACCCGTCCTGCAATTGACGCATGTTGAGAGGCTGAGCGGACTTCATCTTGGCGTCCGTCTTTAAGGGGAGGCGGGGGGAAAACAATGGACCCGGATATGCTGAAGTCTGATTACGCGTCTTCGCGCTCGAACATAATCGATCTGGTACTTCAAATCGGGCTGATCGGCTTATTGGTCTACGCATGCAGTCGATTCATAGCGCCTTTTATCGACCTTCTGCTGTGGTCTGCAATCTTGGCAGTTATGCTGTACCCGCTGCATCTCCGCCTGGCCGCCCGGCTCGGTAATCGCTGGTCGGCGCTGCTGATCGGGCTGGTCGGCGTCACAGTGATGTTGGTGGCGATGGTCACAATCGTGACGTCGCTCGCATCTTCGCTGTATTCGCTAATCACCGGTTTGCACAATCAAAGCCTTACCCTCCCACCGCCGCCGGCATGGCTTCCCGGACTCCCGCTGGTGGGTCAGAAACTGACGGAGGCCTGGGCGCTCGCCGCCACCAACATGCCGGCGGCGTTTGCCAAATACCGCGAGGCGTTGAGCGAACCAGCGACACGGCTGGTGTCGTCTGCGGGCGGCCTCGCCGCCGGCCAATTATCGTTTGTTCTCTCTTTCGGAATCGCCGCCGTACTCGTCGCCTATGGCAGGGGCGCCGCCGATTTCGCTCGGCGTCTGCTCGGGACTTTTTACCGGCAGCGAGGCGCAAGGGGTCCATCTGGTCACGCTGATGGCCGCTACGATCCGTGGCGTGGCGGTCGGCGTTGTCGGCGTGGCGGTAATCCAGTCGCTTCTCCTCGGGGTCGGATTTTTTGCCATTGGCGTTCCGGCCGCCGGCGTTTGGACGGTCGTGACGCTCTTGTTTGCTATTGTGCAGGTGCCGGCGGTGCTGGTGACACTGCCGATCATCGCCTATGTCTTTGCAACGAAAGCAACGCAGCCGGCGATCATCTTCCTGGTCTGGACCCTCATCGCCGGGCTCAGCGACAATGTTCTAAAGCCATTGATGCTCGGCCGCGGATTGGAAGTGCCGATGCCGGTCATTCTGATCGGCGTCATCGGCGGGATGATTGCCGACGGCCTTCTCGGCCTGTTTGTCGGGCCTGTGGTCCTGGCAGTCGGCTATGTGCTGCTGATTGAATGGATGCAACAGCGCCGCTCCCGGAGCGCGGCGCCGGCCGCCGATCGGGTGCTGTAAAATGCCATTTATGCTGTCGGCGCGCCCGGGCTCCAAGATAATTGGCGCCGGTGCTAGGGCTGCCAACCGCGTGCTAGCTCGATGAGCGCCGAGTTTGAAGCCGCCAACAAAATCGCGGCGGAAGAACGCGCCGCTGCGAAACCCGCGGCCGCGGACACCGACGCTGCGAACCCGCTGCGCAAGGCCGCGCTGATTGTCGTCGCCGTGACCATTCTGCTGTTCGCCTTGTCGATCGTGATGGAGCGGTTCACGCCCTTGTCATCGCAAGCGGTGGTGCAGGCCTATGTCATCCGCATGGCTCCCGAAGTCGCGGGCCGTGTGATAGGCGTCGATGTCGCCGACAATACGCGCGTCGACGCGGGCCAGGTTCTGTTCCGCATCGATCCGCGCCCCTTCGAACTTGCCGTGGCGGAGGCGCAGGCCCAGCTCGAGCAGATCGGTCAGACGCTGGGGGCCTCTACGGCTGCCGTGGAATCGGCACAGGCGCGCGTCGTCAAGGAGACCGCAGAACTCGAGAATGTTCACGCCCAGACAGAGCGGGTTTTTGAGCTGGTCAAACGCGGCGTCTACCCCACTGCCAAGGCCGATACAGCCCGCGCCACACAGGACGCCGCGCGGGCGGCGCTGACGGCCAGCCAGGCCGACCTTGCCAAGGCGCGGGAAGAGCTTGGCCCAAAGGGCGCCGACAATCCCCAGCTCAAGGAGGCGCTTGCCACGTTGGGGCGGGCGCGGCTCAACCTTCTCTATACAACCGTCAAGGCCCCTGCCGCCGGCGTGGTCTCCAATCTCCAACTTGCGACCGGTCAGTTTATTGGGGTGGGGCAAGCGGCCCTCACCTTTATCGACACGAACACGGTCTGGGTTTCGGCGGATTATAAGGAGAATAGCCTCGAATACATGTCTCCGTCCGATCGAGCCGAATTAGTCTTCGACTCGTTGCCCGGCTCGGTCTTCAAAGCTCGCGTCGAGAGTATAGGCTGGGGCGTTTCTCAGAACAGCGTTGATCCCAATACCGGCCTGCCAACGATCAAAAACGCCACAGGCTGGGTGCGCGACCCGCAGCGTTTCCCGGTGCGTTTGATTGTCGAGGATACGCCGCCGCGGGGCAGCGTGCGGTTCGGTTCGCAGGTGAATGTCGTCGTTTACACCGGCAACAATCCGGTCACGGACGCTCTGGGTGCGGTATTCATTCGCCTGATCTCGATCCTGACCTATGCCACCTGATGCTGCCGCCGCGCAGGCGGTCCTGTCGCGCCAGCGCCGCATCGGATTGCGGGTCGCGCTCGCGGTCGCTGTTGGCCTGACCTTCAACCTCGCGATCGGCGACGTTATCCCCTTCTTTGGGCCGGTCCTCGCGGTGCAATTTCTGATCTTCGGCGCTGGGCCAATGCCGCTATCAAAGGCAATCGCGCTGGCCGGGCTCGTGCTTGTTGTCGGACAGGCCTTTATTGTTCTGAATGGCATCTTTGGCGACCAGCCGGTCCAATTATTGGCATTGCTCGGTCTATTCTTTTTCGTGTGCTTCTTCGTACAGGCGCGGGGACAGGGTGGCCCGGTCATCTTCCTCTGCTTGGCAATAGCAATCACGGTTAGCCTGCTCGACCGCGTGCACTCGACGCTAGACTCAGGCATCATCGCAACATTGCTTCAAGCTTATTTGAGCGCCGTGGTCTTGTCGTGGCTCGCCCACGCGGTCCTGCCAAGCCACGATAAAACCGAGGACGCGCCGCCGATGGCCCAAGCCATCGACAGACCTGTCATCCGGGCGCTCGCCAATGGGTCTATCCTGCTCGGCGCCATGACGCTGTGCCTGACCAACAACGCGCTCTCTTTGGCGATCGTCCTGCCAATCACTGTCGCTTCCGTGCTGCTTCAGTTTGACTTTGCGACCAGCGTCCGTTCTGCCCTAAGCACTGTCGCCGTAAATCTGCTGAGCGGCGTGCTTGCCTCACTCGCCTTTGCGTTCGTCGAGCTGCGCCCGTCATTGCCCTTTCTGTTCCTGACCGTTTTTCTTGTCGGGCTGATCTTGGCTGGGCGGGCAACGGCCGGTCGCGCCCGGATGTATGCAGGGGCGCTGACGACGTTCCTCATTCTGTTCGGATCGGGCATAGCGCCGCTGCCGACGACGACGCCAGAGTCATTCGCGACCCGGATCGGCTACGTCCTATTGGCGGTCGGGTACACCCTGTGCATGACAGCGCTGCTATGGCCGAGCGAACGACGTGCTTCGACGCAACTCTCAATGCAGTCGTAAGCGCGCACTGCGAGCCACGGCGAACAAGGGAAGCCAATATCATTGCCATCACCGACAGAAAGACCGGCAATGTCACTTGGCGGCTCGGCCCCAACTACAATGGCAATGAGGCCGAGAGTAAAACTGGATGAGCGCTACGTCTTGTCGAGCCAAACGGTGTCCTGCCGTCCGACATCGTAGACGCCGAAAAAGTTTGCGGGGTTGAGACCCTTGACGTAGTTGTACCAGACGTCGTTGATCTGCTCCCAGGCGACTGGCAACACAGGCGGGTTCTGCTCCATTATCTGCTCTGCCTGGCGCACCAGCGCCAAGCGCTTCTGCGGATCGACCTCGCGGTCAATCTGGTCGGTCAGCGTGTTGAATTTCTCGTTCTCCCAGAACGAATAATTCTGCGGTCCCCCGGTGCGATACCACGCGTTGAAGTAGTCTGACGGGTCGAGCAGCGTGGAGACGATTGCGCCGATCGCCAGATCGAAATGCCCGTTTTGGGTATCGTCGAACCACACCGATTCGACGACCGTGCGCAGCTTGCATTGGACATTGAGGCCCTCCTGCAGCATCGCCTGGATTGCCTGCGACCACAGCTTAAAGCTCGGCACGTCGCGGACCAGAAAATCGAGATCCTTGAACCCGTCGGGATGTCCAGCCGCGGCGAGCAATGCGCGTGCTTCCTTGATCGCAGCGGTGGTGTCTTCCTCGTAACCGACGCGTTTGAACAGCTCAGGCTTTGGCGTTGCCCATTTCGAGAACGGGTAGATGAACCCGCCGACCTGCATCGGAGTGACGTCCTTGACGACTTCGATCAGCGCTGGTCGGTTGAAGGCCAGGTGGAAGGCGCGCCGCACCCGCGGGTCGTCGAACGGTTTGCGCTTGGCATTGAGCCAAGTCCCCTGGATCACGCTTTGGTTATATCGGGCTACCGACATGCCCGGCGTTTCCTTGGCCTTGCGCCAAGTTACCGGGTCGGTGATGCGGATATAGTCGACCCGCCCTGACAACACAGCCGAGCCGAGCTCGGTCGAAAACGGCAGCGCGTGGTAGAACGTGACGCCGTCGAGATACGGCAGCCCCTTGTTCCAGTAGTTCTTGTTTTTTGTCATCTCCCAGCTTTCGGTCTCGACGAACTTGCCGGGGAGGAACGGACCGGTACCGGGATAGACCCTCACTTTCTTCAAATCGTAGTTGTTGTCTTCCAGCGTCTTTTTGCGAACGATGACGTTCCAGCCGCTGGCGATCGCCGCCATGATGAAATCGACCGGCCGCGGTTCGGCCAGCTTGAACTGTACGGTGTATTTGTCGGGCACGGCGATCTCGTCGACTGCCCGAAACAGCACGCTGCGGGGGATGCTGACCCCTTTGGGCGGCTTTCTGATCCGATCGAAGGTTGCTTTCACGTCCTCCGAGGTCAGTTCCGCACCGTCGTGAAACTCGACGCCCTTACGCAGGTGGAAGGTGTAGGTCTTGCCGTCCTTGGCGATTTCCCAGCTCTCTGCCAGGTCGGGGATGATCGTCTGCCCGTCGCGCGGGTCACGGCGGATCAGATTGTCGAACATGACCGTCATCGCCGCGAGGGTGTTAATCGTGCCGGACTGGTGGATGTCGAAATGCGGTGGGCGCATCGTGACGCCGATGCGCAGCACGCCGCCGGATTTCGGGTTGGGCTCAGGGGCCTTGAGCTGGAACTTCGACCCGTCGTACTCGAGCGGAATCTCCTCGGCGGCCCGCGCCGGCAGCCACGACAGCCCATAGGCTCCCGCCGCCATGGCGGCGCTTGTCTTCAGGAAATCGCGGCGGTTTCCCCACGAACGAACGTCGCGCGGGTCGGTCATGACGTTTTCTCCCCTTGGTATTTTCACTCTGCTAGTCTGCATACCAAGATATCATCGAACAGGCGGGTGTCATTCTTGAATGGCGTAAGAATTGTTGAAAATCCGCCTCGCGATGCGCAAGCGGAGGCGAACGTCCCGCTGTTGGAGATCGATGATCTCCGGACCCATTTCTTCACCGCCGGCCGCGTCGTGCGTGCGGTCGACGGGGTTTCCTTTACGGTGCGGACCGGGGAAACATTGGGGGTGGTCGGCGAGTCGGGCTGCGGCAAGAGTGTGACGGCACTCTCCGTGCTGCGCCTCGTCGCCGACCCGCCGGGACGGATCGTCGGCGGCGCGATCCGCTTCGAAGGCAAGAACCTCCTCGATCTGAGCGAAAGCGAGATGGAGGCGGTGCGCGGCAACCATATCTCGATGATCTTTCAGGAGCCGATGACCTCGCTGAACCCGCTGCTGACGGTGGGCCGGCAGATCAGCGAGGCGATCGCGCTGCATCAGGGCCTCGCTCGGCGACCGGCGATGGAACTTGCCATCGAGATGCTGCGCCGGGTCCATATCCCGGTGCCGGAGCGCCGGGCTCATGCTTATCCGCACCAGCTATCGGGCGGGATGCGGCAGCGCGCGATGATCGCGATGGCGCTGTCGTGCAACCCCAAGCTCTTGATCGCCGACGAGCCGACGACCGCGCTCGATGTCACAATCCAGGCGCAGATCCTCGATTTGATGCGCGAATTGCAGGAGACGCTCGACATGGCGATCATCCTGATCACGCATGACATGGGCGTCGTCGCCGAGAACGCCGACCGGGTCGTTGTCATGTATGCCGGGCGCAAAGTCGAGGAGGCAAGCGCCGACGATCTGTTCGATTGTCCAGCGCACCCTTACACGCGCGGCTTGCTTGGGTCGGTGCCCAATCTCGAAGCCGCGGCGCAGGGCAAGGTGCATCGCAGCCGGCTGAACGAGATCAAAGGCATGGTGCCCTCTCTGGCCAACCTGCCGCAGGGGTGCAGCTTTGCGCCGCGCTGCGATTTCGCGAGCGAGGAATGCCGCGCCGGCTATCCGCCGCTCCATCAGCATCGCCCAGGGCACTGGGTCGCCTGCTGGCATGCCGACCGCCTGTTAAGGGGCGCCGCGTGATCCGCCAAAGCGCGGATAGTCCGCTGCTCGAGGTCCGCGGACTGAAAAAGCATTTCCCGATCTATAGCGGCGTATTCTCGCGTGTGTCGGGCCACGTCCATGCCGTGGATGGCGTGTCGTTCCACATCGAACGCGGCGAGACCCTGGGCCTGGTTGGCGAGAGCGGCTGCGGCAAGTCCACGGTCGGCCGAACTCTGCTAAAGCTTGTCGAGCCAAGCGAAGGTAAGATCCTCGTCGGCGGCAACGACATTACCGGTTTGGGCCGCTCCGAAATGCTGCCCTACCGCCGGCAGATGCAGATGATCTACCAGGACCCGTTCGCGTCGCTCAATCCGCGGATGTCGGCAGGTGAGATCGTCGGCGAGCCGCTCGCGATCCACAGCGTCGGCGGTGGCCCCGCGGAACGTCGGGAACGGGTCGCGCAATTGTTCGCGCGGGTCGGGCTGCGGCCCGAACTGATCTATTCCTTTCCGCACGAATTCTCGGGCGGCCAGCGCCAGCGCATCGGCATCGCACGAGCATTGGCGCTGAACCCCGAGCTGATCGTCGGTGACGAGCCGGTCTCGGCGCTCGACGTGTCGATCCAGGCGCAGATCATCAATTTACTGATCGACCTGCAGGAGGAATTGCAGCTCTCCTATCTGTTTATCGCCCACGATCTCGCGGTCGTCGAGCATATCAGCCACCGGGTTGCGGTCATGTATCTCGGCCGCATCGTCGAGATGACCGACAAGACAAGCCTGTTCGAGACGCCATTGCACCCCTACACCGAGGCGCTTCTATCGGCGGTGCCGATCCCCAAGGCGCGCGCCAAAGGGAGGCGTCGGGTGATCCTGACCGGCGACGTGCCGAGCCCGATCAATCCGCCGCCCGGCTGCCATTTCCACTCCCGCTGCCCTTACGCGATGGCGCGCTGCCGGGTCGAGGTTCCAACCCTGCGCGAGGTGACCCCGGGGCACTTTGCCTCGTGCCATCTGCACGATGCCGGCGTCCGCTTCCCGCTGGCGCAGACCGCGAGTGCGGCCTAGATAACCGACATGGCCGAGCCCGCAACAAAGCCAATGACCCTGGACGAGTTTCTTCATTGGGACGACGGCACCGAAACGCGTTACGAGCTGATCGGCGGCTTTCCCGTCGCAATGGCGCCGCCGGCCGAGGCACATCGGATCCTTGTCGTGCGCCTGGTCTCGCGGATCGACGAGCGCCTGGCATCAGCGCCGACCCTGCAACGCGCAGATTGAGGCCGGCGTTACCCGGTCGATCGAGCGGACACCTATTTCGTGGCCGATATCGCGGCAACCTGCGCCCCAATCGAATCTGGGCGGCAGGCGATCGAAGAGCCGTTCCTGATCGTTGAAATTCTGTCACCCGGCACCGAGCGGCATGATCGCCGAGTTAAGCTGCCGGCTTACCGGCAAATCGACAGCGTGCAGGAAATCCTATTGATCGCCTCTGATGCGATCTATGCCGAGTTGCACCGGCGATCGGGAGCGCAGTGGATTACCGAAATCCTCCGCGGCGGCGATGCCGTGCTCGCCTTGGCTTCGGTCGGCATCGAAGTACGGCTCGGTCGATCTGTACGAAGGCATCGCCCTCCCCGACGCCGAATGACGCTCTTCAAACGGCGCCCCTGAGCCGTGGATCGATCATATCGCGGACACCGTCACCCAGCAGACTGAACGCGAGCACGGTCAGGGTGATGGCGCAGCCCGGGAACAATACGAGCCACCAGGGCGGCACCAGACCGCCATTCAGCGAGTTGGCGAGCATGTTGCCCCAGGTCGGAGTGGGCGGCGGGATGCCGACCCCAAGAAAGCCGAGTGCGGCCTCGATGATGATCGCGACGCCAAGGTGTGTCGTCGCCAGGATCAGATAGGGGGCGACGCATTGCGGCAGGATGTGCCGCGCCATCATGCGCAGATGAGAGGCCCCCAGCCCGCGCGCCGCCTCGACATACGCCATCTCCTTTAGCGACAGCACAACGGCGCGGATCACCCGCCCGCCAAACGGGATGCGGGTAATCGCAATCGCAACGATCACGGTGCCGAGACCGGCGCCCAACGCCATCGCGATCGCCATTGCCAGAATCAGATCGGGGAAGGACTGCAGGAACTCGATGATGCGCTGGCTGAGGATGTCGAAGCGCCCGCCGAAATAGCCACTGGCAAGACCCCATAGCGCGCCGAGCGTGGTGCCGAACAAAACCGCGCCGAGCGCCACCGTCAGCGAGGCGCGGCTGCCATAGATGACCCGGCTCAACGTGTCGCGGCCGATCTGGTCGGTGCCGAAGAGGTGAGCGGCAGAAGGCGGTTTGGTCAGGTGCAGAAAATCGGATTTGAGAGGCGGGTAAGGCGCGATCAACGGCGCCGCCAAGGCCACCAAGACAATCGCCGCGGCGACACAGCCCCAGAACGCCGACATCGGCGAGCGCCGGGCGAACTTCCACAATCCGCTCGCCAGCGAGGTCCGCGGCGATACCGGTGCCTGATCGAGCGGGAGGACGCTCTCGGGACCGACCGTCGTCATTGGTAGCGGATCCTGGGATCGAGCCAGGCGATCGCTACATCAATCAGAATGTTCAGCATTACAAAGACGACGGCATAGAGGAACACCAGGTTCTGCATCACGAAAATGTCGCGCTCGTTGACCGCGGTGAACATCGAATAACCGAGCCCCGGCGTGCCAAAGGCGCGCTCGACCGGGATCGAGCCGGCCAGCACGAAGCCCAACAGAATCCCCGACAGGGTGACGACCGGCAGCAGCGCGTTCGGCAGGGCATGCAGGCTGATCACCCGGCGCCGGTTCAGCCCCTTGGCGCGGGCGGTGCGCACATAGTCTTCGCGGATTACCTCGAGCAGGCTCGAACGCGCCATGCGGGCGATGTAGGCGGCTTGCCCGAGGCCCGAGTACGACTGCCGGCCCGATCACGATCTGCAGGTTGCGCCACGGCTCGACAAACAGCGAGGCGCCGGCGAGCGGTGCCCGATAACCAAACCAAAATAGCAGCGCCAGCACGATCAGCATGCCGAGCCAGAAGCCCGGCACCGCCAGGAACAGAATGCTGAAGAAGCGCGAGACATTGTCGCCGAGGCTATTGGGTTTGAGCGCGCTGACGATCGCCACCGGGATGCCGACAATCCATGACAAAACGACTGACATCAGCGCGATCTCGGCAGTCAAAGGCCCTCGCCGCCCAATCATCTCGGCGACGCTTTCGGCGCGGAAGAATGAGTGGCCAAAGCTGCCAGTCACGATGTCGCGTATCCAATGCAGATACTGAACCGGCAGCGGGTCGCTGAGCCCGAGCTGCGCCATGTATCTGGCGCGCTCCGCCACCGTCAGCTTGGTAAAGCCCTCCATGCCGAAGATCGCGACCAGCGGGTCCCCGGGCAGCACACGAAGCACCAAGAACACAACAATAGAAACGCCGGCCACTGTCAGCGCCCCGAATGCCAGGCGACGGATGACGTAGGTGTACATGATTAGGGCTTATCGCCTCGCACGGTCTCCTCCCAGCAAGCAGACTGAAGCCCGAAGCGGGTCCCGGTCAAGGAATACGGAGGAGTCGATCGTCCAGAAAGGTCAGTCGCGAATTTCCCTTGGGCCCAAACTCGTGAGTAGGCTTATCATCGCTTAGGCTTACCAATCTGCAACCCTGCGATGATCAAACGGTTGGTTGCGGCCCCGACAGCGTCGGCATTAGTCTAAACTCGGGTGGGCATCGAAAGGGGCCGTCATGGATTGGGCCGAGCGGAATATCGAAATTGCCGGGATCAAGTTGCATCTGTCGCGCGCCGGCAGCGGGCGTCCGGTTCTGGTGTTGCACCACGATATCGGCAGTCCCGAACGGCTCGAATTCTACGATGCGCTGGCGAGCCGCTTTGATGTCCTGGTTCCGCATCATCCGGGCTACGGCAAGTCGGAACGGCCGCAATGGCTGCGCAGCGTGCGCGATGTCGCGGTCATGTACCAATGGCTGCTGTCCGATCTGGGGATCGAGCGGCCTTCGATCGTCGGGCTCGGCTTTGGCGGTTGGATCGCGGCCGAGATGGCGACAATGGCGCCGGACCGCCTGCATCGGCTGGCCTTGGTCGGGGCGATGGGTTTGAAGCCGCCCGAAGGCGACATCTTTGACCAGGCGATCGTCAGCTATATCGATTACGCCCGCGCCGGGTTTCACGACCAGGGCGCCTTCGCCCGCGTCTATGGCGATGTTTCGACCGATCAGCTGGTCGATTGGGACATCTGCCGGGAGATGTGCTTCCGCATCGCTTGGAAGCCGTACATGTATAGCCAGACCTTGCCGCATCTGCTGGGCGGGGTGAAGGCGCCGGCCCTGGTCGTTTGGGGCGATGACGACAAGATCGTGCCGCGCAGCGCGGGTGAGCTCTACGCCGCGGCGTTGCCCAATTCGCGGTTTGAGGTCGTTCGCGCCGCCGGGCATTGCGCCGAGATGGAGCAGCCCGAGACAGTGTCGCGGCTGATCGGCGGGTTTATTGCGGAAAACTGAACCTGGCGCGGTCCGCACTGACGGACCGCAGGCGCGAGGGAACAGGAGGAAACCATGCATGTAATGTATTTCACCGAGCAACCAATGTCCGCCTACCCGGCCGATATCGGCCTCGAATTCGGCGCCACCGCGCTGATGTTCTCCAACAAATACTTCGATCCGGTCGCCGGCAGCCGGCTCTATAACGAATATCTCGAGCAATACATTTACGCCGAAGAGATGGGCGTCGAAGGCTTTATGCTGAACGAGCATCACAACGCGCCGTTCTGCATGCAGGCAAAAGCCAATATCTTTGCCGTCGATCCTCGCCGCAGTGACCAAAAAGGCGAAAATCGTGATGCTCGGCAATCCGTTGCCGTTGGCCGAGAACCCGGTGCGGCTCGCCGAAGAGTTGGCGATGATCGACATGATCTCGAAAGGGCGGCTGGTCTCCGGCTTTGTGCGCGGTGGCGGTCAGGAGCAGCTCGCCAACGGCGTCAGCCCGGCCTACAACCGCGAGCGCTTCGAAGAGGCCCATGATTTGATCGTCGCGGCCTGGACGCGCGAAGGCCCGTTCCGCTGGGAAGGCACGCATTACCAGCACCGCGTCGTCAATCCGTGGGCGGTGCCGTTGCAAAAGCCTTATCCGCGCGTCTGGATCCCCGGCGTGCTTAGCAAAGAGACCATCATCTGGGCGGCAAAGCAGCGCTATCCCTATATCGCGCTCAATACTTCGATCGAGGCGACCAAGAATATCTGGAAGCTTTACGACGAAGTCGCGCTTGAAGTGGGCTACGAAGCGGGGCCCGAGAACCGGGGCTACCTCCAGCAGGTCCACGTCTCGGACAGCGAAGAAAAGGCCGAAAAGAACGCCCGCCAGTTCTTGTGGATGCAGGGCGAATTTACCGGGCTTGCGCACCCCGTATGGTCGAACCCGGCGGGCTACTTCTCGCCCGAGTTTCGGCGCCAGTTCGTCGAATTCGCGGTTGGACGGGCCGAAAGCCCGCGCGGACGCCCGACATTCGAGAAACAGGTCGCCGACGGCCGCGTGATCTACGGCACGCCCGATACGGTTATCCCGAAACTGCGCCGCGTGCTCGAAGAGACCCGGCCCAGCATTTACGGCCTGTGGGGCAATGACGGCAACGTCAGCCACGAGGACGCGAAGACCTGCATCCGGCTGTTGGGCCAGGAGGTGATGCCGGCAATGCGCGAAATCGGCAAGGAACTGGGCCTAAAGGACCCGTTCGAGCTGAACGCGCCGGTGCATCTGCGCTACTCGACCGATCTCAAAGAGATGCCGCGCGCCGCGGAGTAATCGGCCGCCCAGTAATTGGCCCGAGAGTAAATCGCGGGCCTCAGCCAAAAACGACAATGCCGTGTCTTCGCGACACGGCATTGCTGCCCCGGAAGAACGGTGATCAGCAGCCGAGTTTGGCTGCGAGATCGATAAAGCTGTCGGCGATCACGTCGAAATCGTGCTCGGCCTTGAGGTCACGAGTCTTGTTTGGGCCATGCTCCAACGGCCGGCTGACAAACGCGGTATGGAAGCCGCGCCCTCGCGCCGCGACCAGATCGCCGTTATGGGCCGCGACCATCATGCATTGCTGCGGCTTTAGGTCGAGAAAGGCGGCGGTCCGGTCATAGGCCTCGGGCTGTGGCTTATAGGCGTGCGCCACTTCGGCGCCGAGGATCGCGTCCCACGGCAGCCCCGCATATTTCGCCATATTGACCATCAGCGCGACATTGCCGTTCGACAAAGTCACGAGGATGTATTTCCGCTTGAGCCGGGTCAGCCCTTCGACCGTATCCGGCCACGGATCGAGCCGGTGCCAGGCGCGGTTTAGATGGTCGATTTCGGCCTCGCTGAGCCCCGATATTCCGAATTCCGGCAGTAATTCGAGCAGGTTCTCGCGGTGCAAATCATCGAGCCGGGTCCACGGCCGTTCGCCGTTGCGCACCTTGGCCATCGCCGGCTGGTAGCGCGCCCGCCATTTGTCGGCGAAATCGTGCCAATCCTTGTCGTACCCCTTTGATCCGAGAATGGCCTTGGCCTCGCGCGCAACGCTGTCGCGCCAATTGACCACCGTGCCAAACACGTCAAACGTCAGCGCTTTCACCTCGGAAATCGCCATTTCCCGGCTCTCCTTCAGCTATTTGTCGTTACACACCACCCATCAGACCAGGTGAGCGCTCAATTTGAAAGACGGTCTGGCGAAAGATGGTTCGATTGCCGAGCCGTCAGGCCTCCATCGCACCGATACCATCGTGCTCCGGCCGAGTGTCAGACTTACTGTGGGATCGTCAGCGCGATCAGCTTTTGCGCGGCGTGGTCGAGTGTATCGAGGTGGCGGCAGGCGTCGATCAGCTCGTTGAACTGCGCCTCGCCGATCGCGAGACCAGGGGCGATCGGGCGGATGCGGCGCACTTCCTCTTCAAAATCCCAGATGAATTCGCGGCCCGTCCCCTCTTTTGTGAAGCTGCGGCCATCCTTGGTAAAGATTGTGATCCGCGGACCAAACAGGGTCCGGCGCACGGTCGGGATCAGGGTCACACGCCGCATCAGGTCGAGCACTGCCGGGGGATCGCTCTCGCCCGGGTTAGGCCGGTCGCCACGCAGCAGCGGATATCCGCGCTCGGCGGCACCCCAAGCGGTGAAGTACTGCGTGCTACCGACCTGCGGCGGATTTTCGATCCCGCGGCTTGGGAAGGCCGGGCTTGGATATTCGGTCTCGAACCAGTTGACCAGTGCCTCAATGCGGTCGATGTCCTCGGCGCGGATGTTGTTTTCTTTGCAGAGCCGTGCCGTCACCTCGATGTGGGCGATGTTGTAGCCGGCGGTCGAATAAATCCGATACAGCGTTTCGAGAAAGATCCAGTCGCGGCCGAGGCCTTGCGTGATCTTCGCGAGATCGGTGCGGTTGTCGCCGGTAAAGCTGTAGCGCAATTCGCCACGGTTATTGCCGGCATAGGCGTGGTAAAAGCCGGCCTCTCCCTCCAAAATCGTTTCGCCGCCGGGTGTGCCGTGCCGCGCCAATGCCACCGCGAGCAGCGCGTTGCGTACAGCACCACCTTCGCGCAATGACCGCCCGCCGCTGCGTGCCCCTTCGAGATTGCCCGAGGCGAGATTGACGCATTGCGCGATGGCGCCGTGGATTTGCTCTGCGTCGAGCCCGCCGAGCTTGGCGGCGGCAATCGCGGCGCCGAAAATGCCGAACACCGGGCCCGCGTGGAAACCGCGCGACATCACGGTCGGGATGAACTCGGCGGCCATCCGCTCCATGACTTCATAGCCGGCAGCCACTGCGGTCAGAAACTCGCGTCCCGAGGCGCCGGCAATTTCCGCCGCGACCAAGGCCGCCGGCAGGATCGCGGTGCCGGGATGGGTCAGCATGCGGAACGTGTCCCACTTGCCGCCGGCAAAGATCGTCTCGGTGTTGACAAAAGCCGCACCCGCCTTGGTCAGTTTGGCGCCATTGCACAGCACGGTCGCGGCCCCGCCGCCGCCCGTCTCCTCCTCGCGCATCATCGCCAGCGCCTGCTTGCTCGCCGGCATGTCGTGCGCCACGAGGGCGGAGGCGAGCGCCTCTAACGTCACCCCCTTTGCCCGGTCCACCACCGCCGCCGGCAAATCCTCGTATTTCAGAGCGGCAACAAACCGCGCGAATTCCCGGCTCAGCGACATGTCGTGTCTCTCAGTTAGCGGCGCTGCTCGAATGAGCTTAACCCAAATCTGCTATAGCTAAATCGCTGCTCCGCCCAGGCGGAAGTTGCCGAGACGCTATCCCTCGGCCGAACCATGGATCGTCATCTCGTTCGAGAGAGCGGAACTACCTCAGCTCCGGGAAATCATCTTCCCAGAATTCGCTGGCGGCGCGGGGAGCCTCGGTGGCGCGGCGGGCGGCCTCGGAGGTGCGCAGTTCGACCCGGCGGATCTTGCCCGAGATGGTCTTTGGCAGTTCGGCGAATTCGAGGCGGCGCACCCGCTTGTACGGGGCGAGATGGGCCCGGCAATGGCGGAAGATCGCCAAGGCCGTGTCGCGGGTCGGCGGCTGGTTGCCGGCGAGCGTGATAAAGGCTTTGGGGACCGCCAGGCGCAGCGGATCGGGCGACGGCACGATCGCCGCCTCGGCCACCGCCGGGTGCTCGATCAGCGCACTCTCCAGCTCGAACGGGCTGATCCGGTAATCCGAAGCTTTGAAGACATCGTCGGCGCGGCCGACATAGGTGAAATAGCCGTCGTCATCGACCGTCGCGACATCGCCGGTGCGGTAGACGGCGCCGGTCAAGGGCTGCAACGCGCCGTCCTCGCCTTGATAGCCCTGCATCAGCCCGAGCGGCGGCGGATCGAGCGCCAGGCACACCTCGGCTTCCTGCTGCTCGGCGCCGTCGGCATCGACCAAGCGCACACGATAACCTGGCGCTGCTTGGCCCATCGACCCGGGCTTGACCTTTTGCCCCGGGAAATTGGCGATCTGCAATGTCGTCTCGGTCTGGCCATAGCCGTCGCGAACGGTCACGCCCCAAGCGGCCCTGACCTGCTCGATGATTTCAGGATTGAGCGGCTCGCCGGCGCCGAGCGCCTCGCGCAGACTGACATTCCAGGCCTTTAGATCCTCCTGGATCAGCATGCGCCACACCGTCGGTGGTGCGCAGAAGGTGGTCACACGGCAACGCGCGAGCGCGTCGAGCAGCCCTTTTGCATTGAAGCGCGGCTGGTTCAGCATGAACACCGTCGCGCCGGCGTTCCATGGTGCGAAGACGCAGCTATAGGCGTGCTTGGCCCAACCCGGCGACGAGATGTTCAGGTGAATGTCGCCCGGCTTTACGCCGACATAATACATCGTCGAGAGATGGCCGACCGGATAGCTCTGATGGCTGTGCAAGACGAGCTTTGGTTTGGCGGTGGTGCCCGACGTGAAATACAGCAGCAGCGGATCAGTGGCGCGGGTCTCGCTATCCGGGACGAACTCGGCCGGAGCGTCGTAACCCGCCTCCCAGGCCGCCCAGCCGGGAGCGCTTCCGCCGACCGCAATTCGTGTGTAATCGCCGGGAAGATCGGCGAATTTGCCCGCATTGTCGGCGCCGGCGACGACATGGCGGACCCGGCCGCGGGCAAAGCGGTCGAGAAGATCGTCTCGCGTCAGCAGTGTCGTCGCGGGGATAACGACAGCGCCGAGTTTCATCGCCGCCAGCATGCATTCCCATAATGGTGCGACATTGCCGAGCATCATCAGCAAGCGATCGCCGCGGCGGACGCCGAGCGAACGCAAATGGTTGGCGAGCCGGCTCGACCGCTCGGCCAGTTCGGCAAAGCTCAGCCGGGTTTCGCCGCCACCCTCGTCGACAATCCACAAACCGGGACGGTCGTTGCCCGCCGCCATCGGGTCGAAATAATCGAGCGCCCAGTTGAACCGATCGAGGACCGGCCAGCGGAACTCCCGATAAGCCGTCTCGTAATCGTCACGGTGAGCAAGCAAAAAGTCCCGCGCCTTTAGAAAAGCCGTCCCCGACATTTGCCTCCTCCCAAGGTTCACCGTTAACGAGGTGGTGATTGCCTATCCGAGCTTTGTGTACCCCAAATACGGTTTTCGAGGGATACGGAAATAGTTAATTAAATCGTACAAGAATCGTCGAACAGCCGCGGACACGATCCAGCGCGTGGCGATGCCTGGATCGACATCGTTTGATCGATCAGTTTTATTCCGATCATTCTAATTCCGTAGAGGAGCTCTCCGCGACAGCGGGGTCAAACGCCGTGCTTGGCGGAACCGAATGGGTTAACGCAAGCTTGGAGCCTGCTTCGTCAATGGCGATCTCTTCAGCTTTTGTCTTTGCGATAACTGCGCGGTTTAGTTCGCGCGCGATCCGCTCAAAGACTTCGTCCCAATCACCATGGCGGGTTTGCCGAAAAAGTCGGGCTGTGGGGTACCACGGCGAGTCGTCGCGATGCATCATCCACCGCCAGTCGGGCACGTATTTAAGAACGATCCATACCGGGCAACCGAGTGCTCCGGCAAGGTGAGCCGCGGCGGTATCGCTCGAGATGACAAGATCGAGGTTCTTCATCACCGCGGCGCAGTCTACGAATGCGTCAGGGCCAGCATCGAAATCCTCGCCGAGGGTTTCGACCCTCATCCCGGGCGGAAGATTTTCCAGCTGCTCGGCGCCAGCGTATTTCTGCAGGCTGATCAGCATGACGCCGGGAACATCGCATAGCGGAGCAAAGGCGCGGAGCGGGATCGAGCGGCCGAAATCGACATTTCCGGTGGGTTTGCCCTGCCAAATAATCCCGACCCGAAATTGAGCGGCGGGGAGCCGCCTCGCCCAAGCCTGCACACGATCAGTCTCGGCAGATAAATAGGGTGTAGCCTGGGCTATGTCTTGCAGAGTGAGGTCGAGGAGATGGGGCACACTCATCAAAGGTAGATGAAAATCGTGTTCCGGCAGGGTTTCCCCAGCGCCAATGACCTTCACGCCCCGCAGGCCGCTTAGCAAAGCGACAAGAGACGGCTGGGCTTCAAGCCAAACTTCGCTGCCTCTCGCCGCCACAGCGCAAGCAAACCGCGAAAATTGAATGGTATCTCCCAGTCCCTGCTCGGAATAAAGCAATAGACGCCGAGGAACCGGGTCGCCCTTTTTCCATTCGGGACTTGATAGCGAGCGCGCTACCCAGCCATCAACCTGCCTTCGCAATTCGTACTCGGGCCAGCCTTCAGCAAGGGAGCCGTTTAACAACAACAAAAAAGCTTTGTTGAACTGAGCTTCCGCGGAATCGGCGGCTATATCGAGCGCCCGCTCACAGCTCTCCAGCGCCTCCTCGAAACGGGCGAGTTCCCGAAGCGTCAGACTCCGATTGTTCCAGGCCTCCGCATAGTCCGGTCTAAGCGCGACAGCCCGGTCATAGCTCTGCAGCGCCTCGTCGAACCATCCGATATCGCTAAGGGTGTTGCCTCGGTTGTTGAGCGCCTCGGGATAGTCCGGGCTAAGCGCCAGCGCCCGGTCATAGCTTTCCAGCGCCTCCTCGAAACGTTTGAGATCATCCAGAATGACGCCGTGATTGTTGAGCGCCTCGGGATAGTCCGGCCTAAGCGCTAATGCCCGCTGATAGCTCGCCAACGCCTCGTCGAACCGTCTTAGATCATGAAGCGTGACCCCGCGATTGTTGAGGGCCTCGGCATTGTCCGGCCTGAGCGCCAGCGCTCGCTCGTAGCTCTCCAACGCTTCATCAAACCGCCCGAGATGCTGAAGGGCGACCCCACGATTGTTAAGCGCCTCGGGATAATCGGGTCTGAGCGTCAGCGCCCACTCGTAACTCTCCAATGCCTCGTCGAACCGGTTGAGATCACGAAGAGCGACCCCGCGATCGTTAAGGACCGCGGCGTAGTCCGGCCTCGATGGCGAATGCCGGGTTGTCGTTATCGTAAACCGCATTCTTCCTCGTGACCTGGCGTCCCGCTCAAATCGCGCATGATCTGCCGGCCGGCGGCAAACAACTAGTGCAGCGCGCCGACGGCTATGCCATGACGCTGGTCGCCGGGACGCCGGTGTTCGAGCCCGGCCAACCCACGGGCGCTATGCCCCGCCGCCTCGTCCGGCGCAGGAAGGCCTAAGCCCCGCAAGGCGGCAACTCAGGTCGCCGCCGTTGCACCAGCCCCGCTTTGTCTGCGGGACGGTGCTGTTGGCGCGCCTCAGCTTTTCAGATGCTTGTTAAAAAAAGCGACCACGTCGCCCCATAGCTCGGCTGCCGGGCCTTCGCGATAGCTCGGCCGGTAATCGGCGAGAAAGGCGTGGCCGGCGTTTTTGTACACCTTGATCGTGACATCCTTGCCGGCGGCCTCAGCGCGCTTTTTCAATTCCTCGGATTGGGCGACGCTCGGGTTCTGGTCCTCCTCGCCAAACACCGCGAATAGCGGGCAATGCAGTTGCCCGACCAGGTCGAGGATCGCCTTTGGCCGCGCCGGGGTCGTTTCGGCATCCGGAGTAGCGCGGTGGATAAACCCGCCCCAGCAATCGACCGCGGCGTTGACCTTGTCGCTGCTGCACGCGAACAGCAAGGTTTGGCGGCCGCCCGAGCAAAAGCCGATCGCACCGACCTTTGCGGTCGCCCCCGGCAACGCGCGCAGATACGCGGCCGCGGCTTCGAGGTCCTGCACCGCCTCGGCATCGGATTTACCGAACATGACCGGCATCACCGTGGCCATGTCGTTCGGGTTAGATGGCCCCCCTTTTCGGGCGTAAAGATCGGGAGCCACGGCGTTGTAGCCGATATTGGCAAAGCGCCGGGCAATGTCGCGGATGTGCTCGACCAGCCCAAAGGCTTCGTGGATGACGACAATGCCGGGATAATTGCCGGACTGGCTCGGGCGCGCGACATAGCCTGTAATTGTGTCGCCGCCGCTCTTCAGCTCGATGTTTTCACCGCGCACGCGGCTGGGGTCGGTTACCGCACCGGGGATGTTTGCCATTCCGATCCTCCTCAGAGACGAAGACGGCTAGGATAGCACCGGAGGGCAAAGCGCTGCTATGATGACGCCGGTCCAATTATGGGAGGAAGTCATGTCAGGTGCAGCGACGTTAGAGAAACCGGCGGCGACGCAATCGCAGCAATCGGCGCAGATGAAGGTCGCGGTGACCAGCGCCAAGGCTCCGGACTATGTCGAAGGCCGGCGCAACTTCTTCAAATATCGCGATCTCGGCGTGACCAGCGCCAGCGACGGCTGGATGCGGGCGCAAGTGATGAAGGCGGTCACCGGCATGACGCAGCCGACCGGCTGGCACTATCATGTCTGCGACGGTCAGTTCGTCTATGCGCTCAAGGGTTTTGTCGAGCTCGAATTCGAAGACGGCACCCAATGCCGGCTCGAAGCCGGCAATTCCTGCTTTATCCCGGGCGGCATGAAGCACAACGAATTGCGCACCTCGGACGATGTCGAGATCCTCGAAGTGTGCCTGCCGGCAAATATGGGAACGGTACCCTGCGAGGCGCCGGCAAAGAGCGCCTGACCCGCCAAAGGGCGCCTGATCCGAAAGCCGCTTGAAGCAAGCCGCCGATCCTTTAAAATCGGCGGCAAGGCGGGTGTAGCTCAATGGTAGAGCAGGAGCTTCCCAAGCTTCTGACGAGGGTTCGATTCCCTTCACCCGCTCCAATATTTTGCCTGCGTACTGGTAACCGCTCTCAGATTAACCAGCATCACCATTATATCCCTGTGTAGCCACGGGACCCCCACTCAGGGTGGTATAATTTCGGGCAAAATTCGGCATTATCGCATACACGGTTGATTGTTCCCGATGGGGTCAGAAACCGTTTTTCGAACTCTCGATCACATCGTCTGAGGAATTCAAGCCCAAGGGGTGTTATCGTGACATACGAAACTTCTATTCTGTCGAACTCCGGCCTTCGCGCTTCGACGCAGTAGTGATTGAGAAGGTGGAGAGAGCACAACAGGTTGAGGTGAAGCTTGTTGTTTCTTACTCTTATATTTCCTGGATGTTCCCCTGGAGATCCCTCAAATACTCCGGAATAATATTCCACTCCTGAGGTCAGATCCTTTACCAGTTTACCAATGACATTGATATCCGTAACGGAACTGCCAGGGCCAGCGATTAAACACATCATTTTGCAGGCTAACTCTGCACATCTCGAATTGGGATCGCCCTTCACTAACCTGATAGATTTAAATGCCCGGCGATAATTATCTGGCCCGCTAAATGTGTACCGGTCTAGCTGAGGTTTCATTTCTCTGACGTTTGCCGAATTGAACAGAG
>CAVTLC010000031.1:0-97603 GCA_963735445.1 uncultured Alphaproteobacteria bacterium
CTCGGGATTGCTTCGTCAGGGGCTGCGCAAAGAAACGGCGCCCGTAGGGGGCGCCGTTAGGACGCGATGCATTTAAGATTACGAAGTCTTGCGCCGGCGGCGTAATACGCCAAGTCCGACTAGTGCCGAGCCGAGCAACGCCATCGAGGTCGGCTCAGGAACGGTACCTGGCAACGGAGCGCCAGGGACTGCAAACGATTCAGTGCAAGTTACTAGGGTGGTTGGTGCACCCGCCCCCTGCGCGCAGCTTTCCGACAAGGAACCAGTGGAAGGCGAGAAGGTTCCGCTACTATCAGTGAAGCTACCAAAAAAGCCCTCGGTAAAACCACCGTTGGCAGCCGTGGTCTGGGTGGTGAGGCTTAGCAACTCTCGGTTGGTAAAGGAGAAAGTCAAAGTTCCAATCGTGACGGTTTCCGTAGAGGGCAGCACTACGCCCAATGCGCCGATTGGGACGGGATTTGGCGAGATTGTCACCGTCGCCCCAGGCACCACCCCAGTAGTGCCAGAATTGGTTCCCAGATTGCCACCGACGGCCGTCAGAGTTAGGTTACCAAGGGTCTTTGAGGTGAGACCCGGTGCGATATTGCTGGTGGGCGCCAGCGTTACGATAGCCCCTGTCATCAAGCTGACGCTCAATGAGCCATTGGGAACCGTGGCCGCGCTGGCTTGTCCGCTTAAGGACGCGGCCACCAGCCCGGCGGCCCCCAAGATCGTAAGTGCAGTTCTCTTCATCAGAGCCTCCAGGGCTAAGAAGTTGCTACGCCGGAGAATAAGCAACTGCTGTGCCAAGGTGAAACTTTGATGGAAATTAACGAGATAATGGTGGCGGGCTGACCCGCATGAACCCTGAGTGTCAAAATTTTCGACGCGATCACGGTCAAGTTCCACGAACGGCTTGACGATTTTTCCCGAGAATTGAGGCTTTCCTTCAGATTTACCGCTTCCAGTCGTTGTAAGCTTTTCCGACGGGCCACGGAGAGAGTTCACTCTCGGCACACCCGGCCCTTTTCTGCGGGGATGTCAGCCGGTAAAGCGGTCAACATGGGACCTGCCGGGCGCATCGCCTGCTGACCGGCAATTTAGGCGAGTGGGATCAATGCTCGGTGTCGGAATTCTTAACAGCGACGACTTGGGTTGTGGAAAACGGTGCAGCTTTTTCGTGCCGAAACGCGCAGAGCTCACCGGCGAGGGTGTCGGCCAATTTGACACTTTAAGAATACACTCGCGCAACGGGATATCTTAACACATTGAAGTGTCACGTTTTGTATTATTTGGCACATTATTTGCGAGAAAAGAACGCGCCAGGATAGCTGCCCTTGGCCCGCTGAGAAGGAGTAGACCCATGGAATTCAGAGTCCTGTTTCCCATTATCGCTACGTTGGCAGCAGTGTCCGGCGCCGCCTCGGCAGCACCATGTGTGACCGCGCCCTACTCGACCTACCTAGCTTCGGGATTCTCTTGCACAGTAGCCGACCAAACCTACTCCGGCTTTTCGTTTGGCCCGGTCACGGTCGGCGGCTCAGGCGCGGCGGTAACCCCGGCAGATATAACCGTTGCACCTGAGACTACCTCGAACGGACCCGGGCTATTATTCTCTTCATCAGCAATCGCCGTAACGCAGCCGACGCCAATAGGTTCGGATACTTTTATCGATTTACCCTTAGGCTTCACAGTGACTACCAATGGCGCATTGTTGGACGACGCGGCGCTCGACGTTGCTGGTATTACATCGGGTAGTGGGACTATAACTGTTACCGAGACCGTTTCAACAATACCGCCCGCGCCTATCCCGCCGATGCAGGTGAGAGTGGGGGGCGCCCTCCTAGCCTCGCTGAGCGATGTTATTGATTTCGGTCCAGTGCCCGTCGTGGACGTCTCCAAAAATATATTCCTTGACATCCCATCTGGAACCATAGGCAGCGCCACAATTACATCAATAACGCAAGCGTTTTCTGAGGTGAGTGTGGGAGTGCCCGAGCCGGCATCTCTGTCCCTGTTAGGCGCCGCTCTTGCCGGGTTGGGATTATTGGTCCCCTGGCGACGACAAAAAGAAATCCGCTAGCCACCATCCCAAAAAAAATCTCGCTTAGTTTGTGGCGGGCCGCGTAACCTCTCTCGCCAATATTCAGTGACCGGGGCCTCCGATGGTGCCGGGAGGGCGGCTGGCCGGGGCAGTTCTCGCATTCCTGAACAGCTAAATCGGTCGCCTGCCTTCCCAACTCTCTTCGCAAGCCCGCGGGGTGAGGACACCTGTCCGTGCGCCTGCTGCGGGGCTTTTCCGCTGCAGGCGCTCGTTGGGCAACGTCGAAGCGCAGAAAGCAGATGCTCAGTGGACCAACGATCTGTTTTGACGCCGAATAGACGTGTCTTTGACGTTAGTCTGACGCCAGATCGTGCACGCTTGGCGGGAGGCCGGCATCCTGGTTAAAAGAAGGGACGTACTTTGATGAAAAATCGAACGCCGCGCAATATTATTAGTCTCGTGTTTCTCGCACTAACCCTAACAACTACTCACGCTATTGCTATCGCGCAAGTGCCGCCTCCCCTTTCCTATTCGATGTGGCTGCAGCTGCGCAATAATCCGGACGCTTTGCGCCAATTGCAATTGCCGGCGCCCCCGGCGACCCGGCGACCCGCGCTGGCCGCAGCAATTTCGCCGTGGCAGCCTTTGACCAACAACGTGCCGGTCAGTTATAGCAACCCGCTGTTGATGACTGACGGCTCTGTGATAGTGCATAACGGAAGTAACCAGGATTGGTGGAAACTTACGCCCGACATAGACGGCAATTACGTAAACGGCACCTGGTCTCAGATCGCCTCTCTGCCAGCGGGCTATAGCCCTTTATATTTCGCCTCCGCGGTGCTGCCGGATGGTCGGGTCATAATCAACGGTGGCGAGTACAATTTCGCCCAATTTGCTTGGACCAATAAGGGCGCAATCTATTCTCCGCAACTCAACATGTGGCGACCGGTTTCGCCTCCCGCGGGGTGGACAAGCATTGGCGATGCTTCGAGCGTCGTACTATCCGATGGAACTTATATGCTTGCGAATGCTTTGTCGAAGCAGCAGGCTGTGTTGAGCGAGAGCACCTCAGGGGCCATTAATTCGCTGATCTGGGCCGTTATTGGGTCAGGCAAGTTCGATTCCAACGACGAAGAAAATTGGACGTTGCTGCCCAGCGGGAATGTGCTAACAGTCGACACCTACGTCGGCGAAGGAACCTGCGGACGTAATTCCGAAATATATAGTGTCCGGTCTGGTGTCTGGGCGCGCACGGGCGATACGCCAAATCAGCTTGCTGACTGTAATGTCACTTTTGAAATGGGCCCCCAGCTTTTGCGGCCCGACGGCACTGTCGTCGCATTTGGAGCTACGTCGAACGGGCCTGCACATACGGGCATATTCAACTCTTACACGTCTACTTGGACAGCTGGGCCTGATCTCCCGAACGTCGACGGCCAGTTCTACACCCTAGTCGACGCCCCGGCAGCCCTCTTGCCTGATGGAAACGTGTTATTCGCCGCTAGTCCTGGCCCCTATATCACACCCGTCCATTTCTTCGAGCTCGATACGGAAGGGGGCATCAACCAAGTAGCGGACACGCCTCTAGCGCCGTTCGAATTTCTTGCTATTTTGTAAATTTTCTCGTTCTGCCGACCGGCCAAATTCTCGCAACTGACTTCAGTTCAATCCAGATATACACGCCGTCCGGCGCCCCTGACCCCAGCTGGGCTCCTGTAATCGCTACATACCCGGGGACCGTTGTTCGAGGCGGTACTTATCAGCTTACCGGGTCGCAATTCAACGGGTTGTCTCAGGGCGCGGTTTACGGCGATGACGTCCAGGGAGCCACAAATTATCCTATTGTGCGTCTTGTAAATTACTCGACGGGTCACGTCTTTTATGCTCGGACATCGGGTTTCAACACAATGTCGGTCGCACCCAAGACACCTTCATCGGCAAATTTTGTTGTGTCGGGCAATACCGAGACCGGACTAAGCCGGCTCTCTGTAATCGCGAACGGCATCGCCTCGCAACCAATCGACGTCGTTGTGCAGTAAAAATACCGACTGCGGCAGCTCACGCGCTGCAAGCCAAACATCCAGGAAGAGGCCTACGGATAGCTTAAACATGAACCACTACGAGCAGGCGCCACTCGATCGGATAGGGGTGATGGACTGTGATTTTCATTGCCGGAGCGTGTCCCGATGGCATTCGAAATATCCAAGCCGCTGATAGCGAGGGCGTACTTACAGATCAAGTGACTGCTCCTGCGACAACACAGCAGGTCGGGCAAGCCGCGTGTGCTAATCCGAATGCGATATCGGAACGGCCGGAAACCGAATGGGCTGCCTTACCGGCGGCAAACACCCAAAGATGGACCGCTCGCCGTAAAGCGGCGGTGGTGATCGCAGTGTCGAATGGCCGCTTCGCTCGCCAAGAGGTTTGCCGTCGCTATCAGCTTTCGGAGGAGGAGCTTCTTGCTTGGGAAGAAGCATTTAAGAGGCATGGTAGTCCAGGTCTACGCGCCACTCAACAATACAGTCGTCTCGCGGAGACCATCTCGGTAAGTGGCGCGCGGCGGCTCCTAACGCGGATCCGGTGAGCAAACTTTGCGCTCAAGGACGAAAGTGTAACGGAGGCGATCGCCGCTTTAAGGTTGGCGGCGGCGCAGCGCGCCAAAGCCGAGCAGTGCGGAGCCGAGCAATGCCAGCGACGCCGGCTCGGGGACGGGTCGCCTGGAATCGCCGCTGGCGGGCTCGAGATCGTCTTTACACAACCGATCGCGGCGCCCGGCTGCACCTGGGTGCAGGCAATCGACATGTTGGCCGCCTGACCCGCCAGGTAATTTCCTGTCGTATCGCCGCCAAAGGTGCCGGTCAACACCAGATCCAGCGCACCGTTTGTCAGCACATTGGTAAAGATGCTGGTGAAGTTGAACGTCACCGTGCCTGTTGCGTTCGTAACCTTAACCGTGTCGCCGAACGCGCCGGTGAAATTGACCGGGTATGTCGACATCGACGTGATCTGGGTGACAGCATTCCCTGTTGTCAAATATCCTGGGGCATGCGCGGCGCTGCAGCCATTCCCGGCGGCACCGCAAAAATTATCGGCGTTGCCGAGGAACGGGTCCATAAATGACCCAACTGTCTCAGCGCCGCTCAACGTCAGCGCTGTTGTCGCCGTGGTGATATTTCCGGTATTGACCGAATTGGGTCCCGCGATCGACGCGGTGAACGATCCGTTTGGCTGGACTGATGCTGCCTGTGCCGTGGCCGCGAATGCCAACAGAGCCAGCGGCCCCAATGCTACCAAGCCTAGTGCCCGCATCTATTTACCTCCGCAGTTTGGGTCACCTCACCGCTCACGCGACGGCTAAGCAATTCTCATGCCGGGTTATAGTTCAGGGTAAAACAACGTGTTGCTCATTCATGTTGGCCTGACGTGTCAAAAATTTCGACACTCAGAAAGCCCGCCCGGCCCCGACCGCACCGCCAAATACATTGATTTTAAGAGCTTATTTGGAATTTGAGGTGTGTAAAAAAATCCGGCACCTTCACGACGTCGATCCCGTTCACACAAGCGCGTATCCGAAGCGTGGGTCGCCGCCGGTCATCCGCGCGAGCCGCGCGCGTTCCTGCAGGCGCCGATCTATGTCGCCGAAACCCGAGAGGCCGCGCTGGAGGATGCGCGCGCGGGTATGATGCGGTTCTCGACCTATCGCGCCGATCTGATCCGACGGCCGTTGAGTTACGAAATGGTGCTGCGCGAAAAGGTTATCGCCGGCACACCCGAGATGGTTGTCGAGCGGCTACGCGAATTGCGCGAGACGGCACCTCGACGGAGCATCGGCCGAGGTCAACCGGCAGCCTGGTCAGCCATGAGCAGGTAATGAATTCGTGGGTCTTTATTGTCAGGAGGTCGGGCCGCAGTTTAAGTAGCCTGTCGGTTTCCTATTTTCGACGACCCCTACGCCGCAAACGACTCCGTCATTGCCGAGTAGACCAAGGTGCGCAGGTCGCGGCGCAAGGTCAGGCGCGTCGGGCTGCCCATGACCTGGGTCATGAACACGACCGTCAGTTCTTCCTTGGGGTCGATCCAGAAGGCGGTCGCGGCCGCACCACCCCAGAAATATTCGCCGAGCGATCCCGGGAGGCGGGTTTTGGCGACGTTTACATTGACCCCGCAGCCGAGTGAGAAGCCGACCCCAGCATAGCCGGACTCGCTGAACATACCGGGCAGCGCCATATCGGCTATCTCTCTGCCGTCGGGCAGATAATTCAGACTGAACAGGGCCACAGTCTTGGGGCTGAGGATCTGCACCCCGTCGAGCGTGCCGCCATTCAGCATCATGCGGCAAAAACGCAGATAGTCGTGCGCCGTAGACACCAGGCCGCCACCACCCGATTCCAGCCGCGGCGGTGTCGCGTAGGTGCTTTCTCGGGCGTCATCCTGCAATTTCAGCCCGCTTCCCTTGGCCTCCGGCTGATAGCAGGAGGTGAAGCGTTCGGTCTTATCCGACGGCACATCGAACGCGGTGTCGCTCATGCCGAGCGGCTCGAACAGCCGCGTGCGCAAAAACTCGCCAAAGCGCATGCCCGACAGCTTTTCGACGAGGTAGCCCAACACGTCGATTGCGACCGAATAATTCCAGGCTGTTCCCGGCGAAAAATCGAGCGGGATCTGCGCCAGCTGCTCGACCATCTCCGATAAGCCGCCCTGGGTCTGACGATCGACGATCTTGGCCCGGCGATAGGCGGCATCGACGGCAGTGCGCATCATAAAGCCGTAGGTGAGACCGGAGGTGTGGGTCGCGAGGTCGATAACCTTCATCGGCCGTTGAACCGGCCGCGTCATGAAACTGGGCGGCGCGTCCGCCAACAGCGATGGCGTGCCGCTGGCGTAGACGCCGAGATTCTTCCAAGCCGGGATGTGGCTGTGGACGTCGTCATCCAACCCGATCAGTCCCTCTTCGACCAACATCATCAAGGCGACGGCGGTGATCGGCTTGGTCATCGAGTAGATGCGGAATATCGCGTCCTCGCGCATCGGCTTGCCGCGCTCGATGTCCATCACGCCGCAGATGCCGTTATGGACGAGGTGACCCTTGCGATAGATCTGGGTCAGGATGCCGGGCAGATAGCCTTGGTCGACGTAGCGACGCTTCATCACTTCGTCCAAACGCGCCAGCCGCGCCGATGACATGCCTACCGTTTCGGGCTTCATAACTATCCTCCGAGGTCGAGCCGCCCGACGCCAGCATAGGGTTCCGCAGGACCAAAAGCGACCGGCAAGCAGGTTGGAATGTCGACATCGTGGTCAAGCCGATTGCGCGGAGCCGCGCTCTGGCTGAGCGCATGCGTCCGCGCCGCGAGCGCCAGAGCCCGGAGGGCCAGATGCCTGAATCGACCGAACGCGGTTGCGGCGTATCGCGGAGGCACGACCACGCAGAGGTTATCTGCTTTCTCGCATCGCGCGACGCCGAGCTTGTAACTGGCGTCACGATCGACGCAACTGGCGGGAATCGAGAATCCATCGCGCAGATTCGCGGAAACTGCAGGGAGGTGTGAACAGGCGCACTTGACGCTAAATAATGATCGGCACGAGAAGGAGGTTTTGATGGACGACAACACCCGCACCGAACTCGAAGCAGCCGCTTTTCGCCGGCTGGTCGAACATCTGCGCGAACGCAACGACGTACAAAACATCGATCTGATGAACCTTGCCGGCTTCTGCCGCAACTGCCTGTCGCGGTGGTACCGCGAGGCAGCCGAAGAACGCAGCATTCCGCTCTCTGACCCGCAAGCGCGTGAGATCGTCTATGGAATGCCCTATGACGAGTGGCGCAAGAAACACCAGAAGGAGGCCAGCCCCGAGCAGAAAGCCGCCTTCGCCGCTTCCCAGCCGCAGCACTAACGGCGACAGACGCGGGCTCCCCCTATCTTGCGCCGGCGCGGACTGGCCGCTATCGTCGCCGTGCCGCGCGGGGGTGCGGCGCGATTGGGGAGAGGGGGACCATGCCGGATGTCGGCGGGATTGCTGGCGAGCGCCTGAAATCTTTTATCGAGCGCATTGAACGGCTCGAAGAAGAGAAACGAACGCTCGCAGAGGATATCAAGGAAGTTTACGCCGAGGCCAAGGGCACCGGCTTCGATACCAAAATCATCCGGCAGATCATCCGGATCCGCAAACGCGACCAGGACGAGCTGGACGAGGAAGAAACCTTGCTCGATCTCTACAAACGCGCGATCGGCATGTTGCCCGACGCGGCCCCGCAAGCCGAGGCTGCCGAGTAGCGAGAAGCGAGGCAGGCAGGGGCGACCTTACTCCGCAGCGCGAGCGGGTTGCGGCAGATGCCGGCGCAACGCATCGAGTAGCGCGTCGGCTTCGGCCGTGGTGGCATCGAAGCGGCACACAAAGCGCGCCATCGTCTTGCTGCGGCGATAGAAAGCGAAACCGTCGGCTTCTAGGGCATCCATAACCCCGCCGGGGAGTTCGAGGAAGATCTCGTTGGCTTCGACCGGGGCAAGGAGACGGGCGCCCGGAACGCCGGCGAGACCTCGAGCGATATGGGCGGCAATCGCGTTTGACGAGCGCGCCAGCTCGAGCCACAAATCGTCTTCGACATAGGCCAAAAGCTGCGCCGACGCGAAACGCATCTTCGACCAGACCTGACCGGCGCGGCGCAATTGCACCGCCAGCCCATCGACCAGCTCCGGCGCAAACACGACGATCGCGTCGCATAAGGCGCCGCCGTTCTTGGTGGCGCCGAATGACATGATGTCGACGCCGGCGCGCCAGCTCGCCTCGGCCGGGCTGCAGCCGAGCCGCGCAACGGCATTGGCGAACCGTGCCCCATCCATATGAATTCTAAGCCCGCGGGCTTTGGCGACTTCAGCGACGGCATGAAGCTCGGCAAGCGGATAGACCGTCCCGAGATCGCTTGCCTGGGTCACATTAACCGCCGCGGGCTGGCCACGATGCAATTGCCCGGGCGCGACCGCAGCCACGGTTTCCGCCAACCGCTCGGGATTGATCCGGCCATCCACCCCGGCGACCGGCGTCAGCTTTAGGCCGCCACCAAAAAACCCGGCGGCGTTCGCCTCCGAGGTGTTGATGTGCGCCGCTTCGCTGCAATAGACGATGCCCCAGGAGGGGCTGATTGCCGCCAAGCTCAGCGCATTGGCCGCAGTGCCGGTCGCGACCGGAAAGACTCGGACCGCTTTCTCGAAAACATCGGAGAAACGCCGCTGCAACGTGGCCGTCCACTCGTCGGCGCCATAGCCGAGCGCGGTATCGTGATTGGCGCGGATCAGCGCTTCGAGGATCGCGGGCGCCGCCCTCCCGGTATTGTCGCTGCGGTAATCGATCATCGCCTTATCACCCTTTTGCGCGCATCAGGCTGCGACACCGTATGATCGGAGTGCGCCACGCGAAGGACAATACTGTGGCGTATTTGCAAGACACCGCCATGGGCGAACTCGCGCACTCGCATATAGCGCTCGCGGGCCATTTCTTGAAATTCGCGTGAATGCAGTACGGCGGCGCGAACCAGGCTGGACCAGGTCGACCCTTTCGCGGCCTGCGAGGTGTGCTCACTCGGCGGATGTTCGCGTGCTGCTGAGCCGGTGGCGGCATGCATAGGCTCGGGCGGTGGTCCGATCTGTGGCGAGCCCAGAATGGTCGGTGCATTGAGCAGTCGCTCTTCGGGGATCGTCAGGAGCGCCGTGGCGACCTCCTGTCCGGCGGTAAAGGCGGGGCGGCGAACGACAGTAGCGAACTGACGATTAGCGAGGTGAGCGTTGGCGATGGCCGCCGGCGGCTCGCCGTCATGGCGCAGGCCGATTGCGCTGAGATCCGCGATAATTCCGGCATTGACGGCTCGAATGTACTCAACATCGTGGCTGTAGCTGGGCCAATAGATCTCTTCAGGCGCCAGCGGCAACCAGGCGATCGCGGGACCGCGACCATCGGGATAGCTGAGCCCGACGCCGGGAGTGCCGAGAAACGCAACGACGGCCGGCGTCCATACCGGATTTGCCACCCACTTTCCCGGCGTCCACGACCATTTGTTGTCGGCGAGCATCCAGCGGCCATAATGCGAGGTGGCAAAGCCCCAAGGCTCGTTGTCGACCCAACTCCACCCCCACGGAGGAAACCAGCGCCAATGCCCATCGCGATAAGGGAGCCAGTCTTTGGGCGGCGCTTTTGGCGTCCAAACCGGACCGTATTTTTCGCTCACCCGCCAGCTGCCGGCTTGGTCGAGTTCGGCATAACCTGTCATTTCCCGCGAAACAAAATACGGTGCGGCCAGCCGGGCATCATCAACCGCGCGGCCGCCGCACCATTCAGAAAACTCGTCACCGGAAGCCGTCTCCTGCACCGCTTTGGCGGGCGCGGCGGCGCCAAATACGATCCGGTCACCGGCGGCGATCAGGATATCGCCAGCACGGCCGACGAACCGGGCAGCCCCGGTAAAGACGGCGACACGCGCCACCTGGTCTCCGACGCCGGCGTCGATATCGTAGCGTCCTTGCTGTTGCAGCCAGACCCCACCGAACGAAGTGTCGATCTGCAAAGTTTCGCCGGGGTCAAAGCGACGGATGTCGAGGTCGACCCGGCCTCCCTTGACTGCGATCTCGGCAATCAGCTGGTCGAGTTTGACGATCGCAATCTCGGTGCCTTCGGCAAGATCGATCGTGTCGGCGCCGATACGAATTTCGGCGCGCGTTTGCGGCCCAGTGCGCAACGCCACCCCGGCCGCGATCGGGTCATTGACGGCTGCCGGCGACCATTGCGCTTCATTCGGAGCGCGGTACTCAACCTTCCCCGAGGCGAGGCTGACCCGACCGACGCGGCCCGGCGGCGTCACGATGTCCGTACCCGGCGCCAAAGGTTGGCCTAGCTCCGCCGAGGCGAATTTTACAGGCGTGGTGTTGCTTGCCAGCAGCGGTGTCGTGCTGATAGCAACCAAGATGGCAGCGAATAGACCGCTCGCAAATTCCGATCGCATCGCTTCCCCTTCATCGATGCTTTGCGAGCGAACCTAGCAGATATGCTGTAATTTCGAGAATTAATCGGCAGATTCACTATGATTTTACCTGATAAGTTCTGCGATGCGCGACGATAGTTGCGGATTCGGATCAAACTTACGATGGGAATACCCAAATACTGGAATTACGGTCCGGCTTTAGGCAATGACGAGTGAATTGCCCAAAGGAATCTCAATCATCGTAATCGGCCCGTCCGGAGCCGCGCTCGGGCGCCGTCTGCGCGCAGCATTGCCGAATTCCGAATTGCACGGCCCTCGCGCCCGGCCGGGGGATTGGGATAAAGCCTACAATCATGCTTCAGCCCACATTGCCGGTCTGTTCGCCGCTGGCCGGCCGATCGTCGGGATCTGTGCCAGCGGCATCCTGATCAGATCGCTGGCGCCTTTGCTCGCCTCAAAGGAGGTCGAGCCGCCCGTCGTCTCCGTCGCCGAGGACGGTTCGGTCGCGGTGCCGCTGATCGGCGGCCATCAAGGCGCCAACGCGATCGCCCGAAAGATTGCCGCGGTCATGCGCGGAACGGCTGCGATCACGACAGCGAGCGATTTGCGACTGGGCTTGGCGCTCGACGAACCGCCGGCGGGCTGGCGGATCGCCAATGTCGAGCGGGTCAAGCCGATCGCCGCCGCGCTCCTTGCCGGTGAACCCGTTGCGTTGGTCGAGGAGGTCGGCGGCGGCGAATGGCTTCGCTCGGGGGCTATCGACTGGGCCGAACGCGCCGCCGTCAATGTCATCGTGACCGACCGCTCGCCGGCCCCTGAAGCCGCGGCGCTGGTCTATCACCCGCCGGTACTGACACTTGGCATCGGATGCGAGCGCGGCTGTCCCCCCGAAGAAATCGCCGATCTCGCGCGTGCGACGCTCATTGCGGCGGGGCTTGCTGCAGATGCTGTCGCGGCGGTCGTATCGATCGATTTGAAGCTCGCAGAACCCGGCATTCACGCGCTAGCCCGTACACTCGGCGTGCCGGCGCGGTTTTTCCCAGCCGAGCGGCTGCTGGCCGAAACCGCGCGTCTGACCGAACGCTCGGAGACCGTGTTCCGGGCGACCGGCTGCTGGGGTGTCGCCGAAGGGGCGGCCCTCGCCGCCGCGGGGCCGAGCGCTTCACTGATCGTGCCAAAGCGCAAGTCGCGACGCGCCACCTGCGCCGTCGCGCGCGCGCCGCAACCAATTGATCCTGAGACGATCGGTCGCCGGCGCGGTCGCCTCGCCATTGTCGGCATCGGTCCTGGCGACCCCGACTGGCGCACAGGGGAGGCGAATGATGCGATTGCGGCCGCGAGCGATGTCGTCGGTTATCGGCTTTATCTCGATCTGCTCGGCTCGGTGATCGCCGGCAAGCGCCGGCACGAAAGCGCCCTGGGCGAAGAGGAAGATCGTGTCGGCCGCGCTCTCGATCTCGCCGCCGAGGGCAGAGAGGTGGCTCTGGTATCATCGGGCGATGCCGGCATTTACGGTCTCGCAGCCTTGGTTTTTGAAATGCTCGACCGCCACCCGAAGCGCGAATGGCGATCAGTAGAGGTGACCGTGTGTCCCGGCGTTTCCGCATTGCAGGCGGCGGCTGCCCGCGCCGGAGCTCCACTTGGACATGATTTCTGCGCGATATCGCTGTCGGACCTGTTGACCCCGTGGCCGGCAATCTGCGCACGGCTCGAGATGGCCGCGGCCGCCGATTTCGTCGTGGCATTGTTCAATCCGCGCTCGATCCGCCGCGCCGGGCAGCTCGCCGAAGCCGCCGAAATCTTGCTGCGCCATCGCTCGCCGCACACCCCGGTGTTTATCGGGCGTAACCTCGGGCGCAGCGGCGAAACGACCCGCATCACTGAGCTGTCCGATCTCGCCGGCGACAATGCCGAGATCGACATGCTGAGCGTCATCATTGTCGGGAACAGCACGAGCCGAGTTCTTAAAGGCTATCCGTCGCGGTTTTACACGCCACGCGGCTACTTCCCCGATAGGCCGAGGTGACCGTCCATTTCATCGGGGCTGGTCCCGGTGCGCCTGATCTAATCACGGTCCGCGGGCTGAGGCTGATCGAGCGCTGCCCGGTCTGCCTTTACGCGGGCTCGCTGGTGCCGCGCGAAATCCTCGCCGCCGCCCCGCCCGATGCCTGCATCATCGATACCGCCCCGCTGACGCTCGACGAGATCATCGCGCACATTGCTGATGCGCAGACGCAGGGCCTCGATGTCGCGCGGCTGCACTCGGGCGATCCGTCACTGTATGGCGCCATCGCCGAGCAGATGCGGCGCCTCGACGCGCTCGGCATCGCTTACGATGTGACCCCGGGCGTGCCGTCTTTCGCGGCCGCCGCCGCGGCAATCGGGTGCGAGCTGACCCGTCCCGAGATTGTCCAAACGGTGATCCTGACCCGCACCGCGACCCGCTCTTCGCCGATGCCCGACCGAGAAAGGCTGGAGAAATTGGCCGCGACCGGCGCCACATTGGCAATCCATCTATCCGTGACCAACCTCGCGCATATCGTTCGCGCGCTGACCCCATTTTACGGCGCCGATTGCCCGGCGGTCGTCGCTTACCGCGTCAGCTGGCCCGACCAGCAGCTGATCCGTGGCGCTCTCGGCGACATCCGTGAACTGGTTAAAGCAGCCAAGATCACCCGCACCGCGTTGGTGCTGGTCGGCCCGGCTCTCGGCGCCGCCTCGACAAATTCACCCGAAAGTCGGCTTTACGCTCCGGCCCATTACCATTTGATGCGCCCACGTCGGGACTGAGCGACGCTTTCGCCGCACTTGCCGCAGCAAGCCCTCAGCGCTCACGTTTCACCTGCCCTTATCCTGGGGAGGTCACGGCCCTGTCGAGCGTAACGCAGTTGTCGAGCGCGGCAGGCGCCGCGAAGCCAAAAAGTGCGCCACGAGCGGTGGCGGCGTGGCTCTTTACCTGCTGCGGGATGATTTTCCTGATGATCGTGGTCGGCGGGGTAACCCGGCTGACGCTATCGGGGCTGTCGATCACCGAATGGAAGCCGGTGATCGGCATCATCCCGCCATTGACGCATGCGCAGTGGGCCGCGGAGTTCGCGCGCTATCAGCAGGTCCCGGAATACCGCGCGCTCCATTACGGGATGACGCTCGCCGATTTCAAAGGGATCTATTTTTGGGAGTATTTGCATCGGTTGTTGGGCCGGCTGATCGGGATCGCCTTTGCCGCGCCGCTCGTGTGGTTTTGGCTGCGTGGTCAATTGCCGCGGCGGCTCGGCCCGGCGCTGGGCGGTATTCTGGCGCTTGGCTTCGCACAGGGTCTGCTCGGCTGGTACATGGTCAAGAGCGGCCTCGCCGATCGGGTCGAGGTCAGCCAGTACCGTCTCGTCGCCCATCTGCTTCTGGCGCTCGCGATTTACACCCTGATCCTGTGGACGGCGTTGGGACTTTACTTTCCCTCATACGGACCGGGGCGAGCAGAACGAGGGATCACGCCGCTGGCGCCGCGCGGCGGAGGCGCTGATCGCGCTGATTGGGCTGACAATCGCAGCCGGCGGCTTTGTCGCCGGTACCCGTGCGGGGCTCACCTATAACACCTTTCCGCTGATGGACGGCCGCTATGTTCCGGCGGGCTATGATCTGCTGCACCCCTTTGTCCGAAATTGGTTCGAGAACATCCCGGCGATCCAGTTCGACCACCGCCTGCTGGCCGAGACAACTTTTGCGTTCGTCCTGGCATTGTCGGCCTTCGGTCTGCCTCGCCGACGCACCCTCCCTCGTTCTTCCCGGATCGCCCTTTGGGTTCTGCTGGCCGCGGCGATCCTGCAAGTGACGCTCGGGATTTCTACCTTGCTGCTGGTCGTCCCGATCCCGCTTGCCGCCGCGCACCAAGCCGGCGCCGTCCTACTGCTGACGGCCGCCATCATCTTCCGCCATACCTTGCGCCGGCCTGCGCTGATGGACGAAAGAGAGCACGCGACCATATAGTCTCCCGTGTTGCGTGCGGGAGAAAACGATGGCCGACGACGCCGCCTCTGCCAAAACGACCCTTGATGATTGGACGGCGCTGGCCACTAAAGAATTGAGGGGGAAGCCGCTCGACAGCCTCGACTGGGACACCCCAGAGGGCATCCGGATCAAGCCGCTCTATACCGCCGGCGATCTTGCGGCGATCGAAGCCGCCGGGTTTCCTCTGAACGATGCAATGCCCGGCTTTCCGCCCTATCTGCGTGGGCCACGCGCGACGATGTACGCCAACCGGCCATGGACGATCCGGCAATATTCGGGCTTTTCGACCGCCGAGGAATCAAACCGCTTTTACCGCGAGAATTTAAAGGCAGGGCAGATGGGCCTGTCGATCGCCTTCGATCTCGCCACTCATCGCGGTTACGACAGCGATCATCCGCGCGTCGTCGGCGATGTCGGCAAGGCGGGTGTCGCGATCGACAGCGTCGAGGATATGAAGATCCTGTTCGACGGCATCCCGCTCGACCGGATGAGCGTGTCGATGACGATGAACGGCGCCGTTTTGCCGGTGCTTGCCGGTTATATCGTCGCCGCCGAAGAACAGGGAGTGCCGCAGGACAAATTGCAGGGCACAATCCAGAACGACATTTTAAAAGAATTCATGGTCCGCAACACCTATATTTACCCGCCCGGGCCGTCGATGCGGATCGTTGCCGATATTATCGAATACACGGCGCGGCACATGCCCAAGTTCAATTCGATTTCGATCTCCGGCTATCACATGGAGGAAGCCGGCGCTACCTCGGTTCAGGAATTGGGTTTTACTTTGGCCGATGGCCTCGAATACGTCCGCGCCGCACTATCTCGCGGACTGGAGATCGACGAGTTCGCCCCGCGGCTGTCGTTCTTTTTCGGCATCGGCATGAATTTCTTTATGGAGATCGCAAAACTGCGGGCGGCGCGCGTGTTATGGGCGCGGCTGGTTCAGCAATTTTCGCCGCAGGACCCGGCGAGCCTCGCCTTGCGCACCCATTGCCAGACCTCGGGCGTCAGCCTGACCGAACAGGACCCGCACAACAACATCATCCGCACGACGGTCGAGGCGTTGGCTGCGGTGCTCGGCGGCACACAGTCATTGCACACGAATTCGTTCGATGAGGCGATGGCATTGCCGACCCCGGCCTCGATGCGGATCGCCCGCAACACTCAACTTATCCTCGCCGAGGAGAGCGGCATCACGCACGTCGTGGACCCGCTGGGCGGCAGCTATTACCTTGAAAACCTAACCCATTCCTTGTGCGAGGCGGCCGGCGCATTGATCGCCGAAGTCGAGGCGATGGGCGGCATGACCAAGGCGGTCGAAGCCGGCATGCCGAAACTCCGTATCGAAGAGGCAGCGGCCCGTCGTCAGGCGGCGATCGACCGCGGCGAGGAGACGATCGTCGGCGTCAACAAATATGCCTCGGGCGAAAAAGCTGAGGTCGATCTGCTCGATGTCGACAATTCGGCGGTGCGCACCGCGCAAGTGGCCCGCCTTGACCAAGTGCGCCGCAAGCGCGATCCGGAGCGCTGTCGGCAGGCGCTCGCCGCGCTGACCGAGGCGGCGGGGAATGGCCAAGGCAATCTGCTTGAATTGTCGATCGAGGCGATGCGGGCCCGCGCGACGGTTGGCGAAGTTTCCGACGCGCTGGAACAAGTCTTTACCCGTCATCGCGCTCAGATCCGCGCGGTCTCTGGCGTCTACGGTGGGCGCTACGACGGCGACGAAAGCTTCCGCCGCATTCAGCGCGAGATCGAGGCCTTTGCCCGCGAGGAGGGTCGTCGCCCGCGCATGCTGGTCGTCAAGCTCGGCCAGGATGGCCACGACCGCGGCGCCAAGGTCATCGCGACCGCTTTTGCCGATATCGGTTTCGACGTCGATATCGGCCCGCTGTTTCAGACGCCCGAAGAAGCCGCGCGTCAGGCGGTCGAAAACGATGTGCACATTGTCGGCGTGTCGAGCCAGGCCGCCGGCCACAAGACGCTTGTCCCGGCATTGGTCGAGGCGTTGAAGCGCGAAGGCGCCGACGACATCCTCGTGGTCTGCGGCGGCGTCATCCCCTCCAAGGACTACGATTTCCTGAAGAAAGCCGGTGTCGCCGCAATCTTCGGCCCAGGCACCAACATCCCTGCCGCCGCCGCCGAAATCCTCTCGTTAATCCAGAAACGAAGACTGGCGGCGTAACCGCTGAAGCCGGCGCCACCGAGCGTATGTGGATCACTCGGCCTATTAGTTTCTTCCGAAGTATTCGAGGTCTTCGGGGCGGGGCTGCCAGTTGGAGTTGCTCGGCCATTCCTTGGTGCGGCCGGACATGCCCTCGCCGTAACGGACGCGGAACAGCAAGGTGCGCTGCGGGCCATTGATGTATTCGTGCAATTCGCCGCGCGGATGGACGACGAACGACCCGGGTGCGATGTCGATCGTTTCCGAAGGAGTCCGCATCTTGCCGCCGCCCTCAAAGCAGAAATAGATCTCGGTCGCGTCGGGATGGCAATGATACGGGCTGGTCTGCCCCGGCTCCCAGCAGGCGACGGTGACATCACCCTCGCCGGTGCGGCCCAGCACCTTTTCCATATGCTTCTTGGGATCGAAGACCTGTTCGGCCTTTAAATTGAAGCTGTACATCGGTTCCCCTCGGACATTCTCGAAGGGAACCCTAACGCGAGCGAACCAACTCAGCAACAAAGGCCGGCCCGGGTTGGCCCTGACCAGGAAGCGTCGATCGCCCTCGCCCTCGCCGCTGACGCGGCGCATAATCCCCTCAACTCATAACGGAGGCTTGGCTTGCTGAACGGCCGGCGCATCCTGTTGATTATCTCGGGCGGGATCGCCGCCTATAAGAGCCTCGACTTGATCCGCCGGCTGCGCGAGCGCGGGGCGGCGGTACGCGCGGTGATGACCACCGCGGCGGCGCATTTCGTGACACCGCTGTCGGTCGCCGCCCTCTGCGAGGACAAGGTCTACACCGATCTCTGGTCGCTGACCGACGAAAGCGAGATGGGCCATATCCGGCTGTCGCGCGAGGCCGATCTCGTCGTCGTGGCGCCGGCAAGCGCCGATCTGATGGCGCGCATGGCGGCAGGGCTCGCCAATGATTTGGCGACGACAGTGCTGCTCGCTTCCGATAAGCCGGTGCTGATAGCGCCGACGATGAACTTGATGATGTGGGCGCATCCGGCGACGCAGGCCAATCTCGCCACACTCGCCGGGCGCGGGATCATTCGGATCGGGCCGGGCTCGGGTGAGCTCGCTTGCGGCGAAGTCGGTTCGGGCCGCATGGCCGAGCCGTTGGAGATTGTTGCCGCGATCGAAAAGATGCTGGTGGGCGCGCAGACCGCCGGCTGGCCGGCCGGCGGGCTTTGGTGACGAGCGGCCCGACCCGCGAGCCGATCGACCCGGTGCGCTATATTTCAAATCATTCCTCGGGCAAGCAGGGGCATGCGATCGCGGCGGCACTGGCCGGTCTCGGCGCCGAAACGGTGCTGGTCTCGGGACCGACGCAGGAGCCGGCGCCCGCCGGCGTCGAACTGGTGCCGGTCGAGACCGCCGCCGAAATGCTCGCGGCGTGCGAGGCGGCGCTCCCGGTCGATGTCGCCGTCATGGCCGCGGCAGTGGCCGACTGGCGCGTCGAAAGTGTGGCTGGACACAAGCTCAAAAAAGACGGCAAGGGCCCCCCGACCCTGCGCCTCGCCGAAAACCCCGACATCCTCGCCAACATCGCACAGCGCGCTAATGATCGGCCGGCATTGGTCATCGGCTTTGCCGCCGAGACCGACGACATCGTTGACAACGCCCGCGCCAAGCGCGCCCGCAAACGCTGCGACTGGATCCTTGCCAACGATGTTTCACCTGGTTCGGGCACGTTCGGCGGCGATCGCAACACGATTCACCTGGTCGATGCGGAACGAGTCGAGGACTGGCCGGTCATGACCAAAGCCGAGGTGGCGGCGCGGCTCGCCGCTCGCATTGCCGACCAGTTGCAACCGCAATGAGGATCGAGCTTCAGCTCCTCGATCCCCGGCTCCCCGGCTGGGGTTTTCCGTCACGAGGATCGAGGCTCGCCGCCGGGCTTGATCTGCACGCCTGCCTCGACGGCCCGCTTGTTCTTGAGCCCCAGGCGCCACCGGTGCTGATCTCCGCCGGGATCGCTTTCCGGATCGGGGATCCCGATTGGTGTGCGCTCGTATTGCCGCGCTCCGGGCTCGGCCATCACAAAGGACTGGTGCTGGGCAACACGATCGGGCTGATCGATGCCGATTACGAGGGACCGTGCCTGATCTCGGCGTGGAACCGCAACCCGCCACAGAGCGGCGCTGCAATCACGATCCACCCCGGCGATCGCATCGCCCAATTGGTTTTTACCCGCATAGCACGGCCGGAATTCTCGATCGTCTCAACGCTTTCCGAAACGGCAGCCCAAGGCGTTTGGCCAGGCCCAGGCGCGCGGCGCTGGCGGATTCGGATCGAGCGGCATCGACGCGGCTTGTCCGGCCGAGCCAACAAGACGAAACTCACGCGAGATAATCTGAACTTTCGGCGAGGGCGGCCGGCGGATATGGTGCGGCTGACCAAAAAGCTCCTGTTTGCGATCGAGGCGGTGCTCGACATCGCCTATAATGGTGGCCCCGTTCCCGTTCGCTCGGCAGAAATCACCGAGCGTCAGGGCATCCCGCGCCGCTACCTCGAACCGGTTCTGCAGGAGCTGGTGCGCCACGGCATCCTGGTTGGCATTCGTGGTCCGTCCGGCGGCTATCGCTTAGCGCGCGAGCGGCGCCGGATTAGCCTCGGCGACATTGTGCGCACGGTGCGGGCACTCGAGACCGCCGAAGACCCGATCAGCGATCCGGCGGGCAGCGCGCTCGGCCATCAGGTGGTGCGCCCGTTGTGGCTTGAATTGCAGGAAGAAATGATGCAGCGGCTCGATGCGCTGACGCTCGACGATCTGTGTACGCGCGCGCACAAAACCGGTATCACCGGCCGTGCCTCGGAATTCACTGATTTCGAGATTTGAGCTTTCGGCATGTTGATCCTACATCAATAACGCTCGGCTTCTGGGAGAAATGCCTGATGGACACCGCCGGAACGACCAATCCACATACCGCCGAATTCCGCGGCCGCGTTTATGACAGTATTCTCGAGACAATCGGCGCAACGCCGCTGGTGCGCATCCATCGCCTGGCCCAGCAAGCCGGGGCCAAGGCCGACATCCTCGGGAAATGCGAGTTCTTTAATCCGCTGAGCTCGGTCAAGGATCGCATCGGGGTGTCGATGATCGCCGCCGCCGAAGCCGCCGGCCGCATTAAGCCGGGTACCGTGCTGGTCGAGCCGACTTCGGGCAATACCGGTATAGCGTTAGCGTTTGTCTGCGCCGCCAAGGGCTACAAGCTCATTCTGACGATGCCGGACAGCATGTCTGTCGAGCGCCGCAAGATGCTGCAGTTGCTTGGAGCGAAGCTTGAATTGACACCCGCGGCCCAAGGCATGCGTGGCGCCATCGCCAAGGCGGAAGAAATTGCCGGATCTTTGCCGGACGCGTTTATCCCACAGCAGTTCCAGAACCAGGCAAATCCGGAAATCCATCGCCGCACGACGGCCGAGGAAATTTGGAAGGATACCGGCGGCAAGGTCGATGTCATCATCAGCGGGGTCGGGACCGGCGGCACCTTGACCGGCGTCGGCTCGGTACTGAAGCCGCGCAAGCCCGGGCTGAAGATGATCGCGGTCGAGCCGGAGGACAGCGCGATATTGTCGGGCGGGACCCCGGGTCCGCACCGGATCCAGGGCATCGGAGCCGGCTTTGTCCCCGAAATCCTCGATACCAAGCTGATCGACGAGGTCATCCGCATCAGCAACGATACCGCCTTTCAGACCGCGCGCGACGCGGCGCGGCTCGACGGGCTGCCGGTCGGGATCTCCTCCGGAGCCGCACTCGCGGCCGGGCTCGAAGTCGGCCGGCGACCGGAGATGGAGGGCAAGACCATCGTCGTCGTGTTACCAAGCTTTGCCGAGCGCTACCTTTCGACGGCTCTGTTCGAAGGGTTGTGAGCCGAAGCGGGGCCGCTGGCTGTCTCGACGAATAGCTTTGCAGCTAGACAGCGGCTGGCCGGAGCGGCGATCGGAGGATGAGAGTGGAACTCAGCGAGGAGCAGTTTCGCCGGTATGCGCGCCACCTGATCCTCGATGAGGTCGGCGAAGAGGGGCAGATGCGGCTCCTCGACTCGCGGGTACTTGTGGTCGGCGCCGGCGGGCTCGGCTCACCCGCGCTGCTGTACCTTGCGGCGGCTGGGGTCGGCACAATCGGCATTGTCGACAATGACAGAGTCGACATCACCAATCTGCAGCGCCAGATCGTCCATGCAACGCGCAATATCGGCGCGCTCAAGGTTGAAAGCGCGCGCGACACGCTCTTCGAAGTCAACCCCGATATCAGGATCGAAGCTCACCCGCTGCGGCTGGCTCCGGAAAACGCCGAGTCAATCATTACCCGTTACGATCTGGTCGCCGATGGCAGCGATAATTTCGCGACACGCTATCTGCTGACGGATTTGTGCTGCCGGCTGGAAAAACCGCTTGTTGCCGCGGCCCTATCGCCGTTTGAAGGCCAGCTATCCACCTTCCGGCCCTATCTCGGCGCTGGGCATCCTTGCTATCGCTGCCTGTTCCGCGATCCGCCGCCGCCCGATCTCGTCCCGCGCTGCGAGGAAGCCGGCATCCTTGGCGCCGTCGCCGGAGTGCTCGGCACGTTGCAGGCGGTTGAGGTGCTGAAGGAATTGCTGGCGCTCGGCGAGAGCTTGGACGGGCGGCTGTTGATTTATGACGCGCTGCGCGCCGGATTTCACTCGATCCGGATTGCCAAGGATCCGGAATGTCCGACCTGCGGCCAGCGCGCCCTCGCGACTGCACGTTAGCAAGGTCGCTCAGAAAGGCTCGCCAAATTGGTGGGGGAGATGAGGAGCGAGCGCCGCTGCGAGAGACCGACCCCAATTACCGACCGGAAATCTCATATCGCGCCCGCCAATCGCGACACGTCGGCATAGGATTGTAGGGTGCGAGGGCTAGTCGGACTCTATCTCGCGATCGGGATCGTAATGTTGGCGATTGGATTTATGCTTCCCGGACCCTGCGAGAACCGAAACACCGACGTTGTCAGCAACCTTGTCTTTGTTTTGACTTGGCCGGTCGGCCTCTATGCGGAGGTATATAAAGGACCGTACTCGCTGAATGATTGGCTTCGGGCGCAAGCATGCGGTAACGGCGACGGCCTCGGCACCAAGAAGATCTGAAAAGCCGCTCCGCATCACGAGTTTGACGCAATAAACGCTCAGCCGAGCCCGAATTCAGGGCCGGCCCGGTGACGCAACACCTCGCCCGAGCGCACTGCCGATGGCCGCCGCATCGGCTATCGCCCCGGTCCTCCGTTCGCGAACTTCGCGGCGGCCGTCGGGAGTCAGCAACAATCCTTCGATCGTTAGTTCGCCGCGCTCGATTTCCGCGAGGGCCGCGATCGGCGTGCGGCATGAGCCATCGAGCACGGCCAGCATTGCGCGCTCCGCTGTAGCACAAGCAGCGCTGGCTTCGTCGTGCAGCGGCCCCAGCAATTCGCGAATTTGCTCGTCGCCGGCGCGGCATTCGACGGCGAGGGCGCCCTGCCCGACTGCCGGCAGCATGACCTCGCGCGACAGGATCTCATTGGCGAGATGGGCAAGCCCAATGCGCTGCAATCCACACAGCGCCAGCAAAGTCGCATCCACTTCGCCCGCCTCCAGCTTGCGAATGCGGGTGTTGGCGTTGCCGCGCAGCGGCACGATCGTCAGGTCAGGGCGCCGCCGCAATAGTTGCGCCTGACGCCGCAGTGACGCGGTGCCGACGACCGCACCCTCGGGCAGCGCCGCCAGACGCCCGCCTGCGCGCGACAGAAACGCATCGCGCGGATCGTCGCGCGGCAGGATGCAGCCAATCTCGACCCCGTCCGGCAGCCAAGTTTCGAGATCCTTGAGCGAGTGCACGGCCATGTCGATGCGGTGATCGAGCAGTGCCTCGTCGATCTCCTTGGAGAATAAACCCTTGCCGCCGATTTCGGCGAGCCGCCGGTCTTGTACCCGGTCGCCGGTCGTGCGGATCGTCACGATGTCGATGGCGCCGTGCTGTTGCAGTTCGGGATGCGCGGCGATCAGGCGATCGCGTACCAATTGCGTCTGGTACAGCGCCATCGGGCTCCCGCGCGTGCCGATGCGCAACGGGAAGGCGGGCGGATTGCTCACCGATCTCGTCCTACCGAACTCGACTGTTCCGAGTAAGGTTCCTCACCAGCGCTCCTCAGGCGGCGACACCGTTCACGGTTAGGGTGTCGGGCCAAGGCGACGAGTAGCATGATCCACGCTTCATGAGGAGGCTGAGGTTCGCCCCGATTCTTCCGATCGCCGCACTGATCTTAAATCGTGCGGCTGCTTCTCGGGTCTGCCGCCTTGTGGACATGGCGCAGCGCCTGCGATCAGCCGCAGCGTGCGACATGATGCAATCACCGCACCCCTATTGCTATATTCAAGGCGCATGTCCGAATCCGCTGTCCTTGTATCGCCACCCGCCGAGGCGGCAGCGCCTTTTGTAGCCGCACTCAATGACGCGCAGCGCCGTGCGGTCGAGGCCATCGACGGTCCGGTGCTGGTGTTGGCCGGCGCCGGAACCGGCAAGACGCGGGTGCTAACGACCCGGCTGGCGCACATCCTCGCGACGCGCCGGGCGTTTCCATCCGAACTGCTCGCCGTCACCTTCACCAACAAGGCGGCGCGCGAGATGCGCGAGCGGCTCGAACGGATGATCGGCCGCGCCGCTGACGGACTGTGGCTCGGCACCTTCCACGCGATCGCGGCGCGCATCCTGCGCCGTCATGCCGAGGCGGTCGGGCTGAAATCGAGCTTTACGATCCTCGACACCGACGACCAGGTCCGCTTGCTAAAGCAGATCCTGCAGGCCGAGAACATCGACGAGAGGCGCTGGCCGGCGCGCATCCTGATGTCGGTCATCCAACGCTGGAAAGACCGTGGCCTCGGCCCCGGCAAGGTGCCATTCGGTGATGCCGACGGTTTGGCCGACGGCCGCCTGATCGCGCTTTACGAGCGCTATCAGGAGCGGCTTGCGACCGTCAACGCGGTCGATTTTGGCGATCTTTTGTTGCACAACCTCGCTTTGTTCACCGGCCATCCCGACATTCTCGCCGAATACCATCGCCGCTTCCGCTATTTGCTCGTCGACGAATACCAGGACACCAACGTCGCGCAGTATCTGTGGCTGCGATTGCTGGCGCAGGCGCGGCGAAACCTGTGCTGCGTCGGCGACGACGATCAGTCGATTTACAGCTGGCGGGGTGCGGAGGTCGGCAACATCCTGCGTTTTGAGAGCGATTTTCCCGGCGCGGCCGTCATCCGGCTCGAGGAGAATTATCGCTCGACCTCTCGCATCCTCGGCGCCGCCGCGGGCATGATCGCGCACAATAGCGGACGGCTCGGCAAAACCCTTTGGACGCAGGGCGACGAGGGCGAGAAGGTCGTCGTCCGTGGTCTCTGGGACGCCGAAGAAGAAGCGCGCTGGGTCGGCGACGAGATCGAAGCGCTGCAGCGCGCCGGTCATGCGCTGAGCGAGATCGCGATCCTGGTTCGCGCCGGCTTTCAAACCCGCGAATTCGAAGAGCGCTTTCTCGCACTGGCCCTGCCCTATCGCGTTATCGGCGGCCCGCGCTTCTACGAGCGCCAGGAGATCCGCGACGCACTCGCCTATCTGCGGCTCATCGCACAGCCGGCCGACGACCTCGCCTTCGAGCGGATCCTGAACACACCGCGCCGCGGCATCGGCAGTTCGACCTTGCAGCAGCTCCATACTCTTGCGCGCGAGGAGCGCTTGCCGCTGATCGAGGCGGCGCGAGAGTTGATCACCGGTGATCGGTTGCGGCCCGCCGCGCGCAACGCGCTCGCCGCTTTTGTCACCTCGCTCGACCGGTGGCGCGCCGAGGCCGACCGCACCTCGCATACCGATCTCGTGCAGATCGTCCTCGACGAGTCCGGTTACACCGCGATGTGGCAGACCGACCGCTCACCCGACGCCGCCGGCCGGCTCGAAAATTTGAAAGAACTGGTTGTGGCGATGGCCGAGTTCGAAAATCTCGGCGGCTTTTTGGAGCATGTCAGTCTGGTCATGGACAACGCCGCGGATTCCGGTGGCGACATGGTCAATCTGATGACTTTGCACAGCGCCAAGGGGCTCGAATTCGAGACCGTCTTCTTGCCCGGCTGGGAGGACGGACTGTTTCCGAGCCAGCGGGCGATGGAGGAAGGCGGGCTCGCCTCGCTCGAAGAAGAGCGCCGCCTCGCTTATGTCGGGCTGACCCGCGCGCGGAGCCGCGCTTACGTGTCGTTCGCCGCGAACCGCCGCATCCATGGTCAATGGCAGAGTGCGATCCGCTCGCGTTTTGTCGACGAATTGCCGGCAGAGCACGTCGAATTTGTCGCCGAGCCCGGGCTTGACATGCGCGCCGCGGGATTTGGCGCGGGGGGTTGGGCCAGCGCGATCGACCTGCCACAGGCGCCGCCGGCGCGGCCCTGGGCCGAACGTCGCCCACCGTTACTGATCGAGAGCACCCCGGCGCCGCGGCGCGGGGTCGAAATCAAGCGCGTTGGCGGGTTTGCGGTCGGCGATCGCGTCTTTCATCAGAAATTCGGCTATGGCGCCGTCACCGCGGTCGCAGACAACAAGCTTGCAATCCATTTTGAGCACGCCGGCGACAAAAACGTGCTCGACGCCTATGTCGAGCACGCCTGACCGGCGAGTGCGCTCAATCATCTGAGCCACTCGTCACATCGGCGAAGGCCGGTGCCCAGAGCTGCTATGGCTCCCGCCGGGACGACGAGAGATGGAAGCTTCAGTTACCTGATTGACAAGGCTGATTGCGAGCTATGGCAGCTGGTAGCCGACTTTGCTTTCGATCTCGATCGTCTTTTTGACCGCGGGGCGGGCCATCATTCGGTCGAAATGGGCGTCGAGGCTCGGGTATTCGCCGGCGGCTGGTGAAGTGGCGGTCTTGAATCGCCAATAAAGCCGGAACAGGTGGATATCGGCGATCGAATAGCGGCCGCCGACCGCCCATTCATTCCGGCCCAGCCGAGGGTCAGCGATTTTGAAGACTTCCTTCCAGCGTTCGAGCCCAATGCGGCGGGCCGGGTGAACCGTCGCCGCGATAAACGACATCCACGAAATCGCTTGCGCCTCTTCCTCGATGCCGCCCTCGGGCCACAGTTTCGCCTCGGGATAGCGCTTGGCGAGATAGTAGAGCGTCGCGGCGACCTCGGTCAGCGGCCGGCCGTCGATCATCAGGGTCGGGACCTTGGCCTCGGGGTTGACCTTCAGGTACTCGGACGCGTGCTGCTCGCCTTTGGCCAAGGAAACGAGTTTCGTCTCGAACGGCACCCCGATCTCGTGCAAGGCGATATGCGTCGCCATGGCGCTCGAGCCCGGTGAAAAATACAAGGTCAGCATCAGACCCCCTCGGTTTTGATGTCAGACGGCGGCTTTGAGATTAGGCGGCGGCCTCGGCTGGCGCGCGCGTCGCTGCAAATTGCGGCATGACCTCTTCGCACATCAGCCGCATCGCGTTGACGACGTCTCGATGGGGGATCAGCCCGCCGCAATTCAGCTCGGCGAGTATCCCGCTTAACCCGAATTCCGCCTGCAACGCTTTCAGCTTGCCCGCGACCGAGTCGGGCGTGCCGATCAGCACGTTGGACTCCAGCGCTTCTTCATAGGTGCGGCGGCGCAATTCGTGAACCCGATTCATGCGCCGCTCGGCGGTTACCGGATCGACCAGCCTCGCCGCACCTTCGAGCAGATTTGCTTGCTCGTGATAGAAATGGATGATGCTGGATCTGGGCTCGCTTCGGGCGCGCTCCTCAGTCTCAGCGAGATAGGTCGGGGCCGACACGAAGACCTGGCCGCGGCCCGGGTGGCCCGCTTCCTCCCAGGCGTGATGGTAACTGCGGATCTGGTGGGCGAGGTCGGCCCAGCGGGTGTGGCGCACCGAGGCAAATACCGGCAGGCCGCGCCGGCCGATCGCCGGGAAGGTGTCGGGCGTGCTAGCGGCGATGCGGATCGGCGGCGTCGGCTTTTGATACGGCTTCGGCACCAGGCTGACGTCTTTGAATTGGTGATAGACGCCCTCGTAGGAAAAAGTCGGCTCGGTCCACGCCTTTTGGATGACGTCCAGGATCTCGCGGAAGCGAGCCTGGCTTTCGGCATAGGGGACGCCATAGGCGGCATAGGTCTGCGCGACACCGCTGCGCCCGACGCCAAAGATCAAACGGCCGTGGCTCAACTGGTCGACGGTGGCCGCTTCCTCGGCAAGCCGCAGCGGATGGCACAACGGCAAGACCTGCACCGCGATGCCGATCTTGATCCGCTTGGTGCGGGCCGCGATCGCACTGGCGATGCTAAGCGGCGCCGACAATAGCGAGCGGCGCGGCTCGAAATGCAGTTCGGCGAGCCACATCACATCAAGCCCAAATCGCTCCGCCGCGTCGACCTGCTCCATGGCTTCGTCAAAAGCTTCGGTCTCGGACCGGCCCGGGAGTGACGGAAACTCGTGGAACATGCCGAATTCCATGACCTGACCTCGCTTACAGCACCTTAAGGCGGAGGGCACCCTAGCCAAGCCAACCCGCCAAAGCCAAGCGCGATCATGGCGGGACGGGTCTGCTCGGCGAGCGTGCCCGCACTTTCGGGAGGAGGCCCGGCTCTGTCGGGGATTGCCGAACCGCGCGGAAATACGCGATGCTAGGGCGAGTTTAGGGCCGGAGACCGCACCCAGATGAACATCGACAAAGCCGTCAATATTGAAGACCTGCACCGCATGGCAAAGCGGCGGCTGCCAAAAATCGCGTTCGACTTTATCGAAGGCGGGCTCGAAGACGAACGCGGGCTCGAAACCAACACTTCGGCCTTTCACAAGCATCAGCTGTTGCCGCGCTATCTGGTCGATGTGTCGACGCGCGACCAGTCGAAAACAATATTTGGTCAGACTTTCTCGAGCCCGTTCGGCATTTCACCGACCGGCGGGGCGGGGCTGTTCCGCTACCATGCCGATTTGATGCTCGCCGAGGCCGCCCGCGACGCGAATATCCCCTACATCATGTCGGGCGCCAGCAACGACACGATCGAGGCCGCGGCCAAGATCGCGCCCAAGAACCACTGGTATCAGCTCTATGCCGCACGCGATCCTCAGATCAACGCCGATCTGATCCGGCGCACCGCCGATGCCGGGCTCGGGGCCCTGGTTCTGACCGTGGATACGCCCGTCGGATCAAAGCGCGAGCGCAATATCAGGAATGGCTTTGCCAATATCCGCGGTGGCTTGTTTCAGGCGCTGAGCCTCAAGCCCTCGATCCTCGCCGAGGCGTTGACCCATCCCGGCTGGATCGTCGAGTATTTGAAGCGCGGCGGCGGCACGCCGATGCTCGGCAACTGGCAGCCCTATGCGCCGGCCGGCGCGGACGCCGAAGGAGTCTACAAACACGCCTCCTCGGTGCGCCCGTTCAACGCGCAGACCTGGCGCGATCTGGAGACCTACCGCAAGCTGTTCCCGCGGGCGCTCGTCGTCAAAGGGATCATGAGCCCGGCCGATGCGTTGCGCTGTGTCGAGGTCGGGTGCGACGGCATCCTCGTGTCAAACCATGGCGGGCGTCAACTCGACCAGGCGCCGGGTTCGCTCGACGTATTGCCGGCGATCAAGGCCGCGGTCGGCGATAAGCTCACCCTGCTGCTCGACAGCGGGGTCCGCCGCGGCGCCGACATCTTGATCGCGTTGTGCCTCGGCGCCGATTTCTGCTTTATGGGGCGTCCCACCCTTTATGGTGCCGCCGCTGGCGGGCTACCGGGCGTCAAAAAGGCGATCGACATATTCGTCAACGAAATCGATCTTGTCATGGGCCAGATCGGCTGCCCGAGTCTCGACCAGTTGGGCCCCGATTTCCTGTGGACCGAGGATTGGCCGCGCAACCGCTAACCCGACCCTGGTCTATTTTATTCACTTGGGGCTATAGGGCGCGACACGCATTCCGCATGTCGCATCCCGAAACCGCGTAGCCCTGAAGCGCAGATGTGAAAGCCCGGAAAGAATGAGATTGAACGACGCGATCAACATCGAAGACCTGCATCGCATGGCGAAGCGGCGGCTGCCAAAGATCGCCTTTGATTTTATCGAGGGCGGTCTCGAAGACGAACGCGGGCTCGAGCGCAACACTTCGGCGTTTCATAAGCATCAGTTGCTGCCGCGCTACCTGGTCGATGTATCGACGCGCGATCAGACCCGAACCTTGTTCGGCCGCACCTATGCGAGCCCGTTTGGCATTTCGCCGACCGGCGGCGCCGGCCTGTTTCGCCGCGGTGCGGACCTGATGCTGGCCGAGGCTGCCGCTAAGGCGAATATCCCCTATATCATGTCGGGCGCCAGCAACAATTCGATCGAAGCGGCGGCGAAAATAGCGCCCGATCACGCCTGGTATCAGCTCTATGCGGCGCGCGAAGCCGGTGTGCGCGAGGATATGATCCGTCGCGCAGCCGATGCCGGCATGGCATCGCTGGTGTTAACCGTGGACGTGCCGGTCAGCTCTAAGCGCGAGCGCAACATCAGGAACGGCTTTGCCAATATTCGCGGCGGGCTGTTCCAGGCATTGAGCTTGAAGCCCTCGATCTTGGTCGAAGCCCTGACCCACCCTGGTTGGGTTGTCGAGTATTTGCGTCATGGCGGCGGGACGCCGATGCTGCAGAACTGGCAACCCTATGCACCCGCCGGCGCCAATTCCGAGCAGGTCTACAACTTCGCACGCGCGCTGCAGCCCTACAACGCGCAGACTTGGCGCGATCTCGAACGCTACCGCCGGCTGTTCCCGCGCAACCTTGTCGTCAAAGGCGTCATGAGCCCGGCCGACGCGATGCGCTCGGCCGAGATCGGCTGCGACGGCATCATCGTGTCGAACCATGGCGGCCGCCAGCTCGACCAGGCGCCGGCCCCGCTTGACGTATTGCCGGCGATCAAGGAAGCGGTCGGCGACAAGCTGACAATCATGCTCGACAGCGGGGTTCGGCGCGGTGCGGATATCCTTATCGCGCTGTGCCTCGGTGCTGAGTTCGTGTTTATGGGCCGGCCGACACTCTACGGTGCCGCCGCCGGCGGCATCCCGGGGGTCCATAAGGCGATCTCGATTTTGCGCGGCGAGATCGATTTGGTTATGGCGCAGATTGGCTGCCCGAGTCTCGACCAGCTCGGGCCCGACTTTCTGTGGCGCGACGACTGGCAACGCAACGAGTAATGGGCCTAGTGACGTAAACAAGAACACAGGTCATCGCCCCGCCACCAAAGCGGAGACCCAAGCCCCACCCGGAGTTGTCAGCATCCGTGGGTTTCGTTTCCCCGGGAGCGATAATAAGCTAAAAACGCCATTCCGCCGGAGGTCAATAAATGAAACTGGATCAGGCAATCAACATTGAAGACCTGCACCAGATGGCTAAGCGCAAATTGCCAAAGATCATGTTCGACTATATTGAAGGGGGGGTCGAGGATGAGGGCGGCTTGGAGCGGAATCGCGCCGCCTTTCACAAGCACCAATTATTGCCGCGCTATTTGGTTGACGTTTCGGTACGCGACCAGTCGGCGACTGTGTTCGGTCATACCTATTCGAGCCCGTTCGGCATCTCACCGACAGGCGGCGTCGGCCTTTATCAGCGGCGCGGCGGCGAAATGCTGCTGGCCCAGGCCGCGGCTGACGCCAACATCCCGTACATCATGTCGGGTGGCAGCAACGCCTCGATGGAAGAGGCCGTGCGGGTCGCACCGAACAACACCTGGTTCCAGCTCTATGCGGCGAAGGACCCGAACCTGACCGACGCGCTGATCGGCCGGGCACGCGATTGCGGGGTCGGCGCGCTGGTTCTGACGGTGGATGTGCCGGTGCATCCCAAGCGCGAGCGCAACTGGCGCAACGGCTTTGCCACGGTGCGCAACGGCGGGATCCTGGAAGCGCTGAAATTGAAGCCGTCGATCCTGCTGGAGGCGATGACCCATCCCGGCTGGGTCGCGGATTACATCCGTCACGGCGGCGCGCCGACCTTGGGCAATTGGGCGCCGCATGCCGGCGAAGGCGCCACCAAGATTGACGCGATCCGGCTCGGCCGGACCCAGACGCCAGCGTCGGCGCAGACCTGGCGCGACCTCGAACGCTACCGCCGGCTGTTCCCGCGGCCGCTCGTCGTAAAGGGAATTCTAAATCCGGCCGACGCGGTCCGCGCCGCCGAGATCGGGGTCGATGGAATTATCGTGTCGAACCATGGCGGCCGCCAGCTCGACCAGGCGCCGGCCTCGCTCGACGCGTTGCCCGCGATCAAGGCCGCAGTCGGCGATAAGGTGACGGTGATGCTGGATAGCGGGGTGCGACGCGGCGCCGATATCCTGATTGCGTGGTGCCTTGGCGCGCAATTCGTATTTTTCGGCCGGCCCACCCTTTACGGCGCGGTCGCCGGTGGTTTGCCCGGGGTCAAGAAAGCAGTCGATATCTTCCGCACCGAGATCGACCTCGTCATGGGCCAGATCGGCTGCCCGAGCCTCGACCAGCTCGGCCCCGATTTCCTATGGCGCGACGACTGGGCCCGCAACCGCTAAAGGCGGCGGGCCTGCCCTTAAGCCCTTACCACTAGCTGCCGGCGGTCTGCGCAATCGCTCGGGTTGCGCCGGCCGGGTGGCTAAGCGCGCTGTCCATCTCCTCGAAGGTGCGGCCCTTGGTTTCGGGGCCGAACACCCAGAAGCCGATGATGCCGAGGATGTACCAGGAGGCGAAATAGACGAAGGCCGGGCCAAGCATCTTCAGATTGGGGGCCGCCGGTTTGATGATGTCGCCGGCCCCCATGATCACCGCCAGGCCGGCCGGCCCCAGGACCTTCCCGCCAAGATTGCCGATGCCATAGCTCATGCCCATGCCGCTGCTGCGCAGCCGCGAGGGCCAGATCTCGGTCATGTAAGGCCCGACCACCGTGTAAATCGCGCTGCTGAAAAAGGTCGAGGAGACCAGCAGCATGTAATACACCGACCAAGTTCCGATAAATACATTGTAGAGATAGCCGGCCGATACCGTCAGCAGCGCCGCCATCCCGCAGACCAGAGTTCCAGCGCCGCGACGGCCAAGCGGCTCGATCAGCGTTGTAACGAAGAACCGGCCGACGATTCCCGAAAGACCGACCCAAACCATCAGATAAGCCGCATGCGCCGGGGTCGTGTTCAGCACGATCACGAGCAATGTCGCGCCCCATAGACCGAGCGATGCACCGCCGGTTTGCGTAAGACCGGTTAGGCACCCGGCGACGACCAGCTTTGGATATTTGAACAGCTCGAGCCAGCGTGTTTGCTCTAAGACCGGTAATGTCGTCGGCAGCGTGATTTCCTTCGGGTCGATCATCAGCGCCCAAGCGAGCGAGTGACGCGCTTCCTCCTGCCGCCCCATCCGAATCAGCCATCGCGGCGATTCGGGCACCCAGTAGCGGATCATCAGCACCAGCACGAGCGGCGACAGGCCGACCAGGAACAGGTAGCGCCATCCGACGATCGGAAGCAGCCACGAAGCGATCAGACCCGCCAGCATGCCGCCACCCGGCAATAACGTCGTGATCAGCGCGCTGACCCAGCCGCGCTTGTGTGCCGGGACGAACTCCTGCACCAATGGCAAGTCGATCGTAAAGATGCCGGCATTGCCGATACCGACAAAGACCCGGAAGAACATCAGGAACAGCCAACCTGGGATTAAGGCGTTCGGTCCTGGCGTAAACACCATGATCCCGGTGGCAAGCGAGATTGTAACGGCCGACCACATGAATACCGTGCGTCGGCCGATCCGATCGCCGAGCCAACCCCAGATAAAGGCTCCGGGAACCGCGCCGAGACCGGAAGCCAACAGGATGGCGCCGCCCTGCCAGTAAGCCAGCTGCCATTCCTTCGTCAGCGCCGCGGTGACATAGCCGATCAAGAAAAAATCGAAGAAATCAAGCAAATCAGCCACATTTGCGGTACAAATCAGTTTCCACTGATTCGCCGTGAGCTTCTTTTGCCGCTCTAATAACTCGATCATTGCGTTCTCCCTGTGCCAGCACCTGCCGCGCTCCGCGAGACAAAGGCTGCGATTGTCACAGTTTCTCTGGACAACCGAGGCTTGAAGTGTGGCCACGGTCCGGCGTTGATAGTTGTTTTACCTGAAATCTAACTGAACATCAATGTGCCGCACCGACTACAGCTCGATGGTTCGAGCAATCGAATGCGTATAGACGTGCAGGCTGTATCGCCGCGCCCGCTCTCAAAAAGAACTGGACGCGGCAATTCAGGCACATTGGCTGGAGCCGATGCCCTTCGCAATTCAACAGAGCGGCCTATAAGTCGGGCCGGACACCCGAGCAGCAGATACCGCTATTCCAAGGCGAACCCTCGCTTCGCGCCGAGCGAGGGTTCGGATCTAGGTGGCGGGAACGCGCTCGGAGGATGCTCGCGGTTTGTTCAGTTCGGTTTCGATTTCGTCGATTGTGCGGCCGCGGGTTTCCATTCCAATCCACAGGAAAGCAACTGCTCCCAGGATGTACCAGAAGGCGAAATAGTTGAACCCGGGGATCAACGCATCGAGCGTCGCCTTTGGGTTGACCAGATTGGACGATCCGGCAATCAGCGCCAGCCCGGCTGGGCCGATAAACTTGCCGAGATTGCCGACGCCGTAAACAAACCCCATGCCGCTGCCGCGAAGCCGCGCCGGCCACATCTCGCCCATGTAAGGACCGACGATCGAATAATTCCCGCTGCCAAAAAAGTTCTGGACCAGGATCATCAAGAAGAACATCGACATGCCGCCGATAAACACACTGTGCATATAGCCGGCGAGCGACATAAAGAACGCCGCCGTCAGGCAGCTGAATATGCCGGAGGCGCGGCGCCCCCAGGCGTCTGAGATCCAGGAGCAGAAGAACCGGCCCGCGATCGCCGAAATGCTAATCCAGATCACCAGCTTTGATGCCTCGGGCGGGGTGATCTTAAGAACCATCACCAGCAAGGTCACCAGCCACAGCGCGAGAGCGACGCCGCCGGTTTGGGTCAACCCGGTCATGCAACCGGCGATGATGCTGCGCGGGTATTTGAAGATTTCCAGCCAGCGCGTCTTCTCGATCGGCGGAAGTATGGACGGAATTGCAATCGTCGCGGGATCGACCTGCAACGCCCAGGCGAGGGCCCGCCGCGCCTCCTCAACCCGGCCCTGGCGCAACAGCCAGTGCGGCGATTCGGGGACAAAGGCGCGGATGTAGAGGCACAGAAACGCCGGCAACAGACCGACTGCAACCATCCCACGCCAGCCAATGTAGGGCGCGGCAAAGGCGCCGAGCAACGCCGCCAGCAACGAGCCCGCCGGCAGCATCGTCGTGGTGATCCCGGTAAACCATCCTCGTTTGTGGGCCGGAGAAAACTCCTGCATCAGTGTGATGTCGACCGAGTACAATCCGGTCACCGCAAACCCGACAAAGAAGCGGCAGATCACCAGATAGATCCACCCGCCCTCAGGCGTCAGCGCCATTGCCCCGGTCGCCAGGGATACATTCAAGACTGCCGTGATCAGCGCCGAACGGCGCCCGACCTTGTCCGCCATCCAGCCATAGAGCAGCGATCCGAACGGCGCGCTGACACCCGAGGCGAGCAGGATTGCCGCCGACTGCCCGTAGGTCAGGTGCCATTCCTTAACGACGAACCCAAGCACAAAACCGATCAGGAAGAAGTCGAAGAAGTCGAGCATGTCGCCAAGCGTCGCGGCGCCGGCGATCTTCCATTGGTTTGCCGTCAGCTTGGTTTGCCGCTCCAACAATTCCAACATTGCGTTCTCTCCCTAGCCGGCTCCGGCCGGCGCCGTAAACGTTCGTAATTTGCGACTACTATTGAGCAACCTTTTGGAGAGGCTACCCAGGGCGGGATCGCGTTAGCGATTCATGACCGCAAATTTACATGCGCTACCTGCATGCTGACAATCATGAACTTGCATCGCGTAGACATGTGATCTTCAGTAGCTGCCGGCGCTGCAGAAATGCCATGTTGAGCCGTCCAGCCCGTAAAGCAGCGCCAAACGGTCTTTGGCATCGTGCGCGAGTACAACCTTGAAGCGCTGGCCCGTGCACGGCGATGTCCCGGCCCCGCTTGGCTTTGGCAACTGTTTCTTTTCAGCGCAGGTCCCGGCCCAGTCTGGCAGGCTTGCCGGTGCTGCGTTGAGCTTTTTGCCGTCGGCAAGCACGAAATAGTCTGTGGCCTGGCCGCCTTTGACTTGGGCATGCAGCGCTAACGAACCGTAGCGGGAGCGGTAATATCCGGCCTGCTGGTCGCCATCACTCGCACCTGAAGCCACGGCGCGAAAGGTTAACGCAGAGCAGGCCGGCGGCCCCTTTTCGGCCGCATGTTTTGTCGCGGCGATCGCGCTGTAACTCGCGAAGGCGAATGTCAACGCGCTGAAGGCAAAGATCGTCCGTTTCATGTCTCCCCCATCTGCTTCACACTCAGTCTAGCGTGGCAAAACGCCGACCGCATCAGGTTCGGCGCACCTTGACTATCGAGGATTGCCGGATCGAGCGGGCGACGAGGACGCTGAGTTAATGCGCCACCTGCTCGTGCTCGCCATGTCGATCTGGGCGCTCGCGGCTGCGGCGGATGCGGCAGAGTTGGCCATCGTGATGGCGATCGATGTCTCCACCAGTGTCACAGCCGATTCCTATATTCTGCAGCGCGACGGCATCGCGCGCGCATTCAAGGATCCACGGCTGATCGACGCCATCTCCGCCGCTCCGGGCGGGATCGAGGCGCTCGTCCTCGAATGGTCAGACCCGGAAAGCATCGCGGTGGCGGTCCCGTGGACGCATATTACCGACAAACGCAGCGCAGCGGCTTTCGCCGCTGTCCGTTCACGCGGCAGCCCGCAATTCGGGCGGTTTGACCGCGATCGGTCCGGCCCTCGCCGCAGCCGCCGCTCAATTCGAGCGCCTGCCGCAACCGGCGGCGCGGCGCATCATCGATATTTCTGGCGACGGGATCGCCAATATCGGTGCACCGCCGCAGGCGATCCGTGACCGCATCGTAAAAGCCGGGATCACGATCAACGGGCTCGCGATCGTTACCGAGCAGCCATGGCTAACGGAATATTACCGGCACAATGTGATCGGCGGCACCGGTGCCTTTGTACTTGCGGCCCGAGACTTTCACAGCTTTGCCGAAGCGATGCTGAAAAAACTCGTGACCGAGATCGCGGGCGCCGGAGCGCCCGCGAGCAGGGCTCAGATGCAGTAGGTGCGGATCGGCGCGAAGCCGTTGAACCCGACCGAGGCATAGCTCGCCGTGTAGGCGCCGGCAGCCAGGATCTCGACCTTGTCGCCGACTTCGAGCCCGAGGGGCAGCCGGTATTCGGTCTTCTCATAAAGGATGTCGGCGCTGTCGCAAGTCGGCCCGGCAAGGATCACCGGCCCGCATTGACCGTCGCGGCCGGGGGTCGCGATCCGGTATTTGATGCTCTCGTCCATGGTCTCGGCGAGGCCATTGAACTTGCCGACATCGAGATAGACCCAGCGCCGGTCGTCGCCGCCGCCCTTTTCTGAAATCAGCACGACTTCGCTCTGGATCACCCCGGCGTCGCCAACCAGCGAACGCCCCGGCTCGATGATGATCTCGGGCAAGTGATTGCCAAAATGCCTGGTGACCGCCGCCATTACCGCCCGGGCGTAGCGCTCGATGGCCGGCACCTCGCCGGTGTAATGCGCCGGAAACCCGCCGCCGATATTGACCATTCGGAGATCGATATCGGCGTCCGCGAGCAGCGAGAACATACGCGCCGCGGCGCCGACCGCCCGATCCCACTGGGCGAGGTCGGTTTGCTGTGACCCGACATGAAACGACACACCGTAAGGATCGAGGCCGAGTTCACGCGCCCGGCGCAGAAGATCGATCGCCATCTCCGGCGCGCAGCCGAATTTACGCGACAATGGCCAATCCGCCCCTTGGCAATCGACGAGAATGCGGCAGAAGACCTGCGCTCCGGGCGCCGATCTCGACAATTTTTCCAGCTCCCTGGCACTGTCGAAAGCGAACAGCCGCAGTCCGGCATCGAAGGCAAACGCGATGTCCTTTTCCTTTTTTATTGTGTTGCCAAAGGAGAGCCGCTCAGCGGTGACGCCGCTTTGCAGACACAGTTCGATCTCCCCACGGCTAGCCACGTCGAAATTGGCGCCCTTGCTTTCGAGCATGGCAACAATCGCCGCTGCCGGATTGGCCTTGACCGCATAAAACACACGCGCCAATGGCAAATGCCGGCGCAAAGCATCATAGGCCTGAGCAATTACATCGAGATCGACAACGAGGCAGGGCGTTTCGGGTGAATTATCGGCGAGGAATCGTGCAATCCTCTCATTCATTCCTGGGGGTCATCCTTCCCGCAAAGCGGCTTTAGCGAAGCAGGTGCGGACGATCGTCGTCGGGACCGCGCCAGCGGAATCGACCGCAAGCGCGCTCTCTAACTTTGATCGAGCGCGAGCTTAATGAGTGCCAAACCGATATTCAGAATCGGTTCGGCTGATCTTGCTGCTTAGCTTAAACTACTTGGGTCGATGACCCGGTTGCCCCGCCCACGAAGGCGCGTCCCGCGGAGGTTCGCGTCAGGACAGGGCACCACGCCCCTCAGTCGGATAGCAACCATATCGACCTCCCTCTCGGGACCGGCGTTGCGGCCGGACGACCAAAAAGGACGCGTTACGTCGTTGCATAACCACCATGGGCCATAGGCACGTGCGAGTGCGTCGAGTGGCGGATAGATACGCCGATTTGACCGCAGCGCAAGCGGCATTTCCCAAAAATTTGCTGCTTAACCAACTTTGTGCGGCCCGCGGCCGATCACGGCGCCGGTTCGGGGGTCGCCAGTCCTCCCACACTGTATCCGCGGCCGTTCAGGGTGGAACCAGCCGCGGATTGGTGCAGGTCACCTTAACTGGCCGGTACCGGTTGCCACTGGGTGTAGCATTGGGCGACGTAAGGATAGTACCCAGCGGGATTGGAACAGTAGTACCAAGTCTGTGCCGTCGTATAGGGCGCCGTATAGCCGTAGTAGCTGGAGGCCGCGTCAGACGGATAGTCGTCCCAGCCCCATGGATAACCGAGCCCAGTCGCTAATCCGAGCCCGAAACCAGGATAAAACCCATTATAGAAGCCGCCGTGATAGCCCCCGCCGTGATAGCCGCCATGGAAGCCTCCCCCATGGGCAAAACCGCCATGCCATCCATGGCCACCGCCGCCGTGGAAGCCGCCACCATGGAACCCACCACCGCCATGAAAACCGCCGCCGCCGTGACCACCGCCGCCACCGCCATGCGCGGCCAGAGCGTTACCGGAGGCACCGAGAACAGCTGAAAACAATACTGCTGCAGCAGCTCTTCCAAGCCGCCTTCGTAACGGCGCCTGTTCTGTTGTCTCGCTTGATTGGTGCATCGAGAAACTCCCGTAAACTCCCCGTCGAACTCGTCTTTATGTTGGCGAGTGCGCCGTTGAGCTTGTTTCGCAGTGCACCTGATGTGTTGCCGTCCCTCAGTCGAACCAGGAAATTTCGGTAAAATTTGGTAACCGCAGCGGCTCGGAGTTCGGCTCAGCCGAGCGCTTTCTCCAGCAGGTCGAGCGCGGCGATCGAGAAGGTCCGCATATTGTCGAGGCGATCGCTCTTACCGGTCTCGACTGTCGTCGAACGCTCGCCATTGGGTCCGATCACGGCGATGCACGAATGCCCGGCCGCGTGACCATAGCGGCTGCCGGTCGGCCCGGCCGTGCCGGTCTCGCCGAGTGACCATGTCGTCGCCAGCTTGCCGCGGATTTTGCGTGCAAATAACAGCGCATAGGGTTCGGTCGAGGGCGTGATGCCGGTCAACTCTTGCTCGGTCACGCCGAGGAGTTCCGCCCGGGACTGACGCGTGTAGACGACCCCGCCGCCCAAAAAATAAGCGGACGCCCCGGGGATCGCCAACAATGCCGCCGATAGCAGCCCGGCGGTCGAGGATTCCGCGACCGAGATCGTCTCGTTGCGGGCCTTGAGCTTTGCGGCGATCCGTTCCGCCTGGGGTAGCAGATCCTGTAACATCTAGACCTCCGTTCCTGAGCCGAGATTGACGCCGCGAGAGGAGCCCCGCGATGACCTACGAAACGATCCTCTACGCCGAGGACGGGCCGGTTGGGACGCTAACCCTGAACCGCCCCGAAGACGGCAACATGTTCACCGCCACCATGTGCCACGAGATCCGCGATTGCATCAACCTCGTGCGCCGCGAGACCCGCACCCGCGTGCTGGTTATCACCGGCGCCGGCGACCGGTTTTTCTGTATTGGCGGGCGCAAGGAGGGAATGGAGGACACGTTGCTTTACGCTGGCGTGCTGCCGACGCTCGACATGTATGAAAGCATCGAGCGATTGCAAAAGCCGGTTATCGCCTCGGTCAACGGCTATGCGGTCGGCGGCGGCAATGTGCTGCAAGTCATGTGCGACATCACGATCGCCAAGGAGAGCGCCGTCTTCCGCCAGGTCGGACCGATGATGGGCAGTTTCGACGCCGGGTTTGGCACGTGGTATCTCGAAGACCTGGTCGGCAAGAAAAAGGCGAAGGAAATCTGGTTCCGCAACCCGCGGATGACGGCGCGCGAGGCGCTCGAACTCGGCATGATCAACCAGGTCGTCCCGGATGACCAGCTTGCCGCGGCAACCCGCGAGATGGCGCTCGAAATCGCCGAGCGCGGCGCTTTTGCATTGGCGGCGATCAAGACCGCGTTCAGTGCGCGGCACGGCGGGGTCGGCGGGCTCGCGCGCATGGCCCACGATCTGGTTCTGCGCGAATATCTCGAAACCGAGGAATCGCACGAACTCGGCCGCGCCTTCGCCGAACGCCGCAAACCCGACCCCGAAAAATTCGGGCATTAGGATACGACAAGAAGCCGTCCTTATGCCAATCGACGCGATCCTAACGCAATCATCCAGACGCTTCAGCGCAACCCTCTACTCTCGGTGCCGGATAGAAGCTGGCTATGACGAATACTCTGCTGACATTGCATGATCCCGAATTGGCCCGGCGGTATTACGAGCAGGGGCTCTGGCGGCGGGATACATTGTATTCGCTGCTCACCCAGCATGCAGAGCGGCGGCCCGACGCGTTTGCAGTCCGCGACGGCGCCCGGCGGCTAACCTGGCGCAAATTGCTGGCGATGGTCGATGCCGTTGCCGCCGACCTGCACGAGGCCGGGCTCAAGCGCGGCGAGCGGGTCTCGATATGGCTGCCGAACCGGGTCGAGTCGGTCGCAATCTTGCTCGCCTGTTCACGTCAGGGCTATGTCTGCAACCCTTCGCTGCACCAGAATTACCGGGTCGGCGAGATCGTGGAATTGTTGTCACGCATCCGGGCGGCGGCTTTGTTCGCACAGCCCGGCTACGGCGCCGATGCGCGCACCGCCGACATCTTCGCCGCGGCCCAGGCGCTGCCCTCGTTGCGCCGCCTCTATTCGCTCGGCGACGGCCCCAGCGACTCTGTGCCATTCCCAATCGAACCGGGGCCGCTGCCCGCCGCCCGATCCCGATCCCGACAAGATCGTTTATCTCGCCTTTACTTCGGGCACGACCGGCACGCCCAAAGGCGTCATGCATTCGGACAACACCTTGCTGGCGAATGGCCGCGCCATGGTCGCCGATTGGGGCCACGACGAGCGCTCGGTATTGCTGAGTCTGAGCCCGATGAGCCATCACATCGGCGCCGTCGCGGTCGAGCAGATGATGGCCGCCGGTCTCGAACTCGTTGTCAATGCGCCCCCGCCGGGCTGACCCCGCTCGATTGGATCATCGAAACCGGCGCCACCTATGTGATGGGCGTGCCGACCCACGCGATGGACATTCTCTCAGAGCTGCGTCAGCGCCGGCTCGATCGGCTGGGCCAGGTCAAGGTGTTTTACATGGCCGGCTCGCCAATCCCGCGCGAAACCGCGCAAGCCTTTCTCGACCGCGATGTGCTGCCGCAAAACGTCTACGGCATGACCGAGAACGGCTCGCACCAATACACCCTGCCGAGCGACGACCCGCAGACGATTGTCGAGACTTGCGGACGCGCCTGCGCTGCTTACGAAATCCGGATTTGGGACCAGGACAATCCCGATATCGAGGCGCCGCCGGGTGCGGTTGGCGAGATCGGCGGACGCGGCGCCTGTTTGACGCTCGGCTATTTCGACAATCAGCAAGCGACCGAGGAATCGTTCAACCGCGACGGATGGTTTATGAGCGGCGATCTCGGCCGGCTGAATGATAATGGCTGTCTCGAAATCGTCGGCCGCAAAAAGGATCTGATCATCCGCGGCGGACACAACATCCATCCGGCGCGCATTGAGGATCTAGCGATGCGGCACGCCGCAGTTGCGCGCTGCGCCGCCTTTTCGATTGCCGACGCGCGGCTCGGCGAGAAGGTGTGTCTCGCGGTGATCGCCCATGACGGCGAGACCGTCGAGCCCGGTGATCTGCTCGCCCATCTCGATCATGCCGGCCTGTCGCGCTACGACATGCCCGAGTATTTCATCGCCTTGACCGAGTTTCCGCTGACCGCCAGCGGCAAGATCCTGAAGCGCGAATTGGTGGAATGGGCGAAGGACGGCCGCATCTCCCCGACCCCGATCCGATGGCTGGGGAGTTGATCTGATGAGCCTGCAGCTGAGGCGGCTCGACGAACTCGCGCTGATCACGCTCGATCGCCCGGCGGCATTGAATGCGCTAAGCTTTGCGCTGCTGCGCGAGCTTGGCACTGCCTTCGACGAAGTCGCCGCGTCCGACGCTCGCGGTCTGTTGATCACCGGCGCCGGCGACCGCGCGTTTTGCGCTGGGGCCGACATCAGCGAACTGATGGGCCGCTCGCAGGCCGCGATCCGCGAGGGTGCGGCTTTTGGTCAGATGATTATGGCCAAGCTCGATGCGCTGGCGATCCCGTCGATCGCGCTGGTAAACGGCTATGCCTTTGGCGGCGGCCTCGAACTCGCGCTTGCTTGCACATTTCGGATTGCCGCTCCGAGCGCCCGGCTCGGTCTGCCCGAAATCAAGCTCGGTCTGATACCCGGGTTATGGCGGAACCCAGCGCTTGCCGCGGCTGATCGGCGAAGCCCGCGCGCTCGAATTGATCCTGACCGGCCGCGCCGTCCCCGCAGAAGAGGCGTTGGCGATCGGTCTCGTCAACCGCATCGCCGATGGCGATTTGATCGAAGCCGGCAAGAGTTACGCGCGGGAGATGACCGGGTATAGCCTGCGTGCCCTCGCTCTCGCCCGTGACGCGGTGCAGCGCGGGCTGCAGACCACATTGCGTGAGGGGTTGGCCATCGAAGCCGACCTCAACACTTTGGCCTTTGAGACCGACGATGCGACCGAGGGGATGGCCGCCTTTCTCGAAAAGCGCAAACCGGTGTTCCGCGACCGCTAATCTCCGTTAGAAGCCGCGCTGTGGATTGAGCCGGCGGTAACTGCTCCCATCATCGACATCTTCGAGCGTGTCGACAAAGCCGACCGAGACATCGCGCGGCAGCTCCTCGAGCGTATCAGCAAGCGCGTAAGAGCTCGACCAGCGGATATTTCCAAACAACGGCGGCAATCGCGGCCGTCGCCGTGCGCCGACCAGCCAGAACCCGCCATCCGCAGCTGGCCCAAAGACCAGATCGCGGCGGCCGAGGCAGCGGAATGCGGCGGCGATATGCCGGGCCGAGAGCGCCGGAATGTCGCTGCCGATCAGCACCACCGGGCCGGACGGGGCCGTCGCCATGACGCGGCGCATGCGGACGCCGAGATCGCCGGCTCCTTGCGGCACAACCTCGATCCCACGATGCCATCTGCAAGCCGCGCGGCGCGCCCGGTCCGGTGTGATCGCCAGCCGTAGCCGCCAACGCCTATCGCCCGCCAGCCGGCGCAGCAGCCGCGCGATCATCAGACGCTCGAAGCGCAATGCCGCAACATCGCCGATCTCGCGAGCCAACCGCCGCTTGCCGCGCCCCAGGGCCGGCGCGCGCACGAATAGGATCAGGTGGCCTCGCATTAGCCGTAAATCCGGGCGATGCGCACCGGGCTGACGCCGGCAAAATACAGCGCCAGACAGAACAGGTTGCGCAGGGACCGCTGCCAATAGCCGTCGCGCCGATATCGCGTAGCTGAGGAGACGGCACGAGCGCCGATACGCGCCAGTCGCCGCCGGCCGAGGCGGCGCACCAGCTCGACATCCTCCATCAACGGCAGCGGCGCGAACCCGTCGATCGCGTCATAAAGGCTCCGGCTGATCAGCAAGCCCTGATCGCCATACGGCAGGCTAAATACCCGGCAGCGCCAGGCGACGATGTACTCCAGCCGCCGCGCCGCCCGATCGGGGTCATCGAGAGCGAAGTCGAAATAGCCAGCGAAGCGCCCTGCCGTCGGCGCCGCGATGAACGCGGCGACCGCCTCTGCCCATCCCGGCTCCAGCCGGCAATCGGCGTGCAGAAACAGCAACCACTTACCCGCGGCAGCCCGGGCGCCCGCGATTAGCTGCGTACCGCGCCCGCGTTTGGCGTCGATCACCAGCGCGCCTGCCGCTTCCGCAACCGTCACGGTATCGTCGCTCGAACCGCCATCGGCGATGACGATCTCGCGAACCGTTTCCGAACCCAGCGCCGCCAAGGTTGCCGATAGGGTCCCGGCCGCGTTCAGAGTGGGGATGATAACGGAAATTTGCGAAAGTTCTTGATTCGTTCTGAAGGCTCCGGCAAAATCGCGCGATGGATATGCCGGGTGTCATCGTACCCCGCAAGGGACGGGGTGCTTCGAGCAACGCAAGCGGCCGGTTCGAGGCCGAACAGCGGGTAACGTTTGATGACGGCTGGGGCTCCGCCGATGCCGAGCCGACGCCGCTAAACACGACGCTTTCGATCGACACGACGCGCACGATCATCGCCCGCAATGACTCGCCTGATATCGGCTTCGATCGGTCGATCAATCCCTATCGCGGCTGCGAGCATGGCTGCATCTATTGCTATGCGCGGCCGAGCCACGCCTATCTCGGATTGTCGCCGGGGCTCGATTTCGAAAGCCGGATTTTTTACAAGCCGCAGGCGGCGACATTGCTCGCCGCAGAGCTGCGCAAGAAAGGCTATCTCTGCCGGCCGATTGCGCTCGGCAGCAACACCGATCCCTATCAGCCGGTCGAGCGCCGGCTCGGCATCACCCGGTCGATCCTCGAAGTGTTGCGCGATTTCCGCCATCCGGTCACGATCGTCAGCAAATCGGCGCTGATCCGGCGCGACATCGACATTCTTGCGGAGATGGCAAAGGAGAAACTGGCGATCGTCACGATATCGGTGACAACGCTCGATCGCAGTTTGGCGCGAGTGATGGAGCCACGGGCCGCCACACCCGAACGCCGGCTAGACGCCATCGCCGCGCTTGCCGATGCCGGCATCCCGACCGGTGTCCTCAGCGCTCCGATGATCCCGGCGCTCAACGACAGCGAATTGGAGGCGATCCTCGAACGGGCGCGCGCCGCCGGCGCCACCGCGGCCGGCTACACGATGCTGCGGCTGCCGCTCGAATTGAAAGCGCTGTTTCGCGAATGGCTCGAAGCCCATTTCCCCGACAAGGCGGCGCATGTCTTATCATTGGTGGCCCAGGCCCATGGCGGGCGGCTCTACGATTCTGCGTGGTCGAAACGGATGACCGGCGCCGGGCCCTATGCCGACATGATCCGGCTTCGGTTCGACCGTGCCTGTCGCAAGCTCGGCTTCAACCAACGCACGACCGATCCGCTTGACACGACGCGCTTTCGCCCGCCGCCACAGAGCGGGGATCAACTCAACCTATTTTGACGGGCACCAGTCGTGTCGCATTTGCCGCTACCGCTTGCCTCCGCAAAGATGCCGAGCCTAGGCTCGCGCTGTCGAAAAGCAGGCGACACTACGGCCGGATAATGGGTGGCGAGTTCCGCGCCTCTCTATCCAGGAGCTTTCGCGGCTTGATCGGCGATCACTGTTCAGGTCTTGGTCGGCCCGCGGTTGCGAACTGACCCCGCTCAGTATTACCTGCTGCGCACAGCCCGCTACGCGGTGCCGCCGGAAAGAGACCGATGACCGAGACAGATGCCGATCTGGGGTTTGCTGCCGATTACGACGCGCCGATCCCGTACTTGCAGCGTATCCGAGATTACTATCAGGGACTGGGGTATGGAGCTCCCTACCGTTGGGCTCATTACGTCGAGGTCCCGTTTCAGCCGCTTGCCAAACCGCTGGCCGAGTGCCGCGTTGCGCTGATCACCACCGCCGCTCCCTATCAGCCCGGCAAGGGCGATCAGGGCCCAGGCGCTCCCTACAACGCCGCCGCCAAATTCTACCGGGTGTACTCGGGCGACACAGCGATCGACCACGATTTGCGCATCTCGCACGTCGCCTACGACCGCGCACATACGAGCGCCGAGGACAGCAATACCTGGTTCCCCTTGCGACAGTTGCGGCTGCAGGCGGCAGCTGGCCGAATCGGCGCGGTGACGGAGCATTTTCACGGCGCCCCGACCAACCGCAGCCAGCGCACGACATTGAGCCAGGATTGCCCGGAACTGCTCGCACGCTGCCGTGCCGAAGCTGCGGACGCGGTGATCCTGGTCCCCAACTGTCCGGTCTGCCACCAGACCGTGAGCCTGACCGCGCGCTATCTCGAAGCCAACGGCATTGCGACTGTCGTCATGGGCTGCGCCAAGGATATTGTCGAATTTGTCGGCGTGCCGCGCTTTCTGTTCAGCGATTTTCCGCTGGGAAACTCGGCGGGACGGCCAAACGATCCGGCTTCGCAATCCTTTACGCTCGAATTGGCGCTGCGCGTCCTCGAAACGGCGCCGGCGGCGCGCACGACAGTGCAGTCGCCGCTGCGCTGGAGCGCGGACCCGTCATGGAAGCTCGATTACTCGAATATCGATCGGCTGTCGGCGGAGGAGATCCGCCGGCGGCGCGCCGAGTTCGACCGGCAAAAAGAGATCGCGAAGACGGTTCGCAGCGAGGGGGTGGCGGCTTGATCGCGGGCCGCAATGGGTTGGCGATGCCGCGGCGAATCGCGATCTAAACGAAAAGCCGGATTACATCATGCGTCGTGACAGCGCTGGCGCCGGCAGGCCAGGCCAACACACCGTCGACCAATAATCGTCAAGGTAATTCATCGATTTGTCAGATTTAGGGTAACCTCGCCGTGTCCATATTAGAACTACGATGGCATTAGATGGCCGCAACGCTGAGCTTGCTCAGGCTATAGCGCACAGTTGGATTGATTTTCCTTTGTACCTGTTAACAGTCGAGATTAAGGTCGCGGCTGTCCATCCGAATGCCAGCCGATCGACGGCTATCTTGCGAGGGGGGATCGGGTTATGGCCGAACGAGCGATCGGCGTGCGGGTAAAGCGGTGGACCCGCAGCGCCGCAATTTGGTGTGTGGCCGTGGGGGGCCTCTTCGCGGGTCTGGCGCCTGCGTCGCAAGCTGCCGCGCCAATGCAGTTGACCTACCGGGTAACCCACTCGACGTTCGGCAATATCGGCACTTACATCAACACGATCGAGCCCAGCGCGAGTGGTACGACCACCGTACAGACCCGGGCACATTTTGAAGTCAAAATGCTCGGCGTGACGCTCCACCGTGAAGATGCCCAGCGCACTGAACGGTGGCAGGGTAATCGCTTGGTTTCGTTTAATGGCGTGACCAACAAAGGCAGCGGCGCGACGGTCCTCAAGGGCGAGGCGCGTGGCAACAGTTTCGTGATCAGCTCGCCGACCGGAACGATCACCGCGCCCGCAACGGTACATCCGGCAAACCCGTGGTCCGCGAACTTTCTAAACTCGAACACAATGATGCGGCCGGATAGCGGCAAGCTCGAAAAAGTCAATGTTAGCGGCGGCCAACAAGCCGTTGTGACGATCGACGGCAAGCCCCTGCGTGCCAGAAAATACGAAGTCAGTGGCGACGGTCGCTACACCGTCTGGCTCGATGAGAAAGGTGTACCGGTCGAATTTATTGCCGACGACGATGGCGGTAAGGTGACCTTTACGCTGTCGAGCTGCATCCGGTGTGATGTCCCGGCGCTCCAGCAGGCCGCAGAGTTGAAGTAGCCCGCTTTCGCGATTACCCGACAGCTTGACGATCGCAATTTTCTCGTTGCAGTTCGCGAGCTCGACTGTTCTGGCGCGCTGCCCGATAACCGACATAGCTCACGCTGCATGACGGCTCCTGGGATTGACGTGTCGATCGCCGATGGGGCGACCCGCGACCGCGCCGCTCTAAGCCTCGCCCGCTCCGGGATCCGGCTACCGACTTTCGCGGCACTTGCCGACCCAGCCCGATTCGTCGCCACGCGAGCGAGTGTGGACCCTACGATCGACCCTGATCTGCCCGATCCGGCGAATTTGTTCCGCGTCCATTGGCACAACGATCGTAGCCGGGCCGGTTTCGCTCAGGTGCCTTCTCATCTCGTGTTTCCGCCGGCGCTGACCGGGGTGCCGGCTCCGATCGCGATGGCGCTCGGCTGCTTTTTCCCGCTGATTGCCGCGCACAAAGTGCTGGCGGCGTATGGCTGCCTGATCCCCCGTCTGGTTACCGGCCGCTTTGACCCCGAACATCACAAAGCGGTTTGGCCGTCGACCGGGAATTATTGCCGTGGCGGCGTGGCGATCTCGCGCATCCTTGGTTGCCGCGGCATCGCGGTTTTGCCGGAAGGCATGAGCGAAGAGCGCTTCGAATGGCTGGGTCGATGGATCGCGCGACCCGAGGACATCATCCGCACGCCCGGGACCGAGAGCAATGTCAAAGAAATCTATGACAAATGCTCGGAGTTGGGACGCGACTCTGCCAATGTCGTGTTCAATCAATTCGCGGAATTCGGCAATTACCTGGCGCATTGGGCCTGCACCGGACCGGCGCTGGCGCGGATCTACGAGGCGATACGGACAAACCGACCGGGTCTGCGGCTCGCGGCATTTGTCGCGGCGTCGGGTTCGGCGGGCACGCTCGCCGCCGGCGATCGATTAAAGGCAGAACATGGCGCGCAAATCGTTGCCGCCGAAGCCAGCGAGTGCCCGACCCTGCTGCGCAACGGGTTTGGCGAGCACAACATACAGGGCATCGGCGACAAACACGTCCCGCTGATCCACAACGTCATGAATACCGACATTGTCGTCGGCGTCTCCGACCGGTGTGTGGGAGCGCTCGACCTGCTGTTCAACAGCGAGATCGGCTTATCCTACCTGACCGGCCGCCGTCAGATCGATGATACCCTCGCCGGCGACCTCAAGCTGATTGGGCTTTCCGGGATCGCCAATCTCGTCGCCGCGATCAAAGTCGCCAAGCGCCTCGACCTCGGCGAGAACGACCTGCTCGTGACGCTCGCGACCGACAGCGCCGCTCTCTACGCCAGCGAACGCCGGAAATTCTGCGCCGCGCACTACCCCGCCGGTTTCGACGAAGTGAATGCCGGCGAAGTATTTGGTCAGCATCTGTTGGGGATCGCCGATAACGATGTTCTTGAGTTGACCCATCACGAGCGGTCGCGAATCTTCAACCTTGGCTATTATACTTGGGTCGAGCAGCAGGGTGTGGCGCTCGAGACTTTCGAGCAGCGCCGCTCGCAAGATTTCTGGAACACCCTGCAGAACCAGCTCCCCGAGCTCGATGCCCTGATCGACGAGTTCAACAAGAGCGGCGGCGCGATCCGAGCCGGTTGAAATGCGCGCTCGATGGAGGAGCGGCGAACCAAAAAATCAGCTGAGCCAGTCGTGCCACTCTTGTGTCAAAAGAAGCGTGGCCTCTGGGCAGATTCGTTTAGGCGAGACCTAAATTACGAGCCGCTCCCGTAGCTAGCCTGCGCTAAAAGCGTGAGATAATTGTACCCTAATCTATTCTTACGCCTTGCCTCCGATTGTCTAAATCATGGTTGAGCCACAATTGACGCGGCAGTCTGAAAGACAATTCGTACCGCGTTCCCATGCAATAGGAGTTGGTGATTTGGTCCGACAAAGAAGTAGCCGCGATGGCCGCGCGCCCCCGCGACGGCAATCGCCGCCAAGGTCGGCATGGCAAATAGTGGCAGTGGCAATAATCGCTAGTCTCGGCAGCATGCTCGCCGCCGCTTGCTCGGCTGCCGCGGCTCCGCTTCAGCTCGTTTACCGGGTCTCACATCCCGTGGTGGGCGAACTCGGCTCCTATACTTGTACTGTCCAGCAGCTTGGCAATGGCGGCAGCGAGGTCCGATCGCGCGAACACATCGACGCTAGGATGTTCGGCGTCGCGGTTTACCGAATGGATGCAACAGGGACAGAGCGCTGGCAGGGAAGTCGCCTGATGACCTTTGACGGCGTCACCGAGGTTGCAAATGGCCGGATCGAGATCAAAGGCGAGGCACAAGGCAACCATTTTGTATTCACCTCGCCCCAGGGCACTTTTACGACAGCGGCAAACGTCCATCCGGCGGGGCCTTGCGCCCCTGACTTCATTAAATCGACGACGATTTTGCGTCCCGATACCGGCGCCCTCGAACAGGTACAGGTCAGCGGCGGTGCGCCCGGCACGACTGTGATCGGAGGCACCCCGATCGCCACGCGCAAATATGTTCTCGACGGCAAGACGCGGTATACCGTTTGGCTCGACTCGCGTAACGTGCCGGTTATGTTTGTTATCGGCGACAGTACCGGGCAAGCGACCTTTACGCTGGCGAAATGCGTCTCGTGCGATCTCGCGCTCCCGCGACTGGGCATGAACTGATGTTGCTCGCCGGCCTTCCTCCTCGTTTGGGCCGGGATGTGCATCGCGACGGCTCCCCGATAGGTCGGTGGCGCGGGGAACAACATTGAGTCTCGCCTACGAAGAACTTTGCCGCCGCACACGCGAACGAGACCGCAGTCTGCGCGAAAAGGTCATGTCGCTCGAGGAGGCCGCGGCGCTGGTGCCCGACGGCGCCTCGGTCGGGATTGGCGGCAGCACACTGTCTCGCACTCCGCTGGCGATGATCTGGGCCCTTATCCGAGCGGGCCGCCGCGATCTCGTCTGTGCGCGCAGCATCAGTTCGAGCGAGGGCGAGTTGCTGTTCGCTTCGGGCACCAGCCGCCACCTGATCACGAGTTGGTTCAGCCTCGGCATCGTCTGGGGTGTGTCGCGCATCATGCGCGCCTATACCGAGAGCAATCGCGCCCGCTTTGAGGAGTGGAGCCATTTGGCGATGGGGCTGCGCTTTCGCGCCGGCGCCATGGGCGTGCCGTTCTTGCCGATGCGCTCAATGCTGGGCTCGGACGTGATCGCGCAATTGCCCGATAGCAAAACGATCGATTGTCCTTTCACCGGCGAGAAACTGGCGCTGGTGCCCGCGCTCAACCCGGATTTCGCACTGATCCATGTGCAGCGCTGCGACGCCTATGGCAATGCGCAGATCGATGGATTGCCGTTTATGGACCTCGACCTCGCCCTGGCGGCCAATCGGGTAATCCTGACGACCGAGCGCATCGTCGCGAACGACCAGATCCGCCGCCATCCCGATCACACCAAAATACCCTTCTTCGCCGTGGATGCGGTCGTCGAGGTGCCGTTCGGCTGCGCGCCTCACGAATGCTACGGGGCTTACGAGCCACTGTTCGATCATCTCGATGGCTATGCCGCGTTGCTCAAACCGGACGCCGAGCGGGGTATGCAGGAGTATCTCGCGCGGTATTTTTACGAACCGAAATCCTGGACGGAGTATCTCGATAGGATCGGCCTCGCCGAACTGCTCGACGCCGCCCGCCGGGGTAAGAACGTTTATGACGACTGACGCCCTGCGCTACACCGCCAGCGAATTGCTGGCGGTCATGAGTGCGCGGCTGTTGCGCGACGGCCAGGTGGTGTTTGCCGGGGTCGGAATTCCATTGCTGGCCGCGACCCTGGCGCAGCGGCTGCACGCCCCGGGGCTGACGATTTTGTTCGAGGGCGGCACGATCGGCGCCTATGTCGAGCCCGGCCAATTGCCGCCTTCGACCAACGAGCAGCGCTGCACCCGTCGCGCCAATATGGTGCTGGGCAGCACCGATGTTTTGCTGCTGTTGCAGCGAGGCTATGTCGATGTCGGGTTTATGGGCGGCGCCCAGATCGACCAATACGGCAATCTCAACAGTTCGTTTATCGGTTCGCCCGAAAAGCCGACGACCCGCTTGCCGGGAACCGGCGGCGGCAATGACATCGCCAGCCTGACGCAGATGATCGTGGCGATGAAGCATGAGAAGCGGCGCTTTGTCGAACGGGTCGACTTTATCACCAGCCCGGGATTTCTTGCGGGCGGCGGCAGCCGGCGGGATGCCGGCCTGATTGCCGGCGGCATGTTCCGCGTCGTGACCGATCTCGGATTGCTCGGTTTTGACGAGCAGTCAAAGCGGATGACCTTGCTCGCACTGCATCCGGGCGTGACCGCCGCCGAAGTGCAGGCCAATACCGGCTTCGAATTGCTGCTGACCTCCGATCTCCCGGTCACCGATCCGCCGAGCGAGAAAGAACTCGCCGTGCTGCGCCATCTCGACCCCGATCGCCTCTACACCGCCTGAAGTCGCCCGCGATGACGATCTTTACGAACACCTTCGGCCTGGCGATGCGGAATTTTACGACCTGGCCGGAAATGCCCGATCCGCAGGGGCTGATCGACTACGCTCTTAAGGCTGAGGCGTTGGGTTTCGACTCGGTCTGGGTTTGGGACCACATCCTGCTCGGCGTCGACCCGCCGTTCCCGGTCATCGACTCATTGACCCTGCTCGCCGCGATCGCCGCGCGCACCACCAAGATCAAGCTCGGTACCGGCGTCCTGGTTTTGCCGTTGCGCAACCCTGTGGTTTTGGCAAAGGAATTGTCGAGCCTCGACCTGATCGCCGGCGGCCGGCTGCTGCTCGGTATGGCATCGGGCTGGTACAAGCGCGAATTCGATGCGGTCGGCATCCCATTCCACGAGCGCGGGCGGATAATGGACCGCAATCTCGAGATCCTGCGCCGGCTGTGGACCGAGGACCAGGTCAACGCCGAATACCCGCCGCATGTCCTACGCGGCTCGAATATGTCGCCAAAACCGTCGCCATTGCCGCCGATCGTGATAGGCGGCTATGTCGACCGCGTTTTAAAACGCGCTGCACTGAACGGCGGCTGGCTGACCTATTTTTACACGCCTGACGGCTTCACCCAATCCTGGGCCAAGGTGCAAGGCTTCGCCCAGGCCGCCGGAAAGGACCCGGCAAGCCTGCTCAACGCTAATCAGTTGCCGATCTATGTCGGAGCGTCGCGCGACGCGGTCGAGGCGCCAATGATGGAATGGCTCGGTCAGGAATGGGATTACGCGGCCTGGAGCCAGTCGACCAAGGATTCAGCGATTATTGGCACCGTCGACGAGTGCGTGGCGCAATTGCGCGCGCAGCTCGCCGTTGGAGTCCAAAAACTGATCTTCATCCCCTACCGCTATCAGCCCGAGCAAGTCGAAATCATCGCCCGCGACATCATCCCGAGGCTCCGGGGCTGAGCACGAGTTAGCTGAGCGGCATCTCCGGCAGGGTTACGATGTCGACACCGGCGGCTTCGAGGCCTTGGCGCACCGCGCGGGCGGCAATCACCGCCGAGGGTTCGTCACCATGCAGGCACAAGGTGTCGAGACGCACCTTTAGCCGTTTGCCGGTGCGCGAGATAATCTCGTCGTTGACGACCATGTTGACGACGCGATCGCGGATCTCGTCCGGGTCATGCAACACCGCACCCGGTATCTTGCGCGAGGTCAGATTGCCGTCATCGTCATAGAGCCGGTCGCAAAACCCCTCGCGCGCCAAGGGCAGGCCGAGTTCTAACGCGGCCTTTTCCATCTGCGAGCCGGCGAGCGCTACATAGATCAGGTCGCGGTCGACGGTCTTCATCGCCCGGCCGACGGCCAGTGCCAACTCGATGTCCTCGGCCGCCATGTTGTTCAAGGCGCCATGCGTCTTCACATGCGTGACCTTGCGGCCGACATAGGCAGCCATCGCCTGCAACGCGCCGATCTGGTAGGCGATCATGTATTCGAGGTCGCGCGGGTTGATGTCGATACGGCGGCGGCCAAACCCCCACAAATCGTTGAATCCGGGATGCGCGCCGATGCTGACGCCCGCCTCCGCCGCGAGGCTGACGAGCCGATGCATCGTCACCGGGTCGCCGGCGTGAAACCCGCATGCGATGCTTGCCGAGCGGATGATCTTCATCAACGCGGCATCGTCGCCCATTTCCCAGGCGCCAAAACCCTCGCCCATATCGGCATTGAGATTGATCGCTTTTGCCATGCCCGGCTCCTCACGCTTATTCTCGTCAACTAAGTGCGATCGCCGATTGTAGCAAGGAATTGAAGTGACGGTGCGTTTCCTGTCGGTCGGCGACCGCGCGCTGACCGTCGAATTCGGCGACGCGATCGACCACGAGCTGAGCCGCAAAGTCCTGCGCCTCGATCGCGTGATCCGCGCCGAGCGCCTGTCGGGGGTTATCGAGACCGTACCGACCTTTCGCTCGCTGACGTTGCATTACGATCCGGCGACGACCTCGCGGGCCGAGCTCGAACGCACCATCACCGGGTTGCTCGACCGGCGCGACACTGCCGCCGCCGTGGCGCGGCTGTGGCGGATCCCGGTCTGCTATGCAGGCGAATATGCCCCGGATCTCGACGATGTCTCGCGGCGGACAGGGCTTTCAACAGACGATGTCGTCGCGATGCACAGCGGGGTGCGCTACCACGTTTACATGCTCGGGTTTTTGCCGGGCTTCCCGTATATGGGTGATCTGCCGCCGACGCTGGCCTTGCCGCGGCGGGCCGATCCGCGGGTCCGGGTCCCGGCCGGATCGATTGCTATCGCGACCACGCTGACCGCGATCTATCCCTATGACAGCCCCGGCGGCTGGCATCTGATCGGGGCGACCCCGATCCGCTTTTTCGATCCCGCTCGCGATCCGCCGTCATTACTCGCAGCCGGCGACGCAGTTCAGTTCGAGCCGATTGGCCCGGATGCGTTCACCGCGATAAGGCGAGCGGTCGAGAGCGGCGGTTATACCGTGGAAAGCGCGCCGGTCGCGGCATGACCGCCGGCCTGCGCGTGCTGAACCCGGGTCTGCACACGACGGTGCAGGATCTCGGCCGGATCGGCTACCAAGCGCTTGGCGTTCCGGTTTCGGGCGCGCTCGATAGCCTCGCTTTACGGCTCGCTAACGCGCTCGTCGGTAATCCCCAGGGTGCCGCGGCGCTCGAAATCCTGGGCGGCGGGCCCACTCTGCAAATCATGCGCCGACAGCGTGCGGCTCGCGGTCGCCGGAGCCGGCGCCGGCCTGGTCCTCATTGACGGCGGGCGGGCTCTCCCCGCATGGCAGAGTGTTACGCTCTTTCGCGGCGACGTGTTCCGGATCGTGCTTGGCCGCGAGTCGGTCTGCGCCTACCTCGCGGTCGAGGGCGGATTTAGCATCGCGCCGGTTCTCGGCAGCGCCTCGACCTATGTGCGTGCCGGGCTCGGTGGTTTTCACGGACGGGCACTGCAGCGCGGCGACGAGGTGCCGCTGGCGGTCGATCACTCAGCCGAGCGGCGCGGAGCATCACCTACCCTCCCCGCCCCCAGCCGCACCCGACGATCCAATCCGTGTCGTCCTCGGCCCACAACAGCAGTGCTTCACCGAAGAAGCGTTGGCGACCCTACTCAGTGCCGAGTTTCGAATTTCGAAGGACGCCGACCGCATGGGGATAAGGCTCGACGGCCCGCCATTAGGCCATCGCGACGGTTGGGATATTGTCTCCGACGCAATCGCCACCGGCGCCATCCAGGTGCCCGGCTCGGGTCAGCCGATCGTACTGCTGGCCGATCATCAGACGACCGGCGGCTACCCAAAGATCGCGACCGTGATCTCAGCCGATCTCCCGATCGTCGGCCGCCGCCGACCTGGAGACGCGATCCGCTTTGCCGAGGTCTCGGTCGAGCAAGCCGAACAGCTTGCCCGCGAAGCGGAGGAAAACATGACCGCCTCGCTCGCGGCGATCGAACCCGTATCCAGCGGTGCTGGCCTCGACCTCGCCTCTCTCTACGCCGGCAATCTGATCAGCGGCGTCGTCACCGCGGTGGAATAAGCAAAAGGCCCCGACCGGGTGCTCGGGGCTTTACCAGTTCCGCCGTTTAGTAGCCGTAAGGGTGGGCCGTCTTCGAAGCCGAGGGCGCGTAGTACTGGTCTTGCGGTGCCGGGTAGGGACCGTAGGTTCCGCTATACGGCCCATAGCTGTTGTAGGCTGGAGCCGGGCCGTAGCCGTTGTAGGCCGGGGCCGCATAGCCCTGATACGGGCCTGGTGGAGGATTTACGGGATAAGCGCCGGTCGCCATTGGTTGCGGCCCGGTCCCGAAGGCGCCGTAGCCGCCTGGCGGCGCGGCCGAGTTTCCGTAGTTGCTACCGGATGAACTGCGGTAACTCTCGGGCGAGCTGGCCGATCCCATTTGCGACGACCCACAAAGCAGATCGCCGCCGGCATTCTGTACCCCACCCGGACAGCTGTCGGCGTGCTGCAGCTGCGTCGTTTGCCAGGTACCGTCGCCCCTGGGACAGAACGCGGTCAAGGTGCCTTGCAGCATCCGAACGTCCTTGCATTCGCCGAGATAGGAACCTCGCGGCAGTGCTCCTCCGGCCGTTTGCTGGGGCCCTTCGGTTGGCGGCGGAGCGCCGGGCGGTGTGGCGATCGGATTATTTTGATAGGGCATCAACATGGTTTGCGCCGATGCCGGGGCCGCCAGCATCACGCCGGCGAGCAGAAGCGCAGGAGATGCGGCGAGTATGGGTCTCATGCTCCACTCCTTCCAAGTGTTCATGCTCGCCAAACAGCCGCGCTATTTGATTTGATCCGCGACAGGGTCGCCCGCGACTGGCTTCCGGCCGTGCATAGCGCTACTTTCCCGATCAATTTGGTGGTTCTGTCGCTGGAGTTCACGGAAATGGCGCAGCTCAGCTATGTTCATGGCGCCAGCGAAACGCCGCTGATCGGAGAGACGATCGGCAATTACTTCGACCGCGCAGCCGAGCAATATGGCGCGCGCGATGCACTGATCGTGCGTCATCAGAACATCCGCTGGAGCTGGCGGGAGCTGAAGCAGCGGGTCGATGATTTTGCCGCCGGCCTTTTAGCACTCGGCCTCAAACGCGGCGAGCGGATCGGGATCTGGTCGCCCAACAATGCCGAATGGGTCGTAACCCAATTCGCCACCGCAAAGGCGGGGCTGATCCTGGTCAACATCAACCCCGCCTACCGCGTCACCGAGCTCGAATACGCGCTGAACAAGGCCGGCTGCAGCGCATTGATTACGGCGACGCGGTTCAAGACTAGCAATTACCTGGCAATGCTGGGCGAACTGGCGCCGGAGCTGGCGACGGCGTCACCCGGCGAATTGCGGGCGGCGCGCCTACCGGCGCTGCGCCTCGTGATCACGATCAGCGAGGACAATATAGCGGGGGCGGTTCGGTTTGACGCGGTTTACGATCTCGCGGGTAAACCCGAGCAGAACCGGCTCGCCGCACTTGCCGACGAATTGCAGTTCGACGATCCGATCAACATTCAATTCACGTCGGGCACGACCGGGTTTCCGAAGGGCGCAACCCTCACCCACCACAATATTTTGAATAACGGCTTCTTTATTGGCGAAGCGATGCGGCTTGGTCCCGATGATCGCCTGTGCATTCCGGTACCGCTTTATCACTGCTTTGGGATGGTGCTTGGCAACCTCGCCTGTCTGACCCACGGCTCGGCAATGGTTTATCCGGGCGAAGGCTTCGACCCGCTGGCGACCCTCGAAACCGTCGAGGCCGAGCGCTGTACCGCCTTACACGGCGTCCCGACGATGTTTATTGCCGAGATGGACCACCCCGACTTCGCCAAATTCGATCTGTCGTCGCTGCGCACGGGAATCATGGCAGGCAGCCCGTGCCCGATCGAGGTTATGAGGCGCGCGGTCGAACGCATGCATCTGAAAGAGATTACGATCGCTTATGGTATGACCGAGACCAGCCCCGTCAGTTTTCAATCCTCGACCGATGATCCGATCGAACGCCGCGTCTCGACCGTCGGCCGCATCCAGCCGCATCTCGAAGTCAAGATTGTCGACTCCGAGGGCCGGATTGTGCCGCGCGGCACCCCGGGCGAATTGTGGACCCGCGGCTATTCGGTCATGCTCGGCTATTGGAATGATGAGGAAAAGACGCGCGAGGCAATCGACCCGGCACGCTGGATGAAAACCGGCGATCTCGCCACGATCGACGATGAAGGCTATTGCAATATCGTCGGCCGCATAAAGGACATGGTCATCCGGGGTGGGGAGAACGTCTATCCGCGCGAAATCGAGGAGTTCCTGTACCGGCATCCGAAAATCCAGGATGTGCAGGTGATCGGCGTCCCCGACTCACGCTATGGCGAGGAATTGTGCGCTTGGGTGCGGTTGCACGATGGCGAGACCGCGACCCCCGAGGAGATCCGCGCGTTCTGCCAGGGCCAGATCGCGCACTACAAAATCCCGCGTTATGTGAAATTCGTCGACGAATTTCCAATGACGGTCACCGGCAAGATCCAGAAGTTCATCATGCGCGAGCAGATGATCGGCGAACTCGGGCTCCATGCCGAAAAGACGGCATAGGTTCGGCTGGCGCCATTACTAAATGCGGTTCGTGAAGGCGAAGGATCAGCCTCGGGGCCGAGTGGCCGCTATTGTCTTGTGACCCCGCGCCGCGCTGAAAAACAAACCGCCCCAGACCCGAGAATAAACATGCCCGTCCTGGGCAATCCGAGCTGAAGCGGAACAACCGTCGGGCTATTGCCGTTCTTCCGAACTGGCGGCTGTGGCTTTCCACATTGGCGAGAGCCGCGAGAACTGGAGAAGGAACCCAGGGTGAAAACACGATCGTTTGTGACCGGTGTCGTCGGCGCCGGGATGATCTTGGCTTTGGCGAGTTGCACAAATCCCTACGATCCCGGGCAACGGGCGCTCGGAGGCGCTGCGATCGGCGCCGGCACCGGGGCGGCGATCGGCGCTATTGCCGGCGGCGGCACTGGTGCTGCAATCGGTGCGGCGACTGGCGGCGCGGTAGGCGCTGTCACCGGCGCTGCGACAACCCCTCCGCCGCCGGGCTATTATCCGCCGCCGCCCCCGCCGCCGCGTTATTAGCTGAAATAAAATAGGACCCGGCAGTCGCGATGGCTGCCGGGCTCATTGCGAAGAACCTGACTCGGCAAATCTCAGCCAGATCAACCCGGCGGCGCGGATTTAATTTCGTCGGCAATTTGCTGCACCGCCGCTCGCTGGGCCGGCGAATTGGACGTGCGCTGGAACCGCCGCTTCGATCACGCGTGGCGCTGGAGAACGTGCCGGAGGCGTGGAGGTCTCGATCAGTCGCGGAGCATGGTGCCGGACCGCGGGTTGCGGCTGAACCTCTATCGAATTTGTCCCTGGGCCGATCGACCGCGGCCCGAATGCCGAGCCAGGCGGGCAAGCATTGCCGGATTTGCTGACCGAAACCTTTGGCGCGCCCCCGTTCCCCGAATACGAGTAGACCATCTGCTCGCTGCAGGTGCCGGCGCCGGTGCTGGTCGAGGTGACGACTACCCCCGACACCTGTCCCGGTCCGCCCGGCGGCATCGATGCCATCGCCGCCTCGATCGCCGGATTTGGTCCGACTAGCCAAATCGGTGCATCGGCGAGCGCTCGTGCTTGAGCGATCAGGCGCGCCGCCGCAGCCTGCTGATCGGCGGCTAGTCGATAAAATTCAGCCGGGCGGCGCCGTCACCACGTCAAACCCTTGATCTGCCCAGAGCTGCGGGCTGGCGGTCACCAGCTCCCCTGGACCAGGAAGCATGACCACGATAGCGGCAGGCGAATTGGGCCCGATCGCATAGACCGGCGCGGCGCCGCTATCGGCGGATTGCATCCCGATTGGCGCGGCTGGCGCATAAGCCTGCGGCGGAGAGTATGCGGCAGGCGGTACGTAGCCCGAACCCGGCGCATAGGCCTGCGGCGGCCCGCCGACGCCATAACTGCAGCCGGTAACGATCGGTAATATCGCAAGGCAGCCGCAGAGGGTTACGGCTCGCTGCTTCCACATCGATACGCCTCCTCCGATAGTCGATTTCGGCTCGAAAGATCACTCCCGATTTGGGCGATTTTTTGACCCGCTCGGCGCTAAACGGCACAATTCAGTGCCTCGACTCGGCCGAGGCGCAACCAGCACCCTCTCCGAAAGTGAACGGTTCGGCCATTTCCTCGCTTCCTACCCATCACAGCCATGAGAGGCCGATAAGGTCGAGCTACAATGAGCCGGTCGCGCGCTCGGATGCTATGGAGCAACCCTGGGAATCCACCGGATTGGGTGGCGCGTGCTCTTGGCATGGAGCCGCGACGTTTCAGTCGGGCGCTGCATAAGATCAAGGCAGCGAACGACTTCTCCGGCGTCGATCGTGTGATCATATACAGTGATGGCGTAGTCACCGATGAGCAGGACGAACCGCTTGGCAACCTCCACGACGAAGACTGAGGTCGGAGCCGACCGCAAGGCCTTTGTGACATTGCGCTTTGCCGGGGACGATCTCGACCCCGCCGAAATCTCTGCGGTGCTGCCGATCAAGCCGACCCGCGCGCATCGCAAGGGTGAGGAGTTCTTCGCCGGGCCGCGAGCGGGCAATCTGCGCGGCCGCACCGGAATGTGGTTTCTCGCTACCGACAAACTCGTGCCCAGCGACGACCTCCAGGACCATCTGGTTTTCCTGGAACGACTGCTCTACCCGGCGCCGGACGACAGCAGCCGAAGTGTCGAGCTCCGCGCGATCTTGGAGCGCACGCATTCTCACGCCCACATCACTTGCTTTTGGCGCGGCGCCACTGGGGAACCCTCGCCGCCTATCCTGGAGAGCCTCAAATCAGCCGTTGAGCCGTTGTCGGCCGACATCGAAACCGATTTCGCAGTCTCCAAGCGCACATAGCTGGTCAGCGCTGTCGCTTTTCCATCATCTGACCCCGATCAGAGCAGCGGGGGCCTGACCAGAGACAATTTGTCGTACTATTGTCACTAAGTGACATGGCTCATTGGGCAGGATGAGATGGCTCCCACGATCCGTATCGACGACGAGGTATATAAATGGCTCCAATCGCAGGCAGTCCCATTCGAGGATAACCCGAATTCCGTGCTCAGGCGACTAGCAGGCCTAGATCGAAAGATTTCTCGGGAACAGGTGGCAGGAACTGTTGTTCTAGCAAGCGCGCGCGCGCCGGCGACCCCAGCTAAACCGCACCCTGTTGAGACAAGCTCCATTGCCAACGGCTTACCTCTGGACTTGCCGCGATCTGCGCGGATGGCCGGGATGAGACCGGCCAAAAGGGAAGAAGAGAATACCCGCGTCCCCAAACTCCATGACAACCGCGGCCGCAGGCTGCCCCTAGCTAGAGGAAGCGATCTGATCCGCCGCTGGAAAATACCTGCTCGCCAAGCCCGGTTCCATCGCGATGGCTCCTGGTACGAGGGAATGGATATGTTCCCAGCGGCATATTGTGACTGCAAGGGCTACGTCCTGTTTGGCTCAGTGGAAGATCTCCGGACTACTCCTGGTATTCGTATCGAGCCAAGCGGCCAGGTGTGGGTACCAGGTGGAATTTCTAGGATTGCCGGGTACTGCAAAACGGACGACCCAATCATCGATCGAGACGGTCCAGAGCAGGCGTAAGCCGAAGATTCGTTAGGCAATGAGAGCCCCGCAGGGCGAAGCCCACCACCAGGCAACATACCGAAAGGTTCTATGGGCTTCTCTGCGCTCGGCCCAACCTCGCGTTGGCTGGCAAAACTCTAGAGACCGAGCCTGGCGATCCGCGGCAAGCACCTCCTTCGAGAACAGGGTCAGGTTGTCGACGGTGTCCTCGTGGCTGATCGTGCCGCCCTGGCCCATCATCAGTAAGTGCCCGAAGCCGCCGACATGGTCGTAAAACGCCATCAGCTGGTCGTAGACATCGTCGGGCGTGCCGGCAAACGAGAGCCCGGCATCGATGGCCTCCTCGACTGTCATCGTGCGGGGGTTGATCGGATGCGCCGTCCTTGGTCTGGACGCGGGTTGCCCGCGCCGCCATCGCCCCGCCTGATTTCAGCATCTGTGCGGCCGCGCGCGGCGAAACATAACCCGGCGGGTTGGCGAATTGCGGCGCCACAATGCCCGAGGTGCGACTGTAATCGAGGATCTGGTCGGCTCGCCGCCTACCCTCTTCGCGGGTATGTCCGACGCCGATCAGGGCCATGTAGGCCAGTCGGTCAGGCGTCGGCTCGCGACCGACCTCGCGCGCCTTCTTGCGATAGGCCTCGAAGATCGCCGGGGTCCGGACCCAGCCGGTGTTGAGGACGCCGATCACCATGCCGCGCGCCGCCGCCTCGGTGGCGCTGTCCGTGCTGCCGACCGGCGTCCACACCGGCGGGTGCGGCTGCTGATACGGGCGCGGCCAGACATTGACCGAACGGTACTGAAAATGCCTGCCCTCCCAGTTGAACGGCCCGTCATGGCTGGTCATCGCCTTGAGGATCAGGTCATGCGCCTCCCAGAACCGCTCGGTCAGCTCGGCCGGGTTCGTATTGGCTGGCGAGATCTCGAACGGCACGCCTTTGACAAACCCCATTTCTAGCCGGCCGCGCGAGATCACATCGATAATCGAATATTCTTCGGCGACGCGGATCGGGTCGTTGCGGTTGCCGATCGGCATGCCGAGCGCCAAGAGCCGCACCTTTTTGGTCTCGCGCGCCAGGATCGCCATCGGGATCGTGCACACCGAGTTGGCGCAGGTCGCGGTGGCATGGTGCTCGTTGGTCATGATGTTGATGCCGAGTTCGTCGCACAACGCCCACTCGTCGAGATAGCGATGGTAAAGATCGGCGCCGATTTCCGGATCGAAGAGCCGGCTCGGGACGACCACCCGGTAGGAATCGCGGAGCTGCGGCCACGCCGGGTGATAGGCCATCTCGCTGAAATGCCAGACCTTCATCGCGTCACCTCCGTGGCTGCGAATTGTTCGATTGCGGCGGCGACCGCTTCGGGGCGCTCGATCTGCGGATAATGGCCGGCTTGCGCAATTCGCTCGAACTTGGCGGTGGGCAAGGCCGCGACGAGCTTTTCGCCATATTCAGGGGTGACGATGCCGTCATTATCGCCCCACACCACCAGGCTCGGCGCCCGCACCCGGTGCAGCCATTGCTTGAGCCCGGGATTGTGCATGTAGGGTCGCCAGCCATAGAGCACCGCCGCCTGGCGGTCGCAGGCAATCGCGGTCAGCTCGTCATCGCTGAGCGAGCTGTAATCGGGCGTGACGCGCGCCGGATCGTAAAAGGTGCGCCGCCGCACCTCGTCTTCCGGCAAGGCGTAAACATCGGCGATGTCGCGTTCTTCGCGCCCACCGAATTTGACACCGAGCGAGTCGATCAGCACCAGTGCCGCGATCTTCTCGACCGAGCGCACGGCGATTTCAAGCGCCACCCACCCACCAAACGACGACCCGACGACGATCGCGGGCTCGCGCTGGCGATCGAGCCAGTCGAGGTAGAGGTAGGCAAGATCATTGACGCTGCGGAAGCCCTCCGGTCGCGCTGAATGGCCAAATCCGGGGTGGCGGGGGGCGGTGACTTGCCAGTGACGGCGCAAGATTTCGATAAAGCCGGCGTTCTGCGCGACATAATCGCCGCCGTGCAGGAACAGCAATGGCGGACCCGCGCCGGCAATCGACCCATCGAGCGCGTAGTTTCCGATTTCGATCGCCGTCATTCCTTCTCCTCCCGGCAGTGCGGATGCATCGCGTTTGTCCGGCGAGTATCGCGGTCATTGGCGCTTTGGTCCACCCGCGGCGAGTGCCATCGACGGTGCTTGCTTTCGCTCGCCGGCCGCGCGAACTAGAGCAAGCAGCGGGCAAGTGGAGCGATAGCGCCGATGAACCAGACAGCGCAGCCGCAGCGGGCGGGGATGACGCCGGTCCGGATCGAGGAGGTGGCGGAGGTGCTGGCCTTGCACCCGACCTTTGCCCATTTCGATCGAGCAGCGTTGCACGCGGTCGCCGCCCATTGTGGCTTCGCCCGCTTCGCGGTCGGCGAAACGATCATGCGCCAAGGAGATCCCGGCAATTCCGCCTATCTGATCCTGGAGGGCGAGGCCGATGTCTTTGTCGAGATCCCGGCGGGCCGCATCCCGATGGCGACCCTTGGCCGGCATGCCACGATCGGCGAACTCGGCGCCTTTACCGACATGCCCCGCACCGCAACCGTTGTTGCCCGCACCGAACTCGTGACATTGCGTATCGAGCGCGAAACATTGATGAGCCTTGCCGCCGATTTCCCGGCGATCCCGGTCGCCGTGATTGCCGAGCTTGGCCGGCGACTGCACAGCATGAACATGCCGCTCGCCTATCTGACCTACGCGGCGGGCGCCCTCGCGCGCGATGAGTACGACGCCGAAATCCTGAAAGAATTGACCGACCAGCAGGGCGAACTCGCCAATTTCGCCCGCGTCTTTGCCAACATGGCGGCGGAAATCCGCGACAAGCAGCAGCGCCGGCACGAGATCGAGGCCGCCGCCGATCTGCAGAAATCGATCCTGCCGGGGCCGCTGGCGCGCGACGGCGCCGCTCGCGCCGTGGACCTGCACGCCGAAATGCATCCGGCGCGCGACATCGGCGGAGATTTCTACGATTACCATCTGCTCGGCGACAAACGGCTCGTCGTGACCGTCGCCGACGTCTCCGGCAAAGGGATCCCGGCGGCGTTGTTCATGGCCGTTTCGCGCACGGTATTGCGATCGGTCGCTGGGATCGACGACATGGCGGCGGCGATGCGGGACGCCAACCGCCTGCTATCGGCCGAGAACGACACCTACATGTTCGTCACCGTGTTTTACGGCGTGCTCGACCTCGCGAACGGCGTTTTGCGCTGGTGCAATGCCGGCCACAACCCGCCCTATCTGCTGCGCGCCGGCGGCGGGCATGAGATGCTCCATGCGACCGGCGTGCCGTTCGGCATCGACCCCGCCGGTTTTTATCGCATCGGCGAGACCGTTCTGCTGCCGGGCGACGGGCTGTTCCTGTACAGCGACGGGATCACCGAAGCCGACAACCCGCAACGCGAGCTTTACGGCAGCGAGCGGCTCGAGCGCGCACTCGAACGGCTGCGCGGACGCGGTGCTGCCGAGATCGTCAGCGAAATCCTCGCCGATACCAACCGCTTTGCCTCGGGCGCCGAGCAGGCTGACGACATCACCTGCCTGGCACTGCGCTATCAGCCGTAAATGCGTCAGGCTGGGCAGATGCGGCACCAGCAAGCTGACCCCTGTCACTTTTGCGGGCGGCCTTCGGCTGCCTAACCAGCCTTGCCAAGCCAACTGCCGGTTCGTACGTATCGTTAAGCTGCAAGGGAGGTGTGCGCGATGAAGCTTTCCGATCCAAAGCTGTTCCGCCAGCAATGCTATGTCGATGGCGAGTGGGTCGACGCGTTGAACCGCGGGACGATCCCGGTGACCGACCCGGCGACCGGCGAAACCCTCGGCACCGTGCCGCGGATGGGTGCGGAGGAAACCCGCCAGGCGATCGAGGCCGCCGATCGCGCACTCCCCGCCTGGCGCGCCAAGACCGCCAAGGAGCGCGCCCACATCTTGCGCCGCTGGTACGATCTGATGATGGCGAACCAGGAGGATCTCGCGACCCTGATGACCGCCGAGCAGGGCAAGCCGCTCGCCGAGTCAAAGGGCGAGATCGCCTATGCCGCCTCGTTCATCGAGTGGTTCGGCGAAGAGGGCAAGCGCATCTACGGCGACACGATCCCGGCGCACATGGCCGACAAGCGCATCGTCGTCACCAAGGAGCCGATTGGCGTCACCGCCGCGATCACGCCGTGGAACTTTCCGGCGGCGATGATCACCCGCAAATGCGGCCCGGCCCTCGCCGCCGGCTGCACGATGGTGTTGAAGCCGGCCTCCGCCACGCCCTTTTCGGCGCTCGCCTTGTGCGAGTTGGCCGAGCGCGCCGGGGTGCCGCGCGGCGTCTTTTCGTGCGTGACCGGCGGCGCCAAAGAGATCGGCGGCGAGATGACGTCGAACCCGATCGTGCGCAAATTGACCTTCACCGGCTCGACCGAGATCGGCAAATTGCTGATGGAGCAGTGCGCCGCGACGGTCAAGAAAACCTCGATGGAATTGGGCGGCAACGCGCCGTTCATCGTGTTTGACGACGCCGATATCGAGATGGCGGTCAAGGGCGCGATCGCCTCAAAATACCGCAATGCCGGCCAGACCTGTGTCTGCGCCAACCGCATCCTGGTGCAGGACGGGGTCTACGACGCCTTTACCAAGCGGCTCGCCGAGACCGCCGGCGCCATGAAGGTGGCGAGCGGCTTTGAGCCGGGTGCGGTGATCGGGCCGCTGATCGACATGAAAGCGGTCGAAAAGGTCGAGGCGCATATCGCCGACGCCGTCCGGAAGGGCGCCAAAATCGTGACCGGCGGCAAGCGCGCCGCGCAGGGCGGCAGCTTTTTCGAGCCGACCGTCCTGACCGATGTGACGACCGACATGGTCATCACCAAGGAGGAAACCTTTGGCCCGGTGGCGCCGCTCTACCGCTTCAAGACCGAGGCGGAGGCGATCAAGATGGCCAACGACACCGAATTCGGTCTCGCCGCCTATTTCTACAGCCGCGACATCGGCCGCATCTGGCGCGTCGCCGAGGCGCTCGAATACGGCATCGTCGGCATCAACGAGGGCATCATCTCAACCGAGATCGCGCCCTTTGGCGGCATGAAGGAAAGCGGCATCGGCCGCGAAGGCTCGAAATACGGCATCGAGGACTATCTCGAAATCAAATACCTCTGCATGGGCGGCATCGACCGCTAGCCCCGGCCGACCGGCGGCGAGGGAGATCCCCTTGCCGCCGTGAGGACCGGGCATCAGGATCACCATCTGCCGCCGACCGCGGCAGCGATGCGCGAGTAGTCGGGCATCAAATTCCCGTATAACCGGGAAATAACCGCGAATTTTTTAAATCGGTCATCTAAAATCTTCATTGTAATCAATGACTTGCGATAAATTGTGTAGCAACTAACCGGGAACTTTCCGCAGCATTGACGGGAATTTTTTAGCAGGAACCGGGAATTCACGGGAATTGACGACAGCAAGCCGTCCCGCTTGTTTCGCCAGCAACGCTTTGCTGCCTGCCATCCGCCGCCAAGCATTTTTGGGCGAGAAATGTTCGTGATCCCTCGCTATCTCGCGTGGTCGAGAACCTCCGGACGCAAATGCTACGCCAGAATCAAGGCGCTCACGGCGGCGCCGTCACAGGAGCCGCGGAGTTGCTGAGCAAAAATCCCGCTGCATCGACCGCGTGCGTGCTTCGAGACGCGCTCCGCCGTGGCCGGAGCGCTCCTCAGCATGAGGCTGCCTGTGATGGCATCGCAGATTTTCTGCATCCTGCGGAAGCAGCGAAGCGGCTGTCTCGAAGCGACGCCAAACTTGAGTCCAGCCTTTCCGTTCGCAACCTAATCACTTCCCGCGCCATTGCACCGTTATGACAAGACCGCCAGAAATTCCTTGCCGCCGTTGACCTCACCGCCGCTACAATCTGGCTCAATTGACGACATGCCCTCGACCAGGAAAAACTCGATGAACTCGAAGACTGCTCAATTGCGTGCGCTGCTCGCGTCTGGCGAATTTCTTTACATGCCGTCGGCGACAACACCGATTGAGGGCCGGCTGGCGGAGGCAGCCGGGGTCAAGGTCGTTTACACCGGCGGCTACGCGACAGGCGCCTCGCGGACAGTCTCCGAGCCGCTATTGACAATGGATGAGCAGGTGCGGGTCGCGGGCGAAGTGGCGCGCGCGGTCGCAGTGCCCCTGGTCGCCGATGCCGGCGCCGGCTTTGGCGAGCCGCTGCATACGATGCGCACCGTGCGCGAATTCGTCATTGCGGGAGTGGCCGGCATCCATATCGAAGACCAGCTTTTCCCAAAGCGCGCTCATTACCACAAATATGTCGCCCACGCGGTGCCGGTGGCGGAGTTTGTCGACAAGATCCGCTGGGCTTGCCGCGAGCGCGACCGCACCGACCCCGACTTTGTGATCATCGCTCGCTCGGATACTTGCCGTGAACTGGGGCTCGACGAAGCGCTGATGCGCGTCAATGCAGCCGCCGAAGTCGGCGCCGATCTTGGCCTGTTATTTCCGCGCAATGACGCCGAAGCGGAAGCGGCGCCGCGACTGGCAAAGGTCCCGCTGGTGTGGGTGCAGAGCCGTGGCAACCGCGACGGCCGTCCGATTTACGGTCTCGAGCGGCTGAAGGCAATGGGCTATCGCGCTTGCATCGATGCCCAGCTGTTACTCGGCGTCGGCGTGCATTTTATGAAGCAAGCGCTGGAGGAAATGCAGAAATCCGGTGACTACACCGGAATTGGCAACAACCAGTTCACCGCGGTGCGTAAAGAGATCGAGGATTTGATCGGTCTCGATGACTATTACCAGGTCGAAGCCGAAACCGTCGAAAAGTAGAAGATAGCCGCTGATCGTCTGCTAATCGGCTGCCACCGGGCCGCCGGCCGGCGCGCGGCGCGGCCGCCGCAAAAACAGCAGCAACGGCAGACCGATCACGACGAGGATCATCATCAGCATAAAATCGTCGAGATAAGCGACCATCGCCGCCTGCCGCGTGGCTTCCGCGTTCAACGCGGCAATCCCTGAGGGGTCGGTCAGGCTGTAAGGGGCCTTTAGCGATCCCGTGATAAGCGGATTGTCGGGCCGGAGGTGTTCGACCAGCTGCGAATGGACGATCTGGGTGTTCTGAGCGAGCAGCGTTTCGACAATCGATATGCCGATGCTGCCGCCGATGTTGCGCATCAGGCTGAAGATCGCGGTGCCCTGGGTCAGCATGTGCCGCGGCAATGTCGAGAAGGTAATGATGCTTAGCGGGGTAAACACAAACCCAAGCCCAAAACCCTGCAGCAGACCGGTCACGACGATCGGGCTCATGCCCATGTAAAGCGAGAAACCGGTCATCTGCCACATCGCCACTGCGGTCACCATCAGGCCCGTCATGATGATCAACCGGGTGTCGATACGGCCGGCGATCCGGGCGATCAGGATCATCGCGATCATCGTGCCGACACCGCGGGGTGCTGTAACAAAGCCGGTCGTGACGACCGGGTAATTCAGCAAATCCTGCAGCATTGTCGGCAGCAGGGTCATCGTGCCGTAGAGCGGAATGCCGACCAGGAACATCAACAGGGTGCCAACCATGCAGTTGGCGTCCTTCATCAGGTCGCGGTTCAAAAAAGACCGCTCGGTCGCCGTCGCGGTATGGACAACAAACAAATAAAAGGCGAGCGCCGAAATCGTCGCCTCGATCCAAATCTCGGTCGAACCGAACCAATCTTTGAGCTGTCCGCGATCGAGCAGCATTTGCAACGCCCCGATCGCCAGGCTCAGCGTGGTAAAGCCAAACCAATCAAACGCCTCGCGCCGGCCATGCCGGGTCTCGCGAATAAAGATCAAAATCCCGATGGCAGACAGAATCCCGAATGGGACATTGATGTAGAAAACCGATCGCCAGCTGTAGTTATCGGTCAGCCAGCCGCCTAATGCCGGCCCGATAATCGGACCGAGGATGACCCCCATCCCCCAAACCGCCATCGCTCGGGCGTGGCGCTCGGGCGGATTGATCTGCAACAACACCGCTTGTGAAAGCGGCACCAGCGCCGCACCGCATACGCCCTGCAGCAGCCGGTATATCACCAGTTGGGCAAGGCTCGTCGCGGCGCCGCACAAGGCCGATGTCAGGGTAAAGCCGGTGACCGAGATAAAGAACACGTACTTGACGCCAAACCGTCCGGCGAGCCAGCCGGTCAGCGGCGTCATGATCGCGGCGGCAACGATATACGAGGTGACGACCCAGGCGATCTGATCCTGCGACGCCGACATGCTGCCCTGCATGTGGGGCAGCGCGACATTGGCGATCGTGGTGTCGACCCCCTGCATAAAGGTCGCCAGCATGATCGACGCGGTAATCCAACCCCGGTTTGCTATTCCCGGGGCCGGGGTCTCCGATCTCACCGCTCCGCCGCTCGGCTCGTTCCGGTTCCGGCTAGCCATCCCAGCAAATTGTCGACCCGGTCGAGCCACGGTCGGCGAAATTTCGTATCGACCTCTACGGTGGCGCTCAGCCCGGCGTGGAGCGGCGCCCGCGGATCCGATTTTTCGATCGAAAGCCGGACCGGCAGGCGCTGCACGACTTTTACCCAGTTGCCGGTGGCGTTCTCCGCCGGCAGCAGTGAAAAGGTGAGCCCCGTCCCTGGGCTCAGACTTTCGACACGCGCCGGGAACACGACATCGGGATAGGTGTCAACCGCGACCGTGGCCGACTGCCCGGGCCGCATATGCGTCAGCTCGGTTTCTTTGAAATTGGCTTCGACCCAGATCCGTTCGGAAGACAATAGCGAGAACAGCGGGGTTGACGCGTTGACATAGTTGCCGACCTGCAGCTGCTCGACCTTGGTCACGATGCCGTTTTCGGGTGCGTGTATGGCTGTGTACGAAAGGTTGAGCTCGGCCCGATCGAGTGCCGCCTGCGCGTGCTGGACCATCGGGTGTTTACGCACCGGAAGATCGGGATCGCCGCCGAGGCTGGCGAGCGTATTGGCGACGTCCTGCTGCTTCGACACGAGTTGCGCACTGTCGGTCTGAAAGGCTTGGCTTGCCCGGTCAAATTGCTGTTTGGAGGCGGCGCCCGACGTGAGCAACTGTTTTTGCCGCTCAAACTCGCCCTTTTCATAAGCGACCGTCGCCTGCGTCGCCTGCGCCTCGGCAAGTTTCTGCCGGTAGGTCGCTTTCATCGCCTCGACCTGGAGCCTGACCGCGGCGAGTTGCGCCTTGGCTTCCTCGACCGCGATCGTAAACGGCCGCTGATCGAGGCTGAATAGAACTTGCCCCGCTTTTACCGGCTGGTTGTCACGAATGTAGATCTTGTCGACCCGGCCAGACACATCCGTGCTGATCGAAATTCTTGCGGCTTGCACATACGCGTCGTCGGTCGAGACGTAACGCCCGGTCGTCAAATACCAATAGGCGCCGCCGAGCAGCACGACTATAGGTCCAAGCAGCATCAGTGGTAGTCGCAGCCTTTGCCGCCATGAACGCTTGGGCAGAAGCGCAACCCGGGGTTCGACACTGGTGCGCCGCGCGCCGAGGGCCGGCGCCTCGTCTTGAGCGGAAGTGGTCACCGCGCGCCTCCCGCTGCCGACAGTCCGCCACTGGCGCCCGGGCCACCTCGCGGATGTTCAGACGGCCGTCCCGACCGCGGCGGCTGAGCGAGCACAGCGAGCGGAAGATCGCTGCAAAGATCGGCGTGGACGCGCCGCAGCAACTCGATTAGCTGGCATCCTTCGTCATCGGACAAAGAGGCAAATGCCTCCTGTCGAACCTCGGTTGCGAGATCGCGGATGCGAGCAAGGATCGGGCGAGCCTTTTCGGTCAGCACCAACCGGCGCGCGCGGCGGTCGGCGGGGTCGGGACGCCGCTCGATCCAGCCATCGGCTTCCATTCGGTCGATCTGCCGAACCAGCGTCATCGGCTTGATCTCGAGGAGTTCCGCCAAACCGGCCTGATTGATGCCCTCGTAGCGGGTGAGATAGCCGAGGATCCGGCATTGCGATCGATTGAGGCCGAGAAACAACACGGCCTGCTGATTGAAGCGTCGCGCGAATAGACGGGCGACGTCGTGGACGAGATAACCAAAGCTGGTATCGAGATTCATGTGCGCGACCGGAAAAGAACCACCCATAGGTGATAATAAGCTATGATACGAAATTTGAAAATCCGCTAGTCCGATGGATCGCGCGGCTGATAGACGCAGATTCGATAGCTGGCCGGGACAAATGCCGGTTGCTTAGGCAAATGCCGGTTGCTTAGCTGGCTCGCAAACTCCCGGCGGGTTGCGGAGCAACCTGCACCGCCCGCTCTCGACGCGGCGCGCGCACCAACAAGAGCAGCGGTATCGTCGCTGCCACGATGATCATCATAAAGCGATACACGTCGATATAAGCCACCATCGCCGCCTGTCGGGTCACCTCGGCGTTGAGCGCGGCGATGCCGGACGGGCTCGTCAGGCTGTACGGCGCCGATAGCAAGGGTATCTGGGCGAGCGGGTTGTCGGGCCGCAAATGCTCGACCAGCCGAGCGTGGACGATCTGGGTGTTCTGCGTTAGCACCGCGACAAACACCGAGATACCGATGCTGCCCCCAAGGTTACGCATGAGGCTGCGCAACGCGGTGCCCTGGGTCATGATATGTCGCGGTAGGTTCGACAACGCCAAAGTATTCAATGGAACGAAGGTGCAACCCAACCCGAAACCCTGCAGCACTCCCGAGGTGATCACCGGCCCCATCCCCATCTGCAACGAAAAACCTGTCATCTGCCACAGGGAAGCCACAGTCATCAGCAGTCCCGCAACAATGATCAATCGATTGTCGACCCGATTGATCAGCCTGCCGACCAGAAACATCGCGGCCATCGTGCCGACGCCTCGCGGCGAGGTGACGAGTCCGGTGGTGAATACCGGATAGTTCATCAGGGATTGCAGCATTGTCGGCACCAATGCCAATGTGCCGCTCAAAATCCCGCCAACCAGAAACATCAGGATCGTCCCGACCGCAAAGTTGGGGCTCTTCAGCAGGTCGCGGTTCAGGAACGATCGTTCGTCGGTCGTCACCGTGTGGACGATAAACAGATAGCCGGCGACCCCGGCAATTGCCGCTTCGACCCAAATCTCCGTCGAGCCGAACCAGTCCTTCAACTCGCCGCGATCGAGCAGCATTTGCATGGCGCCGATGGCGATGCTCAGCGCCCCAAACCCGAAAAAATCAAATGCCTCGCGATGCGCGTGCCGTCCCTCGCGAATGAAAAGTAGAATTCCGAGGAAGGAGACGACCCCAACCGGTAAGTTGATATAGAAAATCCAGCGCCAGCTGTAATTCTCGGTAAGCCAACCGCCAAGCATCGGGCCGCAAATCGGCCCGAGCATGACCCCGATCCCCCAGACGGCAATGGCTTGGCCGTGCCGTTCCGGTGGGTTGATCTGCATCAGTACCGATTGCGACAACGGCACCAGTCCGGCGCCGCAAATCCCTTGCAAGAGGCGGAATGTGACAAGCTCGGCCAGGCTCGTAGCGCTGCCGCAGAGCGCCGAAGCCAAGGTGAATCCGCCAACCGAGATCAGAAAAATGTATTTGATCCCGAAGCGGCCGGCGAGCCACCCGGTGAGCGGCATCGTGATCGCGGCGGCAACGATATACGAGGTCAGAACCCATGCCGCCTGGTCCTGTGCGACCGAGAGACTACCCTGGATATGCGGCAATGCGACATTTGCGATCGTGTTGTCGACGCCCTGCATGATCGTCGCCAGCATAATCGAAGCGGTGATTGCCGTTCGATTGCCGAGCGGGCCTCGCGCTTCGCTCTTCACGGCGGCGAGCCCGCCCGCGCGCATCGGTTGCCAGCCCTATCGGCGCCGTGCGATCGCGGGATTGCCGTTCGATCCTTTGCGAGTCGGCCGGGGATGGAGCCCTCTTGCACGTTCGTTCGATCTTTAAAGGGTGCTCATTAGAGCATAAATCCTGCAGCTCGGCGTCAACTCGGCCCTGGCGAAAGGCGCGGCGGGCACTCTCTCGTTCCCGACCCTCCAAGCTGCCCAGTATTTATAGCCGGTTGGTGCGACTATGGATCACTCGCGTTTTAGGGGGAAGCGTGGCTGGACCGGTCTCAGATTCCGGGTTGACCTTGATCGACGCGGTGATCGCCACCGCAAATAAAGCGCAGTGGCAACGTTATTGCCGGCTCGCGATCGAACTGACAGGCGCTGGCACCCAAGCCGAACCGACTTTCGCGATCGGCTCTGTGGAATGGCAGCGGCAGCGAGATCAGCCGCCGACCTCGCGGACAAATCTGCCCAGCACCCAAAATCTGCCCAGCACCCAAGAGCAAGCCGCGGGCCGACGGCGGCTGGCTCTTCGCGGCGCTCAGCCGAGCTTTGCCGGCGCCCCGTCACCGTTTGGCGCCGCCGGTGGCGCCGCCTTTGACGAGTTCATCGCGAACCGTCGCGGGGACGCGCCATCATTTGCCGAAATCGAGTCGCTCGAAGAACAATTGGTGGGCGCTTTCGAAAATGCCGGCCGTTCCGGGCGGTTTCGCATGGTCGGGATTTTCGACGCGGCAAAAAAAGAGGTCGATCCCGACTGGTTCGGGCGTATGCGCCTCGATTTTGCGAACAATCTCGTCGAATTGCCCGATGGCTCTGTCATCGCCGGGATCGAGGTAACATTGACGCCGGTGAAGGTCTCTGGCTCGGATAGGCGTGAGCGTCCGGCCCAGGCAATGCTCCGTGAGGCATTGATCGCGTTGTGGGAACGGGGCGCGTTTACTGCCGGAACGGGCAATGAGCGGGTCTTGGCTTTGGTCCTGCAGGAGTTGCGCCTATCGGCGTCGGACCCGCCTTACGGTTTCAAGAGCGCGGAAACCATTCGCAAGCTGCGCAAAGCGCTGAAGATGTCGCTATAGCCGGCTGAGAAGGCCAAATCTCCAAACCTCCCATCTCGGAAGCTCGGGGCTGCCGACCCTGGCTGACGGCGGTATCGTTCCTCTGGGCTTTGACGCCCGGCCAGCGACATACCGCGGGGAAATCTTGAATGGGTGATTTGATTGAGTTCACCTCGGAACCCGTGCACCCCGAGGAGAGCAGGGCGCGCTCACCGGTGCGCGCGCGCCTTGCCGCTGCGATCGAGATATTGTCCCGGAGGGCGGCCGAGTTAACGGCGGCGCAGCAGCCGGCCACCAGGCTCGGCGCCGTCATTGCCGATGTCTCGCGGCTCGAAGCCGAACTAGCGGAACTGAGAGCGGCGGATCAGCGCCGGCTTGGCGCGTGGCTCGCGCTCAACGATGGCGAGCCGCGCCCCGGGTCCGGTGCGGAGACCATCGCTTGCGAGAAGCAACTCGCGGCGATTGCGGGTGATGCCGCCGCTGCGCGAACGGCACTGGCCGGCGCCGAACAGATGTTTCAGCGTTGCGCCGCAGATGTCCGGGAATTGCAGCGCAACCGCGACGAGGCAGTCAGCGCTGCCGCCATCGAAGCTGCCCGTGAATTTGCCGAGGAGTACCGGGCTGCACTCGCCGTGGCTCTCGAACATGAAGCCGTGTTGCACGGCTTGCGCGACGAACTTTTGCGTTGCGGCAACCGCGCCGATGCGTTGCCGGGCGCGATGGAGGGCGCCGCCCGGATCAGCCAGTTGATCGCGGATACAAAGCGCTCTGTCGCGGTCACGCACAATCCGCAAGCCGGCCGAAAGCTGCTGGCGACCCTTGTCAGCGATCCCGATGCCCGACTGCAAAAGGACGCCAGCCAATGATCCATTATCGACTGATCGCGCCCGAAGGGCTCGCACCGACCACGATCGAACTCGCCGGCGGTTTTCAGTTGTCGATTCCGCCGGATGGGATCGTCGAAATACCGCACGCTCTGACGATGCCTGGCGATTCCGGGGTCTTTGAACCGGTCGAACTTATCGTCGAAACCGGGTGGTTGCGCCAACTGCTCAATCTCGGCTTTTGCCAATTGCCGCGCACGGGAACAACCGCAGACAGGCCGTCTACCGGGCGATATCCGGGCGAAATGATCTTTGACGAAACCTTGGGGCGACCGTTGTGGTGGTCCAAGGATGGCTGGCGCGGGGCGGACGGTCGCAAGGCCTAGCGCTGGCCACTCGAAACCATCGCCTGTGCGATGACCTCGGTCGGCCGCATTCCGGCCGCGCGCATCGCGCGGATCGTCGGCGCGTTATCGCGCTTGGCTAAGCGGCGGCCCGCTGCGTCGGTCAATAGAGGGTGGTGGCGGTACCGTGGGGTCGGCAGACCGAGCAGCGCCTGCAACAAGCGGTGGATGTGGGTCGCGATCGCCAAGTCCTGACCGCGGGTCACTAACGTAACGCCCTGGCTCGCGTCATCGACCGTGACCGCCAAGTGATAGCTCGCCGGAGTTTCTTTCCGCGCCAGCACGACGTCGCCGAGCACGGTCGGATCGGCGGTTACGCAATGCGGCTCGCCATCTGCCTCTTCGATCCATTCGAGAGGGCCGGTCAACTCGACCGCGCGGGTGACATCGAGGCGCAGCGCGAAATCGAGGCCCGCGCGCTGTTTTGCTGCCCGATCCGCTAAATCGAGCTGCCGACAGCTGCCCGGATAAACGGGCCCTGCTTCCCCCTGCGGGGCGCCGCCGGCCCGCGCGATTTCCGCTAGGATTTCGCGCCGCGTGCAAAAGCACGGGTATAGCACCCGCAGCGCATCGAGCTGCTCCAACGCGCGACGATAATCGTCGAAATGCTCGGATTGCCGGCGCACCGGCCCATCCCAATCGAGCCCGAGCCAAGTCAAGTCCTCGATGATCGCCGCTGCATATTCTTCGCGGCACCGTCCGCGGTCGATGTCCTCGATCCGCAGCAGAAACCGCCCACCACTTTCCCGCGCCGCGCGCCAGCCTTCGAGCGCCGACCGGACATGCCCCAGATGCAAAAATCCGGTCGGGCTCGGCGCAAACCGCGTCACGATCTCGCCGCCGATCATCGCAAACGTCGCCGGGAGTGACAGCGAGGGCGGGTTTCGGTTATGTCTGCGCCCTTGCGCCGGATCTGTGAAAGACCGCACCGATGCTGCCCCAATTGTCCGGACCATCGCGCCCGCCTGCCTCGGGGGGCAAGCCGAAGCAACTTGTCATCCTGCTGCATGGCCTGGGTGCGGATGGCAACGATCTGATCGGCCTCGCCCCGTATTGGGCGCCGCTCCTGCCCGAGGCCGAGTTCATTTCGCCGAACGCCCCGTTCCCCTGCGACATGGGGCCATACGGTTACCAGTGGTTCAGCGCGCAAGATCGCAGCCCGGCGGCGGTTCTGGCAGGTGTTCGGGCCGCCGCCCCGATCCTTGACGCTTTCATCAGCGACGCATTGGCCGCTCGCGGGCTCGGCGACAGCGAGATGGCGCTGGTCGGCTTTTCGCAAGGCACGATGATGTCGCTGTTCGTCGGGTTGCGGCGCGCCGAGCCGGCAGCTGGTATCCTCGGATTTTCGGGACGGCTGCTCGCGCCCGAGTTGCTGACGAAGCGAGCTGCGTTCGCGACCGCGCATCCTGCTGGTTCACGGCACCGAGGACCCGCTTGTTCCCTACGCCTCGCTGGCGGCTGCGGAATCCGCCCTTACGGAAGCGGGCGTCGCGGTCGAAACCATGACCTGCCCCGGAATCGGGCATTCGATCGACGAGAACGGGCTGCGGCGCGGAGGCCAATTCCTCAAGGACGTGCTAGCGGGAACGATGTCTTGACAATGTCGTCCGGTAACAAAAGCGGCTCGATGACCGACAGCATTTTGGGAGAATCCCACTCAGCCTCTCCCTCGACCCGTCCGATTACCCGGCCGCGCCGGTCGATCAAAAAACTGGTCGGCAGCCCGTCGACATTGAAGGCTTGCGTGAGCGTGCTTTTGGGATCGAGGTAGGTCTTGACCGCTTTGAGCCCAAACTTGGCGATGAACGGCGCCACCGCTTTGTTACCGCCAATATCTTCAGAGATCGCGAGCACTGTAATCTTGTCGCCAAGCCGGGCTTGCAGGCGCTCGAGCGACGGCATCTCACGCCGGCACGGCGCGCACCAAGTGGCCCAGAGATTCAGTAGAACAGGCTTGCCGGCAAAGTCGGAAAGGTTGGCGCTGGCGCCCGTAGCATCGCTAAAGCTGACTTGCGGCGCCGGCCGTGGCGGTGAAGCGGGAACGAACTGGCCAAGCGGAGATCGGGGGGCGTCGGCCGCCATCAACTGGACGCGCTCAGCTTCGTTTGCGCCAGTCGGAATGGTCCTTATCAGAATGGCCACGGCGAGCAAGCTGACCAGCAGCGCTCCTGACAGCCCCAGCACAATAGGCCGGACCATTCTCATCAATCGGTCCTTCCTCGCCGGTTGTTGGGGCAGAGAATGACCGGCGCCAAAAAGACGGCTCGCACCGATACGAATGCGCAATGGGGCGGTCGCTTTGCAGCCGGTCCAGCGGAAATCATGCGCCGCATAAACGCATCGATCGATTTCGACAAGCGCCTTTGGGCAGAGGACATTGCCGGCTCACAGGCCCATTGTGCAATGCTGGTGGCGCAGGACATCTTGTCGCCCGAAGATGGTGCCGCGATCGCCGCCGGTCTAGACCAAATCAAGGCGGAAATAGAAACCGGCCAATTTGCCTTCAGCGAAGCGCACGAAGACATTCACATGAATGTCGAGGCGCGTCTGGCCGAGCTGATCGGCCCGACAGCCGGCCGCCTGCACACCGCGCGTTCGCGCAATGACCAGGTCGCGACTGATCTGCGGCTGTGGTTGCGCGCGGCAATCGACCGCATCGACCAGGCGATGCGCGAACTTCAGCACGCGTTGATCGACCGCGCCGAGGCCGAGGCCGACACCGTGATGCCCGGCTTCACCCACCTGCAGATCGCGCAACCGGTCACCTTCGGCCATCACCTGATGGCCTATGTCGAGATGATCCGCCGTGACCGCGGGCGCTTTAAGGATTGTCGAGAGCGGTTGAACGAGTCGCCGCTCGGAGCCGCAGCGCTCGCCGGCACTTCGTTCCCGATCGACCGCGATGCGACAGCCGCAGCACTAGGTTTCGACCGGCCGATGGCGAATTCGCTGGATGCGGTTTCGGACCGCGATTTTGCGGTCGAATTTCTTGCCGCCGCCGCCCTCGCGGGGACGCACCTCTCCCGTTTTGCCGAAGAGATCGTGTTGTGGTGCAGTGACGGGTTCGGATTTATCGCGCTGAGCGATGCCTTTACGACCGGCAGCTCGATAATGCCGCAAAAGCGCAATCCGGACGCCGCCGAACTGGTCCGCGCCAAGACCGGCCGGTTGAGCGGCTCGCTTGTTGGCTCTGCTGATGGTCATGAAAGCCTTGCCGCTTGCCTATGGCAAAGACATGCAAGAGGACAAACTCCCGGTGTTCGAGGCGGTGGATGCACTGGAATTGTGCCTCGCCGCAACGACCGGAATGGTCCGCGACATGCGGCCCGATCGCGATCGCATGCGGGCGGCTGCCGGCCGGGGCTACGCCACCGCCACCGACCTCGCCGACTGGCTCGTGCAGAGTGGCCGGGCTGCCGTTTCGGCGGGCGCACCATGTGACGGGTGAAATTGTCAAACGCGCTGAGGCGCTGGGATGTCCGCTCGCAGACTTGCCACTCGTCGAGTTGCAGGCGGTCGAGCCGGCGATCACCGCAGACGTATATGAGGTGCTAAGCCCCGACCGCTCGGTCGCCAGCCGTACCAGCTTCGGCGGGACGGCGCCAGAGCGGGTCCGGGCCGCTATTGCTGCAGCGAGACAGAGCCTCTGAAGGTGACATGCGACAGGGTGCGTTCTCAAAGTTGTGGTTACGGGCGATACGTCGCCATCAGCAGGACCGCCCTGCGCGCGTGCAGCGCCGTCGCCTTGATCGTGCTGGCGTTAACCGTGGCCGATTGCGGCAAAAAAGGGCCGCCCGAACCACCACCTGGCGTGCCCAATGTTTATCCCCGGCCTTACCCGCGTGAGTGAATTCTTCTCCTATCGTGGCGGCGAATTGTATGCCGAGGATGTCCCGGTCCGGCAGATCGCCGCCGCGGTCGACACCCCCGTCTATGTTTATTCGTCGGCCGTGTTCGACCGGCAATACCGCCGCTTCGCCGCCGCTTTCGCCGACGAAAGACCGCTCATATGCTACGCGGTCAAGGCCAACTCAAACCTCGCCGTATTGCGTCTGTTCGCAAACCTTGGCGCCGGCGCCGATGTTGTTTCCGAAGGTGAATTGCAGCGCGCGCTCGCGGCGGGCATCCCGCCCGAGAGAATTGTTTTCTCCGGGGTCGGCAAAACGGCGCAGGAAATGTCGTCCGCTCTCGCCGCCGGCATTCATCAGATCAATGTCGAGTTGGTTCCGGAGTTGCATCTGCTCAGCGCCATTGCCGGGAAACACGGGCGAGTGGCATCGGTCGCCTTGCGGGTCAATCCGGATGTCGACGCGTTGACCCACGCAAAAATCGCGACCGGAAAAGAAGAAAACAAATTCGGCATCGATTTCCATGAAGCGGTTGCGGCTTACCGCCTCGCCAGTTCGCTACCCGGCATTAAGGTTGTCGGTCTCGCGGTGCATATCGGCTCGCAGCTGGTCAATCTCGAACCGTACCGGCTCGCCTTCGAACGGATGGCGGAGTTGGTGCGGGAGTTGCGCAGTTGCGGATTTGCGGTCGATCGCCTGGATCTCGGTGGTGGGCTCGGCATCCGCTATCGTTGCGAGAGTGCGCCGGATATTGTCGAGTATGGCCGGATTGTGCGCTCGATCTTCGGCGGTCTTGGGTCTGTCCCTCGAATTCGAGCCGGGCCGCTTCCTAGCCGGGAAAGCCGGCATCCTGGTAACGCGGGTGCTTTACGTTAAAGAGCGCAAGACGCGGCGGTTCGTGATTGTCGATGCTGCAATGAGCGACCTGATCCGACCGGCATTGTATGACGCGTGGCACGACATCGTGCCGGTCGACCTCCCGCCGCCGAACGCCGCGCGTGTAACGGCGGATGTTGTCGGTCCGGTCTGTGAGACGGGAGACACCTTTGCCATTGATCGCGATCTCCCTCCGCTATCGCCGGGTGATCTGATCGCCTTTACCCAAGCCGGCGCCTATGGAGCGGTCATGAGCTCGACCTACAACTCTCGCCTTCTCGTTCCGGAGGTGATGGTCGCCGGCGATCGGTTTGCGGTCATCCGCGCCAGACCGAGCTATGACGCGCTGTTGTCGCTCGATACAATACCCGATTGGCTCGATCGTGGCGCCGGCAACGCGCCGCGACAGCGAGGTGCCGCATGACCGACCGGCCGGCCCGTCCGCAGCGTTTTGCACACCGGCTGCGGCTCGCCCGGGGCGCGCTATATTGGGAGCGGGCGTGGCCGGCTTGCTGGCCGGCGGTGGCTATCCTCTGCGTATTCTTGATTCTTGCTTTGTTTGGATTGTTGCCAAGGTTGCCGGGGGTCCTGCACGGCGCCGCGTTGCTGGTGTTGGGCGCTGCTTTCCTGCTGGCTCTAGCTGCAGGCTTCCGCGGCGTGATGTGGCCGGACGGCAATGCCGCTCGTCGTCGGATCGAGCGCGCCAGCGGCTTTCAGCATCGGCCGTTGCAGACGCTCGCCGACGAGCCGAGCACGTCACTCGACCCGCTCGCCGCTAGGCTGTGGGAAGCACACCAGCAGCGCATGGCCGATGCAGCACGCCGATTGCGAGTCGGTGTCCCGGCCGCCGGGTTCGCCGCCCGTGACCCGCGCGGATTGCGTGCCGTCCTCGCGATATTGCTGCTGCTCGCCGCGATCGATGCCGGCGGCGATTGGCGCGACCGGCTGGTACGGGCGGCCACACCGAGCCTCACCATTGGCGCCCCGGCGGTAGCTGCCAGCCTGGACATCTGGTTAACGCCGCCGGAATACACCGCGCTGCCACCGCAATTCTTGAAGGCCGGCAGCCCTAAGATAATCCGCGTGCCTATCGGGAGCGCGCTGTTAGCCCAGGTGCATGGGGGTGAGGCATTACCGGAATTGGTGATCGACGGCAAAGCGGCCAATTTCGATAAGATCGACAAGCAGGATTTCCGTGCGCAAGCCACGCTAAAATCCGGCCGACATATCGAAGTCTCGCAAGCGGGTACGGTGCTCGGCAGCTGGCCGATCGAGATTGTTCCCGACAATCCCCCAACGGTCGCGTTTGCCAAGCCGCCTGAGGCCACGGTACGGCAGGCGCTGCGGCTCGACTATAATGCCAACGACGATTACGGGGTTGAGAGCGTCAAGGCCGTCATTCGCCAAAAAGACGGTAAATCTGCCGAAAAGATCGAGCTCGACTTGCCGCTGCCGGGGCTGCACCTCAAACAAGCTCAGGCGACCAGCTATCACGATCTGACCGCGCATCCGTGGGCCGGCCTGCCGGTCGAAATCCGCCTCGTTGCCGCCGATGCGCTCGGCCAAACCGGGGAGAGCCCGCCGGCGCTGATCAAGCTGCCCGAGCGCGAATTTCACAACCCGATCGCACGGGCCATCATCGACCAGCGCAAGGAACTGGCGAAGGACCCAAATTCGCGCCAGCCGGTGGCGGAGATCCTCGGCGATCTGCAATCGCAGCAGCCGCTATACCACAACGACATGGTTGTGTTTCTGGCGCTGCGTGTGGCGCAGGAACGGCTGCGCCTGCAGAGCGATGCAAAATCGATCACCGAGGTCGAACAATTGCTGTGGGATACGGCGTTGCGGATTGACGACGCCGGCGCCTCTCAAGCCGAGAGTGAGCTGCGCCGCCTGCAACGCCAATTGCAGGACGCGCTGGCGAAAAACGCGCCCGACCGCGAAATTGAAAAGTTGATGAGCGAACTCCGGCAAGCGCTCGACCGTTATTTGCAAGCGCTGGCCGAGAACCAGGCGCGCAATCCACAGCAAAATCAAAAGGTCGACCCCTCGCAACGGGTCATGACCAGCCGCGATCTCGAGAAAATGATCGACCGCGCTCGCGAATTGGCGCGGAACGGGCAGCGCGATCAGGCGCGTGAGTTGCTCTCCGAACTGCAGAACATGCTTGAGAACCTGCGCACGGCGCGCCCAAGCCCTGAGGCGCAACAACAGGCAAATCAGGCGCAGCAGATGATGCGCGGAATGCGCGATCTGATGAAGCGCCAGCAGCAGCTTCTCGATCGCAGCTTCCGCGCCCAGCAGCAGGCCGAACAAGGGCAGATGGGCACGCCCGGAGATCAAAGTGGTGCGCAGCAGGGCGGGAACGCAGATATGGGAAACGCCGCCGCACAGCAAGAGGCGTTGCGCCACGCACTCGGCGATATGATGCGGCGAATGGGTGAGGGTATGGGCGAGATTCCCGACCCGCTTGGTCGCGCCGAACGCGCGATGAACGACGCCGCGCGCTCATTGCGCCAGGGCCAGCCCGGCCAGGCGATCGGCTCGCAAACCGACGCTCTCGATCAGTTGCAACAGGCTGCACGCGAATTCGCTCAGCAGATGCAACAGCGCTTGGGTAATCAGCTCGGCCAGGGAGACGCTCGCGATCAGCAGTCCGGGTCTGGCGAGCGCCGGGACGGCGTTCCTCGCGATCCGCTCGGCCGCCCGTTGACAAATGGCGGGGCCTACGAACAGGGCGATGTGAAAATTCCCGATAACAATGTGATGCAGCGAGCCCGGGACATTCTTGAAGAATTACGCCGCCGCGCAGGCGAGCGCGATCGCCCGCAGATAGAGCTCGACTATATCGATCGATTGCTGCAGCGGTTCTGAGACTGAGACAACTTCTCCGGAGGGTGGCCCCCGCCGCAGGCGAGAAATGTCGCGGTGATCGGGTGACTTTTATGGAGCGCTTTCGTACGGTGACTAGATTATTCCCGGTATCAGATACGCTTTTACCCATTTGTGACTACACCAGAGAGCTGGCACTCTGATAACCTCAGCACTATACTGACGATAAGCATGAACAGGCGTCAGGCTCTCTCCGTCATTGCGGGCTGTGTTGCTTGGCCGATTACGGCAGCGAAAGCGGTCCCACGCCCGCCGGCATCCCGGCGCTTGCGGCTCGTCAACGCGCATACCGGCGAGACCTTTGATGGCGCATACCGCGACGACAATGGCCCGATCCAACACGTGGTCGAAGAACTGTGTGTGTTTCTTAGAGACTTCCATTGTGGCGCGGTTGCACAGATGGATGTCGCGGTGTTCGACTTTCTCGCCAATGTCCTAGACGCTGTCGGCGAGAACAAAGCGACGATCCTCTCCGCTTACCGGACGGCGGAAACCAACGCGATGTTGGCGCGCACGATGTTCGGCGTGGCCGAGAACAGCCAGCACATTTATGGCCGAGCGCTCGATATAACGCTGAGCTCAAAGCTGCCGGAGGCCATGGAAGCGGCTCGGGCAATGCACCGTGGCGGCGTTGGCTGGTATCCGCACTCCAGCTTTATCCATATCGACACCGGCCCGGTGCGCAATTGGACGCTCGACGATAGCGGCCTCGGCAATTTGCTGTTGTTCGACGGCCGAAACTGGATGCCGTTCACCGGCGCGCATCACCCGCTCAACGTTACCGACCGCCTCGCTTTGCAACGCCAGCTGGCTCGCGCCGAATTTCTCGCCCGCACAAAGCTGTTGACCCAGGGCCGTTAGCGCAGCGGCCGGATTATCCGGTCACGGCAACGCCAATCAGCCGGCCGATCCCGAAGGTAACGCCGGCGGCGGCGAGACCGACGAGCAGCTGGCGCAGTCCCGAGAACAACACATTGCGTCCGGTAAACAGCGATGTGCCGGCCCCGATCAGAAACAGCGCAACGCCACTCGCCGCAAGGCTGGCTATTAACGCCGGAATGCCGGCGAGCGTGAAATACGGCGCTACCGGAAAGATCGCCCCCACCGCAAAAAGCAGGAAAGAGGTACCAGCGGCAACCCAAGCCGAACCGCCGAGTTCGTCGGGATCGATCCCCAACTCCTCGCGGACCAAAGTGTCGAGCGCCGTCTTTTTGTTGGAGATCAGCTGCTTTGCCAAAGTCTTGGCCAAGTCCTCGGGCAGCCCTTTGGCCTGGTAGATCAGCGCCAGCTCCTCTTCCTCCTCTTCGGGGACCTGCTCCAATTCGTCCGCCTCGGTGTCGATCTGACGTTGCGCCGACTCGCGCGCGGTGTTGACCGACAGCCACTCGCCGAGCGCCATCGAGCACGAACCGGCCAACAACCCGGCGAGCCCGGTGACGAGGATCGCGTGCGCCGCCATGGCGGCGCCGGCAACCCCCATGACGAGGCTCAGATTGGAGACGAGCCCGTCATTGGCGCCGAGCACCGCGGCGCGCAGGGCATTCCCGCCCATACCGCGATGCCGGCCCTCGAGACGCGCCAAGGTGGCGCCGGAAAACGCATTTCCCGACGGACCGGCCAAGGCCCCGATAATCCGCGCATGCGAGCGCTCCGCCGCCGGGAGACCCCCCGCCACCGCCTCGGGTTGCGACGAATAGGAGCCGCTGTCGATCTGCTCTAGAGTGTTGACCGTCGGTAGTACAAAAGCGGGGCCAAACCGCCGCGCCAGCCATTCCAACGCCCGCGTGCGAAATCCAGGACGCAGTTGCGGCACGCGCTGCCCGAGCGCTGCGATCTGCCGCTTCCAGAATTCGGCATGGGCCGACTCAACCGCCGCGAGACGTCCGTAGACCTGTGCCAACTGTGGATTCTTCTCGGTCTCCGACAAGGTCTTGTACAGCGCCGCGCTGTCGACTTCGCCCTGGAGGTTCGCGGTGAAGCGTTGTTGCGAGCCAGGCTCGGCCATCGGCGATCTCCGCGCTTACTCGGTTATGGCGAAACGAACGTTACCACGACCCCGGTAGCCGCATCGGGTGGGTTGACGAACGGCGCTTCGAAATGCGCGACTTCGCCCGGTTCAAGCTTAGGTTTCGGCGGATCGACGGTTTTGGATGCCACCTCCTTCGCCGCCGAGTCCTGCAGCACCAGCCGAAGGCGCGGGACTTGCCGAGGCGCATCGGTGAGGTTCGCGACCTCGCCCTGGACGACCAGCCCGTCCGCAGTGCGCGCCGGTGTCACTTCTCGGATAACCAGCCCATTCCCCGGTGAGGTTGCCGGCTCGGCGACTGCGCTATTCGGGCGTGCCGCGGGCGCGCTGGCTACCTGGGATCCGTGGCTCGCTCCCTGGGATCCGTGATGGAAATAGGAAGTGGCGAAAATCACCCCTGCAAACAAAACGACAGCCGCGACGACCCAACTTCCCAGGTTTGTTGGCCGCCGATACTGCTGAGGCGGCGAGCCCGGCCGAGGCGAGTGAACGTTTAGCCGCGCGGTCGACACCGGAGCCCCCGGCGAAGCCCGCTCTTCCGGCGGAGCTACGAGGCTTTGGATGGGTCTGTTGATGGGCTCGCCAGTATCCGATAGCGGCTGCGGCCCGGCGGTTTCATGCCACAGGTGGCCACAATTGGCGCAGCGCACGGTGCGCCCGGCCGCTCCCTCGAATTCATGCTCGGCGACGCGATACCGGGTAGCGCATGCCGGGCAGGTTAAGATCACTGAGGCTGCGGCGTCGGTGCTCACCGAAATCGGCGGCGCTCAAAGATGATCATGCGGCGACCAGCGATCCACCCGACCGGGCCAGCCTGCGCAGATGATGGTCAGCATCGCCAAAAGTCGTATCGATCATCGTCATGCGTTTGAAATAATGGCCGACTTTGTACTCCATCGTCATGCCGATCCCGCCATGCAGCTGAATCGCTTGCTGCCCGACAAATTTGCCCGAACGCCCGATCTGCACCTTTGCCGCCGAGATCGCGTTGCGGCGTTCGACGATGTTTTCTTCAGCCGCCATCATCGTTGCAAACATCGCCATACTGCGCGCTTGTTCCAAGGCGACAAGCATATCGACGGCGCGGTGCTGCAGCACCTGGAAGCTGCCGATCTCGCGGCCGAATTGGCGGCGCGTCTTGAGGTACTCCACGGTAAGCTCGTGCATGACCGCCATGGCGCCGACCGCCTCGGCGCAGAGCGCCGCGATCGCTTCGTCGACGACGCGTTCGATAAGCGGCAGGCCGGCGCCGGGTTCGCCGAGCACCGCTTCCGGTCCGACCCTGACCCCGGCGAGAGTAACCTCCGCGCCCCGCAGGCCATCCTGGGTCGGGTAGCCGCGCCGCGACAGTCCGGGCGCGTTGGCGTCAACGACAAAGACGCCGATCCCATCGCGGTCGCGCTGCCCGCCGCCGATCCGCGCGGTGACGACCAGCTTGTCGGCGGTGTCGCCATGCAGCACCACCCCCTTCTCGCCGTCGAGCCGCCAACCGGCGCCGTCGCGCGTTGCGGTGGTGGAGATGTCGGCCAGGTTCCAGCGCGAATGCCGCTCGGTCTGGGCAAAGGCAAGGGTCAGGCCGCCCCCGGCGATCTTCGGAACCAGATCGGCCGAGAGCGCATCGTTGCCGCCGTGGCGCAGAAAGCCGCCGCCGAGCACGACCGTGGCAAGATAGGGTTCGAGGGCAAGCGCCCGACCGAACGCCTCCATGACCAGCATCGTTTCGATCGGACCGCCGCCCGACCCGCCTTGGCTTTCGGGAAAAGGCAGGCCCAGCAGCCCCAATTCGGCATATTGCGCCCAGAGCTCGCGGCTCCATCCCTCTGTGGCTTGCGAATAAACCCTGCGCTGCTCAAACGCGTAGCGGTCGCCGATCAACCGGTCGAGGCTCTCTTTCAAAAGCCGCTGTTCTTCACTCAGATCAAAATCCATCGCCCGCCCCTAGCCGTCCACTCGGCAACGCCTTGCGTCAAAGTCCCAATATTGCTTTGGCGACGATGTTTTTCTGGATCTCATTAGTGCCGCCGTAAATCGAGGTCTTGCGCCAATTGAAGTAAGTCGGCGCGATCGGCCCGGCCCATTCAGGACCGATCGGCGGCTCGTTCCAACGTTCGTCGTCGCGCTCGGGCTGATAGGGCATCGCGTAGGGCCCGACGACTTCCATCAACAGCTCGGTCGTCGCTTGCTGGATTTCGGAGCCTTTGATTTTCAGGATCGAAGACGCCGGATCGGGCTTGTTGTCGGTACGACGGCGTTCGGCCGCGACAACGCGCAACTGCGTCATTTCAAGCGCCTTGAGCTCGACTTCGACCGAGGCGAGCTTCTCACGGAAGCGCTCGTCCTCGAGCAGCGGGCGTTCGCCGTCGATCTCGAGCGCCGCGAGCTCCTTGATCCGGCGGATGCGCTCTTTCGACAGACCGACGCGGGCAATTCCGGTGCGCTCGCGACCGAGCAAATATTTGGCGTAATCCCAGCCCTTGTTCTCCTGACCGACAAGGTTTTCAGCCGGGACTTTGACATCGTCGAAAAAGACCTCGTTGACCTCATGCCCGCCCTCGATCGTGATGATCGGGCGCACCGTGATCCCCGGCGTGTTCATATCGATCAGCAGGAACGAAATTCCCTCCTGCTTTTTCGCCTGAGGATCGGTGCGTACCAGGCAAAAAATCCAGTCGGCGTGCTGCGCCAACGTCGTCCAGGTCTTTTGACCATTGACGATATAGTGGTCGCCCTCGCGCTTGGCGGAGGTGCGCAGCGAAGCGAGGTCCGAACCCGATCCCGGCTCGGAAAACCCCTGGCACCACCAATCGTCGAGATTGGCGATGCGCGGCAGAAAATGCTTTTTCTGCTTTTCCGAACCGAACGCGATCATCACCGGTCCGACCATCGTCACGCCAAAACCTAAAGGCTGCGGCGCCGGGGTGAGCTGCAATTCCTCCTGAAAAATGTATTGCTGGACCGGCGTCCAACCGGTGCCGCCCCATTCGACCGGCCAGTTGGCGACCGCCCAACCTTTTTTGTTGAGGATGCGCTGCCAAGTGATGATGTCGTCCTTGGCGAGGTGCTTGCCCTGGCTCAGCTTGGCCCGGATCGAGGCGGGCAGGTTCTCGTGAAAGAAGGTCCGCACCTCATCGCGGAAGGCCAGTTCTTCAGACGTGAAACGCAGATCCATGGCGTTCTGACTCCCTCTTTTCTCGCCTGGTCGGCCCGCAAAATGTGATGTCTGAGGCAGGCGAAGCGTTGCGGCTCTTCGTCCCCGCGTTCGCGGCTACAAGCGAGTATTCCTAGCTACCATTAGCCCTCAGGAGAGCCGGGTCGTCGGCGCGAATTTCGGCTCACGACGCTACTTCTAAACTACCAAAGCCGCGGGTTTCGGCGGCGAGGCGCGCGATCAGCGCAGCGGGACGCAGGCTCTGATCCCCACTCCGCTCGGCATAATAGGCTAGCCGATCGCGAACCTGCCCCAGCCCGAGCTGGTCGGCATAGTACATCGGGCCGCCGCGCCATACCGGCCAGCCATAGCCATAGACCCAGACCACATCGATATCGCCTGGACGCGAGGCAATGCCCTCCTCGAGGATGCGGGCGCCCTCGTTGATCATCGGGAAGACGGTGCGTTCGACGATCTCCTCCGGCCCGATCTTGCGGCGCGAAATCCCGAGCCGGGCTGAGGCGTCGAGAATAATTCGCTCAATCTCGGGGTCGGGGATCGGCGTCCGCGATCCCGCCTCATAGCGGAAATACCCCTTGCCGGTTTTCTGACCGAAATGGCCAGCCTCGCACAACGCGTCTTCGATGACCGCTTGCTCGCCGCGCGATTTGCGGATCAGCCAGCCGACATCGAGCCCGGCCAAATCCATCATCGCGTACGGCCCCATCGGCAAGCCAAATTCGACGAGCGCGGCCTCAACCTCCTGAGGTAACGCTCCTTCGAGCAGCAACCGCTCGGCCTCAACCGCGCGCCGCGCCAGCATCCGATTGCCAACAAAGCCGTAGCACACGCCGACCACCACCGGCACCTTGCCGAGCTGTCGAGCGAGGTGAAGCGCGGTGACGATCGCGTCGGGAGCGCTCTTTGCCCCGCGGACGATCTCCAGCAGCCGCATAACATTAGCCGGGCTGAAGAAATGCGTTCCGACGACATCCTGCGGCCGCGAAGTCGCGCCGGCGATCTCGTCGACATCGAGCGTCGAGGTGTTGGTCGCGAGCAGGGCCCCGGGCTTGGCGACCCGATCGAGTTCGGCAAACACCGTTTTCTTGACAGCCATGTCTTCGAACACGGCCTCGATCACGACATCGGCCTCAGCCGGCGGCGTCGAGGCCAACGGCACCGGTTATGAGCCCCAGGCGCCGCTCCATCTCCTCGGCGCTAAGTCCGCCGCGCGCCATTGTCGCGCGGTAATTGGCCGTGATCCGATCGCGCCCCTTTTGCAGCAGGTCGTGGCCGGTCTCGATCACAGTCACCGGAAGACCAGCATTCGCAAAACACATCGCGATGCCGCCGCCCATCGTGCCGGACCCCAAGACTGCGGCATGCGCGATCGGCCGCGGCCGGGTGGCCGCGGGTAGGTTAGGCACCTTCGCCGCCTCGCGCTCGGCGAAGAAGACGTGGCGCTGCGCCTTTGACTGGTCGCCCGCGACAAGCTTGCGGAACAGCTCACCTTCGCGCCGCAGGCCCTCCTCGAACGGCAGGGTAAAGGCGTTGCGCACCGCTTCAACGCAAGCGGCGGGCGCGTCCCGGCCGCGCAAGCGGCGGGTCAGCGCCGCGGCGGTCTCGTCAAAAGCCTTCGGATCGGCACGCGCCGGGGCAAGCTTGTCGTCGCGGTCGCGGACTTTTTGCAGCGGCCGCTTTTCGGCAATTACTCGTCGGGCGAAAGCAATTGCCGCGGCGGTCAGATCGCCCTTCGCGATTTCGTCGATGACGCCGTCGTTCGCGGCCTCGGTGGCGCCGATCGGCTCGCCGGTGACGATCATCCGCAGCGCCTTTTCGGGACCGACGAGCCGCGGCAATCGTTGGGTTCCGCCGGCGCCGGGCAGCAAGCCGAGCTTGACCTCCGGCAGGCCGACGCGCGCCGTCGGGGTCGCAACGCGGAAATGGCAAGCGAGCGCCACCTCGAAACCGCCGCCGAGTGCTGTGCCATGTAATGCCGCGATGACCGGTTTCGGCATCGCCTCGATCTGCGCGATGACTTCGCCGAGGTTCGGCGGCTGCGGCGGCTTACCAAACTCGGTGATGTCCGCCCCGGCAAAAAACGTCCGCCCGGCGCAGGCCACGACCACGCCCTCGACCAACGGGTCGTCGCGAACCTTGCGCAACGCTTCGGCCAACCCGGCGCGGACCTCGTGCTTTAGTGCGTTGACCGGCGGGTTATCCACCATGATGACGGCAATGCCCGCCCCAGCCTCCGCTGAGGCCGCTTCGCGGCGGAGATCGACGCTGGAGTTGATATTGCCCATTTTCCGGGCCTCACCCTTGCCTCGGCTTAGATTACCTGCAACCAAACCGTCGAAGAAGAGGCAAGCTGAACCCAAGCTAACCCGCGGCGTGCAGCGAGATCGCACGGATCAGATTTGTAACGATCGCCTGTGGATCGTCGGCGCGCATAACCTCGCCCATGACAGCGATGCCGGCGGCGCCGGCGGCGCGGCACATCGCGGCATTTTCGGCATTGATGCCACCCAACGCCAGCACCGGGCCGGGTGCGCCCGCGACAATGCGGGCGAGACCGTCGAGGCCAAGCGCCGGGCCATAACCGGGTTTGCTCGCGGTTAGAAAAATCGGGCTGACGGTGACGTAATCGGCTCCGGCGATCAACTGCTCGGCAGCTTCGGCAGCCGAATGGGCAGACGCGCCGATCAATGCTCGTGTGTAAACGCGCCCGCGCCGCACGCGGATCGCCGCCGCTTGGCAGATGCACACCGTCGGCGCCGACCGCGATCACTGCTTCGACATCCTCATGGACGCTGACGACGGCCCCGTGCCGATGCCCCAGTTCGACCAATCTCGCGAGCAGGCAGCGGCGCTCAGCCGGCGGTAAATCCTTTTCGCGTAGACTGAACCAGCGGACGCCGCCGGCAAACACCGCCTCCGCCACCTCGATCAGCGGCCGGCGGGCCTGACCACGATCGGAGATCACCAGCAATGGCGGATCGGGTAAGGGCATCGCCGATCTCGCCTAATGCTGCGTCGGGCCGAGCAGCAGATCGGCCGAGACCGTCACCCGGATCACCGCTTCGCCGGGTTCGGCGACAGGCGCCGCCATCGCCATCGCGGCAAAGCGCGGCATCGGCTGGTTTCCAGTCTCGGCATTGCCGACGCGCAAATCGCGGTATCGCAGTATTGAGAGGTGCACCCGCTCGGCAATCTGCGAAGCGCGCTGCGCCAGCCCGGCTAAGGCCTCCGCCGTCAAATCCTCCTCGGCGCCACGCAGCTGTCTCGGGCGAGACCTCGTAGGTCATCGACGACATGAGCAGACCATCGGTCTGCAATGATCCGGCAAGTTTGAGTAACGCGTCAGCCGCCTTGCTGGTCAGGATCAGCGATTGGCTCGCCCGCCATCGCGACGGGCCATTCTGTGGCCGCTCTTCATCGACTGCGTAAGCTACCGGTTTCGACTTCGACACCCTGCACGTGACGGGCGCGGTCGAGTGCCGCCGACATCCGCCGGTTGACCGCCGCCTGTAGGGCGAGCGGATCGGCGCCGGTCTCTTCCGCCCTTAATTCGACCCGAAGCAGATCGCGCACGACCTTGCGCTCGGCGGTACGGCTGAGGTGCAGCACCGTTGCTGACGGTTCAGGCTGCTGCGCCAGCGCTATTGCCGGGGCGATCAGCAGCAGCCCCGCTAACAACAGCGCTTTTACGATACCCCGTTCCGAGATTAGCCGGACGGAGAGGAAGTGACGATTAAGGGAGTGCACGCGTCAAGTCTCGATGCTCAGGAGATCAGCCGATCGATCGGTTGCGCCACGGCCGCCGCCAAAACGCCAAAAGAACAGAGGTCGGCTTCGAGCGGCATTAACCCGGCCCCTTCTGGCCGTGACACGAGCCTAGTTCTGTTGCTACCCAAAGTCACCCCGCCTTAGTCGCGCTCCCCTGCCCCATTCTCGGCCCCGTTTCGAGTAAGATTTGCCAGGCGGCTAAGCTCGCCCTACTTGCGGCCGTAGCGGGTTTGGGCGATGAAACCCGATGGCCTCGATCGCATGGCGGCAAGGGTTAAGAGCGTTGGTCACGCGGCCCAATGAGGAAGCGTGCGTGCTGACGCAGGCGCTTGCATCGCGCGGCATCGGCGCGCTGATCGAGCCGATGATGCAGATCCATTTCCGCGATGCCTCACCGGAGCTGGCCGGTTTTCGCGCTGTTCTGTGCACCAGCGCCAACGGCGTGCGCGCCCTCGCCCGGATCAGCGGCGAGCGCGGCATTCCGGTCTTCGCGGTTGGCGACGCGACCGCTGCACGCGCCCGTGCCGAGGGTTTTACCATCGTTGAAAGCGCAAGCGGCGATGTCGGCAGTTTGATCCGCCTGGTCGCGGACCGGTTGCCGACGCGAGGGGGGCCGCTCCTCCATGTCTCGGGCAGCGACGTTGCCGGCGATCTTGTTGGTGAGCTCAAGATCCGCGGTTTCGCGGTCGAACGCAGCGTCCTCTACGAAGCGCGGCCGGTGGCTGCACTGAGTCCTGCTGCCGTTCGGGCGCTCCGGGCCGGGGAAATCGATTTCGCCCTCTTCTTTTCGCCGCGAACGGCGGCCATCTTTACCCGCCTTGCCGAGGCTGCCGCGATCGGGCAAGCCTGCGAAACGGTCAGCGCCCTCTCCATCAGCGCGGCCGCCGACGCCGCGCTCGGCGGATTGACCTGGCGCGAGCGTCGGATCGCAGCGCGACCTGACCAGCCGGCATTGCTGGATTTGCTGGACCAGCTGCTTGCCGATCGGCGTCAAGACTGACAGCGGGTTAGGATCAGGATGTCGGAAGAACGCAACGAGGCGACGCGCACGGACCACGACCCGCCGGCCGAGACGATCCCCGCTGATCAGGTCTCGCCGTCTGCTGCGACCGCGGAGCCTCCCGCCCACTTGCCTCACCGTCGCCGTTCGCGGCGGTGGGGAGTGGCTTTGCTAGCCGCCTTGCTGGTTCTGGTGATCGCCGGGGTGTTGCTGTCGCCGTTTTGGGCGCCCGCCGTTTCACCGCTGTTGCCCTGGGGGGACCAAGCGGCCGCTCGCAAATACGACGCGCTGGTCGAACGGGTCGCCGCGCTGGAGCAGCGACCGACCGTCTCGCCGCGTGATCTGGATGCCGTTAAATCGGCACAGGGGGAGACCGGGCAGCGGATTTCGGCACTGGAGTCCGGCGTCGATGCGTTGCGCCAGAATCAGGAGGCGACGCAACGCAGTCAAGGCAACGGTCGCGCAGCTGAGCCAGCGAGTGGATGAAATCGCGGCGCAATCGGGGGCTCGCGCTTCGGCGCAGGCCAACCAAATTGAGAAGGTCGAGCAGGAATTGGCGCAGCGCGGCGCCGCCGATGGCGCGGTTGCAGGCCGGCTCGATGCGCTTGAACACCAGGTTCATGCCCAAGCAAGCACCGATCGCGGTGGCTCGGCGATGCTGCTGGCGCTGCTCCAATTACGAGAAGCTGTCCAGGAGGCACGGCCTTTCCCCGCCGAGTATGCGGCTTTCAAGCAGGCAGCAGCGCCGGATCCCAACCTCATCGCCGCCGCCGACCCTTTGGCGGATGCCGCGCGCAACGGGGTCGCCAGCCGCGCTGTCTTGCAACAGCAATTGGCGGCCCTCGCCGACAAAATCGCCGCACCAGCGCCGCCCACCGGCAAACGCAAATGGTGGAGTGAAGCACTCGACCGGCTGCGCGGATTGGTGACGATCCGCCATGTCGATCATGCGACCACAAGCGGCCCGGGGGCGGCTGTCGAGGTCGCGCGAGCTGATCTGGCTCAGGGTGACCTCACCGGTGCGGTCGCTGAGATCGGTAAGCTGACCGGCGCCAATGCCGAGCTAGCGCAACCCTGGCTGCAGATGGCGCGCCAGCGGCTCGCCGCCGAGACCGCGCTGAGCCATCTTCAGGAATTGGTAACCGCGCGTCTCGCCTCGCCACCTGAGGCGCCACCCGCCACGGCTCCGCCGGTAGCGCCGAACGCTGCCCCAGAGCACCCCGCGGCCACACCAAAGACCCCGTCCTGATGCGCGCCATTTTCGCCGTCATCGTCATTCTCGGTCTTGCCGCGGCGGCGGTGTTCCTGGTCGACAACCCAGGACGGGTCGAGATCCTGTGGCAGGGATGGCAGATCGATACCTCGGTCGGCGTGCTGGTCGCGGCTGGTACGCTAGCCGCCCTTGCTGTCGCCCTGGTGCTGTGGGTGCTGTCGCTGATTTTCAAAAGCCCGCGCGCGTATCTGAGACGGCGGCGCGAGCGGCGGCGGCGCGCCGGTTACCAGGCATTGACCCGCGGCATGGTCGCGGTTGCCGCCGGCGACCCTCAGGAAGCGCGGCGCTACGCGAGGCGGGCGGAGGCGTTGCTCGCCGAACCGCCGTTGACCCTCCTCCTATCGGCGCAGGCGGCGCAGATCGGCGGCGATGAACTGGCGGCAAAAAAGTTTTTTACGGCAATGCTCGACCGGCCGGAAACCGAATTCCTCGGACTGCGCGGCCTCCTAAATCAGGCGCTACGCGATGGTGATCGCACGACGGCGCGTCAACTCGCCGAGCGCGCCGCGGCGAAGCGTCCCAACACCGCTTGGGCAGCATCGACCCTGTTCGACCTTGAAGCCCGCGAGCAGCGCTGGGAAGAGGCGCGAATGGCACTGGAACGGGCCGCTGTTAAGCGGCTTATCGCGCCAGCGACGGCACGGCATCACCGTGGCGTGATCCTATACGAGCTGAGCCGTGCCGCGGAAGCAGCCGGCGATCGTCAACGGGCGCTGGCGCTCGCCGCCGAAGCGCGGTCCTTGACGCCGGACCTCGCCACCCCGGCAGCATATTACGCGCGGCTGTTGCTGGCTGAGGGCAAAGTCGGCCGCGCCACAAGGGCAGTCGAACGAGCGTGGCGAACCGCTCCCGGACCCGAACTCGCGGAGGTCTATGGCGAAATCACCAAGCGCGAAGCGCCGCTCACCCGCGTCGCGCGCTTCCAGCGCCTCGCCGCACAGAACCCAGCCGCAAGGGAAAGTCACCTGGCCTTGGCCGAGGCGGCGCTGGCGGCAGAGTTGTGGGGAGAAGCGCGCCGCCATCTCGAACGCGCTTTGGAGGCCGCGCCACCGCCTTTCGCCGCCCCGCCGGAAAATTCCGGCCGATTTCCAGAGCCCGTGGCCGTCGTGGAAGATCGCGGCGACATCCTCTCGCGCGCCACGCCGCGCCTGTGTCTGATGATGGCACGGGTCGAGGAGGCTGATCACGGCGATCTTCTACATGCCCGCGAATGGCTCGACCGCGCCGTCCGAGCGCTCCCCGATCCGCGTTATGTTTGCACCGCCTGTGGCGGCGAGAGCACCAAGTGGCAGTCGCTGTGTCCGCGTTGCGGCGCCTTCGACACTTTGGCCTGGCGAACCCCGGCGTGGAATGCCGCGATTGCGGCGTTGCCGGCGGTAGTTGAGGAAGTCCCGCCCGTCGAGCTGATCGCTGCCTCAGCCGACACCGGCGCTGCCCGCCAGCGCGCCAGGGGCTGGCTGAGCCTACGCGGCCAAACGCCTTGGCGTTACGACCGGAACGCGCTATCTCTACCGACATCGCCCTGGTAGCTCAGTGGTAGAGCAACCGCTTCGTAAGCGGTAGGCCGTTGGTTCAAATCCGACCCGGGGCACCATTTCGTTTAGCGGCTCAAGATCGGGGCTCGTTGGTTAATTTGTGCTAACGAACGAGACCTCTGTGCGGTCGAAGACGCCACTGCAATGGGCGCCAATGCGGTTTTGACGATGCGGCTTTTGATTCCTTCGAGATCGGCGAGGAGGATGAGCGAGGTTGTCGCCTATGGCACCGCAACGGTAATCGAGCGCCTACTCCACCCGCATAGCGCGGGTGCTGCAAGCCGGGTGCGTCCCGCACGCGAAGCTGTTGATTACCGCCGCGATCGGGGTTGAGCCGCGTTGGACCGGGCAGTGGGGACGCGCCCGCCTACTGGCATCAGCAATCGCGGCGCAGTATTGTTCGAGCCATGTCCCCGTAGCTCAGCCGGATAGAGCAACAGTTTCCTAAACTGTGGGTCGCAGGTTCGAGTCCTGCCGGGGACGCCAACAAAAACAAAAACATAAGGTCGTTTATGGGTATTGCAAAAATGCCCATGTATGCTCACAATATCCCTAAAAAACCCTATAAATCCCCATCGATCCCCCTATAATGTCTACATGGCGCAAACGTGTACGCGGCAGGTTTCCTGGGGTTCCGACCGACTGGGCCATGTGCGCGCCCATGTACGCGAGGTCGAGCGGAAAAAATGAAGAACAAGTTCACTGACGCGACCGCCAAACAGGCGGCGGGGCCGGCGGATGGTAAGGACCAAATCATCCACCACGACAGCGAGGTGCCCGGGCTCGGGCTGCGCGTCACCAAAAACGGCGGCCGTTCCTGGATTTTAAATTATCGCAGCCGCGGTCTCGGCCGGCGCATGACGATCGGCGATATCGCCGACTGGCCGGTGACGCTCGTCCGCGAGGAAGCAAAAAGATTGAACCGGCTGGTCGACCAGGGAACCGATCCGCTGGCCGACCGCGAGACGCTGCGGACCGCCCCCACCGTCGCCGGTCTTGTCGAGCGCTGGCGCGAAAAGGCCGCTCCAAAGAAAGGCGAACGCTCGCGCGCCGAGGACGAGGGGCTGATCCGACAATGGATCCTGCCACAGCTCGGCAAACTTCTCGTCGCCGACGTCAGGCGCAGCGATGTCGAAAAGGTGCACGACAAGATCACCAAATCGGGCGCGCCGGTGCGCGCCAACCGCGCGCTCGCTCTGTTGTCGCGGCTGTTCAACCTGGCGATCACGTGGGAGATGCGTGCCGACAATCCGGCGCAGCGGATCGAACGCAACCGCGAAATGCGGCGCCAGCGACATCTCAGCATCGACGAACTCGCCCGGCTGCTGCCGGCGCTCGCCGAGCATAAGAACCAGCAGGCCACCGACATCATCCGGCTGTTACTGTTGAGCGGGGCGAGGCGCGCCGAAGTCCTGAACATGGAATGGGCGCAGCTCGACCTGTCGCAAGACGGCGGCACCTGGACCAAACCCGCGTCGATGACCAAACAGCGCGCCCTGCATCATGTGCCGTTAAATGGCCCGGCGCTGCAGGTGCTACGGGCGATCCGCGCCGAGGCGGAGGCGCTGGCGTTACGCCGCGGCCGCGAGGTTTCACGGTGGGTGTTTCCCGCCAAAGGCCACGTCGACCAGCCGGTCGGCGACGTCAAACATTCCTGGGCGTCGGTGTGCCGCAAAGCCGGGATCGCGGATTTGCATCTCCATGATCTAAGACACAGCTACGCGTCACTGTTGGCGTCCTACACCTCCTCAAACCTGCCGATTATTGGCGCCCTGCTCGGGCATACCCAGGCGAGCACGACGCAGCGCTACGCGCATCTGTTAACCGATCCGCTGCGCGAGGCGACCGAGCGCGTCGGCGCGGTGATCAGTTCGGTTGAAACCGGCAAGACCGGCGAGATCGTGGCATTGCGGCGCCGCCCGCGGACCCCGGGGGGTGCGGCATGAGCGAAACGGCCGCCGACAAACTCCCCGAATTCGAGGACGCCGAAGCGGCCTGGGGCGCGATGAAGCTGCCGCCCGCCCGCACCGGTCTGCCGATGGCGGTGTGGATAACGGCAAACGAAGGCTGGCCGCATGACGTGCGGGTCAAGGTCAGCCGCATCCACGGCGGCCGCGGCGCGTGGTCGGGCGCCGCTTCGGTGGCGGTGCGGCCGCAACCGCGCGAGATTGTGCCCGGCAGCCTCTCGTCCGGCGATTTCGCGCTGGTCGGCCGCTGGATCGAGCTCAACCGCCAGCTGATCGTCGAGGTTTGGGACGGCACGGTCGATGCCGTCGCCGAGGAGGTCT
>CAVTLC010000032.1:0-121685 GCA_963735445.1 uncultured Alphaproteobacteria bacterium
TTAGGCCTCGTGACATTGTCGCGGTAACCTTTACCGAGGCGGCCGCCGCCGAACTGCTCGAACGCATCGAGCGCTTCGTCGCCTCTCTCGCCGCCGGTACCGTCCCCCGGGAATTAAGCCAAGCTTTGGAGACCGGCCTTTCGGCGGATCAGCGCTCAGCCATTACAGCCGCCAGGGCAGCCCTTGAGGAAATCACCTGCACGACCATTCACGGCTTCTGCCAGCAACTCATCAAGCCGTACCCGATCGAGGCCGGCATCGATCCCGGCGCCACGATCATCGATCCGGCGGCCGCCGATCTCGCCTATCAGGATTTAACGGCGGCCTGGCTCTCGGCCCGCTTCGGACGTGCACGCGGCGACGACGGCCTCGGCAGAATTCCACCGATGACAGGGCTTGGCGGCGAGGACGATTTCTTTGCCGAGCTTCTCGCCATAGCGCCGGATGAAGCTGTTACGCTTATTGGCGCCGCGGCCAATTTTCTAAGGATCAAACGGACTGCGCGCGCTCCTGACGCCGAGCTGGACACGGATATCCTCCGACAGCTTTCGCGAGGGATACGCGACTTCGCCGACTGGTACGCCGGCTGTGGTATTGCCGAACCGGCGACCGCCGAATGCATTGCGGATCTCACCCAATTCCAGTCGCTGCTCGACGCCGCTCTCAGCGCTCCCATCACCGGGCGGGCCATTGCCCGCCTATTGCTGCATGTGCCAGCCCGATTGCTGCCATAGCAGCGAACCGCGCTTTAAAGCGTTCCAAAACAAGGGGAAATGGCAGGCCGCTGCGTGCGCGGCCGGACTCGCCAAGGCGCGTGGTGAGCAACTCTGCGCCACAGCAAAAGCCATCTACGACCGCTGTAGCGACGCTTACCAGAGTTTTGAATGTCAATATCGCCGCGGCCGCCCTGGCACGGTTCGTCAGTGAATTCGACAGTCTCAGGGCGCTCTATGCAGACTACAAGCGCCAGGCCGCTCTTCTCGATTTCGACGACCTTCTCCATCACGCGCGCGATCTCCTCGTCCGCGATCCCGGTGTGCGCCAGGCCCTCGCCCGTCGCTATCCGCATCCTCGTGGACGAGTTTCAGGACACCGACCCCCTGCAGGCCGAAATCCTCTGGCTGCTGTGTGGCGAGGGAGCGAAAGGCGATATCTGGACCGCCCGAAGGCTGCGCCCTGGCAGCCTGTTTCTGGTCGGGGATCCCAAACAGGCGATCTATCGCTTTCGCGGCGCCGACGTTGACACCTACCTGGAGGCAAAACACGCCCTTCTCGCACAAGACGGGGATAGCGTCGTCGAGATTACCGCAAACTTCCGATCCCGGGCGCCCATCCTCGATTTTGCCAATGACCGGTTCCAGCCGCTCTTGTAGGACGGCCGGACAACCCGGCTTCACGCCACTGGCGCCGACCCGCGCGGCTTCCCCTGAGGGCCCTGCCGTTGCCTGCTTCGAAGTCCCGATCGACGACAGCCTTAAAGACGTCAAGGGCAAACTCGATGGCGAGCTCGTCCGCGAGCACGAAGCAACCATCGTGGCCGAGATCATGCACATCGGGAATTATCAAATCTGGGATAAGCGAACTCAGGCCATGCGGGTTTGCCGCGCCGGCGATATCGCCCTCCTCGCTCCCACTGGCGCCAGCCTTTGGCGATACGAGCGCGCCCTTGAACGTCGTCAGGTGCCGGTCGCGTCACAGGCCGGAAAAGGTTTTTTCCGTCGTCAAGAAGTCCAGGATCTGATCGCCCTGTCCCGCGCCATTGCCGATCGGCGCGACACACTGGGATTTGGCGCCCTTCTCCGGGGTCCCCTTGTCGGATTGACTGAAGAGGAAATCGCTGACGCCATCGCGGCCTTGCCGGCTTCAGAAAACGGGCCCCCGGCACGACTTCATCTATGGACAGATCGCAGTGTGATCGCCCACCCCGTTCTCGGCCGCACGCTTGAGGTGCTGCAGAGCCTCGCCCGCAAGGCGCGCCGCACAACGCCTTACTTTCCAGATTATCGCAGAGGCTATCGAGGAGCTCAACGTTCGCCGTGTAGGGGGCCGGCGTTACCGCCTTGCCGAACGCGCCCTGGCCAATGCCGAGCTGTTCCTCGAAATCGCACGCGCTTATGACGGCCGCGGCCTCGCGGCCTTCGCGCGCCATGCGGCAGAACTGGGAAGACGCGAGGCCCAGGTGGAAGGCCGATGCCGATGCCAAGATCTGTCCCAGATTCTAACAATGCGCCTGGCCAGGGGCTCGAATCGCCGATCGTTATACAATCAATTCCCCAACCGAGCTGTTCCGATGACACAAGCTTTGCACACGGACGACACGGATCCGTTCGGGTGCACCAACCAGGCGCCCCGCCGTTACAGCAAGTCAAACTTGACGAAAGGAACAGTCCGCCGCAAGCGCGTGCGCCTCTCGTTATATCGCGGTCACCCGCGCCTGCGATTGTCCTTCCTACCGCGGCAGAGCGAGCGGAAGCCGAATGACTGGATGAGCATCGTCGACCTCAGGCTTGACGATCTGCCGACGTTCGATCCCGGGCAATGAGTATGACCCGGTCCTTCCCGCAGTCGAGGAACCGGAAAATGACCAGGACGAAACGACATGGCGCGGCGAGACGGCCACCATTGCTGCGACCCGCCGCGCTATCGTATGGCGCAGCCCCAGCCGCCACGAGGGATCACCTGACGCCCCTCCGCTACCCGAACGTGACGAGATCTTCTCCGATGCCACGGCCATTTCCGAGCAGCTTCCCCCCGCCGCCTCTGACACCGCCGCTGTCGCCGGCGCGGTCCGCGGCAGCCGCGAACGAGGCCTCGTCGTCCAGCTGCTTTGAGGAAGTGCTGACAGGAGCGCCCGCCTGCCGCATCGCTGCGCTTAATTCGGGCAAGAGCCTTACTGGCCCAGCTCGGCATATCCGAAGCCGGCCGGCCGGAGGCACCGCGCCGAGCTGGCGGCGACCACCTTGCGGGCCCTCGCAATACCCAGTTCCACGTGCCGGAGTTCAGTTTGGTGCCGGAAATGACGGTCTTTTCGGTACAAACCAACGATCAGACGGTTTACGTTGGTGGTGTCGCAGACGCCATTGCATATCAGCCGATCGGATTGATTGACCTCGTCGTTGGAAACCGATGTGAGCCCCGCCGCGCAACAGATTGAGCTGTACCGGGGTCAGCTGCGCGATTATCTCGTCGCCGACAGCCTTGCTGAGGCCTGCTTGTGTCGTCACCACAGTGGGCCTTTCGTGCGGGTACGCCCGCACTTCCAAACGCCTTCGGCCGCTGCCAATGCTGCTTAGGCTTGTCTCCCCAAGCGACAATTGGTGACGCAATCGGATTTTCGAAATGCACATAGTAGAGATTTGATGTGGCGGATCTGTGGGCATCACTGCTAATGTATTGAGTTAACTTGATTTGAATTAGAAATAGTTTCCTAAGCTACTTGGTGCTGCTGCCGTGGCGGTTGCGACACCATCTACCAACATGAGGGATTATTTTCGCTTAAACCGGTGGCGCGCGGAAGCCGTCATGCAACTCCTAGGTGACGTCAACTCGCCACGGACTTTTGCGACGCCCCAATTCTTCCAGCGTTTCAATTTCGTCTTTCAACGCCAGGAGTTTCTTACCACCCGGCACACGTGCTTCGCCTCTGCTGGCGATGCCGCATACTCGTTGGCATGGGCAAGATTCTGCCTGAGGTTTTGTGTGGGTGAGGCGTTCACGGAGCAACGCCTTGCTTTGTCCAATTGAAATGACTTCAAAATTATGTCGACCCTTCTCGCAAAACTGTGTGAATCAGCAACAACAGAATCCATCATCTCTCTTGATTTTACTATACCTCAATGTGATCTCCTTACCTCCATCTCATCAAGCCATCCGATCCTCATTCGCCGAATTTCAGTTTCATCAACTCGGACATTGTGATTTTGAAGCCCGTGACAGACGCAACAACAACGCGAACCGGCAGTTTCTGGAGGTCAGACAGGCTGACGACCGACGATCTTCAAACCGGATACTGACGAATTGGACAAGGTTCGTGAGTAGGCACTTTTGATAAACTCCAAAATATCGGTGTCGAGCACAATCAGGAAGTTTTCGGACAAAGGCTGAAAGTCGTAACCAACACAGCTTCAGAAATTCGTTCCATCCAAACTTTTCCCGCATGGAAAAGCCCTATTATCCCAAAAATCTCCAACTCCACCAATTTTCATTTCTATTGACGAGAATAAGTCGTACTCCCCGTTGTTTCGTCGGTGACGTGGGTGTGCATCATCGCGTCCAGGGGTTTCGTTCAGTTCGTCGCGGTCTCTCACAATGAGCTGAACGTCAGCCCGGAGTGCAACGTCAGAGCACGCCCTGGACCAGATTTTAGTTATGGTTTGCCCAACGATCCGTCACGCATTGCCCTCCTCATCTTGCGGAACGACCATCCACAAGTACACCACAACGGCAGTTCTCCTAGAAATTCCTCCGGCAATCGGTGATAAGCAGCTGAGAAAGTGGTTGGGACCCTTTCCGTCCTTGCCGGGCGGGGCGGATGCGAAAGAAGGACAACTAATTGTCGCGTCTCGACAGGCTTCTTGAATCCTTCCCAGCACACGAGCAAACCCTGATCGGCGTGGGTATCCTGAACGGCACCGATCAGCGCCTGGAGCATTCGTTGATCGGCAATGACGTTGCCGGATTTGACCTGTACGACCAAGCGGGGGGATTCGAAGACCCGAGACCACCACGCCCGGCGACAATGTCGATGCTTTGGTCGGGGCCGGGTGGCGAAACATTTACCATGTATCCCTGGACCTTGAGGATTTCGGCGACCAGCCGTGTTCGAGTCAAGAAGGTAAGACCCATGAACACGCTGGCGACACGCCGCTCGATCTGATCCCGCGCGATTTCGTCGAGATCGACCTCCGCGTCTTCGGCGGTCGCCTTCGGAATGATCCGGGGGCTTGCCATTCAGGGCGCAGGCAACACCGCTCTCGTAGCCGGGGTCCTTGCCTGCCTTGAGAATCGCTTCGACACGTCTGAGGGCGTCGTTGCGACTGATCTCACAAACCGTCATGAACGCGCCGAAGCTGTAGAGCAAGTCCTGCCGGAACAGATCGCGGGGCACGTCCGGCTTGAGCCGGCGGACCGGGCGCATCGGATGACCGTCAACTGTGGAGGAGCATTGCCGGGACCGGCGATCTCACCGATCGCAATCTTCCCCGCGGTCTTCGAGGGACGACGGATGAGATCGCCATCCTAAATCGTATTGCTGAATTGGTTGAGCTGCGCGGCGAAGTTCAGTTGCGTCTTATGTTTCTCATTCGGCATGGCCTGCTCAACGAGCTTCCGAGCACGGCATCGCGGTCCTTTGCAACTCTGAGATCGCCAACCCGGAACCCGAGAACAAGCTCGCCTGCTGTCCAGGGCATGCGCCTCCTGCTCCCATGCTTGCCGAGCCGGTGCCGGCCAGAGACGCCTCATGCTCGCGCCTCCCGCAATGACAGAACACCTGTCGCTACAGCGGCATTCTCAACAAAGTCGAGCTGGTTTCCTCGGGACATCGTAGGTCACTTACGTATTGAGATTGTTTGAAGTTGTTCCACGAAAATTGCCGGCAATAAGCAGAGCAAAAGGAACCCAAATTCTGAATTTTTCGCGCAACAAAGTTTTCTTCTCATCTTCTTCTACCCGGCAAGACCCAGTTTCCGGTGTTGGATGGCACTGGCCCAATGCCTGGCCTGTCCTGGCCACCAAAGTGAGAATGCCCTCCATGTCGGGCCACATAGTCGCGCGTGAACTCGCGCAGCACTTGAGCCGCAGGCCTATCCTGGGCGCGGCAGACCTTGAGGAACCTCTCACGCAGGCCGCGCTCAACTCTGATACGGAGGCCAACGTCCTTCATCGTCCGCAGTGTAGCCAATGGATACACATACGTATAGGAATTTCTGGCTGGAGCAGCTACGCAGAAACCCTCCCGGGATCTGGAAAGCGATCCTGTCTCATGGATGACAAGGTCCTACAGCACGGATGCCGGGGCTGATTTCCAGAGCGGCCTGTGGAGGAAAGGGAAAGGCAGTAGTGCGTCCAAAGAAAACTCACAACCTTGCCACAGAGCGAAACAGAGTGAAGAAGAGAACCAAGGAAAACCGCGGGTTACAGAGGATCGATTTTGTGGCAAATTTGATCTCAACCGCTATTTTGTTTCCGTAATCTTCATCTAAGTCTTTGTTTTAGAAATGGCGCGAGCGACGGGACTTGAACCCGCGACCTCTTCCGTGACAGAGAGGAAAAATACTTGTTATATTAATGCGTTACTACTCTCTCGCCACAGACTAGCCACATCAATGCGTATGAAGGGTGGCGAGCATTCCACCTGTTGGCTCTGTTTTGGCGGGTACGCGCTTCAGTAAGTGCCCGTACACATTCAATGTCGTCTTGATGTCCTCATGCCCCATCAGAGTTTGAATTGTCTTTGGGTCTTTCCGGCTCGCGATGAGAGCGGACGCGTAGAAATGGCGTAGGTGGTAGGGCACATATTTCGGCTTCTCGACTATCTCGCCCTTAACTTTCTCCTTGGTGATCAAGCCGGCTTCGAAACAAGCGGCAGAGAACCCGCGGTTACGCCAATTTTCCGGCATCTGCCAACTGCCGGTCGAGGTAGGGAAAATGAGATCGTAATCGTTTTTTGCGGAGTGGTGATCCGCGTAGTGCCGGACCATCGGTAGACATCGGGGCTAGTCGACCAGAGCGGCGGCCGGCGGCCGTCTTGGGGACGGACAGCTTATCGCCGCCACGCTCGACGGCGCGGGTCACCTCAACTCCCTTATCTCTTACGGCGGAGTCAGCTACGGCGAGGTATTCCTGCGGCCGCATGCCGGAGTCAGCAGCGAGATAGAGGATGGGGCGGTAACGCTCCCACGTCCGCTGAGTTTGCCGGTTCTTGGAATTGGCCAGCCTGTCAGCCGCGGCCAGGAGGTCCATGACCTCCTTTTCGGAGGGAATGGCAACCGGCTCTTCGTACCGGGAGCGCTCCCGGATCGAAACGCGCGCCGCCACGTCATGAAGGAGAACGCCGCGGAACACCATTTCCCAAAATCATGGAGTGGAAACTCGACAGCACGAAATGCGCCATCGGGCGCGGATAGTGGTCCAACAGCCAGGACCGGAACTCGACAATGTCGGGAGAGGTCAGTTCGTGGAGTTCTTTCTCCCAGGCATATGCTTTGATGATCCGGGCGCGGTACTTATAGCCTTTCAGGGTGAACTTCGTGACCGGGTCGCGCCCGTCCCGTCCTTCTTTCTCGCAAACGTCCAGCCATTTCCCGATCCCATCGGCCACGGTGACGATCGCGGTATCGGAGCGGATCGATCCGGCTTTCTTCGTTTTTCCGCTCTCGCGAAATTCACGCGCTTCCTTCAGCGTTTCAAAGGTCTTGTACGCGTAACCCGATTTCGATCCCTTGACGGGATAGCGGACCTGATAGGTAATTCCCTTGGTGCCGCTTCTTTTTCTTATATCTACCATGTATAAAATAATGCAGCATCGGTGTCATGAAATACAAGAGTTATCGCTTGATTTATTCAGGCCTGATGTTTCTTTGCGCTTCGACCTGTTTTCTTAAATAGACCGTAACCAAGTCGTTCATTTCGATCTTGAGTCTGCCCTCGATGGGATCGACGAAGAAAGGCAACTTGCGGCGGCCCAGCCCGTCCTGTTCCGCGGCGCGCTGCATTTGGCGGAGAGTGAGCTGGACACCCATCTGCGCCAAAACCTCACGCGCTTCCTCAAGATCGATGTAACGCGGTTGTCTGGTCATGGTCACAGTCGCCTCTCATCCGCGGCGCTGCGATACGGCCCAGCGCTGTACAGCTTCGTCAGGGGCCGTCCACCCGCCATGCGGGGGACAACGTCATCGCCGAAGCCGTTCGTGGGATTAATGTAGAGTGTGGCGCCGCGCGAAAACTTGACAGAGTAGTTGGTCTCAAGATCGTGCAGCTGCTCGAACAGGGCTTGCCGAAGGTCGGCAATCGTCATTTCTCCGCGAAGTTTGATTTCCATGCCAGTCCTCCAAAATACAGCCTCTATGTGAATACCTCGTCTATTAGTCTATTATTCCATAATACTACTTTCAGTAGTAGAACGCAATTATTGCTATTTTGTATTGTACCTACCCAAAAGGCAGGATCGGAAGACCCTCCACAGATTCGAGGGTCCTAAGGCGTGCGATGGAGCCCTGCCCCGATCCGCGGCGCCGGCTCATCCTCTCGGATTTGAAACATGCCGCCATCCGTCTCACGCCCGGACACGGCGCACCACCGGGCGACGAACGCGCCCGCAAGGATCGGATCGAGGAAATAAATCGAGACGGCGTCGTTCAGCGCCCCGCGCATTCCGGACGGCGTCATGTTTCAAATCCGAGAGGATGACCCGGCATATGTATTCCTCTTTTGTTCTTATTAACGATTGCACGGCCCCGCTCACGGTGTCCAGCGTCTTGGGCGTTCGATGTCGCAAGCCGCATCTAGCGTGCAATATTTGCGCGGGACGCTTCGGCAAGGTCCATCGCCGCGCTGATCACACGGAAGACTTCCGCTACTGCCACCTGAGCGCCTGCTTCGCCTGCGCGAAGACCAGCCGGCCGCGGGGGTCCGCCGTCCCGTGCCCTATCCGAAACCAATTGCGCCGACGCGCGCCCGAAACCTCCACGGTCCGGGTGACGAAGGCGCAGCGAGCTTCTGCACAGAATTCATAGACTTCTCTCCTTTCCGCCGCGCGTGGCGCAGCGCTCCGGCAAATCTTGTCCTCCTTTTCTCTTCTGTCTTGAGCCGCTTTGAGGCCGCCGCCGACAGGCCTTCCCTATCGATGGTGATCCGGGACCGCAGGAAAGGCCCTGATCGTCGGGGCCTCGCGACAGACAGGAGACAAGGATGACGAAGATCATCACCTGCGCCGAGCTGCGGTCACCGCAGGCTGGAGGAGCTCGAGGCTCTGTTCCGGACGCCTTGAGACCGAGCTGCTGCGCACGACACCGGGTTCGTTCGAGCGCACGACAGCGCTCGCCAGCCTGGAAAACGTCAGCCGCGCCATGGCGACATGCCGCGCACGGCAGCCCTACCCGCGTCCGACGCCCTAGCGGGCATCGTCACGCAATGCCGATCCCGCGGCGGATGGTCGCGGGGTCGGCAACTGCTGTTTTCCCCATCACGGACCGTCGGGCTGCGCCGATTACCGGTGCGAAACAAGCCGGGCGGACACTCAAACGGCTTTCTCCGCGGCGCCGGACGACCCACAACAACCACGCCGCTCGCGAGGATGCGGCGAGGGGTGCTCCGGACCGGCGGCGCCATCTCAATCTCATGGAAGACCGCGCCCCGAATACCGACACGGGCGAACCGGAAACGAGCAGCGATGCGCTGCTCGATGAACTGGTGCGTGCGCTTGCGCGCCAGGCGGCCGAGCGCGATTATGAGGCTCTTCGGAATAAAACCCGCAGCGCGCGCCGCCCCGCCGGGCGGCAAGAAGGATTCGAGATGAGCGCCGCCGCCATCTATGCCCGGTATTCGTCCGATTTGCAGCGAGAGGCGTCAATCGAGGACCAGAACAGAATCTGCCGCGAACGCGCCGCCAGAGAAGGCTGGTCTGTCTACAAATATTACAGCGACCACGGCATATCGGGCGCGAGCCTGATCCGGCCCGGCATTCAGAAGCTATTGCAGGATGCGCTGGAAGGCCGGTTCGAGATCATTGTCACCGAATCCCTCGACCGGTTGTCCCGCGACCAGGAAGATATCGCCCATATTTTCAAGCGCATCAGCTTTGCCGGCGGCCGGATCGTCACCGTCTCGGAGGGCGAGATCAATGAACTCCATATCGGCCTGAAAGGGACGATGGGAGCGCTCTATCTCAAGGATCTCGCGGACAAGACGCGCCGCGGCCTCCGCGGCCGCGTCGAAGCCGGAAAATCCGGCGGCGGGAACAGCTACGGCTACGATGTCGTGCGCGGTGTCGGCCCGGACGGACAGCCGCTGACGGGCGAACGCAGGATCAATGCGCAGCAGGCGGCGATCGTCCGCCGCATCTTCGAGGAATACGCCGCCGGCGTCTCGCCGCGCGCGATTGCCAAAAGCCTGAATGCCGAGGGCGTGCCCGGCCCGTCGGGCAGGACATGGGGGCCGAGCACCATCCATGGCAACCGCCAGCGCGGCACCGGCATCCTCAACAACGAGCTCTATATCGGCAGGCTGGTCTGGAACCGCCTGCGCTACGTCAAGGACCCGGAAACCGGAAAGCGGGTGTCCCGGCTCAATCCGGACTCCGGATGGATCGTCCAGGATGTGGCGGCGCTACGGATTATCGATCAGGCGCTATGGGAGCGCGTGAAGACGCGGCAGGGCGCGCTTGAGGCAGGCCGCGGCTCCGGCGGGCTTCCCGGCTACTGGGACCGCCGCCGCCCGCGCTACCTGTTTACCGGCCTGATGCGCTGCGCCGTCTGCGGCGGCGGGATCGTCAATTTCAACAAGGTCTATATCGGCTGCGCGAACGCCCGCAACAAAGGCACCTGCGACAACAAGGCGACGATGCGGCGCGATGATCTGGAAACCGCCGTGCTGGACGGCCTGCAGCACCGCCTGATGGAGCCGGCGCGGACAAAGATCTTCTGCGAGGAATATGCCCGCGCCATGAACCGCCTGCACGCCGAGCACAACGCGCACGGCGAACGGCGGATGCCGACGCGCTGGGCAAGGCGGAGCGCGATCTCGCGCGGCTGGTGCAGGCGCTTCTCGACGGCGTGCCCGCCTCGGCCGTCCGCGAGAAGATGGCGGAACTCGAAGCCCGCAGGGACGCGTTGCGCAGCCGCCTCGCCGCGAGCGAAGACACGAGCATTCGTCTCCACCCGAACATGGCCGAATATTACCGGACGCGAGATCGCGCGACCTGCGCGCGGCACTGACGGACACCGGGGGCCGCATGGAGGCAGCCGAGATCGTCCGCAAGCTCGTTGACCGGATTGAACTGAGCCCGGTCGTCAGAAGCGGCAGGAAAACCCTGTCGGTCAGTCTTTACGGCCGCCTCGCCGGCATCCTGGCGATGGCGACAAAAACAAAAACGCCGCTCGATGAGAGCGGCGTTCCGGTGCAAGTCACAAAATTGGTTGCGGGGGGAGGATTTGAACCTCCGACCTTCAGGTTATGAGCCTGACGAGCTACCGGGCTGCTCCACCCCGCGGTGATGGTGATGCGATTGTCGGGATTGCGGTTTAGGGCGTGGGTTGGTGTGGGTTGGCGGCGTGGGGTCGTGTCAGTACGGCGGCCCTGAGGTGTGGCCGGCGTCCGACGAGCATCGTGTAGGTTGGGTTGGGTGGTTGCGGGGCGCGCCAATGATCGGATTTGGGGTTGGCGGGGGGGTGTGGGTGGGGGCTGCGAGAGCCTGGCGGCGACCTGCTCTTCCGCGTCTTGAGACGCAGTACCATCGGCGCTGAGGGTTTTCACGGCCGAGTTCGGGATGGGATCGGGTGTTTGGCCCCTCGCTGTGGCCACCAGGCTGTCGCAGCCCCCTTGCCTAAATGCTAAGAATGCGCCTTAAATGCTAAGAACGCCCGAGAACCGACAGCGGCGGAGACAACCGAGGACGGCGGAGAGACCTCACCCAGAGCGGTGATCGGGCGCGGCGCGGCATGTCTCCCGTCTGCGGTTGCCCTGGCTGGTTGTCTTGGGACCGTTGCTTGGCCTGTCGGCTCCTTGGCCTATCGGCCGTGGCGCGGCGGAATTTGTGAATGTGTTGTGAGGCCCGATCGCGCGCCTGGTGTAGCGCCCGGATCGGGGGAAGTGTCGTTATGGCTGCTGCCGCGTGCTGGCTTAGCGCCCTAGTCTGGCGCCGCCATTGAGAATGGCGCTTGCCGCTGCACGCCGGCGGTTGCCCGGCTGTTGGCGAATAGCACACGCCAACAACTTAAAGGATCGAGCGGTTTCGAGCGATTAGTACCGGTCAGCTCCACGGATTACTCCGCTTCCACCTCCGGCCTATCAACGTGGTGGTCTTCCACGGCTCTCGACGAGACCTGGTTTTGAGGGGGGCTTCCCGCTTAGATGCGTTCAGCGGTTATCCCGTCCGCACTTAGCTACCCGGCGTTGCGGCTGGCGCCACAACCGGTCCACCAGAGGTGCGTCCCTCCCGGTCCTCTCGTACTGGGGAGAGCGCCTCGCAAGTCTCGAACACCCACGGCAGATAGGGACCGAACTGTCTCACGACGTTCTAAACCCAGCTCACGTACCGCTTTAAATGGCGAACAGCCATACCCTTGGGACCTGCTCCAGCCCCAGGATGCGATGAGCCGACATCGAGGTGCCAAACGACGCCGTCGATATGGACTCTTGGGCGTCATCAGCCTGTTATCCCCGGCGTACCTTTTATCCGTTGAGCGATGGCCCTTCCACGCGGGACCACCGGATCACTATGGCCGACTTTCGTCTCTGCTCGAGCCGTCGCTCTCGCAGTCAGGCGGGCTTGTGCCATTGCACTCAACAGCTGATTTCCGACCAGCCTGAGCCCACCATCGCGCGCCTCCGTTACTCTTTGGGAGGCGACCGCCCCAGTCAAACTACCCGCCATGCAGGGTCCCGGACCCGGGTAACGGGCCGCGGTTAGATGCCAGAGATCGCAAGAGCGGTATTTCAAGGTTGCCTCCACCCCAACTGGCGCCAGGGCTTCATCGGCTCCCGCCTATCCTACACATGCGATCCCTAACACCACTGCAAAGCTGTAGTAAAGGTGCACGGGGTCTTTCCGTCTGACCGCGGGAACTCCGCATCTTCACGGAGAATTCAATTTCGCTGAGCCGGTGTTGGAGACAGCGGGGAAGTCGTTACGCCATTCGTGCAGGTCGGAACTTACCCGACAAGGAATTTCGCTACCTTAGGACCGTTATAGTTACGGCCGCCGTTTACCGGGGCTTCGATTCAGAGCTTGCACCCCTCCTCTTAACCTTCCGGCACCGGGCAGGCGTCAGACCCTATACGTCGTCTTGCGACTTCGCAGAGCCCTGTGTTTTTAGTAAACAGTCGCCACCCCCTCCTCTGTGCCCCCCGCCCCGGCTTGCGCCGAAACGGGGCCCCCTTCTCCCGAAGTTACGGGGGCATTTTGCCGAGTTCCTTCAACACCGTTCTCTCACACGCCTTGGTATGCTCTACCAGTCCACCAGTGTCGGTTTCGGGTACGGTCTTTGGTGCCGGTGCTGTTTCCCGGAAGTCCCACACCGCCCTGTCAATCCAATAAGACAGAACGATTTTCGGCCTTCGTCACATTCCGGCAGGCGGAGGAATGTTAACCCCCTTCCCATCGGCTACGGCTCTCGCCCTCGCCTTAGGGGCCCGGCTAACCCTGCGCGGAATAACCTTGCGCAGGAACCCTTGGACTTTCGGCGTGAGGGTTTCTCACCCTCATTTACGCTACTCATGTCAGCATTCTCGCTTCCGATGCCTCCAGCACATCTCGCGATGCACCTTCGCCGGCCTACGGAACGCTCCGCTACCGCTTCAGAAGACAGTAATCAGGAATCAGTTATCAGAACTGCCGGCAGAGAGGCCGGAGAGCATCCGGGCAATCTCCTGGTACTCGCCGCGCCAGCGCTCCGCCACATCGCTCGCAATGTAGCCAAGATCACGGCAATAGAGCACCCATACCTGCATTTCGTCGGCCGAACCAATGGCCATGATCAGAAAGCGGCGAAACTCCGGCCGCGATTGCTGCTGCCGGCCAAAGCCCTCGGCGAGGTTGGCGCAGATCGATTTTGACGCCCGCCGCACCTGGTCGGCTAGGGCGAACTGCTCGATCCGCGGAAACTCCAGGCTCGCTCGGTGCACTTCCAACGACACCCGATAGGCCCGCCGGAACACCTCGAGATCCTCGACCCGGCTGACAAAGCCCGGCATATCCCGCCTCGCTTCTGATCACTGATTACTGATTACTGTCTTCTGAAACCCGCAGCTTCGGTGCGTGGCTTGAGCCCCGTTACATTTTCGGCGCCGGACGGCTGATAGACCAGTGAGCTATTACGCTTTCTTTAAAGGATGGCTGCTTCTAAGCCAACCTCCTGGTTGTCTTGGCCTTCCCACATCCTTTCCCACTTAGCCACGACTTGGGGACCTTAGCTGGCGGTCTGGGCTGTTTCCCTCTCGACGACGGACCTTAGCACCCGCCGTCTGGCTGCCGACCTCTACTCGCCGGTATTCGGAGTTTGGTTAGGTTTGGTAAGGCTCGCGCCCCCCTAGCCCATCCAGTGCTCTACCCCCGGCGGTAATAGTCGACGCTCTACCTCAATAGATTTCGCGGAGAACCAGCTATTTCCGAGTTTGATTGGCCTTTCACCCCTAGCCACAAGTCATCCCCTACTTTTGCAACAGTAGTGGGTTCGGTCCTCCAGTGCGTGTTACCGCACCTTCAACCTGCCCATGGCTAGATCACCCGGTTTCGGGTCTGATCCCGGCAACTCAAGCGCCCTATTCAGACTTGCTTTCGCTGCGCCTACGCCTAACGGCTTAAGCTTGCTGCCAAGACCAACTCGCTGACCCATTATACAAAAGGTACGCCGTCAGCCCAGTTATCAGATGACAGTAATCAGGAATCAGAACTGCCTCGGCCGGGCTCTCGCCGCACCGGGTAGCCGACAGCGCTTGCCGCCATCGGTTCTGATAACTGATCACTGATTACTGATAACTGAACCTCCGACTGCTTGTAGGCATCCGGTTTCAGGAACTATTTCACTCCCCTCGTCGGGGTGCTTTTCACCTTTCCCTCACGGTACTGGTGCACTATCGGTCACTGAGGAGTACTTAGGCTTGGAGGGTGGTCCCCCCATCTTCAGACAGGATGGCTCGTGTCCCGCCTTACTCAAGGATCGCTTGGCCGGTTTCCCGTACGGGGCTGTCACCCGCTCCGGCCCGCCTTTCCAGACGCTTCCGGTACCAAACCAAACGACCACTGGCCTCGTCCGCTTTCGCTCGCCACTACTCGCGGAGTCTCGGTTGATGTCCTTTCCTCCGGCTACTGAGATGTTTCAGTTCGCCGGGTTCGCCTCCTCACCCTATGAATTCAGATGAGGATACCCGTTGCCGGGTGGGTTGCCCCATTCGGAGATCCCGGGATCAACGATCGCTCGCATCTCCCCCGGGCTTTTCGCAGCGTGCCACGTCCTTCATCGCCTCTCAGTGCCAAGGCATCCACCAGATGCCCTTGTTTTGCTCGATCCAAGACTATCGGAGCGGCCGTTGCCGGCCACCCCAACACCCCGGACAACCGCCGCGCACAGGGGCAAGCCCCATTTTGGCAGGGCCCCCAATTTGGCAGGGCTCCCCGTTGACAAAGGTTTCCCTTTGCCAGGGTTTCCCCGCCGGCGCGGCGTCTTCCATGAAGACACTTCTCGGACGGCCCGCATGCGAGTTGACACCCGCACCTCGGCGCCGTCCGCCTCGGTCACATTCACAAATTCGCTTTACCCGTTCAATCAACACCGCCCCGGACACCCGGTCGCCGGCGCGGGACAGATCCCGCCCGGTTGACCCGACCCCGGAACAAACCTGGTCTTCTCCGAATGTCGTTCATCAGGGATCAGATGATCAGATATCAGTGATCAGAACCGGCCAGGCGCGGGCCGTGCCGCTGTCGTTCCGATAACTGATGCTGATGCCTGTGATGTCCCAGCGCGGCGCGCCGGCCCTTAGTGGAGGGCGCTGTGGCAGAAGCACCGTGGTAGAGGCGCCATGGTGGAGGTGAACGGGATCGAACCGATGACCTCCTGCTTGCAAAGCAGGCGCTCTCCCAACTGAGCTACACCCCCGCACCAGATCACAGAAGACAGTAATCAGTGATCAGAATTGTAGCGGCAAGGCCCCGCCTCGCTAGGCGATCAGCGATTTTATGCCATCGGTTCTGATGACTGATTACTGTCTTCTGATCACTGAACCTGGTGGGCCAGGGAGGATTTGAACCTCCGACCTCACGCTTATCAAGCGCGCGCTCTAACCAGCTGAGCTACTAGCCCCGACCAGAGGACAGCGGACAACCGGCCGACGACAGATCATCTTCCGTCCTCTGCCGTTATCCTCTGCCGTCCGGCGAACGGCGTTCGCCCCGACATTCGGGAGAAGGGATGCGCAGACGGCGGCCTGGTGCCAGAGACCAGTAATCAGTGATCAGTAATCAGAATTACCGCACTGCCAGTCTCCAGCGTTTGTGGATAATCAGAAGAAGCGCCGCAATCAGTTCTGATAACTGATTACCGATAACTGTCTTCTGAATTCCAGAAAGGAGGTGATCCAGCCGCAGGTTCCCCTACGGCTACCTTGTTACGACTTCACCCCAGTCGCTGACCTTACCGTGGTCGGCTAGCTCTCTTGCGAGTTGCCGCACCGCCTTCGGGTAAAGCCAACTCCCATGGTGTGACGGGCGGTGTGTACAAGGCCCGGGAACGTATTCACCGCGGCATGCTGATCCGCGATTACTAGCGATTCCGACTTCATGCTCTCGAGTTGCAGAGAGCAATCCGAACTGAGACGGCTTTTCGAGATTGGCGCAGGGTCGCCCCCTTGCATCCCGCTGTCACCGCCATTGTAGCACGTGTGTAGCCCAGCCCATAAGGGCCATGAGGACTTGACGTCATCCCCGCCTTCCTCCGGCTTGTCACCGGCAGTTTCTGCAGAGTGCCCGGCCAAACCGCTGGCAACTGCAGATGAGGGTTGCGCTCGTTGCGGGACTTAACCCAACATCTCACGACACGAGCTGACGACAGCCATGCAGCACCTGTGTCCCGGCCAGCCGAACTGAAGGATGGGATCTCTCCCACCCATACCAGGCATGTCAAGAGCTGGTAAGGTTCTTCGCGTTGCGTCGAATTAAACCACATGCTCCACCGCTTGTGCGGGCCCCCGTCAATTCCTTTGAGTTTTAACCTTGCGGCCGTACTCCCCAGGCGGTGTGCTTAAAGCGTTAGCGGCGACACCGAAGAGCTAGGCTCCCCAACGTCTAGCACACATCGTTTACCGCGTGGACTACCAGGGTATCTAATCCTGTTTGCTCCCCACGCTTTCGCGCCTCAGCGTCAGTATCGGTCCAGAGCGCCGCCTTCGCCACCGGTGTTCTTCCCAATATCTACGAATTTCACCTCTACACTGGGAATTCCACGCTCCTCTCCCGAACTCAAGCAAACCAGTCCCAAGCGCAGTTCCCAGGTTGAGCCCGGGGCTTTCACGCCTGACTTGATCCGCCGCCTACGCGCCCTTTACGCCCAGTAAATCCGAACAACGCTCGCCCCCTTCGTATTACCGCGGCTGCTGGCACGAAGTTAGCCGGGGCTTCTTCTCCTGCTACCGTCACGATCGTCGCAGGCGAAAGAGCTTTACAACCCGAAGGCCTTCATCACTCACGCGGCATTGCTGGATCAGGCTTGCGCCCATTGTCCAATATTCCCCACTGCTGCCTCCCGTAGGAGTCTGGGCCGTGTCTCAGTCCCAGTGTGGCTGATCATCCTCTCAGACCAGCTACGGATCACAGGCTTGGTAGGCCGTTACCCCACCAACTACCTAATCCGACGCGGGCCCCTCCAAAAGCGATAAATCTTTCCCCGGCCAAACCCTAAGATTTAACCGGGCGTATGCGGTATTAGCCGAAGTTTCCCTCGGTTATCCCCCACTTCTGGGCAGGTTCCCACGCGCTACTCACCCGTGCGCCACTCTCCTGCGACCGAAATCGCAAAAGCGTTCGACTTGCATGTGTTAGGCATGCCGCCAGCGTTCGTTCTGAGCCAGGATCAAACTCTCAAGTTTAACCCAGGACCGCCGGCCCCAAACCGCACCTTCAACAAAAGGCCGTCTCAAGCCGCCGGCCCGATCGTTAGGGCCTCTAAAACGTTCGCATCGATGCGCGAACTTTAGAGCAGCCCCACCAACATCATGCCCGCATCTCTGCAGACATCACGCCGGCTCGGCCGCCGTCCGCGCATCCCTTCCCTTAGCTCACAATCTCAAACAACACCGGTCCCCAAGCCAACGCCCAAAAGGCCACCGCCCAAAAGGCCACCGCTCAAGAACCAAATTCTCCGGGCCGATCCCGGCATCCTGCGACACCGACCAGACCCGCCCCACCAAAGGGGCCGCGCTTATAACCCCCACCCAACCCCATTGTCAACCCAACCACGTGTCCCGATCCGCTTCGTAGATCGTCTCCGGTCGGCATGATTTCGGCGGTCGGCCGTTGGGCCAGCGCGGACGGTGAAAATAAGGACCTCAGAACGCCTTGTCCAGACCCGCCGCAACAATTCTTTCATCTCTCGCTTTAGAGCAGACCCAATCCCCGCAGTTCCGCTAGCATCTGCTCGGGCGGCGGCGCGCCTTCCAGTGCCCGGTCGGGCGGAGCGTCATCAGGTGACAGGTACCGCCAACCCTGAAAGGCGCGGCAGGAGCGAGGAAAGGTCGCGACCAACACCGGATCGATTTCGATCAGGCAATAGCGACGGCCGCTCGCGTCGCGATCGGCGCGAAACCCGGTCACCATTTGTCGCACCGAGATTTGCCCTCGGATCACCCAGTAGATCGATCCGCCGTCGAGTACATCGGCCGCGCGCCGCGGGCAATTTCGGGTGTAGACCCAGTGGCCGCCGCGCTCGGTAGCGCGGAGTGTCCGGACCCGGCGGAGCTGTTCGATATCGTCGATGCCGACCGCGAGCTTCAATAGATGCAGCGCCATTCGCGGAGAGCCCATTCAGGGGCGGTCAGTTTCGGGTGCAGCCAGGGCTATTAATTCCGCACCTTCCTCGACAAGTTCGCCGACCGCAAACCGCACCGCCGCAATGACCCCGTCGGCGGGTGCGGTGATCGTATGCTCCATCTTCATCGCCTCGATCGCCATCAGGGGCTCGCCGCGCCGGACTTTGGCGCCCGCTTCAACCAATAGCCGCGTTACCCGGCCCGGCATCGGCGCGGTCAATTTTCCGGCCGTCGGATCTTCACCGGCGGCTGTTGCCAGGCGATCGACTTCTTCGAATTGCCAGCTTTGTCCGTCGATAAAAACCGCAACCGCGGTCCCGTAATCGAGAACGCGTACACGCCTTCTGACCCCGTCGAAGGTCAAAAGAAGAAAGCCATCCGACCCGATTTCACCGCTAACCGCGGTCTGTCGGTCGCCAAGGCGCAGCAGCCATTCCCCATTGATCGCGGTAGCAGCGATGGTGTCCTCGCCGCCGCTACGGCGCAACGTGATATCTTGCTCGGCTCGGCAGCCGAGACGCCAACCGTCATTCCTCGCCCAAGGGCAGAACGGATCAGCGGACGAAGATGCAGTCGCATCAGCAACCGACTTGCGAGCCGAGATGCCGATTGATAACAGCTGCGGCGAGCGCCTCTGGAGGAACGGCTGGTTCCTCGGACAGCAGTGCGGCTTGGTGGCGCTCGATAAACCCGGTGTCGATCGCGGCCTCGGCAAAATCGGGATGAGCCGCTACTCGTGCGAGGAAACCGAGGTTTGTATTCACGCCGAGGACCGCTGTCTCGGCGAGGGCCCGCTGTAAGCGGCCGATCGCGGCTTCGCGATCCTCTCCGTGGACAATGATTTTCGCGATCATCGGGTCGTAGAACGGGGTCACGACCTCACCCTCTCGTACGCCGGTATCGACGCGAGCAATTTCGGGCGGCGGCAGATAGAGCCGATGGAGTGTGCCGGTTTGCGGCAGAAATTGACGTTGGGGGTCTTCGGCGTAAAGCCGGGCCTCGATCGCGTGGCCATCGATCGACAGATCATGCTGGAGCAGCGGCAATGGCTGGCCGGCCGCGACACGCAATTGCCATTCGACGAGGTCGAGCCCGGTGATCGCTTCGGTTACAGCATGTTCGACCTGCAACCGGGTATTCATCTCGATAAAGTAGAAATCGCGCGGCGACCCTCTTGGCACGATGAATTCGATCGTTCCGGCCCCGACATAGTTAATCGCGCGCGCCGCAGCGACCGCAGCCTCACCCATTGCCCGCCGGCGTTCTTGATCGAGACCGGGGGCAGGCGCTTCCTCGATCACCTTTTGATGGCGGCGTTGGATCGAGCAGTCGCGATCAAAAATGTGAACGACATTTCCATGCTTGTCGGCAAAGACCTGCACTTCGATATGGCGCGGCTGATCGAGATACTTCTCGAGCAGAACCTGGTCATCGCCAAAGGCGCTCGCCGCCTCGCGCCGCGCCGAAGCTAGCGCCGCCGCAAAATCGTCAGGCTCTCCGACGATCCGCATGCCGCGACCGCCGCCGCCGGCCGACGCCTTGATCAAGACCGGAAACCCAATCCGTTTCGCTTCCTCGGCGAGATGGATCGGATCCTGATCCTCGCCATGGTAACCCGGCACAACGGGTACGCCGGCGCCGACCATCAACGACTTCGCCGCCGCCTTCGAACCCATCGCCCGCATCGCCGCCGCGGGTGGGCCAATAAAAACCAGCCCGGCATGCGCGCAGGCCTCGGCAAAATTGGGATTCTCGGACAAAAAACCGTAGCCTGGATGCACCGCTTGCGCTCCGCTGGCCCGCGCCGCCTTGATAATTGCCTCGATATTGAGATAGCTGTCGCGCGCTGGCGCCGGGCCGATCGGCCGCGCCTCATCGGCAAGCGCGACGTGCAGTGCGCCCCGATCGGCGTCCGAGTAAACGGCTACCGTGGCGATTCCCATGCGCCGCGCGGTGCGGATAATCCTGCAGGCGATCTCGCCGCGATTGGCGACCAGGATTTTCGTAAACAAGATCAGGCCTGCGGGTCCGATGCCGCGCCCGCGTCAGAACTCATGCAACAGCCGCCCGAATCCGTCGATCGGGTCGGCAATGCCGTTGCAGCGCAATGCCCACCAATAGGTTGCGGTATTGATCGCCAGCACCGGCTTGCGGAGCCAAGTCTCGGCTGCGGCGGCGAGCCGCGCCATCGCGAGATTGGTGCCGACCTGAACAACCGCTTCGATATCCGGCCCATCAACAGTCAAGATCGCGTCACGTAGTTCCTGATCGCCGACATGGGCGATCAGGACCGGGCTCGCGCATCTAAGCCCTATCAGCCGCACCACCTCAAAGCCGCAATCGGAAAAAAAGCGATGCACCTGCCGATCGGCGACCGGCATATAGGGGGTGACAACCGCGATCCGCCGGATGTCGCCATAACGCCGCAAAGCTTGGCGCGATGCGTCGGACCCCATCGTGACGCCAACTCCGGCGCGGGCTTCGATCCGTTCGCGCAGCTTTTCGCTGCCGTCGAGCCCGCCCCAGAAGGTCTCGGACGACATGCCCATGATCAAGTGACCGGGCTCGCAGGTCATCACCCGGTCGACCGCGGCCAGCAATTCTCGGTCTACGGTCTCGATCAATCTTTCGAAATCGGCATCGTTGCGAAGCGGATCGTTGGGAATGTGAATGCGCGCGAAGTGATTGGTGACACCGCGCGGGCGCATCATGTCGAATTCGGGCTGCACCACGGTGTTGGTGCTCGGCGCGATAACCCCGAACTTCATCCGCCAGCCGAGCGCGTCGGTCACTGCAGCTCCCTTGCTTCGCGCCGCGCCGAGACTAGGCGATTCGGCCGCGGCACTCGCCAAAGCCGATCGAAACAAAGCCGGGCTTATGACAGTGCGCGCGAAAGATCACCTCGTCGCCATCTTCGAGAAAGGTGCGGGTTTCGCCCGATTCCAGCGTCGTCGAGCGCGTCCCATCTTCGCTGAGTTCCATCAGGCTGCCGTAGCCCTCGCGCGTGGGGCCGGAGATCGTGCCGGTGCCGAACAGATCGCCCGGGCCGGAGATTGCACCCGCCGCTGGTATGGTGCGTGACCAGCTGCGCCAAGGTCCAATAGAGGTCGGTCGTGTTGCTGGCGGACATCAGGTGCGGCGGCAGTCTCTTCGCGCGCAGGCCTTCGCTCAGCAGAAAGGCTTCGAGCGCGATGTCAAAGGCGCCTTCCCGCTGATCTTCCGCATCCCACAAATGCGGCAACGGATGCGGGTCGCCATCGGGCCGCGCCGGCTGCGCCACGCGAAACGGCGCCAGCGCCTCCGTCGTGACAATCCAGGGCGATACTGTGGAGCCGAAATTCTTGCCGAGAAAGGGGCCGAGCGGCTGCGATTCCCAACCCTGGACGTCCCGCGCCGACCAATCGTTGACGAGGCCCAGCCCAAAAATGTGCTCCGCCGCGCGGCCGATCGGGATCGGCTCGCCTTGGGCATTGCCGGGACCGATCCAAACTGCGAGTTCGAGCTCATAATCGAGCTTCCGGCACGGACCGTAGGTCGGCGCCGGTTCATCCGGCGCCTTGCGCTGGCCATTTGGGCGCCGGATCGGCACGTTCGATGCTCGAACCGAAGAGGCGCGGCTGTGATAGGCAACCGGCACGTATTTGTAATTGGGGCTCAGCGGATTATTCGGATCGCGCCGGCGCCCGCCATTGCGCGCATGATGAATGCCGGCAAAAAAATCGGTGAATTCGCCGATCGCGGCGGGCAGATGCAGCGTGCATTGGCCGGCGGGATGCAACAGCCGCCCAGCCATCGCTTCGATCTTGGCGCGCTCGGCAGTATCGGCGGCGAGCAATTCGGAAACCCGTTTGCGCAATGCCAGTCGCGCCGGGGCGCCGAGCGCCATCAGCGGGTTCAGTGCCGAACCCGCCGCCGCTTCGGCGGCCTTTTCGGCCTCGCCCGAAAACAGCCGGGCTTCGAGTGCCGCGGCGAGGTCAAAAACCATGTCGCCGATCGCGACGCCACCGCGCGGGGCTCCGCCAGGCGGACTGAAGACGCCGAACGGCAAATTCTGTATCGGAAACTCGGTATGACCATTGGCCGAGGTGACCCAGCTCTCGCGCCTCGGATCATGGGTTTCGTCGATCCCGCTCATCGCTCGCGCCCTTTTCGGCAAACCCGGATAGCACGATCATCGCCATTTCCGCCGCTGATGGCGAGACGCAAATGAGCCTCATCCGCTCCAGTTATCGCCATCGACCGCGAGCGCTTCAAAGATGATGCTGCGCCTATTCATCGCGTTGTGGCACGTGGTCGGCATCCTGGTAATCGTCGTGCTGGTCACCGAGTTCGGGGTCGAGGGCTGGCGCAGCTTTAGCCGCTGGCTCCGATATCGCCGCCCGACCCGGCCTGACCGAACTGGCGCCGCCGACGCTTACGTCGGCGCCGATTGGTCGGCCGCTTATTTCGACGAATTTCGCCGCGCCGTTCGCGTCGATTGGAAGCCCTATGTCGAGTGGTGGCAGCGACCGTTTCGCGGCGCTTTTGTCACGATCGACGAACGCGGCCTGCGCCCGACACCGGGAGAGCACGGTCCCTCCGATGATGCGATCCGAATCCTGTGCTTTGGCGGATCGACGATGATGGGCATGGGGTCGCGCGACGACCATACGATCCCGGCGATTTTAGCGCGCAAACTGACCGAACTCGGCTACCCGGTCAGCGTGACTAACTATGGCCAGCTGGGTCACAACAGCACACAGGAGACGATTACGCTGCAGCAAGTGCTGAAAGCCGGCGAGCGAGTCGACATAGCGCTGTTTTACGATGGCATAAACGAGATGGCGTGCGCCGAGCAAACCGGCCGTGCCGATGGCCTGTTCAACGAGGCAAGGCGGCGCGCCGAATTCAACTTGCTGCTTCCCGAGCGCCAGAGGGACCTTTTCGCAGCGGCACTGATGGCAGCCGCGCCGCGCACGTTGCGGCGACTACGCCAGCTGACCGGGCTTCCGCTACGCGGGCCTGCGCCCGCGCCGCCGGCCGATTTGTCGCAAATCGACTTGGCCGCTCTAGCGCGACAGGTTGTTGCAACCTATCGCGAAAACCTTCGACTGATCCGGATGCTCGCGGGTGAATACGGTTTTATGCCGATTTTCTTTTGGCAACCGGTGATCACGACCAAGAAGCTGAAAACCGTCGACGAGCAGCGGTGGGAGCGTGACTACACCCATGATCCAGCTGCGCGGACTCGCCTTTATCAGGCCATCATCGACGAACGTCGCCACTGCCGGGAATTGATCGAGGCGAGCGACGCAGTCGATTTGTCGGCGTTGTTTGACGACTGGGGCCGCCCCGTATACATCGACCTTTATCATCTTTCGGAAATCGGCAATGGCGCGGTGGCGACTTCAATGCTGCCCGTGGTCGCGGCGGCGATCAGCGCAATCTCGGCCCAAAGCGCCGCACCAGCACAACGGAGATAACCGATGGAATGGTGGATCTTAGCCGGAGTGGTCCTCGCCCTCTCGGCAACCGCCGCGTTTACCCGCCTGCGCAAGTCGCGGCGGGCGAACGCAGAAAAGCAAACCAAAAACATCTACCCGCTGTGGTAGCCGGCGATCGCCCGCTAGCAGCAGTCTTCGTGCTTTAGGCGCTTATCGGTTCGTGACGGAAACCATTGCCCCAGCGCTTGATGTGTCCAACCGACGGCGACGGAAAATGCATTGTGCAGCATAGGGTGGAGGTGTCGCAGTAACGCTCGAGAAAGGCACGCCGGGTTGCGACCGCCTGCTGTGGGTCATAATCAACGCGCATCACCAGATCCGGATAGCGACCCTGAATCGGCGAATGGATCAGATCGCCGGTGAACACCGCCTGGTCGCCGCCGCGGCCGGCGCAGACCGCGAAGTGATCGGGAGTATGGCCGGGCGTCGGGGTTAGCCTGATGTGATCATTCAGCGCGTAGTCGCTGGTCACCAGCTCGGCCTTTTTTGCTTCGATAATGGGCAGCACGCTGTCTCTCATCGGATCGAGCGGCGTTTCGCGATCGATTTCCTCCCAGTATTCGTATTCTTTTTTGGAGAAGAGATACTTGGCCTTTGGGAAGGTCGGGACCCAACGCCCGTTTTCCATACGCGTGTTCCAGCCGACATGATCGCCGTGAAGATGCGTGCACATCACGAAATCGATGTCGTCGACCCCGACACCGGCAGCCTTTAACGCCTGCATCCAATTGTTATCGCTTTTCTGGTGCCAGGTTGGACGGTGGGGGAACGTCTTGTCATTGCCAATGCAGCTGTCGACCAGAATCGTGTGATGCGGGGTTTTTACGACATAGGACTGAAAGCATAGGACGGCGTGGTCGGTGGCAGGATCCAGTGCAGCCGGTTGCAGCCACGAGCGGTTCTCATCGAGCATTTCCCGGCTCAGGCTGGGTAGAAATTCCAGGATCGGCGTGAACCCGGCCTCCTGTTCGATCAGACGATGGATGGTCATGTCGCTAACATTAAAGCTGGTAAGCATCGCGATCGGCCCTTGAAGGTGATTGGCTGGTCCGACGCCGATCGTATCCGGCTTAGCGCGCGATTGCTAATGATCCGAGCGGCGTCAAAAGTCGGATCGAGCGGCGCGGCTATGCCTCGCGGCGCAGGAAGATCAGGCGTGCCGCACCGTAAACGCGTTGGTCGAGCATCGTGAAACCCGGCGGCGCCGTGAACGGCTCGCGCGCGCCGACCTCGGCTACGGCGAGTGCGTCGGGCAACAGCCAGCCCGCGGCCGCGAGCGCCGACAACGCCGGTTCGGCGAGCCCGCTCGCATAGGGCGGGTCGAGAAATGCGACGGCACAAGGGACAGGCGCACGCGGCGGCCGCGTTGCGTCTGCGGCGATGACACGGCTCCGCGTGGTCTCGTCGAGTTCGGCGATATTGCGACGCAACCCGATCAGCGCCTCGCGATCGTTTTCGATAAACACGGCTTCGCTAGCGCCGCGCGACAGCGCCTCGAGACCGAGGGCGCCGGTACCGGCAAAGGCATCAAGCACCGGCTTTTCTGCGAAAGGCACACCCTCGGCCGCGAATGCGCCATGGGAGAGGATGTTGAACAATGCCTCGCGAGCCCGGTCGCTGGTCGGGCGGACCTTTTCTCCCGGTGGTGCGACGAGGCGGCGGCCGCGATGGCTACCGCCGACGATCCGCATGCGCCGCCCATTTCGGCATCTCCGCCCCAAGCTGCTCGGCGAGCGCTTTTCGCGGCACTTCGGCGATCGCTCCGCGCTCGAGATTGCCGAGCTGGAACGGACCATAAGACAGCCGGATCAGCCGCGTCACTTGGAGATCGAGATGCTCCAGCACGCGGCGCACCTCGCGGTTTTTGCCCTCGTTCAGCGTCATCGCGATCCAGGCGTTGCTTCCTTGAGTGCGTTCGAGGCTGGCGCGGATCGGGCCATAGGCGATGCCGTCGATGGTGATCCCATTCGCGAGAGCGGCAAGCCGAGCCGGATCGACCAGGCCATGCACGCGCACCTTATAGCGCCGCGCCCAGCCGGTCGCCGGCAGTTCGAGCCGGCGAGCCAGCGCACCGTCATTGGTAAACAACAGCAGCCCCTCTGAATTGAGGTCGAGGCGGCCGACCGATATCAGCCGCGGCAAATCCTTTGGCAGGGCGCCGAATACGGTCGGCCGGCCTTGTTCGTCGCGATGCGTTGTGACCAGCCCCGCTGGTTTGTGATAGCGCCACAGCCGCGCCCGCTCGGGTTGCGGGATTGGCTTACCGTCGACACGGATATCGTTCTCGGCGGTGACATTGATCGCTGGGCTCGTCTGCACCGCGCCGTCTATCGAAACCCGCCCTTCCGCAATCCAGCGTTCGGCATCGCGACGGGAACACAGCCCGGCGCGCGCCAGCGTCTTTGCCAGACGCTCGCCGCTGCTCACTTGCGCGGCTGCCGGGATTGATTCTCGAGCGCGCAATTCCGGGCGTGGAGCCATCAGTTCGCCGCCGCCGCGACAAACGCTCGGAAGATATGTCGGTCGGCCTCGTTGATCTCGAATTCGGGGTGCCACTGGACGCCAAGGCAAAAATGCCGCCGCGGATCTTCGATACCCTCGATGACGCCATCTTCGGCCACCGCATCGATCACGACGCCCGGTCCGGCGTCCTTTACGGCTTGGTGATGAGCGCTATTCACGGCCAAACGCTCGGCGCCGGCGATCCGGTGCAGAAGCGTCCCGGCGACGATGCGGACCTCATGACCCGGCTCGCTGCGGGGGTTTGGCTGGCGGTGCGGTAGCGCGCCCGCCACCTCGTCAGGGATGTGTTGGATCAGGGTGCCGCCCGAGCGCAACATTAAGCAGTTGCTGGCCGCCGCAGATGCCGAGCACCGGCATTCCGCGCGCGAGCGCTCCGCGGGTTGCCGATAGCTCGAAAGCGGTGCGACGGTCCTTGGTCGTGACCGTCGGATGGCGGCTTGTCGCCCCGAACAGGGCGGGGTCGACGTCAAACCCGCCGCCGGTCACGATCAGGCCGTCAACCCGGTCGAGATAAAGCTCGGCGGCATCGGGCTCGTGCGGCAGCAACACAGGCAGGCCGCCAGCATGGCGTACTGCGTTGCAGTAATTCTCGCGGATCGCATACCACGGAAACTTCGACCAGCCCCCGGCAGGTTCGTGATCGAGGGTGAGACCGATGACCGGCTGTGTCATGCTGAGTCCGATTTGTTCGAGTGAGCCGATGGACGAATTCTACGAATTGCCGCTTCGGGTTCAGACCTACGACATAGACTTCGCCGGTATCGTCAGCAACATCGTGTTCATTCGTTGGCTTGAGGATCTGCGGCTGGGGCTGATGGACGAGGCTTATCCGCTGGTCCAGGCATTGGCCGAAGATGTGGCGCCGATCCTGACCGAAACGCGCATCGCCTATCGCCGACCGGTGACGATCACCGATAAAGTTTTGGGGCGGATGCGGGTCGCCGGGCTCAGCCGGGTGCGCTGGCGGCTCGCGGCTGAATTCACCGTCGCCGGGATGATTCACGCCGAGGCCGAGCAGGAGGGATTGTTTATGCGGCTCTCGACACGGCGGCCGATCGCGATCCCCGAACCGATCCGGCGCCGGCACCCGGGATGAGCGGGCGGCTATCGCCGATGCTTCTCGCGTTGGCCAAAGCCGAAGCTGGCGGCGACGTGCGGCGAGGTGCCGGTCGGCGCCGTGCTGGTCGATGATGCCGGGAATGTGATTGCCGCCGCCGGCAACCGGGTCGAGAACGATCACGATCCGACAGCGCATGCCGAGATGCTGGTGTTGCGCGAGGGGGCCGCAAAGCTCGGCTCGACGCGGCTTTCCGAGTGCGATCTGTGGGTCACGCTCGAACCTTGCGCGATGTGCACCGCTGCGGTTGCGCTCGCTCGTATCCGGCGGCTCTATTTCGGAGCCTGGGACCCTAAGGGTGGTGCTGTCGACCACGGCCCGCGCCTGTTCGATCAGCCGACGCTCCATCATCGGCCGGAAATTTACGGCGGCATCGACGAGCGCCGCGCTGCCGCCCTGCTCCGAGACTTCTTCCAGGAAAGACGCTAGGCCGGTTTAGACGAAATACGCTGCGGCGGTAGCGAGGCCGAGGGCGGCGAGGATGGCGAGCGCCAGCGCCGGACGCCGCGTTTGCCTGAGCCCGCCGAAACCGATCGCATAACCCGCTTTGGCAAGGTTGTTGGCGGAGACCGCAATCAATATCGCAGCCGCAGCAGCGGAGAGACTCATTCCCGGCACCCCGCCTTGGGCGAGATTGAGGACGAACGGGTCGATGTCGCTGGCCCCGACGATGGCGGCAAGAGTGTAAATGCCGGCTTGGCCGAAGGTGTGTTCGACCCAGACCGTTGCCAGCGAAACCACGACAAATAGCCCGGCAAACAGCAGCGCCGTCGTCAGTTGCAACGGATTCGCCGCTGGGATCGCCAGATCCTGGGCCGAGCCACGATCGGAGCGGCGCCATTCACGCCAGGCGAGCAGACCGGCGATAACAAAGAGAAAGAGAAGCGCCGGCATCAAGCTGGCGGCCAAAGGCAGGCTGAATAAGGCGATGACGATCGCCAGCCGCAAATACATAACCGTCGTCGCCGCGATGATGGCAGCCGATAATTCCGGGCGCGACGCGGCTTCTTCGTGCTGACGCCTGGCGAGGACGACGGTAGTCGCTGTTGAAGAGTAGGCGCCGCCAAGCATCGCCGGGAGCAACGCGCGACTCCCCGCTGCTCCGGTCTTTTCCGGCAGATAGCGCTGGACGAGATAGGTCAGGTAGGAAAGCCCGGAAATCGCGACCACCGCGAGCCAGATACGATAAGCCGTAAGCGGCGCTGCGGCGATAATCCGGGTGTCCGGGAGCAGCGGCAAGATGATGCCGGCGAGGACCAGGAATTTGCCGGCGGTCAGGATCTCGTCCTGCGGCACCAAGCGGACAAAGCCGTGCATTTGCTCGCGCCAGCCGATCAGCAGCACCGCTGCCACGGTTGCGCCAATCGCCACCCAAGGCGGCTGCGTCAGGACAATCGGGCCGAGGGCGTAGACGAGGAGGTTTGCCGCCGGGATGACGAGGGTCCGGCCGGTCTCGGGCCGCGTCGGTTCGATCCGCAGGAAGATGACCACCCATGCCGCCACTGCAAGCAGTCCGGCGCAAAAGGCAATCGCATGACTTGGTTCGACCAAGTACAACAGTGCTCCGGCGAGCGCCAACAGCGGGAAGGTGCGAATCCCGCCCGGCACCTCGGGCTGGTCGCGCTTGTAAATCTCCTCGAAAGCGAGACCGAGAAAGACCGCTAGAGCCAGCAGAAGGGCCAACCGCTCGGCGAGTTGGATTGGCAGCATCCGCGTGTATTACACCAATCCTGCGTGCTAGAGTTGTTTGACCGAAAAACGGGAGCGAGGGCAGATGAGCGAGACGCCGATCCTGATCCGCCATGACGAGCGGCCGAGCGTGACCTTCCCGGGCGGCGCCGGCTATTGCCCGGTGATCGGCGACGACAATGGCGCCGGCGTGTCGGTGCGGACCGGGATCCAGACTTCGCCCCCGGGTTACGAGACGCGGCCGCATTCGCATCCCTATGTCGAAATGCTAACGGTTCTTGAAGGCGAGGGTGAGGCGTGGGTCGACGGTCAAGACGGATTGATCAAAATGGAGCCGGGCGTGACGATTGCGCTGCCGGCCAATCGCGTGCACAGCTTTCGTACCGTTGGCGATCGCCCGCTTGTCACCTTCGGCATCCATACCGCCGACAAGCGGATCGTCAATTACCGCGACCCGCCGGCTGAGGCCGGCTGACATCCCGCCAAACCCAAAGCGCGATAGGGGAAGATTATGGACATCCGCCGCATCGACATGACCCAGCCGCCGGGACCGCGCATGAGCCGCGCCGTAGTGCGCGGCGACACTGTCTATCTCGCTGGGCTGACCGCCGGCGACACCTCGCAAGATATCAAGGGTCAGACCAAGCAGATCCTCGATAAAATCGACTCGTACCTGTCGCAAGCCGGGACCAGCAAATCCAACCTGCTGTCGGCAAACCTTTGGATAAAAGACATGGCGTTGTTCGCCGATATGAACTCGGTATGGAACGCCTGGGTCGATCCCGAAAACCCGCCGGCGCGCGCCTGCGTCAAGGCCGAGATGGCGCGTCCCGAGGTGCTGGTGGAAATCATGGTGACCGCCGCCAAATAGGCGCTTCCACGACCGTACCATCCCCGTAAAACGGACGGGGCTAAGCGGCAGCTTCTGGCGCGGCGTCGAGCGCTACCAAGGAGATGTCGCGGTCGCGCCTTAATTGCCGGAGCTCGAGGTCAACTGCCGTTAGAGAAGGTATCTCGGCGCCAGCTCCCTCCACCTCGAGCTCATTAAAACGGCGCGCCTGGGGCATGACAGAGCTTTCGAGACTGCCGATAAAATCATTATATTTGCGAACACTTGCGGCCAAGTTGCTGCCGAGGCCAACAACATGGCTGCCCATGGTGGACAGGCGCCTGTAGAGATCGCGGCCGAGGTCGTGGACCCGCTTGGCGTTTTCCGCGACCTTTTCTTGCCTCCAACTGTAGGCCACCGCTCGGGCGAGGGCGATCAGTGTCGCCGGCGTAACGATCAGGACCCGCTGACGGGCAGCAAACTCGAATAGATCGGGATCGCGCTCAGCCGCTGCGGCGTAAAAGTTCTCGCCGGGGACGAACATCAGGACAAAGTCCGGAGTTTCGGTAAGGCCGTCCCAATATGATTTTCCGGCGAGGAGCCTGACCTGGGAACGCAGCTGTTGCGCATGCAATTCGAGGTGCCGCTCGCGCGCTTCGTCATCTGACGAATCGACAGCGTCGAGATAGGCCGCCATGGAGGTCTTCGCGTCGACGACGATGCTGCGCCCGCCGGGAAGGCGAATCACGACGTCAGGCCGCGAACGTACGCCCTCTCGAATGTAAGTCTGCTCAGTGACGAAATCGCTGTACGCATTAAGACCGGCAAGTTCCAGAACGTTGCGCAGGGTATTTTCGCCCCAGCGGCCGCGAGTTTTTGGCGCGGCGCGCAGGGCGTTGACGAGTCGCGAGGTCTCCGCGCGGACGGCGTACTGCGCTTCGACCACATTCTTGAGTTCGCCCGATAACGCGCCATTGGTTTGGGCCCGCTCGCTTTCGAGCTTAGCGAGGTCGACTTGATAGGCTTGGAGCGTCTCGCGAATTGGCGAAACCAGCGCATGAAGCTCAGCCGACGCCCCGGCCTTATGTTTATCGAATACCTCGTTTGCCAGCTCGAGGAAGCTTGCCTGAGTGCCGCGGAGGCTTTCACTCGTGATGTTTTTGAGACTTGTTTCGATCTCTTGACGAATCGACGTTACCGCTTCCAGCTTTTCGCGATGCGCTTCCGCTTGTTCGGCTAGCTTTGCCTTGTAACTGGCGACGGCCGCGTTCAACTCCATGAGTTGACGTCGCAACTCGCCGCACTCTGCTTCGAGATGATTGACGCGTAATGCCGATGCTTCCGCGACCGCTCGGTTTTTTGCATCGGTCTCCGCCTGAGTTCGCCAGAGATTTGCTTCGTGCCGCGCTGCTTTGAGATCGTCGTCAGCCTTGCCGGCCAGGTCTCGCAGCAGCTTTGCCTCCGCGGCTGTGGTGCGCAGTTTGGCGACGGTGGCAAGCCACACCATGCCGCCGCCGGCTATGGCGGCTGCGACGATTAACGTCAGAGACAAGGGTTCCATTTGGGCTCGCCAGTTCGCCTTTTCCGCGAGCGGCGAACATACTCGGAACATTGATGCACGTCAATCGGATGTTCGCTGGCTGTTCCTCCCGATAATCGGGTGCGGAGAGAATTGGCCGAAGCATCATGACTGGGATGCTTGACCGATCCTGAATCACCCGAGGGTGATTTCTCCCTCGACGACATGTTCAAGCCCGATTTCGGGGACTGACAGGGTGATGCGCGGCGTCAGCACGGTGCTCTCGGCAAGACCACCCTGGGCCAGAGCGTCGCGCACTGCCTTTTCGATTTCGCGTTGCGAGGTCACGCCGACGACTTTGAGGAATTGCCGGATTTCCAAATTAAAACGGTCTTCGTCCATTTTACTCGCCTCCTGCTATAGCAGCGTTGCGCCGCAGCGCCGCGTGAAGTAGACCCCCGGGCCGCTGTCCGCAACGTTGACGTCTGTGCCGAACCTGTCTTACGCCGATGCCCCTGACTGACCCGATGACGGTGCGAGACCTGGGCGAAGCGCCTTCGGTGCGTGAGCCGATGGCGGCCTACCGCATGTTGCGCCAGCAGGGGCGATTAGCGCCCGACCCCGCGCAACAATTGGCGATCGAGCGGCTGCAAAGCCTACATCGCGCGCTCGTCAACTACCGCCCGGAGCACGGGTTTCGCGGTTGGCTCGCCCGCTTTGGACTGGGCGAAGGCCCTGATGCGCACGCGCCGATGGGACTTTATCTCTGCGGCCCGGTCGGACGCGGCAAATCGATGCTGATGGATTTGTTCTTTGCGAGCGCTCCGGCTGAGCGCAAGCGGCGAGTGCATTTCCACGCCTTCATGCTCGAAATCCACGACCGCATTGAACAAGAGAGGCGGGACGGAGCCCGTGAACCGATCATCAAGGTGGCAACGGACATTGCCCGAGAGGCGACGCTGTTGTGCTTTGATGAATTTCAGGTCGACAACATCGCCGATGCGATGATCCTCGAACGCCTGTTTACGGCATTATTCGATCGGGGCGTGGTCGTGGTCGCAACCTCGAACCGAACGCCCGACGAACTTTACCAGCATGGGCTACACCGCGACCGTTTTTTGCCTTTCATCGACTTGCTAAAGGAACGGCTTTACGTCCTCGAACTCGATAGCGGCCGCGACTACCGTCTGGCTCGGCTGGTCGGCAAGACGGTTTATCACACGCCCCTGGATCAGGCCGCGCATCGCGCGTTGGAGGCTGCGTTCGTCGAGTTGACCGATGGCGAGCCCGGCGGCCGCGGTAAGACTGACGATCAGGGGCCGGCAATTGACCGTTCCACGCGCGGCGCGAAATGTGGCGTGGTTCAGCTTTGCCGATCTTTGCGCGAATCCGTTCGCGGCGGGAGAATATGTAGCAATCACCGAACGCTTTGCCGCGATCATCCTCGAGGGCATTCCACGGCTCGCGCCCGATCAGCGCAACGAGGCGCGTCGTTTCAACATCTTAATCGACACGCTCTACGAGGCACGCACGCTGTTGATCGTCTCGGCCGAGGTTCCCCCCGCGGAGATCTACAGCGCTGGGGACGGCACCTTCGAATTCCAGCGGACTGTGTCGCGCTTAATCGAGATGCAGAGCGCGGAGTATGTCGCCCGCCGCCCGCGCTAATGCGGCGTGGTAGCTATCCCGGATAGGCGCGCCGTCCGTGGTCGCGCAGCCACAGGCGGACGAGGTGACGTTTTTGCTCCGGATCCGGGTAATCGTCGAAGGCGGTCCGGCTGTGTCCCAAGGCGCGATTGTCGACGAACTGCATCTGACCCGGCTCGAGGTCGAAATCGATCGACAGCGCCTCGTCCTCGAAGATGTCGAGCATCGCCTCGAGCGAAGCTTCCCCCGCCGGATCGACCGGCTCGCCCCGCAACGCATAGCCGCTGTTGATTTGGTGGACGCTGAACCTGGCTTTCAGCTCGCCGCCGTTTTCGAAAACCGGGGCGGCAAAAATCGGGCTCTCGCCTTGATGGAATTCCCGCTGGCGGTCGAACCAGAACGGCTCGTAGAGCCGCCCCAACCGCTCAGGGCAGCGCGTCAGCATTTCATTGTGAGCGGTATGAAAGCTGATGACCCGGCTGTGGCCGCCGCTCATCGCCTGACGCAGGCACAGGAGGCCAACATATTCCGGCGGGGTGTGGTTATAGGCGTTGTCGATATGAAAACGGATTTCGATGTTGGTCTTGTCGGGGCGCACTCCGGAACCCGGGAGAGCCTCCTGTCCGGTATCGAGCACGTCATAGATCAGGGTGCCATCAAGCTTCTGCGCAACGGGTCGCGCAATCATGCTCGACAGCAGCCAATAAATCGCCGTTGCCTCGTTCGCGGTCATCTCGTTGACCGGCAGGCGGTCGACAATCGCAAACCGCACACCCGATGCGAGAATTGCGCGCGCCCGCGTCATTGCCTCTTGGCAGGCGGTCATCGCGAAATCCTGCGGGCCGAGAACGACGGTCGGAAGCGGATAAGCGCGCAATTCCTCAACGGCGCGGCGGATTTCGTCGAGGCAGTCGGCCGACAGCTCTATCAGCCAATCCTCGGGGTGCACAGCAGCGCGCACCCACGCGCTCGGCCCCTCTATCGGCCGGTTCGGAACAGACAAGTCCGGCATAGCTTCTCCAAAACCGGTAAGTCCCGAGGAGGATGCAGTCTTCGCGGCCATTTCGCAACTACGGGGATCGGGAGCAAGCCGGCCCCGTCCGTCACACGCCAGGGATCGAAATCCCGAGCGTCAAGCCAATCAGCAGCAAATTAAGGGTGAGTACAACACCAGCTCCGGTGATGGCGGCAGCCTGCATCCCGCGGCTGTTCGCGAAGGGACCCATAATATCCCGGCGTCGTGTGAACATCAGCAATGCAATCATCGGCAGTGGCAGCGCGATGCTCAGCACGATCTGACTGATTACCAGCGCCCAAGTAGCGTCGACGCCGAGGGCGACGACCACGATTGCAGGCGCCATGGTAACCAACCGCCGGACCCAAACCGGGATGGTGAAGCCGACAAAGCCTTGCATGATCATTTGTCCCGCCATCGTACCGACGGCCGAACTCGAGATTCCGGAGGCGAGGAGCGCGATCAAGAACACCCCAGCCGCGGCTGGGCCAAAGAGCGGCGCCAACGTGTGATAAGCGGTTGCAATCTCCGCCACCTCACTGTGCCCGGCATGAAACGCGCCGGCAGCCATAATCACCATCGCCATATTGACGAGGCCGGCGAGCGCCAAAGCGACGACCACTTCCCGGTTGGAAGCGCGAACAATCCGGCGCGTCTCGCTGACGTTCCGCGGCGGAATTCGTGCTTGCGTCAGCCCGGAATGGAGATAGACGGCGTGCGGCATCACGGTTGCGCCGATAATGCCGACGGCAAGCGCCAGCGCCTCTGGCCCGCCAAGTTGCGGCACCACCGAATGGAACGCCGCCGAACCCCACGCGACCGGCACCAGGAAGATCTCGATCAGATAGCAAAGACCGATTGTTGCCACCAGGCTGCCGATCAGCAATTCGATCGGCCGGAAGCCGTTTCTCTGCAACTGCAAAAGGGCATAAACGACGATCGCGGTGACGACCATTCCGGGCAGCAGCGGTATTTTGAACAACAAGGACAGTCCGATGGCGCCTCCGAGAAATTCGGCAAGGTCCGTCGCCATCGCGGCTATCTCGCTGACCGCCCACATCGCCAACGCGACCGGGCGCGGCAACCGCTCGCGGCAGAGTTCGGCGAGATTTTGGCCGGTCACGATCCCGAGCTTGGCCGATAGCGCCTGAAACAGCATCGCGATCACATTCGCGAGCAGCACCACCCACAGCAGCTGGTAGCCATATTTCGCACCGGCTTGGATATTCGTCGCGAAGTTTCCCGGATCCATGTATGCGATCGACGCGACGAGGGCCGGGCCGGCAAATGCCAGAGAGCCACGCCACCCCCGTCTGCGGCCGTCGAGCACATCGCGCGCCGTACGGACCGTCCATTCGGATAAGGACGGCGCGCGTCTGTCGATGCTTTCGCTGGTCATCCAAGACATGCCGCGGGTGAACCGTCACGGGTTGTGGATCGCGTCGCGAAGGACGCTGCTCACCGGGCTAACACGCGAGCGCGGCGAATGGCCCCTTGCCGAAAGCTGCAGCACTGCAGAGGAGGCGTGTTAGAGGGGCCTACTTCGACAATCGCAGAAAGCCGGTCTCAGGTGCTCCGCTGGCGGTCGCGTTCTTCGTCTTCCGCCGTGTTCAAAATCCTGCGAGCCGCTGTGAACAGCGACCGAGATTTTTCATCCTGACCCAACACGTGCTCGGCCCGGGCAAGATCGAGCTGGATATAGGCGAGCGTCGGCGTGTTGCGTCCGGCCCCGCGTTCGAGCAAATCGATCGCCGACCGGAAGGCTTTGGCCGCGAGTTCGGGGCGATTGGTTTCAAGATAGATCAGGCCGAGATCGTGAAAATCTTCGGCAATCAGCGGCTGGGTCGGACCCAAATTGGTTTGGTCGATCAACGCCGCTTCTTCGATCAACGGCAGCGCATCGGCAAATCGCTTTTGCTTCAGATCGACGCCAGCGAGCGCGACGAGGCTGCGTGCGGTCTCGAACTGATTCCCATCGGCACGAGCGAGCGCCAGCGCTTGGCGCAACACGCCTTCGCTTTCGTCAAACCGCTCTTGAGCAGCTAACACTGCGCCGAGCACGCGCAGCGGAGCACTCCGCGACGTCGCGTTCTTTTTGTCGATATCGACTGCTTCCTCGGCCCATTTACGGGCCTCATCCACGTCTCCCCGTGCGAGCGCGATCCGGGCCCGGTCGGCCAGGACCGGCGCTAGCGCCGGACTTGATTCTCCGAGCCGATCGCGAAGCAAATTGGTCGCAATAATCGCAAGCGGCTCAGCGTCAAGATACCGGCGCCGCTCGATATAAAGCTTGGCAAGCGCCGCCATAGCCTCCGCGGCCTGAACCGATGTGTTGCCATATGCGGCGATCGCGATCTTTAAAGATCGCCGCCGCTGTGCCGTCGCATCCGCGAGCAGACCTTGCTCGAATTGCAAAGCCGCCAATGAATCGAGGACCGGCAGGAGTTGCGGCGCCATCAATCCAAGGCGCTGCTCCAACTCGGTCAGTGAAAGCGTGAGCGCGCGAACTTGGTCAGCCGGCGACCCGGATTGAGCGGTTCCCGCCGCGCCGATAGCCGCGAGCAAGAACACTGAAAATGCCAGCACGCCAAAGCGGCGCCGCATCGAACTCGACCTTGATGGCGCCGGGCTAGACAGACGAATTGCCAGGGACCAACGGCGCAAATGAGATCAGACGACCTGAGTCGAAGCCGTTGTTCTGCTCTCCGGGATCAGCCTCTCATAGAGATCGATCAGCAGCGGCCGCGTTGCCGCCAGCCCGGCGTTAATCGCGTCTCCGGCAACAGGCGTCAGCGACACTGCCTTATGTTTTTTTATGGTCCGCTCGTCGAAGAAACCCCAACGGATCAAATTCGCAACGCGCTCCTTGATCGCGAGGTGGCCCAGCTGCAGCCGATCCCACATCCGGCTGATGATTTCATCGATGACCAGCGCCTCGCCGCCGATCCGCTCGCTGCCGAACGCACTGGCTGACCACAGCAACATTACGATGGCCCAATACTGATACGTCACCAAGTGATCCATCGCATCTTCGACGTGGGCGGGGGTCAAGCCTTTCTGCTTGACGACCCGCTCGCTGGTTTCGCGCCACTTCTGGTCGTAAGCCCCAAAAAACCGATAAATCTCGGAAATTAGGCGGTCGTCGCACATAAGCTCGTTGTCAAACCCCACGTCCTTGTCGTCGATCGTGGCGCAAACCTCAGCGATCGTGTCGCGACAATGCGCGTCAAAACTCTCGAACAATTGTTCAGTGGGTCCTACCAAGCAACCAGCGGAGGCGACGCAGCTCTGGTTCGCTGGGTCGAAGACCCGGATAAACCCGTCACGCTCGCAATCCTTGATGCGCTCAATGCAAGTTCTGATGTCGGTTCCATAGGAACCGTAAAGTGTGCGGTGGATCGCTCGACTCGAAACGCCGCCTTCGTCGCAAGTCCTGGCCATAAAAATGACATGCCAATGCGCGCGCTTGTTAAGGCCTGGGAAGTACTTTCCCCAGATTTTATAGTATTCCAACAGGAAACTAGCGACCACCCGCTGGGGTGATTTGATTGTGCTGTAAGCGGCAGACATCGCCTCATTCCCGAACACCGTTCGTCTCTGTCTCAGAGTAACCGATTTTCCGTCTCTGCAACAGGAAACGCGACGGGAACCTGCGGAATACGTCATCGGTAATTTGCCACAAGAATCCCGCCAGTCTGTGATGCGGATGGGTGCACTTGACGTTATCCAGCGATCACAAGAGGCTGCCTATCGCCCGCGACAATCTGCAGGGACCAATCGATGGACACTCGCGAACAAGCCCAAAGGGCTGAGCTCTTTCGCAACATGCATCAAGGGCCGCGCTGCTGCTATTGCCCAATGCCTGGGACGCATTAAGCGCGCGAATTTTTGCAGCAGCCGGGTTTTCGGCGATCGCAACAACCAGCGGCGGCGTGTCTTGGGCGATCGGGTATGCCGATGGCGAAGCCGCCCCGTGGGAGGAGGTCGTGGAGGCGACGCGCCGTATTGTCCGAGCGGTCCACCTTCCGGTGACCGCCGACATCGAAGCCGGCTTTGGCGATACCCCCGAGGCGGTCGGCAAGTCGGTTGGCGAGATCATCGGTGTCGGCGCAATCGGGGTGAATTTGGAGGACGGCACGCCGCGTGGCGCCACACCAATTCGGTCTATCAGCGACGCCGCCGATCGCATTCGCGCCGCCCGTGACACTGCACGCGAAACCGGGGTGCCGATCGTGATCAACGCCCGCACCGATCTTTATCTGCGCAATATCGGCGATCCGGCCACCCGCTTTGATGAGGCGGTCGAACGCGCCAGGGCCTACCTCGCCGCCGGCGCCGACTGCTTTTACCCGATCGGCCTAAGTGATCGTGACACGATCCGGCGGATGGCTGAGGCTGTGGGAGCGCCGATAAACATCAATGTGCGCGCCGGGTCGCCGAGCGTGGCCGAACTCGAATCCCTTGGCGTCGCCCGCGCCAGCACCGCGAGCCAGATCGCGCTGATGGCCGCTACGACGATGCACCAGATCGCTGAAGAGTTGCGGACGACCGGACGATTTGACGCGCTCCATCCGGCGATGACGCAAGCCGACGCCCAGCGGTTGTTTTCGACGAGCTGATCCAGCTTATTCGCGAGAAATCGCAGCGATGATGCGCGATTGTCAGAACGGAACCGACCCGATGATCGTCGTGCGGTGCATCAAGCGCCGCTCCGGCAGCGCGTAGTCGCAAATCGCGAGGTGCATCGAACTCGCATTGTCCCACATCAGCAAGTCTCCGACCCGCCATTTGTGGCGGTAACAAAACTCCGGTTTGACGCAATGAGCGTCGAGTTCGGCAATCAGATCGACCGCTTCGTCGGTCGGCATCCCCTCGATGCCGATACACTCGCCTGCCGTGACAAACAGCGATTTCCGGCCGGTGTAGGGGTGGGTGCGGACGATGGGATGCGCGACATCCGGCGTCTCGTCGAGCTGTTCGCGGGTTAGCTTTGGCCGCGGGCTGTCGGCGACGCGGCGGCGCTCCGAGTAGCGGTGGATCGCTTTGAGCCCGGCAAGCTGGCGTTTCATGCGTTTCCGGCAGCGCCTGATACGCGGCGATCGCGTTGGCGAAGACGGTATCGCCCAGCGCATGGCCATCACGCTGCGGCACCTCTTTGGCATAAAGCAGCGAACAGCGGCTTGGCCGAAGCCGATAGGAGGTGTCGCTGTGCCAGGTGAAACCGGCATCGGCAAGCCCGATATGCTCGCCCTGCGCATCGCGGATATTTGAGATCAGTAATATCTCGGGATAGCCGGGTAGCAGGTACTTTTTGACGATGTGGATTTCCGGCTCGCCGAAGCGGCGGCTGAACTCGATCTGCTGTTCGTTTGACAGCTGCTGGGCGCGAAACACGACAACAATGTTGTCGTGAAATGCCGTTTCGATCTCGCGGAATGTTGCGTCGTCGAGGTCGCCTGCCAAGTCGAAATCGATTTCCGCACCGCAGGCTGCACCGCTCTGATTAACTGATATCGGCATCGTCTTGGTCTCCGGCACAGGATGCTATCCGATGGGCATAGGGACGTCACCCGGCGAAAAATTCGAGCGTCTCTCGACCGCTCCCTTATCCAGCTTCCGCCGCCGCAGCCGCGGTGCGGGCTTCAGCGACCGCCCGTATGTGATCGCGCAAGGCCGGCTCGGTGCCGAATAGCCGATTGAGGTCACGCGCGGCGAGCGTCAGCAGCTGGCAATAGCCGAGTGCGACGACATCCGCGGTGCGGCGATCGGCGACGAGCAGCGCCAACTCGCCGAAAAAATCGCCGCTGCCGAGCCGCACCGGATGCGGGGCAATCCGAACCTCAACCGCGCCTGATGAAATGAAGTACATCGCGTCGCCGCGTTCACCGCGACGCACGATGACTTCTCCCGGAACTGCCAAGCGCGCCCGCAACAGCCGCGCGACCGCCCGCCGAGCATTCTCGTCGAGAGATGCAAACATCGGCACGCGACCGACGAGATCATCGCTCTGTAATCCAAGATCAAGCACAGTGCGCGCCTCGACCGTACGCCGGCGGCGACGTAATTCGCGCTGCAAATCCTCGTAAACATCCTGGCTGATGATCGATTCGCCCCGCAGGCGGTGATAGCTTTCTTCTTCAAATCGCGCCGCGGTACGAGCCAGGTACTGGGTCCCAAGCTGCCGCACATAGTTTGGATATTGCAGCTGGAGCGCGGCGATCGCGCGATCGATCTCGGTCAAGCGCAGCTCGACCTGTTGCGCCAGAACCGCGCTGGGGCCGCTGCCGAATAAGGGGCTGATCTGCTCACGGTTGAACGACATCAAATTTTTTAAAACGATGCGGGCCGCGAGTTGAACCTCGAAGCGGTCGGATAGCTCGCGTGCCAGCGGGGAGGCGATACCGATCCGTCGATGCAGCGCCAGAGCCAAGCGGAAACTCGGGCCGAAACGACGCAGCCGAGCTGCCGCCTGCTGATAGCCCTCGATGCCGTGTGTTCGTGCGCCGTCACGGAGCCGTGAGGTATGCGCCAGCAATGCGGCCGCGACCCGCCGTGACACGGTACGCCCTTCAAAATATTCGAGGCAGAATTCTTGCTCCCGGTCTGCGAGCACCGTCAGCGCTGCTTGGGTCCGAAGCTCCGCCGGCAGTTGCGCGTTCTCTTCAGCGATATCAGCGGGGCTGCGGCGGCGTGAGCCATAGATCGCGGTGACTTCGGAAACGACTTCCGCGGGGATCTCGTGCTCGCGCGCAACATCGTCGATCTGTTTGTGGATCGAATTTAGCGACAGACCGATAACTCTCTCGCGTAGCGCAACCTCGGCCGGCGGTGGGTCGTTCAGCTTCAGCAGCCGCATCAAAGGCCGCATCGTCGGGCCGGTCACGAGCAGGGTGAACAATACAAAGCCGGTTGCGAGTACGCCGACAAACTGGCGGATATCGGCGGGCACGGAGGGCTCCTGGGTCACTGCCAGCGCGAGCGCCAGAGAGACGGCCCCGCGCATTCCGCCCCACAACATGAACAGCTTGTAATCGCCGCCAATCGGTTGCGCGATCCGGGCGAAGCTCAGGACCGGGATCAATCCGTAGAGTGTGAGCGCCCGCGCCACTAACGCTGCCGCAATCAGTGCGCCGAGAAGCGCCAAATCGCGCCACGTCGCGTGCACCAGCAACTCGGGCGTGTGCATCGCGGCGAACAGAAAGATCAGCGAACTCGCCCAAAACCCCAGCTGCTCCCAGGTTGTGACGAGGTTCTCGAAATTCGACGGCGCTAGACGACGGCGTCCCTCGCCGCCAACCGCAAGTGCCGCCGCGGCGACCGCAACGACGCCGGAGACCTCGAGGTAATGGTCGCACACGATGTAGATCGCGTAGGCGAAGCCGATCGTCAGCGTCGCTTCGGCAAGCCGGCTCGAACGGAGTACCGGCATCACGAGTGCAACGAGCCAGCCGGCGGTGTAGCCAACGACGAGCCCGCCGCCGAACTGCCGCGCAAAAATCAGCACGCCGTCGCCCGGATGTGCCGGGCGCTCACCCGTCAATATGGCAACGGTCAGCGAATAAATCGCGATCGCCGCAGCATCGTTGAAAAGGCTCTCGCCTTGAACAAGGGTCGACAGCCGGCGCGGTGCACCGATGTCGCGAAAAATTCCAACGACCGCGGAAGGATCAGTGGTCGCGATAATTGCGCCGAGAATGACACAAGCGAGGACCCCGACCGGGGCGATCGGCCACAGCACGAAACCGACGACCATGGTGCAGACGACAACGCCGATCACCGCGAGCAACAGGACTGGCGCCACTTCGTCGCCCAACTGCCGCACATCGACGTTTAGCGCTGCTTCGAATAGCAATGTGGGTAGAAATATGTAGAGAAGGGATTCGGCGCTCAGCCCGAAATCATGAAGCGTGCCGATAATGTCGCGGAGCGCACCGCCATGCAGATAAGGCGTGGGAATGTGGGTTGCCGCACCGATCGCGATGCCGACTACGGCGAGCAGCACGCTATAGGGGATCGAAAACCGCTCGGCGAGCGGCGGCAAGAAACTGACGAGCCCAAGCAGCGCCGTAACGGTGAAGACGGTCAGAACGGTTTCGTGCATGATCGGCTCGCTGTGGCAACCTACCGGCGCCAGCTTTGCTTCACAAGTCGGGACCGGCAGAAAGATCGAGCGATCGGCAATAACAGTCTCAGCTATTTATCCGATCGGCGCTCCCTCGACGTCTCAGCTTTTATCAAAGGGTATTCCCGAATTGGCTACCATCTTCACTCGCCGCACTCTCTTCCTGCTATCCTTATTGATCTTCGCTGGCACTCTTCTCGGGGCTACCGATGCCCGATGTCAAAGCTATGCTACGGCTTCTTTGACAATCGTGAGTGCAAGCGGGCCTCATTCCTTCAAGGTCGAGCTTGCCGAAACGCCCGCTCAGATGGAGCAAGGCCTGATGTTTCGTCAGGAACTAGCGCCCGATGCGGGGATGCTGTTCGACTTCAAGCAGCCGACAATGGCGACGATGTGGATGCGCAACACCCTGATCCCGCTCGATATGCTGTTCGTCGACGCGAGGGGCCGCATCGTCAACATCCACGAGCGGGCGGTGCCGCAATCGGATGCTATCATCGCCGCCGCGGCTCCGGTGCGCGCGGTAATCGAGCTGAATGGCGGGACCGCCGCGCGCCTCGGGATCAAACCCGGTGATCGGGTGATTTATCCAATATTCACCGAGGGCTCATGAGCCCGGGACTGGTTAAAGAAAGCCGCGGAGCTGGTCGAGAAAGGCGTCCAGCCGGTCGTGATGGACCCAGTGCCCGGCATTTTCGAATGTAACGACCTGAGCATTTTGAAAGAAATCGACTCGCCCGTCGTCGAGCGGGTTGGAGGCCCAGCTTTCCCTGCCGTAGACGAGCAGGGTTGGGCACTCGATGCGGCGCCATAACTCCTGCACGTCGGCCTGGGTCATCTCGTAAGGCTGATCGGCGCGGACATAATTATCGAACTTCCAGCTATAGGTGCCGTCCTCGTTCTGATTGACACCGTGCTGGGTCAGATGAAGGGCCTGTTCCGGCGACAGGTGCCGGTTTTCTTCTTGCATGCGGTGGAAGGCATCCTCCAGCGACGCGTATCGGCGGGGCAAGCGTCCGGACAGCCCTCGCTGTTCGTCGATCCAACTCTGCATCCGCTCTGCGATAGGGCGCCGACGGCGCTCGCGGATACGGCGAGGAGACGCCCCCAACCCTTCGATCGCGACCAACCGGCGAACGAAACTGGGATAAATACCGGCATAACGCAACGCGATGACGCCCCCCAACGAGTGAGCAATGATCGTCACGGGCGCCAGTTGCTGCTGATGAATGAGCTGAGCGAGGTCATAGACGTACCCGGCGATCGTGTAATTGCCATCGGGTGACCACTGGCTGTCGCCATGCCCGCGCAAATCCGGCGCCAGAATATGCCAGTCCTGCCGCAGCGCATTCGCGACCCAATCCCAGTTACGGCAATGGTCGCGCCCGCCATGAACCAGCAGCAGGGGCGGCGCCTCGGGGTTTCCCCAATCGACGTAGTGCAGCCGCAGCCGCTGTGAAAAATAGATGCGGGAGGTCGGTCCGGAACTGTCAAAGGTCATCCGCGGTCTCGTCGTCGCTTAAACAAGCGCGACCCTAAACCTCTGATGCCCTAGCGAAAAGCTGGATGACCAGATTGCAAAGACCCCCGCGCGCATCGCTGGCACAAGCGGGGGTCGGGTTTGCGAAGGCTTACTTCGCGCCCGAGCTATGAACCCGGGCTATATCTTGGTCTTAACGCTCGGTTGCCGATGCCAAGCGGTCGGCAACTCCGGCTGTCCCGGTGGAAGCATGTCGATCGGACATCCTCCTTTCTGTTGACGACACTTAGGACTTGGTTTCGTCACGAATGGGTTCAAGAGGGCGGAAGCGGCAAAGCGCTTGAAATTTGCACGGCATCGCGCTAGTTCTGTTAGCACTCACGAGCGTCGAGTGCTACGCTGCGTGCCAGTTTGCCAAATTAAGGAGGGACTCCGTGCAGTTTCGACCGTTGCAGGACCGTGTGCTGGTCCGCCGCATCGAGGAAGAGGAAAAAACCAAGGGCGGGATTATCATTCCCGACACGGCCAGGGAAAAGCCAATGGAGGGCGAGATCCTCGCCGCCGGGCCAGGGGCGCGTGGCGAGGACGGCAAATTGCATCCGCTCGATGTCAAAGTCGGCGACCGGGTGCTGTTTGGCAAATGGTCCGGCACCGAGATCAAGATGAACGGCGAGGATCTCGTCGTCATGAAGGAAACCGACATCATGGGTGTCGTCGAACACTAATTAGGGGATAAAACATGGCTGCGAAAGAAGTTCGTTTTCATACTGACGCCCGCGACCGGATGCTGCGCGGCGTCGATATTCTGGCAAATGCGGTAAAGGTCACGTTGGGACCAAAGGGCCGCAACGTCGTACTCGATAAATCGTTTGGCGCGCCGCGGATCAGCAAGGACGGTGTCACCGTCGCCAAGGAGATCGAACTCTCCGACAAGTTCGAGAATATGGGCGCACAGATGGTGCGCGAAGTCGCCTCGAAGACCAGCGATCTTGCCGGCGACGGCACCACGACGGCGACCGTGCTCGCTCAGGCGATTGTCCGCGAAGGCGCCAAGGCGGTAGCTGCGGGCATGAACCCGATGGACCTGAAGCGCGGCATCGACCGTGCTGTGGAAGCCGTTGTCAAGGACATCGAGAAGCGCTCGAAAAAGGTCTCGACCAACGACGAAATCGCCCAGGTCGGCACGATTTCGGCCAACAACGACCGCGAAATCGGCAAGATGATCGCCGAGGCGATGCAAAAGGTCGGCAATGAAGGCGTGATCACGGTCGAAGAGGCAAAATCGCTCGAGACCGAGCTCGACGTCGTCGAAGGCATGCAGTTCGACCGCGGCTATGTCAGCCCGTACTTCATCACCAACGCCGAAAAAATGGTCGCCGAGCTTGACGAGCCGTACATCCTGCTAAACGAGAAGAAGTTATCGAGCCTGCAGTCGTTGCTGCCGTTGCTCGAATCCGTCGTGCAGTCGGGCAAGCCGTTGCTGATCGTCGCCGAGGATGTCGAAGGCGAGGCGCTGGCGACGTTGGTGGTCAACAAATTGCGCGGCGGATTAAAGGTCGCGGCGGTTAAGGCCCCGGGCTTTGGCGACCGGCGCAAGGCGATGCTCGAGGATATTGCGGTGCTGACCGGTGGTCAGGTGATCAGCGAGGACCTCGGCATCAAGCTCGAAAACGTCACGCTCGACATGCTCGGTCGCGCCAAGCGGGTGCGGATCGAAAAAGAAAACACGACGGTCATCGACGGATCAGGCAAATCCGAAGACATCCAGGGCCGCATCGCACAGATCCGCCAGCAGATCGAAGAAACCACCTCTGACTACGACCGCGAGAAATTGCAGGAGCGGCTGGCCAAGCTCGCCGGCGGTGTTGCGGTGATCCGGGTCGGCGGCGCCACCGAGGTCGAGGTCAAGGAGCGCAAGGACCGCGTCGACGATGCAACCCATGCGACTCGCGCGGCGGTCGAGGAAGGCATTGTTCCCGGCGGCGGTGTGGCCTTGCTCTATTCGATCAAGGCGCTCGATGGACTGACCCCGGAGAACAACGACCAGAAGGTCGGCATCGACATCGTTCGACGCGCGTTGCAGAGCCCGGTCCGTCAGGTCGCGGAAAATGCCGGTAGCGAAGGTTCGGTAGTGGTCGGCAAACTGCTCGACAGCAGTGACCCGAATTACGGCTTCGACGCGCAGAGCGGACAATATGTCGACATGGTCAAGGCCGGCATTATCGATCCGACAAAGGTCGTGCGGTTAGCCCTGCAGAATGCCGCTTCGGTGGCCGGGCTGCTGGTGACGACCGAAGCAATGATCGCCGAGAAGCCAGAGAAAAAGGCTGCACCCGGCATGTCGCACGACCACGGCATGGACGGAATGGACGATTATTAAAAAATCGTCAGCCTTCTCCGCGAGAAAGGGCGCCCACGGGCGCCCTTTCCTTTTACACAACGAGCGACAGACAGCGTCCCGTGTCGCTCACCGCGTCAGCCTCACGACCATCGCCGCGGCGCCGGCTGCGATCCGCGCTACCGCCACGGCATCCACGGCGTGCGGCCAACGATCCTCCGGCAGATGAAACCAGGGATTGGTGCCGACCAAGGTCACATAGCGGCCGCCAGCACGATGGATGTCGCGGGTCTCGCCGCTCGGGACGAGGTTCGGCGGCGCGATTCGGCCGGGCGGAGAACCGGCACCGGTCAATTCCTCCGCGGCGAGTGCGGCAAGATCGGGGGCTGCCGACAGTACCGACAATTCGCCGCCTACGGCGCCGATGTTGGCGCCGTAATGGACCCAGACCGCTCCCCCCATTTCCACCGATAGCTCCCGGCCTGGTCGGCGCGCGATGAACGCGTCGAGACCGAGATGGCCCAGTTCATGGCCGCTATTCGCCGTGAAGACGACATCCGGCTTCGGCGGCGCTTGAAGCAGAGCGGCAATTGTCTCGAGCCAGCACACCAGCCCACCGCCGCGTTCGGCTGTCGACTGCCACCACGAGCTACGCGGGGTCATCACTATGACCGGTGCGCGATGCGGTTCACGCCCGGCGATGCTTACGACGACATTGGCGGCGCGTGAGGCTGTTCGCCGGCTTTCTGCGACCACGCGCGCGTGATTGCCCCGTTCAGCGGCGGCAAAAACTGCGTCGCGGGCCGAGCTCGGCACCTGTATCGCCGGAGCGCCGTAAGGGGCCCGGAAGCGCTCGGCATTCAACAGCGCCAAACCGGGCCGCGTCCCATTGGAGACAACGACCACGGCTTCGTGACCCGCGCCGCGGCGCCGCTGTTCATATTCCGGCGCATAGACCGCATGCGGTGAAAGTTCGACAACCCCGATCGCTGCTGCCGATCCCAATGGCCCGAGCCGGCCGGTGACACCTTTGGCTGGGGTCGCGGGGGAGTCGAAGACCGGAACGCCCTCGATCCGTATGCCGTCGATCTCAATATAGCTGGCGATCGGGTCCAGACGATCGAGCGTGAATTCCTCAAGCACCGGCTGGGCGCCGAGCTTTTTCGACCTCGCTCATCAGCCACGCGGCGCCGGCTACATCGCCAGCAGTCCCGGTACGGTGAATGGGGTGCGAATCCCATGCCGTCAGCCATCCCGCTGCGCGTGCTACGGCGGCATTCGACATATCCATCACTCACTCCCCTGCACCGCGAAAGATACCCGGGACGATGAAGCAAATCTTCGCGATTTGGGACCGCAATCTGAAATAAGCAGCAGTTGCTATTGGAATGCCAGACAGCGGGGCGCGCGTCGAACTCAACCCGTCGGTAGAAGCAGGCGCGTCGCCGCAGCGCGGATCTCCGGCGGCAGCGGCGCCGGACGGCGCGCGTCAAGATCAAGCTGGACCCCGAACTGACCGAGGCGAGCAAATTCGTGGCCGCTGCGCGGATCGGTCATACGGTGCAGCAGACGCAGCGACGAATTGCCGAGATGGGCGATCCCGGTCTCGACCAGATAGCGATCGCCCGGGCGAGGCACGGCCGAGATCCTTAGAACAAGCTCAAAGGTCGAGTAGCCGCGCCGCTCGGCTTTCATATACTCGCCCGTCATGCCGATCGCCGCCGAAGTCTGGACCACCGCATCGGTGAACCGGTGAACAAAGGCAGCAAGAGAAAAGCGGCCGAATTCATCGAGATCGGCCGGCCGCACTCGGCCGCGCGCCATCGGGGCCGATCCCGCAGTCGAGGCCGGATCGGCGCGTTGCTCGGTTTCCGGTCCGTCCCAGACGGCGAGAGCTTCGCCGACCGATTTGCGCGCTGCATCCGGCAGCCGTGCGGTTTCCCAGACCTCCTCGACCCAAGTCACGGGCTCGCCGCTCGCCGAATCGACAATACGGTGGCCAAGACGCAATGCCGGGTCGAGGCCGACCGCAGCGCTCTCGATGTGAAAGCTGGCGCCGGCGCGCAACTCATGGACAAAGCGCAGCGTCAGTCGGCGCGGGAAGACGCCGGCGCGCGCCTGTTCAATCAGCCCGAGATGGTCGGCGAGCGTAGCCGACGCTTGGTCGATGCGATCGGCATAATAGGCGATCGTGAAATGCTCGGTGATGTCGCATTCCCATGGTGCGACCGTGCCGCGAAAGGTTTCGATCCACACCGCCACGCCTGCCCCTCCGTTTACAGGACGCTTAGATTAGCTTCCATTGACCATCCGGCTGCAGGCAACTGCTAAGTCGATAATGCTCCGGCCGAACCGGTCTGCGCTTTGTTGTAACCGCATAGTCCAAGGTTTCGCATTGTTGGCCGTTTCTCACGAACTTCTTCGTGAGCGCGATCTTGCCGGCATTTCCCGAGGCCGGGTTGCTCCATTTCGCGGTCGTGCCGACCGGCTTGCCATGGATTTGCTCGCTGACAGTGTGACGGATCATATCGAGGTCCTGCCTCGACAGTTCGATGTTCGTCTCAATCCCTAACCCCAAAAGCTGCGCATTGGCCGGGAGCGAGGCGATGGCGGCAGCAAACAAGATGGCGGCTTTGATCGGCGTCGACATTTCTGTTCTCTACAAAACACCAAGGTGGGCCAATCGTGGCTGCGAAAGCTGCAGCGCCGCCTTGATCGAGGTCAACAAAAAACCAACCCGAGGTGGATTATCGAGAGGCTTCACAAATGGTCAGGTACTTCAGCGAGGACGAAATCCGCCGGCTGCTCCGCTGGGACCCACTGATCGCGGCGATGGAGGAGGCGTTGATCGCGTTCTCTGCGCGGCGACGTGATCCAGCCGGTACGCGAAATGCTGACGGTCGAGGAGGGCCGCCGCTATCTCGGAGTCATGCCGGCAATTGCCGAGCACGCGATGGGCGCCAAGCTCGTCAGCTTCTATCCGGGAAACGCCGGCAGTGGCGTGCCTACGCACCACGCGATGATCTTGTTATTCCGCACCCGACACCGGTGAGCCACTGGCGGTTTTGGACGGAAGACTGATCACCGAGATGCGCACCGCAGCGGTTTCGGCCGCGGCAACCAAACATCTCGCCCACCCCGACAGTCGCGTGCTGGCGTTGCTCGGCAGCGGCGTTCAGGCCGAAGCGCATCTTCACGCGCTGCAACGGGTCCGCAATTTTGAGGAGGTCCGAGTGTGGAGCCGCACCGCCGAGCACGCGCGTCGTTTTGCCGAACGGCATGGCATAGTGGCGATGGCGGCCGAGGATGCGGTACGCGGCGCCGATGTTGTCGTTACTGCGACCAGCGCAATCCAGCCAATTCTAAAGGGAGCGTGGCTGAAGGGCGGAGCCCATGTCAACGCGGTCGGCTCGCCGCGGCCTAACTGGCGTGAACTCGACGATGCCGCGATGGCGAACCTGCTGGTGGTGGATTCGCGCGCCGCAGTGATGAAGGAGTCCGGCGACGTCATTCTCTCAAAGGCGAAGATCAGCGCCGAGATCGGCGAAGTTTTCGCGGGCAGTGCATCCGTATCGGCAGAAGCCACGACCGTTTTCAAATCGGTCGGGATCGCGGCCGAGGATATTGCCGCAGCGAGGCTCGTCTACGAGCTAGCCGCTGCGAACTGAACAGCTTTTCCGGGGGACCTGACGACGCGAAGCGCGGTCACCCTAGCGACCGCGGCATCGAAAACGGGAAAAACGGGTTCCGGCGAGCCGCTCGCAGCTGGCGGCCGCGGTCGCGCGCTTCTGCATATTCTGCCAAGGCCTCGCGGTCGTGCGCGGCGACTGAGCCTTGAGTCGGCAGCACACACGCGGTTGGGCAGCGCGTAACGCCACGGGTGCGGATGAACTCGGCAATTGCGGCTTCAGTCGCCGGTTCGACAAAAGGTTCTCCCGCGACTGTTTTTTCCCGGATCAGCATATCCGTCGCCCTCTGTTGACCGCTCCAAGAGAAGCGGGCAGAGGGTTAGTTAATTGCTCGCTTCGCGGTCGACTATGACGGAGGTCACACCGGTTTTCGGCGTGAGCAAACGATCATAAGCTGCGCTGATTAGCCCGGCGGCAGCGCGGCGAAATCACGCGATGCGAATAGCCGGGGCGCAGTGCGCGGAAACCCCACTCAGTTTCCCGAAATGTTCTTGGAATGACGATGTCACCGCGGTGGAGCTAATGCGCCGGCTCAGTTGTCGCCACGGCGGGCGGCACGGGCTTTGCGCCGACGAATAGCTCGACCCTGCTGCCGTCGACCAACTCGGCCGGTGGTACGCGGCTCTGATAGGGAATGCCGAACTTCGCGAACGCATCCACCAGGATCTTCGCGGTATCCGGCCCCGCCGAACCGGGGTCATAAACGTTGATGGCCATCGCCCGAATATTGCCGAAGATCGCTGTCGTCTCCGGCCCGCTAGCATCCCAGCCGGCGTCCTTCAAGGTGTTGGCGATCTCGGTGGCGTAGCGATAGGCTTCGACGTCGTTGGGGACGCACGAGACCACAATTTTGCGGCTGCCGTAGGGCCGCAAATAATCCGCAAGCTTGGCGGCTGTCTGCTCACCGAGCGATCGGGCGCGCGTAGCTTCCTTGAGTTTCGTCAGCTCTTGCTCGAGCGACTTCACCTGCAGAGCCAGTTGCTCCGTCCGATCGTTCTGTTGGAGACGGGCGATTTCGTTGCTCGCCGCAGACCCTTGCCATACTGAAACTGCCAGTGCCGCGCTGCCGAGAACCGCGATCGCTGCCAGTAACCGCGATCGCCTCGTGCCGGTTTTCGTAGCCGGCATCCAGGCAACCGCGAGCGCCAGGACGGATAACGCACCGATCAGCAGGGCCGGTAGCCACCACAATAGCGCCCCCGAATCCGACATACGCGTTCTCTGCTTCCGATCAGTTTAAACGTGGATTGGTTACTCGGCGGCGAGGGCGACGTCTGCCGGCTCGGGTTCGCGCCCGCCGGCCCCGATGAACAGCACCATGAACGCGGCGCCGATCAGCAACAGACCGGCAAACATGAAGGCTTCGAGGTAGGTGCCAAACACTCCGCGCGATACACCGCCGAGATAGGCCGCGAGTGCGCCACCCATTTGATGGATGACTGTGATCCAGGCGACCATGATCCCGGTCTTCTCGGTGCCGACAACCCGATTGAGCAGGCGCACGGTTGGCGGCACGCTGGCGATCCAGTCGAGGCCGTAAAAGACTGCGAACAATGGCAAGCCATAGATCGACGTGCCAAAGGCAAAGGGCAGATACATCAGCGCCACCCCGCGCAAGCCGTAATACCAGGCGAGCAGCACCCGGTTGTCGCAGCGGTCGCTGAGCCAGCCCGAGACCGTGCCGCCGACAAAGCTGAATACCCCGGTCGCCGCGAGCAGCCCGGCTCCGGCGACTTCGCTGAGACCGTGATCGACGCAGGCCGGGATCAGATGGGTGCCGATCAGCCCGTTGGTCGTGGCGCCGCAAACAAAGTAGCCGCCCGCGATCAACCAGAAATCCCGCTTCGACGCGCCGCTGCCGAGCGCGCGAAAGGCGACCATAACCGGGTTGCCTAGGGGCCGTGTTACGATCTCCGGTTGACCCTCAGCACCATAGGGCGTCAAGCCCAGGTCCTGCGGCCGGTCGCGCATCAAGATTGCGACGAGCGGGACAAAGACGACCACCGTGGCGGCGAGCGCGAGCGACATCACGCGCCAGCCGTAATGAGTGACAAGTTCGGCAAGGCTCGGCAGAAACACGAGCTGCCCGGCCGCGTTGGCGGCGGTCAGCACCCCGACCACCAAACCCTGACGCCGGCGGAACCAGCGCGCCGCGATATAGGCCGACAGAAACGCGCCGATTACGCCGGTGCCGGCGCCGACCACCACACCCCACAGCAGGATCAGCTGCCAAGCCTGGTGCAATGCCGGTGACAACGCCACCGCCGCCGATGTCACGGCCAAGGCTATTGTCATCGTGCGGCGCACGCCAAAGCGGTCCATCAGCGCCGCCGCGAACGGGCCGACCAGCCCATAGAGCAACAGATTGACGCCGACCGCGAACGAGATCGTGGCGCGCGACCAGTCGAATTCCTGTTCGAGCGGGACGATCAGCACCCCGGGCGCGGCGCGCACCCCCGCGGTCAGCAGCCCGACGACAAAGGTAACGGCGGCGACAATCCAGGCGTAATGCAGCTTGGTTGTGGACCGCATGATCTCTTCTCGCTGATCCCTTGGGCTATTCGCCTTCGAGCGGCTCGGTCTCGACAATTTCGATGCCGAATCCGGCCAACCCGACATAGGTCCGGGAGCGTGTCGCCAGCAATTGGATCGACGAGATCCGCAAATCGCGCAGGATCTGCGCCCCGAGCCCGACTTCGCGCCACTGCGTATTGCGCTCGCGCTCGGAGGCCGTTTCCTCCTCGCCGAACTCGCCGACTGTTGAGGTCGGCACGCCGGAGGTGCCATCGCGCAGATAGACCAGCACCCCCTGCCCCGCTTCCTTAAAGCGGTCGAGAGCGGCATGAATGGGCTTGGCGCCGCCAAACACGTCTTCGAGGACATGGGCGCGGTGCAAACGGGTCGGCACATTGGTGCCGCTGCCGATGTTACCGTAGACAAATGCGTAGTGGTGCACCTTGTCGAACGGCGTCACAAAGGCATAGCCGGCGAGTTCGCCGATTTCGCTGGCCACTTTGAACTCTGCCACCCGGGTCACGAGCTTTTCGCGCGCCTGACGGTAAGCGATCAGATCCGCGACCGAAACGCGGTGCAGCGTGTGCTTTTTGGCAAAAGCTGAGACCTGCGGGCCGCGCATGACTGTGCCGTCGTCGTTGACCAGTTCGCAGATCGCCGCCACCGGCTCGATCCCGGCGAGCCGACAAAAATCGACAGCCGCCTCGGTATGGCCGGAGCGCATCAACACCCCGCCCTCTTTGGCGATAAGCGGAAAGATATGCCCCGGCCGGACAAAATCGGCGCGCCCGGTATTATTGTTGGCGAGATTACGAATCGTCGCGGTGCGGTCTTCGGCCGAGATCCCGGTTGTGGTGCCGTGGCGATAGTCGACCGACACGGTAAAGGCGGTGCCGTGAATCGCGTCGTTATCGGCGACCATCGGCGCCAGATGGAGCCGCTGAGCGATGTCCCCGGTCAACGGCGCGCAGACGATGCCGCAAGTGTGGCGGATGATAAAGGCCAGCTTCTCGGGTGTGGCGTGCATCGCGGCAATGATCAGGTCGCCCTCATTCTCGCGGTCATCATCATCGGTCACGACGATGACCTCGCCGGCGGCAAATGCGTCGATTGCCTCGCGGACACGGGATTGCGGCAATTCACCCTCTCGCAAACGCCGCGCGGTCAGGAAAAACCATTGGCGGCTAGAAACCTCGGATTGGCCAGACGCAGTCTGGCGATCGTCAATCGCCATAACATAGCGCGGGCCTGCGCCGCGCGCTCGGGCGAATTGTCAAGGCCACCGATGCGCAGTTCGCGGGCAAACCGGCGCAACAGCACCGCCGAATCGCCGGGGTCAGCACCGAACAGCGCTCGCAGTTCGGCGGCGATCGATTCGACACATGCCGGCGCCGCGGCCTCGCGCTCGGCGATTGCCATGGAATTGGCGACGAGGCGTGCGTCGAGCTGACGGTTGCGCGGCAATAATGGCAGCAAATCGTTGATCAGCACGTCGCGCGCCAGCGCCAGCAGGGCCGGGCCGCGCGGCAAATCGGTTGTCGCCGCAGTTGGCCCATGGTTCTCGGCGCTCTCATTCCCCCGCCCTTCCCTCCCCCGCCAGCCGGGGAGGGTTTGGGAGGGGGCGGCGCTCGCGGCCGTCTCGCCGCCGCGATCGAGCAGCATCAGGATCGCGAGTTCGCATTCGCTGGCGCGCCGCCCGGTTAATGCCAAGTCGAGACTGCGTTCGCCGCCGAGCATCTGGCGGTCGCTTTGCTGCAGCGCGATGACCGCCCAGCGCACGCTCGCCAAGACCTCCCAGAAATGGACCCGGACAGGGTCGATCGCGCGCCGGCTCTCGCTCTCGTAACCGCTGTAGAACGGTGCGCGGTCGGCGATGCCGCCGGCTTCCCTGTCGAGCCGAGCAAATCGCCATCCCATGCTGCAGAACCAGGCGATGTCCTCATGTGGATCGCCCCAACCGGCAAATTCCCAATCGAGGATCCCGGTCAGCTTGGCTCCGTCGAGGAGATAATTACCGGTGCGGAAATCGTGATGGCACAGCACCGGCTCGGCCGGCGACGGGGCGTGGGTTTCGAGCCAGCGAATACCCCATTCCAGCACCGGCCGCGGTGAGGGGTGAGTATCGAGGTAGTCGCGAAAGGCGGCGATCTGGTGTTCGGGCCCGGATTTCTCGTATGGGGTCAGAAAATCGAGATCGGAACGCGGCGGCCGGATCGTGTGAATGCGGGCGAGCTCGCCGCCGAGCTGCGCGGCGATCGCCGGCAACACCGGATCAAGCATCGGGTCCCGGGTTATCCGGTGCGCCGCCGCGGTGCCCTCGGCACGGCGCATTATAAAGAACGGCTTGCCAAACACCGACGGGTCGGGGCATGCGAAGAGCGGCTCGGGCACCGTTACCCCGGCGGCAAAGGCCGCCTTTAGCACGGCGAATTCCTGGAGCCGGTCGAGACTGGAGGGCACCCCCGTTTCGCCGGCCGCGCGCAGCACAAGGCGCTGCGCGCCATCCAGCGTCCCGCTCGTGAAATGCGCGTCGAGCCCCCAATTCTCTTGGATGGCGCCGCCGGCCAATGGCGCCAGCGCGGTGATCTCGCATGCCCGGGCGCCGCTCGCGACGGCGAGAAACCGCGCCAGCGCCGCGCGCCGCGCGCCGTCTTCGGGCATTTCAGATCGGGGCGACGCCGTGTCCGCCATCGACGGCGATGACTGCACCGGTGATGTAGGCTCCCGCCGGCGATGCCAGCAGCAGCATCGCGCCATCGAGATCATCCGGCTGTGCCACCCGGCGCAACGGGATGCGCGCGGCAAGGCGCTTGCCCGCCTCGGATCGCAGAAAGTCGCGGTTGAAATCGGTCTCGAGATAACCGGGGGCGAGCGCGTTGACGAGGATCCCGTAGCGCGCCAACTCCATCGCCAGCACATGCGTCAAATGGATGAGCCCGCCCTTCGAGGTGCAATAGGCCGGCAAGTGCGCGATCGTCCGAGACCCCAAGACCGAAGCGATGTTGACGATCCGACCCGGCCGCCCGTGCTCGACGAGATGACGGGCGAAGGCCTGCGCCATCAGCCAGGCGCCTTTGAGATTGGTGTCGAGAATGTAGTCCCAGTCGGCCTCGGTATGCTCGAGCACCGGCTTGGCGACCGTAACCCCGGCATTGTTGACCAGTAATGTTAGCGGCCCAAGCGCGCGCTCGGCCTCGGTAATGGCGCCAGCGACGCTGTCCGAGCGGGTCACATCGAGCGCCACCGGGGCCGCACTGCCGCCATCGGCTTCGATCTCGCGGGCGACCTCATCGAGGAGTTCGGCGCGGCGAGCACCCAGCGCCACTTTCGCGCCGGCGGCGGCGAGCAGCGCGGCAAGGTGCCGGCCGATCCCGCTCGATGCGCCGGTGACGAGCGCCACCTGCCCTGAGAGATCAAAGCTCGGCAGCGCGGTCACGGCATGGCCTCCTTGGCGCGCTCCCGCAATTCGTATTTCTGGACCTTGCCGGTCGAGGTTTTTGGCAAAGCGCCAAAGACGACCGTGCGCGGCACCTTGTAATGGGCGAGATTGGCGCGGCACCAGGCGATGACATCTTCGGCGGAGAGTGGCGGTGCGTCGGGCGTCAGGGTCACAAACGCGCACGGGCTTTCGCCCCATTTCGGATCGGGCCGAGCGACCACTGCGGCTTCCATGATGTGCGGATGGCGGTACAGCGCCTCCTCGACTTCGAGCGACGAGATGTTCTCGCCACCCGAGATGATGATGTCCTTGGCGCGGTCTTTGATCTCGATGTAGCTGTCGGGGTGCATGACCGCGAGGTCGCCGGTGTGGAACCAGCCTTCCTGGAACGCTTCTTCGGTCGCCGCCGGGTTTTTGAGATAGCCCTTCATCAGCGTGTTGCTGCGAAGGACCACTTCACCAACCGTGGCGCCGTCGGCCGGCACATCGTTCATCCCTGGACCGACGACGCGCTGCCCGCCGAGGGTTAGGCTACCGACACCCTGACGCGCCATGCGGGCGGCCCGCTCGTCCAGCGGCAGTTCCTCCCAGGCGTCCTGCCAGGCGCAAACCGTCGACGGGCCGTAGCTTTCGGTCAGCCCATATAAATGAGTGATCCGGAAGCCCATCCGCTCCATCGCGCCGATCACCGCCGAGGGCGGGGCTGCACCTCCAGTCGCCGCTTCGACGACATGGTCAAAGCGCCGCCTGACCTCTTCCGGCGCATGGATCAGCATGTTCAATACAACCGGTGCGCCGCACAGATGCGTGACACGGTGGTCGGCGATCGCCGCAAAGATCGCGGCCGGGTCGACCCGGCGCAAACAGATATGCGTTCCGGCCACCGCAGTCACAGCCCAGGGATAGGTCCAGCCGTTACAATGAAACATCGGCAGGGTCCACAGATAGACCGAGTGGCGATCGAGCCCGAAGGTGATCGCGTTGCCGAGTGCGTTCAGAAACGCGCCGCGATGATGGTAGACGACACCCTTGGGATTGCCGGTGGTGCCCGAGGTGTAGTTGAGCGCGATCGGGGCCCATTCGTCGGGTGGCGCCTGCCACTCGGCGGCGGGATCGCCCTCGGCGAGAAATGCCTCGTAATCGAGCCCGCCGAGCCTCTCCGAGCCGTGGCCGTCGTCGATTTCGACAAATGCCGGCGGATGGTCGAGTTCGGCAAGCGCCGCCGACACAATCGGTGCAAATTCGCGGTCGGCGATCAGCAGCTTGGCCTCGCCGTGTCCGAGAATAAAGGCGATCGAGCGCGCATCGAGCCGCGTATTCAGCGCGTTCAGAACCGCGCCCGCCATCGGCACCCCGTAATGCGCTTCGAGCAGGGCGGGAATGTTCGGGGCCAACACTGCCACCGTGTCGCCCGGCCCGATCCCGCGCCGACGCAACGCGTCGGCAAACTGCCGGCAGCGCGCATAAAATTCCCGGTAGGTGTAGCGCACATCGCCATGCACGATTGCGAGTTTGTCGGGGTAAACGGCTGCGGCGCGCGCCAAAAACGATAGCGGTGTCAGCGCCGTGAAGTTCGCGGCGTTGCGGGCGAGATGCGGCGCATCGTATTGGCCGCGGGGTGATGACACGATCAGCCTGCTTTTATCCTTCAGCTTCCGCGCATCCTCCCGGCAGGGCCGGCCAAGGTCAAGCCGAAGCAGAAGAGAGGCGGCGCGACCGGGTTCCAGATCGCGAGCCGTTTTGTTTTCGCTCGTGCCAGCTAGAGGCGGAGCGGTGCTCCAGGGACAATAACCATCATGAGCCTCGCGCCCGACCCAGCGTCTCAATAGGAGAAACTGATGTTCGAAGCCCGCATCGCCAAAGTGGTCATGGTCGGCTGCGCGGCACTCTTCGCGCTGCTCGTGGCGGCGGATAATCTGACCGACTACGGGACGAACTACGCCTTTGTCAGCCATGTGCTGAGCATGGACACGACTTTTCCCGGGAACGCATTGCTTTATCGCCGGATTACCTCACCGATATTGTGGCAAGCAGGCTATGCGCTGATCATCGCCGGCGAGGGGCTTACCGGCGCCGCGTTCGCGATTGCGACAATTTCATCTGGCCCGTCATCTTCGCTCGGACCGCACCCGCTTCAATCGCGCGAAGCGCTTTGTCTTTGTCGGCGCCACGCTTGGGTTTCTGGTGTGGTTCTTCGGCTTTATGGTGGTCGGCGGAGAGTGGTTTTCGATGTGGGAATCGCCGAAATGGAATGGGCAGGAGGCGGCGTTTCGCTTTTACATTACAATCCTCGCCATCCTGATCTTTGTTAATCAGCCGGACGCTGACCTTTAAATCAGCTGATCGCGTCGTTTCGCGCCAGCGAGGAAGCTCGTCCCCCGTTAGGGCACGATGCGCCGGGTTACGGCGGCAAGCACCGGGACCGTTACCCGCTGGGCTCGCGGGCCGAGATCGAGCGGTTTAAGCAGCATGCGGACTGACATCTCCGCCGGAAAATGCGGGCGCATTAGCGCACGGCACTGATGATGCATTTGGCGATAGTTGCGCGTATTGAACGGCGCGCCCGGGCGATGCGCGGCGTGAACGTGCTTTAGCACGACATGTCGGTCTTCACCGCCGGTCATGCGCAGACGCCGCCACAGACGCCGGCCCCACCTCGGTCCGGCGCGGGTGTTCGATGTCGCGGTATTTACGAAAGAACCGATAGAAATGCTTGTAGTGTCCGACCTCGTCCTCAGCGATCCGCCGGGTCAACAACGCCAGCACCGGGTCGGGACTGGCGCGCGACAGGCAAGTATAAAAGCTCGCAGTTCCGGTTTCGACGACGCAGCGCGACGCCATTTCGAGCCCGCGTGCCTGCTCGAGAGACTCGTCGCAGAACGGCCGGAACTCCTCGATAAAATTCTGGCGCACCTCGTCCCACGGGAAGTCCGGCCAGGCGGTCTCGACATAGCGGCGCAACGCCCGGCCGTGCTGCAATTCCTCCGGCAGCCAATAATCTTTTAGCCAAGAGGTAATCTCGTCGTCGCCCGCAAAGTAATCGATCAGATTCTCAGTGTAGAGATCGGTGGCGCTCTCCATCAGCGAGGCCGCCGCGATCATGTAAAATAGCGCCTCGCTATTCTCGACGCGATCGTGGCGAATCTCGTGCCAAGGAATGTCGTCGAGCGACCAGTGCCGCCGCACCGGCCCGCGGCGCTCCAACTCCGCAGCCGGTGCTGCGAGTTCGGTCTCAGTCTCGCGCCCGCGTTCAAGATGACCAGCTCTGGCCGGCTCGCCGCCTTCCCACTCCCGAACCGATATACGCATCCCCGCCCTCGCCACGATCTCCCGCCAATCGCGCGACAAGTTAATATTAGCGCATACGGTTGGAAGCTAGCATTTCCCTTGAATGGAGCGGGGCGGAACCGGGTTTGCGGAGATCAAGCCGACGAATCGGCGCCAACCCTAGAGACTGACCGACAAGGTACAGATCGCCTCAGGGTCATCGATGCGCAGCACGATACTCTCGCTGAGGTAGAGCTGGTAGTGCATCCCGTCGCGGCAAACATAGCCTGCTCTGAGATCCTGGCCGACCATTAGAACACCGGCGCGCGGATCGACCAACAGGCCGCCCTCGATGCTGGCCTTGAAGATTCCGCCGGTGCACAGCCGCCTGAGATGCTCGAGCTGCAGCACGTCGGTGCCGGGATAAAGCCGAAACAGCGCATTATACAAGGCCGGCGCCAGCACCAGAGCGTAAGGCCCGCGAAATCCATGCTCGTCGAGCTTGGTCGCCGCGCCGACCGCGTCCTGCAATGCGCGGTCGAGACCCGACCAGTCGCCGCCATCAACGTGCTGTCGGCCCGACACCGTCAACAACCCGGGGAGCCCGAAATCAGGCTGGCCGTAATACACCACTCGCTCTTCGGCGTTGGCGACGGCTTCAGCCGCGGTTTGCGCCGGGCTCAGATTGATTGCCTGACCGTTTTCGAGATGGGCGGCAACTCGGCGGATGCTGAGCTGGAAACTCTGCCGCAACATCGGCACCGGTACGGTCCGGCTGATGACGGTGCCTGCCTCGTTCGGATTGGGCTGGCGAAACTCGTCATCCCCGGCCTCGATCGCGGTCAGCCCGACGCCAAACGGTCCCTCGACATCAAGAAAGCGGCGTGCCGTCAACAAATCGCGTGCGGCTTTCGCTGCGCTTTGATCGAGCGCATCCCACAGGGTCTGGGGAAATCGCGCCTCTTCGCGGTTGAAATAGTCCACAGCCTATCTCCCCCGCATCGGGCCGATCGTAAAGCCGAGGTCGTCGCGCTGTTGGCCCGCGGACGGCGTCTCACCACCCTTATTTTCAGCGACCTTCTCGACCTCGGTAATCGGCGCCTTTGTAAAGAGATAGGTCTCAAAGGTCCGCGCAAAGTCGGAGTTGTTACGGCGCAGCCATTCCATCAGCATCGCCGCATGCTCCATTTCTTCGCGCATATTGTGTAGCAATATCGCTTTTAGAGACTCGTCCTCGCTGTCGTCGGCGCGCTGACGATACCAATCGACCGCATCCAGCTCTTCTTGCAGCGAGACGATCGCGTAGTGCAGCAGCCGCGCTTCCGTGGACAGCTTTTCGCGCGGGATATGAAGTTCTTCGCTCGACATTCTTCTAATGCCTCTCATTGCTGATAAATCGCCGCCGCTCCGAACGTCGGTAGCGCAGGATCGTGACAGATCGGATTGCGCCGCCTCCCGCCCGGTGGGAGACTTGCCGCCGGCCAAAAAACCGGTTGCAGTGGAGGTAAACGCTGATGGCGGAAAATCGGCAGCTAGCAATCGTGACTGGTGCGGCGAGCGGCATCGGCCGGGCGATGGCGCTCGGACTGCTCGAAGCTGGGATTGATGTCGCTGCGGTCGATCGTGAGCCGGCCTGGCTCGGCGAATTGGAAGCCGCCGCCTCGGGAAGCAATATCGGCGGGGCGTTGCGAACCATACAGGCCGACCTCGCCGACCCGGCCTCGTTCGAGATGATTGTTTCGAACGCGCTCAGCCAAGCGGGCCGGATCGACATCCTGGTCAATAATGCCGGGATCGGCCAGGGCTCGATCCGCGCCGACCAGCGCCGCAACCCGCTGCGTTTTTGGGAGATCACGCCCGAGCAGTGGGGCCGGTTTGTCGCGGTCAATGCGACCGCACCGTTGATGATGGCGCGCGCTGTCGTGCCGCATATGCTGCGCGCCAAGCGCGGCCGGATCGTGACGGTCACGACCAGCCTCGGCACGATGCTGCGCGAGGGCTACGTCCTTTATGGGGCGAGCAAAGCCGCAGCCGAAGCGGCAACTGCGGTTATGGCCGCCGATCTTGCCGGAACCGGCGTCACCGCGAATGTGCTGGTCCCGGGCGGGATGACCGACACCCGCATCATCCCAGAGGGTGCGTTTGCCGACCGCTCGCGGCTGCTGCGCCCGGAGATCATGGCGCCGCCATTACGCTGGCTGGTATCCGACGATGCCGCCGCTGTCACGGGACGGCGTTTTTTGGCGGCACATTGGGACATTTCGCTGCCGCCGGCCGAAGCCGCGGAGAAATGCGGCGCACCGATCGCCTGGAAGGCGATCGCGACGATGCCGATCGAACCCGATTGACCGAAAGGGAGCCGGATTTATGGCCGAGCAAGCGATAGCCAACACGGCGCAGCGTGACTACTGGAACACCGTGGCGGGACCACGCTGGGTGGGGCTGGAGGGACTTGTCGAGCGCCGCGTTCGCGCCGTCAACGATTTGCTGCTGACGCGCTCCGGTGCAAAACCCGGCGAGCGCGTTCTCGAAATCGGCTGCGGCACCGGCGCCTTTACCGTGCCGCTCGCCGAGGCGGTTGGCGAGACCGGCGCGGTGGTCGGGGCCGACATCTCCTCAGCAATGCTGACAGCAGCGCGCAAACGCTTGGCCGATCTCGGATTGCGCAACGTCTCGCTGGTCGAGGCCGATGCCCAGACCCATAAGTTCGAGCCCGGCTCCTTTGATCTGATCACGTCGCGCTTTGGGGTGATGTTTTTTGCCGACCCCGGTCAGGCTTTCACCAATCTTTTCGCTGCCGCCCGGCCGGGTGGCAGATTGTGTTTTGCGTGCTGGGGCGGCCTCGACGAGAACGAGCATTGGCTTATTCCCTATCGGGTGGCCTTGCGCCATCTCGGCCCACCCGAGCCCAGATCACCGCGCGCCCCCGGCCCGATGGCCTTCGCGGACCCCGATTATGTGCGCGAGTTTCTCGGAAATGCCGGATTTGCCAGGATCGCGGTCGCTCGTGAGCACCCCGACATGCTCGCGGCCACTCCTGAGGAGGAGGCCAAGGCCGCCTGCATCATGGGCCCCTCCGGCCGGCTGATCGACGAGAAAAAACCTGACGAGGCGACCCGAGAGACGATCCGCCGCGAGATCGAGGAGGCCCTCGCCCCCCACACGCGAAACGGTGAAGTGCGGCTTTCCTCGACCGTGTTGCTGGTTACCGCCGCTAAGCCGTGATGCCGCGGATCGAAGCGATTTCCTCGACGAGAACGCCGGTTGGGCGCTGACGGCAATAACCGCGCAGGCCGATCAGCGAGTGTTCGTGGCGTTCGGCGGTGCTGGTCGTGCAGGCGTCGGCAACAAGCGTCACGAGATAGCCGAGGTCGCAGGCATCGCGGACAGCGCTTTCGACGCATTGCTCGGTCATGATTCCGGCGATCATCAGCGAGCGCACACCCAGATTGCGCAACACAAAATCAATATTCGTCGAGACAAAGACGTTGCTCGACGTCTTGCGAAAAATCATCTCGTCTTCAGCCGGGGCAATGACGTCCAACACCTGCCCGTCCCACGACCCCTTCGGCACGTCGATGCCGGAAATCCGGTAATCGAGGCTGCGGTCGCGGCCGTCCTTGGTCATGTTCTCGATCACCGAATACAGAATCTCGATCTTCGCCTCGCGGCAGCCGGCTTGCAGCCGGCGCAGATTTGGCACTACCGACTGCTGAAGACTTGCCAAAAAATGCGGGGTTGGTTGGTGCTGGCGCCACCAACCGCCCTCGGCATGGGCGCAATAATTCTGCATATCGATGATCAGCAAGGCGGCGTGCGCCGGATCGATCGGCGCCTCGCGAGACGAGACCGTCATTGCCGCTGAAAAGCGGCGTGCGCGGCGGGCAATAAACGCGCCAACCGGTCGGCCCAGGCTACCTGCCCCGCCGGCTCGGTGATCAAATCCTGGCGGATCTCGATCTCGACATGGGGCAGCCCGCGTCGCTCGCCATGCACCGGAACTGTGTAATCGGTTAGATCGGTGACCCGGTAGGGCTCGTTTTCGCCGACCACGAGATCACCCTCGGCGCGCAGCAGGTCGAGCAATGCCTGGGCAAGGCGGGCGTCGCGATTGAACAGCACGCCGACATGCCACGGCCGCGCAATGCCTCGGAAAACCGGCGTAAAGCTGTGCAGGGCAACCAGCACCGACTGCCCGGCGCGCGGCTTGGCGTTCGTCGAGCGTGGCGGCGATCCGGTCGTGATAAGGGCGGAAGATCGCGTCGCGACGGGCCGCCCGCTCCACTTGACCGAGATTGCGGTTCCCCGGAATTGCGGTGTCCTCGCTGGTCTCCGGGATCGAACTTGGCACCGAGGGGTCGCGGTTGCAGTCGATCACCAGCCGCGAATACGATTGGACGATCAATGCCGCGTCCAGCGCTGTCGACAGCCGACGCCCGACCTCGGCGATACCGATGTCCCAAGCGATGTGACGAAAGGTGTCGGGCTCGCTGAGACCGAGCTGGCCGAGCCGTCGCGGAAACGCCCGGCCGCCATGATCACACGCCAGAAAAAAGATCGATTCCCCGGTCTCGTTGGTCAGGATGGCCGGGCTAGGCTCATCCGGTTCGAGCAGCGGTTCCACATCCACCGGCGGCACTCAATAAATCTCGGCATAATGGGCGCAGAGTTCGGGGTCGGAGAGGTCGGCGACCTTTTCCGCCTCGACTCGCTTAAAGCGCAGATAGGCGTCGAGATGGGTGGCACCGAACCAACGCAACGCAGCCTCGCTGGTGGCGAGATGGTCGAGTGCTGCGCTCAGAGACGCCGGCAATGATGGCGGGGCGGCGGCGGGACCGGGCAATGGCAACGACCGGCGAATGCCGTCGGCCCCGGCGAAGAGGACTCGCGCCTAACGCCAGGTAAGGGCTCGCCGCGGCGTCGCTGGCGCGGAACTCGATATTGAACTGACGCGCGGTCTCCCCCGGGGTTTCGGCGGCAAAGACCGGGCAGACGCGCAGGCACGCGCCGCGATCCTGGCGCACCAAATCGATGGCGGTCGGCGCCCAGCGGTTTGGCACGAGCCGCAGATACGACACCGGCGAGGGCGCTGTCACCGCGCAGATCGCCGGCATGTGGTGCAAAATCCCGGCACAAAAATGCTGCGCCGGTTTGCTCAGATCCAACGTCTCGCCGGCCTGATAGGTCGCCGGTCGCCCGCCATCCCACAGGCTCATGTGAATGTGAACGCCGCTGCCGACACCCTCGGGGTCGGGTTTGGGCGAAAACACCGCGCGATGGCCGAGGCGATGGGCCGCCGCGCGCGCCATCTCGCGGGTGATCACCGCATGATCGGCGGCGGTCAATGCCGGCTGCGGCGCGACGGTGACCTCGAACTGGCGAGCGCCGTATTCAGCGAGAAAGCTGTCCGGGACGGGTCCGGCGGCGCGCAACGCGGCGATAAAGGTTTCACCGAAATTGCCCTGGCGGCGAAACGCGCCGAGCGCGTAGGCGTCGCCCGGACGGTCGTCGGTGCCGGTATAGATAAACTCCTGCTCGAACGCCGCGACGACGCGCAACCCCGACACCTCTTCGAGCTCCGCCGCCGCGCGATGCAGAAAATCGCGCGGGCAGCACTCCCAGGGCTTGCCGTCGGTCGTGCAAAGGTCGCCGAGAAAAAAATGCTCGACCGCCGAGCCGTCGGCAAAATCGACCCGCACCTCCGCCGCCGGATCGGGCACGATCATAAAATCGCCGGCGGTGCCAAACGGCGTGTCCCAGATCGGCCCGGCGGGCGACATCATCAGATTGCTGCCGGTCCAGCCGATGCCCTTCTTGAGCCGCCCCGGTAGTTCGCGCGCCGGAAACCCCTTGCCGCGGACATGCCCCGAAATGTCGCAGGTCGCGACAAAAATCAGCTCCTCGCGGATCATCGAGCGGCCCTTTAACCCGCCTGGGTCAGCGGCGCGTATCTGTCGAGCAGCCGCAGGATCTCGTCGCGGCCGAGATCGGGGATTTCGAGCAGTGCCGCGTCGATCCCGGCAGCGCGGTAGTCATCGAGTGCGGCCTTGTCGGGCGGGGCGCGGAACACCGTGATCGACAATTCGGCCGGATTGCGGCCCTTCGACTCCGCCATTCGGGCCAATCGCGCTTTGGCGTCGCGCGGGGTAAAGCCGGCAACCGGCCGCGGGATCCAGCCGTCGCAATATTCGACAATGCGACGCAGGGTATAATCGGTTTCGCCGCCGAGCAGGATCGGTGGGTGCGGGCGCTGTTTTGGCTTTGGATAGGACCAGATCGGGTCGAAATTGACAAATTTGCCGTGATAGGCGGCTTCCTCCTCTTTCCACATCGCCTGCATCGCCAGGATGCGCTCACGCATCAGCCGGAAGCGCGTGTCGTACTGGGCGCCGTGATTTTCCATCTCCTCGACGTTCCAGCCGCCGCCGATGCCAAAGATAAAGCGGCCGCCTGACAGTTGGTCGAGGCTGGCGACGGACTTTGCGGTCACGATCGGGTCGTGCTCGGGGATGAGGCAGATGCCGGTGCCAAGCAGCAGCTTTTTGGTTGCCGCCGCGGCAAAGGACAGCGCCACAAACGGATCATGAGTGTGCGCGTATTTCTTGGGCAATTCGCCGCCGCCGGGGAACGGGGTGCGCCGGCTGACCGGGATGTGGGTGTGCTCGGGCACATAGAGCGAGGCAAAGCCGCGCGCCTCGAGCGCCGCGGCCAACTCGCCCGGGTCGATGCCGTAATCGACGGGGAAGTAGAAGACGCCGACCTGCATGTCATTTCCTCTGCGCGTCCGGGGGATATCGGCTAGGATGGCAGAAATCCAAATGTTCGGCCATCGGGGAAAGTCATGCCGATTGCATCAATTCGCGGCGTCGACATCAATTACCAGGTTCTCGGCGATCACGGCCCGTGGCTGGCGTTGCAGCCGGGCGGCCGGCGCGCGCTATCAGGCGTCAAATCGCTCGCCGAAAAGCTCGCCGAGGCCGGCAACCGCGTCTTGATCTATGACCGGCGCAATACCGGCGCCTCCGGCGTGGCCTTCGAGGGAAATTCGGAGAACGAAGTCTGGGTCGAGGATTTGCGCGAGCTTTTGACCCAGCTCGACGCCCTGCCGGCGTTTATCGGCGGCAGCTCGTCGGGCTGCCGGCTGGCGCTGCTATTTGCGTTGCGCTATCCATCGGCGGTGCGCGGGTTGTTGTTGTGGCGGGTGACCGGCGGGCCCTACGCGGCCCAGCGGCTCGTACAGAATTACTACAGCCAATATATCGATTTGGCGCGGCAGGGCGGCATGCCGGCGGTGTGCGACAGCGAGCATTTCCGCGAGGTCATCGCCGCCAACCCGGCCAACCGCGCGAGGCTGATGGGGCTCGACGTCAAGGAGTTCGTGGCGCTGATGGAGCGCTGGCGGCAGAGCTTTAACGAGGGCGCGGATCACCCGGTGATCGGCCTCAGCCCGGCGGAACTGCGCTCGATGATGATGCCGGCCTGCATCATCCCGGGTAACGACCGCGTCCATCCGCGCAGTCCCGGCCAAGCCGCGCATCGTTTGCTACCCAATGCCGAATACCACGAAGTCCTGGCCGAGGACCGCCCCGACCAGGACATCGCGACCGAAGACTGGGAGAAAAAAGAGGGTCTGTTGGCGGCGATCTTTATCGACTTCATCCGCCGTCAGCAGCAGCGGACCTGATCCCAGACGAGACGAACTCCCGACCAGTCGGGGAGAGCGCCTGATCAGCAGAATTCCCGGGTAACCGGGAAAAAGCCGGGAATTTCTGCGGTTCAGCCGCGTACTGCCGCGAAACAGCGAGGCATATCAAAGAGTTGGGGCCCATTCCCGTGGCGGCCTAAACGGGAATTTTCGCGCCCCGAACCGGGAAATAAATTGGCCGAACCGGGAATAATCACGACTATCGGTAAGCCTTCTACCATAGCGCTAAAAGCCGCCTTTTATGTGGCGTTACGAATTTGCCCGGTCGCGGAGAATGCGGCCTCCGACGGTGGCTATTGGCCCGGCCCCCCCGTGTCGCCGGCGCGAAGAGTTAGCGCGCGCCGAGATAGGCCAGCGTCGGCAGATAGGCGTGGGCGACCTGCGGCGACATCCACAGGATGCCGAAGGTATTCGGAGCAAAACTCCAGCTTGCCGGCGGATAGCCCTGGGTCCAGCTGGCAATCCAGTCGACCTGCAGATAATCCTGTGTCCCCGGCTCCAGTTGCAGGGTCACGGACTGGGCCGTCGGCAGTCCATACGGCTCAACCCTGAAGCGATACGTCCCCGGTGCGAAATCGCGATAGAAATCGGTTCCGGGCGCAATCGTTCCGACGGGAGCCCCATTCGCATAGACCATCGGCGAGTAGGCCGTGACGGCGCCGAATTGCGGCGTCAGCGACGGACGGAAAAACCAAACTCGCGCCATTCCCGGCCTGAGTGGCGGAGCCTGAGCTTGCGAGACCGCAGTCGCCTCGGCGCATCCGGCAAACCCGGAAAAGGCGAGGCCGAGCAGCAGCAATATCGAAAACTTCAACCCGCGCATCATGTTTCTCCGTTCGGCGAGGCCGATTATTGAAGAACAACGCCGATCGGAACCGGTTGTCCGAGCCAGCACCGCCGGGTGGGTCAATTATGATCATTTTACCGGGCGATTATGATCACGACTCTGAGAGCGGTAATCGGCTCATTGTAGTGTCGCGTAATACTGCGCTTATCCGGCGTCCGGGCCGCGTAGTCCGGCCCGGAGCGGAGCCCTGATTACGCCGCGCCTGCACGCTGTTGCGATGCCGTCACCGGGATCTTGTAGAGATTGACCGCATTCTCAAAGACCAGCTGATTGAGCGCCTCTTTGCCCAACGCCGTCTCGGCCGGGGCGTGACCCATCGCTTTCGAATGCGGCCATGGGCTGTCAAGACCAGGGAAATCGCTCGCCCACAGAAAATTCTTCAATCCGACTTCGGGGGCGCGACGAAAACCGCCTTCTTCCTCGACCTCAAAGGTGAAAAAGACCTGGCGTTTGACGAACTCGCTGGGCTTGTCCGAGAGCTCGATGTCCGGCTTGAAAACGCGGTTCGACGGTTCGCCAAAATCCCACTCGCGGTCAAATCGCCAGAACATGAACGGGACCCACCCGACCCCCGCCTCTTCGAGGACAAAGCGGATGCCGGGATGGCGATCGCAGATACCCGGAGAACACGACCGCGCTCATCAATTCGGCCATCAGCCCCATCGGGAAATTGGCGACCCGCATCAATGCCTGATTGCGCGGCTCGATACCCGACACGCCGACCCCCATCTGGCGCGACCCGCCACTCGGATTGGCGTGCAGATTGACCGGCATTCCGGTCTCCGCGGCCGCCGCCCAGACCGGCTCCCACATCTGGTGGATCACCGGTTCCGGAGCGTTGGCCCAGTCAAAGATGACCCCGGTCGGCATGCCGAAATCGGCCACCCGCAGCAGCTCGGCGACAGCCTCGTCCGGCGCCATGCACGGCAATGGCAGCAGCATGATGAACCGGCCGTTGGATTCCTCGTACAGCTCGCGCGCCCAGTCGTTGACCGCACGCACGACAGGCGGCGCGCAGTTCCGGGTTCTTGATCTGCCAGATCTGCTCGTAGGGACCGTTGACGAGTTCGGCATCGACGCCGTCGCGGTCCATATCCTCGCAGCGATATCGGGCGTCGGCGGCGCGGAAGATGCCGGGCTCCGGCTCTTCCGGCAGGCCCGCCCTTGTGTAGCAATTGACCGGGCCGCGGCCGACCCCGGCCCAGCCGACGCCGCTCCACGGCCGTCCTTCGACAACCCATTGCCGCACGCCGTCGGCTCCGGTCACGACCCGCGGCGCGTCATCCTGGAATTTTCGCGGCAGCCGTTTGCTCCACAGATCGAACGGCAGGTGCATCAAGCGGCAATGGCCATCCGCCGACACCACCCCAAATCGCTTTTCCATGACGTTTCCTCCTCTGCGCTCCCAGCTTGTCCCACTTTCCCGGCGGAAGCCGGGATCCACCGGTCCGCCGCTCGTATTGTGGAACTATAGGCCCCGGCCTGCGCCGGGACAGCGTTAATAAGTAGGCTGACGTATTTCTCCGATTTAGGCGCCGGCGCGATTGGGGCTAACATCTGCAGCCATTGCAGAGAAGCGTCCTTTCGTGCACGCGGCGCGGGTTGGCGGGGTCGAACGAAATTCTGGTGGTGATCGAGGGTATCGGACTTGGTGGCGACCGCAGCGCAGGACGCCGCTGATTGTCGGTCTCGGATCTCTGGGCGAGCCTCAATCCCAATGCGCTCGGCCGCATTATCGCGCTCTCGCTCGCTGTCAGCCTTTCTGCCACCGCTCTGGCCACCTTGTTGGGTACACCGCTAGGGGCAGCGCTTGCCGTCTATGCAGTGCCTGGACGACGGATCCTCGTGATCGCCGTCAATGCTTTGCTCGGCCTGCCGCCGGTGGTCGTCGGTCTGGCGCTCTATCTGCTCCTATCTCGATCGGGTCCGCTCGGGCTCCTCGGCCTGTTGTTCACGCCGGGCGCGATGGTGCTCGCACAAGCTGTGCTGGCAGTCCCGATCGTGACGGCGCTGGTTCACGACGCGACTGCCGATGCTTGGGCAGAGTACGGTGCCGCATTCCAAGTTGACGGCGCAACGCGGCTGCAGTCGATTCCCCACCTGCTCGCGATCGCGCGGACACGGTTGGTGACGGCTGTCCTCGCCGGGTTCGGCCGGACGATCTCGGAGGTGGGGGCCATCTTAATCGTCGGCGGCAATATCGCCGGGTACACGCGGACGATGACAACGGCGATCGTTCTCGAGACCAGTGAGGGCAATCTGTCGTTCGCCCTCGGCCTCGGAGCTGTGCTCATCGGAATCAGCATCGCCGTCAGCGCAACGATCTTCGCCGTCGGCAACCGAGGAAAGAGGAGATGGTGGTGAGACGCATGCTAGCCGCAGCGATCCTAATCGCTTTAGGCGGGCGAGCTCGGCATGTCCATAGGACGCCCTGCTGACGATAACAAGGCGGGAGCAATGCCGCATCGAGCAAGCCCGGATTGACGAAAGTCCGTTCGAGGACTCCGGCCCGCGTTAACCGACATCTATTGTCAATGGGAGTTCGCAGACCTGCAGCAATCTGCGGACTGTTGATCGCGTCCGTCGTCCTCACGCAGGTGAAACGATCGTCAGGCGTGCGCGATCTTTCGAGTGATCTCGAAATAGTGATTTGGTCCGGCGAGATAGCGCCGGGAATAGCGACCGGCGCCTATTCGGCCAGCAGAGCGCGCACCAGATCGGCGCGGCTTACGATGCCGACAATGCGGCCGTCGCGGACGACCGGCACACGCTTTATGCGGTGTGTCGTCAGGAGCCGCGCAATCTCTCGCGAGGCTGGTCTCCTCGCTCACCGTGATCACTGGCGCAGACATCACCCGGCGATCAACTGTTGCTGTATGGTCCACTGCGCAACCCACTGGCTAGCCAGGCAAGGCGGCACGATGCGGGCCTAATGTGGTCCCACTGCCGCCTTTCAGCGCCCAGCATCACATTTTGAGGAAGGCATTGAGCTTTAATTTGCATCAAGGCCGGATCGGAATGACAGCTGCGCTATTTCCTGCGGCTTAACGGATTGTCACGACGACCACCCGGTTCTGGCGAAGACGCACACCTTCGGCCGTCAATACCCGCAGGTAATCGGACGCCTTTGGGGTGATGCGGTCTGCTGCGACACCCGCACCGACGAGGTAGTTCCGGACCGCGTTCGCCCGCAGGGACGCGAGCTTGGCGCCCTCGGTTTCCTGGCTGTCACTGCCTCCCGTCACGTCGAAATTCACGAAGCGACATTTCCAGGCGTCCACCAGGTCGCTAAGCGCCTTTCGGTTGTCGGCATTGAGCCAGCCCTTCTGAAAGCCGTACTCCAGCACGTAAGCCCGTGGCGCATTTTCCGGCGGGATCGGCATGTCGATCGTCAGGCCTTGCCCGGAAACGCCAAGGCCGATGCCGACCGTCTGCGCAGCAAGCTCGATGATGACGTCATTGGCCTTGTTTTTCAGTGTAGCGGCGCCGCCGCCGACACCCACCGTAACTTGACCCCCGCTTGCGACGTAGGTCCCGGGGAAATCGTCTAGCTTCGTCAGATTTTTGATAGGGCCCGAGGCCGAGATTTTCGACACGTTGACCTGAACCCCGGCGCCAAAGCCGCCGATTGTAAAGGGATAGTCACAATTCGTCCCCAGGTTCGGCAGGTGGAGCTGGCCATCGCCGCTCCCCCCACCGATACCGGCCATGGCTGAAATCGCTTCGAGTTCCACCGAGGGCGCGTTGTTCGTCTGAGCGCGTGCAGAAGCTGCTCCGACTGCGAGAGACAACAGCGATACAGCAGCGGCATATTTTGTAATATTCATGATGTCACCTTATCAGGCAGTGAAGGATCACACCCAGAGTTGGCTCCCACTGCAGCGGGGTCCGCGGTCAACTGAGGCTTGGCGCCGGCTCTATGAACTGCAAGCTACGAACGCCCGCGGCGCAGGGCCTTGATCAAGATTAAAGCGATGCGGGAATTTGCAAATATCCAACTGAACTAACGAAATAGCCCGACTGCTTGATCGAAGTTAAAGCCGCGTCGGACGGCCAGCGACAGGATTGCACACTCTATGGAGATACCAGCTAGGATCCCGTCTTGAAGGTCGACATTAAAGATCAAGCCCCCTCTCGAAAGCCAGCCATGCCGGTCTCGGTGCACGCCAACATTAGTGATAAAGAGTTTGCATTTGCGGGATCCCAAACCCATCGAGCGCCGTGTCCCACGCTTTGACGACCAATAATGCCGGCTCAATTCACAGAGGGCAGCTTCGCGCAGTCGAACAGTCGACGTCCACTCGCATAGAGACGCTTGATATCGCCGGTAGAACCAGCCTTGCCTTAATTTAAGTCAAAGCCCAGAGCGCTTTAGCTCTGCCGGGCGGCGGCGAACGTTCATGCCGCCAAGTCGCGCCGCCGATCATTTGCGATTATTGGCGATGCCGTGAGTTCAACTCGTCGAGGAGTTTCTTGCCCGCTTGCAGATCGGCGGTGTCGAATCCTTCGGTGAACCGCTCATAAATCGGCGCCAGCAGATCGCGCGCCTCATCGATGCGGTCCCGGGCGCGCAGTAGGCGAGCGAGGCTCGTTGCGGCGCGCAGTTCCCAGGACAACGCACCTTGTCGGCGGGCCCGGTCAGGTCGACGACCCTCGAACAGAGACCCAGCGTCGAGGTGGTCAAGGCCCCGCCGGCACCGAGGTACCCGTACTCCCGCCACACTAGCTCTCGGCGGTGGTGCTAAGCAATGGATAGCCCGCTCTGCGTTATCGCTTCCATTTCGCCGGTTAGTCCCTCAGGACGGGTGTTGCTCTGTAATGTCAGGTTAGGTCAACAACGTTGGTCCTGCATTGGCGGATGAGCGTCAGGTCCACCCCGGCAAACAGACCATCGCCTTCACCAGACGAACCGTCTCAGAGGTGCCATAACCGGACGTCAGACTCACGGCAGATGCGGGCTTCACCGGTAAGCGTGCCCTGAATTGGCCACGACCGGTGTCAGCAGGTTGAGATTGCCCTGCTGTGGTGAATAGAAATCCGCGCAGTGTCAACTCAGTGTTTAGCGAACTGGGCGATTTCGAGTTCAATTAGGGCCAGCATTACGCTGGCGCGCAACAGATCTGTCAGTGACGGATCGGAGTGCGACCACACCGGTGAAGGGACCTGCCCATTCCATTACGGCCGGGGTCGGACATTGCAATGCGTCGTTGCCGGTATTGGCGCAGCGCCGCGATACTATCTCTCGCGATACTATCTCTTATGTATTATCCGGGCTATCAGACGCCATCGAGGTCGCGATAATCCGGCAATTCAGCCGTGACCTGCCGTCCGCGGTCGATGACCAAGCGATCGGATTGTGGGCGACACATCAGCTCGTTGAGGGTGCGCGCATTGAAAAGAATGAGACGCGCTACAGCGCCTTCGGCGATCGTCCCAAGCTGCCCCGCCCGGATGATCGCCTGAGGCACCGGACCTGCCATCGCTACCGCATCGCCGAATGGATGATCGAGGTGCAAAATTCGTACGGCCTGACGGAAGGTATCCACCATGTCATGATCGCCATAGGCATGGAACGGATCGCGGCAATTGTCACCCGCGATCGCGACTGGTATGCCGCGATGGCGCATTTCATGGACCGGCGCGACGCCGCGCCAACGCGGCGTTCGCCCATCGCTCCGATCCTGAAGATAAAGATTGACGGTTGGCAGCGTCACTATCGCGATACCCGCCTCGGCGCAAAGGTCGAGGGTCCGGCGTGTTTGCTCTTCTGGCTGCACTGCCAGGCTGCAGCAATGTCCGCACACCACGCGACCCCTAAATCGATTGCGCAGCACTGCAGCGGCGACATGCGCGAGCGCGGTCGCCGCAGGGTCTCCGCTCTCGTCTACGTGCAGATCGACGTCGAGACCCCGTTCTGAGGCGAGGTGAAGGACAGTATCCAGAAGCGGGTCGAGATCGTCGAGCAGCCGGCCGTGAACGCCACCGACAGCGCGCGTTACGGCACCGAGAATGCCGCCCGAAGCGGTCACGAGATCGGCGAGTTCCTCGCCGTAAGGGGTTCGGAACGCGTCGATCGGCACCAACGCCACGGCCTGCAGCAGGATGCGGTCCGCCCACTCGGCCCGCACCTCGCGAAACACTGCCCAGCTCCGCTGCGCTTGGTTCAGTTCCGGTGAATCGAGATGCGTGCGGATCGCAGCGACACCGTGGACATACGCGCAGCGCAATCCGAATTCCATACGCCGTTTGATATCCCCGGCGGTCCAGTAATCGGTGCGGTCTTCGGCGGTTGACTGTAGCGCTCCGGCGAAGGAACCGTCCGGATTTTCGGTGCGGGTCACAATGTGACCCTTGTCGAGATGCGCGTGCATGTCGATGAGGGTCGGCCAGACGTAGCGCGCTTCGAGATCAATGGCGGGCAAGTCGGCGGATGCCGCCACGCCTGCCGGTTCGATCGCAGCGATCCTCTCATTGTCGACGAGGAGGTCGACCAGTGTTGCGCCGTCGCGATCAACAGCCGTTTTCGGCCCGCCGGGCAAGAAGCAGGTCGGAACGCGAGCTTGCCTGATCCAATAGCGCTGCACTTCTGGCACTTGGAGCGTCTTGAACAGGTCCATGGCAACCGGTGCTCACCATCTCGAGTGCGCTGGCGCTCCTACAATCCTGTGCCGAAGTCGATAGATCAACAGATGCTTGCTGATCGAAAGGTTGATTGGCACACCACCATTCGACGAAAGCGCCAACCAGCGTGACATCTAAGAAAAAGATGAAACGGTGTCGTTAGCGAGCAAAGGACAATAAATAGTGCCGCGAGATCACCCGAGAATGGAACGATTGACCAGGAGTTGGCGGATGCGGTGGCTCCTTATCGCGCCGGCAAGTTCGGTGAAGCCGAGGCTCTTTGCAGGCGAGTTCTAACGAACCTCACTTTGCCTCGCTCGACCAGCGCGCGGCGGGCGGCAACAAGTGCACTGCGCGCCGCTTGACAATCGCCGACACCTGTTCTCATTGTGTTCTAACGTTGGAGAGCCTCCTCGAAACGCCTTAGATGAACGGTCGGGATGGAAACGACAGCCACCGTCCTCCATGCAGACCTGGATGCCTTCTATGCTTCGGTCGAGCAGCTGCTCGACCCTTCGTTGCGCGGCAAGCCCATCGCCGTCGGGGGTGGGGTTGTGCTTGCCGCTTCCTACGAAGCCAAGGCCTTCGGGGTGCGCGGGGGTATGCCGGGACGGCAGGCGCGCGAGCTCTGTCCGCACCTCACCTTTGTCAGCGGCCACTTCCAGCACTACCAACGGCTCGGTGATGCGGCCATCAAGGTGGTCAAAGATTTCACGCCTCTCGTCGAGCGGATTTCCATCGACGAGGCCTTTGCCGACGTCGCGGGCTGCACCCATCTCTTCGGACCGCCTGCGGAAATTGCAAGGGCAATCCGGCACCGCGTGCGGGCGGAGCTTGGCCTTCCGATCTCAGTCGGCGTAGCGCGCACCAAGCATCTGGCGAAAATTGCCTCGCAAGTGGCTAAGCCCGACGGGCTGGTGGTTGTCGATCCCGACACCGAACTGGAATTCCTTCAGCACCTGCCCGTCGAGCTGATGTGGGGAGTGGGCCCGGTCACCCAGGCGCGTCTGGCCGAGATTGGCGTGCTCACTATTGGGCAGCTGGCAAAGACACCGGGATGGTCACTCGAGCGGTTGCTCGGTCCCGCAGCGGGGCAGAAACTCGCAGCGCTGGCATGGAATCGCGATCCACGGGAGATCAAGATTTACCGACAGGCCGGATCGATAGGAGCGCAGTCGGCGATCGGCAGGAAGCCTGCCGAAGAGCGAGTATTCCGCCCCGCGCTGCTGTATCTTGCAGACAGAATTGGCACTCGCCTGCGAGCCAAGTCCAGGGCTGGTCGAACCGTGACGGTCCGAGTTCGCTTCGCCAACCTCGGCTCAGCCACTCGCTCGGTTACGCTCGACGCGCCAATCTCCGCGACCGTGATCCTTGCCGAGATCGCCGAGGAGCTGGTGCGCGCGGTCCTTGCGGATCACCCTGATGAGAAAACGATCTCGCTCCTGGCGATCTCTGTGTCGCATCTCGAGGAGCACTGGGATGTTCAGCTGGAACTCCCGCTTGGGCTCAAAGATGAAGCCCGCCGCCCCGGCACCAAGAAAGGCATGGCGCGCTGGGCGGCCGACTGCGCTGTCGACAGGATCCGCGATCGCTTCGGATGGGATGCGATCGGATATGCGTCGGTGGCGCTGGGGATTTCCCGTTCCGTGCCCGATGAGTTTCGCAAACTCGCCGAAAAGGACCTGTGACCACCATCGGTCACGGGAAAACATGCTTATAGGGTGGTTGCGGAGTTGGTCTCTCGTCCCATTCCACACTTCACGGATTGCCCCATCCTGCCACCTCCTGGCGGCGAGCCGGCCGGTGGCTCCGTTCGGGCAAGGCGGTACACCGACAAAGACGCGAGCGCGGTTGGAGACGATGCCGGCGCGGCAGACCCGGCAGCGGTGATTACAAACCTTGGCAACGAGGCGCTCACGGTGCTCGGCAAGAATGTCGATCCGAAACTGCGCGTCACCCGCTTTCGTCAATTATTTCGGCAGGACTTCGATGTTCCGGACATCGCCCGTTTTGTCCTCGGACGCTACTGGCGCGTTGCCACTCCAGCCCAGCAGCAAGAATTCGTAAAACTCCTGACCGACTATATTGCGCTCGTTTATGCCAACAGGCTGGCCGAATATAGCGGTGAACGTTTGCGCGTCATCGGCACGCGCTCGGAGCCCGACGGGCAATTGGTTTCGAGCGAGATTATCCGAACAAATGGCCAACCGCCGGCGCGTGTCGATTGGCTGCTGACACCGCAAGACGGCACTTACAAAATCAACGATGTCAGGGTCGAAGGCGTCAGCATGGCAACGACCCAGCGCTCTGAGTTTGCCTCCGTGATCCAGCGCAATGGCGGTCAGGTGCAGGGGCTGATCAATGCATTGCGGCAAAAAACCGAGGGCGCCGGTCTTCACTAGCCGACCGGCGGTTCTCGCGCCGCCGCGCTAAATCCATCAAGTAGCCGATGCTGTCGGGTTTCTGCGCGACCGGCGCTTGCGGCGGGTCTCACCTGACTTGCGGAGGCAACATGGGCTGGCCGTGAGCTGAGCCAGCCGGTTCGGCCTCGTTAAAATGGGAATGGCAACCCGCCTTTTTACGGTTAGAGTGGACGTCCAGGGTCGATAATCTGTTCGGCGCTGCGGTCGGGGAGCGCCGCTTGGCCACGGAACGCGTCGAACGCAAGCTCGCCCCGATACTCGCGGTTGATGCGCTTGAGTATAGCTCCTTCGCTAGCGACGCCGATCAGGGCACGTTTACTCGACTAAAGCTACATCGGCGCGAGTTGCCTGTTCTCGAAATCGGTGAGCGCCACGGTCGGATCGCCAAAATAACGGGCGAGGGCCTCTTGGGTTAAACGGCAACGCACTCCGTGAGGGCATTTTGGCACTCGGCGAGGGCAATTCGAGACGACTGCCTCACGCTGCAGGAGCAGAAACGATGATCATCGAGAGCCTGACATCGGGTGTGATCACGGTTGGCAACGGACGCGGTTTTGTCGTCGAGGGCGCGGGCGAGCGCCTTGTCATCACGGCCGCGCACTGCCTGCCGTCCCTCCCGCCGGCGCTGTCCTCTTTCGGGATCGAGTCGCGCACCTACGGGCCGCTCCTCGCCCTCCGTGGGGAGGAGCCTCGTGCGTGGGCGGTGTGTCGGTTCGTCGATCCAATCGCCGACATAGCGGTGCTCGGTTCCCCCGACAATCCGCACGCCGACGATTACAATGCGCTGATGGGGACGGCGACGGCGCTTTCATTCGGCGATGCCGTGCACCGCCCGGTGAATTTTTGGGCGCCGGCGAGGCTGCTGTCGCTCGACGGCCGCTGGTTCTCCTGCACGATCCGCCACTTCGGCGGGCCCCTGTGGATCACCCATGCTGCCGAGCGGGTGCATGGCGGAATGTCGGGCTCGCCGATTGTCGCAGAGGCCGGCACAGCGGTCGGGGTTATCTGCACCACGACATCGCCCAGAGACGGCGGCCCCAACGCGCGCCTTTCCCACAACCTGCCGGGATGGCTGCTCCGCGACACTTCTTAAGTGGGCGGCGTACGGGGGGCCTCCCGAAAGCCCTAGTCTAATGTGACATCAGCACCGGAATGGTCATGCTCGCGAGGATCGAACGAGTGGCGCCGCCCAGCAGCAACTCACGCATCCGCGAGTGGCCGTAGGCGCCCATAACCAGTAGATCGGCGCCAAGATCGGCAGCCCGAGACAACAGCACTTCGCCGATCGGGACGTCGGCAGAGACGGTCCGCTCGATCTGTGCCTTGACGCCGTGCCGGGCGAGATGCACCGCGATGTCGGCGCCGGGCAGGTCGCCATCGCCCTCGGCGCCCTGGTCGCGGATCGACCGACATTACGGTAACGGCGTCCGCGCCGACCAGTATGGGCATCGCATCGGCGATCGCCCGGGCGGCTTCCCGGCTCGCGTTCCACGCAACCAGAACGCATTTTCCGACGTTGTCGAAACGGCCGGCATAAGGCATCACCAGGATCGGTCGGCCCGAGGTCAGCGTCACCCGCTCGGGATGGGGCCGGCTCATCGCCAATTCGTCGCTGTCGGGGTCGCGCTGGCCGAGGATCGTCAAATCGGAGTAACGCGCATGCAGCGCCGGATCGCCTTCCGGGCCGTCGGCAACCCCGCGCCATTCCTGACTTATTCCGTGCTGCTTGGCCGCCTTTTCGAATACATCCCGCACGGTTTCGGCCTGTTCCAGCGCCCGTTCCCGCCATTCGCGATAAACCGGTTCGAGCGCCGCCAGATCGGCGTATCCGGCGCGCCGCGGCAGGTCGGGGCTGGGGATCGGATAAAGGCCGACGAGATGCGCCGCGGATTTCTCGGCGAGGGATGCCGCGACTTCGATCCGGCCGCGGGTATCGGAGGCCGAATCGAGCACGACCAACAGGTCCTTGTAGCTCATCACGTCCTCCTCGGTGAAATCCGCTCGATGCAAGCATAGCGTCGGCTGACCGCAGCCCGCAATGCGCGATCGGCTATGAGCGGCTTGCCTCAGAGCGCGAAATCAGAGATGACAGCAGCAACCAGCGATCATGGTTAGCTCCCGATGCGCGCACTCTCCATCGCTTCCGTTTTGTTGCCGCTGTCTTTTGCCGCGCTGTCGGGCTGTGCCGATACCGACCGAGTGCGCGTTCAGAGTTTCCTGCCGGGCCCCGCGCCGGGGACGTTTCACCTACAGTGCCCGCACCAATACCGTGATGAGCGCAAACGAGGACGGGGCGGCAGAACAGATCCGTCGCGACTGGCTCGCCGAAACCCTTAGCGCCCACGGAATGTGCAACGGCGGATATGTGATATATCAGCGCGAACTGGTGGTCCCGCCGCAACGGGAGGCCTTGGGGCCATCAGGGGCAAGTCCGCAGAACCCGGATCCCAACCTTGCGTTCGGCAACACCGGCGATGTCGTTTATACAGGCGCTTGCCTGTAGCGGTCTGCGTTAAGCGGCTGCACTCCAGCGCTCACGCAACGGGCCGGACCGCCCCGCGACAGGGTCCTGAGCTGGCAGCGGCACCACCGCGATATTAGCCAACGCTCGCTCGCGATCGCCTTTGCCCGGAGTCCGCATGTCGGGCCCGCGCCCCCCGGGATAGGCGCCGACGATTAGAAGATCGGGGCTCGCCGCCTCGCCTTTGTGTGCGACACCAGCCGGAATGACAACGACGTCACCGGCGTGCAGATCGACCACGGTTCCGTCATCCCCGCCGAGCCGCACCCTGGCCGATCCTGCGACAATGCCGAGGGCCTCGTGCGCGGTGCTGTGATAATGGTGATAGGGATAGACGCCACCGCGCCAACCACCGCTCCAGCCATTGCTCGCGAACAGCGTTTCGCAGGCAGTGGCGGCGGCGCGGCCGGTCTGCAGCACGCGTCGATACACAAGAAGTGGCAAGCGTGAATTGTTGGGCACGCTGCCGTCATCCGCAAACAGGTGCTCTTCGACCTGCAAAGCGTTGTCTGTGTTCATCGCTCGGTCCTACCACGTCCGGGAGACCAAGAAAGACTACGCCCGGTCCAAACCCGGACCAAGGGAAATCGCTCTGCCGCAGAAAACCGTCTCTCAAGTCTCCATCCCGGCTCAGCTGAATATTGGGTCAATGATCCTGTGACAAATTCGTCCGAGCCGATATCGAAACCGTGAGGCAAACATCTGCCATCGCTGTCCAACTCTGGGTATTCACGCGGCGCGCCAAATCACGAGTAACAGGTTAGCATTGGCCACGATTGCAGGATGGGCTGCGTGATCAATGCCATGTGCGCGGTCAGGCTGGGGATGGATCGGCGTCGTCCAGCAGGGAGAGAGTATCGAACCAACACGACCCAGCCCCCGCTGGGGTTCACGCGGCAGGCTCCATGCGCCTCACCCCGTTCGCGACCCGAACGGAAGATAGTAACAAAATATTAAATACTATATCGCATTACCAATAAAGTCGTATCGATGAAAGTTGCAATCGACCTGCCATAAGGTATTTGTCATCCCCTCCGTACCGTCCTTATTTCTGCTTCAGGGGCGAGCATATGAGTGTTGATGCTGTAACAACCGAAAGGTTTCGGCAAGAAAATCATGCCGAAGAAGAACGGCTGCCGCCGCTGACCGCTGGCTTTGCTATTGTCGGTCTTTCGCTGTTGTGCTGGGTACCGTTGCTTCTGCCGCTTGTTGCATTTTTACATCGCTGAGGACAGTGTGGCTCACGTGCACCAGGGGACGTGATGCCGGCGCGGTCTAGAGATCCGCTCAATTGGCACTCAGCTGATAACCCCAGGCTCGTATTTGCGCTATCCCCGCTTGGTAGCCTTTAGGGCTCAGACTAAAGCTGAACCGCGACTTTGCTGTAAATACATCGATCAAGATCAAGGAGGCATTGCGCAACTGTTTGACGACAGCATCGGCTTGCGCGGCTGGGAAAATGCAGTAACGTTCCCCCTGACAAGTAAACGCCGGGCTTTTGTCGACCCTAAGCACCGCCTTTGTCGGAGAGGGGGTGCCGACAATGCCAATACTGCCGGTTTGCAGCATCACCACCAGCGCGAATGAGCCTTTGCCGCCGTCTGCTGCCTGCCAAAACGGCACCATGATCGAGCAATCGGCGCGGGCGCCGGGCGTCCCGCCGCACTCGGTAATCCATTCATCCGCCTGAAACCGCTGCATCGAGAATGCGATGGTGGACGCGAAGACCCAGACCAGAGGCGCGACCAACGCGATCGCGAACCAAGTCCGGTATGGTCTAAGTAGCGAACAAATTCGCAGGTTGCCGGGAGGGTGCATGGCCGATCAGGTTCTCGACTTTACTGATGCAGTGGTGCGGGAACAATTATCGGATTGTGACAATATTGCGGCCGGACGTAAGCACTTCCTCCTGAAACTTCGTCGCTCCTGCTGACAACATCTCGGGTCGATGCTTGATTGCCCTCGGCGAGCGCGCATCCAGAGCACGCGTTGTGCCGCTAGTTTAGTCAAAACTCTATTAAACCGGCGAACTAATTCGCTGCCTGATTGGTTCAATCGGCGCGTACATCAAACGTTAACCTTGAATTTGCTTTCTTTCTTGCGCAAACAGCGCTAGGTGTAACGGTGAGCCACAAAAATCAAAGTGTAATGGAACTGAATTGTTTGGATCACGTTCGGCTGCGGGGCGGTGATTAGTCCGCCTTCGGGGGTCGTTTCTGCATCGAAATTCTTCGGCATACGCGAACCCGCAGCTATTGAGTGCGAAACGCTGACCTGGCCGATTCACAACATTCAAGGGTGATGAATGGCTTGCTATCTGGTAACCGGTGGTGCTGGCTTTATCGGCTCGCATTTGGTCGATGCGCTAATCGGTGACGGGCATTCGGTTCGGGTGCTCGACAATCTAACCAGTGGTAGCCTTAAAAATATTCCCGTAAAGGCAGTTTTTATTAAAGGTGATATTACTGATCCCGAAATCGTCGCGCAGGCGCTTGAGGGCGTCGATGGGTGCTTTCACTTGGCTGCAATCGCCTCTGTAGAGCAATGCAAACGAGACTGGCTACGAACACATCAAGTTAATTTAACAGGGGCTATTAACGTGTTCGACGCGGTACGCCGCGCAAGCACGGCGGGGAAACTTCCGATCGTCTATGCCTCTTCGGCCGCCGTCTACGGCAATTACGGTGCCGAGCCCGCACGCGAAGAGGGTCGCGCGCTGCCATTGAGTGCGTACGGCGCCGACAAGCTGGGCTGCGAGATGCAGGCTCGAGCCGCTGGGTTAGCTTACGGGCTATGCACTGTCGGGTTGCGCTTTTTTAATATTTATGGCCCGCGGCAAGACCCGCGTTCGCCCTATTCCGGAGTGATCGCAATCTTCCTCGACCGATTGCGGCGCGGCGAGCCGATCGAAATTTTCGGAGATGGAAATCAAGTGCGGGATTTCACCTACGTCTCTGATGCGGTTGGGGCCGCGAAGCGGGCGATGGCGGCGGCAAGCCCGTCAGCTCCGGTGTTCAACATTTGCACTGGCAACGGGACGACCATCCGGCGACTTGCCGAAATGACCGCCGATTTGTGTCAGACCGCGCTCGTCGCCCGTCACCGTCCGGCGCGCTGTGGTGAAGTACCGGTGTCGATCGGAGACCCGACGCGAGCAGCACAGGACTTGGGCTTCGGTGCAAGGATCGATTTGCCACAGGGTTTGGCGCTAACGCTCGAGGCTCCCCACTCTGCCGAATTTGCTGCGGCCCCGGCGCTGGCCTAATTGCCGGCTCAACTGACGTCGTCGGAACACCATCCCACCCGCCGCCTCTAAGGCTCGTGCAGACGGCATCTCGCCCGTAAGCGACTATCGACGTGCGGCCCGCGCTGGGGTTGCGCGCGTCAGCGGAGAGGGATTTCGCCATCTCCTATGGTGGATCGCTGCACGCTAGCCGCTCGGTTTATCGAGTAGCAGCTGGCCGTCACGGCGAATACGGCTGATTATCCTTTTGGAAAGCAAGCTCAGCAGGAGCGGCAAGCCAAGTTCGACCCGCACAAGCTTGTCCTCAACATCGATGCGCCCGACGATATTCTGCCGCATCGCGCTGAGGCCGAAATCGAGCCTGTAATCAGTCCAGCTGTACTCGATCGAGCTAACGAATGCGGCGAGCTGGCCGCGAATATACCCGAGCCCTTCATCGAGTCGACGCTTCGCCTCTTCGCGGCCAAGTTGGTGCGAAATGGTCACCACTATGGGGTCTGGCATTAATTATCCCCGAACTCGTTGCCCGATAGTTCAACAGTGAGCGGCCCTTACCATCCCGATGTGCTTGGGATCACGTAGATGTCAACCGCCGGCCATTTCATCATTTGCACCGTTCATACCCGCCGCTACGGCGCATCCGCGTGAGGAACGCGATCGACTTTCCGCTGGCAGATCGACGCGTTTAGCGGCATCGAGCCGCGAAAGCGCTCGCTCCAAACCAACTTGACCTAAACTTGTCGGAACGGTTGGTAGCGGGGGAGGGATTTGAACCCCCGACCTTGGGATTATGATTCCCCTGCTCTAACCAGCTGAGCTACCCCGCCGCGGGCCCGGATATAGGAGAACGGGCGGTATGGGTCAAGCTGCGGCGCCCCTGGCCTAACTCTTGGCCGCGGCGGCGTATCCAACCGCCGCCAAGCACGCGCTCGCCATCGTAAAGAACCGCCGCCTGACCCGGCGCCACCCCCTCCACCGGTGTGTCGAGGACGAGCTCCGCCCGGTCAGCGGCACTCGCATGGAGGGTGGCCGGCACCGGCTGCTGCGCCGAACGCAATTTGACCATCAGCCGGACGCCGTCCGAAGCAGGCGCCCGAAGCGGCAACCAGTTGAGTTCGTCGATCTCGACGCGGTCTTCCGCCAACTCGGAGCGCGGGCCGACCACGACGCGTCGGCTTTCGGGTTCAATAGCCAGAACGTGCAGCGGTTCGGTGGAGGCGATCCCGAGCCCCTTGCGCTGACCAACCGTGAAATGAACGATGCCGCGATGCTGACCAAGTACCCGGCCGCGCTGGTCGACAATGTCGCCGGGCTCGGCGGCTTGCGGCCGCAGACGCGCGACCAGATCAGCATACGAGCCCTGTGGTACGAAACAGATATCCTGACTGTCCGGCTTGTCGGCTACAGGGAGCCCAAATCGCCGCGCCAATGCTCGGGTATCGTCCTTGGCAAAATCACCCAATGGGAACCGCAGAAAGTCGATTTCGGCGCGCGTTGTCGCGAACAGAAAATAGCTCTGGTCACGAGTGGCGTCGCGGGCGCGATGCAGTTCGGGTCCGTCCGGACCGGTAACGCGGCGCACATAATGCCCGGTGGCGAGCGCCGACGCCCCCAGGTCCCGCGCCGTTTCCAGGAGATCGCGAAACTTGACGCGCTGATTGCAGCGGACGCAGGGGATCGGGGTTTCGCCGCGGCCATAGGTGTCGGCGAAATCTTCGATAACCTCTTTGCGGAACCGATGCTCGTAATCGAGCACGTAGTGGGCGATGCCGAGCCGCTCGGCAACGCGCGCCGCGTCGTGGATATCCTGCCCGGCGCAGCAGGCGCCTTTGCGCCCGACCGCGGCGCCGTGGTCGTAAAGCTGCAATGTGATGCCGACGACTTCGAACCCACGCTCGGCCAGTAAGGCCGCGGTCACCGATGAATCGACCCCGCCCGACATCGCCACGACGATGCGGTGATCGCTCGGATTGCCCGGCAGATCGAGATCCAGAAACGGTTCAGTCATCGATCCGGACTATAGGGCCGCATCCTGCGGTTTCAACCGCGCAGGGATTGTGAGGCGCCGGGACCGTACGGTCTCAGCGCGGTGCCGCTAGCCCCATCTGCCAGAAGTCAGCTTCGAGCCGCGTCGCCGCCGCAAAGTGCCGGGCGAGGGTTGAAAAGCGCCCCTCTCCGCCGCGGCGCGCGAATTGCTCATCAAGCGCGGCTTCGGCCTCGCGAGCGAGATCCTGATATTCAGCCCCCGAATACATCTCGAGCCATTCTCGGTAAGGATTGCCGTCGAGCATCGTAGCCCCGTCGGCAATCCGCTCCGCGGCGATCACGGCATAGCCGATTATGCAAGGTGCGAGCGCAGTTTCGAGATCGAGCCGATCGCCGGCGAGGCCGCAGTCGAGCACAAAGCGGGTATAGGCGATTGTCGCCAGTTCCTCCGGCTCGGCCGCCATCGCCGCCTCCGACAGACCCCAGCCGCGGCAATAATCGACATGAAGCCCGATCTCGACATCCAGGGTCGCTGCAACCAGGCGCTGAGCCCGGCGCATCTCCGCGAGCGTGTCGGATTTGTAGACCGCTAATCCCCAGGCACGCGCGAAATGAATAAGAAACAGGTAATCCTGGGTCAGGTAACGGCGAAAGCACGCCTCCGGCAATTGCCCTGACGCCAACAGCATGACGAAGTCATGTCGTGTGTAATCGTGCCAGCGTTCCGCCGCTGACGCCCGCAGGCGCGAGAACAGCCCGTCAGCCATTTGCTTCGCCGGCCGCCTCAGCCGAGCAACAGGTTGCGGGTCGCGGCGGGCAGGCGGACGGTCAGGCCGTCGAGTTCCTCGGTGATGATGATTTGGCAGCCGAGGCGCGATGTCGTGGTTAGATTAAAGGCGAGGTCGAGCATGTCCTCCTCGTCCTCAGTCGCTTCTTTCAGCAGCTCGTACCATTCGGGATCGATGATCACGTGACAGGTCGAGCAGGCGAGCGAGCCCTCACAGGCGCCTTCGATATCGATCCCGTTGCGATGGGCAATCTCAAGCACCGACAGACCGAGTGGGGCATCGACCGCGCGTGCGGTTCCATCGCGCTCGATAAAAATCATGGTCGGCATCACGCCGTCGGATTGTCGGGTCGCGGCGCCAGATCCTCGGCGAGCATCGCAGCCGATAGTGCCCGCTCCATTCCCGGCGCGAGTTCGCTAGCGGCGACCAAGCGCAGCACGAGTAAACCCGCGGCTTCCGCTGCATTGGCGATCATTACCGCAGCGGGGCTGCCGCATAGTTCCGGCGCCAGGGCGACTACCGCGTGGGTCACCGGTCGGGCGAGAGCGCGCTCGGCCCGCAGCCGCGCCGCTTCGAACAGCTCCTGCCACTGGGCAGCCGCGGCTCCAGCGGCGGGTACGACTATATTGCTTTCAAACCCTTCCCGATCGGGGAGCAGCGTCGGGTTGCCACCGAGCGACAATGCGACATCTGCTAATTGACCGCTGGCGTCGATGCCGATCGCCGCGCCCGGCATGTTCGGATCGGTCGGCCCACCCTCCGGTTCCTCGATCTGGAACAATTTCATCCGAACCGGTCTCGCTCAATATGCGGTGGTTATGCGCCTCGTTCCGCGCTTATATCCCTGAATAGATCCAACTCAGACGTGGAACAACTCGCCGCAGCCGCACCGGCCTTTTTCGTTCGGGTTACGAAAGGTAAAGCCGCTCTGCAGCTTTTCTTCGACGTAATCCATCTCGGTGCCGAGGATGAACATGACCGCTTTCGGATCGATTAACACGGTCACTCCCTTGTCCTCGACGATCTCGTCGAATTTGCCTTTTTCATCGGCATATTCGATCGTGTAGCTGAGACCGGAACAACCGCGCGCGCGCACGCCGACCCTGACCCCGACCGACGGCTTGCCACGCCCCGCAAGCAGCGCCTGGATCCGCTGCGCTGCGGCTTCGGTTACTGTGAGCGCCTGCTTTTTCGCCCGCATGCGTTTCTCCGATCGCGAATTTTCAATCTTTATGTGGGGTCGCCGACAGGTTGCCGCATCACCGCATCGTCCGTGAGGCGCGCGGCGGCGGCAGCCAGCGCGTCGACCGCGAAATCGACCTCTGCGGCGGTGTTAAAGCGGCCAATCCCGATGCGGATTGCCGAATTTGCTATCGGATCGGGAAGGCCGAGTGCACGCAGCACATAGGATGGCTCAACTTTGGCGGAGGTACAGGCCGAGCCGGTCGAGATCGCGATGGCCGGACACGCCTCAATCAAAGACGGGGCCTCGATGCCCGGAAAACTCAGGTTGAGATTACCGGGAAGACGCCGCTCAGCGTCGCCATTGAGCGTGAGCCCGGACACCCGGCGCGACAAGCCCTGATGCAGCCGGTCGCGCAATTGGCGCAGACGCAGCGCCTCGTCCGGCATCTCTTGCGCGGCGATCGCGGCGGCGCGGCCCAGCCCGACGCAGAGCGGCGTCGGCAGGGTGCCGGAGCGCAGGCCGCGTTCCTGCCCGCCACCATCGATCAATGGCAGCAGGCGAACGCGCGGACGGCGGCGCACGTAGAGCACGCCGATCCCCTTCGGCCCATACAGCTTGTGGCCGGAAATCGACATCAGATCGATATGCATCGCTTCAACATCGAGCGGGATCTTGCCCGCTGCCTGCGCCGCATCGGTGTGAAACAACACGCCGCGGGCGCGGCACAACGCGCCGATTTCGGCGAGCGGTTGGATGACCCCGATCTCGTTATGCGCCGCTAAAACCGAGACCAAGAGAGTGTGCTCGGTCAGCGCGGCTTCGAGCTTGTCGAGCGCCACCAGGCCGCTCGGCTCGACCGGCACATAGGTTACCGCGAACCCCTCACGCTCCAATTGCGCGCAGCTTTCGAGCACGCATTTGTGCTCGGTCGTCAAGGTTACGATGTGATCGCGGCTGCGGCCCGCCTGAGAATAGGCGCGGGAAAAGTGCGCCGCACCCTTGATTGCGAGATTATTGGCCTCGGTCGCTCCCGACGTGAAAACGATCTCGCGCGGGTCGGCGTGGATCAGCGCCGCGATCTCGCCGCGCGCCTCCTCGACCGCGGCCGCCGCGACATGACCGTAGCTGTGGCTGGTGCTGTGCGGGTTGCCGAAATGCTCGGTGAAAAATGGCAGCATTGCCTCGAGCACGCGGGGGTCGACCCGCGTCGTCGCCTGGTTGTCGAGATAGATCGGCGGCGTATTGGCCTCCATGTATCTTGCGGCGCGTACGCTCATGCCGCCCGCGCCTCCTGGGCAAAGCCGCGCCGGCGGCGGTAAAGCGCGGTCCACGAACGGATAAATCGGTCTATGTCGTCCTCGGTCGTACTCCAGCCGAGGCTGACACGGATCGTCGATGACGCAATCTCGACCGGTACGCCCATTGCCGCCAAGACATGGCTCGGCCCAACTTTACCCGATGAACAGGCGGCGCCGGCGCTGACCATAACGCCGTCGAGGTCGAGCGCGATGACCTGGGTTTCGGCCGACATACCGGGCATCGCAATCGCCGTGGTGTTTGGTAATCGGGGCACATCACCACCGACGACAATCGCCTCGGGCCCCGCCGCGATGATTTCAGCTTCGAGCGCGTCGCGTAGCCCGCGTACGCGCTGATTAAGCGCAATCTCCGCTTTTGCGACCCGAGCAGCGGCGCCAAAGCCGACAATGCCGAGGATATTTTCGGTGCCGGCGCGGCGCCCGCGCTCTTGTCCGCCACCGCAAAAAATCGGGGTCAGCTCCACTCCTTGCGTCAGAATGACTGCGCCCACACCCGGCGGCCCGCCAAGCTTGTGAGCGGACAGGGTCAACAGGTCGGCGCCAATCTCGGCCATATCGAGCGAGAGCTTGCCGGCGGCTTGGACGGCATCGCAGTGAAACAGCGCGCCATGCGCATGCGCCAATGCTGCGATGTCTGCCACCGGCTGGATGACACCCGTCTCGTTGTTGGCGAGCATCACCGAAACCAGCGCCGGTCGATCCTCGCTCGCCAGCATCCTCGCCAGCGCGTCCAACCGGACGCGACCATGCGGATCAACCGGGATCCGTTCGGCTTCGGGGACGGCGCGCAAGACCGAATCGTGCTCCACCGCCGACACCAGGACCCGTTCCCGACCGGCGCCACGAAGGGCAAGGTGATTGGCCTCGGTGCCGCCGCTGCCAAACACGACATTTTCGGGCAGCGCCCCGATCATCGCCGCAACCGCGGCGCGGCTGTCTTCAACCATCCGCCTGGCGCTGCGGCCCCAGCGATGGACCGAGGATGGGTTGCCGCACCGCTCCAACGCCGCCGTCATCGCGACAACGGCCTCGGGGCGCAGCGGCGCCGTCGCGTTCCAATCGAGATAGGTGCTTGGGCGAGGCCCGCTTCGACCGCTCATCGGTCTTCCGTCAAGGCACCGGCCAGGTTCTGGCAATGCAGCCGGCCGCTGGTGCCGAGCACGCGACGCTCGCAGATATCGGCGAGCGAGACTGAGCTGAGGTAAAGGTGAATTTGGTTTCCCAACTCTTCCCAGAGATCGTGAGTCATGCAGCGGGTGGGGGTGCCACGGCAGCCGATCGGCGCGCCTGGGGTGCAGCGTGTCGCCCGAATTGGCTCGTCGACCGCAACAATGATGTCGGCAATCCGAATGTCGCCGCGATCATGCCCAAGCAGATAACCGCCGCCCGGCCCTCGCACACTTTTCACCAGCCCGCCCTTGCGCAGCATCGCAAAGAGCTGTTCCAGATAGGACAGCGAGATCTCCTGACGCTCGGCGATCTCGGCAAGTGCGACCGGCCCGCTACCGCTGTGCTGCGCGAGATCGACCATAGCCATCACCGCGTAGCGACCTTTGGTGCTGAGCCTCACCCGACAATCCTCAAGACGCGCGCGCTCCGCCCTCATCCGCGTGAGCGCCCGCAGATGCTACGAGCCGCAGCGCCGGCGCTTCGCCGGGCAGCGGACGTTCGACCTCCGCCTCCTGCCGCTTCTGTTCGAACTCATTGACCCGGGCGCGCAGGCTGGTCACCTCGTCAATCAACCCGTTTAGCGCGCGGGCAATCGGGTCGGGGATGTCGCCGCACACCGCATAAGGTTGGAAAGCCGGCCGCGGCTCGACCACGCCGCCGCCCCGGGTTACCTGCCGCGCCGGATTACCGACCATCGTGGCGCCATCCGGGACTTCGCGCAGCACCACCGCGGCGGCTCCGATACGGGCGCCGTCGCCGACGCGAAATGGCCCCAGTATCTGCGCGCCGGAACCGACGATCACGCCGGCCCCCAAGGTCGGATGCCGTTTTTGGCCGCGGGTCAGAGAGGTGCCACCCAAGGTCACGCCCTGGTATAGGGTGCAGTCGTCGCCAATCTCGGCGGTCTCGCCGATCACCACACCCATCCCGTGATCGATGAACACCCGTCTACCGATGCGAGCCCCGGGATGAATTTCAATGCCGGTCAGCACACGCCCGAGATGCGACATGAACCGGCCGGCGAGCAGCCAGCCGTGATTCCAAAGCCCGTGGGCGATACGGTGGTAGAACAGCGCGTGAAACCCCGGATAACACAGCACGACCTCAAGCCGCGATCGGGCTGCAGGATCGCGTGCCAATGTCGCGTCAATTTCTTCTCGCAGGTTCTTCCACAGCATCGGTATCACTATATAAATATGGCAGCGGCCAATCGCCGGCACCCGTTGAGCGAGGCTGCAACCGAGCATATAATTGTCCGACAAAAATGATCAAGAATTGCGGGCATGGACCAAGGGAATGGCGGTGCTAGTCGCTGACCCAGGCGCTCGGATTTACTGGAATTGTCATGCCTGAGGTAATTATCAACGGGCCTGAAGGCCGGATCGAAGCACGGTATCATCACGCCCGCGATTCCAACGCTGGAATGGCGCTGGTGTTACATCCGCACCCGCAGCATGGCGGGACGATGAACAACAAGCTGGTCTATGCGCTCTACCAGATATTTGTGCGCCAGGGGTTTTCGACGCTGCGCTTCAATTTTCGTGGCGTCGGACGGAGTCAGGGCAGCTTTGACCGCGGCGAGGGCGAACTATCCGATGCCGCCTCGGCGCTCGATTGGCTGCAGACCTATAACCCGAACGCCGGGACGTGCTGGGTTGCCGGGTTCTCGTTTGGCGCCTGGATCGGCATGCAACTGCTGATGCGACGGCCTGAGATCGAGAGCTTTGTGGCGGTGGCGCCGCCGGCAAATATGTACGACTTCACCTTTCTCGCGCCGTGTCCGTCATCGGGCCTGATCTTGCAGGGGGATCAGGACACGGTGGTGCCGGTGGAATCGGTGCAGAAGCTCGTCACCAAGCTATCGCATCAGCGCGACATCAAGATCGACTTTCGCAAGATCCCCGGTGCCGATCACTACTTCGCGGATCACCTCGACACCATCACGACGCATGTCGACGGCTACATCCGTGACCATGCGCGGCGAGGCGGCCGCGCCGTCGTGACACCGCAAGGCCGCGGCGTCCGCTAGGCGAGGCACCGGCTTCTTAGTCGGCGAACGGGTCGCGCACCAGGACCGTGTCGTCGCGCTCCGGGCTCGTCGACAACAGCGCCACCGGTGCGCCGATCAGCTCTTCTAGCCGGCGGATATACTTGATCGCGGTCGCCGGCAGGTCGGCCCAGGAGCGTGCGCCGCGCGTGCTTTCGCGCCACCCCTCCGCGGTTTCGTAGATCGCCTCGATTTCCGCCTGCACCGAGGTTCCGCTCGGCAGATGGTCGTAAATCGTCGATCCGCGGCGGTAGCCGGTGCAGATCTTGACCTCCTCGAACCCGTCGAGCACGTCGAGTTTGGTCAAGGCGATGCCGTCTATTCCGCCGAGCCTGATTGCTTGGCGAACCATCACCGCGTCGAACCAGCCACAGCGCCGTGGCCGGCCGGTAACGACGCCGAACTCGCGCCCGCGCTCGCCGAGAATGCGGCCGGTCTCGTCCGACAATTCGGTCGGGAACGGGCCGCTGCCGACCCGGGTCGTGTAGGCTTTGGTGATGCCGAGCACATAGCCTACTGCACTCGGGCCGATACCCGACCCCGCCGCCGCCTGGCCTGCGAGCGTGTTTGACGAGGTCACGAACGGGTAGGTGCCGTGGTCGACGTCGAGCATCGCCCCTTGCGCGCCCTCGAACAGGATGCGACGGCCCTTGCGGCGCGCCTCGTCGAGCAGCTGCCACACGGCTGCGGCGTAAGGCAAAATGCGGGGCGCCACAGCGCGCAGCTTGGCAATTAGCTCGCCGCGGTCGATTTCCGGCTGGCCGAGACCGCGCAGCAGCGCGTTGTGATGCAAAAACAGCGGTTCGAGTCGAGCTTCCAGGGTCGCGGGGTCGGCGAGATCGCACACCCGAAGCGCCCGACGGCCGACCTTATCCTCATAGGCTGGACCGATGCCGCGGCCGGTGGTGCCGATCCGCTGCGCGCCCCCCCGAGCCTCGCGGGCGCGGTCGAGCGCGCCATGCGACGGCAGGATCAGCGCGGCGTTGTCGGCGAGCTTCAGGTTTTCCGGGGTGACCTCGACACCCTTTTTGCGGATCGCATCGATCTCATCGACGAGCGCCCAAGGGTCGACAACGACCCCGTTGCCAATGATCGACAATTTGCCCGGTCGGACGACCCCCGACGGAAGCAGGCTGAGCTTGTACTCGACATTGCCGATGACGAGCGTGTGTCCGGCGTTGTGGCCGCCTTGAAAACGGACGACGACATCGGCGCGCTCCGATAGCCAGTCGACGATCTTGCCTTTGCCCTCATCACCCCATTGGGCGCCAACGACGGCGACATTCGCCATGCGGTTTCTCCTCAGCCGATGGCTTGCGGCATACCGTGCTCAAAGACGTGCGTGCAGCCGAGGCGCCGCGCCTCGGCCCGCCAATCGGCGCAGGGTTCGAGTGCGGTAACGGTGATCCAGCCTTGTTCGCGAAGTTCGGCGGCGCGATTGGGCGCAGTGCCGATCGGCAACAGCAAGCGGCTTTGCCTCCCGGCGTCGGGCAAGGTTCGCAAGATCGCGTCGGTATCCAGAGTAAAGCCGGTCGCAGGCTCGGGCGCCGCCGGGTCGCCCGCCTGATAACGTCCGCCGCGGCCCAATTCGCCACTCGACCCGTTGAACGCGCTGCCGCCGCCGAAAAATGTAAAGCTGATCCCGGTATGGTACTCAAAGCCGCGGTTTTCGACCGGGTCGACCGTCACCTTGAGGGCCGGAGCGGCGTCCCTGAGCCCATCGAGCACGGCACCAAGCCGGATCCGCTCGGCCCTTGCCTGCGGCGGCAAATCGAGGCGATCGAGCGCGGCCAAAGCCGCGTCGGCCGGACCTGCCGCCGCCAGCAACCGGCCCAGCAATTCACCAGCCCTGCCGGCAATTGTCGCGACCGCGGCGGTGTCCTTGTGATCGAGTGCGGCGCGCAAACTCGTGGCCCGCTCGCCGGAAATGCCAAAGGCCTCGACGACGGCCGGAACCAATGTCGGCAGAGTAATGTCGACCGATAAGTGGCGCACGCCGAGCGCGGTCAAACCTTCGCCCGCCACGGCGATTGCCTCGACATCGGCGGCTGACCCGGAAGAGCCAATCAGCTCGGCGCCGACCTGTCCGATCTGGCGCTCGGGTCTGATCTCGGAACCCTTGACCCGCAATACCTGCCCCGCATAGCTCAAACGCAGCGGCCGCGCAGCGTTACGAAGACGGGTGGCGGCGATGCGGGCAATCTGCGGCGTCATGTCGGCGCGCACCCCGATCATGCGGTGTGAACCGGGATCCATCGTTCGGAAGGTCGCAGCCGCCATCGCGGCGCCCGCGCCGGAAAACAGGGTCTCTTCAAATTCGACGAGCGGCGGCTTCACCCGCTCGTAGCCGTGCTGCGCCAGCGTTGCCATCAGACGCGCGACGACCTGCGCTTCGATCTCCGCTTCGGGCGGCAGCAAATCGCGCATGCCTGACGGCAGCAAGGCGGGATGCGAAACGTCGTTCATCGGGTCAGTTTGCACCAGCTCGGCGCTGAGCACACAGGGAAAGCGATCTCGATCAGGCTCGCGCGGTCCGGTCTAAAACCGTAATGACTTGACCTGGATCACGTTGGGCAGGCCACGCACCGTGTCGAGAATTGCCGGGGAGAGCGGCTGATCGACCTCCACGAGACAGATCGCATCCCGCCCGGGGGCGGTGCGGCCGAGGTGAAAGGTAGCGATATTGACGGCAGCGGCGGCCATCGTCTGACCGAGCGCGCCGATAAATCCCGGCTTATCGAGGTTGCGCACGAACAGCATGTTGCCGCCCAGTTCGGCCTCGAGCGGAATGCCCTCGACCGAGATGAGCCGCGGCTTGTCGCCGCCGAACAGAGTGCCGCTAACCTCGCGCGGACGGCGCTCGGCGGGTGGGCCGTTCGGGGTGACGACCACCCGGATCAAGGTCTGGTAATCGCCGGGTTCGGCGCGGCGCGTTTCGCTGACGCGGATGTCCCGGTCGCGGCAAATGACCGGAGCGTTGACCATGTTGACGCTGGCCAGCTGCGGCGCCAGCAGCGCGGTCAACACGATCGCGGTCAGCGGCTTGACATTGAGTTCGGCGATCGCCCCCTCATACTCGACCGATACCGCGGTAATGCCAGTCTCGGTCAGCTGGCCGGCAAAGCTGCCGAGCTGCTCGGCAAGCGTGATGTACGGTCTGATGCGCTTTGCCTCTTCGGCGGTCAGCGACGGGACGTTGACCGCGTTGGCGACCGCACCGGTCAGCAAATAATCCGACATTTGCTCGGCGATCTGCACCGCGACATTTTCCTGCGCCTCGGTCGTTGCGGCGCCGAGATGCGGTGTCGCCACGACATTGTCGCGGCCGAAGAGCGAGTTCTTGCGCGCCGGCTCCTCGACAAAGACGTCGATTGCCGCACCCGCGACGTGACCGCTGTCGAGTGCGGCGGCGAGATCCTCCTCGACGACAAGCCCGCCGCGTGCGCAATTCACGATCCGCACTCCGCGCTTCATTTTGGCGATCGCGGCAGCGTCAATCAGGTTTCTGGTCGCGTCGGTCAAGGGCGTGTGCAAGGTGACGAAATCGGCCCGCGCCAGGAGCTCGTCCAAGTCCACCTTTTCGACTCCGAGATCGACGGCGCGCTCGGCCGACAAAAACGGGTCGTAGGCGATCACTTTCATGCGCAGCCCGAGAGCGCGCACCGCAACGCTGGCGCCGACATTGCCGCAGCCAACGACGCCAAGCGTCTTGCCGGTCAGCTCGACGCCCATAAACCGCGACTTTTCCCATCTGCCGGCTTGCGTCGAGCGGTCCGCCGCCGGGATTTCACGGCACAACGCGAACAGCATCGCGATCGCGTGCTCGGCGGCGGTCGTCGAGTTGCCGTACGGCGTGTTCATAACGACAATGCCGCGCTGGGTTGCTGCGGCGACATCAATATTATCGACCCCGATACCGGCGCGGCCGATGATTTTGAGTTTGGGCGCGCCGGAGAGGAGTTCGGCGGTGACCTTGGTCGCCGAACGCACAGCCAGCCCGTCATAATCCGCAATTCGCGTTTTCAGCTCCTCGGCGGTAATGCCGGGCAACATGTCGACCTCGATCCCGCGCGCCGCCAAAATCTCCGCCGCGCGCGGGCTCAAATCATCGGAAATCAAAACTTTCGGCATGATTACTCCAGTCGCCATTTACCGCGAGGCTTCAAGATCCCGAGAATGAAGGAGCTTTTGCTTGGCCCGAAATAACGCGACGCTTACGCGGCTAGTTCACAATCAGGCAGCTTCTGCTGCCGAACGCTGCTCGTCCCAGGCCCAGTCAAGCCACGGCATCAGCGCTTCGACGTCGTCGGCTTCGACAGTGGCGCCGGTCCAGATCCGGATGCCGGGCGGCGAAGCGCGGTGGCTGGCGATGTCGTAGGCCGCCTGCTCTTTTTCGAGCCGAGCCGTCATTGTTCGCACGGTCTGAAAGCGATCGTCAGGCGACAATGCGTTAAACCAGGGTTCAACAATCTTGAGCTGCGGCGAGGTGCAGGAAATCGTCGCCGGATCTTCCGCCAGGAACGCAATCCACGGTGTGCGCTTTTCCCAGGCAGCGACGACCGACAGGTTTCTCTCGGAGCGCGCGATCAGACCTTCGAGTCCGCCAACCGATTCCGCCCATTCCAACGAGTTCGAGCGCATCCTCGACGCACAACATCGACGGCGTGTTGATCGTCTCGCCCTGGAACACCCCCTTGATCAATTTACCCTTCGAGGTCAGCCGGAAAAGTTTCGGCAGAGGCCAAGGCGGGGTGTAGCTTTCGAGCCGCTCGACCGCGCGCGGTGACAACGCCAGCATGCCGTGCGCCGCCTCGCCGCCCAGCGCCTTTTGCCAGGACCAGGTCACGACATCGAGTTTGTCCCACGGCAGGCGCATCGCGAACACGGCAGACGTGGCATCGCAAATCGCGAGACCTTTGCGATCACGATCGATCCAATCGCCGTTGGGGACCCGGACGCCCGATGTCGTGCCGTTCCACGGGAACACCACGTCGCGCGCCCAATCGACTTGGCGCAGATCCGGGAGCCGGCCATAGGGCGCGTGCAGGACCCGTATGTCGGGCAGCTTTAGCTGCTTGACGTCCTCGACCCAGCCCTCGCCAAAATTCTCCCAGGCGAGCATATCGACGCCGCGCGCGCCCAACAGCGACCACATCGCGATCTCGATTGCGCCGGTATCCGATCCGGCGACGATGCCGACCTGCCAGTCGGCCGGAACGCCGAGGATCGCCCGCGAGCGGTCGACAACCTCGACAATCCGCGCCTTGCCGATCCCGGACCGATGCGAGCGCCCGACCAGCGCTGCCTGCAACGCCGCCGGTGACCAACCCGGCCGCTTGGCGCAAGGCCCGGAGGAAAAACAGGGGTTACGCGGGCGCCGCGTCGGCTTCATCGCGCCAATCCTCGCTTGCAAGACGACCCATTAGCGAGCCGTTTCCCCAGCGCAACTTATGGACGCGTGCCGACATCGTCAATGCGGCGCTGCAGCATTTACCTTGATAAGGTTCAGCTTCCGGCGCGGGCCGCGAAGGCTTGCCAGCCGGCGCGGCGCAGGGTGCAGGCGGGGCAATCGCCGCATCCGTAGCCCCATTCATGATAATGGCTGCGGTCGCCCAAATAGCAGCTGTGGGTCTCGTCGCGGATCAGTTCGACCAGAGCGTCGCCGCCAAGATCGCGGGCGAGCGCCCAGGTCGCGGCCTTATCACGCCACATCAATGGGGTGTGGATCACGAAACGATGATCCATTCCAAGCGACAAGGTCGCCTGAAGTGCTTTCAACGTGTCGTCGCGGCAATCCGGATAGCCAGAGTAATCAGTCTCGCACATGCCGCCGATCAGATGCCGCAGCTCGCGCCGATAGCCAACCGCCGCCGCCAGGACAAAAAACATCAGGTTGCGCCCCGGGACAAAGGTGTTCGGCAACCCGCTTTGGTTGAAAACGATTGCCCTTTCCTGGGTCAGCGCCGTGTCGCTGATTTGGCCGAGCACACCGCAATCGATCAAGTGGTCGGGACCGAGCCTCGCATTCCACTCCGGAAACTCACGGCGCAGCCGGTCGATCACCGTGATCCGGCACTCAAGCTCGACGCGATGGCGCTGGCCGTAGTCGAAACCGATCGTCTCGATCGCGGCAAAGCGCCCCAATGCCCAGGCGAGACAGGTGGCCGAATCCTGACCGCCCGAGAACAGCACAAGAGCTTTCTCGGATTGAGACGAGGGTGTTCGATGGGCCGTGTCGGTCACCGCCCCGAGATAACGCGTGTGTCAGCACCAATCAACCGCCGGATCCGGCCGCGCATGAAGCTGCCGCAATGCGAGATCAGATGCGCGGGTAAGGCCGGCGATCGGTGCCCAGATCTTTGGTCGATCTGTCCCAGACGTCGTCGCTCGACAGCGATACCCCAAATCCGCAGAGCGGCGTTCGACCGCAGAGCATCGCGCGACCCTTGCATATTTTAAATACGTGACGATCGAAGAAAGCGGTCCCCTACTGGGGATCGGCCTTGCCACATGATTTAGTGGGCGAAGATCAACCGCCGCTTTCGCTGGCTGAAGGACTCGTTCGCGTTGAGATAACCCTCTGGTGCGGCACAACTTGAACCGAATCCGGGGCTGCTGACCGGGAATTCCGGCGCGGCAGCCTTGGTTGACACTCCCCGGCGTGCGGTCTACTTCACAGGTCCGAAAAAGGCGTGGACAACAAATGCCCGAACTGCCGTCGATGAGATCCGCCGAGCGGCCGCTATCGCCGCACCTCCAGGTCTACCGCTGGCAGCTCACTTCGGTCATGTCGATCATGCACCGCGCAACCGGTGTCGCGTTGAGCGCAGGTGCGGTATTGCTGGTGTGGTGGCTGGTTGCCGCCGCCAGTGGTCCCGACGCGTTTAACGGGGTGCAAAATTTCCTCGGATCCTGGATCGGGATCGTCATGCTGCTCGGCTGGACCGCAGCGTTGTTCTACCATTTATGCAATGGCATTCGGCACCTCGTCTGGGATAGCGGCCACGCGCTCGATCTCGGATCGACCTATACCGGTGGTTGGATCGTTGTCGGGGCGACCGCAGTTCTGACAGCGATCGCCTGGGCTGCCGGCATTTCCCACTGGGCTGGTTGAAATGGCCACCTCGCGAATGCGCGCCGCGCCGCCGGCGCGGATGCGCTCGCCGCTCGGTCGCGCGGTCGGTCTAGGCTCCGCCAAAGAGGGAGTCGGGCATTGGATCGCACAGCGCGTGACCGCGCTGGCGCTGGTGCCGCTGTGTTTATGGTTCGTGGCGGCGGTCATTCAGTTGGCCGGCGCGGATTATGACACGATGCAGGATTGGGTTGGCCGGCCATTGCCCGCGACGGTGTTGGTCCTGTTGTTGATCGCCACCTTTTATCACGCAGCTCTCGGGTTGCAGGTCGTGATCGAGGACTATGTTCATAGCGAACTCGCGCGGCTTGGCTTGGTGATCAGCGCCCGCTTGGCGTGCATCGCTCTGGCGGTTGCCGGCATCGTCGCCGTGCTGACTTTGGCGCTCGGATCGGCCGATTAGCTGACCCGATTAGACTAAGGGAGTTGGGCTATGCCCGCCGCCTATCCGATTACTGACCACACCTATGACGTCGTCGTTGTCGGCGCCGGCGGTGCGGGGTTGCGCGCAACCTTGGGCTGCACCTCAGCCGGACTCAACACGGCGTGCATCAGCAAGGTGTTCCCGACGCGCAGCCATACCGTCGCGGCGCAAGGCGGCGTCGCCGCCGCCCTCGGCAACATGGAAGCCGATGATTGGCGCTGGCATATGTACGACACGGTCAAGGGCTCGGACTGGCTCGGCGACCAGGACGCGATCGAGTACATGTGCAAAAACGCGATGCCGGCGGTAGTCGAGCTCGAACATTTCGGGGTGCCGTTTTCCCGCACCGAAGCCGGCCAGATCTATCAGCGGCCGTTTGGCGGCCACATGACGGATTATGGCGATGGCGATCCGGCGCGTCGCGCTTGCGCCGCCGCCGACCGCACCGGGCACGCGATCATCCACACGCTTTATCAGCAATGCCTAAAGAATAACGCGCAGTTCTTTGTCGAATATTTCGCGCTCGACCTGATCATTGATGAAGAGGGCGCCTGCCGCGGCATCATGGCCTGGGATCTTGCCGACGGGACCCTGCACCGGTTCAAGGCCCATCTGGTGATCCTTGCCACCGGCGGCTATGGGCGGACCTTTTTCTCTTGCACCTCGGCCCATACCTGCACCGGCGACGGCAATGCCATGGTGTTGCGGGCCGGGCTGCCATTGCAGGACATGGAATTTGTCCAGTTCCACCCGACCGGAATTTATGGCGCCGGCTGTTTAATCACCGAAGGAGCCCGGGGCGAAGGCGGCTATCTGACCAACAGCGAGGGCGTGCGCTTTATGGAGGGCTATGCGCCCCACGCCAAGGACCTGGCGTCGCGCGATGTCGTCAGCCGGGCGATGACGATCGAGATCCGCGAGGGGCGCGGTTGCGGGCCGCTAAAGGACCACATCCTGCTGCATCTGGAGCATTTGGCGCCCGAGGTGCTGCATCTGCGGCTCCCCGGCATCACCGAAACCGCGCGGATTTTCTCTGGGGTCGACGTGACCCGCGAGCCGATCCCGGTATTGCCGACGGTGCATTACAATATGGGCGGCATCCCGACCAATTATCACGGCGAGGTGCTGAACCCGTCCGAGGACGACCCGGAGCGCGTCTTTCCCGGGCTGATGGCGATCGGCGAGGCGGCCTGCGTCTCGGTCCACGGCGCCAACCGGTTGGGCTGCAATTCGCTGCTCGACATCGTCGTTTTTGGCCGGGCCGCTGCCCATCGTGCGGTCGAATTGGTCAGCCCCGGCGCACCGCAAAAGCCGCTTCCGTCGGATGCAGGCGACGAGGCGATCGCCCGGCTCGACGCGGTGCGGCATGCGAAAGGGCCGCGCAAGACCGGCGAGATCCGGCTCGATATGCAGCGCACCATGCAGAATAATTGCGCCGTCTTCCGCACCGCCGAGGTGTTGCAGGAAGGCGTCAAAAAGATCGACGGTGTCGCCGACAGCTTTGCCGAACTCGGCATCACCGACCGCTCGATGATTTGGAACAGCGATCTTGCCGAGGCGCTTGAGCTCGAAAACTTGCTCGAGCAGGCGGTCGTCACGATGCATTCCGCCGCCAACCGTACCGAAAGCCGCGGCGCCCATGCCCGCGAGGACTATCCCGAGCGCGACGACGTCAATTGGCTCAAACACACGATCGCTTGGCTCGACAGCGACAGCAAGGTCAATACCGGCTACCGGCCGGTGCACCTTTACACCCTGTCGAACGAGGTCCAGGTGTTTCCGCCCAAGGCCCGTGTTTATTGAATTTTTGCCGCTCCCGGGGAAATGTTTGCTCGGGGTTGGCCGCAAAGGCCGGTGAACCGAACAGCCCAGCGAACACCTATATAGTATATCGGGCGAGGCGCATGATTGCGCCTGCCTTGAGTTGCCAACATCCGAACAGCAACAATTGTCGCGAGGACCGGGCGATAGGCCCGTACCGAGGAAATAATGGCCGAATTCACCTTGCCCGCAAATTCGAAGCCCGGCGTCGGCAAGACTGTCGCCGCACCACCCGGCGCGCAACGGGTGCGCGAGTTCAAGATCTATCGATGGAACCCCGAAGACGGCAAGAACCCGGTCATCGACAGCTTTTCGCTCGATCTCGATCAGTGCGGCCCAATGGTTCTTGACGCGCTGATCAAGATCAAGAACGAGATCGACACGACCCTGACGTTTCGCCGCTCATGCCGCGAGGGGATTTGCGGCTCGTGTGCGATGAATATCGATGGCGTGAACACCCTCGCCTGCCTGAAGGCGATCGCCGATATACGCGGGCCGGTCCAGATCTATCCACTGCCGCATATGCCGGTGATCAAGGATTTGGTCCCCGATCTGACGCATATCTACGCGCAATACCACTCGGTCGAGCCGTGGCTCAAGACCGCCAGCCCCCCGCCGCCCGATCGCGAATTCCCGCAATCGGTCGAGGAGCGCGAGAAGCTCGATGGGCTGTGGGAGTGCATCTTGTGCTTTTGCTGCTCGACCGCTTGTCCGAGCTATTGGTGGAATGGTGAGCGCTATCTCGGGCCGGCAGTCCTGCTGCAAGCCTATCGCTGGATCGCCGATAGCCGCGACGAGGCCACCGGCGACCGGCTCGACGCGCTCGAAGACCCGTTCCGGCTGTACCGCTGTCATACGATAATGAACTGCACCCGCACCTGCCCCAAAGGGCTGAACCCGGCCAAAGCCATCGCCGAGATCAAAAAGCTGATGGTGCTGCGCCGCTGAGCAGCAAACCGAGCTCGCCGAGCGAGGCTAAGCGCAGCGATGACTTATCCGCGGCAACCCGGTTTTGTGAACGAGCGAAATCTCCTGCCCAGCCTGTCCGCTCGGCTCCAGTTGCGTGCGGCCAAGCGAGTTTCTGCCGCGCTTATCGCCGTCGCCTTTGCTGCCGGGTGCGGCATCTGGCAGGCAGGAGCAGCGGCCGAGCCCCGTCTTTCCGACCGGGACCACCGGGCCATCCAGCTGGCAGCCCAGACGACCCAATGGAAAGTCTTCCACGATCCTAAAAACGGGATTGAATTCTCCTACCCCGACAATATGAGGATTGTCGGCGGCTGCCTTGACGAAAAGAATTGCGTCGCAATGGTCGGCAAGACCGCGGGCGCCGCCGATTATCTTCTTGCCTTTGAAGTATTTGACGGGTCGCTCGAGACGGTCGCAGTCGATCAAGCGGTATTCCAAAAGGAAGGAGACCACTGGGTCGCCAAAGGACGTAACGCGACCCATCCGGCCGAAACCATCTCCGGACCCGGCTGGCGCGGTCTAAAGGCGATCGTTGACTGCGGCGTTTCCGACAGCGCCGGATTTCATGGCGGCGCCGGCGAATGCCTTTGGGTCGTGATGAGCGACGGCAAACGCTCGGTTGTTGCCGATACGCAAGGGACTGCTCCGATCAATCAGGAGCTGCTGCGCTCGATTGAGAGCCTACGTTTTATCCCGCATTAGGGATGCCCATAAGTCTGCTGCTGATCGACTGAGGAGAAGCACATGACCATCAATGTCGACGATGTACTCAATCGTCTCAGCCCGATTACAGCCCGTTCGCTCAAGAATTACACGGATGCGATCCGTCAAGGCGGGCAATTATTCGAGAAGGCCGGAATTACCACGCCACTGCGGATGGCGCATTTCCTGGCACAGGCGCTGCATGAGACCGGCCGCTTTACGGTGTTACGCGAAAACATGAACTATTCCGAAGAGCAATTAACGAAAATCTTTGGCGTCGGTCGCCATTCCGCCGCAGTAAGTCATGATGAAGCTTTCGATCTGGCGCACCACCCGGAGCGGATTGCCGAGCGCGTCTATGGCACGGGAAATCCGCACAAGGCGCAAGAACTTGGCAACACCGAGCCGGGCGACGGTTTCCGTTATCGCGGCAACGGCATCTTGCAGATGACCGGGCGCGGTGCTCACCGTCGTATCGGCCAAGCCTGCGGTGTCGATTTTGAAAGTCACCCGGAATTGGCGACCACGCCTGAGCACGCGCTAAAACCCGCACTTCAGGAATGGACCGAGGGCAACTGCAATGATCTGGCGGACAAAAACAATATTCGTGCAATAACATTAAAGATAAATGGCGGTTTCAACGGCCTTCCCGAACGAAGGGTGTTGTTTAACAGGGTTCTTTCCCTGCTCGAACCGGGCGCCGACCCGGACATGGTTGGTGCGGCGGATAACGACATCAAGTCTTTACAGCAGAATCTAAACATCCTGGTTCCCAGGAAACCACCTCTCGACGTCGATGGTCATTTTGGGCCCAATACCGAGCGCGCCGTCAGAGAATTTCAGGCAGCTGCCGGCATTGTGGCCGACGGCATTCCCGGCCCGGTCACCCTGGCCTCGATTAGGCTGAAGCTCGACGCCGTCCGGGCCGGATAGCCTATCCCATTCCTTGCGCCGGCCTCGGCACGGCTTTTCCTGCCGCTTTTCCGCTCCGAGCGGGCCGAGGCTCCTCACACCGTCAGTTTTGGACGCCGCTAAGGCAATGTTTCGGAGCGGGTGTAGCGGCGCCACGCGCTCATCTGGAGCTGCGAGGTGCGGCAATGGACGACGACCGGCCGCGTCTTGACGTCAAACGCGCGGGCGATGCCGTCGGCGATCTCGTTTTCCTTGGCGATCGTGATGCCCTCGGCGCCAAAAGACCGCGCCCATTGCGCGAAATCGGGGTTGGTCAGCCGCACCCCCTCCATCAGCGGCCGCTCGGGATAGCGGACATAGGAATGCATCCCGATCGTGCCGTACATACTGTTGTCGGAGATGATCATGATCGGGTTGGCGCCGTATTGCATGGCGGTGGCGATCTCGTTGCCGGTCATCAATGCCCCGCCATCGCCGACAAACGCGACCACCTGCGTGTTGGGCCGGCGCAATGCCGCCGCCACCGCCATCGGCATGCCCGAGCCCATCGCCCCCACCACCGAGGCGAGAAACACCTGGCCCTGGCGGAAGCCGATATAGCGATGGACAAAGCTGCCGAAATTGCCGGCATCGGTCGTGACCGTCGCGTCGGGCGCCAGATGCTTGTCGACCTCGCAGACGATCGCGGCGAAATTGATGCCGTCGGAGGTCGGCTCCCATTCCTTGGCCAGCAGGCGGCGGTGGATTGCGTTGAGGCGGCTAACCCAGCCGCGGCGCTTTTCGGAGTCGCCGGGAGCGCCGCGACGCAACAATCCCCGGATCACCTCATACGGGCTGCACGGCAGACCGAGGTCGGGCCGCCACACGCGGCCGACTTCGTTCGGGTCGGGCCAGACATGGACCAACGGCAATTGCGGCTTGGGTGCGGTCGGGAAACTGTAGGACTGACTGACGGAGTCGGTCAGCCGCTCACCCAGCGCCACCATCAGATCGGCGCGCTTCATCTCGCCGAGCAGATCGGGCGGCACCCGGATCCCCATATAGCCGCCGTAATTCGGATGCGTCGCATCGAACAATTGCGGCCGGCGATGGGTCGGGCTGATCGGCAATACCCATTGCTCGGCAAAGCGGTTGAGGTCGGCGAGGACGGCGTTGTCATGCACCGCGTCGGCCAAGAGCGCGCCGCCGACCAAGATCAACGGCCGCTCGGCCGCTTCGAGCATGACCGCCAGCCGGTCGAGATCGTTGGGCCGCGGTGCGGCGACGACGCGCGGCCGCGCCGGATCGACAGGGGCGTCGGTTTCGGCGTCGAACAGATCCTCGGGCAGGATCACCGCGACCGGGCCCGGGGTGCCGCTTTCGGCCAAGTGAAAGGCGCGGGCGATCGCCTCGGAGGCCTGCTCGGGCTCGTTGACCTCGATGACCTCTTTCGTGACATCCGACAGGAGCCGCGAATAATTCTGCTCCTGCAGTGCCAGCCGACCAAAATCCTTGCGCTCGACTTGCCCGACCAGCATCACGATCGGGGTCGCGTCGTGATAGGCCGAATGCAACGCCACCATCGCATTCGACAGACCCGGCCCGCGCGACACCATCGCCACCCCGGCGCGGTCGCGCAGCCGGCCGTCGGCGACCGCCATGTAGCCGGCGCCGCCCTCATGCCGGCACACGATGACCCGGATCGAATTCTTTTCGATCAGCGCGCTGGTCAGCCCGACATAGCTTTCGCCGGGTACGCAATAGACCTGGTCGACATCATGCGCTTCGAGGCTCTCCGCCAACAGGCGGGCGACGGTCTGGGGCATCGGCTGGTTCCCTGTGCGAAATGGCTCGTGACACGCATAGCGAAAACCGGGCGGCCTCGAAAGGGGCGAAGAGCGCATGACGCGGTTGCCCGACACGCGCTAACCTGCTTTTGCCGTCGGCTAAAATGCAAAGGAGGGGAGACATGGCAAGGGAACAGACGCCAAAGCAGGAAACATTCGAGGCCGATTTTATCGTGATCGGCGCGGGGTCGGCCGGCTGCGCGGCCGCCGCCCGGCTCAGCGAGGACCCGGCGACGCGGGTGCTGTTGCTCGAAGCCGGCGGCGAGGACACCAACCGCTGGATCCACATCCCGCTCGGCTTTGGCAAAACCTTTGCCGATGCGTCGGTCAATTGGTGCTACGAGACCGAGCCCGATCCGGGCGCCGGCGACCGCAAGGTGTTCTGGCCGCGCGGCAAGGTCTTGGGCGGCTCATCCTCGATCAACGGCATGGTCTATATCCGCGGGCAGGCCGAGGATTTCGACCATTGGCGCCAGCTCGGCAATACCGGCTGGTCGTTCGACGACGTGTTGCCCTATTTCAAGCGCTCCGAGCATCAGACGCGCGGCGCCGACGCCTATCACGGCACCGGCGGGCCGCTCTGCGTCTCGGATGTCCCCGATCATCATCCGATCTGCGAAGCCTTTATCGATGCCGCGATCTCGTTGGGCTTTCCGCGCAACGACGATTTCAATGGCGAGAAGCAGGACGGCGTCGGCTATCACCAGACGACAACGCGCAATGGCAAGCGCTGTTCGACCGCGGTCGGCTATCTGCGGCCGGCGATGACCCGGCCCAATCTGCGCGTCGTCACCAATGCACTGACCGAGAAAATCACCTTTGACGGGCGGCGGGCGACCGGCGTCATCTTCCGCCACAATGGCGAGACCTGCACTGCGCGGGCAGCAAGCGAAATCGTTTTGTGCGGCGGGGCGGTGAATTCGCCGCAACTGTTATTGCTGTCGGGCATCGGCAAAGCCGAGCATCTGGTGGCGCACGGGATCCCAGTCCTGCACCACTTGCCGGGCGTCGGGCAAAGCCTGCAGGACCATTATTCGGCGCCGCTCAAGTTCAAATGCGCACTGCCGATCACGGTCAACGACGTGATGCTGAGCAATCTCAAAAAACTGAAGGCCGGATTGCAGTATTACACGTTCAAGAACGGGCCATTGGCGATGGGCACCTCACCCGCGGCATTGTTCGCACGCACCCGGCCGGAGCTCGCTTCGGCCGACATCAAATGCTCGTGCTCGCCGTTCAGCGCCGACCGCCCGCAAGACGGGCTGCACCGCTGGTCGGGATTTACGATGATCGTTTATCAGCTGCGCCCCGAGAGCCGCGGTCGCATCGAATTGCGCAGCGCCAACCCGGCCGACCCGCCGGCGGTCTATCCGAATTATCTGGCGACCGCGACCGATCAGCAGACAATTGTCGACGGGCTCAAGCTACTGCGCCGGGTCGCAGCCACGCCGCAAATGCAGCGCTTGATCACGGCTGAGTTCCAGCCGGGGTCGGAGGTCGCCTCTGACGAGCAGCTACTGGAATACGCCCGGCAGCGCGGCGGCACCGTTTACCACCCGACCAGCACCTGCAAGATGGGCACCGATACGATGGCGGTGGTCGATCCCGAATTGCGGGTGCATGGGCTCGAAGGCTTGCGCGTCGCCGACGCCTCGATCATGCCGACCGTCGTTTCCGGCAACACCAACGCCGCAACGATCATGATCGGCGAACGCGTCGCCGACATGGCCCGCCAGAGGCTGAGGCTCGCCGCTTAGTCGCCTTGGCCGATCCGACCCGCATCGCGAGCGCGGGGCAGATTGGCTTAGAAGGGACAGGCGGGTCTCCGGTACAGAGCGCGGAAGGCTACCGTCCGGTCGGATTACGATCGGGGCTGCTACCAAATGGTGTGCTCGGTGTTGAATCCTTTGAACTGCCCGCTGACCGAGTGGGCTAACCAACTATCGAGCAAGGACAATGCCAGTCATACCGCAGGCGCAGCTTACGGTCGTCGCTGAGTTCCCGAAGCATTACTTCCTAGAAAATCTTGCTGTTCGTTCCGATGGCTCGATCCTGGTCACGGCCTTTAATAAAAAGGAATTATGGTACGTCTCGAGCCCAAATGGCGAGCTACCCGTTACGCCCGTGCTTGTTCACACTTTCGATCTCACGACGCTGTGCGTGGTTGAGACAGATCGTGACATTTTTCTGATCGGCACATCCGACGTCTACGGGACCCGCGAGTCGAGGCTGTATCGCATGGATCTGCGGGCATGGAGCCCGGGCGAGAGCATCGCACCCCAGCTAGTGCTCGAATTCCCGGAGCCGAAAGTCGGGCTAAACGGCGGCTGTCTGATTGCGCCGGACGTTCTCCTGCTCGCTGGGGCCACGGACCTGATCTGGCGCGTGGACCTGCCCGAGAATGGGGGCGAGGCCTCCGCGCGCGTCTGGCTGCAGCATGACAACATGAAGAATAGGCCGGGAGAGAAGAAGCCCGAGCAGCCGGGCGTCAACGGGATACGCTACGCCGCGCGTACGCAGCATCTCTACTACACCTCGACATCACAGCAGCTCATGATGCGCGTCAGTGTCGATCCAACCTCCCTGGAACCGGCAGCTCTGCCAGAATTCATCGCTGGCGGCCGTGAGTGGGACGATTTCATCATCGATGAGGATACCGCTGTCGCTTACGTGACGACGCATCGCGAGAATACGATCGATCGAGTGCGATTGGAGCCGGACGGGAATCGTGCGGGCAGGGTTGTCGTCGCCGGGGAGCCCTTTTCTGACTTGTTGGTCGGACCATCGAGCGGCGCATGGAGGCGAGGGCCGGGAGACTACGGGCGAACAGCGTATATCACGACGGACGGCGGTACTGCCCAGCCGCCGGACGGCATTGTCAGGACCGCGAAGCTGTTGCGAGTCGTCCTACCTCAAATGTCGTGATATGACCGGCTGCGGTAACCAGTGTCGGGACTCGTCACGATCGCTCGCAAGCTTCAGATGCGCGCCACTTGGCGACCGTCGGACTTCACCCCGCGATGGGAGGAGTAGCCCCGGAGGCTCGTAAGCCAGTCTCAACCTGAGACACACCGTTCCCGGCTGGATCGACTTGCGGGGATCACTGTGTAAAAATGCCGCGTGGTACATGCTTGCAGGGAGTGCCGCCCGATGACCGAAAAGACCACGCAATCCGTCGCGAACCTCGGCTATCACGCCCACATCTACTACGACGCGACCAAGACCCGCGGCAACGCCGAACGCGTATGCGCCGCGCTAAGCGAGAAGTTCAAGGTCGAGATCGAAGAGTTCCGCGACACGCCGCGCGGACCGCACCCGATCAGCAATGCGCTGGTCATCTTTAAGCCCGAAGAGTTCGAGCATGTCGTGCCGTATCTGATGCTGAACCGCGACGGGCTCGACGTCCTGGTCCACCCGCTGACCACAGACGCGGTCGAGGACCACCGCGGTTACGCGATCTGGCTCGGCAATCCGGTCGAGTTAAAGCTTCACACCCTGCCGCACGGGCGCGGCGGACAGCTGCCGAGCGGCGTCACCCCGTAGTCACCGCGGGCCTCTTGCCCGCGTAGTCCAAGCTCCGCCGGGCCGGCGCGGCCCGGTTTCACGTCCTGACATGGCCCCGCCGCAGCTTGATCTGGCAGCGGGAGGCCGTGGGCTGCTACCGTTCTTCGCCAGACTTAAAGGGGACCATGCGGATGCCGCCTGAATTGACCGATCAAGCGCTCGAATTTCTAATTGCACGCGCCGGGCTCAGCCTGACGCCAGCGCAAAAGGCCGATTTGAAATCGGTCTACCCGGCCTTGGCGGAGATGGCCGAGCGGGTGCGCAAACCGCGCGGCCGCATGGCCGAACTCGCGCACACCTACGACTTCGCGGATGAGGATTTGTGATGAGCGCCGCGATCCCGACCATCGCCGAAGCCGCCCGGCTGATCGCCACGAAAGAGCTGTCGCCGGTCGAATTGACCCGCGCTTGCCTCGACCGCGTTCACGCGCTCGACAACCAGCTGCACGCCTTTATTCTTCTGACCGAGGATCGCGCATTGGCCGAAGCGCGCGCCGCCGAGGCGGCGATCATGGCGAGCGGCCCGAAAAGCCCGCTGCACGGTATTCCGATCGGGCTCAAGGACATCGTCGACACCAAGGGCATCCGCACGACCTGCCAGTCGCGCATCCTTGCCGAAAATGTGCCGGACACCGATGCCGCCTGCGCCGAAAAGCTCGCCGCCGCCGGCACGGTGCTGATCGGCAAAACGACGACGCATGAATTCGCCGATGGCGGTCCGTCTTTCGATGTGCCGTGGCCGCCGGCGCGCAACCCGTGGAACCCCGATCATTTCACCGCCGGCAGCAGCAGCGGCACCGGCGCCGGTGTCGCCGCCGGGCTGATCCTGGGCGGCATCGGCACCGATACCGGCGGCTCGATCCGCGGCCCCGCGGCACTCTGCGGCATCGCCGGGATCAAGCCGACCTACGGTCTTGTCAGCCGCGCCGGGGTGGCGCCCGCCGCCTTCAGCCTCGACCATATCGGGCCGATGGCATGGACCGCCGAGGATTGCGCGTTGATGCTGCAGGCTCTGGCCGGCCATGACCCGCGCGATCCGGCGAGCGCCAAGCGGCCGATCCCGGACTACACCGCGCAATTGGGCCAAGGTGTCAAAGGCCTCAAGATCGGCGTGATCCACCATTTCCACGAGGTCGATTACAAGGTCAGCCCCGGCACAAGGCAAGGCATCGACAATGCGATCGCCACCTTGCGCGGTCTCGGCGCCGAAATCCGCGAGGTCCAGCTGTCGCCATTGCAGGATTGGGGCGCCTGCGGGACCTTGATCTCGACCGTCGAGCGCGCCGCCGCTTATGAGGAATGGGCCCGCACCCGGCTTGGCGATTTCAGCGAGCGGGTGCAGCGCCGGCTGATGCTGGGTGCGCTGGTCTCCGGCGTCGATTATGTGCAAGCGGTGCGGCGCCGGCGCGAATTGCGCGCCGAGTTGCAGGCGGCGATGGCCGATCTCGATGTCGTGCTGACTGCAGCGCAGCCGGGCGAGGCGGCAAAGATCGACGAGATCCCAACCTGGGACACCTTCGCTGCACCGAGCTTTACGATGCCGTTCAATGTCGCCGGTTACCCGGCGATCTCGATTTGCTCGGGGTTTGGTGAAGGCGGATTGCCGGTCGCAATCCAGCTGGTCGGCAAGCCGTTCCAGGAGCCGACCGTATTGCGCATTGCCGACGCCTTCGAAAAGGCGACCGAGTTCCGCAACCGCCGCCCGGCGCTAGCCATGACTGCCAACGCCCGGCTTTAGGTTAGTTACCTGCCGGCTGTGACCCCGGCAACGATATAGCGATCATCACGTCTGACGCCTTGAGGGCGGGCACACTTCTAAGTATGAATTTCGTGCGCAAGATACCGCATAGTAATGGGGCGATGTCCATTCCCGCGTCCCGGAAGCCCGTGAGAGCCGTAGGGCAACGGTTTCTTAGCGCGGCGAGTGCGGCTGTCTCGTCAAGGTGATAGGCGGATGTCAATCGATCAGGCCAAGCACCTTATGCGCCTCCTCGGGTTTCATGTCCCGGATTTGCTCATCGCTATAGCCTCGATCGCGCAAATCGGCCTTTTGCTGCCGAGTGATCATCAGGGAGACCCAAGCCTGGGACGTTTTTGACGTGGGTTGCCCGCTTTCCGGCGGCGGATGGTCTAAAAGGGCCGAATGCTTTGGCGACAACGTCGAGATAGACGGATCAGCCTCACCACCCGGCGAGCGGGGCATTCTCCACTGCTCGGTGGCTCCGCGAGGATTTGCAGATTGCAGCCGGCCCCCAAACGCTTCTGCAAACGCCGCCGCCTGATTCTCGCTACGAAAGCCGACCCGAAAGGCAATGCCGCGACCAAGCGAGGAATAGTCAAACTCCCCAGTGTCGATCTGTCGGCGGTCGAGCCACGAGCGCATGTCAGCCATCAAGTCGGGCCAATCGTCGCCGCTGTAGCGCACCTCCACCAGATAGGTCATGGCTCCTAACTCGTTCGTTCGCTGGCCGACGGCTATGATCTGAATCAGTTCGAGTTACACTGCTGGATACGCACGATCCAATCCGATCGCCAGTATGGACCAGTCACCGGTCTAAGATCGCTGGCACCGTCGAGACGCGACGAGGCCGGGATTCCACGCGGCAAAAATTCCTTAGAGTTGGGGGGATGCCGGTGAGTGTCGTTCTGAACGAGGAGATAGCGATGGGCAAACTGGACGGCAAGGTGGCGATCGTAACGGGCGCGGCACGGGGCCTCGGGCGGGCCTATGCCAAGCGGCTCGCCGGATTGGGGGCTAAGGTCGCTGTCGCCGACCTCAACTTACATTCCTACGAGGAATTCGAGGCCGAGGCGAAGGACATGACCGCCGACACCACCGTCGCCGAGATCGAGGCGATGGGTGGCACCGCTTTCGGGATCGAGGTCGATGTCCGTGACCACGAGGCAGTCGAGGCAATGGTGGCGCGGGTCGTTCAGGAATGGGGTCGGGTCGATGTGCTCGTCGCCAATGCAGGTGGTGGTCGTGGCCGACCGATGGATACAAAGGCCAGCACCCTTGATCCGGCACTCTTACAGCTTGTCGTGGAGATGAACCTGTTCGGGACTGTCTATTCGTGCAACGCCGTTGCCCCGATCATGAAGCAGCAACGTTCCGGTAAGATCATCACAGTGAGTTCAGTGGCCGGCACGGCACCATCCGCCGATGGCGGTTACGCACATTATGGCGCAGCGAAAGCCGCCATCGCCCATTACACCCGGTATCTGGCGCAGGACCTCGGACCGTTCGGCATTACCGCTAACTGCATCGCCCCTGGTGTGATCGCGACCGGGCGGATCATGGCGACGGTCATTCCTGGCAGCAGCCAGAGCAACCACGATCGGGCCGAGTTGGTCGCTCTACGGCGGCTCGGAACGGTCGAGGATTGCGCGAAAGTCGTTGAGTTTCTGGCGACCGACCTTTCCGATTATGTGACCGGAGCTTTGATTCCGATCGACGGCGGATTGGTGCGCGGATAGATCCATCCCCGGATGGAAACGAAGGAGCAACGCCTGGCTCTTGCCGGCCTGTCCCGGATCCTTGCCAAAGCCGATGCGGACCTGCTTGCCATCCTGTGTTGCGGTATTGAGCAATAATCGGTCGACATCACCCGGGTTGGCCGGCCCGTGCACCAGATCGAGCAGCCAATAGCCGCCGTCCGTGTCACGGCCGAGCTTGATGCCGACCGTTCAATCGGGATAGCGGCAAGGTCCCAATAACGCGCACCACATCGAGATCGGCCGGCACCTCGTCGACAACGGTGCACCACTCGCGGTTGAAATAGCTTCCGTATCCGCCGAGTTTGCCGTCAAGGTGAAACGCGGTTCTGAGCACCGCCAATCCCCTTATATCCCCGGCGTGCGGGCTGCCGGATGCGGACCTCTTTGGGCATCTCGGCGGGGACGAATCGAGCGCCGGGCGTGGGTTCGGCGGGGAATCGGAGCGGCCGGACTGGCTGCCGAATCAGCTTCTCGATGTCGCGCAGGTAAGGCCGTTCCTCATCGCTGCACAAGGAAATTGCCGTGCCCGCCGCACCGGCGCGTGCGGTTCGACCGATCCGATGAACATAATCTTCCGGCACATTGGGCAGCTCAAAATTGATGACGTGCGACACGCTTTCCACATCGATCCCGCGCGAGGCGATGTCTGTGGCCACCAGTACTCGGGTACGCCCGGCACGGAAGCCGGCGAGCGCGCGTTCGCGCTGCGGCTGCGATTTATTGCCGTGGATTGCGGTGGCATCGATGCCGGAACCTTCAAGATGGCGCACGACCCGGTCCGCACCATGCTTGGTTCGGGTGAAGACGAGCACCCGCGCGAGCGACGGGTCCCGCAGCAATCGCGCCAGCAGCTCGCGCTTTTCGGCGCTCGCGACAAAGACAACGCCCTGATCGACAAGATTGACCGTCGTCGCGGCCGGTGTCACGGCGACTGTGATCGGGTCGTTGAGGTATTCCCTTGCGAGTTCGGCTATCGGCCGCGGCATAGTGGCGGAGAACAGCAGTGTCTGCCGTTGCCGGGGCACCAGCTTCACAATGCGCTTTAGCGCGTGGATAAAGCCGAGATCGAGCATCCGGTCGGCCTCGTCCAGAACGAGAACCTCGACGCTCGACAGCGCGAGTGACTTACGCTCGATCAAATCGAGCAGGCGCCCGGGCGTGGCGACCAGAATGTCGACCCCCGATGCAAGCCGCCGCTGCTGAGTTCCGATTGCGACGCCGCCAAAAGCAGCCATCACCGAAATCGGCGTTCCGCGGCCATAGATGCGAAAGCTTTCGACAATTTGGTTCGCCAGCTCTCGCGTGGGGCAGAGCACTAATGTTCGGCATCCGCGCGGCGGTGTCGCGCGCCGCGGGTGGAAATACCGCTGCAGAATGGGCAATGCAAACGCGGCGGTCTTACCGGTTCCGGTCTGGGCAATGCCGCAGAGATCGCGGCCCTCGAGAACCTTCGGGATCGCCTGGGATTGGATCGGGGTGGGTGTCGTGTAGCCCTCGGCGGCGAGGGCGTGGAGGATCGGGCTCGCGAGTCCAAAATCAGCAAAACTGGCCAAAACAGGCGCCTCTTCAGGGTCATGGGTGCCGCAACAGCGCATACGAGTGTCATCGCATGCACCTGGCGGCCCGGGGACGACCCGCGTGATGAGGGCTGTCGGTGAAAGCAGGGGATAAAGACCGAACCCAGGCCCTGTCGGAAGACAAGATCGCTCACGCGGGCTCGGTCACGTGGCTCCTAGCCGGAGCACGAACGCTGCCCCCTCTATATGCTTGCCGGGCCGCCGCAATCAAGCCGCCGGCCAAGCTCGCCTGCAATGCGCCGAAAATCCGGGCGCATCGCGAACCGGCGCGCGAATTAGGCGCATTGCCTCTCTCACCGTGTGGGACAAGCCACGCCGCTGAATAATGAAGCCGATAGCGACAAAGCCGTAAAAAACGGAGGACACAGCCCGGCTGTGGAAGTTGTTGACGATCATTCCGCGACATTTCAGAGTGCGAACACTCCACTCGGCCCTAGGGATTCAAGTGAGCAGCAGAGATAGAGATTTTCGACCGACCCGCCGCCGCGGCTTCGACGACGACAACTTCGAAGCACCCCGGCGCAGTTTCGGGTCTGCACCGCAATTTGGCGGCCAAAGATTTGAAGCATCCTCCGGTCCCCCGGTCCAGGCCGTCGTCAAATGGTACAATCCCGAGAAGGGATTTGGCTTTGTCGAGCTTGCCGACGGAGCCGGCGATGCCTTTCTGCATGTGAGTGTTGTCGAGCGCAGCGGCAACGATGCCGTGCCGCCGGGCGCAACACTCGAGGTCCGCACTGGTCCCGGTGCAAAGGGGCTACAGGTAACCGAAATCCTGAAGGTCGACAGCAGCACCGCACAGCAAGAGCCGCCCCGACGCGCCCGACCGGAGCGACCTGTGTATCCGCCTACCGACCAAGCCACCGTCGAGGAGTCCGGTACGGTCAAGTGGTACAACGCGATGAAGGGGTTTGGCTTTATCGCCTCAGATCGGGGCGGCAAGGATATCTTTGTTCATGCTTCGGCGCTGGAGCGCTCGGGGATCACGGGCCTGACGGAGGGCCAGCGGGTCGCCGTCGACGTAATCGACGGTAGGAAGGGTCCAGAGGCGACCGGTTTACGTCTGATCTAAAGCGGTAGAATTCTCTTTCCGGGAACTCCACCAGCGCTCGTTCTCGTAATACGCTCCTATCATCCCTAAATCCTGTCGAATCGCGAAACGCTTCTGCTTGCTTACGAGAGGCGTCACTCTCGCGCCAGCGAGGCGAGCGCTCCGGGCGAGGCTGAAGGAAGTATCGGCTAGTGCGGCTCGGGCGGTCCCCGTCAGCGAAGGCCAATGCGACACAATTTTCCAGTGAGGAGTCAACATGGCACAGCGATTGCCAGGCGGTGCGCAGCGCAAGGCAAGTCAACGGCACTCTCGGACCGCGGCACCTTTGCAAGCCATGATTGTCCGTGTCTGGCAGCCTGGGGACCGCGTCAGCTGGCGGGACCGCATCGGTGTTTTCCGTCGCGATGTCGGTGACAGTGAACACGCCGAAATCGTGATCGCAGATCGAACCTACCGAGTGCGTCTCGCGGACCTTGCCTGAGGGCTTGGAGGGAGGGCAAACCACACAGCATGTGCTATTGCGCGACCGGTGTTGCATTGACTCTGCATTCCTTGTGCAACAGGAACATCGGCGGTTGGTGATGCGCCTCGGGGCGAGCGATCCAGAGCAAGGGGCGCGGCGGCCGCGAGGAGCGTTAGGCTGGTAGGCTCGGGGACCAATGGCTGAGCCGCCCTGGCGATCATTCGTTGTGCATGCCCGGCGGAAGCGGATGCTCGAGGAAGAACCGAACCATCTCGCCGGTGGCATCGGGTCCCTGCGGAAGGGTGTAGGAACCGGCGGAACTGCCACCCGACCAGGCGTGGCCGGCGCCGTGAATGACCCATTGTTCCACTACCGTTTTGCCACTGGCATCGGCATGCAGTATGCGGCTGTACGCAAGCCCGCCCGCGACCTGGCCTTGTTTCGACGAGCCTCCGGAGCGCGGCACCCTGGCCCGATTGCGCAACGACTGAATCGGCGTTACTCGGGTTTACCGTCGTATCGTTATCGCCATGGAAGACGATCGCAGGAACAACTCGGGGCTTCGAACCCGCGGGCGCGGTGTGCCGGTTTCGCGGCGCCGAACCGCCATTGCCTCGCATTGCCGCGAATGCCGAGGGCAGGTCGCGCGCCGCCCCACAAGCGAGCCCAGAATGCACGCCGATCGCCGCGTATAAATCGGGGTAGGCATCGCCCATAATCGCCGCCGCGGCGCCTCCCGCGGAGAGCCCCGCAATGTAGACGCGCCGTGCGTCGACGGCGTAGTCGCGCATCACCTCGCGCGTAATCCCGGCGATCAGCGAGGGCTCGCCGCTGTCGCGCTGCTGGTCGGCCGCGCTGAACCAGTTCCAACATTTGTGTGGATTGGCCGAGCTGGTCTGCCCGGGGTAGGCCACAAGGCAGGTATGTTCTTCGGCCGCCGCATTCATGCGGGTGCCCGCCGCGAAATCGTCAGGGGATTGGGTGCAACCGTGCAGCATGACGATCAACGGCACAGGCTGGCCATGATAGCCGCTGGGTACGTAGAGCTTGTAGGGTCGACTGCCGGCCTGATTGCTGAATGTGTGGGCCAGGAATTCTGCGCCGGTCGGCAAATCGCTGGGAATCGGACTCGGCGCCCTATGGCCCAAGCCGTGCAATCGCAACCCGCGATGGCGTATCTGGTCAATAAAGCCATGCAATGAATCGGCCGCCGCCGGGAAACTCGGCTTATTCTTGATGCGAAAGGCCGAGTCTTCCGTGGCATTGCTGGATGCCCTGTTATCCGGCGGCGCAAGCCTGAGCTGGTTATTTTCCGGGCGGCCGACCGCGTCATTGTTCTGGGGACCGTCATGTCCTGGCCCAGCTAGCCTGGTCACCGGCGATCCGGTCCTCAGCATACGTTGCAGTGCCGCCGTCGCTTCCGTTAGCTGTCCGGCTTTAGTGAGGCGTGTCGCTTCGAGCATTTCAGCAGACGGGGAGAAATTCATGGTCATAGCCTTTTGTATGGGACCCTGATGGCATCCCAGTTCGGAACCGGATCGGCTTCCGTCTCGACAAAGAGGTTTGGGCCGACGCTAGAGAGGGCGTCTCGGCCTACTTGGTAGCGTCAGTGGGTTCGGTCGGCGAGCGCCGCTTTTACCGCGGGACTCGCCTGCAAGACACCGAGCACCGTAACTGAGGCGATAGCTTCACAAGCTAACTCAGCCGTAACGTCGTGAGCGATACTGGCAAGGCCCAAGACATTGATATGCAGCAATTCACCACTCCGCCGTGCCGCCTCAAGCTCGGCGCGAGTATAGTGTCTGAGCCCAAGCTCAAGGGCCTTGCGGCCGACCGATTGGCGGACCACCTCGGCGTGGCGATCGAGGTGGTTGCGAATGGCAGTCCGGATGAAATCCGTCCTGTTTGAATAGAAACCGTCCTTCACCATCAGATCAATCTGACCAAGATCAACGTAGCCAAGATTGATCGTGATCTTTTCGCTGTCAGTGGGCCGATGGCGAAGCTCTCGGACGTCAGGCGGCATTATCAAAAACCATTATTCCATCCAGGTGGATGGTATATGGATGGTGTGATGGTGCCCGCAATACCTTGTCCGCAAATCGCTGCTCAATCAGCTAACATAGATCTGGCGAGGCGAGGCGCGCTCGGGCAAGGCCAGCGAAATGGCCGTTGGGGTGTTGATCGAGGTAGGCCTGGATTTCCTCGCGGTGCTTGCTGTCCTTAACCGAGTCCCAGAAAGCGAGATCCAAAGCCGCGGCCGCGGGTGCCCGCGCAGGCCGAACCGGGCAAGAGGAAGCGTATCAATTAATGCTGAAGGGTCACGGCGGGGAGGAAATCTGCCGTCGGGCGGTGGGGATTGAACCCCGGCAGATTATCGCGCGCCCAGATCGCAAACGCCCAGACGTCGCCCGACCAAGCCGGGAGCGGCGTCGGCACGCCGTCCGGATGGTCACGGAGGAATTTCTCGTAGTCGCCCATCATGTCGCGCGTCGGATCACCCGCTGACACGGGCTGCAACAGCACCGCCGTCGTAATCCGTCCGACCTGCTTCCACGAAAGAAGTGGTGAACCCAGCCGCGCGGCTGCCGAAATGGCGGCCACGAACGCCTGAGATTGCTTTTCTGTCCGAAGTTCGGGGATACGGCCGATCAGGACCGCGATGTCCTGCAAAGGTGGAGCGTCCAGTCGCGCTTTTTCTGCTGTTGCGGCATAGGCCTGCGCCAAGGCGGCAAGCTGGTCAGGATTGGTGGTTTTGCCGATCGCCTGGCGCAATGCCGCCAGCTCATCGGCGGCGTGCGGGTCGGCGTCCTTGAGCTTGGCGGCGGCCGCGGCATAGGCCTGCGCCAAGGCGGCAAGCTGGTAAGGATCGGTGGTTTTGCCGATCGCCTCGCGCAATGCCGCCAGCTCATCGGCGGCGTGCGGGTCGGCGTCCTTGAGCTTGGCGGCGGCCGCGGCATAGGCCTGCGCCAAGGCGGCAAGCTGGTAAGGATCGGTGGTTTTGCCGATCGCCTCGCGCAATGCCGCCAGCTCATCGGCGGCGTGCGGGTCGGCGTCCTTGAGCTTGGCGGCGGCCGCGGCATAGGCCTGCGCCAAGGCGGCAAGCTGGTAAGGATCGGTGGTTTTGCCGATCGCCTGGCGCAATGCCGCCAGCCATCGACGGCGTGCGGGTCGGCGTCCTTGAGCTTGGCGGCGGCCGCGGCATAGGCCTGCGCCAAGGCGGCAAGCTGGTAAGGATCGGTGGTTTTGCCGATCGCCTCGCGCAATGCCGCCAGCACATCGACGGCGTGCGGGTCGGCGTCCTTGAGCTTGGCGGCGGCCGCGGCATAGGCCTGCGCCAAGGCGTCAAGCTGGTAAGGATCGGTGGTTTTGCCGATCGCCTGGCGCAATGCCGCCAGCCATCGACGGCGTGCGGGTCGGCGTCCTTGAGCTTGGCGGCGGCCGCGGCATAGGCCTGCGCCAAGGCGTCAAGCTGGTAAGGATTGGTGGTTTTGCCGATCGCCTCGCGCAGCGCGGCAAGCAGGGCCGTTGACCCTCGCATCCCCCTCGGGGAGGGTCGCTACAATCGCGCGGACACCTGCTATCAAGTTCGGATGCGACATCGTTGTTTCTCGCGCCACCGACGCTTTCGATTATGGCATCCTCGAATGCTACCTTTGTGTCGCCTGTTAGGGCCGAAGGCGAGGTCATGGCGGCCAAGGCCGCGACTGCCGCTCTGAGTTGCGGATCGCTCTGCCGGAGGGCTTGCGGTGTTACATGCGCCCGGACCAGGGCATCGAGTCGGAGCGGATCGAGCTGAACCCAGGCTCGCAGGACCGGGCCGGGCATTTGGGAGAACCAGTCGGCAGCCTGTGGGGAGCCGAAGACATCACGCTCCAACCGCCATCGCGCAATCCAGCTCCGATTCATTAAATCGTCTAGACCGGCGGCAGCGTAGTCGTTCAGACGGCCCTGGCTGCTTGCCATCTGCTCCTCGATCCGCCCGGCCGCGTCGTATTCGGTCGCTGCCCAGCCGATACCAAACAATAAACCAACTATCCCGAGTGCGGGGAGCGCCCTGGCAAGACTTTTCACCGCATATCCGCGTTGCCTCCCGTAAGAGAAGCGGCCCCGCAGTCGCGCCATCAGCAATCGCGCTTGCAACCCGAGCGGAAGCAACGCGACCCATTTGTCTCGCCAGCCGGCTTCGGCATAACTGCGGGCGCGCTCGGCCAGCAATTGCCGCCACTGATCGCGTTCACGCTCGATACGTAGGATCGGCTGCGCGAGATAGGCATGATCGAGCTGCCAGCCGACAGTATCGCCGGGAGAATCTCCTCGCCGCCGGACAATTTCGTCTGCTTCCAGCCGTTCCAGGGCGCGGCTGGCGGCATCGGGCGCGACCCGCGCCGTGGTCGCCAGCTCGATGGCGGTTTGCGGCGGGGCCTTGTCGGGCGGCTGGCGCGTGCGATCGACGAGTGGCAGCAACAGCTCGAGCACGGCGCTGTCGGCCAGGCTCGCGACACGAGCCGCTCGCTCGATCGCACCGGCAACGAACGCCGCTTCCAGTCCGCCGAGGCGCCCGGCCCGTGCGTATGCCGCCGGGGTCAGCCGATGCAACGATCGCAGGCCGCCGAGCACGACCTTCAATTGCTGCGGCAGGATTTGCCCGCGCGTTTCCAGATCGTCGACAAGATGATCGCGCAGCGCGGTCCAGCCGCCTTCAGGGTCGGCGATGACCGGCGATTGGTCGGCCGGCCTGTCGGTCATGCGGTTGACGATCGTCCGCACCAGGCCTTTTTCCAGCCGCGGCAGATCGAATGGCTGAACATCCGGAAGAAAGCGGAAGGTTTCCAGCCCCTGAGCCGCGTCATCGCGGCAGGCGACGAGCACGCTGATTGTGTCGCTCTGCAGACACTGGCGCACCATGCGCCAGAAGGCGTTCTCCCGCGCTGTCGTTTCCGCGGTGCGCCAAACGCGCGTCTCCGGCGGCAAGAAGCGCTCGCGGTGCCGTGGCTGCGCCTGGTAGTCGTCGAACTGATCGAGCAGCAACAGCGGCCGGCGCTGCGTGCGCCGGTAATAATCGGCAAATACTTCCGAATATTGCCGCGGCGCGGAACGCGCTTCGAGCTGGGTGCGCGCCGGATCATCGGCCGGTACCGCTCGGGCGAAGCCTTCGCGAACCGCGCGAAGCGGGCCGTTCTCCCAATCGAGAACCGACATATCGATGTAGATCGGCAGAAATCGCTCGGCAAAGGCCGGGCTTGCTGCCACGCCCGGCGCGCAGCAGGGCAGATTTGCCGCAGCCCAACTCGCTGACCAGAAACACGAGCGGATTGGCCAGCGCGTTCAACAACTTCTCGAGATCTTCGCGCCGGCCGATCAACTGTTCGGGCGATCGCGGATCGAGCTTTAAGGCTTCGGGATCGGCAAGCCGAGACAGATGCGCCCGCCGCGATCGGAACGCGACCGCGGCCACCGCCGCGATCGCCAGCAAGACCAAGACGATCTGGACCCACGACCACGCCCACGGATTCCAGCTTAGGACGTTTTTCCAGATACCGGCAGCAGCGAGGATCAGGAGACCAATGCTTGCAAGCAAGGTCTGCCACTGGTCAATTAGCTGTCGAAGCTTCGTTAGCTCCATTAGAACGCGCTACACCGCCCGCAGGTGATCCCCGCGTTTATCAACCATACTTTATAGGCAACAGTGACGGACGAGAAGCACAGACAAGTGACCAGAACGGCTACGTCGCCGGCGCCGCCATTCTGCGGTTACGTGGTTATTTTTGGGGGCGGAAGTCTTGGTCGGGGAAGGGCGAGGTTGTCGGGATTTGGATCACGATCATCGGGTGGTTGGCGCTTTGGTGGCAGGCGTTGCACGCGGTCGTGAGGCCAGCATAGGCCTTGGTAAAAGCGGCGGCGTCCTTCGCCTTGATCGCGGTGTCGAGCGCCGCCATCGGCTGCTTGACGGTCGACGCGATCATCTCCGGGATCGGCATATTGTCGTGTGTCGGCACGAGCTTGCCGACGTCAGCAAAGGTCTCGGCCAGTTCGTCCAGCTCGTAGGCGGCATAGGGCCAGTTGCGCGCGTTGCCGGCGAGGCCGAGCTTGATATGGCGCGGCTGGACAAAGGCGGTCATCAGCTCGCCAAGGCCGGGATGATAGGGCGCTGCGGATTTGGTTTCGGGCATGTTCATCGGCTGCTGCGCGGCACTGGGGCCGGATGCCGCCAACAGGAGTAGGGCGGCAGCGGCGAAGACCAAACGGGGCAAGCCGATCATGGCTGATGACTTATCAGCATCGCGGTGTTTGATTATCCCCTTCTGCCCGGCTCGATGCCATCGCTGATCGCTCGCCCGTGTGATGGCCGGGGTCGCACTTTGGCGCGAATTGGTCGATTGCGCGGGTCAGTTTAACCTCCGCTTCGATCACGATGTTTACCGCGAAAGCGTGAAGTTCGCAAAAACGCGGTTCGGGGATGCGGCGCCCCGAAGTTAGGAAAAC
>CAVTLC010000033.1:0-140551 GCA_963735445.1 uncultured Alphaproteobacteria bacterium
CGCCACGCAGGGCGGCGAGATCGGCTTTTGTTGCGGCAGCGAGTGCTTCGAGATCGGCTTTGGTGGCGAGCGCGGACAGAGCTTCGGCGATCGCCTCCGCCATGTCGCCGGCCTGCTACGCTGCGAAGCCGGCGGCTTCGAACCGTCGCGCCAGCTTGAGCGTATCGAACGGCATCGTCATGGCCGGATGGGAAGAGTGGCCATAAGCACCTACTCCGCGGCGGCGCGGAGTTCGGCGGGTTCGACTTTGGCGGCGCAGAACTTGAACTCGGGGATTTTCCCGATTGGATCGAGCTGCGGGTTGGTCAGGATATTGGCCGCGGCCTCGGCGTAGCAGAACGGGATGAACACCATCCCCGGCGCCACCGCGCTGTCGGCACGCGCCTTTAATTCGATCGCGCCGCGGCGGGTCGTGACGCGCACCGGGTCGCCGGCCGCGATGCCGAGCCGACGCAGTTCGGCCGGGGCGAGACTCGCCACCGCTTCGGGCTCGATCTCGTCAAGCACGCTGGCGCGCCGGGTCATCGCACCGGTGTGCCAATGTTCGAGCTGGCGGCCGGTCGTTAACACCATCGGGTAATCGGCATCGGGTTCTTCGGCGGGCGGGATTATCGCCGCCGGGACGAGACGGCCGCGCCCCGAGGCCGTCGGAAAACCGTCGCCAAAGACAATCTCGTTGCCCGGCCGATCGGGAGCGTCGCACGGATAGGTCACCGAGCTTTCGCGCTCCAGCCGCTCCCAGGTGATGTTGTCGAGCGACGGCATCGCCAGCGTCATTTCGGCAAAGACATCGGCTGGTCCGGCATAGGCCCAATCGAGGCCGATGCGGCGGGCGATTTCCTGGATGATCCACAGATCCTCGCGCGCATTGCCCGGCATCGGCAATGCCCGGCGGCCCATCTGCACCTGGCGGTTGGTGTTGGAGACGGTGCCGTCCTTCTCCGGCCAGGCCGAGGCCGGCAACACGATATCGGCGTATTTCGCGGTTTCGGTCAGGAACAGATCCTGGACGACGAGATGTTCGAGCTTGGCCAACGCCTCACGCGCATGGTTCACATCGGGGTCCGACATCGCCGGGTTTTCGCCCATGATGTACATGCCCTTGATCTCGTCGCGATGCACCGCGTCCATAATCTCGACGACGGTCAGCCCGCGCTTGTCATCGAGCGGGGTCTGCCACAAATCCTCAAATTTGGCGCGAACGTTGGGGTCCTCGACCGATTGGTAATCGGGGTAGACCATCGGGATCAGACCGGCGTCGGAGGCGCCCTGTACGTTGTTCTGGCCACGCAGCGGATGCAGCCCGGTGCCGGGCCTGCCGACTTGGCCGGTGATCAGGGCGAGCGCGATCAGGCACCGCGCATTGTCGGTCCCATGAACATGCTGCGAGATGCCCATGCCCCAAAAGATGATCGCGCGCTCGGCACGGGCATAAGTGCGCGCGACATGGCGCAAGGTGGCGGCGTCGATGCCGCAAATCTCGGCCATCTTTTCCGGTGGATACTCGCGGATGTGCTCGCGCAGTTTGTCGAAGTCCTCGGTGTGCGCCTGGACGTATTGTCGGTCGTAAAGGCCCTCCTCGATGATCGTGTAAAGCAGCGCGTTCAGCATCGCGACATCGCGGCCGGGGCTGAAGCGCAGGGTCGCCGTCGCGTGCCGTGTCAGCGTGTGGCCGCGCGGGTCCATCACAAAAACCTGGGCGCCGCGCTTTGCCGCTTGCTTGAAGAAAGTGGCGGCCACCGGGTGGTTTTCGGTCGGGCGGGCACCGATCACAACGATCACATCGGCATCGCCGGCGGCGGTAAAGGGTGCGGTGACGGCGCCCGAGCCGATCCCTTCCATCAAAGCCGCCACCGACGAGGCATGGCAAAGCCGGGTGCAATGGTCGACATTGTTGCTGCCAAACCCGGTGCGCACCAGCTTTTGGAAGAGATAGGCCTCCTCGTTCGTCCCCTTGGCCGAGCCGAAACCGGCAAGCGACCGTTTCCCCTCACGGTCGCGGATGCGCTTCAGGCCTGACGCGGCGAGGTCGAGCGCTTCCTCCCAGCTGGCCTTGCGAAAATGCGTGTAGGGGTTGGCGGGGTCGATATCGGTGTCGTGCTTTGAGACGCCTTCCTTGCGGATTAGCGGCTCGGTCAGCCGGTCCGGATGGTGGACATAGTCAAAGCCAAAACGGCCCTTGACGCAGAGCCGGTTGTGATTGGCGGGACCGTCGCGGCCATCGACCGCGACAATATGATCGTCGCGGATCTTGTAAGTCAGCTGACAGCCGACGCCGCAATACGGGCACACGCTATGGACTTCGCGGTCGGGGGCGTTGGCATAGAGCCCGTTGGCGTCGACCAAGCTCGCTGGCATCAACGCGCCGGTCGGGCAAGCCTGCACGCATTCGCCACAGGCAACGCAGGTGCTGTTGCCCATCGGGTCGTCGAAATCAAAGACGATCTTTTCATGATGGCCGCGCGCCGCCATGCCGATCACGTCGTTGACCTGCACTTCGCGGCAGGCGCGAACGCAAAGATTGCATTGGATGCAGGCATCGAGCTGCACCGCCATCGCCGGATGGCTGCGGTCGGGCGCCGGCGCCGAGTGCCGCGGAAACCGGCTCTCCTCAACCCCAAGCCGGTCGGCCCATTGCCAGAAGCGCGATTGCGGGTCGTGCGCCGCGGCCCGCGCCGGCTGGTCGCCGACCAGCAATTCGAACACCAGCTTACGCGAGGTGCGGGCGCGTTCGCTGGCGGTCTGCACCTTCATTCCGGGGGTCGGTCGGCGCACGCAGGAGGCAGCGAGGACACGCTCGCCTTCGACCTCGACCATGCAGGCGCGGCAATTGCCGTCGGCGCGATAGCCGGGTTGCGGCAACCAGCAGAGATGCGGGATCTCGGTGCCAAGCCGATTGGCGACCTGCCAAATGGTTTCGGCCGGCGCGGCCTCGACCTCTTCGCCGTCGAGGGTAAAGCGGATCGGATCGGTCATTTCCCGTTCCCAATTGTCCAATCCGTCGCCCCCGCGGAAGCGGGAGTGACGAGGCGAGTGATGACGACAAGTTTGCCTGTGGACCGATCACGCGCGCTGCAGCTTTTGGATGAAATCGTTGACCTCTGGCTGTGTCCAGGTATCGCCGTGATCCCAGAAAGCCAGCAATGCATCCTTATTGCGCGTGACCCAGCCGATCACCTGCGGTGACATCTGGCGAACGACTCGTGCCGGTAGGCTGTTGGCGACGACAGCGGGCGCGTCCGAAATCGAGACCGAGAAGCTCGGCTGAGTTCGGCCTGGTTGCAAAAAGTACTTTACGCGCGGGCCGTGCGCACCCATTGCGGTCGAGATAAAAATCGTCCCGGCGATACCGGTCTGAGCGGTCGTCAGGTTCGCCATATCGATGACATCTTCGCCGGCCAGTTCCTCCGCCAATAAAGTGTCTCGGGGTATTTGGGCGGCCTCGTCGGCGGCGATCAAAGAGCGGACCGGATCGGTCATCGCCACACCCGATGGTCGAAGGAAACAGTCATCCCGGCGAAAGCCGTGGCCCCATCTGCAGAGGGTTCGACGCCGGACCAATGGGCCCCGGCTTGCGCCGGGGTGACGAATGAGAGGTTTCCGGCGCTCACGCGAGGTCCGCGCGGAAATGGTTCAGCACCTGCTTGACCGGGTTCATCGCCGCCTGGCCGAGGCCGCAGATCGAGGCGTCGCCCATGACGCGGGTCAATTCGTCCAGCAATTCCTCGTCCCAATGTGGTGCGGTCATCAGTTTGACCGCCTTTTCGGTTCCGGCGCGGCAGGGCGTGCATTGACCGCAGCTTTCGTCCTCGAAAAAGCGCAACAGGTTTAGCGCCACCGCCCGCATGTCGTCCTTATCCGACAAAACGACAACCGCGCCCGACCCGGTAAAGCAGCCATATTGTTCGAGGGTCCCGAAATCGAGCGGCAGGTCGGCCATCGCAGCCGGCAAGATGCCACCCGAGGCGCCGCCCGGCAGGTAGCCTTTGAAACTATGGCCCTCGGCCATGCCGCCGCAATACTCGTCGATCAGCTGGCGCGCGGTGATGCCGGCCGGCGCCAGCTTGACGCCGGGATCACGCACCCGCCCTGACACCGAGAAGGTCCGCAGCCCCTTGCGGCCGTTGCGGCCCATGGCCGGTAAACCACTCGGCACCCTTCTCGACGATGTCGCGCACCCAGTACAGCGTTTCGATGTTGTTGCACAGGGTCGGCCGGCCAAACAGCCCGACCTGCGCCGGAAACGGCGGGCGCTGCCGCGGCAGACCGCGCTTGCCCTCGATGCTTTCGAGCATCGCCGATTCTTCGCCGCAGATATAAGCGCCGGCGCCACGGCGCAGATGGATCCGGGTATCCGGCGCAAGGCCGGCTGTTTCAATCGCGGTGATCTCCCGCTCCAAAATCGCATGGCATTGCGGGTATTCGTCGCGCAGATAGATATAAATGTCGGCCGACTCGACGATCCAGGCGGCGATCAGCATGCCTTCGAGAAAGCGATGCGGGTCGGTTTCGAGGAAATAGCGGTCCTTAAAGGTGCCCGGCTCGCCCTCGTCGCCATTGACCGCCAGCAGCCGCGGACCCGGCTCCTGGCACACCAGCCGCCATTTGCGCCCGGTCGGAAACCCGGCGCCGCCCAACCCGCGCAGCCCCGAATGCTCAAGCGCTGCGATGACCTCGTCGCGGCTGCGCTCGCCCGCAAGGCAGGACTGCAGCAGGCGGTAGCCGCCCGCGGCGCGGTAGGCGTCGAGATCAATATAAGCTGGAACTTCCGGGTGGGTCGCGCCGGCGGCGACGGCGCTTGTCACCGAAGCGGGAGTGGCATGCTCGTGCAACGCATGGCCGATCGCCACGACCGGCGCGCGATGGCAGCCGCCCATGCACGGCGCGCGCACGACCCTGACATTGTCGCCGAGCCGGGTCTGCAGCTCGCTCAGCAGTTGCTGTGCGCCGGCAAGCTCGCAGCTGAGGCTATCGCACACCCGCACCGTGACCGGGGGCGGCGGCTTCTCGTCATCCATGACGATGTCGAAATGGGCGTAGAACGAGGCGACCTCGTAGACCTCGACCAGCGCCAGCCGCATCTCTTCGGCGAGCGCCGCCAGATGGCGTGCATGCAGGCAACCAAAATGATCCTGCAGCAAATGCAGATGCTCGATCAGCAGGTCGCGCCGGCGCTCGCGATCACCAAGCAACGCCTGGATCTCTTCCAAAGCTGCCGGATCGACCTGGCGGCCTTTGGGATGGTCGAGACCGCGCCGGCGCCCCGAACCTGGGTGAATGCGGCGGTCGTGTGTCGCCTGGGAACGCATATTGGTGATCCGGTCAACTTTTAGCGTGGGTCGAGCCGAGCGCTCCCCACTTTGACGGCGCGATGGGCTTCGCGGCGCTCAGCCCATCCTACACCGAGAACGCACGCACTAAACCGCCTTCTCCTCGCGCAATTTGGCGATCTCGTCGTTGCCGTAGCCGAGCCAGCCGAGGATTTCCTCGGTGTGCTCGCCGAGCAATGGCGAGCGCTTTACCTCGATCGGCGAGTCCGAAAGATTGATCGGCGAGCCGACCTGGACATAGCGGCCGCGGGTCGGGTGATCGAGTTCGACGAGATAGCCGCGCTCATAGAGCGATTTGTCCTCGTAAATATCCTTCATCGACAAGATCGGGCCGCACGGCACATCGACGTCGTTCAGCGCCGCCATGACCTCGAACTTGGTCTTGGTCATCGTCCACTTCTCGATAATCGAGAAGCATTCCGGGATCTTCGGCAACCGTGCTTGCGGGGTGGCATAAGCCGGGTCATCGATCAGTTCCGGCCGGCCGGCGAGCTTCATCAGCGGCTCCCAACAGGTCGGCTGGATGATCACATAGACCCAGTCATTGGGTCCGCCCGGTGCGCAGCGCAATGCCGACCCCGGCTGACCGCCGCCCGAGGCGTTGCCGGCGCGCGGCACCTCGTCGCCGAATTCCTTGTTCGGGTATTCCGCCAATGGCCCGTGCTGCAGCCGCTGCTGGTCGCGCATCTTGACCCGGCACAGATTGAGCACCGCATCGGTCATCGCAACTTCGACGCGCTGGCCCTTGCCGGTGCGCTCGCGCTGAAACAGTGCCGCCAGAATACCGGCAACCGTGTGTACGCCGGTGCCGCTATCGCCGATCTGCGCGCCGGTCACGGTCGGCGGGCCATCGTCCCAGCCGGTGGTGCTGGCCGACCCGCCCATGCATTGGGCGACGTTCTCATAGGCCTTGCAATCGGCGTAGGGGCCGGGTCCAAAGCCCTTGATCGAGGCGTAGATAACGCGCGGGTTCAATTCCTGGAAACGCTCCCAGGTAAAGCCCTGGCGATCGAGAACACCTGGCCCAAAATTTTCGAGGATCACATCGCAGCGCTTGACCAAATCCTCGATGATCTTGCGGCCGCCCGGCGCCTTTAGATTGACGGTGATGCTGCGCTTGTTCGAGTTCAGCATCGTGAAGTAAAGGCTGTCGGCGCCTTTGACGTCCTGCAATTGGCCGCGGGTAATGTCGCCGCGCCCCGGCATCTCGATCTTGATCACATCGGCGCCCATCCACGCCAACAGCTGGGTCGCGGTCGGGCCTGCCTGGACATGGCCGAAATCGAGAATGGTTACACCTTCAAGCGCTTTACTCATTCATTGCCTCCAACAATCGTCTCGGCCAAGGCCCGGACCTATCGTTCGACCGCTTGACACTAAGCGGCGGTTCCCGGCCCACGCCGGGACGGCACTTGGACGTTGTCTAGTTCAACGCGCGCCAAACCCTCAACTATCCCCAGGAGTCATATCGAGAAAATCCCCGTGGCGCTCGACATGCGCCGCAAGCCCCAGCGTGTGCTCACGCGCCAACCGCTCGGAGAGCTCAGGGTCGCGCCGCTCGATCGCTTCGATGATTTTCATATGGTCGATTATCGAGCGCTCCGTCCGGTTTTCCTGATGGATCGTGATCTTGCGGATCGCGCGCATGTGGATAAACGGGTTTTCGGTCATTTCGGCGAGCAGGGCACAACCGCTCGCTTTGATAATCGCCTGGTGAAAGGCGATGTTCGCATCCGAATAATCGCCAAGCCCGTCGGCCCCGCTCTGTGGATTGCCGGCCCCGTCACGAAACCGGTCCATCAAGCGGTGCAGTTCAGCAATATCCGCCGGTGTCGCGCGCTCGGCGGCGAGCCGCGCCGCCATGCTTTCGAGCGCGGCCATGACCGTGATCATCTCGACGATCTCGCGCTTCGATTTGCGCACGACAAAGATGCCGCGGCGCGGGCGAGTGCGGACAAAACCTTCCTGCTCGAGCAAGGTCATCGCCTCGCGGATCGGCGTGCGGCTGACTCCGAGCCCGTCCGAGAGCCGGCGCTCGTCGAGCCGGATCTCTTGCGGATGGTCGTAAATATCCATCGCCGTGATAGCCCGCTTCAGCGCGGCATAGGCTTCCTTGCGAAAGCTGCTGCTAGTGTCGAGCCGCGGCACATCGAGCGTTGGGCTGGGACGTGAGGTGACCTCAGTCATAAGCTAGGTATATGGTATACCAGAACGCCACGCAACCCGCTTTTTGCAACCCGAACGCGGCGGAATGCCGAGGTTCGGATACCGCTGACACCTGCGGTGGGCACTTCGCGGTTGCCCGTGCCCGTCGAAAGGGTGTTCCCTACCCCACGACTAGCCGGGAGCGGGAATAATCGGCGGCTCTCGCAATCCACACTCCTGAGCTCTCGCTCGGCAAAGAGTTGGTGGACGGGGAGGATCACATGCCGGAGAAATTAGGACTCGGGTTGATCCCTGGCACAGGGTGGCGCGCCAGCGAGATACAGGACATTGCCCGTGCCGCGGAGGAAGCGGGCTTTGAGGCGGTGTTCTGCGCCGAGGTCAACAACGACGCAATCGCTACAGCGCAATTGATGGGGCTCGCAACGCGGCGCCTCAAGGTCGGAACCTGGGTGGCGCATATCTACCTGCGTCTCCCCTATCTTTGCGCGAAAGCGGCAGCACTCGCCGCCGATGCCACCAATGGACGGATAATTCTTGGCCTCGGCGTCAGCCATCAGTCGGTCAATCGCGCGCTCGGCATCGACATGCCGAAGCCTGCAGAGGCGCTGCGCGATTACGCCATCGAAGTCGCTAGTTGGCTGCGCGGCGAAGGCCCGGACACGCATCTGCCACAGCAGCCTTCTCCCTATCCGGTGCCGATCTATCTCGCGGCCCTGACCTCGCAAAATGTCGAGTTGGCCGGCGAGATCGCCGATGGCGCCATGCCGCTATGGTGGTCGGTGGAGCGCCTCGCCCGCAGCAGACGTTGGGTCGAGCGGGGTCGGGCCAAATCCGGCGGTCGCGGCAAATTGGAAATGACCCTCGGCCTGCCGACCTATGTCGGCAGCGACATTGAGGCACTGCGTGCGGCCGCCCGCGCCAATCTCGGATTTTTCGCAAGCTTGCCGTTCTTTCAGCGATTGCTGCGGGCAAGCGGCTTCATCGCGGAAGCGGATAAGGCTGAGGAGGGAGCCGGCGGGGATGCCTTCAGCGACAGAGTTCTCGACGCGATCTGTTTGATCGGACCGGTGGCGCGCTGCCAAGACCGGATCGCCGCGTATCGCGAGGCAGGGCTCGATCTGCCAATTCTTTGGCCGGGGATCGGGATTGACAGTGCGCGTGAAGTGATCGCGGCGTTCCGGCAGTAAAGAAAGCCCTGATGGGTTAATCAGCTTAAGCGAGCCTGACCAGGTCCCATTCCCAGGCGCGAAAGGATGCGACGCGCAGAAACTCTTCTTTCCTTCGGCGCGCCAGACCGGCGGCACCGATCGGCGAGCGGTCGGCGACGACATTGTCATGACCCTCGCGTCGAGGGGGTGCGATAGAGGTTTACGCGCGGGAAAATTAAGCGGTCAGCTTGTTCTCTGACCGACCGGCAAAGGGGGGCACTGACGCGGAGGCGAGTGCTCCGCGTCAGTGTTTTGTTCGGCTTTACTCGGCGGCAGCGGCGAGGTTCGGGGTCGGCTCCAATGGCAGACCCGGATGGCCGGTCAACCGCCGACCTTCCTCCCACATCTCGAGCGCCTGCTTCTTCATCGCCGGAAACACGGAGGCGATCTTTTCCGCGTCGAGATCGGCCGCGATCCCCGGATAACCGGCCCGCTCGATCATCGCCCGCAATTTTCCGGTCTCGAACTGCTCCAATGTCCAGGCCAGCGGATCTTCGACCAATGTCCGGTCCCAATAGATCCGGTGGTTCTTGTTGCGCGGGCCATAGTGGTAATGCGCACCGTTCCAGAAGTGATCGAACGCCAGAAGCTCGGTCTCTTCGGTGTAGTGCTTGCCCGGCGTGCCGCCGATATCGGCGAGGACATGGATTGCGAGACCGCCATCGCCCATCGGCAGCCGCCGCATCTCAAGCCCGAACCGGATGTTGCCGGCTTCGAAGATGTGCGTGCCGCGGTTGTGTTTGACCGTGTTCCGCTTGGTTGCATAGAGTTCGCGAGCGCAGGCTTCCAAATCGGGCAGGATGTCCCGCACCTCTGACATTTCGGTCGCTTTGGCGATCTGCGGATAGCCCGACCGCTCCAGCATTTTTGGCAGCTTGGTTCCGAGCGTCTTGATGGTCCAGCCGATCGGGTTCCCGTCGGTGATCGGGTCCATCCGATAGAGGTTCGTCAGGGCGGCGCCGCCCAGCATTTCCGGCCCGGCGACCTTCAGATCAGGATTTTCCGGCCCGTACTCATAGCTTTTTTCGATGTCGAAGCAGTTGAACCGCAGGAGGGTCGTCGCCTTCCCGCCGACATCCGCCATCACGTCGATCGAGACGCCTTGGTCGGCATGATCCTGGATGTTGCCGTCCCACAATTCGTGCCGGACGACAAACGCTAACGGACCCGCGGTAAATTTCCGAGATGCTTCTGCCATGTTGCACTCCTTTTTGGTTGGTGAGAGTGTAGAGAACTCCGCCAATTATTGCACTACTTTATAGTCGCGCTAAAACGCAAACATCGCCGTGTCCGGCGCCAGCCCGAACAGGACCCGGCCGATCGTTTCGTAGTGCGCTTGCCGCCCTTGGGCCTGCTGTGTCGCGGTATGCATGTCACGAAAGCGGCGCTCGAACGGGCGGTCGTCAAAAATCGCGGTAGCGCCGGCGCCATGATAGAGCGTGTTGACGACCTCGCGCGCCTGGTGAATGGCCCAGGTCGAGGCGAGGCGGATCATCGTGTTTTGCTCGAGGTTCAGCTCGCCGGTCACGCCGACCGCTTCCCAAATCTCGGCGAGACTGCTCAGCAGAAAGGCACGAGCCGAGCGGATTCGCGCCTCGGCTTGCGCCAATTGCGACTGGATCACCTGGTTCTCGCACAGCCGCTGGCGGATGCCGCGCGGCGTTTTTTCTGTCGCGAGTTCGGTAAAGTCGCCGATCATGCCGCGCGCGGTGCCGAGCGTAACCGCGGCAACGCCCGAAGCGTATAGGTTGCTGGTGCTGAAGCAATAGAGCCGGCCCGGCTCGCGCGGGGCGATGTCGGGGTCGCGCAACACAGTGTATTGCTCGGGGATGAAGAGGTCGGTCACCGAATAGCGGTCGCTGCCGGTGCCGCGCAGACCGACCACATGCCAGATATCGGTCATCGTCGCCTGGCTCTTTGGAAACAGTAGGGTGCGCAGAATTTCGCCGCCGTCCGGGCGGCACAGCGGCTCGCCATCGGGACCGCGCATCACGACATGGGCGCCGAGCCAGCTCGCATGATGGCTGCCGCTCGCAAAGTTCCAAGCCCCGGTCAGACGAAATCCGCCCGGCACGATGCACAATTCGGCCGGCCCGACCGGTCCCCAGGCGACGATGCCGTCAGCCGGTCCAAAGATTTCTTGCGCGATATCGGGATCGAGAAAAGCCGCGACCATCGAGCAGCCATTCGCCTGTTCGACACACCAGCCGGTGCTGGCGTCATGGCTGGCGATTTGCTCGACCACTTTGACATAGGTCATCGGGTCGAGTTCGGCGCCGCCGAGCGAGCGCGGTTGCAGCAAGCGGAACAGCCCGTTGTTGATCAGCGCCGCGACGATCGATGCTGGTAGTTCGCGATTTCGCTCGATCTCATCCGCCGCCGCGACGAGAGCAGGCCCGAGTGAGCGCGCACGCGCGACGTAATCCGGGCCGTCCTGCAAAAGCTCGCCCATTTCTTCTTCTCCTCTCTTAGCGCTTGTGGCCCGACTGTTCTTGTGGCCCGAGTGCGCTTTAGCCCGACTAGGCATTCAACCAAGTGGCGCCCGGCTCGCCCTTGATCTGGATCAAAGAGCGGCATGGGGGCTTAGAGAGGCGGGGCTCTGAGACGGCGATCTCGTTCAGTCCGCCGCCTTCACTGCGTTCGCGGTCAGACGATGTCCGAGTTGATTGCCGTCCGGCGCCGGCGCAAGCTGACCTCGATTTTGAAAGGGAGGACGGCCATTACGCTCCTGCGCAGCTTTTTGTTCGCACCGGGAAACCATGGGCGCCGTGTCGAAAAGGCGCTGACACTCGACGCCGATGCGGTGATCCTCGATCTGGAGGACGCGGTCGCGATCGCGGAGAAGCCGGCGACGCGCGGTGCGATTGTCGCAGCACTGACGCAGCCGCGGCGCGGAGCCCTCTTTGTGCGGGTTAACGCGAGCGATACCGAATTTTGTTACGGCGATCTGCTGGCTGTCGTCCGTCCGGGACTCGATGGGATCATTCTGCCAAAGGTCGAAGATGCCGCCGGGCTGGCGACGGTCGAGTGGCTGCTGACCCAGCTCGAACGCGAGCGCGGGCTGGCGGCGCAGGCGATCGATCTGATCCCGATCATCGAAACCGCCCGCGGCCTCAACGGCATTGATGCAATTCTCGCGGCCGGCACCCGCATCAAGCGCGTCGCGTTTGGCGCCGGCGACTTCACCCGCGACGTCGACATGACCTGGTCACGCGACGAGACGGAGCTCGGCTACGCCCGCGCAAAGATCGTCACGGCGTCGCGCGCCGCCGGGCGCGAAGCGCCGCTCGACACCGTGTGGGTCGATCTCGGCGACGAGGCCGGGTTGGAAATGTCCGCGCGCACCGCGCTCGGGCTCGGGTTTCAGGGCAAGATGTGCATCCACCCGAACCAGATTACTGTCGTCAACCGCGTCTTCACGCCAAGCGACACCGAAATCTCGTTCGCCGAGCGCGTCGTTGCTGCCTTTGCCCGGGCCGAGGCGGAAGGGAGTGCCGCATTCCAGCTCGATGGCAAGTTCGTCGATTACCCGATTGTTTACCGCGCGCAGCAGGTTCTGCAGCGCATGGCGGCGATCCGCGCACGGGAGAGTCAGCAATGATGGAGACAAAATCACCCGGGCCGCGCGGGCCGCTCGACGGGGTCACCGTCCTCGATTTGTGTAGCTATCTTGCCGGCCCCTATGGCTGCACCTTGCTCGCGGATCTCGGCGCCCGCGTGATCAAAATCGAATCCCCTCAGGGCGACATGTTGCGCCAGTTTCCATCGAGCCTTGATGGCGAAAGCCGCTTCTTTCTCGGCACCAACCGCGGGAAAAAGGCGATCGCCCTCGATCTCAAGGAGCCTGACGGGCTCGCCATCCTGCATCGCATGGTCGAGAGTGCCGATGTGCTGGTCGAGAATTTTCGGCCCTCGGTGCCGGCCCGGCTCGGCATCGATTATCCACGGCTCAAGGGCATCAATCCGCGGCTCGTCTATTGCGGGCTCACCGGTTATGGCGATCGCGGTCCCCTGAGCGAAAAGGGGGGCTTTGACCAGGTGCTCCAGTGCCTCTCCGGCATCGCGGTGTTCCAGGGCGGCGGCGCTGACCGGCCGCAATTGGTGCTGGGATCGGTGCTCGATTATTTTACCTCGGCATTGCTGGCCTATGGTGTTGCTGCGGCTCTGTTCGATCGTGAACGGCGCGGCGTCGGCCAGTATCTGAGCCTGTCGCTATTGCGCAGCGCTTTGACGATCCAGGCCGGTCGTTTTGTCTGGGCGGAGGGCGAGGGCCGCGATGTCGCGCGCGATTCCGGTGCCGGTGGGCTGACCGGGATTCATCCGACAAAGGATGGCGCGCTCTACATATCGGTGCACTCCAACCATTTCTTCGCGGCGTTATGCGAGCTGATCGGCCGGCCGGAACTTGCCGAGGATCCGCGCTGTGCGTCGATGCGCAGCCGTGCAGAACATGCCGCCGAGCTATTGCCGGAATTGCGCTCGGCGCTGGTCGCGCGCACCGCCAGGGAGTGGGAGGAGCTTTTCGGGGAACGGGTACCCTGCGCCGCGGTGCGGCCGATCGAGGACATGTTCGACCACCCCCAGGTGTTGGCGGAGGAATTGGTGGGCACACTCGATCATCCGGTGGTCGGGCGTTACCGTACGATGACAAAGCCGATCAAATTCGCCGACGGCCCGGGGCCGGCACCGAGTGCCGCGCCCACCTTTGGCCAGCACAGCGACGAGATCCTGGAAGCGTACGGCTATTCTCAGGGCGAGATCACCGCATTGCGCGACCGCGGCGTCGTGCGCTGAACGTTATTGGCCCGGTTTGGCGTGACCACGCTTTTTCGCGGTCGGCGAGGAGAGGAAATCACCGGCCGCGCGGCGGCTAAATTTTAACTTTGTTTTCGAAGTGTGACCCAGTTCACACTCGGGTCGTCCGAGAAAGCAGTTAAATTGCCGTCGCACATTCGAGATTGGCGCCCGATCCGGGACCCTTCGCCAAGTCTGGAATATGCCGTCGCCTAGAACGTTTCCTGTCAAATGAACATGTCGGGAACTTGCTTAACATTGCCTCGCAATTTTCCAGCTTTGTGTAGTCGGCAACGCGGCTCGCGATCAGACGGGGATGTGTGCGGAACCGATTACTTAACAATCGTGAAGAAACGGGCCGCAACCTTCGGTGTGGTGCGGTCTGTCCTGAGTGCTTAACTGTCGCCTGCAAATGACCCAGGTAGCCCAGCTCACATCCGCGGCTGATCGGAGAGAGTGGGACGAGCATAACCATCATGATGCTCGGATAACGATATGTTAACTACCTGAGGTAATGATTAACCACGACGCCGCTGTCAGCGGTTGCCGCCAGACCCTCGGAGGCCTCAATGCGCGTTCTTCTGGTCGAGGATGACACTGCCACTTCCGCGAGCATCAAGATGATGCTGCGAAAGGAAAATTTCATCTGCGATACGACCGACCTCGGTGAAGACGGGCTGGAGATCGGCAAGATCTACGACTACGACATCATCCTGCTCGATCTGATGCTTCCAGATATCGATGGGTATGAGGTGTTGCGGCGATTGCGCGCAGCACGGGTGCGCACGCCGATCTTGATCCTCTCCGGTCTTGCCGAACTCGACCATAAAATCAAAGGTTTGGGGTTTGGCGCCGATGACTTCCTGACAAAACCGTTTGACCGCCGCGAATTGGTCGCGCGCATTCATGCGATCGTCCGGCGCTCCAAGGGACATGCTGAATCGGTAATCCGGACCGGCAAACTCGTCGTCAATCTCGACGCTCGCATTGTTGAGGTCGAGGGCCGGCCGCTGCATCTGACCGGGAAGGAATACGGCATTCTCGAGCTTTTAAGTTTGCGAAAGGGCACGACCCTCACCAAGGAGATGTTTCTAAATCATCTCTATGGCGGGATGGACGAACCGGAGCTGAAAATCATCGATGTGTTCGTCTGCAAGCTGCGCAAGAAGCTGGCGCAGGCCACCGGTGGAAAACATTATATCGATACCGTCTGGGGGCGCGGTTATGTCCTGCGTGATCCACCCGACGGTACCGTCACCTCGGTGCAAGCAGTTCCCACAGGCGACCACGGATCGCAGCACGGCAGCGCGGCAGCCTAGGGTTTCGACGGAACCGTTGTCAGATAAACCCGTCCAGGGGCCGGCATCTCGGTAGCGAGGCGCCAGCCCTCGGCCCCGGCAAGCAATCCGGTAAAAAACGCGTGGACAGTTCGCGGACCCAAATCTGCGATCGGTGTAGCGAGGGTCAGCGCCTCAGATTGTTCGTTGGTCAAGGAAGCGCCATCGCCTTCAGCTTCCAAGCGGAGCCCCGTACCCGCTATGTCCAAGGTGAGGCGCCCGCCGCGGGTGAGTATCTCCGCCCCACAAATCAGCAAATTGCAGCCGAGTTTTTGCAGAGGAAGTGGCAGACCAGAGACGGAAGCGGCAAAGTTGCATGCGAGTCGGGATCTTAGAAAATATCGGGTGGCGAGTTCGGATGCCGGTATTCCCGACCAGCTCCCGCCCGAAAATCCGTATGCGAAGCGATAGAATTGCAGCCGGTTGCTGGCGCGCTGAGCGCTTTCGTCAAGTAACCCCAATGATTCCCGATCAAACTCCGAGCCCGGCTCGCATAGGATATCGGCCGCATTCGTCAGCGCTGTAATCGGCCCCGCCAGCTCATGGCAAAGCCGAGCCGCTAAGAGTTCCGATATCCTAAGATCGATATGGGCCGCCATGGTTAATAATGGCATGAATCTGGTCGGGGGGTGAAATACCTACACCTCACTCAGCAGAATCCGCTCAGAGCGGAGCGATTTTGCCGGCTGCAAAAAGTGAGCTCAAAATAACTGGCGATCAGGTGATCTCGCCGGCGGCGATCATTCCCGCGGCTGTCATCAGATCCTCGGGTCGGTTGGCATTGAAGAACGGGTCTACCGGACGATCGGAAAACGAGACGGTCGCGAGTTTGTATCGACCAGTCCACGTATCGACCTTGCGTATTCCATCGGCGACCACCGCATGCCGTAAATCCTCACGCAGCCGCACCGGCCAAAGCCCGAATACCGGGTGAGCGCGCCCTCCGGAAGCCGCGCAGGCGAGATCGGCGCCGGCCTCCTTGGCGCCCCGCACCAGCTGATCCACGAGGTCGCGCGGCACGAATGGCGCGTCGGTTGCGACACTGACCACCGACTCGCAATCTGGCCGATTGGCTGCTGTCCAATCGAGCCCGGCCAGTACGCCGGCTAGTGGCCCTGCGAAATCGGGAACGCTGTCGGCTACGACCGGCAGACCAAAACCGGCAAATCGCGCCGGATCGCCATTCGCGTTGATGACCATTGCTTGGACCTGCGGCTGCAGCCGAGCGATCACCCATTCGAGCAGCGAGATGCCGCCCAGCATGCGCAAGGATTTGTCGCCGCCGCCCATTCGCCGCGACTGGCCGCCGGCAAGCAGCAGGCCGACAATTTTCACACTTCCTCCTCGGCTCGGCTCGCCTTGCGCGAAAAACGCGGCTGGTCATCCTCCGCCGCTCGCAGATCGGCATCGAAGATGATCCGTTCGGGGCCGGCGAGTGCGATGAACCGCCTGCCTTTGGCGCGGCCGATCAGGGTAAGACCAGCTTGGCGCGCGAGATCGACGCCCCAAGCCGTAAATCCGGAGCGCGAGATCAGGATCGGGATCCCCATCTGCACCGTCTTGATGACCATTTCCGAGGTCAGACGTCCTGTCGTGTAGAATATTTTACCGATCGGCGAGACATGATTGAGCCGCATGTAGCCGGCGATCTTGTCGATCGCATTGTGTCGACCGACATCCTCCATATAGAGCAGCGGCCGATCCTCTTCACACAAGACGCAGCCGTGGATCGCGCCCGCGGCGAGATAGAGGCTGGGCGCGGTGTTGATCTTGCGGGTCAGCGCATAGAGCCACGAGGTCCGCAATACCGCGCTGGGGTCGAGCTTGACCTCCTCGAACTTCTCCATCAAATCGCCGAACACGGTGCCCTGGGCGCAACCCGAGGTCAGCGTCTTCTTGCGCAATTTATCCTCAAAATCGGTCTCGCGATCGGTGCGGACCACCACGGTTTCGAGCTCGTCATCATAGTCGATCGCGATGACCCGATCCTCCGCCCGCAGCATGTTTTGGTTCAACAGATAGCCTACCGCGAGGTAATCTGGGTGGTCGCCGATCGTCATCATCGTGACGATCTCTCGGCCGTTCAGAAACAAGGTCAGCGGCCGCTCCATGACGACCGCGGTCTCCACGGCCTTCCCCTCGTGGTCGATGCCGGCAACAGTACGGGTCAGCCGCGGATCGTCGGGTCTGGGGCGGACGGTAAATTCTTGCATGAATGGATGATGGGTGGCGGTAACTCACGGCGCAAGTCGACACTGGCGCGACCCGCAATCCGGCAGCGGGTTTCTTGTTCCGGGCAGGTATCGCTTCAGCGTATTTTACCCTGGGCGTTGTTGTATAAGCTCGCGATTTGCCGGTCCGATTGTCGCCGTTCGAGCGACTGGTTTCCGGTGGAGGCGGTAGCCAAGGAAAAACGGACGCGACGCGATCGGGGGCGACATTTCCCGGACGCGTGCCTATCTTCGAAATCGAGAGGCAGCAGATGCCTCAAGCGAGCCCGGCATGATTGACCCTTTTGGACGGAAAATTTCCTATCTGCGCGTATCGGTTACCGATCGCTGTGACTTTCGCTGTGTCTATTGCATGGCGGAAGAAATGACGTTTTTGCCGAAAGCCGAGCTGCTGACCCTGGAAGAGCTTGATCGGGTTTGTAGTGCGTTCGTCCAGCTTGGCGTCAGGAAATTGCGGCTGACGGGCGGCGAGCCACTGGTGCGGCGCGGCATCATGACCCTGTTCCGCGGGCTCGGTCGGCATATCGAAAACGGCGCTCTCGACGAATTGACGCTGACGACCAATGGCAGCCAACTCGCACGCTATGCTGGCGAACTGCGCGAGGCCGGCGTGCGCCGGGTGAATGTCTCGCTCGACACGCTCGATCCTGGGAAATTCACCGAGATTACCCGCCGCGGCCGGCTCGATGTCGTGCTCGACGGGCTGCGCGCAGCAAAGGAAGCCGGGCTCGCCGTCAAGATCAACACGGTGGCGCTGCGCGGCGTCAACGACGACGAGTTCGATGATCTTGTCGCGTGGTGCGGCGACCAGGGCTTTGACCTTGTGTTTATCGAGGTCATGCCGATGGGCGATATCGGCGGCGAGAACCGCCTCGATCAATACCTCCCATTGTCGATGGTGCGCGCCCGACTGGCGCGGCGCTGGACGCTCGACGAGACCGATTATCGTACCGGCGGCCCGGCGCGCTACGCGATCGTGCGCGAGACCGGCCGGCGGCTCGGCTTTATTACGCCGCTGACCCACAATTTCTGCGAGAGCTGCAACCGCGTAAGGCTGACCTGCACCGGCACGCTCTATATGTGCCTCGGCCAAGAGGATGCCGCCGATTTGCGCACCCCGTTGCGCCAGTCGGAGGGCGATGAATCGCTGATCGCTGCGATCGCCGAAGCGATCAGCCGCAAGCCCAAGGGCCACGACTTCATCATCGACCGTCGGCACAACCGGCCTGCCGTCGCGCGCCATATGAGCGTGACCGGCGGGTGACGGCATCCTCGTCGCGCGCCGGCCCGCCGCGCATCGCGGTCGTCGCCGCCGAAACCGAAGCTGCCGAAGCAGCTCTAGAAGAGCTCAATCGGCTCTATCCCTGTGTTTCCCCCGAGCTTGCGGATATCGTGATACCGCTCGGCGGCGACGGTTTTATGCTTGAGACCCTGCATCGGTTCCTGCCGCAAGGCGTGCCGATCTACGGGATGCACCGCGGCAGTGTCGGCTTTCTGATGAACCTCTACCGCCCGAGGGGCTGTTCGAGCGGTTGGCGCAAGCGCAGCCCGTTGTCCTACACCCGCTTGAAATGGTGGCCCGTAACGAGGATGGCAGCCGTCATCGAGCGCTCGCTTTCAACGAAGTATCCCTGTTACGCGAGAGCCGCCAGGCGGCAAAGCTCAAGATCATTGTGGATGGGGTAACCCGGATCGACGAGCTGATGGCGGACGGCATCATGGTCGCGACACCGGTCGGCAGCACTGCCTACAATTTGTCGGCGCACGGACCGATTATCCCGCTCGGCGCTGGGGTCTTGGCATTGACCCCGATCAGTGCGTTTCGGCCTCGGCGATGGCGCGGCGCACTGTTGCGCCACGAGGCGCAAGTACGGATCGATGCGCTCGAAACCGAAAAACGCCCGGTCAGCGCGGTCGCCGATTTTACCGAGGCGCGCGACGTGGTCAGCGTCGAAGTTCACGAAAACCGTGACATCTCAATGACGTTGCTGTTCGATCACGAAGCCAATCTTGAGGAACGCGTCTTCAAGGAGCAATTCGCGACCTGATTAGTGCCGCGGACTGCGGCTAGAAACCCATAGGCTAAAGTACAAGCCAATTCACAGGCTCGGGTTCTCGCCGAGACCTTTTCAGTAAAGCAGACCTTTTCAATAAAGCACAGCTGGCGGTCTCGTATGTCACGACCGACCGCTGCGATTAGCCGGTTGCGACACCGGAGATGCGCCGGCCTGCCCGAAGTGCGGCAAGCCCGCTGGTTTTGCGGATGCTGTTGTCGTATTCTTCCCATCAAGTTCGCCGGCTGGGAGAGGCGTAATGGGAGTGCGTAGCGGAAGGCAATATCTCGCGGGTTTGCGCGAACAGGAGCGCGAGGTGTGGCTCGGCGGCGAACGCGTCCGCGATGTAACGAGCCATCCTGGGCTCAAGGGTGGCGCCCGCGCGATCGCCTCGCTCTATGACTTGCAGTGCGATCCAGAGTTGCACGACCAGATGACCTATACGTCCCCGAGTTCGGGCGACCCGGTCGGTCTCTCATTCATCATCCCGCGCACCCGCGAGGATCTCGAACGCCGCAGTGCGATGATGCTGAACTGGGCGCGCGCCACCTGCGGCATGATGGGGCGCTCGCCCGATTTTATGAATGTGACTTACGCCGCCTGGGCCGGTGCAGCCGAATTCTTCGCCCAGGGCCGCCCCGAGTTCGGCGAGAACATGGTGCGATATTACGAGTACATCCGCGAAAACGACCTGACCCTGACCCATTCGCTGATCAACCTGCAGCGCAGCCGCACCGCTTCGGGGGTCTTCAACCTGCAGCAGGGGACGGCGCTCGAAGTTGTGCGCGAGACCGATGCCGGCATCGTCGTGCGCGGCGCGCGCATTCTCGCGACCCTGGGGCCGCTCGCCGACGAGATCGGGGTTTATTCGCCGCGCATGGGGCGTCACACCGAAAGTCACAGCCCGTTCGCGCTGAGCTTTGCGATCCCGTGCGGCGCCCCGGGGCTCAAATTCCTGTGCCGCGACAGTTTCGACCAGGGCCGCTCGCATTTCGACCAGCCACTCGGCTCGCGCTTTGAGGAGATGGATTGCGTCGTCTTTTTCGACGATGTGATGGTCCCGTGGGAGCGCGTGTTTTTGCTCGGTGATGTCGACCGGCTCAACGCCACCGCCCACGCGACCCATTCCTCGGTGCATTCGGCGCATCAAGGCGCGGCGAAGAACCTCGCCAAATGCGAATTCGTCCTCGGCACGGCATTGCTGATGACCCAGACGCTCGGCAACGGCCATCTGCCGCAGGTCGAGGAGCGGATCGGCGAATTGATGCTGACGACGCAACTGACGCGCGCCTGCATCCGCGCCGCCGAGGCCGACGCCAAGCTCGACGAATGGGGTGTCATGTGTCCCGATCCGCTGATGGCGGAGAGCCCGCGCAATTTGTTTATGAACGCCTATCCGCGGATGATCGAGATCCTGCAATTGTTGGGGTCGAGCAGCTTTATGCTGACCCCGAGCGAGGCGGATCTTAACGGGCCCCTGAAGGCCGATATTGAGCAGTATCTGACGACAGACACGACGCCGGCGCGGGACCGTGTCAAATTGTTCCGGCTCGCCTGGGACCTTGCCGGCAATTCCTTTGGCAGCCGGCAAGTATTGTACGAGCGCTTTTTCGCCAGCGATCCGTTGACCCGGGCGCGGGCGCTCGCATCGATCTACCCAAAACAGGAAGTAATGGATCGCGTTCTCGAATTTCTCGGGAAAGACGACGACAATCTGTAAATGGAGGAAAAGATGAAAAAGCCGATGTACCTGCAACACGTCAATCTTTACGTCCGCGACGCCGAGCGCTCAAAACAATGGTATGAGGATCTGCTCGGGCTGCACACTTACGAGTACCGTCCGGGCTGGGCGGCCTTTATGTCGGCCGACACCGAGCAGTCGCACGAGGTCGCGCTGATGCAACTGGGACCGGACGCGCCGTTGCAGCCGAAAGGCCAGGTCGGCCTGAACCATCTCGCCTGGCGGCTCGAGTCGCTCGACGATTTGAAAGAGTTCTATCAGCGCTGCAAGGAAAAAGGGCAGGCGATCGACCGCATCGCCGATCACGGCATCTCGCTCGGCATCTATATGCGGGATCCCGACGGCAACGGCGTCGAAGTCTTCTACGAAATGCCGCGCGCCGAATGGCCGGTCGATTATCACGTCTTCACCCGCGAGAAGACCGGCAATGGCCGTTTCCCCGGCCCGTGGGACAACGACGAGGCGTTCATGCGGCCACAGACGCCGGCGCCGCAGCCTGTCGCCGCACAATAGTCGCCGGTAGGTTATCCAGCTGCGTTTTACTCGTCATTCCCGCGAAAGCGGGAATCCAGTGTCGAGCGATCCGGCAGTAGCCCTGGGCTCCCGCTTTCGCGGGGGTGACCCATAAAAGAATAGAAGGGCACTTATGAGCGGCCAATCCGACCAGTTAGCGCGGCTGCTGCTAAAGCAGGAAATCGAGGAGTTCCTCTATCACGAGGCGGAACTCCTCGATGAGCGGCGGTACGAAGACTGGCTGGCATTGATCGCCGACGACATCCGCTATTGGATGCCGATGCGGCGCAATGTCAAAGTCGGCGAGCAGGAGCGGGAGTTTACCCGCGCCGACCACGACATCAACTGGTTCGATGAGGGCCGCGAGACCCTGGATCGCCGGGTCAAGCAGATCCTGACCGGCATTCATTGGGCCGAGGAGCCGGTCTCGCGGATCACCCACATCGTCTCGAATGTGCAATTGCTCGAGGCGACGCCGTCGGTCAGCGACGCCGCCGAGGTCGCGGTCAAATGCCGGTTTCTGATCTACCGCAACCGGGTCGAGACCGAGACCGACATCCTCGTCGGCAAGCGCGAGGATCGGCTGCGCCGCACTGGCGCCGGCTGGCAGATCGCGCGCCGCAAGATCATCCTCGACCAGAACGTGCTGCTGACCAAGAACCTGACCTTCTTCTTTTAAATGCACAAGAGGCGGTGAGACGGCGAGAGGCCAGTACTCCCAAGACACGCCAACTACGAAAGCGGGAACCCAGCGCCGGCTTCCGCTAGCTGGTTGACTTCGAGCCATTGACTTCGTCCGGGATGGCGGGGCTGGTGATATGCCGCGATGCGATTAGGACAGCTCGATGACCTCGTTCTCTCACTGTCTCATTGGTGAAAATATGAACGGAGGTGCGGCTATGGCGACGGCGACAACCCAAGGCTACCGCAAGGGTCTCGTCGATCTGGCGAAAGGCCAAATCAGCCGCGAGATCTTTGTCAATGACGCGATCTATGCGCAGGAGCAGGAGCGGCTGTTTGCCCGCGCCTGGCTGTTTGTCGGCCACGAAAGCCAGGTCCCCAATCCCGGCGACTTCTTCGTCTCGGGCATGGGCGAAGAGTTGGTGATCCTGTGCCGCGACCGCGCCGGTGAGATCCATGTGTTTCTGAATTCGTGCCGGCACCGCGGCATGAAGGTGTGCCGCTACGACGAGGGCAACACGCCGGTCTTTACCTGCCCCTACCACGGCTGGAGCTACGGCACCGACGGCAAGCTGGTCGGCGTGCCGTATTTCCGCGAGGCCTATCACTCAACGCTCGACCGCTCGCAATGGGGTTTGGTCGAGGTCGCGCAATTGTGCAACTACAAGGGGGCGATCTTTGCCACTTGGGACCCGGCAGCGCCCTCTTTCAGCGAATATCTCGGCGAGTTCGCACGTTACCTCGATCTGACATTGGAGACCTGGGAGGGCGGCGAGAGCGGCGTCGAAGTCCTCGGCGGCGTGCAGAAATGGCTGATCCCGTGCAACTGGAAATTCCCGGCCGAGAATTTCTGTGGCGACAGCTATCACAACATCAGCCACCGCTCGGTCGATCTCGCCGGCATCGGCCCATCGGGCAGCGGCCGCCGCGACATGCGCGAGCGCGAGTTGGCGCGTCGGCTGCAGGTGTCGTTTTACGAGCGCGGTCACCAGACCGGGGTTTATGTGTTGCCGCAGGGCCAACCGGTACCGCCGGCTTACGCGCATTCGCCGATCGTCTCGGAATACTTCGCGCATTGCGAAGAACAGCGGCGGCGCAAATACGGCGAATGGGGCCGGGTGATCGGCAGCCCCGGCGAGCTTTTCCCGAATACGGCGCTGCACCCGCGCCAGCCGCGCACGATCGCGGTATGGCATCCGCGCGGGGCGCACCAGACCGAGTGCTGGCGCTGGTATTTTGTCGATAAGGCAGCCCCGCAACAGGTCAAGGATTTCTTGCGCGACTACTACATCCGCTACTCGGGCCCGGCCGGGATGACCGAGCAGGACGACATGGAAAACTGGAATTACGCGCATGCCGCGAGCCGTGGCGTGATCGCGCGGCGGTTCCCGTATACCTATGAACAGGGGCAGGGATACGAGGTCGCGGATTACGAATATCAGGGGCTGCGCATCCCCGGCACGGTGATGGACATCACCGAAGCCAAGTCGAGCGAGCACAATTTGCGCAATCTTTACCGCCGCTGGGCCGAGTTTATGGAAGCCGAGAGCTGGGACGAGCTCGCCACCTGGCGCCGGGCCGAATCCGGTCTCGTGCGGGCCGCCGAATGAGCGAACTCGTCAACACCCGCGAGCTGACGCCGGGAATGCAGATCCTACTGGTCGACGGTGCCGTCGCGGAGGTGGTGTCGAACCCGCTCGACGGCGTGTGGGTGTTCGCGCGCTATCTCAGCTCGCCCGCCGACCCCGCGGTCGTCGGCAGCGAAGAAATGATCTTCGCGCAGGACATCGCCGAAATCCGCGCCTCGGGTTGAGCTCGATAGAACCCGGAAACGCTCCGCCTTCAAGCTGCGGCCCGCCGAACGATCTGGTTTGGTCGCCGGTTAAACGCTAGAACCTCACAGCCTAAGGGCTCGCGATGTCTCCCAGTCATGCCATCCCGACGGAGGTCGGGATCCAAGTCGGCAATGGATACCGGCCTTCGCCGGCATGACGAATAGGAAGGCTGGTTCGGAGGAAAGAAATGCAGATCGGCTTCAACCTGCCGATATCGGGGCCGATGTCGGACCCGGACACGGTGGTCCGGATCGCGCAGGAGGGCGAGGCTCTCGGCTACGATTATCTAACCTTGACCGACCATATCGTGCTGCCCAACCTGAAGGTGCCGGGCTATCCCTATTCCGAGAGCGGCGAATTCTTTACCGAAGGGCCGGAGCGGCGCTACGACCAACTGACCGCGGCCGCTTTTGTCGCCGCCAAGACGCGGGCCATCCGGCTGGTCCTGGCGGTAATGGTGGTGCCCTACCGACCGGCGGTGCTCGCCGCCAAGATGCTGGCGACGATCGACGCGTTGTCGAGCGGGCGGCTCGTGGTCGGCATCGGCGCCGGCTGGCTCGAAGCCGAGTTCGATGCGGTTGCGGTGACCCCTTTTGCCGCGCGCGGTGCGGTGACCGATGAGTACATCCGCGCGTTTCGCACATTGTGGACCGAGAACTCGCCGCATCATCACGGCGATTGGGTCAATTTCGAAAACGTACTCTTTGAGCCCAAGCCGGTGCAAAAGCCGCATCCGCCAATCTGGGTCGGCGGTGAAAGCGGCCCGGCGTTGCGCCGCGCGGCGCGCCTCGGCGATGCCTGGTATCCGATCGGCAGTAACAACCGTCACCTGCTCGACACGCTGCCGCGCTATCGCGCCGGCATTGCCCGATTGCGCCGGTTCGCCGAGGACGCCGGGCGCGACCCAAATGCCATCGCGCTGACCTATCGCGTCAAGCGTTATGGCGAGGCGGTGCCGGCGACTGCGTCGGATGGCGAACGACGCCTGTTTTCCGGCGGCACTGACGATATCGTCGGCGACTTCCGCGCCCTGCGCGATCTCGGCGTGTCCGCGATCGACATCGATTTCGAGCGCCCGCAAGCCGAAGCCTCGCTCGCCGAAATGCGCCGGTTCAGGGAGACGGTGCTGGCCCGGATATAATCTGCCCGAACCCCACGTCACCCGACGCCGTTTTGCTTAAACCAAGCCAGCATCTTGGCCCAGCCCTCCTTCGCGGCTTCGGGACGGTAGCTCGGCCGGTAATCGGCGTTAAACCCGTGCGGCGCGTCTGGATAAACGATCGCCTCGCAGGTCTTGCCGGCTTCTTTGCAGGCGGTTTGGCGCTTCTCGATCAATTCTTGCGGAATGCTCTTGTCGGCGCCGCCATAGAGCGCCAGCACCGGGCATTTGAGGTCCGGGATCACATCGAGGGGATTGGTTGGCGTCAGTTCGCTATGCGTTCGGTCGATGCCGTACCACGCGGCGGCCGCCTTCAGCGCTGGCTGATGCGCTGCATAGAGCCAGGTGATCCGCCCACCCCAGCAAAACCCGGTCACGGCGAGCTTGGTAGTGTCGGCCTTGCCGCTCGCTTTGGCAAAGACGACGGCGGCATCGAGGTCCGACATGACCTGCGCGTCCGGCACTTTGGAGACGATCTTGGCAATGAGTTCCTTGGTGTCGCTGATCTCTGCAGGATTGCCTTGGCGGGCGTAAAGCTCGGGGGCAATCGCGTAATAACCCAGCTTCGCCAGGCGCCGGCACAGGTCCTTGATGTGCTCGTGAACACCAAACACCTCCTGGATGACGAGCACGGTCGGAAACGGCCCGCCCTTGTCGGGCATCGCGCGATAGGCCGGGATCGAGCCATCGGCGACCGGGACCTTGACCTCGCTTGCCTCCAGCCCGGTCGTGTCGGTGTGGATGGTCTCTGCCGAGATCGGCTGCACCGACAGCGCAAAACCGGTGATCAGCGACGTCATAACAAACCCGCGCCGCGTCCAATGCGAGCGCGCCACAAATTCCTCCAGAGCGTCTTCGAGGATTTCCATCCGAGCCTCCCAGATCTCGTCAGAGGCCGAAAAATAACCGACGCCCGAAGCCAGAGAAACGACCGTCGCGTTCAGTCACGCGGGTGTGATCAGGCCATCTTGGCGATACCGGCGAGAACTGGACAGACCGACGCCCTCATTGCTGACCTGGACGCGAGGCGCTGGTTATCGGATGATCGGAGGCCGCTGTCGGCGGCTCCGCACCTCATAACGCCACTTCCAAGGGGAGAAAACAGCAATGATCGACCTCTATTTCTGGCCGACCGGGAACGGCAAAAAGATCATCATCCTGCTCGAGGAATTGGGGCTGCCCTATAACATCAAGCCGATCAATATCGGGCGCGGTGACCAGCTGACCCCCGAGTTCTTGAAAATCTCGCCGAATGGCCGCATGCCGGCGATTGTCGACGACGAGCCGATGGGCGGCGGCGCCCCGCTATCGATCTTCGAATCCGGGGCGATCATGACCTATCTCGCGGAGAAGACCGGACGGTTTATGCCGTCGGACCCGCGCGGCAGATACGATGTCGCGCAGTGGGTCAGCTGGCAAATGGCCAATCAGGGTCCCAAGCTCGGCGAGCAAGGCCATTTCCACCGCGCCCTCGCGGCCGGGAACAACGGCGATCTGACTTATGCACTTCGCCGCTTTGACAATGAAGCGCATCGCATCTATGGCGTCATGAACTTTGGGCTTGTTCAACAAACGCTATCTCGCCGCCGGCCAGTACACGATCGCTGATATGATCTGCTATCCCTGGGCCTCGAGCTGGGCGAACCGAAAGATCGAGATCAACGAGTTCCCCAACGTTAAACGCTGGCTCGAAGAGATCGGCGAGCGCCCGGCGGTCAAGAAAGCGATGGCGATGGGTCCCGAATTCCGCGAGGACCCGGCTTCGATCAGCCCCGAGGAACAGGCGCGCCGCAGAAAACTCGTCGGCGACCAACGCGCGCAGCCGATCCCCGCCGAATGGCAGCGGGCTGCGTAAATATCGCGCGAAAACATTCCGGTCTTTACCTGGAGGCGGCGCCGGGCTCTACACCCTGCGGGCAAACGCCTCCAGCATCGCCGTCGGGGTGAGGCAGAGCGCCTCACCCTCTGTTTACCTGACCCGTCACTTTCTTCTTGAAAGTCGCTCTGACCACCCTTACTTTTATCATGAAAGTGATAGAGGTGGCCGATGCAGCGCAAGAGCTTTGGCAATATGAAATGCCCGATCGCCCGCAGCCTCGACCGGGTCGGCGAGTGGTGGTCGATCCTGATCCTGCGTGACGCCTTTTACGGTCTGCGGCGGTTCGACGAGTTTCAGAAGAGCCTCGGCGTCGCTCCCAATATCCTGACCCGTCGGCTGAACGCGCTGGTCGAATCCGGGCTGCTCGAGCGCCGCCGCTACAGCGACCATCCGCCCCGCGACGAATATGTGCTGACCAAGCGCGGGCGGGATTTCCACCCGATCTTACTGGCATTGTCCGCCTGGGGTACTCGCCATTTCGCGCCCGAGGGTGCTGCAGTGCAGCTCTTCAACCGCCGAACCGGCGCCCTGGTCGAGCCGATGCTGGTCGATAGCACGACCGGCGAACCGATCACCGGCCCCGATTTTTCGCTAATTCCTGGACCCGGCGCCGATGACGGCGTGCGACAGCGACTATCCGAACGCGGTGATCGCCCATTCGTCCAAGGAGCGGAAGCATGAGCAGCGAAACCCTCGACCGCGGGGCCGCCCGAGAGATTGCGCCCGACATTCTGCACGGAATCCCGTCCGCTCGCCGTCGATTTCGCCTCAACCCGCGCCTTGGCATCGCTGCACTCGGCCTGCTCGCCGCCACCGCGGTTGCCGGGTATGGCTGGAACTGGTGGGAGGTTGGGCGCTTTGTCGAAACCACCAACGACGCCTATGTCGGCGGCAATGTTACGACGCTGTCGCCGCATGTCGCCGGGTTCGTGACAAAGATACTGGTTAACGACAACCAGTTGGTAAAGGCCGGTCAGCTGCTGATCCAACTCGACGATCGCGACTACAAGGCTAATCTCGCGCATGCCGAAGCGGTCGTGCAGCACCAGACGGCAGCACTCGCCAATCTGCACGCGAAATACGAACTGCAGAAATCGATGATCGCGGAGGCAGAAGCCAAACTCGCAGCGGATCAGGCCGAAGCCGGTTATGCGCGAGCCGACGCCCAGCGCTACCATGCGCTCGCGGTGACCACCTATGGTTCGTTGCAGAATGATCAGAAGGCATCTGCCGCGGATCGTAAAGCGCAAGCCGTGGTGCGCTCCGGCCAAGCTGATCTCGATGGCGCCAAGCAGCAGCTCTCGGTCATCGACACCGAAATCGCCGAGACCGAGGCGAGCCTGGCGCAAGCACAGGCCGATCTGCGCACGGCCGAGCTTGATCTCGGCTACACCGAGATCCGCGCACCGATCGATGGCTATGTCGGCAATCGCGCCGCGCAAATAGGTGCATATGCGACTATTGGGACAGCACTGCTGGCGATCATTCCGGCACATTCGCTGTGGGTCGATGCCAACTTCAAGGAAGACGAACTCGCCCATATGCAGCCGGGGCAAAAGGCAAGTTTCGTCGCCGACGTGCTGCCGGGGCACACCTTCAATGGCCGGGTCCTGAGTCTCGCTCCGGCAACGGGCGCCATTTTCAGCGTAATTCCGCCGGAAAACGCGACCGGCAACTTTACCAAGATCGTCCAGCGCGTCCCGGTGCGGATCGCCCTCGACGATGATGACAGCGCTTTGCGGGTGCTCCGCCCCGGGTTGTCGACCACGGTCAGCGTCGATACGCGTACATCTGCAGAAGACGGCAAATGACCTCGCCCAACAGCACACAACCGGGCGCGCAGCCCGCCGCGCCAAGCATCATTCCTTTCGCGGTGATGTGCGTCGGCATGTTCGTGGCATTGCTCGACATCCAGATCGTCGCCTCGTCATTGCAGGACATCGGCGGCGGGCTGTCGGCGGCGCAGGACCAGATCAGCTGGGTGCAGACCGCCTATCTAATCGCCGAAATCATCGTGATCCCGCTGTCCGGCTGGCTGACCCGCGTGTTCTCGACGCGCTGGCTGTTCGCGGCGTCGGCCGCCGGGTTCACGATTGCCAGCCTGCTGTGCGGGATCGCCTGGAACATCGAGAGCATGATTGTGTTCCGCGCATTGCAAGGGCTGCTCGGCGCCTCGATGATCCCGACGGTCTTTACCTCGTCCTTTCATTATTTTCCGGGCCAGCGCCGGGTCTATTCGGCGGCGGTCGTCGGCGCCATCGCCTCAGTCGCACCGACCCTGGGGCCGGTGATCGGCGGCTGGATCACCGACACGCTCGACTGGCGCTGGCTGTTTTACATCAATCTGGTGCCGGGGCTACTGGTGGCAGCGACGGTGCCGGTCTTGGTCAAGATCGATCACCCGGATTTGTCTCTGCTCAAGGGCGCGGATTACCTCGGCATCATCCTCTTGGCGCTGGCGCTCGGTAATCTCGAATACGTGCTTGAGGAAGGCTCCCGCTGGAACTGGTTCGAGGACCGGACGATCACCGCCTGCGCCTGGATTGCCGGCATCAGCGGGCTGCTGTTTGCGGCGCGCAGCCTGACCTATGCTCAGCCGGTCGTCGATCTGCGAGCGCTCGGCAATCGGAATTTTTCGCTCGGATGCTTTCTATCCTTCGTCACCGGGGTCGGCATCTTTTCGACGATCTATCTGACGCCGTTATTTCTCGGCTATGTTCGCGGCTTCAGCGCGTGGCAGACCGGTATCGCGATCTTTTCGACCGGGGCCGCCTCGCTGATCGGCGTGCCGGTCTACGTGACGCTCGCCCGCAAGATCGACACTCGCTGGCTGATGATGTTCGGGCTGGCGAGTTTTGCCGCCGCGATGTGGTTTTTCAGCTTTATCACCCATGATTGGGGTGGGGATCAGTTGCTGATCCCGCAGGTGCTGCGCGGCTTCCCACAGGTGTTCGCGGTGGCGCCCGCGGTGACCCTTGGCCTCGGCAGCCTGTCGCCCGAGCGGCTCAAATACGCGAGCGGCTTGTTCAATATGATGCGCAATCTCGGTGGCGCGGTCGGGATCGCGGTGTGCGGCGCCATCCTCAACAATCGCACGAATTCGCATTTTCTCGACATTGCGACGCATCTGACACCGGCGAACGGCGCTATGGAGCAATTGCTGCATGGCATGGCCGCGCGCTGGGGCGCCGCCCTCGGCGGGCCGGTCGCCGGGCATGCCGCGGCATTATCGCAGCTTTGGCATTTGGCCTACCGCGAGGCTTCGACTCTCGCCTATGCCGATGCGTTTCGCGCCATCATGGTCGCGTTTGTCATCGCCACGATGCTCGTGCCGCTGCTGCGCAAAGTGACGCCACCCAAAGCCGCCCCGACCGGAGCGCATTGACCCGGCTACGGTTAACCTCCGTGTTGGGATAGACGGCTCCGGCTTTGCAATAAAAAAGGGGCCAGAGGCGTATCGCTGCCCTGGCCCCAATCCGGTTGATTTGGCCTTGCGCGTCTGCGTTCGGCCTTGGCTATTTGCTCAGTCTATTGGCTCAGCGGGAATGAACCATATAAGCCAGCATGTAGCCAATCGCCCCGGCGATCAGCAGCGCCATCCATGGCTGCTCGGCGGTGCTGCGGGTCACATAGTCGGCAGCCTGAGCGCCTTGCTTTGACAGGTAGTCGGCTGCTTGCGAGCCCTGCTTCGATAGATAATCAGCTGCCTGGGCGCCCTGCTTCGATAAGATATCAGCCCCCTGTTGATAGGTTTTGGCAGCGGCGTCACTCACCTGTTTGCCGGTTTGAGAGGCCATATCCTGCAGCTTGCCGCTGGCATCCTGGATTTTGCCAGCCGCATCTGACGCTGCCGACTGCGCCCTGCCCGCCAAGTCGCTGCCCATATCCTTCGCGGCGTCTGAGCCGCGCTTCGTTTGATCCCCGAACCGATTATCATCCATGGCCGATCCCTCATTTGCTCGTTACGTAAACATCGCGATCTAAAAAAAGCTCCCGACCGCGAACATAAGACATGATCGAACCGCTTTCCGCCGGCGGGGCCCAAACCGAAACGCCTCGCGGTAGGGAGTGGTGAGACGGGATGATTGCGGCCAGGGCATTGTATTTGGCCGCTTGTGCGGCTATCGCGCGCTCGCCTCTTCTTCGGCCAGGACCTGTTTTAAAAGATCACGAGCGCCCTGGATCCGCTGCCAGCGGATGCCCATCAGCGGGAACTCGCCGGCGACGATCGCGCTGATAATGGAATTGACCTGCCGCAATCTTCGGTCCAGTGCAGGGTCGTGCTCGCCCCCACGGCGGCGCTCGATCATTTGATCGCGCAAGCTGACCGTACAGCGCACGGCATCGGTTAGCTCTTCGGCGGTCTCGGCGGGATGGTTGCGCAACAGATAATCGAGTTTCGCAACCGCTTCCTGACAGTGGCCGAGAACATCGTCGGTCATCGGACATTCTCGCGACGAGCAAAGCGCAGGCTTTGTTTTGGGCGGATCGACGAGTCATTACCGGCGCCGATCACCGACCACCGCAGGGCAAAGCTGCCCGCCAGCACCGCAATTCCGGCTGCCAGCATCAAGCGCGGCCGCGGGCGTCCGCCGGCGAGCTTTCCGGCGTAGGCGGCGAGCGGCAACGCCGCACCCAACCCAATTGCTCCGAGTTGATGCAACGCACCCCAGGGCTGGCGCGATGTCGTGGAATCGGCAATGCCGACATCGTGGTAGGTGCGCTCGGCGATCATCGCGCCGACAAGCTCGATTGCGGCCGCCGCCACCGAGACGCCCTCGAGCGCTGGCGCCGCAGCTTCGTCGCCATCGGCACGGCCAGCAAGTTGCAGGGCCGCCGCTCCGGCCGCAAATGAGGAAGCGGCGAATTGGACTCCGAGCGCCCGAGGTACGGCGGCCCATATTGGCGTGCTGGTCGCGGCCAGCAACGCTGCGGTATAGGTTGTCATGCCGGCGCCAGCTATTGCCGCCGGTATTTGCGCCACGCGCGCAACCTTGCGCCAGCCAATAAATTGCGCGGCCGCGGTCACCAGACTGAATAAGCTGAAACTCGACAGGATATAGGTCCCGATCGACATCGGCGAGGTGCGGCGGAAAATCCGCAGCATGTTGTAAAAGCGCTCCGGCGTGTGCAGATCCCAGATCAGCAGTGGCGGGCCCAATACCACCGCGACCAATGCGATGTGACGCCCGCGCTCTACGACCCCCTGCCCCCGCTCGCCGCCGGCCAGATCCGCCGCCGTCGCGATCAGCTGCGCACTGCCGGAAAGCCCGGCAATAAAAATATACGACGCGACACGCACGCCCCAGTGGCTTTTTTTAAGCTGCGGCTGATCGTAATAGGTCGTAATCGGATGATCGGCGACTGCGACCGGAGCATATTTCGCCTCGCGGCCGTAAGGGGCCCGGTTTGGCGTCGTGAGACTCATGACGACCGCCATCCGAATAATGCGGCGGTGGCCAATGTCAGCGCCGCCGCCGCAGCAAGACCGAAGGATAGGGCGGGTGCAACCCGGTTTGAGGCTCGGCTCGGAGCGGTTGGAAGATTGTAGGCCTCGGGCTCGTCGGTCAGCAGGAAAAAGGCATTGAGGTGACCGAGATCGCCGGTGGCACCCGGCGAATTTGGCGCGCCATAGAGATAGGCTCCGCCGACCCCGAGATCGTGCAGGTCATCGACCCGCCTTGCCGCCCGGTTTTGCAATTCACCGATCTCGCCGAACTGAATCGAGTCGGTCGGGCAAGCCTTGGCGCAGGCCGGCTCCAGCCCGGCTTTCAGGCGGTCGTAGCACAATGTGCATTTATGCGCCTTGCCGTCGATCATACTGAGTTCGACGACGCCAAACGGGCAAGCCGGCACGCAATAGCCGCAGCCATTGCAGATGTCCTGCTGCACCACGACGGTATCGAATTCAGTGCGGAATAATGCGCCGGTCGGGCAGGCCTCCAGGCACGGAGCATTGTGGCAGTGCTTGCACACATCGCTCATCATCAACCAATTGCTCTGATATGGCGCCATCTCGGTGGCGCGGCCATTGCCCTCGCCGATTTTCTCGATAAAGGCGACGTGACGCCACGTCGTAGCCGAGAGCCCGACGGTATTATCGTAACTCATGCCGGTCAGATGCAGTCCATCGGCGGGCAGCAAATTCCATTCCTTGCACGCCACCTCGCACGCCTTGCAGCCGATACAGCGCGTCGTGTCGGTGAAAAAGCCGTAGGATTTGCCGGGTTCTATCTTGACCCTGGCGGTCAGTTCCGCTTCGTCCGGGATCATCCCGTCGAGATGCGAGCTCGTGTAATCGAGCGCGCGCGGATGGACCGTCATCGGGGGCTCCCTTCCGCGCGCAGCCGCCCTTTGCGCAAACCGCAGGTCAGCGCCTTCCCCTCATGCATCGAGGTATTGGCGTCGCCGACAACGCTCGTCAGTACATTAGCGATGTCGCCCGTCGCATAGCCCTCCCAGCCGAAATGCCAAGGCATGCCGATCTGATAAATGCGGCGCCCCGCAATTTCGAACGGGCGCAGCCTTTCGGTAATCATTGCCTTGGCTTCGATGTCGCCGCGCAAGGTGGACAAAACGACCCAGTCGAGCTGCCTGATACCGAGATCATCCGCCAATTCCGGCGCGATCTCGACAAAGCCTTCGGGCTGCAATTCAGCCGTCACCGCGACCGAGCGCGTCGGTGACCCGCCCGAATGGTGCTCGGTCAGACGGTATGTCGTCAGCACATACGGAAAGCGCGGGTCCCCGACGGGCTGATATTGATTGTCCGATCGTCGCCACTGCTTGGCAACCGGGCTGATTTGTTGACCGTAAAAGGGATTGTGCACCGGCGACTCGACCGGTTCGTAATGAGTCGGCAACGGCCCGTCCTTGAGGCCGGATGGTACGAACAGCGAGCTTTTGCCATCGGCGATCATCGTGAACGGCGAGCGGCCATCGATCGCCTCCATGCCTTGCGGGCGCTTCGACCAGTCGGGCTCGTAATCGGGCGGCTTTTCCGGCTCGAAATCGATGACATCGTTGCCTTGCCAGCGCTGCTTTTCGGCATCCCACCAGACGAGCTTTTTCTTTTCCGACCAAGGCCGCCCCTCGGGATCGGCTGCGGCGCGGTTGTAGATCGTGCGGCGGTTCGATGGCCACGCAAAGCCCCAGCCGAGATGGGTCCCCGGCCCGTCCGGCCCGTCGGGAATACGAGAGCGAGCCTTGTTTTCATTTTCCTTTGGAAACACCCCGCAATAGGTCCACACGCCGCCCGCGGTCGAGCCGTCGTCCTTGTATTCGTGGACATCCCCGAGCTGACGCCGATCAGGCCAAGTATAGCCGTTCATCTCCTTTAAGACCGCCTCGGCGGAGGGCTCCTCGATTTCTCCCGTTGTCGGGTAATCCCAAGTCAACGTCTTGACCGGCTTATCTTTTTCGTCGCTGCTATCGGCGTAAAGCGCTTTGAGCCTGCGGCCGAGGTGATAGATGAACCAGGTCTCGGAGCGGCTCTCGCCCGGCGGCTCGACGACTTTGTCGTGCCATTGCACCAATCGGTGCGTGTTGGTGAAGCTGCCCTCTTTCTCGCCGACCAGCGCAGCGGGCATCAGAAAGACTTCGGTCTTGATGTCGCGCGGCCGCAACTCGCCTGATTTCACCGGTTTGCCGGCGTACCAGAACGAGGCGGTCTCGGTTTCTGTAAAGTCGCGCACGACCAGCCAATCGAGATTGGCGAACCCGCGCTGGATCATGGCCGAGTTGCTGCCGCCGATGACCGGGTTTTGTCCGAGCACGAACAGCCCGCGGATGACGCTGTCGGCAATCGCCAAGGTCATCGGCAACTGCGAGTGATCACCGACAATACGCGGAATCCACGGAAAACCCCATTGATTGTCCTTGGTCGCGTGCTCCCCATACCAGGCGCGCAATAGACTGACAGCGTATTTTGGAAAGTTATTCCAGAACCCGGTCGGCGGCGTTTCTGACTTCAGGTACTCGTCCAATGTAGCGTGCGGCTTTTGGGCCTGCGGCTGCGGCAGATAGCTCGGCAGCATATTGTAGAGGGTCGGGACGTCGGTGCTGCCTTGGATTGTCGAATGACCGCGCAAGGCGAGGACACCGCCGCCGGGCCGGCCGGTATTGCCGAGCAGCGCCTGAATCAATGCGGCGGCGCGAATGATCTGGACCCCGACAGTGTGGTGCGTCCAGCCGACGGCATAGCAGAACGCTGCAGTGCGCTCGCGGCCGGACGCCCGGGTCAATGCCTCGGCGATCTTCAGAAAAATAGCGCGCGGGCAGCCAGTGGTCTCCTCGACTTTCTCCGGCGTATAGGCTGCGTAGTGCCGCTTCAGAATCTGATAGACCGTATTGGGATGCTGCAATGTAGGGTCACGCGGCGGCGGCCCTTTTTCCATGCGCCGCAATTTCTCGCTGTAGGACTCGGTGGTATTGACATAGTGCTCGGCGAGAGAGGCGGGCACATCCTCGCCCTGGTATTGCCAGGAATCGTATTTGTACGAGCGGCTGTCCTGGTCAAAACCCGAAAATAAGCCGTCGAGCGCGCTCGCGTCTTGAAATCGCTCGTCGATGATCGTCGAAAGATTGGTATAGGTGAGTGCGTATTCCTTAAACCATAGATCACGTTCGAGGATGTAGTGGATCAGCCCGCCGAGGAAGGCGATGTCGCTGCCGGCGCGGATCGGCGCGTAAATGTCGGCCAATGCCGAGGTGCGGGTAAAACGCGGGTCGACATGGATGATCGTCGCGCCCTTATCCTTCGCCTGCAATACAAAGCGGAAAGCGATCGGATGGTTCTCCGCCATATTGGACCCCATCACGATGATGCAATCCGAATTGGTGAGATCCCATTGGGGCATGGTCGCTGCCCCACGGCCGTAAGTCGCGCCCAGACTGGGCACCGACGAGGAGTGTCAGACGCGCGCCTGGTTTTCTATCCAGACCATCCCGAGGGCGCCGCCGAACAGCTTTTTGATTAGATAGTTTTCCTCATTGTCGAGAGTAGCGCCGCCCAGCGATGCAATTGCCAGCGTGTGGTTTACCAGGGTTTTATCGGGCAGTTCGTCGACAAAAGTGTCATCGCGCGTTTGCTTGACCAGGTAGGCAATGCGGTCCATTGCCCAGCTCAAGGGCCGCCGCTCCCAATTTTCCCCATAGGGAGCGCGATAGAGGACATGGTCGAGGCGCTTTTCACTGGTCAGCCAGCCAAAGGTCGCCGATCCTTTCGGACATAACGTGCCCTGATTGATCGGACTGCGCGGGTCGCCCTCGACATGGATGATGCGGCCATTCTTGGCGTAGGCGAGCTGCGAGCAGCCGACCGCGCAATAGGGGCAGATGATCGTGCCGACCTTGTCGGCTTCGCTCAGTCGCGGTCGCAGATTACGCGACAGACTGCTTTCAGCAGCCTTCGAGTACGGGCTCTCGCCGGCGATTTGTCTTGGCAGCGACCAATCACGAACAAAGCCGGTGACGCGATCGGCAACACGGCGACGGATTTTTTTCATAACCAGCTTCCGGTCAGATCGGGATCTTGGCGATCGAGCGGGCCTCAGCAGCAATCAATGCGTCCACCGGACGAAAGGTTACCGAGACGTGGGTTTGCTTAGCTTGCAGCGCCGCGAGCTGGTCTGGCTCGATCCCGGCATCGTGGGCAACGATGAAAAGGCGGGTGCCGCCCTCGTCGAGGGCGAGCTGAAACCGGTTCTCCTGCGCCACCGTGACGACACCCGATACTGTTGCCAAGCGAGGACCTTTGTTCGATCACCCGCGTAAAACGCGCGTCGGTTGGCGCAGTTCCGCGCGACTCTTTGCCTTTCCGCCTTCGCGGACAGGTTACCGGGCCGGCTGATCCAACTTAAGGCACCAGCCGCTTCGCTCGAGAACGGTCCCGCTCAGTAAGAGCGCGGCATCCCGAGCACGTGCTGGCCGAGATAGGCGAGGATCATATTGGTCGAGATCGGCGCTGTCTGGTAAAGCCGCGCCTCGCGCCATTTGCGCTCGATGTCGTATTCCTTGGCGAAAGCAAAACCGCCGAATGTGGCGAACGTCGCGTCGGCGGCATGCCAGGTCGCCTCGGACGCCAGCAGCTTGGCCATGTTGGCATCGGCGCCGCATTCCTCGCCGGCGTCAAACAACGCGGCGGCGCGGCGGCAGATCATGTCGGCCGCCTCCAATTCGGCATAGGCGCGCGCCAGCGGAAATTGCACGCCCTGATTCTGACCGATCGGCCGGTCGAAGACGATCCGCTCCTTGGCGTAATCGATGCCTTTTCGCAGCAGCCAGCGGCCGTCGCCGATGCACTCCTGCGCGACGAGGATGCGCTCGGCGTTCATGCCGTCGAGGATATACCGGAAGCCTTTGCCTTCCTCGCCGATCAGCGCGTCGGGCGGCACCTCTAAATTATCGAAAAACACCTCGGTCGTGTTGTGGTTGATCATCGCCTCGATCGGGCGGATTTCGACGCCGTGGCCGAGGTTCTCGCGCAAATTGATCAGAAATACCGAGAGCCCGTCGGTGCGGCGCTTGACTTCGTCGACCGGGGTTGTGCGCGCCAGGAGCAGCATCAGATCGGAATGCCGCGCGCGCGAGGTCCACACCTTCTGTCCGTTGACGACATAGTGATTGCCCTCGCGCACCGCGCGGGTCTTGAGCTTGGTCGTGTCCGATCCGGTGGTCGGCTCGGTCACGCCAAACGCCTGCAGCCGCAATTCACCCGACGCAATCTTTGGCAGATAGCGCTGTTTCTGCTCGGCGCTGCCGTGACGCAACACCGTGCCCATGATGTACATCTGGGCATGGCCCTGGCTGGCGGTGCAGCCCGAGGCGTTGATCTCCTCGAGAATGACGGCGGCGGCGCGCAACGGCAGACCCGAGCCGCCGTATTCTTCCGGGATCAGCGAGGCGAGAAACCCGCCCTGGGTCAGTTCCTCGATAAATTCGGTCGGATAGGCCTGTTCGGCTTCGAGCTTGCGCCAGTATTCGCCAGGATAGCGCTCGCAAATTTTGCGGATCGATTCACGAAGCTCGGGATAGTCCTCGCCCAGGGCTAGCATTGTCGGCGTATCGCTCACGTTACCCTCCGTGTGCCGGATTGGCCTTGTGCCGAATTTGAGCGAAAATAATCCGGCCGCGGGTGAATTACCAATTCGATGGAAACGCGAGCGACGCGTCCGACGACTGCCTGAGCCCTAGCGTCATTTTAGGCGGATTGCCTAACCGGGCGAAACGCCGCAACCTCCCCGGGCCTGCGCAGCATCTTGTCGACCTCACTCGCATGGAGCTCTTCGGCGTAGACCATCTGCCGAGCGTATTCCTCAAGCATTACCGAGCGCCCTTCCGCGCATTTGAGTAGCTCGCGATAGAGCGCCAGCGCCTTTGCTTCGGTCTCGAGTGATTCGCGCATCACCGCGTCGATGTCGGTCTTATGGTTGTCGAGCAGGGGGCCGATACCCAGAGACGGATACTCGCCCAAGACCGTAATCATCTCCCCAGCTTGCTGCGCGTGGGTTAGTGACTCTGCTGCCTGTTCCCGCATCCACGCTACGATCGGGATGCGATTGTGCCCGAACACCAGAAACGAGTAATGAGTGTAGCGCACCACCCCGGCCAGCTCCGCCTCGAGAATGCGGTTCAACAGATCGACGGCTCTTTGTTTGTCCAGCTCAGCCATTGATTCAGCTCCCCACTTCTTCGGCACCCGTTGGTACCTCTCTGCTCAACCGCACGAAACGGGCTTCGTTCCGGGAAGAATGGCCTGGCGATTGGTTCGGTTACGTGAGGTCTGAAGCGCAATGCACATGGCAAAGTCGATAGTTGCCTTGATCGTATTCGGGTTTTTCGTGACGCCGGCCAGCGCCGCTGATCTGCAAGCCGCCGACGCAGCAAAACATATTGGCGAGACGGCGACGGTTTGCGGGGTCATGGCTTCCGGCAAATACGACGCCGATCTGAAATCCCAGCCGACATTCCTCGATTTCGAAAAGCCGTACCCGGATCAGGTTTTTACCGCGGTAATCTTTGGTTCGGATCGGGAAAAGTTTGGGACACCGGAAAGCTCGTTGCGCGGCAAGCGCATTTGCGTGACCGGAAAAATCCAGGACAGAAGCGGCCTGCCGCAGATTATCCTCAACGACCCGAAGCAGCTGGCGCAATAGCCGCCAGCGGCTCGCACGCGCTGCCATAGCCCAAGAGTGAGCCGATCACGAGGCGCAGCGCGCGCGGCAAGCGACGACGATTTCACTCGGCTGCTTGCCGAAATCCGCGGCTGTAATCTATGCGCAGAACATCTGCCGCTGGGTCCGCGCCCGATCGTTCGCGGAAGCCCCTCGGCGCGCTTGCTGATCATCAGCCAGGCGCCGGGCGTTCGGGTTCACCAAACCGGCCTATCGTTCGACGATCGGAGCGGGGATCGGCTGCGCTGTTGGCTTGGACTCGATCGCGACAGCTTTTATGACGAAAGCCGGGTCGCCATCGTGCCGATCGGGTTTTGTTACCCGGGCCGCGATGGGAAGAGCGGCGATCTGCCGCCCCGCCCTGAATGTGCACCGTTATGGCACGCGCGCATCGGCGCCCTGATGCCGGAGATCGAGCTGACCGTGCTCGTCGGCCGCTACGCGATCGGCCATTACCTGCCGGCGCGCCGATCGGTGCCGATGACTCGCACGATCGAAAACTGGCGGGATTTCCTGCCGCGGTTTTTTGTTCTGCCGCATCCGAGTTGGCACGTGACGCGCTGGTTGGGCGACAATCCCTGGTTCGAACGCGATGTCCTGCCGGAACTGCGGGCGCGGGTAGCCGCGGCCCTCAGTCGGTAGAGGCCTCGAGACGCTCCATATCCTCGTCGCTAAAACCAAAATGATGGCCGATCTCGTGGATCAGCACATGGCGGACGAGTTCGCCAAGGTCTTCGCCGCTCTCGCACCAATAATCGAGTATCGGGCGACGGTAGAGAAAGATCATATCGACGCTGGGCCGCGGATCGCTGATGCTCTTGTGCGGCAGGGCAACGCCGCGATAAAGCCCAAGGATATCGAACGGGCTCTCGAGCTCCATCGCCTCCTCGGTTTCTTCATCGGGGAATTCTTCGACCCGGATGACAACCGCGCCGAGATGATTCTTGAGCCGCGGCGGGATCGAGCCAAGGGCAATATTGGCGAGTGTTTCGATGTCGCCGAGCGTCGGCGGGGTGCGATCGGTCATCGGATCACCTGGCGCTTGACCTCCGTAGCGGCAAAGCGCACTTCGATAAATGGCAATCGGTATTGGAGGGCGGCATGGTCGAGAGGCTGGTCGGGGCGGCGCGGCACGCGGCGATCCACGAATTGCACGGTTGGGTCGAGGTCGCCGACCGCGATGCGATCCGCAAGAGTTATCATTTTGGCGACTTCTCCGAGGCGTGGGGTTTCATCTCGCGCATCGCCCTACTCGCCGAGAAGATGGACCACCATCCCGAGCTGTTCAACGTCTACAACCGCGTCGAAATCGTGCTGTCGACCCACGACGTCGAGGGGCTAAGTGAACTCGACATCAAGCTCGCGCGCGCGATCGATGAAATTGCGCCCGAACGAGACCGCCGCCCACCGCTGCCCTGACCGGTTCCACGAAGCTACCGGCGACAACCCGCGCGCCGCGATGTGTGCGGTCCAGCCCGATCCGAGACGCTTTGCGCTAAAATGGTGCATTAAGCACCACGTTGACCAGCTCCACCCCCGGGTTCTTAGTTCCGAGGCCAGCGTTGGAGATGTGGTAAAAGCCGACGCCCGAACCGATGTCTGGTCGGCAAATCGATAGTCTAATTCGGCACCCGAGCGAAATTCCCACCAGTAGCCCAAGATCTATGCCATGACCGCCGTTGTAATATCCGCCGGCAAAGCTCGGCGTTATTACTAAAATTATAGGGGATGTGAATATCAAATCCAAACCCGACATAGGTGTAGACGGCACCCTTTCCGGTCCCCATTACTCCGACAAAGGGCGATAAAATCCACAGTTGATCGCCAAAGCGAAATTCGCTCAAGCGCCAACCGGTTGCTCGTGTACCGGGCTTTCTTGTCGCGTAGCATGTCGAAGGCGCCGCCGCCAATCACGATGCGCGGCGGATCGCCCGGTGATCCGAAAGTGACCATCTGGGCAACCGCCTCGCCGACAGGTCATGATCCCGGGTACGAGCAGCAATCCGATGGTAATGAGAGCGGCTCGTGTCTTGGTCACAGACCCCTCCGTCTTATTCGCGCACAAGTTACGCCATTCTAGAAACGGCACAACACTGCGCAAGGGAATCCGTTCCTTGGCGATCCGAACAACGTGTAGTTCGCGAGCGGCACGTGTTGCGATGTTCCGCTTCGATGTACGCAGGCGCCCGCGGCCCAGCCGGCTCTGCGCGGTCGAGCGTCCCGCCCGAAGCTTGGCCGCCCGTCGATCGCAGGGGGCAGCTGAGACGAATTATGCGGCCCGCGTATAGCGGCGGCATTCAATGCGCAGATGATCGCGAAAATGCGGACGCATCTTTTGCGTCCACGGCGTGTCCGCCGCCTTGCGCCACTCGGCAGAGCGCAGGACGTCCGGCGCCTCCAGGTGATAAAGCGCAACGTAGCGCTGGGTCCCACCGGTGCCCCGGTAACGACGCGCGCAGACGACGCCGGGCACCGCGCCCAACGCCGGAATGTGTTCGGTGTTATACCACTCGTTGAATTCGTGCTCGTGTTCGGGAGCGACGTTCATGCCGATCAGCATCAGCGCCGCCGCATTGGATGGTGCTGTGCGATCACCTGGAAAGAGCTGCTCGCCCTCGTAACGCAAGATTCCTTTGCGGAATTTTGCTGTGCGTTTTGTCCATGGCGAGCCGTTGTCGCCGCCGACCGCGAGATAGGCGGGGCTGTGCAAGACATTGACGTTGTCGAGATCGTAGGTGGCGACCGAGACCGTTGGATTTTCGATGCCAATCCAACGGTCGGCGTTCAAGAACCCCGGCACCCGCAGCCGTTCGGGCACGTGTTCCAGGTCGTACCAATCGTGAAACTCGTCCTCGGGCGCCGCCGAAAAATCCATCGCCGCGATCAGGATGCCTTTTGCCATTGCTTCCTCCCGATAGGTCTCGGGCATCATCGCCGAGCGCGTGGGGCGTTACCAGCAAATCCCGGTGTTGCGCTATGATCGGAAACCCGAAACGCTGAAGGTGCTCACGATGACTGCTGCTACACCCTTTCTGAAACATGCGGAGAAGCTTGGTCCATTAGCCTCGCGCTATGTCGAGGTCGATGACCTGCCGTGGAAGCCGACCCCGTGCGCCGGAATCGACATGAAAGTCTTGCTCGAAGATCCAGAAACCGGGCTTCTGACCGCGCTATTTCGCTGGCAGCCCGGCGCCGAACTAGCGCTCCATGAGCATGTCGAGGTCGAGCAGACCTTTGTCATCGAAGGCAGTCTCGTCGACGACGAGGGCGAGGTCCGCGCCGGCAATTACGTGTGGCGCCCCAAAGGCAACCGTCATCTGGCGCGCTCGCCGAAGGGCGCGCTGGTGCTGTCTTTCTTTCTGAAGCCGAACATTTTCCTGTCAGGCGAGGCCGCGGGGCGCGACCTGCGCTGACGCTCCCAGTGTCGGCATCGATACGCGTGAGGTCATCGGCGTCTTTTTGAAAATTCCCGGCGGCGATCGAGGCGCGCAGGTGCGCGCCTCGCATAACGGCTGCCGCCAGCCGGCGAGAACTGACTCCGCGGCGAGGCCGCCCGCTGCCTGCTTCAGGTGTTGCGCAAACGATGGCCTTCTTCGATCTCGGCCGCCGCTATCGCCCTCGCCAGCGCGCCGCTCAGCTCTTTGGCCGCTTCCAGCGTCAACTCGACCGCGACCCGCGCGTCCGGACCGAGCGCGCGGTTCACAAAATCGATGTTGATGGCCTCTTCCAACAAAGCGTGATGCGGGTGGTCGTAAGACACCACCGCGTGGGTCAGATCGAACCACCCGTCATCGCGCTTGCCGGCACCCGCGGCGCTGACGATTTCAACGATCGAGGTGCACATGCCCGTATTATGCGGACAGGTGCTTCTCGAGGAACGCGAAGACCTTCTTCCAACCGTCGACCGCCTGCTCGATGCGGTAGGCCGGCCGATCATAATAGAAGAAGCCGTGGCCGGCGCCGTCGTAACGGTGGAATTCGTAGTTTTTGCCGTATTTCTTCAGCTCGGCCTCATGCTGGTCGACCTGTTCCGGGGTCGGCGAGCGATCCTCGTTGCCGAAGAGGCCGAGCAGCGGACAGGACAGCTTCTGTGTGTATTCGATCGGGGCCACCGGCTGCTTCGGGTTCAGCTCCTCCTTGCTCATCACGACGCGGCCGCCCCACAATTCGCAGGCTGCGTTGATGCTGTTGGTCTGGCAGGCATAAAGAAAGGTTTGCCGCCCGCCCGAGCAGGTGCCGAACACTCCGACCTTGCCGTTGAGCCAGGGCTGCGCCCGCAGCCATTGCACCGCTCCTTCGGTGTCGCCGATGACTTGCGCATCTGGAACGCCGCCCTCGGCGCGCACCTTGGCGGCGACGTCGTCGGCTTTGCCCTCGCCGGCGCGGTGATAAAGATTATGGCTGATCGTCGCATAACCGTGATGCGCGAATTTGCGGGTTGCCTCGCGATACCATTCGTCCCAGCCGGGTGCGTGATGCAGCAGCACCATGCCAGGGAACGGACCCGGGCCTAGCGGCCGTGCGACATAGGCCGAAATCGGCTCGTTCTTGTCACCTTTGATCGAAATTGTCTCTGCAATCATGCCTTCATAGGCCATTGCCGCTTCCCCTCGCTGTAAAAGACGCAGCTCGAGAACCGAGCGCTCGGGGAGCCTACCATATCCGGCGCCAGTTACCCCAGCCCCTCCTTTTTGCGATCAGCCCCGGCCGATGTAATGAATCAGAGTGGGCCGGCCAATCTCCCGTTCTGGACATTGGGCGCGAGCGACTGTCATTGTCCGGCCATGAGCCAAGCGAGCCACGTCGAAAGCGAAATCCGCCCCGGCGAAAAGGCGGTCGAACTACCGTCCCGAACCGATGCCGGAGTCTTTTTTATCGGTACAATCCGCACGCCGTGGCATGACCGCCGCGAATGCCCAAAGCGCGGCACTCTCGACGGTCCGATCTGTTCAATCGATGTCGACGAGCACTGGCGTCCGGCGCTGGCGGGCCTTGACGGCTACCGCTTCGTCCAGGTGCTTTACTGGATGCATCGAGCCCGCCGCGATCTCGTCCTGCAAACACCGGCGGGCGCCGAGACAACCGGCACGTTCGCGTTGCGCTCGCCGGTTCGGCCTAATCCGATCGCTTCCTCGGTCGTCGAGCTGGTGGCGATCGAGGGTGGGACATTGCAGGTGCGCGGTCTCGACTGCATCAACGGAACCCCGCTCCTCGACCTCAAGCCGGAATACCCATCCGGATCGCGCGAATAAGCTTGCCCGGCTCAGATAGAGATCTTTTCGACCAACCTAGCAATCAGGCGGCGATCCCCCAGTCGATTGTATTGCGCAGCAGAGTGGTGAACGGCTCGGTTTCCCAGGGCCCGTGAAAAGTGGGCGGCGTCTTATCGGAAGGGTCGGGCGTCCGCGCCGCGCGGATCGCCGGATTGTGGCAGTGTCCAAGCGCAAAATAGGCCACACCGCCTTTGCCGACTTGCTTGAAATAGCCGAGCACGCGTGTCCTGCCATCCGACTGGAGCGAGGTGTCGGTCGGATAAAGTGTCCCGATCGCCGGTGAGACGGCGTCAGCACCGTAATCTGCGGTCAGCAAGATCTGCACCGAGCCCGGATCCTGCAGCTCGACAAAATAGGGTTCGTCCTCGACCTCGAAAGACGGGCCTAGTCCGCGCGTCAACGGGTGATCCCTGTTGCTGACCTCAACCCGGATCTGGCGGATCGGCGGATGGGTCAGGAAGTAGCTCCCGAGGAGGGCGTGGTGCTCGCTCTTAACGGTACGGCGTTGGCGGCTGCCTTCGACCCGCTCGGCGCGTCCGCCGCTGGTTCCGTGCAAGCCCAGCCAATGCCCGCCTGCCTCGAGCCAGCGCTTCAACGCCTGGCATTGGTCGGCATCGGGGTAGGGGCCGGCGACGTAGGTGATCAATAGTTGGCTAAAGGGGAGCCATTTCTCGAGATCGGAAAAGTCGTTGGCGACCGAAGCCGGAATGGCGCGCTCAGCCAGCAATTGCAAAAGCCGCAGCCGGGCATAATCGTGGTCATGACCGGCAAGCGAACCAGGCGGAAAGCCGCCGGTGACGACATGCGCGTGACCGCTATTCTTCTCGCTCATCAGATCATCCCCCCTCATATTCGAGAGCTGCCACCGAAACCGTTTTCTCACTTTCGCCCGGTTTTGGCCTAGCGCTTTATACTCATGCCGCCGTGATCACAGTCCAAACCCAATCCCAATCCGCAAAATGCGGCGATCCGGACGTTGACCCGAATTGCGTTCAAGGCCGCGAAGATGAGTGAGCAACCGAAAACGCGCCTTTATGTGGCGCAATTGCCGGCGGCGGGAGAGCGTTTTGATCTCGCACCCGGGCAGGCGCACCATTTGCGGATTGTGCTGCGGCTTGGACCCGGCGCCCCTGTCGCCGCCTTCAACGCCACAGACGGCGAATGGTTGTGCCGGATCGACGGCGTTGACCGCAATCGGACATCGCTTGTTGTCGAACGCCGCCTTCGCGCGATCGAACCGGAGGCCGATCTGTGGCTGCTGTTCGCGCCGATCAAGCGCGCCCGGCTCGAATGGCTGGTCGAGAAGGCGACCGAGCTCGGCGCCTCGGCCCTGATGCCGGTCTGGACCCGGCATACGCAGGTCGAACGGCTCAACCTCGACCGGTTGCAGGCCCATGCCGTTGCCGCTGCCGAGCAAAGCGAGCGCTTGTCGGTGCCGGAACTCCGCGCGCCCGAGGCGCTCGATGCCGTCCTTGGCAAGTGGCCAAGCGAGCGCCGCTTGATCGTGTGCGACGAAACCGGTGGCGGCGAGCCGATCGCCGACGCCCTGGCGCGGCTCGATTTGACGGCTTTCGCGCTGCTCACCGGCCCAGAGGGCGGGTTTGCCCAAAACGAGCTTGATTGTCTGAACTCATTGCCGTTTGTTTCGCGCGTCGGGCTGGGACCCCGGGTGTTGCGCGCCGACACCGCAGCAATTGCGGCACTGTCGGTGGTTCAAGCAATCGCCGGCGATTGGCGCCGCCCCCGCGCTCGTTGACTGTTCCTGCCCGCTCTGCCACCTAATCGGGCTGCCGTCCTTTGGGACTGGCTTTGCTGGAGTTCCGCCGAGCATGACGACGACGCCGAGCACGCCCGGAGAACCGATCACCGACAAGCGCCAGCTTGTCGAGTACCTCGAGGCAGGGTCAAAGCCGCCTTCCGCGTGGCGCATCGGAACCGAGCACGAAAAATTCGTCTTCCGCCGCTCCGATTTGCGGCGCGTCCCATATGAGGGGCCGGACGGTATCGGCGCCTTGCTGCAAGGAATGCGTCGCTTTGGCTGGAAGCCCGTCATCGAGAACGGCAATACGATCGCGCTGTCAAACGACGCGCGATGTTCGATTACGCTCGAACCCGGCGGGCAGTTCGAGCTGAGCGGCGCGCCGCTCGAAACCCTGCATCAGACTTGCGATGAGGTGCACGAGCATTTGCGGCAAGTCCGCGAAGTCTGCGACGAACTTGGGCTCGGGATGCTGGGGCTCGGCTTTGACCCGAAATGGCGCCGCGAGGACATCCCGTGGATGCCAAAGCAGCGTTACCGGATCATGCGCGATTACATGCCGAAAAAGGGCAGTCTCGGCCTCGACATGATGCTGCGCACGTGCACGGTGCAGACCAATCTCGACTATCAGTCCGAAGCAGACATGGTCAAAAAATTCCGGGTGAGTCTGGCGTTGCAACCGGTGGCGGTCGCGCTGTTCGCCAACTCGCCGTTTATCGAAGGTAAGCCGTCCGGCTATCTGAGCCTGCGCAGCCATGTCTGGACCGATACCGACCCGGATCGCTGCGGCACCTTGCCTTTTGTTTTCGAACCCGGCTTCGGGTTTGAACGATATGTCGACTACATGCTCGATGTGCCGATGTACTTCGTCTACCGCGACGGCCGCTACATCGATGCCAGCGGGCAATCTTTTCGCGATTTTATGGCGGGCAGGCTGCCGGCGCTGACCAATGACATCCCACGGATTGGTGATTGGGCCGACCATGTAACGACGGCCTTTCCCGAGGTTCGGCTGAAGACATTTCTCGAAATGCGCGGCGCCGATGGCGGGCCATGGCGCCGGCTGTGCGCCTTGCCGGCTTTGTGGGTCGGCATCCTTTATGACCAGACGGCGCTCGATGCGGCCTGGGATCTTATCGCCGATTGGACCGCCGAGGAGCGCGATGCGATAAGCCGCGACGTGCCGCGGCTGGCATTGGCGACCCCGTTGCGCACCCGGACCTTGCGCGACGTGGCGCTCGAAATGCTCGACATCGCCCGCGAGGGGCTGCATCGCCGCGCCCGGCGCAGCGCCGGCGGCGAGGACGAAACCCATTTTCTCGATCCGCTGTTCGCGATTGCCGGCTCCGGCCGCACCCCGGCCGAGGAATTGCTCGACGACTATCGCACGCGCTGGCACGGCGACATCGATCCGGTGTTCGTCGACTACGCCTACTGACGGGCTTTAAGGTTTCGCGGACCCCAATCGTTGGTCGCGCGCAGGCAGGACTGTGCCGGGTTCGAGTCGGCCGTAAGGCTCTTCTGCGGGCGATTGATTTCAGGATAGATTTGCGAAAACGCACCGCTCGCAGGTGGCGTGATCATTAGCTTGCCCGGGAGATTGCCATGCCTGTCGAAGCCCGTGCTTATCCCCGCCCGCTGCCCAATCCCCAATGGCTCGCCAAGCTGACCGAGGAAATCCTCGAGCCCGATCTGCCGATTGTCGACCCGCACCATCACCTTTGGGATCACCCGGGCAGCCGCTATCTGCTCGACGAACTTTTGGCCGATGTCAATTCGGGGCACAACATCGTCGCGACGGTCTTTATTCAATGCGGCTCGGGTTACCGCACCAGCGGCCCCGAGGAAATGCGCCCGATCGGCGAAAGCGAGTTCGTCCGGAGGATCGCGGAAGAAGCCGATCGGCGCGGCGGCAAGACCAGGATTTGCGAGGGTATTGTCAGCTTTGCCGATCTGCGGCTGCCCAATGTCGATGCGGTGCTCGAAGGCCAGATTGAGGCGGCCGGCGGCCGCTTTCGCGGTATCCGTCAGATCGCCGCGCATGATCCGGCGATCGTCGGCGGCTCGTCTTATGTGCCGCCGCCGGAACTGATGGATGACCCGAACTTCCGCCGCGGCCTAAAGCGGTTGCCAGCGCACGATTTGACGTTCGAGGCGTGGCTTTACCACCCGCAGATCAAGACCCTGACCGGGGTGGCGCGCGAATGCCCGGATGTGAAGATCGTGCTCAACCATTTCGGCGGACCGCTCGGGGTCGGCCCCTACAAGCGCGACGAGGTCTTTCCGGGCTGGCGCGCCGATATCCAGGCCCTCGCTGCCTGCCCGAACGTCTATGTGAAGCTCGGCGGGTTGGCGATGATCGTCAACGCCTTCGATTTTCACTTGGCGCCGCTGCCGCCGTCATCGGGCGAGATGGCCACTGCCTGGCGGCCCTACGTCGAGACTTGCGTCGAAAGTTTCGGCGCCAACCGCTGCATGTTCGAGAGCAACTTCCCGGTGGACAAGGGTGCCTGCAGCTATCCCGTGCTGTTCAACGCGTTCAAACGGCTGGCGAGCGGGGCCTCTGCCTCAGAAAAGGCCGATCTTTTCGCCGGCACCGCGTCGCGGTTTTACCGCTTGAGCCAAGTGGTCTAGTTAAGCCGTTTCTCTAGGATCGGGCCGGCCTGCCTCGACGGCGTCGTTTTCGATGCCCATCTGGCGAGGGTGCTGATCGACGTCAGTCAACTCAGCGCGTTGCTCTCGGTCGTCATCATCGATGTGGTGCTGGCCGGCGACAACGCGATTCTCGTCGGCATGGCCGCATCCGGATTGGCGGCCGATCAGCGCCGGCGCGTCATCGTGCTCGGCATCATGATCGCGACCGCGCTGCGCCTCTGTTTCGCTCTCATCACCGCACAATTGCTCGCGATTATCGGGCTGACCCTAGCTGGCGGCGTGCTGTTGCTGTGGGTGTCGTGGAAAATGTACCGCGACCTGCGTCAATCGCGCCGTTCGGAACTTGGTGGCGGCTCGTCGTCGGAGCACGGAGCCGTCAACAAAACGCCGCGGCAAGCATTGATCCGCATCGTCTTGGCGGATGTCTCGATGTCGCTCGACAATGTGCTGGCGGTCGCCGGGACCGCGCGCAACCATTTCTGGGTTCTGGCATTCGGGCTGATCTTGTCGGTGGCATTGATGGGGGTTGCCTCCAACTATGTCGCACGCTTGCTGGAACGGCATTTCTGGATCTCGTGGATCGGGCTCGGGATTATTACTTTTGTCGCTCTCAGGATGATCTGGGAGGGGTCGACGCAGGTGATCCACCAAACCGCGGCGCTAGTCCTCTAAGCGGAGTTTGCTACAGAGCCAATTCCCAGGTTTCGCCGACAAGATCCTGGCCAAAGCTGTGGTGGGGCTGCGAGTCGACCATCTGGAAGCCGGCGCTTTCGTAAATACGACGGGCCGCTACGAGCACGCTGTTAGTCCACAATGTGACCTTGTGGTAACCGGCCTCGTGGGCGAACCGCAGGCATTCCTGCACCAGCTTCGCGCCGATGCCATAGCCGCGCGCTCGCGGTTCGACCAGCAGCAATCGCAGCCTTGCGGTGGCTTCGTTATCTTTAACGAGCACCACCGAACCGACGTTCTCGCCGTCTTTTTCGGCAATCCAGCAACATTCCCGCTGCGGATTGAAGCCCCGTACGAATTTAGCGGCGATCTCGGCCACGAGCGCTTCGAACTCGATGTTCCAACCGAATTCCTGCGCATAGAGCACACCATGTCGCGAGATGATCCAGCCGATATCGCCTGCCCGATGCGGGCGTAACAGATAGGCGGCATCGGTTTCAGCCCGCCCGCCGAGCAGCCGCTCGATCGCCCCCGTGGCAGCGACCAGCTGCCGCTGGTCATCCTTCGACAAACGCGATAACAGCGCGCCGGTCGCGGCTTGCGAGCGCGCGTCAAGCTCGTTGAAGGTCGATCGGCCCTGCGGCGTCAGCGCCAGCAACGTGAGGCGCCGGTCGGTGGTCGAGTGCGTGCGACAGACAAGTCCACCTCGCTCGAAACCACGCAAGATCCGGCTCAAATAGCCGCGGTCCAAACCCAACTGCTTGCCGAGCTGGGCGGCCGTGTGGTCTTCGGAATGTGCAAGCTCATAAAGCACGCGCGCCTCAGTCAGCGAGAAGCGGCTGTCGAGCAGCCCTTCCTCGAGCACGCCGATTCTTTGCGTATAGAAGCGATTAAAACGGCGTAGCGCGGCAATACACCGATTGAATGCGATATCGGCCATGGCTCCATCGCCGCCACAAAGAAGCCATCGTCAACTGACCAATTGACAAAGTCAACTATCGACCTTCAACCGCGGCTGCAGGCGCCGCCGCCGAGCACACAGAATTTGGCGCAATGCGGATGGTTGAGCGGCACGGCGCCGCTCGCTCCGGCGAGGGTGGGACCGAGCTCGAAGCGTTCGTCATAGGGCAGCAGGGTGCAGGCAAGGACGGCCGGTCGCGGCGCCCCCTTGCGTTTAACGACCATGCGCGCAGAGGAGCACATCACGCTCTCCGGCGATTGGCCGAGAATTTCCCAACAGGACTCGGTTATTTCAGGGACGTCGGAAGCGGCGTCCATTTCGGGAAAGACCATCAGCCGGATCGGATCGGCGGCGTCGATCACCACACCCAGCGCGTCAAAGAGGCGGGCGAAGCCGGCGCGGATCTCGGCTTCCGTCTCGCCCGACAGTCGGCGGCTGGCGACGTGCAAGCTAAACCCGTTACTTGCCAGCCAACATAGGCCGTCGATTGTTGGCTTCCAGCTCCGGCGGCCGCGCTCCTCTTCGTGTACGGCGCGGCCGTAATGGTCGATTGAGACGCGGATGGTCAGCCGACCGCCGTACCGCTCTTTCAACTCAAGCAACGCCGCCCGGCATTTCGCCATCGGCTTCATCGCGTTGGTCAGCACCAAAGCGTCAAAGCCGCGGGACAGTGCGTCTTCCAGCATCGCTGGTAATTCGGGGTTCATGAACGGCTCGCCGCCGGTGAAGCCGATTAATCTGGTCGGCAGTCCGGAAGCGGCGATCTCGTCGAGATATTCGGCGACCTCCGCCGCAGTCAGATAGACAAGGCGATCATTCTTTGGTGACGATTCGATGTAACAATGGCCGCAGGTCAGGTTGCACAATGTGCCCGTGTTGAACCACAGCGTTTCGAGCGCCTTCAGCGCGACTTGCGCGCGCCGTTCACCCGCGGCGGTGACGAAAGGGTCTCGAAATTTGCGCGGATCCATGACGGCGAGCCCGTTGCGGCCTGCATGCTCCGCGCAAGTTTAGCTTTTTGCCTCCGGGTAGCCTATGCGTTTTCCCCGCCAGGCCTTTTGGTCCCGAGCTATCGGCCGGAGTTCGAATTTGCCTGCGTACCTTCGGCGTTGGTGCTGCCTTGCTGTTGCTGCTGGGCTCTTTCGCGGGCGTGCTTTGATGCTTCATGATGACCGATCAAGCATCCGGCGCCCGCACCGAGCAAACCATGATGGCCGGCGAAGTGGCCCGCGACCCCGCCGATTGCCGCGCCCTTCAAACAACCGGCGGCGTTTGCGGGTCCGCCGGCGAGGCCGGCTGCAAGCAATGGTATCGCCAAGAATAGCGCGCGTTTCATTGGACGTTCTCCGTAGGTTGGATTGTGTACCGCTCTGCTCAAACATCGCAGCAAACCGGAAAGTTCGGTCACCGCCACAGTTCTCGCCGTACCGGCTGGCGCGAATTCAGTGAAACGTGTTGCCGTGTTGCGATGACCGAGCGGGGTCACTAAGTTCCAATTATCGGATTTAGCCGATTGAATGAGTTAGAACAGCACATGGAGCCCGCAATACCGCGTCATATTCGGCTTACCTCTCATCCCGGCGAGCGCGGGTCAGCGCCCTCTATCGCTGCATTGGGGAGCGGCAGACCCGGCCGAGCGCGGACCGGTCGTCGCGAGCGCGGCCGAGCCAAGCCGACGCAACGCGATCGGCGCTTACTCCGGATCATATGGAATTTACCGCGCGCTCGCGGTCGCGACGAAAGCGCTGGCGCGCGATTACCGTCCCGATTTTACGGACACTGCCCCGGCGGCGTTGATCGCGCCCAATGCGGCATGGGGCGATCCCGCAAAAATCGTTTCGCTCGACCCTTGGGGTCATCTCGTCGGCGAGGTTTTTGCCGGAGTCGATCCGCGACGGTCTCGATGTGCGCCCGACGATTGCCGTCACGACCGCACGCATCGCGATGCCGGAAATACGCGAGCGGGTCGCGGCAGGTGGCTTGGTCGCCGACGGACGAGTGCTGCTGGATAATTGCGAGATCCGCGTGACCAAGGCGGCAATCGACCCGGTCTGGTACCTACCGGGTCTCGCCGAGCGCTTTGGCGTCGCCGAGGCGGAGCTGCGCCGCAGCCTGTTCGAGGAAACCGGTGGCATGTTTCCCGAACTGGTGACGCGGCCAGATCTCGAAGTTTTGCTGCCGCCGGTCGGCGGTACGACGGTCTATCTGTTTGGCGACGTCGACCGCATCACCGCGCCAGGGACCGTCATCGCCTGCCGGGTTCACGATGAATGCAATGGCTCGGACGTGTTCGGCTCCGACATTTGCACCTGCCGGCCTTATTTGGTGCACGGGATCGAGGTCTGTGTCGCGACCGCCCAACAGGGCGGGGTCGGCATCATCGTTTACAATCGCAAAGAGGGCCGCGCATTAGGCGAGGTCACCAAATTCCTGGTCTACAACGCGCGCAAGCGGCAACCGGGCGGCGACCGCGCCGACACCTACTTTCGCCGCACCGAATGCGTTGCTGGCGTGCAGGATTTGCGCTTTCAGGAATTGATGCCCGACGTGCTGCACTGGCTCGGCGTAAGACGCATCGACCGCTGGGTGTCGATGTCGAACATGAAGCGGACCGCCGTCGAAGGGCAGGGGATCGAAATCGTCGAACAGGTGGCGATTCCGGAGGGGCTGGTGCCGCTCGATGCTTCGGTGGAAATCGAGGCGAAAAAGGCGGCAGGCTATTTCGCGCCATCCGGCGTGCCCGACAGCGAGGATCTACACAGCGTCAGGGGCCGTGCCCTCGGCGAGTGACGATCGCGCGAGAGCGGTGGCGCTGCTGAGCGCCGCCGCAGTGCGCGAAAGCTGCGAAATCGTGTTTGCGGCCGCCGGACGTGGTGACACTCGACATTTCCGCCTCGAGATGGATCGCCTCGGCGACGCTGCCGATCTGATCGCCGCAATCACGCGCCGACGCTATCCCGATCTCGCAGTCCCTTATCACAGCCGCTGGCGGCACTTTGGTGTCGGCGGGGTCGACCGGGCGGCGCTGGTCGCCGCCGATGCCGATCAGCCCGAGCGAACCCGAGCGGCCATCGATCTCGCGGTCGTATCCGTCTTGCTCGATGCCGGCGCCGGGCCGGGCTGGTCTTTCCTTGAGGACGAAACCGGCCAGGTCTGGGGCCGGTCGGAAGGGCTGGCGGTGGCGAGCCTGCGAGCGATGGAGCGCGGGCTGTTTTCCGCCGATCCAGCCGCACCGTGGCGCGCCGATGCGGCGGTGCTGGCGCGGATGACGCCCGAACGTCTGGGGGTGGCGTTCCAGCATGCGCCCCGGCAACCAACTCCTCGGGCTCGACAGCCGAGCGGCGTTGCTGCGGCGATTGGGCGAAGTATGTGCGGCGAACGCCGAAAAGTTTGGCGCTCCGGCGCGGCCCGGTCATCTCTTCGATTACTGGCGGGCGCAAGCCGGAGAACTGCCGGCCGCGGCGATCCTGCGCACCTTGCTCCTTGCGCTGGGACCGATCTGGCCAAATCGGTTGAGCCTGGGCGGCGTGGCGCTCGGCGATTGCGGACGGCACAGCGCGGTGCCTGGCGACGGTATCGTGCCATTTCACAAACTGACACAATGGCTCGCTTATTCGCTGGTCGAGCCACTTGAAGCCGCAGGATTGCGGATCGCAGGCCTCGACGGGCTGACCGGGCTCCCCGAATACCGCAATGGCGGGCTGCTTATCGACTGCGGCGTCATCGTGCCGCGTGAAGAGGATCTGCTTGCCACTCCGCTCGATCCAGCAAGTGAACCCGTGGTGGAGTGGCGGGCCTTGACCGTGGCCTTGCTCGACCGCCTGGCGCCGTTAGTGCGGAAACGGCTGGGCAAGAGCGCCGCCGAGTTTCCGCTTGCCTGCATGCTCGAAGGCGGCAGTTGGGCGGCGGGCCGCGAAATCGCCTTCGCCCGCCGGCCTGATGGCAGCGCACCGATCAAGATCGTCAGCGACGGTACCTTGTTCTAGGAGGAAGTTGATGCAGCAGCCGCGGGCGGGATTGACCGTCGTCGAGCATCCGCTGGTCCGGCATAAATTGTCGCTGATGCGCGACCGCGATACCTCGACCGCGGAGTTCCGCCGGCTGCTGCGAGAGATCAGCCTGCTGCTCGCCTATGAGGCAACGCGCGACCTCCCGGTCGAACCCGCCGAAATCGCGACGCCGCTGGAGCGCGGCAGCTTTCCTTTGTTGGCCGGCAAGAAATTATGCCTGGTTTCGATCTTGCGCGCCGGCAACGGCATTCTCGACGGCATGCTCGATCTGCTGCCTTCGGCGCGGGTCGGTCATATCGGGATTTATCGTGAGCCCCGCACGCTGCAAGCGGTCGAATATTATTTGAAGCTGCCCGATGACTTGGACGAGCGCGACGTGATCCTGGTCGACCCGATGCTGGCGACCGGCAATTCGGCGGTAGCGGCAATATCCCGCCTTGTCGAGCTAAGGGCGCGCTCGATCAAGTTTGTCTGCCTGGTGGCTGCCCCCGAAGGGGTCGATACGGTTCTGAGCGTCTTTCCGAACGTCACCATTGTCGCCGCGGCGCTCGACCGCTGCCTCGATGCCCACGGCTATATCCTGCCGGGTCTCGGCGATGCCGGCGATCGCCTGTTCGGAACAAAATAAGGGCGAAGGACCAGCCGAGTTCAGGACGTCGTTACTGCGCTCCCTCGTGACCCGGAGGCGGTGACCAGGGACGCGGACGCTGGCGGGCGAGCTGGACGAATTTGGCCCGCTGCTCGGGCGACAGGGTCGCCAGAAAACCGAGTGTCGTCGTTGTCAGGTCACGCATAAAGGCGCGCCGCTCCTCCGAGGCTTGATCGAACAGCTGCATGACCTTGGCCTCGTCGGCCCGCGGCTTACCGACTTCCGACCAGGCGCCGGCGATCAAGGGCTGCACCGCGCCATGCATCGCTCGTATCCGCTCGCGAATGGCTTGCGAATAATGTTCGAAGGCCTGTTTTTGTTGAGCGTCGAGCTTGAGTTCGCCGGCCATCTGCTCCAGCCGGTCTTCAGGCGACAGCATCGGTGGCGGCGCATGCAGCCGAATCCACAACGCGCCGACCACGAAAAACAGGTTCAGCGCCAGCGACAAGGCCAGCAGCACCTTCCACCAGTTTTGCCGCGCGCCGCTGCGTGTGATCGGTTCGGCGAGAATCATGACTGCAGGCCGCTGCCGAGATCGCGCAGAAACCCGGTCGATGGATCGAGCAATTCAGGGAGAAAATTCTCGTCGCTGATCTGGTTCGACTGGCTCGGCTGGGTCAGCGTCTGCGAAACGCCGCTGCCCATCGCAAAGCCAAGCCAGCTGGTAAATGCGATCGCCGCGGCAAGACTGCCCCATTGCGCCACCCCATGGAGGATATGGCGGTGGTTTGGCGCTGGCGATCGCGGCGATTTTGCGGCTGCGCTCGGGGGCCGGGGCGACGATCGCGATCGCGCGTTCGATGATCGGATCGAGCCCGCCCGGCATCGCGATCCCGCCGGTGGAAAGCGCCCGCGCCGCCGCGACATCCGCCATCGCAACCGGATCGCTCGCGACTAGGGCGGCGATGCGATCGTGCTCATCGTCGTCGAGCATTCCATCCGCCAAAGCCGCTAGGTCGAGAAAACGTTCGCTTTCACTTTCGGCGGTCTCGGCAATGCAGCAGCGTTGCCACAAAGTTCGACCGGCTTCGAAACTCGCCGGTTTTCCCATTTCATCGTCAATTCGGGTCATCGCACCGCTCTCTGGGAATATTTAGGCGAGGGGCAACGGCGGCATCCCCGCAACCTTATGGTTTGCATGTTCATTCAGCTTCCGCCTTGAAATAGGCGCGCAATTTGATCATCGCCTTGTGATGTGCGCTGCGCACGGTTTGCGGATCGATGCCGAGCTGCTGGGCGATTTCGGCGACCTCCATCTCGTGGTCGTAGAGCATCGACAGGATCTGGCGTTGACGCGGCGACAGCAGGGCCTCGGGCAGTTTCAGCTTACTGACGGGCTCCACCGCATCGACCGAGAGCTGTCCCTCGGGAACCACATCGATCGGCACAGTGACTGGCCGATGGCGGCGCATCGCATCGCGTGCGGTGCTGCGAGCGACAATCGTGATCCAGGTCGATAGCCCTGCCCGAGCCGGATCGTAGCTGCGCAGCAGCCGAAAATCATTGCGGCACAGCCGCAGAAAGACCTCCTGGGTCAAATCTTCAACGTCCGCTCCCTCGCGCGCGACCCCACGCACTGCGGCGACGACAAGCCCCGCATAGCGCCGTACAAACGCTTCCCAGGCGCCGTTTTCACCGCGAATGAGCGAGTCCAGCAGATCGTCCGCCGCCACTCGCGGCGCCTGCGCATCGAGCCCAGCGCGGTCCCGTCTCAAGTCAGCGCGGCAAAGAAATCATTGCCCTTATCGTCGACGACGATGAAGGCGGGAAAATTTTCGACCTCGATCCGCCAGACCGCCTCCATGCCGAGTTCGGGATATTCGAGAACCTCGACCTTCCGAATGCAGTCTTGCGCGAGACGGGCTGCCGGACCGCCGATCGAGCCCAGGTAAAATCCGCCATGCTTGCGGCACGCGTCCCGCACCTCCGCTCCGCGATTACCTTTCGCCAGAGTGACAAAGCTGCCGCCCGCCGCCATGAAGGCATCGACATAGCTATCCATGCGGCCGGCCGTGGTCGGCCCAAACGAGCCCGAGGCATAGCCTGCCGGGGTTTTGGCCGGGCCGGCGTAATAGATCGGATGGTTCTTGACGTAATCCGGCAGCCCTTCGCCGCGATCGAGCCGTTCCTGCAATTTCGCGTGGGCGATGTCGCGCGCGACGACAAGCGGCCCGCTCAGGCTGAGCCGGGTCTTGACCGGGTATTGCGACAGATCCCGGCGGATTTCTGCCATCGGACGATTGAGATCAATCGCTACCACCTCGCCGCCCAACGCCGCGTCATCGATATCGGGTAGAAAGCGGGCCGGGTTGGTCTCGAGCTCTTCGAGAAACACCCCATCAGCGGTAATCTTCCCAAGGATCTGACGATCGGCCGAGCACGAAACCCCGATCCCGATCGGCAGGCTGGCGCCATGTCTCGGCAGCCGGATCACCCGCACGTCATGGCAGAAATATTTGCCGCCGAATTGTGCTCCGATCCCAAGTCCGCGGGTCAGCTCCAGCACTTCCTGTTCAAACCCGCGGTCACGATAGGCTTGCCCGTAGCGGTTGCCCTCTGCCGGCAGGCTATCGAGATAGCGGCAACTGGCGAGCTTGACGGTTTTCAGGGTCAATTCGGCGGAGGTGCCGCCGATTACGATTGCCAGGTGATAGGGTGGGCAGGCGGCGGTGCCAAGCGTACGAATCTTCTCGTCGAGGAATTTGACCAACGATTTTGGATTTAACACCGCCTTTGACTGCTGAAATAGAAAGCTCTTGTTGGCTGACCCGCCACCTTTGGCAATGAACAGGAATTTATATTGGTCACCGGGCTCGGCATACAGTTCGATCTGCGCCGGGAGATTGTCGCCGGTATTGACCTCCTCATACATCGACAGCGGAGCGACTTGGCTGTAGCGCAAATTGCTGTCGGTGTAGGTGCGGCGAATACCAGCGGAGATCGCCGCGGCATCATCTCCGCCGGTCCACACCTGTTGGCCTTTTTTGCCCATGACGATGGCAGTGCCGGTGTCCTGGCACATCGGCAGCACTTTGCCGGCGGCGATGTTGGCATTTTTGAGGAGATCGAAAGCGACGAATTTGTCGTTCGACGACGCCTCGGGGTCGTCGAGGATGGCGCGCAGCGAGGCCAAATGGCCCGGTCTCAACAGATGGGCGGAATCGACAAAGGCTTGGGCGGCGAGCAGGGTCAGCGCCTCGGGCTCGATCTTGACGATATGCCTGCCTTCGAACTCGCCCTTAGCGACAAAGTCGCTGGTCAGCTTGCGGTATGGCGCGTCGTCCACGCCGAGCGGAAACAGCTCGTGATATGAAAAGTCGCTCATCCCTGGCTCCACGATCCTGCCGGCCTGGAGGATCGCTGTTTCCCGCCTTACGTCAAGCGCAGCCTAGCGTTTGCGGAATCGATCGAGGGTGACGATCTCGGCCTCCTGGCGCCCGCCTTCTTTCTCGGAGGGCTGCTCGGCCGCGGGGAGCGCGGCGCGCGATGCCGCGGAGGGGGCTGTCTCAGGCTCGTCGGCCGCAGCCGCCGCGGTCGCCTGAAATTGCAAACCGAACTTGACCGAGGGATCGGCGAAGGTCGTGATCGCCGCGAGCGGAATCGTCAGCCGCTCCATCCGGCTGCTAAAGCTCAACGTCACCGAAAAGGCGTGCTCGCTGACCTCGAGACCCCAGAACTGGTGCTGCAGCACGATTGTCATTTCTTCCGGAAATTTTGCCAGAAGCTGCGGCGGCAGCTCCACTCCGGCGGCACCGGTGCGAAACGTGATGTAAAAATGGTGTCCGCCGCGCAAGCCGTCCCGCGCCGCGCGTTTCAACGCCTCACGCGCCACCCCGCGCAGCGCATCTTCGACCATTTTTTCGTATTGAAAGAAATCCTGGGCCATTTTTCCGGCTCACTAGCTGACTCGGGTCGGCGGGAGAGCGCCTAAGGCGAGTGAGGGGCTTCTGTTGCCCGGTGCCCCTCGGACCGCGATTTGCTCTAAGCTTTCACCCCGCTAAGGGTTAGGCGGCGAGCGCCTCTGTTGCGAAGTTGTCGTTCGCAGTTAGATTACGACCCGATAACGGTGGTATCATGCCGGGCGACGGATCTTACCTTTACCACGCGCGTCGAGCCTAGTTCGCCCCCGCAGAAGAAACGGGTTTGGTGGAGGCGCCGGGTACTGCCCCCGGGTCCGCAACGCTTATTCCGCAAGCCGTGTATCGCCATAGTCGGTGAACCGACACGCTCGATATAGGCGAGGCCGCGTGGGAACGCAATCCTAGCGGCTGGGTGTTTGCGTCCCGGCATAAATCTGAACATTCAACCACAGCCCGGGTAATGGCCGACCTCGACCTCGCCTGCCGCGATTGCGGCGAACGGTACCGCACGCGCGGTGATCTGCCGAGACAGGGCTCGCTCCGCTGCCGGCGCTGCGGCGCGATGCTATGGCGAGCGCCTGCCGCCCGGCTCTCCGATCCCCGCGCCTTTGCGCTCACCGCCGCGATTTTGCTGGTGCTCGCCAACACGTTCCCGGTGTTCGATGTCAGCATCATGGGAGATCAACGCAGCGGGGTCGTCGCAAACGGCGCGGCGGCATTGATCGCTTATGGCAGCGGGATTTCCGCTGTCGGCGCGCTTGTGGCCCTGATCGCCGTCGCAATCCCCGTGATAAATATCGCCTTGATAGTCGCGGTTCTCTTCTACCTGTGGGCCGTGCCTCGCAACCGAGCGCGGACGCCGCGCATCGTAGGGGTGATCTGGCGCGCCGCGGTGCGTCTGCGGCCGTGGAGCATGTTAGACGTCCTCCTGCTCGCCGCGGTGGTCGCCTATACCCGGCTTGGCCAACTCGCCGACACCGCTATCGGGGTTGGCGGCTATGCATTGGCCGCATTCGTCGTCGTCCAAATCCTGATCGATCAGATGCTGGGCCGCGATCGGGTGTGGAACGCGATCGACGACCCGGCAAAATACGTCCCGCCGGCCGGCGTGCCCTCGATCCTCTGTCTCGATTGCGATCTGGTCGTTGCTGCCGGCCTGGAGACTGGCGGCACACGGCGCCGGTGTCCGCGTTGCGGCGCGCGGCTGACGGCGCGGCGGCCGGGCAGTCTGGCGACAACGGCCGCGTTCAGCATCGCCGGTCTCATTCTTTATTTTCCCGCCAACCTCTTCCCGGTGCTGTCGATCACCCGCTTTGGCCAGACCGAGGCGTACACCATAATGGGGGGAATACGCGACCTCGCCACCGCCGGGCTGTGGCCGTTGGCGCTGCTGGTACTCCTCGCTTCGATCATCGTGCCGGCGCTGAAGCTCGCCAGTCTCGGCTGGTGTCTGGTCGCGACCCGCTGGCGCTCAACGCGGCTGCTGCGACAGCGAACCGCGCTCCATCGTTTTGTCCGATACATCGGACGATGGTCGAATATCGACGTGTTCGTGGTCGCGTTAGTCGTCGCGCTGGTGCAATTCGGGTTTCTTGCGACGATCGAACCCGGCCCCGGGATCGCCAGCTTTGCTGCGGTCGTGGTGCTGACGATGATTGCCGCGGACGCTTTTGATCCGCGGCTGATGTGGGATGCGGCGATCGGGGGCCGCGGATGAGCCTTCCCAATCCACCCGATCGGCCGCCGAACCCGCCCGAGCCCCAGTCCAGTCAATGGTCTGGCCTACCCTGGGTGTGGGCGGTGCCGATAGTAGCGTTGCTGATTGCCGGCTGGCTCGGCTATCGCCAGCTCGCCGAGCGCGGGCCGACAATTACGATCAGCTTCGATACCGCCGACGGCGTCGAAGCCGGCCGCACCACGGTCAAGTACAAGAATGTCGATCTCGGCAAAGTCATCAAAGTCGGTCTCAGCCCCGACCATTCACGCGCGCTCGTCACTGCCCGCATGACCCGTGAAGCCGAACCGCTGCTGCGCGCCGATACGAAGTTCTGGGTCGTGCGCCCTCGGATCGGCGCGGGTGGCATCTCGGGATTGTCGACTGTGGTCTCGGGCGCCTATATCGGCCTGCTGCCAGGCAAGGGCGCGCTCGGCGCCCGCGACTTCGCTGGCGTCGAGACACCGCCCCCGAAGGAAGGGCTGGTTAGCGGCCAATACTACACATTGATCGCCGACCGCTTGTCCGAGGTTAGCGACGGGTCGCCGGTTTATTTCCATGGCGTGCAGGTCGGCGAAGTCACCGGCCATGAGTTGTCCGATCGCGATGGCAGAGTGGCATTGCACGTCTTCATCTATGCGCCGCATCCGGCGCTGATCAATGCGCAAAGCCGGTTCTGGGTATCGTCCGGCCTGTCGTTCTCGTTGGGGGCCCAAGGCGTCCAGATCGCGAGTGCCCCACTGATGGCAATCCTCAGCGGCGGCATCGTTTTCGATACGCCCGATAGCGAGCTGAATGCCAAGCCGAGCCCGCCTGGGTCGCGGTTCTTCCTGTTCGCCGACCAGAAGGCGGCCGACGAAGCCGCCGAGCCAGTTCACGTCTATTACCGTCTGCTATTCCCGGGCTCGCTGAGTGGGGTCGCCGTTCACACTCCGGTCGAACTGCGCGGGCAGCCGGTCGGCCAAGTCACCGCGGTTCGGCTTGAATACGATGCGGCGGCCAACGTGATCCGTGTGCCTGTGACCATCGAAGTGGCGCCGCACCGTATCAAGGTCGGCGGTAAGCATCTCGATGCCACCGCAAAAGACCCCGTCGCCGCGACCAATCGGATGTTTACCGAGCTGGTCGCGAAGGGCCTGCGTGCCCAACTCGCCGGAGCGAATTTGTTGACGGGCCAGCGGGTGATCGAGCTCGATTTCGCTCCCGACGCGCCGCCGGCTGAGTTGGCGCAGGCCGAGCCTTACCCTGAATTGCCGACCATCGAGGCGAGCGGTCTCGACCAGATCACGGGATCGGCGAGTCGGCTGTTGTCCAAACTCGCAGGGCTGCCGTTCGATCAATTGGTTAGCCAGATCCGCGGCATGATTTCTCATGCCGATAGTGTGGTGGCCGACCCGGAGATCAAGCGCTCGCTGCACAATCTCGACGTGACCCTGGCGAACACGGCGCGGCTGACGCGCACCGCGGATGCGCAGGTCGGACCGTTGCTGCAGCAATTGCACGGCGCTGCCGATCAGTTGCGCTCGACTTTGATGGTCCTCGGGAACAACCCGGCCGCTGGCAACGATCTCGCCCGCACCCTTGTTGAACTCAAAGACGCTGCACGCTCGATCCGGGTACTGGCCGACACTCTCGAACGCCACCCCGAAGCGCTGCTTCGCGGCAAGGAGGCCTCGCAATGAAGAGCGGACATTTGGGTGTATTGATCCTCGCCGGGATCGTCTCGGCGTGCGGTTCATCCCCACCCACGCACTTTTACACGCTGAGTACACAGCCGGCACCCAACGCCGCCGGTCAGCTCGGATACCCGATGCGCACGGTCGCGCTGGGCGAAGTCAAGCTGCCCGACGCACTCGACCGCCCGCAGATCGCGCGTCAAATCGGCCCCAACCAGGTTGAATACGCTGAAGCCGACCGCTGGGCCGGGCCGCTCGACGACATGGTGCGACGCGTCCTCGCGGCCGATCTGCGCCCGCTGCTGCCGGCCGGTACGGCGCTTGTCGCCAACGATTCTTCCACTCCGGCGCAGACGACGGTCGCGGTCGAGGTGTCGCGCTTTGACGCCGATAAATCCGGCCGGGTGACGCTCGACGCCAACTGGGAAATCCTCGACAAGAACGCCAAGGTAGTTGGTGCGCCGCGCCAGGCGAGAATCGTCGAGCCCGGTTCGGGTTCCGATTCTGCTGCGGTCGCGGCGACCATGAGCCGGGCCGTCGCCGGTCTGGCCGACAACATCGCCGGCGGATTGGGTGGCGGCAGCGTCGCGTCGATGCATTGATCACGCCGCCCGCTGGCGCCTATCTTTGCCATGGGCAAGGAGGGCGGCATGCGGCTCACGCCACAGCAACGGGACGAGATCGCGGCGCAGCGCGCCGAACCGCAACCGACCTTGCGCGCTACCGCACCGGCGCTCGAAGAGATCCTTTACCAGCCGTTGCCGGTGCTCGATCACGGCTTTGTCCGTGTCATCGATTACATGGGCGATGATGCCGCAATCGTGCAAGCCGCGCGGGTATCGTATGGGCGCGGGACGCGTCGGGTCAGCGAAGACCGGGGGCTGATCAATTATCTGATGCGGCATCGCCACACGACGCCGTTCGAGATGTGCGAGATCAAGTATCACGTTAAGCTGCCGATCTTTGTCGCCCGGCAGTGGATTCGGCATCGCACCGCCAACGTGAATGAATACTCGGCGCGTTATTCGATCCTGGACAACGAATTCTACATCCCGTCACCTGAGCATTTAGCGGCGCAAGCAACAACAAATCGTCAAGGCCGTGGCGAGGTTCTAGAGGGTGCGGCGGCGCAGCGCGTGCTTGATTTGCTGCGCGAGGAAGCCGAACGCGCTTATGCTGGGTATTCGGAGCTCTTGAACGAGAACGCCGCCGGCGCTCCGCTCGCCCCGGTTCGCTTCGGTCTCGCCCGCGAACTTGCTCGCCTCAATCTGACGCTCGGCTTTTACACGCAGTGGTACTGGAAGACGGATTTGCACAATCTGATGCATTTCCTGTCGTTGCGCGCTGATCCGCACGCGCAATATGAAATCCGCGCATATGCCGAAGTAATGCTCGACACGTTGAAGCGTTGGGTCCCGATGACTCACGGCGCCTTTCTCGAATACCAAATGAACGCCGCCACGATCTCCGCGACCGGCCTCGCCGTCATTCGCCGCCTGCTCGCCGGCGAAGCGGTTACGCAACAGAACAGTGGCCTCTCGCCGCGCGAATGGCAGGAGCTAACAACTCTTTTGGAACATCAAGCAATTTAGTCGCTCGGAACGGTACCTGACCGACTTCTTGAACTCGATTGAAGCCCCGCGCTCGCTTGATGATGAGCCACGCCGCCGCAACATTGTCCGAGCCGCAATTCTCCAGCCCGTCGAGACGACGCCCGGGCGGCAGCAAGTAATGCAACAAACGCAGTCAGTTCTGCCTTTCTCAGAGCTGGCCTTGAGAACGATAGCGCTTACGCTGTTGTCTCGCACGCGGCCTTCCGCTGCCAACGGCACCCGCAATTCGAATTGCGATTTCGAACGCGTGTATAATCGAGTTGGAGCCTACAGCGACGGTTTGTGATTGCAGGTCGCGTCGACGCCGCTGAGGCTGCTCTGTGGCTGGAGAGAATGATGATGCATCGGGTGCTGATCACCGGAGCGGGCGGCGGGATCGGGCGAGCGTTGCGGGAGACCTTGCGCGGCGTCTATCCGGTGTTGCGGCTGTCCGACAGAGTGCCGCTGTCGCCGGCACGCGACGGCGAAGAAGTCGACCAAACCGAGATATCGGACATGACATCGGTCGAGCGGATGGTCGAGGGGGTCGACGGGATCATCCATCTCGGCGGCAATTCCGGCGAGGCCGAGTGGCCGGTGATCCTGCAGTCGAACATTGTCGGCCTCTACAATGTGTTTGAGGCGGCGCGGAAAGCTGGCGCCCAGCGCATCGTCATGGCGACGAGCAACCACGCGGTCGGCTTTTATCCGCGCAGCCAGACGATCGACCACCAGGTCGTGCCTCGACCGGATAGTCGCTACGGCGTCAGCAAGGCCTTCTCAGAGGCGCTCGCCAGCCTCTACGCCGACAAGCACGGGATCGGTTTTCTTTGCGTGCGGATCGGCAATTTCGGGACGCAGCCGATCGACAAGCGGCGGCTTGCAATCTGGATAAGCCCGCGCGACCTCACCCAACTCGTACGCATCGGTCTCGAACACCCGGAGGTGCGCTACGAGATCGTTTACGGCGTCTCGAATAATCGCCGTTCCTGGTACGACAATTCAAATGCCTATCGCCTCGGCTACAAGCCGCAGGATGACTCTGAACCCTACGCCGAAGCGGTCCTGGCGGCCGAGCCAGCCGGCGCGGACCCGATTTCTGAACGCTATCAGGGCGGAACCTTCTGCGCTGCCGAATACAGCGCCAAGACGCCGCCGGAGTAGACTTCAGATCACCGACAGCACCGCTTCGGGCGGGCGGCCGAGCGCGGCTTTCCCATTCGAAATGACAATCGGCCGTTCGATCACGATCGGGTTCTTGACCATCGCCGCAATCAGCTGGTCCTCCGACAGCGTCTTGGGGTCGACGCCCGCGGCGGCGGCCTCCTTTTTGCGCAGCAATTTTGCTGCCGGTATGTGCAACTGACCCAGGATCTGCTTCAGCTCGGAGGCTGAAGGTGGTGTTTTCAGATATTCGATAATCTGCGGCTCGACCCCGCGCTCGCGCAACAGCGCCAAGGTCCGTCGCGAGGTATTGCAGCGGGGATTGTGATACATCGTGACCGGCACTTCGGTACCCTCCCTCTGGCGGCGGCGAGATCGAAGTTAGAATACCGCACGCAGAAATCCGCGTGATGGTCTAAATTGCCCCGGCATGGGACGAGCTTGATGCCGCGCGTGTTCTCTCAGAAGCACATGCGGCCGGCGGCGCCCGCGGCCAATCACAGGAGGATGAAAATGCCAGATCATGTTTATCGGATCATCGAGGTTGCCGGCTCTTCCGAAAAAAGCATTGAGGATGCGATCCGGAACGGGGTGGAGCGCGCCGCGCGCACCTTGCGGCAGGTTGGCTGGTTCGAGGTCCTCCAGACCCGCGGGCACGTCGAAGACGGCAAGGTTGCCCATTTTCAGGTGGTCCTGAAGGTCGGCTTTACGCTCGAGGAAAATGCGCCCATAACCTGAGCTCATCCCAAGCTGGGGCTAGCGGCGCTTCGCAATAGTAAGCGCCGCCAGACCGGAAAGGATCGAGACGATCCCGGCAACGTGAAAGGTATGCCGAAAGGCGGTGACAAACGCCACCGCTGCCGTTTGGCCGCCAGTTAATGCCGATATCTCGATGGCGTGAAACAGCAGGGTCAGCAACGTCGCGCCGCTAACGGTGCCGAGAGTGCGCGTCAACGTCGCGACGCTGCCGGCAACGCCGCGCTGATGTCGCGGGATCGTCCCTAAAACAACATCCATATAAGCGACCTGAAACAAGCCGACGCCGAACCCTTGCAAGATCAGGGCGACCAAAAGCGCTAGCGACGGCTCAAAAGGACCAGTATTCCAGCCGCCGACGGCGATCAGCCCCGCTCCTCCCAAGACGGCGCCGGCGAATGCGACACGGTTGGCCGGAACATGTTCGATGAGCCGTCCAGCGATGGGGGAAGCGGTTATCGTCCCGGCGGATGCGGCTGCGAGAATCGCGCCAGCCCAGGGCAGCGGCAAACCCATGACGCGGACCAGGTAATAGGGGACGAATAATAGAACCGAAAAACTCGTCAGATAGACGAGCACGCTCGCTGCGTTGATGCCGGCGAATGCCAAATTATGAAAGAATTTGAGATTGACGATCGGGGCCGGAAACCGGGCCTCACGACGCACAAAGAAAAACGAGCTGACGACAGCAAGGATGAATAGCGGAGCGGCGTCCCATTGCTGGGGGCCAAACCGCGATGCCTGATTTATAAACAACAGTACGCTGCTGATGGTCAGCGCCAATAAGACGGCCCCCAGCAGATCGAGCGGCTCACGGGTCTCCGAGCCGGCGCTGTGCGGCAGGCTACGGACAAAGAGCAATGCGACGAGTGCGATTGGCGCGCGAAACCAGAATACGGCAGGCCAACCCCAGATATTGACGAGAACCCCACCGATAAGTGGTCCGGCCGCTGAGGCCAAAGCAAAGATCATCGTGAACGCCGCGACGGCGCGGGCGCGGCGGCTCTCCGGGAAAAGTCCCGTCACCAATGCCGGAGCGACGCTGATCACCAACCCGGCGCCGATCCCTTGGAGGAAACGGCAGAACAGCAGCCAGCCATAGGCGGGTGCTGCGGCGCACAGCAGAAAAGCAACGACACTCCAGGCTAGCCCGGTGCGGAAAACCCTGGTGTGGCCAAAGATGTCGCCGAGCCGGCCAAACGCCAGCATCAGGCTGGCATAAGTCAGCACATAACAGATGACGACCCATTGGATCATCTGGATCGGCAGGCCAAAGCTGCGGGTAATATCGGGGAATCCGATGTTGACCGCAGTGTCGAGCGGCACGACCGATGCACCGAGCCCGACCAGCACCAGGCGCAGCCACTCCCGCGGCGTCATCTAGAGTTGTGCCTGGCGTCGATGACTAAAGCCGGCCTGGGCCTGCCTCACCCGCGATCGAAGAATCCTCTAAGCGCTGTGGAGATATCGTCCAATGCCGGATCAGCGGCGCGCACGATTTTGCCCATCAGAAGAAATCCGTGAATTTGGTCGGCGACATGCCGATGCTGCACGGGGACAGCAGATTGCCGAAGGCGCTGGGCATAGGCGATACCTTCATCGCACAGCGGATCATAGCCAGCCGTCAATACATAGGCCGGCGGCAGACCCGAAAGATCGGGGGCGCGCAGAGGTGAAACACGCCAATCGCCAACGTCCTCGGGACTGCGCAGATAGGCCTCCCCGAACCAGCGCATCGTAGCTTCGGTCAAGAGATGCCCTTCGGCAAAGCGCTGGTATGAAGCTTGTTTCATCCCGAAATCGAGCGCCGGGTAGAATAACAGCTGGGCGCACAGCTTTGGCGTAGCGCGATCGCGGGCGATCAGACTCACCACAGCGGCGAGGTTGCCACCGGCGCTGTCGCCGCCAACGGCGAGCCGCTTGCGGTCAATCCCCAGCTGATTTCCATTCTCTGCCAGCCATTCGGTCGCAGTCAGGCAATCCTCGACCGCGGCGGGAAATTTATGTTCGGGAGCGAGCCGATAATCGACGGCGATAACCGCGCAGCCGGCGCGATTGGCGATATGGCGGCACATCGTATCGTGGCTTTCGAGATCACCGACGACCCAGCCGCCGCCATGGAAAAAAACCAATCCCGGCAGTTCCATGCCGGGGGTGCTGCCGGTGGCGCGGTAAAGCCGCAATGCCAAGCTCTGACCGTGCGGCCCGGTAATCGTAAGATCGCGGGTCTCGGCCACAGGCTGCGGCTCCGGCGAAAAGACCTCGCGCCCTCCAAGAAAGAGAGCGCGTGCTTCGATCGGCGAAACCGCCTCGAAGGGAGGCCGGCCCGACAGCCGCACCAACTCCAAAACGCGGGCGGCATCATCATCAAGCGCCATCGTCTACTCCGGGTTAGCCTGATTAACCGCTAATCATGCAGAGAATGCGGCGTTCTCGGCATCAAACTATTCAGTCGCCGAGACAATGACTCGCATTCCGGAGACAGAAAAGCCCCGGTCGGGGGGGACCGGGGCTTCTGTACCTGTCGGTTTGCCCGTCCGACAGGCAACATCGCATCGTTGGGGGGACAAAACGATGCCGCGCAGATAGTGCGATGAGTCGCCCCTCGTTGCAATTGCTATTTGAAAACTTAACTACGATTGCGAATCGATCGGATCTATACCTAGCTCGCAGGGCTTTTTTCGTCCGGTTTATCATCGGCGCTGCGGATGATGAACATCATTCGATACTTTATTTCCGTTTGCCGTCGAAACGCGCCACCCGATCAACGAACGCACGGGGCTGTTCGAGTTGGGTGATGGCCGGCGGCTTCTATGATTTAAACCAGCAGTTTAAAATTGTAACGTTTTTGCCACTGTTGCCCTACGGCAACATGCCGCCGCAAAAACCGCGAACCGAGGCTGCCTAGATTGACTCGGAATCGGTCCCCGATAGTATTCCTATTGTTGAAAGCGTGTTGGAGCGCTGTATCGATCGCTCGTAGATAATAGTGACCGAGACTGCGCTCTATTGGTTCGTTGTTCGATCGTATCGAAACTCCGGGGCACGGTCGGGCGGCACGAAGATCGCGGTCGTAAAGTGGGGGAATAGCCGTCGTTTAGTACGGCCTGACATACGGGGGCGAAGTGGAACAGGCATCTGAGCAACCGAACATAGTGCCCTTTCCGCTGACGGCAAAACGCATGCCGCCGCGGACCGATGATTCGGGTTTGACCATTGCGACCAGATATGAATTTACCGAGACGGAACTAGCTGTCCTGTGCCGTTGGTTTTCCGCGATGAAATACGCCTTTCCGGAAGCGGAAGGCGTGATGATCGTCAGTCATCTAGAGAAGTACTCGGCGGTGGGTTTGTATACCCAAGCTGGACGAGCGCCGAACTGCCTAATAGCGAAGCACGAGACGCGCGAGGGTATATCCTTTTTTTGGTCAACCGAATTCGATCCGCCACGCGCGATCGCCGATCTGGCTGAAATCATCAACGCGCACATCCGCGCGATCGGGCCGCCGCGCAATGAGAAGGGATGGCTCGATCCCGCTGGATGGCTGGGCGTTTATACGTCACGCTACATTGCACCGCAATTAGCGGTTGTCTAGTCCCCCAGTCTGGCCAAGGATACCTGAACGAGTGCTGGTGCCGCGAGAGATCGCGCCGCCCGCATGTCCTGCTATGGTATCCGATGCCTGACACAAAAAGTTTGCGAATTGGCGATCTGATCCTGATAACCGGGGGTGCCGGCTTTATCGGATCGCATATCGTCCACGATCTCGCGGCCGCCGGGGTGCGCGTCGTTGTCGCCGATCTGCTGCGATCGGGCGGCAAGTGGTCCAATGTCGCCGCCGCTCAGCTGCATGATGTCATCCGACCCGAGGCGATCTTCGACTGGCTCGCGTGCGCGGGCGACAGCATCACGGCCGTTGTCCATATGGCCGCGATCTCGACCACCACCGAGCCGGACGTCGACCGCTACGTCGCGAGCAATATCCGGCTGAGCCTGGATCTATGGCATTGGTGCGCCCGTAATCGGACTCGCTTCATCTATGCCTCGTCCGCCGCGACATACGGCGACGGCACCGCCGGTTTCGTCGACGACGAGAACCCCTCCGCTCTGGCAAAACTTCGCCCACTCAATCCATACGGGTGGAGCAAGCACGTTGTCGACCGTCGAATCATCGACGATGTGTTGCGCGGGTTGCCAGCACCGCCGCAATGGGCAGGTCTGAAATTTTTCAACGTGTACGGCGCGCATGAAACCCATAAGGGTCCAATGCAGTCGATGGTCGCCAAAATCGTACCGATAATCAGCGCTGGCGAGGCGGTGAACCTCTTTCGCTCCCACAACCCGGCATATGCCGATGGCGGGCAATTGCGTGACTTTGTTTACGTCAAAGACTGCGCCGCCGTTGTCAGATGGCTGCTGGAGAATGGCTCGGTAAACGGCCTTTTCAATGTCGGCACGGGCACGGCGCGAAGTTTTCTCGATCTCGTCGGCGCGGTATACGCCGAGCTCGGGGTGGAACCGGATATCCGATTTATCGATACGCCCCCCGCATTACGAGCCCAGTATCAATATTTCACCCAAGCCGATGTGAGCAAACTGCGGGCGGCGGGCTTTAGCAGGCCCTTCCATACCCTCGAAAGCGGCGTCAAGGACTACATCTCCGAGCTACGTTGACGATTGATTGTCGCCACTCGGGGTTAAAGTCGATGTGCAGTGATCGTCTTCGATGTCTCACGACTTGTTGCGCGCTCCGGTCGCGTTACACCGACCGGGATTGATAGAGTAGAGCTCGCCTACGCCCAACATCTCATCGCCGCCGCGACACCACTGACTTTTGTCCGGACCACCGGGTGCGGAGGGTTTGCGTTGCTGCCACGGCGAGCGGTCGAGAGCTATATCGAGGCCCTGGCCGTCTGCTGGCGAGAGGGAGGCAATCTGCGCCGGCGTGCGCGGGTCCAGTGGGCGGGGCTTCGTCTGAGGTTGCCGCGCTTGCCGAGACGGCGGTTAGGCAAAGCCCGCGAACGGCTGGGGCGCGAAAAACCGGTTTATCTGCTCGTATCGCACCATCATCTCGAAAAGCGGCGTCTCGTTGCCAGGCTCAAGCGGCGTCACGATGCGGTCTTCGTATGCCTAATTCATGATCTGATCCCGATACAATTTCCTGAATACGTCAGACCAGGTCATGACAAGCGCCATCTGCGCCGCATCGATACCGCCGCCAAGCTCGCTGACGCCGTGATTGTTCCTTCACAAGCGACAAGGGAAGCCGTTCGGCCCTATATCGCAAGCAATGGAGGCGCTCAGCCGATAATCGTGGCGCCCTTTGGCGTCGAATTGCCATCGATCGTGCCGGAAGAGCAGCCCTTGGCGGAACGGCCCTATTTCGTTTGCCTCGGCACGGTTGAGGCGCGCAAGAACCATCTGCTGTTGCTTAATCTTTGGCGTGATATTGTAGGTCAAAACGCGGAGCGCGCGCCGGGATTGGTGCTGATCGGCCGGCGTGGATGGGAAATCGAGAACGCGATCGATATGCTCAGCCGCTGTCCGGCACTGCATGGGATCGTCTCCGAACGCGGGCGCGCATCCGATATCGAAACAGTGCGAATACTGAAGAACGCGCGAGCGTTGCTGCTACCGTCCTATGCCGAAGGTTTCGGTTTTCCATTGATCGAGGCATTGGCGTCCGGCAATCCTGTGCTGTGCAGTGATTTGCCGGCTCTGCGTGAAATCGGAGGCGCCATTCCGGAGTATTTCGACCCCCTCGACGGCAATGCATGGCGCGCGGCGATACTCGACTATGCGTACGACCCCTCGCCGCGTCGCGAAGCGCAACTGCAGCGTTTGTCCAAGTGGCGGGCACCCTGTTGGTCGGACCATTTCGCGGCAGTCGAGGCGCTGGTCGCCGACATCAGGGGGGCGCGCACAATAATTCTAGCTCACCTCGCCCTTCGGCGATGCCTTGCGGCCGAGATGGCGAGCCACGGCGGCGAGATCGATCGGCTCCGCTGCAATCCGCCGGCTCTCTTCGGAGAGGATCCGCACGGTCTCGCGGATCTGATCCTCGCTGTGCTCTGCCGTCAGAAAAAATCGCAGCCGTGCGGCGCGTTCGGGCACCGCCGGATACAGTATCGGCTGCACATTGACGCCACGCTCGAATAGCGCTTGCGCGAGCCGCGCAGCGAGAATCGAGCTGCCGGTGATGATCGGTACGATCGCGGCCCCGATCGAACCACCAGCATCAAGTCCCCCAGCCCTCGCCAAATGCAAAAATAGCTCAGCGCGATCATTTAGCCGGCGCACCCGCTCGGGCTCGCGCTCCAAAACCCCGAGCGCAGCCAATGCCGCCGCTGCAGCTGATGGCGCCATCCCGACCGAAAAGACAAAGCCGGGGAGAACCAGTTTCAAATAGTCGACAAGCTCGGCGCGCCCAGCGATATAGCCTCCGCAGGAAACAAGACTCTTGCTGAGCGTTCCCATCCAAATGTCGACCTCGCTCGGGTCGACGCCGAAATGATCCGCGGTGCCAAACCCGCGGGGCCCAAGAACCCCAACCGCGTGCGCCTCATCAACCATCAGCCAGGCACGGTGGCGCCTCGCAACTGCAATAAAGGCCGGCAGATCGGGCACGTCGCCATCCATGCTGTAGTGGCCTTCGATGGCCAGCAGCGCATGCCGGTTGCGCGGCCGTGCTTGCGGCAAGCAGGCGGTCGGCGGTCTCGTAATCGAGATGGGCGAACGGCACCCGCCGCGCCCCTGACAATCGCGCTCCCTCGACGATGCTGTTGTGGATCAAGCCGTCGTGGACAATCACGTCGTTGCGGCCGAGAAGATGCCCGATCAGCGTGACATTGGTCGAATGGCCGCCGACCAGCGCCAGGCTGTCTTCAGCGCCGTGCAGACGGGCCAACGCCCATTCAAGATCGCGATGAATGGCCCGCTCGCCGGAGACCGGGCGGCTCGCCGACACCGTCGTGCCCCATTGGTCGATTGCCGCCTTGGCCGCCGCGGTGATTTCGGGATGACCGTTGAGACCCAGGTAGTTGTACGAGGCGAAGTTGGTGTATCGCTTTCCTTGAACCGTCGTTTCGGCGCCGGCGACACCTTCGTGCACACGGAAGAATGGATCGGTGATGCCGAGGAATTCCGCTGCGTTGCGGAGCATGCGCAGCTCTGCGGAACCCTCCAGGTCCGCCACGCTTAGCCGGCTGGATTCGCCGGAACCCGGGCCAATTCGGTCCGTCTTCGACGCCACTCCCCGTGGCGAGCCTGCGGATAGCTTTTGCAGCAGGCTTGCCTTTGCTTCCGGCGACAGACCAAAAAGGTTGCGCCCCAGCATCGTCGCTAATCCGCAGCGACCGTTCTTGGCGCGGCCCGAGCCAGGATTGTCGGGCTCGTGACCGCATTGAAAGCCTCGTGCCGCGCCGCTAGGGCTGCAATTTCCGTGGCCTCTGAGGCTCGCACCGAATTGGTGGTAAACCCTGCGGCAATCGAGGCAACGCTGGTTCCCTCGGCCAGTGACACGAGCGGCAAATCGATCGCCAAACGACTCTCGAGCGCAAGCCGCAGTTCGACTGCCATCAAGGAATCCATTCCCATTTGCGAGAGCGGACGAGAGGGGTCGATATCGCCGGCCGGCAGTTTCAGGATCCGCGCAGCTTCCTCAGTGATAATGCTCCGCAACATCCCTCGCGCCGCGTCCGGATCGAGGCCGTGCAATCTGGTGGCAAGCTTCTCGTTGTCGGGGGCCGCATCACTTCGATGTCGGATCTCGGAGAAAAGTGGCGTCGCTAGTACCGGAAGAAGGCGCTTTGCTTCGACCCAATTGGTTTCGGCGCAGGCGACGAATGGCAGCCCGCTTGCCAGCATCGCCGGCAGCATTGCCAAGGCTCGCGCTGCCGTCATCGGTTTTGAACCGAGCCTGCGCGCCAACTCCTCGCGCATCTCCGGCCGATCAGCCAAGTATCCGGCGTCTTCAATCGGTCCCCACGCGATTGCCAATGCCGGCCGACCCTCCGCATGCCGCCGCCTCGCCAGCGTCTCGAGCGCCATGTTGGCCGCCACATAGGCGCCTTGCCCCGGCGCACCGAGGATGGTGGTCGCCGATGAAAACAGCAGGAACAGCTCGATTGGGTCGTCGCGGGTGAGTTCGTCCAGTACCAGAGCGCCGTCGAGCTTTGGGCGGAGAACTTCTTCGAGGTCACTCTCATCGATATCCGCGGTCAACCTGTCGTTGATAGTCGAGGCCGCATGTACGATACCGCGTAGCGACGGCTGCGTCGCGCGGACGCGGTCCAGCACTTCAGCGAAGGATTCGGGGTCGGCAACATCGCAACGGTAAACGCAGACATCGGCGCCTGCCGACTTCAGCTCTGCGATTTTTTCTTCGCATCCCGGCGTCTCGGCGCCGCGTCGACCAAGCAAGGCGATCGCCCCGGCGCCGTGTTCGACGAGCCAGCGGGCAGTCTCAAATCCGAACCCCTCAACCCCACCGGTGACGAGATACGTTCCGTCATGACGCGCCGAGAAAGCCGGCGGCTCGCGTAACGGCAGCTTGCCATCGGAATCCGGAACTAAGACCAATTTGCCGATATGGCCCGAGGCCTGCATCAACCGAAAGGCAGCGTCAACCTCCGAATAATAGAATTCCCGATAAGCCAGAGGCCGGATCGCCCCTTGCTCGAGCAGGGACGACATTTCGGCCAGCAATGACCGGGCAAGCGCAGGCCGACGCAATGGCAGCTGATCAATGTCGATCGCAAAAAAAGAGACGTTCTGCCGGAACGGCCGCAGATGTAGGCGCCGATTGAGATAGAAGTCGCGCTTACCCAGTTCGAGGAAGCGGCCAAACGGTTTCAGCACCTCGAGACTGCGATCCATCGCCTCGCCGCTCAACGAATTTAGAACGACATCGACCCCCTCGCCGCCGGTGATCTCGCGCACCGCATCGGCAAAATCGAGATCGCGCGAGTCGAGCACATGATCGGCTCCGGCCAGTCGCAAAAAACTTTGTTTTATCGCCGAACCAGCGGTGGCAATCACCACCGCGCCGCGATGTTTCGCGTATTGAATCGCCGCGAGGCCGATCCCGCCCGCTGCGGCATGGACGAGCAGATGCTCGCCGGGTTCGAGTTGCGCCAAGTTACCCAGCGCGTAGATCACGGTCACAAAGGCGACCGGCAATGTCGCCGCAGCAGTAAAGCTTAGACCGGCAGGAATTGGAGCCACCGCGTCGGCGATCGTAACCACGCGGGTTCCCAGCGCCTCCGGGGCAAATCCCATGACCCGGTCGCCGACCCTAACAGCCTCCACATCGGCGCCAATAGCGCACACGATTCCGGCGCATTCGAGCCCAAAGCCAGATCCGGCAAAGCCATCGATCAGCGCCTCCTCCGGCAAAAGCCCCATCGCCCACATGACGTCACGAAAATTCAATCCCGCTGCCCGTACCTCGATCTCGATCTCACCCGGTCCGATAGGCCGCGACGGCTGCGTCACCCACCCGAGCGAATTAAGGCCATCAGCCGAGCTGACCGCCAACTTGACGCGCTGATCTGGGGCAGCAAGACGAGGCGGCAGCCCTGGTCGTAGTCGCGGTACACGGCGCCCATGCGGTGTCCACACGATCTCGGTTTCCGGTGTCGTCGCCGCGATCTCGTCGGCTATTTGCCGCGCTTGCGAATTGGTGCTCGTCCCCGTGGCGAGGTCGATCATCCGGATAGACAATCGCGGCAGTTCATTGGCGAGGACACGTGCAAAGCCCCACAATGCAGCGCCGGCCAAACCAGCGTTCTGGGCTCCCGGTGCTGCCTGGTGCACATCACGCGTTACGAGCCAGAGTACCGCCCCCCGCTTCGCCGCCGCATGGGCGATCCGCGCCAGTGCCGCGACTTGCTGCGCCACGCTGGCCCCAGCCGCCTCAGTAGCCAAAAAAATCGCGATTTCGGAGCTGCCATCGGTATCGCCGGGGGCGAGCAATATCTCTGCGTCACTGCTGAACTCTGCGACGACCACCCGATGACCCACGCCCTCCAACCGGTCGATGAGCACCCGGCGGAGCGGTGCATCCTCGCCGATCACGACGACGGCGCAACGAGTCATAGTTTCAGCGGCGGCCGTGTCATCGCGACGCGGCGCACTCGCCCAGAATGCTGAGGTGGGCCAGGGGCCGATCGCCAACTCTGCACCGCCATCGGCACAAAATCCTGCAGCCGTCAGTTCGGCCTGCCATTCCTCGCACGAGCGCAACGGCGATACGACGCAGTCCGAGCGATCCCTCACCCACCAATCCTCGCTTTGACCGAACACAATGTCCCAAATAGCATTGGGCTCCGGTTCAACAGCGAGAAACACGCCGCCGGGAACAATCAATTCGTGCAGTGCGGCCAGCGACACGCGCATCGATCTGCAGCCGCGCGCATGAATTGACTGCCACTATGATATCGAACCGTGTATTGCCAATAGCGTGCCTTGGGAACCCTGGCGCCCAACGGTGGGCCGACGCGCCGCCATACCGTTGCGTGACCGTTGCGAGTCGCTCGACTTGCGCGGGATCGCTACTGGTGGCGAAATAGGCGAGAGTGGTCGGGAATTTCGCCAAGCGCTGCAATAACCGTCCGGTCACAACGGCGTCGCCGCCGATTTGGAGAATCCGCAATGGTCGGTTAGCCGGCCACCGCGCCGAAATCTCCGCCAACGCCTCACCAAGAAAATTGACCCCCGCAACGGTTGCAGGTGAAGCCTGCAGCAGATTTTCGCACATCGCCGATGTCGCGGATGCCGTCGGCGTCAGCCCATCGGTTAGTATCGTTGGGACTTCTTGGAGGGCTGCGCTGACCAGAGCCAGTTCGGCAACAAGGTCCGGGGCTTCTGCTAAGAGCGATCGCCAGATTTCGTCGGCGTCGGGCAGATCGGGTTCGACCGCGAACCGCCATTCACCATTGATCTCGGAAGCCCCTCCCAGGCGCTCGACCGATCGCAGCAGACACTCCGCAAGTGCGGCCGATGGCGGAGAAATGCGTCCGGCGTCCACCAGTTCGCGGATCGAAAAAGGTCTGCCCGGTTCATGAAATGGGCGCCACAGCTGGGATCCAACGGCGCCAATCAACGCTTCCAGTAGCGCCCCATCTTCGTGACGCACCGGGTCGGGAGTGAGGGTCGCCGCAAGCTGCGGCAGTAACCGATGCACCTCCTCCAATACCGCCGGAGGTTCACCTTCGCCCAGAGGTGCGGCGAGCAAATCGACCCGAAACGTACACTGCCCGACCGAGGTCCTTCGGTTGAGCTCGACGCGGCGGAACCAGCAGCCGGTCAGTTCGGCGACGATCTCGCTCCTCTCATCAAACAGCAACACATTCGCCGATACGGACCTTACCCCAATGTGGGTCAGCCGTAGCTGAGCGCGCCGGCAAGCGCGACCGAACGGGGCAGCAAGCCGGACTTTTTCAAAGCGCCATGGCAGAAAACAAGTTTCTGCGGCTTCCTGCCTCGTTGACGCCAGCAGCGCCAGCATTCCTTGAAGCGCGCCATCGAGCAAAGCGGGGTGCAGTAGATAGGAATCCAGCGGTTCGTCAATCGCAGTCGGGTCGAGGTGCGCGACCGCCCGGTCGGCGTCGAGGATATCAACCCGATCTACGATGCGAAAGCGACTACCATAATGCAAACCCCATTGCAGCGGCCAGCCGATATAGACTGGCCTTGTCGATACTATTGAGGGTGGCGGTGTTGTCGGGCCAATGCACTGGGGAAGGTGGGCGATTGCCGAAAGCAATCCGACCGACCGCGTGCTGGGTCATCGGCTCATCCGACAGACGCGGTCGGCTCATCAGCTCCCAATCGCCGTCGTCCGATACTAGGGCGGTGCGCAGTTCGCGCATTCGTCCCTTTTCAAACGGCAAGGGCCGCCGTATCTCGACATCAGCGGCTTCGAGAATCGCGGCATCCGGCCAGCGCCAATGGGCAGCAGCGAGCGCCGTCTCAATAATCGCCGAAGCTGGATATATTGCTACCTCTTCAACGACGTGATCACCAATCCAAGGAAGCACCTGCTGGTCGAGGTGATTTGACCAGGTTGGCACGTGACCGCGTTGCCTGAACCCGAGCAGCGGGTGATCGAACGGCGGGTCGAGAAGTTCGGCTGTTTCGATGGTCTTCTCGAACCAAAATCTTTGGCGATCCCATGAATAGAGCGGCAAGCCCCGCGGATTAGCGGGACCCTCGAAGCGGGGCGTCGAAGCCCAATCGTAACCCGAAACATACGCTTGTGCAGCAATGCCCGGGAATGGATCCCCGCCGGCATCATCATGCGACAGGGTCGCCAAGACGCGGCCCTCTGCTTGAGCGTTTCGCAGCCCATCCGTTAAATAGGAGTGAAGTATTGGGTTCGGCCCGATCTCGACGAAAATGCGATACTCATCGGCAATCAACGCAGCTGCCGCTTCGGCAAAGCGCACTGGATTTCTGATATTGCGCCACCAATAATCAGCGTCGAGCTGTTCGTTTTTGATCACAGCCCCGGTTACCGTCGATGCGAGCTTTGCCCCGGGCGATCGAGAAACCAGCCCGTCCAAACTCGCCAATAATTCCTCTCGCACCGGTTCCATGAGCTGCGAGTGGAAGGCGAAATTCCAAACCGAGCGAGCGGCACCAGATACCCCGAGCGCGCGCTTCGGCGACGAGTTGTTTAATATCCTCCGCCGATCCCGAGACGGTCACCGACTGCGCGGCATTGAGGGCGGCAATCTCCGCCGCGCAGCCGATCTCGGCGAGAAAGTCGCGCGCCTCCTCGCAGCCCAGCGCCAGCGCCGCCATTCGCCCGTTACCATAGGTGCGCTGCTGGCAGCGGCTGCGGGCGATGACAATTTGTGCCGCGTCGGCAAGCGACAATGCATCAGCGCTCCACGCGGCAGCAATTTCGCCGACGCTATGTCCGAGGTGAGCGCCGGCCACAATGCCATTCGCACGCAATGCACTGACAATGCCGACTTGGATCGCAAAAAGCAGCGGCTGAGCGATGTCGGCGCGAGCAAGCGCCGTTGCCTCCACCCCGTCCTCTATCCGAGCAAACAACCGACCAGCCAAGCTCGGCGCAGAGGAGGCTATCGACAGCTTCGACAGCGGCGCGAAACGTGCCACTCGTGCGCAGCGCCGCTTGCCCCATCCCGGGATATTGCGCGCCATTACCGGAGAAGACAAACGCGAGCCGGGCGCCCACGACAGCGGTCCCGCTAACGATTTCGGGGCCCGTCTCGTTTCCGTGAAAACGGTCGAGAGCATCGACAAACCCGTTGCGATTGCCGCTCTGGATTGCCAAGCGGTGGCGTTGATGGTCGCGCCCGCGGGCTGCGGCGCGCAATAGGCCGGGCAGCTGCGTATCCGCAACCGTCGTTAGCGACTTTTGCCAGCTGCGGACCAATGCGCGCAACGAAACTTCGGTGGCTGCGGAGATCACCAGTGGCGGCAGCGGCAAAAACTCCGTGGGCCGGGGCGCTGGTGGTGGGGCTGCGAGCACAACATGCGCGTTGGTGCCGCCAAAGCCGAACGAGTTCACGCCGGCGAGGCGGCGCTCTGACGACATCAAGATCGGCTCGGCCGTTCGCACAAGCCGCAGATTGAGCGCTGCAAAGTCGATCTTCGGATTGGGGCTTTCGCAATGCAAGGACGGGGGCAAGACTCCGCGCTCGAGCGCCAATGCCGCTTTCAATAGCCCAGCCATCCCCGATGCCGGTTCCAGATGCCCGATATTGGTTTTGACCGAACCGATCGGCAGCGGCTCCCGACGGCGCGTACCGACCATATGCCCAACTGCGGCGGCCTCGACCGGGTCTCCCGCTGGAGTTCCAGTGCCGTGCATCTCAAAATAGGCAAGATCATCCGCTACAATGTCTGCGTCTTGATAGACCGACCGCAGCAGTGCTGCTTGCGCAGCCTCGTTTGGCAACGACAATCCGATCGTGCGGCCATCCGAATTGCAGCCTGTCGCCAGTATCAGCGCACGCACAGGGTCATTATCGGCAACCGCGTCGGCGAGCGGCTTTAAGATGACCACGCCGGCGCCCTCGCCACGAACATAGCCGTCGGCGCGCTCGTCGAAAGCAAAACACCGGCCCTGCGGCGATAGCATCGACGCGCGGCAAAAACCGAGAAACGGATAGGGTGTCAGCAGCAGATTGATGCCGCCAACAATGGCGGTTGAAATCTGCCCAGCCCGGATTGCTTCACAGGCCTGGTGCAACGCCACTAGCGAGGACGAGCAGGCGGTGTCGATCGTTAAGCTCGGCCCGCGAAGATCGAATACATAGGAAATGCGATTGGCGATAATGCTGAGCGCATTTCCGACCATAAAATAGGGATCCGCGGCCGCTGGATCGCCGAGGCACAGATCGGAATAATCCGTTGCCGACGCCCCGATATAGACACCCATATCACTGGCTGCAGACCGGCTGGGCGGAATGCCGGCGTCCTCGAAGGCGTGCCAGACCAATTCCAGTAGAATCCGCTGCTGCGGATCCATTTGGGCCGCCTCGCGCGGCGATATTCCAAAAAAAGATGGTTCGAACCTGTCGATCCCGTCGATCAGCCCGGCGGCCCAGGTGTAGCTCTTGCCAGGTTCGGTGCGTTGCGGATGATAAAAGAATTGGGTCGCCCATCTGTCGGATCCGACCGCGGTTACAGCATCCTTCCCGGCGACAAGCAGCTGCCAAAAGGCTTCGAGGCCATCGGCGCCCGGAAAACGACAGGCGGCGCCAACAACGGCAATCGGCCCCTCACACGTGGCCGCCGAACGGCGGCTCCGAACCGCCAATCTGTCCCCTCTCCCCGGCATTGCGCCGAGTTAATATTTATGGCGGCGTCAAAGTGGCGTCATATTGCCAGCCGGGCAGAATGGATTGTCGATGAATGCACGGCCACTCGGAAAAACTATGCCGACCAGTAAAGGTAGTTGGCGGAGGCCACCGATGCGGCTAGATGGTTCCGCGCCACAGCTATTTTAGACTAACTCAGCATCCGGGCGACGCCGTCTCCGTCGCTCTCCTCAGCCTACGGCCGCGAGCGCGTCCTAGACGAGGCGGTGATCCTCGATTCCATCGTGCGACAGTCGTTCACGGCCTTTGAAGGCGCGCTTGCCGGGAATGCGGAATTCGTCGCCGGGCTCTTGGAGCGCTCTTAATGCGGTCAATCAGTGCCGTGATTACCCGATTGAACATAGAGCGGCAGATAGGTCTGCGGTGTCGCCGAGCGGACGGCATGCCGATGCTGACCGCTCGGCAACAACATTTCTAAAGAAGCATCGCTTTCTCGCGATGCACTTCGCTCAGCAGATTGGCCGTGCGCCGGTCATTCAGCGCAGCCCTCAGTTTGGGAAACTCGACTTCCTCCTCTTCTTTCGCATGCTTTTCTACGATTTGATGCAACGAGCGCAGGTCATCGAGCCATTTCGAGCTGTCCTTCGCCGCGTGTTCGAGCTCAAACAGCCGGATCTTCATGTCCGCGTGCTCGCGATACAATTGTATCGCCTGCTCCGCCCGATGGGCGTCATCGTGCAGCATCGGATAAATAATGTCCTCCTCGGCAAGCGCATGCGCAGTCAGCATTCGCTTGGCCTGAAACAGCATCGCCGCCCGGCGCACGGTCGCCGAGTTGTCGGTCGCCTCGATTTGCTCGAACAGCGAGAGCAGCTTGCGGTGGTCCTGCGCCAGTGCATCGAACGGATCAGTGCCGGCCATGCTCCGGAGTGAGCCGATCGCCTGACCCGCGAAGGGCGGCGCGATGCGCGTCGCTGCTAGAGTCAGCAAGGCTCCGGCACCAAAGCTGATGACATTGCGAGTTGAAAACCACTCCGAGCCGCCATTCGCATCGGAGCGATATTGTTGGGCCATCCTCGTCCTCCATTGTCGGTACGCGTGAGTCAACGCGAGGCCCGCTCGCAATGCTCCAAAGGTTGGTCCGGTCGATTTCTTTCTAGGCTCAGCTTTGGGATCGCGTGCTGTTCCACATTCCGGCGACCCTTTGCCCCATTTACTTGTTATTTATCAAGCCAGAGATCTTCGAAACGATACGAGTTGTAGATGCTGTTGACCATCGTCGTCAGACCCTTGACGTATGGCTCTCGGCAGTTCGCGGCGCGGGTGTAAAACAGGATCGGCCGGGCATCATCGTCGATGAGTTTGCGCTCGATCTCCCACACCAGCTTTTTGCGTTTTTCGAAGCTCGATTCCGTCGATTGGCGGTCGACTAGTTTGTCGATCCCGGGGTTGCAATAACCGGTGTAGTTGCGCTGCGCACCGCACACATAATTCTCGTAAAACGCCACATCCGGGTCGTCGACCGCGCTTTCGGTCACGTTGACGCCGACCTTGTAATCCTTGCGCATCAGGGTTGGATACCATTGCGTGGTGTCGATCGGATTGAGATTGGCGTCGATATAAATCTCCTTCAGCTGACTGATCAGGATGACCGCAGCGTCGCGGTAGGGTTGGACATTGCGCGTCACGACCGTGACCGATAGATGCTTGTCGGGTCCGTAACCCAGTTGCTCCATGATCTTGCGAGCTTGGGCACGGCTCGAGGTGACATCCGGGTCGTAGCCCGGCAATGATTTCAGCGTATAGGCGGGCATTCCCCACACGCCCTCCGGCGGCGGCTGCATCACGCCGCCAATCGTCCCTTGGCCATCGGCGATGATGTCGACAAACGCCTGCCGGTCGAGGCTCAACGTCATCGCCCGGCGCAATTGCGCATTATCGAAGGGCGCCACATCGCGGTTGACGAGCAGGTTTCGGTTGACGTTGGGGATGGTCATGTCGCAGATCGCCTGCGGCAGCTCGCGCCTGACGTCCTTTAGTTGCGGCATCGTGACCCCGAAATAAACGTCCTCCTTGCCGGCGATAAAGGACAATAGCCGCGTCGATACATCTTTGATGATCCGGTATTCGATCCCGTCGAGGTAAGGCCGTCCCGGTTTCCAGTAATCCGAATTGCGGGTCACTGTGATCGATTGGTTCGGCTTGAAGTCGACAAACTTGAACGGGCCGGTGCCGATCGGGTGCTGACGCATCTGAGCTGGTGGTACGTGGCACGGATAAATCGGCGTCCACCCGGTCGCCAGCATCGCCAGCAGCGAAGGCTGCGGCCGTTTCAAGTGAAACGTGGCCTCGTAGTCGCCATTGCTCGACACCTCCTTTACGTTGTCGAACCACGACTTGCGCGGATTGATGCGCAGTTTTTCGGCCCCCTTGCCCTGCAGCAAATCGAGCGTGCACTTGACATCGGCTGCGGTGAACGGCTTCCCGTCATGCCATTTGACGCCGCGGTGCAGCGGAAAAGTGAGTTCCGTCCCCTCTTCATTCCACGACCAGCCGGTGGCGAGTTCGGGGATGATCGAGTCGAAGGTGTTTTGCGGCTCGTCCTGCTTGAAGATGACAAGGTTGTTGAAGACGCCCATTGTCGGGCGATTAACGGCGACAGTTGATTCCTCCAGCATCGACATGCTGGCCGGGCTGTCGAAATGCCCGATCCTCAGCGTGCCGCCCTGCTTTTGGGCGAGAGCCGGCGGCGAGACGGCGAGGATCAGCGCAAGCCAACCCGTCGCCGCGAATCCTGTCAGGTTCCGCTTCATTCCCAGTACCTCCCAAGGCGTTCGCAGGCTCGCCGCGTTGCCGTTGCGGCTCCCGAACCCCAGCGAAACCCGCGGCCGAAGCCAGTCCTCCGGACCCATTGGCTGGGTCTCGTGACGGCGCCGGTGAGCGAATAATTATCATTATCTGAATGATCGGTCCATCTCGGTCGGGGAATGAGACCGAACTTGCTGCTGGCCCGCGCCAGCCGTTCACGACTAAGCTCGGCTGACTAACGGTTCACAAGCCCGGGAGGACGGCGATGGATTTCGGCGCGTCGATGTTTTTCACCGAATATTCGATGGGCCCCGGTCAACTCGCTCAAGCGCTCGAGGCGCGCGGGTTCGAGTCGGTTTGGGCGCCGGAGCATTCGCACATTCCGAGTTCGCGCTGTCACAGCCGGCCTCGGGCGGCCAGCTTGGCCGGCAGTATTACGACGTCATGGACCCGTTCGTCACGCTGACTGCGGCGGCGATGGCAACCAAAGACCCTGAAGCTCGCAACCGGTGTTTGCCTCGTTATCCAGCGCGATACGATCCAGACCGCAAAACTCGTGGCCTCGATCGACCAGGTTTCGGGTGGGCGCTTTCTGTTCGGTATCGGCGGCGGCTGGAATCAGGAGGAGATGGCCGACCACGGCACCGTCTTCAAAACGCGGTTCAAGCGGATGCGCGAGCAGATCGAGGCAATGCGCGCGATCTGGACCGAGGAAGAGCCCGAATACCACGGCGAGATCGTCGATTTTCCAAAGATGAAGACCTGGCCAAAACCGGCGCAGAAACCGTACCCGCCGGTCATTGTCGGCGGCGCCTTTCCGCACAGCGCCCGCCGCGCGGCACGCTATGGCGACGGCTGGGTCCCGAATGCGAGCCGCGCGCACTATGCCGACGTCACCGATTTCCTGCCGCAATTCCGCCAGATGCTGGCAGATGCCGGGCGCGAGCCGACCCAGGTTCCGGTGTCGATATTCGGCGCGCCCGAGGATCTCGATCGGCTAAAGCGCTATCGCGACCAGGGCATTGCGCGCGCGATTGTCGCGTTGCCATCGGCCAAAGCCGACGAGATCCTGCCCGTGCTCGACCGCTGGGCCGAGCTAATCCGCCGCTCTGCGCACTGAGCTTTTAAAGGATCCCGCCCGATGTTGAGCCTGCAGCAGGCCTCGGTGATTGTCGACAAAGCGCTGGAAAAGGGCCGCGAACTCGGGTTCAAGCCGCTGACCGTCGTGGTCCTCGATGGCGGCGGCCATCTGAAGGCGATGAAGCGCGAGGACGGGTCGAGCCTGTTGCGACCCGAGATCGCCGGCGGCAAGGCGTGGGGCGCGCTCGGCATGGGATTTGGCGGGCGCGAATTTGCCCGCCGCGCCGCGGCAAACCCGGCCTTTATCCAGGCGCTCAGCGTCGCCTCGGGTGGCAAAATCGTGCCGGTGCCGGGCGGAGTCCTGATCCGCGATGCGGCGGGCGAGATCGTCGGTGCGGTCGGCATCAGCGGCGACACCTCGGAAAATGACGAAACCTGCGCTGTTTTCGGCATCGGCTGCGCCGGGCTCGTCGCCGATACCGGAGATCCCGCCTAACCATCGAGGCGACCCCGCGTCTCTCGCGCAGGCCAGAACAGTTTCCTAAAAAGACAAACTCCGGCAACAAAGTGCGCGGACAGCTGTCTCGGCAGAGCGTCAGCGAGAGACCGGCCCCGGCCCGGCCCGAGTTCCGGGTTAACCCTATCTGATTTCGTTTATTTGCTCTTGTTGATCTACCCCTGCGAGCGTCTCCGCTCATGGGGGTGGGCTTTTCACGTCAAGTTCGGCCAACCGCTGCATGGTCAGCCGGAACACGATTAAGCCGCGCAATAAATTAACTATATCTTATTATAGTTGTATTTTGATCTGAGTGATATACGAAATAGTGTCAATCTCACTCGGGCTGCGTCGATGCAGCAATCATTTGCCCGTCTCCGGGCTGTACCGAAGTCGTTCCCGACACCGCACCGAGTTGTCCGCTGTCGGCTTAGAGCCGCCTTGGCCGCTCCGCGGATGAGGGCCGGCGCGTGACGATACCCCGCGTTGGCATTGATTGGATCGGCCGGCTGTCTTCGGCGCCCGCGACTGCCACCGGAGCGACGCCGGCGGATGTCGCACCGCCGAATTGGTATGACGTGACCTGGAACCCGACCGCCGGATGCTCGCCCACTGGGCCAGGCTGCGATCATTGCGATGCGGTGCGCACCGTCGCCCAACTCGCGCGAATGGGCGGAAAGGGCGGTAGCCGCTACGCCGGGCTGACCACGACGAGCCGGGCCGGCGTCGAGTGGACCGGCGAACTTCGCGTGCGCGATGATGTCTTGGCCTGGCCGCTCCTACAGCGGAGGACGCGACGCATCCTGGTCAATTCGCTGTCCGATCTGTTCCACGAGCAGCTCGCCACCAAGACCATCGATGCCGTGCATGCAGTGATGACCGTCGCCCATTGGCACAGATTTCTGGTGCAGACGCGACGCGCTACGCGAATGCGCGCCTATTACATCGACCCGGAGACGCCGCGCCGGATCGCTGTGGAAATTGGGCAATTGGCCGAAAAAATGCTGCCGGGAGCAAATTCTGCACCCGGCGAGGCTGGCACTGATGCCCCCATCCCGCCGCCCGGCAACGCCAATGCCCGGCGTGCCTGGACTGCCGGGCTGGGCCGCGTAGTTACTCCTGATGCTGCCGTTCTCGGACCCGAACCGGCCGCTGCGACGATCGAACCGTGGCCGCTTCCGAACCTTTACCTCGGGGTTTCGATCGAAGACGAGACCCGCGCGGGTCGCCTCGGCGAGCTGTTGCAGACCCCGGCCGCATTACGTTGGGCGTGTTACGAACCGCTGCTCGGCGAGGTTCGGCCGGATCACGTTCCGCTCGGCGAAGGCGGCTATGTCGATGCGCTTTCGGGCTTTCGCTTCGATATCGACGACCGTGGCCGAAGATTGCCAATTGCTGCGCCGGCGCTGCCGGCACTCGACTGGGTCGTTGCCGGGGGTGAGACCGGAATCGGCGCCCGCCCGACTCTACCCGGCTGGATCCGCAATCTGCGCGACGGCTGCGCTGCCGCGGGAGTACCGTTTTTCTTCAAGCAATGGGGCGAGTGGGGCCCGGCGCCGGGAAACGGCTCCGGAGCCGAGATCGTGCGCTCCGGGCGTCGCGCTGCGGGCCGATCGATCGACGGCCGCTCCTGGGACGAAATGCCCATGGTCCTGCGCCGGCGCGCCCGCCAGCAGCGTTGAGTCGCGGCTCGTAATCCAAAGTGTACAGCCTCGGTTTTGATTTCGCAGCCCGAAGCCGAAACCCACGGCTTTCTGCCGCACGCCCCTCTTGCGTCTTGCAGCAGGCTAACTCGGCGGGTGCACTCCTGATCGGCGTTATCTCGGATGGATGCGGCGATAGACGCCGGGCGAGCCCTCGTCATGGCGCAAATAGGGCCGCACTCGGCGGGTCCACGGGTTGCTGTCACGAGTTCGGTTCCAGGCCTCGCTCTCCGGCACCCCCACGTGCTCAAACTCGTAAAGCGTCAGGTACTTCGGCTGGCCCTCCACGGCGACATAACGGCGCGCGTTGATACAGCCCGGAACCGTCAGGTAACCGGGAATATAGACCGTGTTGTACCAATCGTTGAATTCTTCTTCGACCACGCTCGATACATCGATCCGCCCCATCTGCAACACCGGCGCCATCTCGACCGTTTGCTCGATCGGGTTGGTGTGCACCGGAAATATCTGGCGGTAGGCATTGCGCAGGAAATTGCGCCCGATGCGGCTTGTCCCGCTTTTCTGTCGCGTCGCCGAGGGCTGGTATTTCTGCGAGTCGAGATAGGCCGAGCTGCGCAGCACGTTGTGGTCTTCGAGCTCGTAGATCGCGAGGTATTTCGGCCCGCCCTTGACTGCCTCATAGCGCCCGGCATTCAAAAAACCGGAAATCGCGAGCATCCGCGGGAGATGTTCTTCATCGTACCAGCGATTGAACTCAGTCTCGAATTCGGGGTCGATGTCGGCCCATACCATCAACAGCCCGGTACCGCGCGTCTTCGCCATCGCACCCTCCTCGATTTCCGCAAAGCCGATTGCCGAGCCTAGCACGCGGCAGGTTGCATGCAACGCCCGGCCCGCGGGGTGAAGCATTGGCGGCTCCGCCCGTGCTGCGCTAACATCGCGCGGGGTTTTGCGCAGAGCACGGAAGAGGTCGGCGCGAAAGCGCGTGGTCCGGGCCAGCAGCGAGCTGCCATTGCTGGCGTTCTGCTTCAACGGCACGACGAGTAAAATTTGATTCAAGTATCCCTATAAGGAAACCGACATGGGTAAGCTTGACGGAAAGGTCGCACTGATCACCGGCTCCGGCCGCAACATCGGCCGCGCCACCGCGCTCAAATTGGCTGGGGAGGGCGCTCACATCGTCGTCAACGCCCGCTCCAACGAGGCGGAGGCCGAAGCGGTGGCGCGCGAAGTGCGGGAGAAAGGGGTGAAGTCGCTCGCCGTCCTCGCCGACGTCGCCAAAAAAAGCGAGGTCGACGCGATGGTGTCGCGGGCGGTGTCCGAGTTCGGCCGTATCGACATCCTGATCAACAACGCCGCGATCCGGCCGCACAAGCCGTTCACCGAAGTGACAATCGAGGATTGGGAGCGGGTCAGGGGCGTCGTCCTTGACGGCGCGGTCTACTGCACCAAGGCGGTCATCGATTCGATGGTCAAGAACCGCTATGGACGCATCATCTTCTTCACCGGCGACGGATCGTTTACTGGCGGCAGCGGCCGCGCTCACGTCTCGGCGGCAAAGATGGGCCTCGTCGGGTTGGGGCGGGCTCTCGCCTCGGAGTTTGCGCCGCAAAACATCCGCGTTAACATCGTCTCGCCGGGCAGCATCGATACGAGGCGCGACAATCCCGAGTGGTATCAAGGGCGCGCGCCAAATGCGGCCGGGATCCCGCTCGGCCGTCAAGGTCATGTCGACGAGATCGCCGCCACTTGCCTGTTTCTGGTCAGCGACGATGGCGGCTTCATCACCGGCCAAACAATCCATGTCAACGGCGGCGCCGGCTACTATTGAGGCTCTCGCCGCGACCGCGCTCCAATGCCATAAACAGGGAGGCTAAAAATGCGCGAAGCCGTTATCGTTTCGACCGCGCGGACCCCGATCGGGCGGGCTTATCGGGGCGCCTTCAACGACACGCAGGCGCAGGCGCTCGCCGGCCACGTTGTCGGCGAGGTGGTAAAGCGCGCCGGCATCGACCCGGCCGAAGTCGAGGATGTGGTGCTGGGCGCCGCGTTGCAGCAGGGCTCGTCCGGTTACAATATTGCGCGCCAGGCGGCGATCCGGGCCGGCCTACCAGTTACGGTCCCCGGCATGTCGATCGACCGGCAATGCGCCTCGGGGCTGATGGCGATTGCGACCGCCGCCAAGGAGATCGTGCATGACGGGCTCCAGATCGCGGTTGGCGGTGGGGTCGAGTTGATCTCGCTGGTGCAGAACGACAAGCGTAACGAATACCGCGCCCAGGACCCGTGGCTGGTCGAGCAGCGGCCCGATCTTTACATGACAATGATCGAGACCGCCGAGATCGTTGCCGAGCGCTATCAGGTTACCCGCGACGCACAGGACGAATACGCGCTGTCGTCACAGCAGCGCACCGCAGCGGCGCAAGCGGCGGGCCGGTTCGATCAGGAAATCGCGCCTCTACCATCGACGATGCGGGTCGATAACCGCGACACCGGCGAGACCTCATTTATGCCGATCACCCTCGGCAAGGACGAGGGCAACCGTCCCACGACGACGATGGCGGCATTAGCTTCGCTGAGCCCGGTATTCCGCGATGGGCAGCGCGTAAAAGAGGGGCGGTTTATTACGGCCGGCAACGCCTCGCAGCTTTCCGACGGGGCTTCGGCTTCGCTGTTGATCGAGGCAAAGGAAGCCGAACGCCGCGGCCTGCAACCGCTCGGCGCCTATCGCGGTATGGCGGTGGCCGGCTGCGCCCCGGATGAGATGGGGATCGGCCCGGTTTTTGCCGTACCCAAACTTTTGGCGCAGCACGGGTTGCGCGTCGACGACATCGGCTTGTGGGAGTTGAACGAGGCCTTTGCGGTTCAGGCGCTCTATTGCCGCGACCGGCTCGGCATCGATCCAGAGCGATACAATGTCGATGGTGGTGCGATCTCGATCGGCCATCCCTATGGCATGTCGGGGGCGCGGATGGTCGGCCACGCGCTGATCGAAGGAAAGCGCCGCGGGGTGCGCTATGTCGTTATCACGATGTGCGTCGGTGGCGGCATGGGCGCTGCCGGTCTGTTCGAGGTGCTGTGAGATATAGCCGAACCGACGGCGCTCGCCGCTAATCTCGGGCGGCTAATGTCGGGCGGCGGGCGGGACGCCAATTTCGACAGCCGCAGAAGCGCCCGCCTGGTTAGCGCCGGCCTGGTTAGCGCCCGCATCGGAGACGGCCTTCGCCGCTGAGCTGTCAGCGCTTTTCTCGATCCGCCGCCTTGGCAATGACTGCGGGTATTCGGCCTGCAGAAAAGCGATCAGCTTTTCGCGCACTTCGCAGCGCAAATCCCAGGTTTGGCTCGGATTACGGGCGCTGACCAATGCGCGCAGTTCAACCATGTCCTGCGGCGTATCGGTCACCTGCAGATTGGCGAGTTTGCCGTCCCATAGTTTGCTGTCGCGGACGATCTCGCCGAGCTTTTGCCGGACCCGTTCCACCGGCACTCTATAATCGACATGCAAAAACACCGAGCCGATCTGCGAACTATCCTCATAGGTCCAGTTCTGGAATGGCTTTTCGATAAAATAAGAGAGCGGCACGATCAGTCGCCGCAAATCCCAGATGCGAACAACGACGTAAGTGCTGGTGATGGTTTCGATCGCTCCTTGTTCACCTTCGACGACCACCTGGTCCTCGACGCGGATCGGCTGCGTCATAGCGATTTGGATGCCGGCGAAGAGGTTGCTCAGCACCGGCCGCGCGGCGAGACCGAGGATGATGCCAGCCGCGCCTGCCGACGCAAACAGGCTGATGCCGTACTGCCGCACCGGCTCAAAGGTCATCAGCGCCGAAGCGATGGTGATGACAACCAGCAATGTTGTTGCGACGCGCTGCAGGATCCGCATCTGCGTGACGTGCTTGCGCGCCAGCACATTGTCTTCGACATCGGTGCGGAAGCGGCGCAGGTAAATCGTGATCGCAATGTCGATCGCGATCGCCGCGGCCCAGCCGACGGTCAGAATAAATGCCACCAGCAGCGCGTGTCCGACGGCGATGAACACCGGAAAAGAAAAGTGCGCCGCCGGCAGCGCCGCACCGAGCGCGAAGATTACAACAAAAGCGCTGGCCGGACCCTGGCCGCGTTGCAGCAGCCGCTGCAAAAATGGACTGCGCCGTCCGGCCAGTCCGATCAGCCAGCGGGCGAGCCAATGATAAACGCCGAGAACCACCAGCGCCGTCACGACCATGACCAGCGCACCAAGCACCCAGGACGGCACCACTGCTAGAATTGCGTTCATTCAGAGCCCGCTAAAGCTATCGACGTCGACGCTGGATTGCCCGGCGTTCCCCCGTGTGCTAACGGCGAAAACGCGGGTTGTGGCGCATCCTGGACCTCGCTTGTCTGAGCCGGAGGCGGTACTTTGCAGCCCGACTGCCGCGTCAAAGACCGGCGGACCCGACCGCATAACGATCGGAGGAGCCCGTGAGCGCCGAAGCAAAGACCGCCATCATCGAGCATCTCGGCCGCCAGCATCAGGCGATGGTCGGTCTGCTCGCCGAACTCGTCGGCATCGATTCCGGAAGCTACAACAAATCCGGCGTCGACGCAGTCGAGGATCGGCTGAGGACCTGGCTCGAAGCCGCCGGAATCCCGTGCGAGATCTTTCCCCACGAACGCTTTGGCGGCTGCATGGCCGCGCGGCTGCCCGGCGCAGGCGGCGGCAACCGGCCAATCGTGCTACTGGGTCACTGCGACACCGTGTTTCCCGAGGGCACGGTCGCGCAGCGGCCGTTCCGCATCGACGGGAACCAGGCATTCGGGCCTGGAGTCACCGACATGAAGGCGGGTCTGGTCATGAACACTTTTGTGATCGACGCGTTGCGGCGGTTCGGCGCGCCGTGCCCGATCACCGGTCTCTACACCGCCGACGAAGAGATCGCCTCGCCGTCCTCGCGCCCGATCATCGAAGCCGAGGCGAAAGGTGCGCGCGCGGTGTTCAACGCCGAACCCGGCCGCCCCTCGGGCAATCTCGTTGCGCGCCGCAAGGGTGCGGCCTTTATCGAACTGGAGGTGACTGGACGCGCATCCCATTCGGGTGCGGCGCATGCCCAGGGCGTCAGCGCGATCGAGGCAATGGCGCGCAAGATCCAACGTCTTCACAAATTGACCGATTACGATCTCGGCACCACGGTTAATGTCGGCCTCGTTCAGGGCGGCCAGTCGGTCAACACCGTGGCGCCGCGCGCCACCGCGGGGATCGATGTGCGCTTCCCGACCCTCAACATCATGGAAAAAATCCTGGGCGAGGTGCGCGAAATCTGCAACTGCTGTGAATTACCGGGGAGCGAAAGCCGCATCCTGCGCGAGGGCAATTTCCTACCGTTGGAACAAGACCAGGCGAGCCGCGAGCTGCTCGACCACTACGCCCGCTCGGCCGCTGGGCTGGGCATGAAAGGGGTCGGTGGCGAAGCGACCGGCGGCTCGGCCGACAGCGGCTTCACCGCCGCGCTGGGCACGCCAACCTTGTGCGGCACCGGCCCGGTCGGCGGTAACGCTCACACCGATGAGGAATGGTGCCGCATCGACACACTTGTCCCGCGCGCCCAAGCCCTGGCATTGACCATCCTCGACGTCGCGGCGGCGTGAACGTCCGAGACCGGCAACGGCGCTGACCGATGACGAGCTGCGAGGCGAATTCGTTTGCTTCATTTGATCAGGGTGTGATCCGCTGTGCGCTCTGCTGGTAGTCACGATGTGGACGCATTGATCAGCCGGTGACTTGACGATCCATCAACTGAGAGGGAGGAAGTTATGAAGGTGGTCACGCTTAAAGACGTACCCAACGTTCCGGCAGAAGGTGCTGCCGAGCGGACCGAAGGGTGGACAGGGCCTGTCGCCCGCACACGCCAAACCATCCTGCAAGCCGGGGAGTCGCCAAATTACAATTGCAGCGTGGTGAATTTTAGCCAAGGCTGCAATACCGGTTGGCACGTCCATGATTGCGATCAGCTGCTGATCGTCGTCTCGGGCTCCGGGCTGGTGGCCAACGAGCAGGAACAGCGCGAAATCAATGTCGGCGATGTCGTGCAGATCAAAGCCGGCGAACGTCATTGGCACGGCGCCAAAGCCAATACGACGATGGGTCACATCACGATCACCGCCGTCGGCAGCAAAGCGACCTGGGGTTAATTACCCCTTTTGTCGGGCCCTGAACGGCGCATCCGCTTGTCCCGCCCGTTCGCGATAGAGCCGCGTTCGGGCCAGTGCGTCCAGATTGCGGCCCGGCTTGGAATTACTATTCAAACGCATTGGAGGCAGAATGCTGGCGATGTGGGTCAAGGTTCGTGTCAAGCCCGAGGGGCGCGAGCGATTTCTAAAGGCGATCGAGGTCGATGCCGTCGGCTCCGAACGCGATGAGCCGGGCTGCATGCGGTTCAACGTTCTGCAGGACGATCAGGACCCGAACGTCTATTACTTTTATGAAGTCTATCGTGACGAGGCGGCGCTCGAAGCGCATCGCGCAGCACCCCACTACGCCATTTGGCGTGCGGCGGCGGACACCTTGGATGGCGCACCTCAGGCGACACGCTGCCGCTCCGTGTTTCCGGCTGATTCCGGCTACTGGGAGCGAAAGAGCGCGTCTCGCGGTTAAAATGTCGGATTGAGAGCCAGCAGCTCTCGTCTAGCGGGAACTGGATGCGCTCGGTCGGCTACCGCGCAGTCTCGGGCGCTAGTCCGCCAGCGAAGTCGCCCCGAACTGGGGTCGAGGCGCACAGACTTCCTTACTCCAGGCGGACGGCCGCGAAGGGCAATTGAAGCCCAGCTTCCCACTCGGCGGTGCCTGCGATTGCGCTGCCTCTCCCTTCACGACCGTCGGTGGCCTATCCTGGCGGCAGGCACTGGAGCTGGATCGCGATGCCCGACGGACCGCGTTACGACGACGACTTCTACGCCTGGACCCAGCATCAGGCCAAGGTCTTGCGCGAGATGCCGGCGACCGACAACCGCTTTGACCGCGAGCACGTCGCCGAGGAGATCGAGGATTTGGGCAAAAGCGAGCGCGACGCCGTGCGCAGCCAAATCCGCCGCATCATCGAGCATCTGCTAAAGCTCGCCTATTCACCCGCCGCTCAGCCGCAGCTCGATTGGCTGGATACAATCGACGATGCGCGCGAGATGATCGCCGACAAAATGACACCGACTCTGCGGCGCGATGCGGAGTCGAATTTAACAAAATCGTACGATCAAGCGCGTCGGCGAGCGGCCCGCAGCCTGAAGAGACATGGTGAAGCTGCCGCCGCCGACGCTCTGCCGCCAACCTGTCCCTATTCGCTGGACGACATTTGCCGCGAGGATTGGTATCCAGAGCGGGCCCAGCGCGAACCGTGAAGAACTGGCTCAGCCCTGCGGACCAGCCCACGAGATATCGTAAATGCCAAACGGACCCCGCTACGACGACGACTTCTACGCCTGGACCCAGCACCAGGCCCAGGTCTTGCGTGAGATGCCGGCGACCGACAACCGCTTTGACCGCGAGCACGTCGCCGAGGAACTCGAAGATTTGGGCAAAAGCGAGCGCGACGCCGTGCGAAGCCAGATCCGCCGCATTATCGAACATCTGCTAAAACTCGCCCATTCGCCGGCCGCGCCGCCGCGCTTCGCCTGGATGGAGACGATTGTCGAGGCGCGGCAGAGCCTTTCGGACAAGATGAGCCCAACTTTGCGGCGCGATGCAGAGACGAGTTTAGGCAAACTCTACGCTGACGCGCGAAAACGCGCCGAGGCCAGCTTGCGGGCGTATGGTGAACCAGGAGCGGCCGAGGCGCTGCCGCAACTTTGTCCTTATCGGCTCGACGACATCTGCCGAGACGATTGGTATCCCGAACGCCCCGGAGCACAGCCATGACCCGTGACTTTGTCGGCTACGGCGCCGAGCCGCCCCATGCCGGATGGCCCGGCGACGCGCGCATCGCCATCAATTTCGTAATCAACTTCGAGGAGGGCTCGGAACTCTCCTATCCCGCAGGAGACGGCGTCTCGGAGGGCGGGCTGACCGAAATGATCGGCTCCGATCTAGGGGTCCGCGGCCGCGATCTCGCCGCCGAGAGCATGTTCGAATACGGCGCGCGCGTCGGCTTCTGGCGCCTGCATCGCATTTTCACCCGCTTCCAAGTCCCGGTAACGATTTTCGGCTGCGCCCGGGCGTTCGAAGCCAATCCTGCGGCTGCCGCCGCAATCGCGGCCAGCGACTGGGATATCTGCAGCCACGGTTATCGCTGGACGAACCATCCAGGTTTGCCGGAAGCGGAAGAACGCCGCCAGATCGCCGCCGCTGTCGAGTTGATCGAGAAAACCACGGGCAAGACCCCGCTCGGCTGGTACTGCCGCTATGCGCCTTCGGAGAACACCCGCCGACTGATTGTCGAGCACGGCGGCTTTCTCTACGACAGCGACACCTACAATGATGAATTGCCGTATTGGGTTCGGGTCGGGGAGAAGCCGCACCTGGTCGTCCCCTATTCGTTGACGACGAACAATTCAAAATTCGGCCGCGGAGTGTTCGGCTCCGGCGAGGATTTCTTTGCTTTTCTGCGCGATAGCTTCGACGTCCTCTATGAAGAGGGCGCCGACCGGCCCCGCATGATGTCGATCGGGCTCCACATGCGGTTGACCGGTCATCCCGGCCGCGCCAAAGCGCTTATCCATTTTATCGAATATTTACGCCGCCATCAGCGGGTGTGGATTTGCCGGCGCGAGGACATCGCCCGTCATTGGATCAGCCGCTTTCCGCCGCCAAAGTGAGCGCCGAACGAGCGCCGACCAGCGGCCGATCTCAAGTTAGCAGTGCTAAAATTCTGGTCAGAGCCTGAAACCATTCCGCGCGCCGGCAACTGGCGCGCTGCGACCAGCGATTGACACGAAGAACAGCTCATCTCTAGAGTTATCGCCTGCGCCACGGTTGGCGGAAGCCGGTGGGAGCCCGGCACGGTCGCGCCACTGTAACCGATCCGAGCAGATGGTTGCTCGTACCGGGAGCCAGACCCGTCCCGTGGTTCTAAGGTCTATCCCGTTGCGGGACGCGTTATCCCGAGGAGATGCACGATGTCCGACGCCACTTTCCTCCGGCCAGCCAACCGCCCGGTTCCGATCCCTCTCGGGAAGATCATCCCTTGGGCGATCTTGGGCGGCCTGTTCTTTCTCCTGGCGATCTATTTTGTTGGGGCGGAAGAGGGCGCCACCTCGTTGATCAAGGGCATGTATGTCCACGACTTCGTCCATGATGGGCGCCATCTGCTCGGCTTTCCTTGCCATTGAGCAACAAAGATGGTCACCGGCCTTTTGGCGCGCGGCCTGCTCGCAGGTCTTCTCGCCGGGCTTCTCGCATTTGGTTTCGCCCGAATCTTCGGGGAGCCCGAGGTCGATCGCTCCATCGCCTTTGAAGAGCAGGCAAAGCAGGCCAAGGGCGAAGCGGCGGAGCCGGAGCTGGTCAGCCGGCCGACGCAGGCCGGGATTGGGCTTTTCACGGGCGTTGTCGTTTATGGGGTCGCGCTGGGCGGGTTGTTTTCGCTGGTGTTCGCGGCCGCTTATGGTCGCGCCGGCCCGCTGAGCGCTCGGGCGACGGCGGCGTTGCTGGCAGCTGCCGGATTTCTCGTCGTCGTGCTGGTGCCGGCTCTGAAATATCCACCCAGCCCACCCGCGATTGGGGAGCCGGAGACGATCGGACTTCGCACTTCGCTCTATTTCATCATGATCGCCATATCGCTCGCCAGTTGTGTGCTGGCGATCGGGCTGGGGCGACGCCTGTGCGAGCGGCTCGGCGCCTGGGACGGCGTTTTGTTGGCGATAGCGGCCTTTATCCTCGTCATCGCCGTCGCACAATACCTGTTACCCGACATCAACGAAGTGCCCGACCGGTTCTCGGCGGTTGTGCTGTGGCGGTTCCGGATCGCGTCTCTGGGATTGCAAGCCGTGCTGTGGGCGTCTCTCGGCATCGTCTTCGGAATCCTAGCCGAAGCCGGCCTTCGATCACGCCGTTCGCAATCGTCTCGTAACCGGCCGGCATTTCGTTAAATCTGCCCACCACTATCGGTTGCCCGAGGACTTCCGCACTATTGTCGGGCGCCGAAGAGGATGGCTGGCCGCGGCGATCTCACCGAACAGCCCTTCCTTGGGATCGGGAATGTTGATCGTTGTTCCAGGGGTTGGCCGATTGAGGCAGGAGTGAGCGTTGCTCGTTAATCTTTTCGACGATCGGCCGCAGCACGCCAGAATCAAAACTGCGATCATCTACGCTATCCTGATCACCGCCAATATAACCGCCTGGCTTTGGGCTTGGATCAGCTTCGCCGACGAGCCGATGCTGATGGGCACTGCCGTCCTGGCCTACATGTTCGGACTGCGCCACGCCTTCGATGCCGACCATATTGCGGCCATCGATAATGTCGTGCGCAAGCTGATGCAGGAAGAAAGGCGGCCCTTTTCGGTCGGCTTTTTCTTTTCGCTCGGGCATTCAACCATCGTCGTGCTGGCTTCGGTCGCGATCGCCGCCACGGCTACAATGGCGCAGGACAAGCTGGCCAATTTCCATGAAGTCGGCGTCACCATCGGGACGATCGTCTCGGCGGCGTTCCTGCTCGCCATTGCGATCGCGAATTTATTTATTCTGCGAAGCATATGGGGGGCCTTTTCCCTCGCACGCAGTGGGCGCCCGATTGCCAAACAGGACCTCGACGTTCTGTTGTCGTCGCGCGGCTTCTTCACCCGACTGTTTCGTCGATTTTTTCGTTTGGTCTCGCGATCCTGGCATATGTACCCGATCGGGTTTTTGTTTGGCCTTGGGTTCGATACAGCGACCGAAATCGGTCTCCTCGGCATCTCGGCGACCCAGGCAGCCCAAGGCATGTCGTTTTGGAATATTTTGATTTTCCCTGCGCTGTTTACCGCAGGCATGTCATTGGTCGACACAACTGACAGCACCGTGATGGTCGGTGCTTACGGCTGGGCGTTTTTGCACCCGATCCGTAAGCTCTGGTACAATTTGACAATCACCGCCGCCTCGGTGATGGCCGCCGTGTTTATCGGCGGGATCGAGGCGCTCGGGCTGATCGGCGAAAAATTGGGGTTGGAAGGCGGGCTCTGGCGCCTTGTCGGCGGCCTCAACCACAATCTCACCAATTTCGGTTTTACGATTGTCGGCGTGTTCGTCGCGAGCTGGGTCGTCTCGACGATCATTTATCGCGCCAAGGGCTACGATAACGCGTTGGTGCGACAATCCTGAGTTCTAGATGCGGAATTATGCGTCTCAGCAATCGCGCGCCCTCTCTGTTCGATGGTTTGTGGAAATAACGAGCCGATCGGCTTTCCCGGCCCTGGCGCTCGCGGTCATGACTTCGGGTGCAACAGAAGCGGGGGCGCAGAGTTGGCCCGGCCCCAGCGAGGTCTGCTCGCCCGAAACGATGTTGAGGGACTGGGACAAAGCGCGGACCCGTCTTGCGGATTACGGCATCGGCTTCGGACTGCAGGAGCAGACCGAGCTGTGGGGAAATCTCGCGGGCGGCATCAAGCAAGGCGCGGCGTATGACGGCCTGACCACCGCCGATTTGTGCATCGACCTCGATAAGGCGGCGCATTGGAAGGGCGCCAAAATCTATTCCTTTGGATTTCAGGTCTGGGGCCCTGGCCCGACCAGCAATCATGTCGGCGCGTTGCAGTTTGTCAGCAGCATCGAGGCGATCCCCAGCACAAAACTTTACGATTTATGGTTTCAGCAGGATCTGTTTGACGGAAAAATTTCGTTTCGCTTCGGGCAGGGCGGCGTGGATGACGAATTCATGTCGGCGCCCTATGACGCCCTATACCTGAATTCCAGTTTTACCCTTCCGCCGTTAATCGCCATTGATTTGCCGGCGGGCGGCCCCGCCTATCCGCTTGCCGCTCCGTTCGCCCGACTCCTGCTCAACCCGACAAACGAGATTTCTCTGATGTCTGCGGTGTTTACCGAGGACCCGGCGCCCCCGGGAACGCCCGGCAACCCGCAACAACGGGACCTTCACGGCACGGCCTTTCGGCTGAACGATCACGCGCTGTGGATTACCGAGCTGTCGTATTCGCCCCCTTTCCTCGGGGAACTGCAGGGCGTTTACAAGCTTGGGATTTGGTACGCTACCGGACAGTTCACTGATCAGCGCCGTGCGATTGAGGGGATACTTTTAGCCAATCCGGTCAGTAACGGGATCCCGCTGACCCACGCCGGCGACTACGCGGGATATGCGGTCGTCAACCAGATGCTGTGGCACAAGCCGAAGACTGAGGCGCAGGGTATCGGTGTATTCTTCCAGGTCATGCGCGCGCCCGAAGACCGTAATGTAAGCAGCCTGTTTATCGATGGCGGGCTGAACTGGAAGGGACCTATCCCCGGCCGGTCGCATGACGAAGCCGGCATCGGAATCACTTATGCCGGAATAGGCAGTGCTTTACGGCAGTTCAGTCAGGATGTCATTTATTTTACCGGCCTCGGCGCACCCTACGCACCGGGCGAATTGGTGATCGAAGCCACTTATCGATTGCGGCTGACACCTTGGCTCAAGGTGCAGCCCGATCTGCAATATGTCATCAACCCCGGCGCCGGGATCCCGACCCCGCAAAGTCCCACGCCGCTGAAGAACGCGTTGGTGGCCGGTATCCGCGTTACGGTCGATTTTTGATTAATCCGCCTGGCAAAGCCTCAAGGATCGCGCGGCAACGCTGCAAGAACCTGGCGCGCCGCTTCGGCGGGGGTTCGCCTGCCGGCGACGACATCGGCTTCGAGCGCGGCAAGGCGGCCGGCGATGCCGGGAGCGGACCGGAAATTTTCGAGCAGACCCGCTTCGATCTCCGACCAAAGCGCCGTCCGCGCCTGATCGCGCCGCCGCTTGGTCCAAGCGCCGCTCGCTTCGAGGGCGGCACGGAATTGCGCGATATCATCCCAAATCTCGGCGATGCCGCGGCCCTCAAGCGCAGAGATCGCGCGCACCGGCACTGTCCATTCGGGGCTCGGTGGGCGGACCAATCGCATTGCGCTGGCGTAGTCCGCGGCGGTGCGCTGCGCCGCTTCGGCGAGTTCGCCATCGGCCTTGTTGACGAGGACCAGGTCGGCCAGTTCGACGATGCCGCGCTTGATCCCTTGCAATTCGTCGCCGGCCGCGGGCGGCAGGATCAATACAAAGATGTCGGTCATCTCGGACACCGCGGTCTCGGACTGCCCGACGCCGAGACTTTCGACGATAACCGCGTCGAATCCCGCGGCCTCGCACAACAGGATCGCCTCGCGCGTGCGGCGTGCAGCACCACCGCGGCTGCTGCCCGCCGAGGACGGGCGGATAAAGGCCTGTGGTGAGCGTCCGAGTTCGGCCATGCGCGTCTTGTCGGCGAGAATGGCGCCGCCGCCGCGTTTTGAGCTGGGATCGATCGCCAGCACGGCAACATGATGGCCGCGGGCGACGCCGGTGAGGCCGAAGCGCTCGATAAAGGTCGACTTCCCGGCTCCCGGCGGACCGGATATGCCGATACGGATGCTGCCGCCCGCGTGCGGCAATACCGCGGCGAGCAGTTTTTCGGCTTCGGCGCGGTGGTCGGGACGGGTCGATTCGACCAATGTGATCGCGCGGGCGAGGGCGCGTCGATCGCCACCCCGCAGTGCCTCCGTCAGAGACGGTGGTACCGTCACGCACCCCGATCGGCGAAATACGAGCCGTCGCGCCGCTTGCGACGCACGCATTCAATCGACGCCATCGTCAAGATCTGGTCGACAGTGGTCATCAGCTCCCGCAACCGGAACGGCTTTAACAGATAAAAGCGTCCGCTCTTCTCGAGCCTTTCCGAATGGCGATGGTCGCCCGTGGTCAATATCACGCCGCAGCCCTGCGCATGCGCGATCTCTGCGAGGGAAAACCCATCTTTTTCGCCGGGCTGGGTCACATCGATCATGACAATATCATAATCGTCTTCGTCGAGTTTATCCTCCATTTCGGCACCGGTTTCGACGATCGTAAACTGGAAACCTTCTTCCTCGAAAATTTCACCCAATAATTCGTTTATATATTCATCATTTTCGACAATTAGGACCTTACAAATCCGGGCCATTCAGTCTTCCTGTTCTTCTTAATATAGCTTCTCGAACGGTTTACGCTGGCGCCAGAGCTGCTTCACGCCGCGCTGCTTCCTGCTGCCGCATCCACATCGCGGCATAGACGCCGTCGCGCCGTAACAGCTCGGCGTGATCGCCGCGCTCGATTATCCGACCATGATCGACCACCAAAATCTCATCGGCGTCGACAATGGTTGACAGCCGATGCGCAATCACCAGCGTGGTGCGGTCGGCGGACACTTCGGCGAGGTTCGCCTGGATCTCGCGCTCGGTGCGCGTGTCGAGTGCCGAAGTCGCCTCGTCGAACACCAAGATCTTCGCACCCTTCAGGATAACCCGCGCGATCGCGACTCGCTGCTTTTCTCCGCCCGATAATTTCAGGCCGCGCTCGCCGACCATCGTGTCGTAGCCGTCCGGCAGCGAGGCGACAAACTCGTGAATGTGGGCTAGTCGCGCTGCCTCCTCGACCGCCGCGTGCGACGCACCCGGTCTCCCGTAGGCGATATTGTAAAAGATCGTGTCGTTGAACAGCACGGTGTCCTGCGGTACGACGCCGATCGCGCGGCGCAGGCTGTCCTGCGTGACGTCGCGAATATCCTGGCCGTCGATCTCGATCGCCCCGCGCTCGACATCCCAAAACCGGAACAATAGTCGCGCGATCGTCGATTTGCCTGCACCACTCGGACCGACGATTGCGACTTTGGCCCCGGCCGGCACTCGAAAATCGACATCGCGCAGGATCGGGCGCCGGCTGTCATAGCTGAAATCGACGTGGCGAAACATCACGGTCCCGGCATCGACCGATCAAGGCCGCAGCGCCCGGCCGGTCAACGATTTCAGGCATGATCTGCATCAACGCCGTCATCTGTTCGAGATCGGCGAGCGACTGCTTGATGTTGCGGTACACGACGCCAAGGAAATTGAGCGGCGTGTAGAGCTGGATCAGGTAGGCGTTGACCAGCACAAAGTCGCCGATCGTCATGACGCGGGCTGCCACCCCGTTCCCGGCGAGGATCATGACCCCGACGAGGCCAATGGCAATGATCAATCCCTGGCCGAGGTTGAGCGCCGCCAAAGTCGTCTCGCTCTTGACCGCGGCGCGCTCATAGGCTTGCAGCGAGGCGTCGTAGCGGCGCGCTTCGTGCTCCTCATTGGCAAAATACTTGACGGTCTCGAAATTCAGCAGGCTGTCGATCGCCTTGGTATTCGCTTCGCTGTTGCGCTCGTTCATGTCGCGGCGAAACCGCACGCGCCAGTCGGTCACCAGAAAGGTGAATGCGATGTAAAGCACGATCGTCGCGAAAGTGACGGCGGCAAATGTCCAGTTGTAGAGACGCCACAGAATTCCGCAGGCAATCAGGATCTCGAACAGGGTCGGGACGATGTTGAACAGCAGAAATGTCAGCAGAAATTCGATGCCGGCGGTGCCGCGCTCGATCGCCCGCGATAACCCGCCGGTCCGCCGTTCGAGATGAAAGCGCAATGCCAGCCGATGAACATGGCGGAACGCGGATAGCGCGAGCTGCCGCACCGCCCGCTGCGTCACCTTGGCAAAAGCGGCGTTGCGCAGCTCGTTAAAGCCCTGCGCCATGACCCGGGCTAAGCCATAAGCGACGATCAGCGCCACCGGGACCGCAACGATCGCCCGGCTCGGCGCCAAGGCGTCAACCGCATGCTTGTAGAGAAACGGGACCGAAATATTCAGGAGTCGGCCGGCCACGAGAAAAACGACCGCAGCCACCACGCGAGCGCGTAATTCAAACGAATTGCGCGGCCACAGATAAGGTGCGAGCGAGCGGAGCGCGCGCAGCTCTTCTTTCAGCCGTCCGGTTTGCTGCGGCGGACCCGGCGTAATCGGCCGGCCGCGCCGGCTCATCCGGCAGGACCGAGCGGCGGCTCAGCTTCGGCGAGCGGGGCGGCGCCGAACCCGCCAAACAAATTCAGCGCCAAAAAGAACGCCAGCACGACGATCACCGCGCCGCCGAGAAACGGGCTGCCGCGGCCGAGATCGGCGAACAGATACCCGGCCAAGGGCGGCCCGATGACCCTCGCCAGGCTACCGACCGATTGCGTGACGCCGAGCACTTGGCCCTGTTCGCCGTCTCCGGCTCTGCGCGAGATCAGACTGTTCAATGCCGGTTGGACCAATCCAAGGCCTATCGCGAGTGCCGCGAACGCGCCTCCCAGCACCGCCAGCCCTCGAGCAAACGGGACAATGACAAGCCCGATCGCCAGCAGGACGAGGCCCGCCAGCAACAATTTTTCCTCGCCATAACGCTTGGTCAAACGCCGGGTCAGCCCGCCCTGCATGATCGCGGACAACAAGCCAAGATAGGCAAAGACATAGCCGACGGTTTCAGGTCCCCAATCCAATTGCCGCAATGCCCAGAGTGCGAAGATGCTCTCCATCGCTGCAAAGGCGAGGATTACCAGAAAGAAGATCACGATCAGTCGCGATAGAACCGGCCGGCGTAGCGATCCGAGGATCAAGCCAATGCGGCGCTGTGGCTGCGCCAGCCCGCGCCGTTCATGAGGGTGGCTCTCGCGCAGCACAAAGAGCACGCCGCATAAGGCAACAAATGACAGCCCGGCAGCGACCCAGGCCGGCGTTTCGAGATTGGCAGTCGCCGGGTTGTTGCCGGCGAGAAACCCGCCGAGCGCCGGGCCAAAAATAAAACCGAGACCAAAGGCGGCGCCGATCATGCCCATGCCGTGGGCGCGCTCCTCCGGTTTGGTGATGTCGGCGATGTAGGCCTGAGCCGCGGCGATGTTGCCGGCGCAAGCGCCTGCGAGCGCGCGCGCCGCGAACAGCATCCACAGAGCATCGGCCGCGCCGAGCCATACATAAGCGAGTGCGGAGGCCGCCATGCTCGCCATTAGCACCGGGCGCCGGCCGATGCGATCGCTGAGCCGGCCCCATAACGGTGCGGCGACAAGTTGCATCAGCGAATAGGTAGCAAGCAGCCACGTTACCTCGGGCGCCGCGGCGCCGTACCGCACGGCGTAAAACGGCAGTAGCGGGATGACGAGACCGAACCCGATCAGGTCAATCAAAACGATGAGGAACAAAATCGGCATGTCGCTCGCGGTGATATCGCGCACCCGCCGCATCGGGACAAGGGTTCTCGTCGCCGCGAATGGAGCCGATTGGGAAGCCGCCGCCACCGACACGCGGGCGCCGCGGCGGCAGGAGTTCAATTATTCAAGCGCAATCCGAGTATCTGAGCGCAACTCCAGCGCATCAATCGTTAACCAGGTGAATTCGTCTCAGAGGAGAACCAAAATGCCCAGCGCAGAAGTCAAGAGTGAGATTATTCCCTATATCTTCTATCGGGATGTGCCCGCCGCACTCGAATTCCTCGCCCGCGCTTTTGGGTTCATCGAAGAGCTACGGCATCCGACCCTAAGCGGGATGCACGCACAAATGACGTTTGACGGGCAGCGCATCATGATGGGGCAAGGCAGCCAGGATTGGCGGATGCAGAGCCCGAGCGAGACCAAAGTCGCGACAATGGGCATCTTTATCTACCTGGCCGATGTTGACGCGCATTACGAACGGGCGCGCGCTGCCGGGGCTGAGATCGTTCAGCCGCCACACGACGAGGAATGGGGCCGCACCTACACCGCGCGCGATCTCGACGGGCACCCTTGGTTCTTCACCACCCCGCCCGCCTGACTGATCGGCTGAGCGCTTCGCGGTCAGCCAAATCGGCGAGTATGCGCTCGAGATCCGTTCGCCCGTTGCTGCGCGATCCGCGCGAACAAGGCCTCGATGCTGTTGCGGTCCACACCATCGCTCTTCATCAAAAGGCCAATCAGTGGATCCTGGACCAGCTGGGCCAGTGTCAGATTGCCGGCGCGTGCAGCTCTCTCGCAGTCCCCGCTCATTTCATTTTTCCTAACCGATCTCCGATTTTTCGGATGATCGGTAGTTAAGCGGGGATTGCACATTCTCAATCCCGCAGCTTGCGGCGGGATCGGGGCGCACCGGCCATTGCGCGGCGTCCAGCAAGTTTCCGCGATGTTCCTGAACCCTTCGCTGCAGCCAGTCCATGGCGCGAGACCCTCGTTCGGGGGTATGATCCCTGTGGAGCACGCGGAGACTTGAATGCACCTCTTCAAGGAACAAGCCGTCCGGGATTACGCGGCAGCGGCGAAAGCAATTCCGGTGATCGATTACGGTCCCTTTTTTGCTGGTGAGAATGGGGCGCTCGAACGGTTGGCGGAAAAGGTCGCGCATGCCTGCGAGAACATCGGGTTTTTCTATGCCCTGAACCACGGTGTGCCGGATCAACTGATCGACCGTGCTTTTGCCGCCTCGCGCCGGTTCTTCGGGTTGCCGATCGAGCAAAAGCTCGCGCTAAAGCTTAACGAGAACAATATCGGCTATCTGCCGATCAATGCTTCGGTGCAGGGTGCATCGACCGTGCACAAAGCCACCAAACCCAATCAGAACGAGAGCTTCTTTATCAGTCACGACCGCGGTCCCGATCATCCCGACGTCGTCGCCGGAAAACCGCTGCGCGGTCAAAATCAATGGCCCGCGGATATGGCCGGGCTGCGCGCCGATATGACGGCTTACTTTTCCGCCCTTGGCGCGATGTGCGACCGCATGCTGCCGGCGTTCGCCGTTGCGCTGGGTATGCCGGCCGATTTCTTCGCGCCGTATTTCGCCGAGGAGGCGCACGCCACCTTGCGTTTTCTGCACTATCCGCCGCAGCCAACGACCGAGGACAACGTTTTTGGTCAGGGCCCGCACACCGACAACAGCTTTATGACCGCGCTGGCGCGCACCGATGTTCCCGGCCTAGCCGTGAGGCTGCCTTCGGGTGAGTGGTTTCCGCCGCCGGTCATTCCGGGAACGTTTCTAATCAACCTCGGCAATATGATGCGGCGCTGGTCGAATGACCGCTTCCTGTCCACGCCGCACGGCGTGCTCAACGATTCGGGCACCGATCGCTATTCGATCGCCTATTTCCATAGCCCGAACCCGGACAGCATTATCGAATGCCTGCCGTCCTGCGCCGGCCCCGACAACCCGCCGCGCTATCCACCGGCTGTGTATCGCGATCTTGTGCTCGAGTTTTATCGGGCGAATTATTTCCACCAGAAGGGGCATCGCTCCGAGGCCGCAGCCCGCGCGGCCCAATAGCCAAACAGGAGGCACAGCATGTTTGATCTCGATCGCTTTATCGAGGATTGCCGCGCCGCGGTCGTCCAAGATTCCAGTCACAAATCCGCTCGTGAACTCGTGGCGCGCGCAGTGTCCGACCCTGCCGGCATTCTTGCCGGGCTAGGCGAGCCGCAACGCGCCGGGGTCGAGCCGCTTTACCGCTCCGAGACCTTGACGATCCTCAATGTGATTTGGGGGCCGCGGATGACGATCATGCCGCACAACCATCTGATGTGGGCGGTGATCGGGGTCTATACCGGGCGCGAAGACAATATTTTCTGGCGCCGCCTGCCGGATGCCGATGCCGGGCAGATCGAGGCGGCTGGCGCCCGCTCGATTGGCACACGCGATGTCGAGCCGCTCGGCCGCGACATCATCCACACCGTTACCAACCCGCTGCCGCGAATGACCGGTGCGATCCACGTCTATGGCGGCGATTTCTTCGCGGTGACGCGAAGCGAATGGGACCCCGAGACCCTGACCGAACGGCGCTTTGACCTCGACCGCAACCGTCTGCTGTTCGAGGAAGCGAACCGCGGCGTCGCGACAGCCTAGGGTTGAGATGACCGTGAAGCTGTTCGCCTTCACCTGCGGCTGGCTGGAAGGGGACTTTGCGCGCCTGATGGAAGGTGGCGAGGGCCGGGTTGAACTGCCGATCCCGGCCTATCTGATTGAGCACCCAAAAGGTATTGCGCTGTTCGACACCGGCATGCATCCCGATTGCCAGCATGACCCCGCTGGGCGGGTCGGCCCGCGCGCGACCGAATTGTTCTCGTTCCGCTACCGACCAGGCGAGGAAATCAGTGCCCGGTTGGAGGCGATTGGCCGGGACCCGGCGCGAGTCGACTTCGTCATCAATTCGCATTTCCATTTCGACCATGTCGGCGGTAATGCGCTGATCCCCAACGCTACAATGATCGTGCAGCGGCGCGAGTGGGAAGCCGGGATGGAGCCCGACACCGCCATGCGGAGCGGGTTCAACCGCCGCGATTTCGACCTCGGCCACAAAACACTCCTGCTCGACGGTGAGCATGACGTATTTGGCGACGGCAGCGTCGTTTGCCTGCCGACCCCTGGCCACACCCCCGGCCATCAGTCTCTGAAACTGCGGCTTCTCTCGGGTGAAATCGTGCTGGCGGCCAATTCTTGCTATTTCTGCCGCACCTTGCGCGAGCGGCGATTACCGCAATACGTCTGGGATCGCGAGACGATGCTGGCCTCGCTCGAACATCTCGCCAGCCTCGAACAAGGTGGTTCGCGCATCTTTTTCGGCCACGACGCCGAATTCTGGAAGAACGTCTCGCAGGCTCCGGCCGAGATCGTTTGACCGGCACCCAGTTGAACAAGCCGATGGCTGCCCTCCCGCGCGCTATTCTGTTCGATCTCGACGACACCATCCTTGTCGCCTTCGGGCCGGCCGAGTCGCAATGGCAGCGCGTCCTCGGCACTTACACCGATCATTTGGCGCCGTTGACGCCGGCCGCGGCACTTGCTGCGATCATGGACAGTTCGCGCGAGTTATGGGCTGACCCGGCGCAGCACAAGCATTGGCGCCATCGAATCGTCGATGCTCGCCGCCGCATCGTCGCCGACGCCTTTGCCGCATTGGCGGCGGGTGGACACGTGACCCCCGAGCGGGCGTTGTGCGACGAGATCGCCGACCGCTACAACGCGCTGCATGACGCCGAACTGGAGTGCTTTCCCGGCGCGCACGACACGCTCGACCAGCTAAAGGATCTAGGCGTTAGGCTGGCGCTGATCACCAATGGTGCGGCCGAGCCGCAACGCGCCAAAGTCGTGCGTTTCGCGCTCGAACATCGCTTCGATCACATCCAGATCGAGGGCGAGCACGGTTTTGGTAAACCCGAGGAGCGTGCTTACACCCATGCGATGGAAGTGCTTGGGGTGAGCGCGCGCGAGACCTGGATGGTCGGCGACAATCTCGAATGGGAGATTGTGGCGCCGCAACGCCTCGGCATTCACGCGATCTGGCACGACGGTTATGGCGTCGGTTTGCCGCCGGGCTGTCCGGTGCGCCCCGATCGAATCATCCGCAGGCTCTCCGAATTATTGCCGTGACCTGCAGCTGCCGCAGCGTTGCTGATGCGGCGGCGATCGCCTAGACCCCGATAAATAACCACTCAGCCGACGCTTAGTTGCCTTTTGGCACCCGACGGCGCTGTCCCTCAAGTCCGGCTCGCAACCGGCGAGCCGCTTCTGCTTCCCACAATCAGAGCGTTACTTTGAGAATGCTCGCGGCTGCGCGCAGTTAAAAAGAGGGTAGGCCCCCTAATCTGGGGATCGGTGGGCTGATCTGAATTGGAGAGTAGAGATGCCCCTCGACGGCACTGAAATGTTTGAAAACCCGATACTCGGCAAACTCTGGCAAGTAGAGTGCATGCTTGCCACTGAGGATCAATGGTGCAAGGGCCGGCTGCATGATCGCAAGGGCCGGCATTGCCTGGTCGGAGCGATGACCGAAGTCAACGGCCGGCAGGATCTGACGCGACCGATCATTCGCGCAATAAAGGAAATCAGCGGCAGACATTACTGGCGTATCGAATCGTTCAACGACGATCCGAGCACAAATCACCAGGATGTTCTCCGGGTGCTGCACCGGGCCCGGCTGATTCTCATCTCCGAGATTGCCGAAGCCGACGAACCTCGGGCTTGGTACCTCAAATTACTGGACAAGATTGAAGGCATACTGTCGGGCCCCAAGGATAGTGCTGGACTTTATGCTTTCGCCAGCAACCCTGCGCCCGTGCGGGTCGCTGTTAGCGCTCGGGCAGCGGAGGAACATCATCGGCCGGTTCGCGAAACCATCGACGCAATCTAGCGAACAAGTAAGTCGATAACGTCGTCACCAAAACACAGAGGAGCAACGGACATGGCTAATGTCTATATCCGCCGCCGTCCGGCCTCGGTCGGCAGCAATCGCGTCCAGGATTGGGCGCTCGTAATACTCGCAATCTGGTTGTTTATCTCACCCTGGGTTCTGCAGTTTGGAGGCGGCGTGGTGGCGCCAGCCGCGGGCGGTGCAAACCCCGCGTTTAACGTCGCCGCGGAAGTCAGCCGGGCTGCATGGAATGCCTGGGTTATTGGCGTAATACTGTTCTTACTGATGCTATCGGCGGTTGGCCGAGTGGCCGCAAGTCAGGAATGGTTTGCATTGATACTGGGAGCATGGACTTTCGTCGCGCCATGGATCCTCGGCTTTGTCCTCCTCGGACGCGCCAGCTGGGACCATTGGATCGTCGGAGCGCTGGTGTTCCTGATCGCCGCCTGGAACATCTGGAGCTTACGCAATGTGCCATACGAGGACAGCGTTACAGCTCCACCGCACGGAGTCTGACAAAAGCGGCTATTTATTGGTAAGTCGCGGCGCGTGGGGTTCAAAGGACCCGCGCGGCGCGATTACACCATTGTCTTCGTCCCGGACGGGACCCTTCGTCGGAGTGTTAGCCCCAAACCTCGCGGGCAGTTTCGACGACGAGCCGGAGCTTTGCGTTTTGCTCCTCGATCGTCAGCGCGTTGCCCTCGACGGTCGACGAAAAGCCGCATTGTGGGCTCAGGCACAGCTGTTCCAGTGGCACGTATTTCGCCGCCTCATCGATCCGCCGTTTGAGCTCGTCCTTGCCTTCAAGAGCGGCGCGCTTGCTGGTAACCAGCCCCAGCACCACCCGCTTTGACCCGCGCGGCACAAACCGCAAGGGTTCGAACCCGCCCGAGCGCGCGTCGTCGTATTCGAGGAAAAAGCCGTCGACCGCCAATTCGCCGAACAAAGCCTCGGCGACATGGTCGTAACCGCCCTCGGCCATCCATGAGGAACGGAAATTACCGCGGCACATATGGGTGCAGACGGTCATTCCTTGTGGTTTGCGGGCAAGCGCGGCGTTGATGATCTTAATGTTGGTCAGGTGCTGGGTATCGCCGTCGCCACCGATGCTGTTGACATAGGCGCGCTGCGCCGGGTCATTCAGATAAGCGAGACTGGTGTCGTCGAGCTGCAGATAGGTGCAGCCAAGCCGGTGCAAAGCAGCGATTTCATCGGCATAGACCTGGGCGAGATCGTCCCAGAAATGATCCATATCGGGATAAACCGCGCTGTCGATCGCCGCACGCCCGCCGCGATAATGCAGCATCGAGGGCGACGGGATCGTCAGTTTTGGCGTCGTCCCCTCCGGCGCCACCGATTTCAAATAGGCGAAGTCCTCACCAAAAATGGGTTCCTCGAGCCGCAGCTTGCCGCCGATGCGAAAGCCCCCGAGCGCCGCTTCGACGGCGCCAGTTTCGTTTCTGAATTGCAGGCGCACGCTCTGGTCGATCTTGCCGACCCCGCCGATCTGGTAGAGAAAATCCATATGCCACGAGCGGCGGCGAAATTCGCCGTCGGTGACACCTTGGAGCCCGATCTGCTGCTGCATCCGCGCGACATCGCGGATCGCGGCATCCTCGACCTGCCGCAACTCTGTGGCCGAAATCCGCCCTCGTTGATGCTCTTCCCGCGCCCGCAGCAGTTCCGGTGGCCGCAGCAAGCTTCCGACGTGATCGGCGCGAAACGGCGGACGCGACACGGTATTCATCCCAACCTCCCGATTTTATCATTTTTCGACAGGGTCGATCATACCCCGCACGATCGACCGATGCCACGCATCGAAGGCACTGGATCGCCTGCAGCAATCAGGCGCACGAGCCGCGGGGTCACTCGCCGACTTGTTGGATCAGGCGAAATTCCCTAGCCCGGTTGCCAGGATTCAGGCAATTTTCATCGAGAACACTTCAGAAGAAATAGGGGATCGCCGGATGACGTTGATCAAGACTCGACCCTCGCGCCGGGCCGTTCTCGGTTCTTTGGCTGCGGCGCCCGCATTCCTGCACGCGCCGGGGTTGCTCGCTGCGGCGCAAGCCTCCTCCGGACAAATCGTCATGGCGTTTCATGTGACGATTTCGCCGGCCTGGTTTGACCCGTCATTGGCGCCGCCGCAAATTACCCCTTTTGGCGTCCTCTATGCGCTGCACGATGCGCTGGTGCGCGCCTACCCCGGACAAAAGATGGGCCCGGCCCTCGCCGAATCCTGGGAGGAAAGCGAGGACGGCCTGACCTACACGTTCAAATTGCGCCCAGGGCTGACCTTTCACAACGGCGATCCGCTGACCACCGAGGACGTCAAGTTCAGCTATGACCGCTACAAAGGCGCCGGCGCTACCGAGATCAAAGAAAAAGTGGCGCAGGTCGAAATCGTCGACCCTCGCGTAATCCGCTTTCACATGAAGGAAGTCTGGCCCGATTTCATGACCTTTTACGGCAGCACCGCTAGTGCGGTCGGTCTCGTCCTGCCAAAGGGCTATATCGAAAAGGTCGGCGACGCCGGCTTTACCAAGCATCCGATCGGCGCCGGCCCCTATGCTTTTGTCAGCACCAAGCCGGGTATCGAGGTCGTGTTCGAGGCTTTTCCGCAATACTGGCGCCATGTCCCCAACATCAAGACCATCGTGATGCGCAGCGTCCCGGACGGCGAGACTCGCGCGCTGATGGTCAAGACCGGCGAGGCCGACATCGCCATAGCACTCGAAGGCACCGAAGCAGAGAGCCTGCAGACCAACCCCGGCACCAAGATAATCCCGACCAAACATGCCTCTTGCCAGTGGATCGAATTCCCCGACCAGTACGATCCGAAATCGCCTTGGCATGACCAACGCATGCGGCTCGCCGTCGCCTATGCGATCGATCGCGAGGGGATCAACAAGGCGGCCTGCCTCGGCTACTGTCTGCCGGCCGGCGTCATCGTCCCGCGGGTCATGGAATTCGCCCTGCAGGTCAAGCCGTTCCCGTACGATCCCGAAAAGTCAAAGAAGCTGCTCGCCGAGGCCGGTCATCCCGACGGCTTCGATGCCGGGTTTTTCCCCGCAATCCCGGGCTTTCCGACCGCCGCTCAGGCTGTCGTCAACGACCTCAACACCGCCGGCATTCGGGTCAAGTATCGGCCGATGGAGCGGGCGGCATTCTATGCCGATTGGAAGGTGCATAAATTCCACGGGCTGTTCATGACCGGGTCCGGCAGCGCCGGCAATGCCGCGAGCCGCGTCGAGTCTTTTATCTATTCAAAGGGGGCTTATGCGTCGGGCGGCTATCCCGATATCGACAAGCTCTATCTCGATCAGTCGCACGAACGCGACGAGAAGAAACGCGCGGCAATCCTCGACCAGATCCAGCAGCTGACGATCGACCGCGTGATGTTTGCGCCGGTCTACGATTTCCGCGCATTAAACGGCGTCGGCCCGCGCATCGCCAACAGCACGATCGGCGATGTCTATCTCGATCCGTTCCCCGAATACGAAGACATCGAACTCAAAAGCAGCTGACGCTGGGGCGCGCGGCCGGGAGGATTGGCAACTTAGGACCGGTATCTTTTGACGAGCGAGCGTTGGCGATCGCCTTCACATCGTTAGAACGGGATGTCGTCGTCGAGGTCTTCGCGGGTGGTGCGGCCGCGGGCGCCGCCGCCCCGGCTGGGTCCGGGCATGACGGGAGTCGCGCGCGGGGCCGGATCGTCGGCGTAGCCGCCACCCGAATAGCCATCATCGAGATCGCTATCCATCGCCGGGCCGCCGGCCGAGCCCCCACGGCCACCGCCGGCGCCATCGAGCATCGTCAATTCGCCGCGAAATTTTGGCAACACGATCTCGGTTGTGGTCCGCTCCTGGCCGCCCTGATCGGTCCATTTGCGCGTCTGCAATGCGCCTTCGAGATAGATTTTCGAACCCTTGCGCAGATATTTCTCGGCGATCTCGGCAAGCCGTTCGTTAAAGATCACGATGCGGTGCCACTCGGTGCGTTCCTTGCGCTCGCCGGAGACGCGGTCGCGCCAGGTGTCTGAGGTGGCGACCGTAAAGGTGGCGATGCGGCTGCCGTCCTGAGTCGAGCGCATTTCGGGATCACGGCCGAGATTACCGATCAAGGTCACTTTATTAAGACTGCCTGCCATGGGGTCACCGCACTTCCGTGGTCGCCAACAAAACCCATCTTATCAAGTCCTGCGAATGTTCCCACTTTATTCTTAACTTTGGGAAACTGCACATGACTAATCTATCGCCGATCTCCGATCCCCGCGACGACAGCGCGCCGGGATCGTTTACGGCTTCGATGCCGGCGCCGGAAGACGCCGCTCTGTTCGATGCCTATTCACGCGCTGTCATCGGCGCCGTCGACAAGGTCGGCCCGGCGGTGCTGCATCTTCAGGTGACCGGGGCCAAGGACGGGGCCGGCGGCGCCGGCTCGGGCGTCGTGTTCACCCCCGACGCCTATGTCCTGACCAACAGCCACGTCGTCTCGGGCGCGCGCAAAATCGAAGCCGCCTTTCCCGACGGCCGCACCTTGAGCGCCAGCCTCGTCGGCGACGACCCCGACACCGATCTCGCGGTGCTGCGCCTCGACGGCGAGACCTCGGCGTTTGCCCGGCTTGGCGATTCGCGGCAATTGCGGGTGGGTCAGCTGGTTGTCGCGATCGGCAACCCGTTCGGCTTTCAATGCACCGTCACCGCCGGCGTCGTCAGCGCGCTCGGCCGCTCATTGCGCACCCGCTCGGGCCGGCTGATCGACAGCGTGATCCAGACCGACGCGGCGCTGAACCCGGGCAATTCGGGCGGGCCGCTGGTCACCGCCGCCGGCGAGGTGGTCGGCATCAACACCGCGATCATCGGCATGGCGCAAGGCATCTGCTTTTCGATCTCGGCGGCGACCGTCGAGTTTGTCGCCTCACGGCTGATCCGCGAGGGCCGGGTGCGGCGCTGCTACATCGGCGTCGCCGGGCAGAATGTGCCGTTGTCACGCCGTGTCGTGCGCTTTCACGAGCTGTCGCGCGAGACCGGAGTGCGCGTCCAGTCGACCGCACCCGACGGGGCGGCGCGCGCCGCCGGGCTGGTCAGCGGCGACATCATCGTTGCCGCCGACGGCATCCCGGTTGCCGATATCGACGAGTTGCACCGGCTGATGACCGAGGAACGGGTCGGCAAACCGATCCCGTTCACGGTATTGCGCCTGTCGCAAAAGCTCGAGGTGGTGGTGACGCCGCGCGAAACCCCGCCGCGCGCGGGGGGCTGATTTGGAACGAGCGCCGGGCTGTCCTGGTTACTTTCCCGGCGCAGGCCGGGATCCATCGCACCATGGATACCGGCTTTCGCCGGTAAGGCGAGGTGGCGAGCAGAGTTTGGATCTCCGTGCCTCCCGCGCCCGGTGGGTTAACTCGTCGACGGTGCGCATAACCGGCACGGTGGCGCCGGGGGGTGGGGCGCGCTAAGTTTGTGCCATGCAGCAGCTGATCCGGATCCGCGGTGCGCGCGAACATAATCTGAAGAACATCGACGTCGATTTGCCGCGCGACAGCCTGGTGGTGATCACCGGCCTGTCGGGCTCGGGCAAGTCGTCGCTCGCCTTCGATACCGTCTATGCCGAGGGTCAGCGCCGCTATGTCGAGAGTTTGTCGGCCTACGCGCGGCAATTTCTCGAACTGATGCAAAAACCCGAAGTCGAATTGATCGAAGGATTGTCGCCGGCGATTTCGATCGAGCAAAAGACGACCTCGCGCAACCCGCGCTCGACAGTCGCGACGGTCACCGAGATTTACGATTACATGCGCCTGTTGTGGGCGCGGGTCGGGGTGCCGTATTCGCCGGCGACCGGATTGCCGATCGTCAGCCAGACCGTGTCGCAGATGGTCGACCGCGTCATGGCGATGCCCGAGGGCGCGCGGCTTTATCTGCTGGCGCCGATCGCACGCGGCCGCAAGGGCGAATACCGCAAGGAGTTCATCGACCTGCGAAAGCGCGGGTTTCAGCGGGTCAAGATCGACGGCAAGATGGTCGAACTCGACGAGGTGCGACCGCTCAACAAGAACCTCAAGCACGACATTGCCGTGGTCGTCGACCGCATCATCGTGTCATCCGATCTCGGCAACCGACTTGCCGATTCGTTCGAGACCGCACTCGACCTCGCCGACGGCATCGCGATTACCGAAAACGCCGATTCGGGTGAGGAGACGATTTTCTCGGCGAAATTTGCCTGCCCGGTTTCCGGCTTTACGATCCCCGAGATCGAGCCGCGGCTGTTTTCGTTCAACAACCCGTTTGGCGCCTGTCCGGCGTGCGACGGGCTCGGCACCAAGCTCTATTTCGATCCGGCGCTCGTCGTCCATGACGAGAACCGCAGCCTCGCCGAGGGGGCGGTCAGCCCGTGGTCGCATTCGTCGTCGCCCTATTACACGCAGACCCTGGAGAGCATCGCCAAGCACTTCCGCCAGAGCATGCACACGCCGTGGCGCGATCTGCCCGAAAAGATGCGGCGCACGATCCTGAGCGGCTCGGCCGGCGAGCCGATCGCGATGACCTATGATGACGGACTGCGCAAATACACGACCGATCGCGGCTTCGAGGGCGTGCTGCCGAATATGGAGCGGCGTTTCCGCGAGACCGACAGCGCCTGGGTGCGTGAGGAATTGGGGCGCTATCAGAGCGCCAAGACCTGCGAGGTGTGCCACGGCGACCGGCTGAAGCCCGAGGCATTGGCGGTCAAGATCGGTGGCAAGAACATCAGCGAGGTGGCGCGGCTGTCAATCGCCGACGCGTTGGCCTGGTTCTCCGGCATCGACGCCGAGCTGACCCCGAGCCAGCGCGAGATCGCCCAGCGCATCCTGCGCGAGATCAACGAGCGGCTCGGCTTTTTGCAGAATGTCGGGCTCGAATATCTGACCTTGTCGCGCGCCTCGGGGACGTTGTCGGGCGGCGAGAGCCAGCGCATCCGGCTCGCCTCGCAGATCGGCTCGGGGCTGACCGGCGTGCTGTACGTGCTCGATGAGCCGTCGATCGGCTTGCACCAGCGCGATAACGGTCGGCTGCTGACCACCCTCAAACGGCTGCGCGACCTCGGCAACACGGTGATTGTCGTCGAGCACGACGAGGAGGCGATCCGCACCGCCGATTGGGTCGTCGATATGGGGCCGGGAGCCGGAATTCATGGCGGCCACGTCGTCGCCGAGGGCACCCCCGATGCGATCATGGCCAATCCGGCGAGCCTGACCGGCCAGTATCTGACTGGCATCAGGCAAATCCCGGTGCCGGCGATCAAGCGATCGGGCCATCCCGGGCAAATCCTGCGCATCGTCGGCGCGACCGGCAATAATCTGAAGAACATCACCGCTGAAATCCCGCTCGGCACCTTCTGCGTTGTGACCGGGGTCTCGGGCGGCGGCAAATCGACCCTGATCATCGAAACCTTGTACAAGGCGCTCGCCAAGCGGCTTAACAACGCGCGCGAGCAGCCGGCGCCGCATCAAGGGCTCGAAGGGGTCGAATTCCTCGACAAGATCGTCGATATCGACCAGTCACCGATCGGCCGCACGCCGCGCTCGAACCCGGCGACCTATACCGGCTGCTTTACCCCGATCCGCGATTGGTTTGCCGGCCTGCCCGAGGCCAAGTCGCGCGGCTATCTGCCCGGCCGCTTCTCGTTTAATGTCAAGGGTGGGCGCTGCGAGGCGTGCCAGGGCGACGGTGTCATCAAGATCGAGATGCACTTTCTGCCCGACGTCTATGTCCAGTGCGATGTCTGCAAAGGCCGGCGCTACAACCGCGAAACCCTCGAAGTGTTGTTCCGCGGCAAGAGCATCGCCGACGTGCTCGACATGACCGTCGACGAGGGCGTCGAATTCTTTCGCGCGGTGCCGTCGATCCGCGACAAGCTGCTGACCCTGCAGCAGGTCGGGCTCGGCTATATCCATATCGGCCAGCCGGCGACGACCCTGTCGGGCGGCGAGGCGCAGCGCGTCAAGCTCGCCAAGGAATTGTCGCGGCGCGCCACCGGCCGCACCCTCTACATCCTCGACGAGCCGACCACCGGTCTGCATTTCGACGATGTCCGCAAGTTGTTGGAGGTGCTGCACGCATTGGTCGAGACCGGCAACACGGTGCTGGTCATCGAGCACAATCTCGAAGTCATCAAGACCGCCGATTGGATCATCGATCTCGGCCCCGAAGGCGGCGACGCCGGCGGCCATATCGTCGCGACCGGCACCCCCGAAGACATCGTGGCGAGCAGCGAGAGCTACACCGGCCACTATCTCCGCCCCTATTTGAAGCCACAGCCGCAACCGGCCCGCCGCCGCAGGGCGGGCTGAACTCCGCGTAGATAGTCGTTGGGAGGAGCGCACCGACGAAGCAATGACGCCGATTTCTTTGTCGATGAACCCTACCCGCAAATGGGCGATCGAGGAGTTGCGGCGAATGGTGTTGGCCGCACTCGGCACGCATGAAGCGAGCGTCTGGCTGTTCGGGTCGTGCGCGCGTGGCGAGCCGCGCCAGCACAGCGATATCGATCATCGCGATCCTGGCGCGGGATGACCTTCCGCCGGCTTTCTTTGCAGAGCTGCAGGACGAGATCGAGGAGAGCACTATTCCGTACGATGTCGATCTGGTCGACCTGCGGCACGCAGATCCGGCGCTCGTTGACGAGGTGCGCCGCGAAGGCGTCAAGTGGCGGGATTAGAGCGTCGACTCGACGAGGCTGCGGCGGCGCTCGTCACCTTGGAAGAGGTCGCCGAAAAGGCTGACCGAACGTTGGTCGAGCGTGACGGCGCGATTTTGCGCCTGATCTACACCTTCGAGGCGATCTGGAAAGCTTGTCAGCAGCTTCTTGCTGAGCGCGAGGGCATCGAGGTCGCGTCTCCGAACGCAACGATCCGCGCGGCGCGGCGGCTTGGCTGGCTGTCGGACGAGGACGCGCAGGCTGCGATCCGCCTCGGGCGCGATCGCAACCTCGCTGTCCATATGTATCGCGGCGAAATCGGAGCCGAAATCGCCCAACGTCTTGCCTCCCACGCGGCCCTGCTCCGCCGCTGGCTGGACGCCTTGCGGGCCCGGTTCGCCGCGTGAGCCTCCCGGGAAGGGAAACGACTTTCTTTAGCTAGCGAGTTCGCTCCTGAGGATGTCGGCGCGCGGATTGGCGACTCGACCGGAAATGATCTGCATCGCATCGACCGGGCGACCATAGAAGGCGCGGTCCTGGGCCTTGTCCTGCACGATATCGGTGCCGTTGATGTTTAATCCGCCTTCGAGCCCCTTCAGGTTTGACCACACCACGATATCGCCTTTGCCGATCGAGCCCTGCGCCTGACCGGACCAGTTCACGACCGTCAGCTTGGCATTACCGTTGATCGAAAAGTTGTTGTTCTGCGTGAAGTCGGCGACGGCCTTCGGAGTCATCAGCAAAAAGGCCACCGGCCCCGCCGCTCCACCCGCCTGCCAGCCGATCGAAATCGAGCCGAGCGTGTAAAAGGCAGGATCGCTCCACTGACCATTGTGGCGCACCAGCAGGACGCCTTGACCGCCTTGACCGCCAACGACAAATGACCCGCGGACCAGGGTTGGAATAATAAAGATGCCCTGAGCCTGATGCAGCAGCCTGTCAAAATCCGGATTGCTCTTGAATTGCTGCAATGTATTGGCGGCGTCTCTGACGAGTTCGAGGGCGCCGGTGCGGTGCGCCGCCGATTGCTGCGGCGTGGCGTTGCCGGGAGCAGCTTGATTATAGGTTTGCGCTTGAGCGCCGTTGATCGCGATACCCAAAGAAGCGGCGATTACGGCAGCGCCGAATTGCTTGATCATAACGAATACCCTTTCTCAATTGTCTCGCTCTCCATTTTCAACGGATCGCAGAAAGGGCGGGTTCCGTGGGTTCGCCCGTCTCCGGGGCTAGGCCGCGGGCGAAGGCTGCGGCAGGTTCGGCTGCGGCAGGTTTGGCCGTGCTGACTTAACGCTTCGCGCCCTTGCCGCGTCTGAGCACCGCGGCTGCCCGGTAGGCCACGGGGGCGCCGATAGCCGGCTGTCCGATACCCGAGAGAAGCGCCATTTCGGCGATGTCTTCGCGGCTTGCCGTGAAACATCGATAACGCGTGCTGTGCGGCTGTCGATGGCAGCTGATCGGGTTTTCCGCCTTCATCCTGTCGGCGAACCGGACCAGGGACGGCGTCGGAGTCCGGGAAGTCGAGCGGATGCCCCACAGATGGACGATCCGGCCGCCTATAACCCAGGTCATCGCATCGCGGATTTCGGTGACCGCCCCGGATACCACTTCAGCCGAAGCATTCTCGGGCGGGTTTGCCGCAAGGTTCTGATCGACGTCGAAGCGGCGCGGCTCGGGCGGCGGAGCGAGCGCTGCCGTAAGCACTAGCGGTTTGGCCAGCTGCTGTGGTTCTCCAGACGCGCCGGGTTGTGTTGGTTGAGGTGCGAGGCTGCATATCGGCGCGAACCCCCGGTGTGGACGCTGGGGCTGGCGACACGGCGGAGAGCAATGCCTCGCCCGAAGGATTCCGCGCGCCGGCGGCAGAGGCATTTACGTCCTTCGGATGCACGAGAAAATCGAAGGCGACGCTGAAGAACGCATAGATCGTCAGAATGCCGACGATTGCGAGGCAGCCGAGGTGAAGAAGAGTGCCAAGCCCGTCCCTCCATCCGCCGTTTCCGCGACGTGACGAAGGCGTCGCAATTTCGCGCCTTTCTCGCATTTCCCCGAAGGAAGGGCTCGCGAAAGAGCGGCCGGGCATCCCCGTTCCTATCTCACGGCCGGCAAATCCAATCGAAAAGGTTGAATAGCTCGACCGTCTGTTTCGCGAATCACGTTAATCGATCGGGTGGGGCGGTCAATCTTTTTTTGGCGCTTTCTCGACGCGCGACCAAACCGCTGGCGTGGCCGATCGTTATCTTCGCCCTTAAGAAGGATTGCCGGCTATCGTCAGGCGAGGCCGGCTTCGGCCAGGTAGTTCTTCATCATGCCGATCAGGTAATCGGTAAACGAGCCCTGCGCCGCATGCGCCGCGATCCAGCCGAGCACCGCGCGCAGCGGGCTGCCCGACAGCTCGGTCTCGAAGATCGCGCGAAAGCGCTTTTCGATCGGGTCGCGATAGCTCTCGGGGTCGAGCTTGCCCTTGGGCCAAGGGTCGAGCGTCTCGTCGACCGCGCACGGCCCGACCAGCGGGATGATCGGCAGAAAATTGCCCGATGTTCTGAACGCCTGCCGCTGCTCGTCGGTCCAGGCGCCGAATAACGGGTTGTCGCCCGCCAGCAAAAACGAATTGCGCAGAAAATCCTGGCAGTTTTTGCGCCCGAGTAAATAGTCGTAGCGCATAAAGTCCGGGCACGCGAAACCGATAAACGCGCCGAGCCCGGCGCTCGCGATCGCCTTGTCGCCAAGCTTGCTCCCGAGCTGCGGCGTCAGCATAAAGCGGCTGAACACCCGATCGTCGGCGGCGAGCACCAGATCGCGCGAATCGTAGCGAGTCTGCTGGATCACCGCGTTTGAAATGGCGCCGAGGATGTGGGCAAAACTCGTCATCCCGGCTGGGCCCAGCTGGTTTCTGCCGGCGAACGGGTCGATCAACAGGACGGCGCGGTTTGCCTCGTGGGCGTCGCGCGGATTGCTGCCATTGATGCCGCACAGTGCGGTGCGAGCCAATTCGATCGGCTCGTTGTCGGTCGTGCCGCCGTCGACCGCCAGAAAGTGGTAGTCGTCGGGGACATCGTTGGCGCCGTCCGGAATCAGCGCCGGCCAATCCGGCAGCAGCACCGAATAAGACGGCTCGGCAGTTAATGCCGCGGCCGGATCGGTCGGGGCGCGAAGCACCACGCGATAGCGGTATTGCGCCGTGGGGCGCACCAGGGGGCGCGGCGGAAAGCCCGCCGGAAACGCCGCCGTGGCGCGCGCGAACTGGCTGAATTCGTCCCAGGTGCTCGCCTGCGGGAGGCGTTCCCCGTCGAGACCCAACACCAGTTCGTCGGGCCGGAAATCCTGGATCGGCTGGTTCGGATAGACCAGCGCGTAGCGGATATAGTCGGCGTGGTCGACATAGCTCTCGCTGCGGTCGCCATCGAAATCGAGCCGGAACGGAATCCCGCGCAAATTGGTCAGCGTCAGGATGATCCGCAACGGCCCGGCGACCCACGACCGCCGCCGCGGTCCCTTGCCGGAAAATTCGATGATATTGCGCGCCCCGGCATCGATTGCGGCGCCGTTGAGCAGCGAGGTGACTTCCTTGCCGATGTCGCTCGTGTCGAGAAACCGGTCGAGGGTCAGCGTTTTGATCCAGGTGTCATAAAACGGATTGCCGGTCAGTCCGGAGCCGACCGGTGTGCTGCGCGCGATCGGATCGAATTCAAACGCCAAGGCGCGGCCGGCGATCGCGGCGCAGACGCCGCCGCCCGAAGTTCCGGTAATAACGCGAAGAATGACGTTGTGACGGGGTGCGGCGGAGTTGTTGGCGTCGCGCAGCTGGGTCCAGGTGTCGAGCGCCTCGATCAGGAAATCGAGCGCACCGGCGGTGTAGGCGCCGGCCGAGACGGTGCCGCCCAGCACGAGCGCGAACTCAAAGGTCCGCGGCGGCACTGGCGGGTTGGCGAGGAACCAGCGCTCGATCTCGTCTTGGCTCGGCGGATTGCGGTCAAACATGCGGCATTCGCCCCCGAGCTGGCTTGGACAATTGCCGCCTACTCCCCGAGCTGCGTCTTCAGGAAGGCCGACATGCGATCCCAGGCGAGATTGGCGGCCTCGAGATTATAGGCCGGGCTGCGTTCGTTAAAGAACGCGTGGGCGGCATCATAGCGATAAATCTCGTGCTTAAGGCCAGCCGCTTTTAGCGTCTTTTCGAGGTCGTCGACCGCTGCCGGCGTGCACCAATCGTCCTGATTGGCGAAATGACCCTGAAACGGCACGCGGATCTTGGCGGGGTCGGCGAAATCCTTGGGTGGGATCCCGTAAAAGCAAACCGCGGCATCGACCTCGTGGACATGTACCGCGGCGGCGATCGTCAACGCTCCGCCCATGCAGAAGCCCATCACCGCCACCTTGGGGCTCTGCTCCTCCAGCCGCATTGCCGCACCGCGCAGATCCTGGTGTGTGGCGCCGGGGAAATCGAGACCGGTCATCATATGGTTGGCTTCGTCCGGCGAAGTCGTGACCCGCCCCTTGTAAAGATCGGGCGCCAACGCGTTGTAGCCGGCGCGGGCAAAGCGGTCGGCGACGCCGCAGATCTGGTCGTTGAGACCCCACCACTCCTGAATCACGACGATCCCCGGCCGGCCATGGCCCGCCATCGCCAGATAGCAGCGGGTCGCAACACCATCGGGGCGGGCAAACTCGGTCATCAGACCCATCGGTTCCTCCAACAGCTGCAGTCAAACAAATCCCTCCCGCCGCGGATCGTCGTGGCGGGATTGCTTTCGCTCTGTTCCTCGCAATGAACAAGCGTTTACGGTGATTAAGCGTCGGCAAAGGCCGGCATGACCTCTTGCGCGAACAGCTCGATCGAGCGCATCGCCTCGTCATGGGTGATCGTGCCAAAGGCAAAATCGCAGACGTAATAGTTGACGCCGGTCGCGGCGATCTCGCGGGCGATGTAGTCGCGCACCATCGCCGGTGTACCGGCGATCGCGTCGCCATGCTGCTGCAGCACGCCAAAATCTTCCGGCAATGCCGCTTCGAGCGGAAACGGCACATTATATTCGTGCCATAACTGGCCCATGTGCTCTCGCCACGCTGGATAGCCGCGCCGCGCCGTGTCGAGCGCCTCGGCTTCCGTGTCGGCGATGATGATGTGCCGGTTTACGCCCAACAGCGGCAGATCAGCCTCGGAGCGGCCGAGCTTTTTCCACTCGGCGCGGTAGCTGTCGAGGATCGCGCGCACTTGCTCCGGCGGTCGCCGCGTCACGGTGTTGGCCGCGTTCGCCGCCGCCCACCCGACGCTCGCCGGGTTGCCGAGCCCGTACCACACCGGCAAGGGCTGCTGGTATGGCTTCATTACCACCGGCACATTGTCGAAATCGTAGAACTCGCCATGGAAGGTCACCCGGTCCTCGGTCAAGCCGCGGCGAATGACCTCGAACGCCTCGCGGAACTGCTTGGCCCCGGTGTCGAAATTCACGCCGTAAAAGCCGACCTCGATCGGCGAGATACCGCGGCCGACGCCATAAAGAAAGCGCCCGCTGCTCATCTGGTCGAGCATGCAAATCTCGTCGATCAGCCGCAGCGGGTGGTAAAGCGGCAACAGATAGACCATCGGCCCGAAGCGCAATTGCCGGGTCCGCTGCGCCACGGCGGCAAGAAACACACTCGGCGACGGCGCATAGCCGAGCGGCGTGTTGTGGTGCTCGGCGAGATGATATCCGTAGAAGCCGGCGCGGTCGTACGCCTCGATCAGCTGCAACCGGTCCTCAAAATGCCGGCTCAGCGGCTGCCCGCTGTCGTCCAAATGGTCAAAAACCCCAAACCGCATTCAGGCCTCCCTCTCTCGTCCCGCTATCCTAGCGAGACACGGGTGCAGACGCCAATCCACCAGAACCGACGACCTCGCGTGAAATCCGCTGTCGAATGTCATAGCGTAGGGCTAGCTGAAACCCTCACCTCGGATCGACAGATCCTTGATGCCGTACCACCCGGGACGAGACCGGGCAGTGTACCGCTCCCATGCCGGTCCTCGTCGATCGCGATCGACATCTGCGCAGGAGCCAACTCTCTCATGCTGAACCCGGATAGATTCTAAAGTAAATATTGGCGCTATCGGGGGGCACCCCTCCGCCAGAAATACGAGGGAAATCTAGAGTATCAGTAATTTCGCAGGGTTTCCGCCTATACTACTGCCCCATCGCGAAATACACGCCATCTCCTTGCCTTCAGGAGCCCGACTCTTGCCGCGGCGCAGCCTCGCCACGGAAAAGCCGGGTTGTTCGCCCCGTCGGATCGGCGATATTCCCCATCGCATAACCCGGCGTGTCGGCGAATGCCGATCATCAGAGGTTACCGGCTTATGATCCGGCGCACGACACCGGGTTTGTTTAACAAGAAGCAAGAAACCGACATCTATAGCGATACCCTCAGCACCTCCGGCAGTATAGATATTGTACGAAAAATCGCGGCGAGGGCTGCTCATGCTGACAGATCGATACGGCCTTTCCCTGTCCACCGCGTCAGCCGACGCGCGCGACGCGTATGTCGAGGGTTGCGATCTGGCGCTGACGTTTTACCCCGGCGCAGTCCGGGCCTATGACCACGCCATCGCAGCCGACCCGGGTTTTGCCTTGGCCCACGCCGGAAAAGCCCAAGTGCTGATGAGGGAAGGCAATGTCGCGGCGGCGCGCGCGGCCCTGGCGGCAGCCAAGGAGACGGCCGCTGGCCTGTCTGAACGCGAGGCCAGTCACATCGCATTCTTCGACCTTGCGTTCGCCGGTCGCACCGACGCCGCGATCGCCGCTTTGTATACACATTTGACGGTATGGCCGCGCGACGCCCTAATCGTTTCCAGTGGGGCGAATCCGAACGGCCTGATTGGCGGCTCCGGCCGCATCGGACAAAAGCGCCAGATCGCCACGCTAATGGACAGCCTCGCCCCGCATTACGGCGACGATTTTTGGTTCCTTTCCTATCATGCCATGGCGCTGTCCGAAGATGGGCAGCTCGCGGCGGCGCGGGCGAAGATCGAGCAATCGCTGGCCATGAACCCGAACAATGCGCACGGTGCGCATGGCTTCGCTCATGTCTGTTACGAGAGTGGCGAGCTTGACGCGGCCCGCACCTTCCTATCCCGGTGGCTCACCGCCTATCCGCGCGAAGGCTTTTTCTACGGGCATCTGAGCTGGCATCTTTCGCTCTGTGAAATCCAAGCCGGCGAGTGGACAACGGCATTGCGGTTGTATCGAGACGCCATCGCCCTCGACCGGCACAGCGGCGGGCCGCAACAGAAAATCTCGGATGGGGCGGCGTTTTTGTGGCGCTACGAACTCGCCGGGCAGCCGCGCGACGCCGCGGCTTGGCAAGCGCTGTACGGCTACGCCAACAGCGAATTGCCGCGACCGGGCAGCGGGCTCGCCGATCTGCACGTCCTCTTGGCACAGGCCGTCATGGGTGATGACGCCGCGCTCGAAATCCGTGCTCGCCAGATCGAGGAACTGGCCAACGAAGGGCGTTACCCGTCGGGCTCTTACCTCCCGGCCCTGGCGCGCGGCTTCGCGGCGTTCGAACGCGGCGAATTTTCCGCGGCGATCGAGGCGCTCGCTCCGCTCGCAGGAGAAAACGAACGTATCGGCGGCAGCCGCGCGCAGCACGACCTGATCGAGTTCACGTTGTTGAGGGCCTATCTCCGCGCCGATCGGCTGGAGGAAGCGCGGCATCTGCTGAGTGCACGGAGGACCGGCGCTCCTGGCATTCCGGTCGCGGGGGTTGCGAGGTTGCATTGACCGGGGAAAATGCGCGACCTGCAGCACCGGTTCACCACCACGGAAATCCAGTTCTCGGCCAGGCTTAGAACCCGGGCGGCCAGCAGCTCCGAACTGATCTTTTCGTCGCTACCCGGGGCACGCCGGTTCCCTCCCCCGTGAACGGGGGAGGGTGAAGGTCGGGCGATCGGACGCTTACCGCACCGGTGAGAAGGTTGCCGGGATCAGCAACTTGTTTTCTTGCCGGACCGGGCGAACCCCGGCTTGCGGCGGCCACGCCCCGCCGGGCCTGCGCGATTCTTCGCGCACCCGAGCGCGCTCGTTCAAATCCTTGTACACCCAGATATGGGTGAACCGGTTGAGCCCGCCGAGTTCGTTGGTCCAGCACGCCGCCAACGGCGAAAACCGTTCGCGCGCCTCGATTGCCTTGGCCCACGCATCGAGTACTTTCGGGATGTCGCCCGGTGCATAGGTATAGATGCGCATCTCGTAGACATTGCCGGTGCCATAATTCCGGCTGCCCAACGGGCGCATAAACGGCGCCGGTATCGCAATCTCGGCTTCCTGCGCCACAATCAGATCCTGGCCGCCGGGCATTGCGTTGCGCTCGGCGTCTTGCGCCATCGCGGCCCGCACCCGGGTGCGGTGCTGGAGATCGTCATAGGGGTAGACATGCACCACCTGGTTCAGCGGACCGAACTCGGTGTGCCAAAACGCTCCCAATTTCGAATGTTTTTCCCGCGACGGCAGACGCTTTTCGTAGCGCTCTTCGAATTCGGCCAAGGTCCCGGGGCGCAGGGTGTAGGTACGGACTTCGTAAATCATCGCGCATCCTCCAGGTGAAGACGATAGGCCGGCGGTCTGCCGGCGAACCGACGACCTACTCTACTCCGCGGCAGCGGCAGGGGATACTCAGAGTACCGATCTGCGGATTGAACGAGCCAGGCGGCGACTGGTCAGATGTAATGTCCGGCTTCGGTCTGGTCGCGGCCGCGCTCGGCACGGACGGCGTTGAAGATCGGGGTCAGGACGATGACGACGATCAAATTGAGGATCAGCGCGGCGAGTGCGGCATAGGTCGGGACCGTAAATCCGCCGAGTTGCAGCGGATAGATCGGCTTGAATTGCTGCGAGGCGGCCATCGCGGTACCGGCGACGATGCCGGCGAGCCAGCCGAGAAACAGCGCGCGGTCATGGAACCAGCGGGTGTAGAGCCCGCCGATCACCGCCGGCAGGGTCTGGATGATCCACATCCCGCCCAATAGCTGCAACTGGATCGCGTATTGCAATGGCAGGCCGAGGATAAAGGCGAGCGCGCCGAATTTGATGACCAGTGAGACGGTCTTGGCCATCTGCGCTTCTTGCGCGGCGGTGCAGTCCGGCCGCAGGAATTCACGGTAAATGTTGCGGGTCCACAAATTCGACGCAGCAATCGACATGATTGCCGCCGGCACCAACGCGCCGATCGCGATCGCGGCAAACGCGACTCCGACAAACCACGACGGGAACGTCGCCAGCATCAACGCCGGGACCGAAGCGTTCGGCCCGTATTGCTTGACCAAGGGTGCGAATTGCGGCGCCTTCGCAACGCCGGCGGCGAGCGCCATAAAGCCGAGCAATGCGATCAGCGCCAACAGAAACGAATAGGCTGGCAGAAACGCGGCGTTGCGGCTGATCGCCCGCCGATTGCTGGCGGAGAGCACGCCGGTGATCGAGTGCGGGTATAGAAACAACGCCAGGGCCGAGCCGAAGGCTAGTGTCACGTAGGCGCTGTATAGCCCGAGGGTTGGACCCTGTGGCGTCGGCAAAAGCAATTTGGCGGGTGGCACCGCAGCGAAGATCTTGGCATAGCCGCCGAGTTCGACCGGGATCACGACGATCGCGACAATAACCGTGATCCAGATCAGGATATCCTTAACGATGGCGATCGCCGCCGGCGCGCGCAGCCCGCTTGTATAGGTGAAGGCGGCGAGGATCACGAAGGCGATGACGAGCGGCAGGTCGCCCCAAAACCCGGTTCCCCCGATCCCGAGCGCGGCGATGACGACTTGGATGCCGACCAGTTGCAATGCGATGTAGGGCATCGTCGCGACGATGCCGGTCACCGCCACCGCCAGAGCCAGCCATTTGTTGCCATGTCTGCCGCGGACGAAATCGGCGGCGGTGATATAGCCGTGCTGGCGGGCGACCGACCACAGCCGTGGGAACACGACAAACACAAACGGATAGACCATTATGGTGTACGGCACGGCGAAAAAGCCGAGCGCCCCGGCGCCAAACATTAAGGCCGGAACGGCGATAAAGGTGTAGGCGGTGTAAAGATCGCCGCCGAGCAGAAACCAGGTCACGACCGTGCCAAAGCGGCTGCCGGCGAGGCCCCATTCATGCAGCAGGTCGAGATCGCCGCGCCGCCAATGCACGGCGGCAAAGCCCAGCGCGGTGATCAGCGCGAACAGCAATACAAAGATGATCAGGGCGGGCCAGTTGATCGGCATGGCTGGATGCGAGTTCAGGGCTGCCGGTGGGTCGCGAAATAGACGATCAGGGTGAGGCCGGCGCCAATCCCGATCCACAACAGCTGATACCAATAAAAAAATGGGATGCCGCCCCATTCGGGCTCGATGCGGTTGTAGCTCGACACCCAGAACATCGCGATAAACGGCAATAGGAGCAGCAGATACCACAAACGGGTCGACCCGCCGGTCGGCGGTTTCAGGTCCATAGGCGATCTCCCGACGGGTCACGACCCGGCACGTAGTGTCTGTAAACCTGATGCAATTTTCCTCAAAGACGCGAAGATTGCAACGCGATCGCGGGCCATGCGTGCCATGAGGCTAAAGCAGCTCGATCCTTTCGCTCTTGCCCAAACCCCTATAATCTCGGTGAAAAGCGAAGCCAGCGCGGTAAACGGCCAAGAGGGGTTTGGTGGAACAGCGCAATTTGGGGAAATCGGGCCTGCAGGTCTCGGCGATCGGGCTCGGCTGCAACAATTTCGGTGGGCGCAGCGATTTCGCCGCGACCAAAGCGGTCGTGCACAAGGCGCTCGATCTCGGCATCACGTTCTTTGACGAAGCCGACACTTATGGCGACCCGCGCGGCAACTCCGAGAGCTATCTCGGCGAGATCCTCGGCGACCGCCGCAAGGACATCGTGCTGGCGACCAAATTCGCCCGGCCAATGGACGGATCGGGGCGGTTCGAGGGCGCCTCGCGGCACTACATCATCGCCGAGGTCGAGGCGAGCCTGCGGCGGCTCAAGACCGACTGGATCGATCTTTACCAGCAGCACCAGCCCGACCCGCTGACCCCGATCGAGGAAACCCTGCGCGCGCTCGACGATCTCGTGCGCCACGGCAAGGTGCGCTATATCGGGTGCTCAACCCTGCCGGCATGGCAGGTGGTCGAGGCGCAATGGACCGCGCGCCATCACAATCTGCACCGTTTCGTCTCGTGCCAGGAGGAGTACAGCCTTTTGAGCCGCGGCCTCGACGCCGACATGATGCCGGTGCTCCAAGCTTACGGTCTGGGGTTGATCCCGTTCCGGCCGCTAGCCGATGGTCTGCTGACCGGCAAGTACAAGCGCGATGCTGCGCCACCGGCCGGGACCCGCCTCGGCAATATGCCACGCGCCGCCGGCCGCTATATGAATGACGCGGTGTGGAACATCGTCGAGCGGCTTGAGGGCTTTGCCGCCGAGCGCGGCCACAGCCTGCTCGACCTCGCCTTTGGTTGGCTGTTGTCGCGGCCGATGGTGGCGAGCGTCATCGCCGGCGCCACAAGGCCCGAGCAGGTCGAGGCCAATGTCCGCGCCGCCGCGGCATGGCGATTGACGGCGGATGAGATGCACAAGATCGATCAGCTTACCCGATAATCCACAACCCAAAGGGAAGGAGACCTGCGGAATGGAAGTTCGACTGGACGGAAGAAGCGCCATCGTCACCGGCGGCAGCAAGGGGCTGGGGCTGGCGATCGCCAAGGAATTTTACGCCTCGGGTGCGGATGTCGCGATCCTGGCGCGCGATCAGGCGACGCTCGCCGACGCTCGGGGTCAGGTTCAAGCGGCGGGTGGTAAGGGCAAGGTCCTGGCGATCAGCTGCGACGTGTCAAAAGCGGCGCCGATCCAGGCCGCCTGCGAGCAGGCGAACCGCGAGTTCGGCAAGGTCGACATCTTTGTCAACAACGCCGGCCAGTCGACGCGCGGCCCGTCCGAGACAATCACCGACGAGATGTGGCAGTCCGATCTCGATCTCAAACTGTTCGCCCAGATCCGCTTCTGCCGCATCCTGATGCCGCAGATGAAGCAGCGCAAATGGGGCCGCATCATCAGCGTCCTCAACATCGGCGCCAAGGCGCCGGGCGCCGACAGCGCCCCGACTTCGGTCAGCCGCGCCGCGCAGATGGCGTTCACCAAGGCGTTATCGCAAGAGGGCGCGCCGCACAACGTGCTGGTCAACTCACTGCATGTCGGGGTCATCGTCTCGGACCAGATCAAGCGCCGCTTTGATCGCGAGCGGCCGAATGTCAGCTTCGAGCAATATGTCGCCGAAGCCGGCCGCGGCGTACCGATGGGCCGCATGGGCAAAGCCGAGGAATTCGCCAATGTCGCGACCTTTCTCGCCTCCGACGCCGCCGGCTACGTCACCGGCTGCGCGATCAACGTCGATGGCGGCCGCTCGCCGGTCGTGTGACGCGCGACAGCCCTCTCTCTGTTCTCAGAGAGGGCAAACCGCCGCCGGTCAGCGGCGGCCGAACAGGCGCTCGATATCGGCGAGGTCGAGCGCCACATAGGTCGGGCGGCCGTGATTGCACTGGCCGCTATTGGGGGTCGCCTCCATCTGGCGCAGCAGCGCGTCCATTTCGGTCGGGTTGAGCCGCCGCCCGGCGCGCACGCTGGTGTGGCAGGCGAGCGTGCCGCACACGCTCTCGACGCGCTCCTTTAGCGATAGTGCGGCACCCCACTCGGCGAGCTCGTCGGCGAGATCGCGAATAAGCGCTGCGACGTCGAGCCCCGGCAATAGTGCCGGGACCTCGCGGACGACAACCGCACCGGGCCCGAATTTTTCAATTGTCAGACCAAATTCGGCGAGTTCGTCGGCGCGAGCCGCGAGCTGGGCGGCTTCGGCTTCGCCGAGTTCGACGATTTCGGGCAGCAACAGGCTTTGGCGGGCGACCCCGTGGGTCGCGAGCGCCTGCTTGATGCGCTCGTGGACCAGCCGCTCGTGCGCTGCGTGCTGGTCGACGAGAACGATGCCGGTCGCGGTCTCGGCGAGGATGTAGGTGCCGTGCAATTGCGCACGAGCGGCGCCGAGCGGTGCGTCGGGCGGAGCCTCGGCCATATCCGGCGGTGCCGGCGGCACCCCGGTGGCAGATGGCGGCGCTTCGAACGATGGCGCGCCGGGCGCGAGAAAGGCGTTGCCGGCTTCGGCGAATGCCAGGGCCGGCGAGGATGATGGCGGAAACGCGAACTGACCTGGGCCAGCACCATGCCGGGCGAGGGGGTTCCCTCCCGGGCGAAATGCGCCGAGTGCGGCAGTCGCGACCGTCGTCGACGCGCGATGACCGGCCGCCGCCAGTGCTGCCCGCAACGCGCCGACGATCAGCCCGCGCACCAGACCCGGCGTCGCGAAACCGCACCTCCGCCTTGGCGGGGTGGACGTTGACGTCGATTTCTTCCGCCGGTCCGTCGAGAAACAGCGCGACGATCGGATGGCGGTCGCGTGCCAGGACGTCCTGATAAGCGCCGCGCACCGCGCCCACCAGCAATTTGTCGCGCACCGGCCGGCCATTGACGACGAGATACTGGTCGCGCGGCAGAGCCCGGTTCAAGGTCGGCAGCCCGGCCAGCCCGGTCAGCCCAAAGCCACCGCGCTCGGCTTCGATCGTCAGCGAATTCTGCGCAAAGTCGCGGCCGAGCAATGCGGCGAGCCGCGCCGCCCGGTCGGCGACCGCCGGCAACCGCAACAAGCCGCGGTCCTCATCGCCAGTTACCGAAAAGCCGATCGCCGGATAGGCCATCGCCAGGCGGCGCACCGTATCAACCGCGAGCTCGCGCTCGGTGCGCGGCGTCTTCAAGAATTTGAGGCGCGCCGGGGTCGCAAAAAACAGATCGCGCACCTCGACCCGCGTTCCAAAGGGTGCAGCGGCCGGCATCGGCGCGCTCTTATGGCCGGCCTCGACCGTGATTTCCCAGGCATTAGCGGCATCGCGGGGACGCGAGACCAGGCGCATGCGACTGACGGCGCCAATCGACGGCAAGGCTTCGCCGCGGAACCCCAATGCCGGGATCTGCGACAGCGTGTCGTCGGGCAGTTTCGAGGTGCAATGGCGCTCGACCGCCAGCGACAATTCGTCGGCGCTCATCCCGGTTCCGTCATCGGCGACCGCGATCAACGCCTGCCCGCCATCGTGCAAGGTGATATCGATCCGCGTCGCACCGGCGTCGATCGCGTTTTCGACCAATTCCTTGACCGCTGCCGCCGGGCGCTCGACGACCTCGCCTGCGGCGATGCGGTTGACCAGGACCGGCGGCAACAGGCGGATTGTCATCGCATTAGCTTATCGGATCGTTGGCCGTGCGGCGATCGGACTCTGCTCGGGTAAGGAAGGGGGCAAGGTTGCCTGTTCGACGATGTAGCCGGTCCCGGCGCGCTCGAACCAGCGGCATGCTGCCGTGGTCACCGCGATTGCGAGCCCAGCGACCGCAGCGCCGGCGATCATATCGATCAGGTAATGCTGGCCGACACTCGGGATCGAGAACAGCATAACCGCGTTTACGAGCGCCACCGGGAGAAACAGGGCCGAATGACGGTGTGCATAGGTCAACAGCACGACAAGGACGGTATGGTAAGAGGGGAAAGATATCAGTCCCTGTAGTTGCGACAGGTCGAATGACAACGGCCCGCCGGCGCGCAATGCGAGCAGAACGGCCAGATCGGGTCCACGCGGGGTTTCCTGGTGGCCGATCGCCGGAAACCCAAAGAAAATCGCGGTTGTCGCCAACAGGCTGACAATATTGGTAAGCAGCAACTCGTAATTCGTATCGTCAGCGCCGGTCGACGAGAACCAGAAGATCGACAGCAGAATCTGCGGAAACAGGCTTGAGTAAGCGAGCCACAGCGCGAATCGCAGCCCCCGGTGCGGCGCCAGAAAATCGTACCAGCCCCGCCAGTCAAAACCGAGAGCGGCGTCGGCCGCGGCGAGTGTACTGTCGTGAGCGGTGCCGCCGCAGGCCGCGGCAACATAGATCAGCACCGTCCCGGCGTTGACAAAAAGCAGCCATAAGAGGGTCCAATATGCCGCCCGGGCAAGCACTGCGCTGCGTCCGGTGAGGTGGTAAAAGAGCCCGATCGCGGTTACCACTGCGCAAGCCGAGGCGAGCGGGATCCAGTGATAAAACCGCAACTGCAGATGATGGCAGAGCAGCAGATCGGCAACAGCCAACAGGCTTACCGCCATCCAAATGAGCCGAGTGCCGCGCTGCATGCTAATCTCCCGCGCATGCTGCCCGGCAACCAATTGAAAAATCTTAAATCGCCACCCACCCGGGGCGGTAATGTCCACCGCTGAACAGGAGCGAATGAATGGCGTCTAGCTCACCCGGCTCACGGTCCTCGGACGGCACCACCCCGCATCCGGGCACGGTCGACTATATCGCCCGGGCGCGCGCGATGGCGCCGGTCATTGCCGCTGAAGCTGAGGAGATCGAACGCCGCCGCGAATTGCCGCCCAGCCTGCGCGAGGCGCTGATCGAGAACGGGTTTTATCGGCTGCTGTTGCCGCGCTCGCTCGGGGGAGCCGAATTGCCGCCCTTGACCTTTGTTCAGGTCATCGAGGAGATCGCCAAGGCCGACGCCAGCACCGCGTGGTGCCTGAACCAGACCTCCGGCTGCTCGATGACCGCGGCCTATCTCGATCCGGAGACCGCGCGCGAGGTGTTTGGTGCGCCCGATGGCATCCTCGCCTGGGGACCGGGACCGGGCGAAGCGCGGATCGTCGATGGCGGCTATCGGATCAATACGACCTTCAGCTTTGCGAGCGGCAGCCACGACGCGAGCTGGCTCGGCGCGCATCTGCCGATTGTCGAGCGCGACGGCCGCCCGCGGCTAAATGCCGATGGCACCCCGCTTATCTGCACACTGCTGTTTCCGAAATCCGCCGCCAAGATGACCGACATCTGGCATGTCGTCGGGCTTAGGGGCACCGGCAGCGACCAGTATTCGGTCAAGGATCTGTTCGTGCCCGAGAGATTCTGCGTCGCGCGCGACGCCAGTCAGGCGCGGTACGAGCCGGGCCTGCTTTATCGTTTCAGCAGCCTGCAGCTCTACGCCTCGGGATTTGCCGGTGTGGCGATGGGGATTGCCCGCAGCACGCTCGACGCCTTTATCGAGCTTGGCGCGCGACAAGATCCCGCGGGGCGGCAAACACACCTTGCGCGACAATAATGTCGTGCAGTCGCAAGTGGCGCAGGCGGAAGCGAAACTCAGCGCCGCCCGGGCTTTTCTGTTCGGCGCGCTAAAGAAGATCACCGACGAGGTCGCCTGCAATGGGCAGCTAACCCTCGATCAGCGAATGACGATCCGGCTCGCCGCGACTTTTGCCATCCACCAGGCGCGCGATGTCGTCGACATTGCCTATCATGCCGCCGGCGCCAACGCGATCTTTGCCGCCAACCCGTTCGAGCGGCGCTTTCGCGACATCCACACGGTCTCGCAGCAATTGCAGGGCCGGCAGGAGCATTACGAGACTGTGGGGCGGTACCGGCTCGGCCTTGAACCCGACAGCCTCGCCTGGCTCTGAGACCCTATGAGGTTGAAATGCCCTTTGGTCGAGTATGCCCTCGGGCGACGGGAGAGCGGGATCGTGATTGCACCCCGCCCATTCACGTCAAGCGCTATTGCGCGGCGCTCGCGGTTCTCTCGCGCATCAGGGCGATCAGCCCCTGCACTTGGCCGCCGTGGCGCTGGATCACCGAGGCGAATTCGGAGCGCTGCGTTACCAGCATGCTGACGCCCTCGACGATCACGTCGGAGATCTTATAGGCGCCATCATCGTTGACCAGGCGCCAATCGACCTTGAGCGGCTGCGGCGCGCCCGGCGTCGTCACGTCGGTCGAGACGATGACCGAATCGTGGTCGGGCCGCGCGCCATTGATCTTAAACTGCTCGCCTTGGAAATCCGACAGCCGCGCTGTGTAGACATAGACGACGTAATCTTCAAAGAGCTTTAGGAATTCTTTTTGTTCCTCGGGGGTCGTGGTGCGCCAATAGCGGCCGAGCACAAACCGGGCGATCCCGGTCGTATCAAAATCTCGGTGAAACAACTCGCGAAACCGGGCTTGCCGCTCGGCGGCCGGCGCCTTTTTGTTGAGCAGGTCGAGCGCGTGGTTCCACAGTTCGTTCATAAAGGCGGTCGCCCTTGGATCGCCGGCATCGGAGGCTGCGGCCGCCGGCCCGGCAGCGATCGCTAGCGGCAATCCAATCAACAGCAAAAGACGACACAGTATCGGTGCGCTCCGCCGCCTCGGATCAACTTTGGCGTTTAATCCAGGCCAATATGATAAAGCCATGATAACCGTCCGTCCCCTTCGGCTTTGGCTCGCCAAGTTCTATAGCGCGGCGGCGGCGGCCTGACAACAACCTCGCGCCGCACCACGCGACTTGGAACATCGGCGATTTTCAACGACAAAGTGGCGTCGCGGCAAACTGGCAATACGAACGGCTTGCCACCGCCTCGCCCGCTGCCGGCGCGCTCCTTTGCCTAAATCTAATTCGTGACTTGCTGCCAAGCCTGCTCCGCCGCGGCCGGCAGCTTGTCCATGTGCTTCAGAAACAAAGCCAGCGTCCAGATCTGTTCGTCGTTGAGCGTGCCCTCCCAGGCCGGCATCGCGGTCCAGCGAATGCCGTGTTTGACTTTCCAGAAGGTGTAGCCCTCGGGGTCGTCCTCGACACCGTCCGTCGCCAATTGCGGCGGCTGTATATACAAACCCTTAGCGATCGGCGTGATCGACGCGTCGCCCTTCGCCGTACCGTGACAAATCGCGCAATTCTTGGCGTAGAGGCCGATCCCGGCAATCAAATTTGCGTCGCTGAGCGCGACTGGATTGGAGCCTTTCGGCGCCTCGCGCTCGAGTGTCGCGTGCATCGCGCTCCGTGCCGCCCAGCTTTCGAGCGGCAATGGCTTGGCGTCGCCGTTGAGCGGGATTACCGCATTGGTGACGAAGAAGTACGCCACAACGACGGCGACAACGACCGTTACCAGAATACCCAGAACAAATGCTCTGAACATCGCGCCACCCCCGTGTGACTGAAGCCGAAGCCGCTCGGCGCTGGTCAATCGCCGATATGCAACGCGCAGCACCATGATCGGGTTTCGCGCCTTGCCGCCCAAGCGGCGATTTCACGCACATCCGCTCGATCGCCAAAAGCGCGAAAACCTCGCATTTATTGCTAAGGCCGGTAAACAGCCTTGGCGGTTGTGGAGCGCTTGCCTACATCGATGTCCAGTCCGCCGATACCGGCGGTGCCCACAGAAGGGGACCCGCAATGTGGCCGTTTTCACGGGACAAACTGGCTATTCCCGCACCGGAGGATTGTTTGCCGGGCCGAACCGAGCCGATGCAGGTGCCGGAGCGCCATTTTGTCAACGGCCGCCCGCTCGCCGGTCCTTATCCTGCCGGCTTGGAGAAAGCACTCTTTGGCCTTGGCTGCTTTTGGGGCGCCGAGCGCATTTTTTGGCAAGCGCCGGGGGTATGGGTGACCGCGGTCGGCTATGCCGGCGGCTCGACCCCAAATCCGACTTACGAGGAGGTCTGCAGCGGCCGCACCGGACATACCGAGGCGGTGCTGGTGGTCTATGATCCGAAAGCGACCACCTACGAAGCGTTGCTCAAATTGTTTTGGGAGAGCCACGACCCGACCCAGGGCATGCGCCAGGGCAATGATTGGGGGACCCAGTACCGCTCGGCGATCTACACCTTTTCGCCCGAGCAGCGGCATGCCGCGGAGGCATCGCGCGAGGCCTTCCAGCCCCGCCTCAACGACGCTCAATACGGCGCGATCACGACCGAAATCGCCGACGCCCCGCCATTTTACTTTGCCGAAGATTACCACCAGCAATATCTGGCGAAAAACCCGCGCGGCTATTGCGGGCTCGGCGGCACCGGGGTGTCTTGCCCGATCCCGGCCAAGGTCGCCGCCGAGTAGTCGCCGGCGCGGCAACGACAGCCGCGGGAGCCGTCACAGGGTGCAGCTCGGGGCTTGCAGGCCGTCACTCAAAGTCGCCCCGGGTCATCACTTCCGCCAGAATGGTTGCTCTTGGTTCAGCCGTCGCAGCCGTCGCCGCGTCTTCTTTTCGTTCTTGGCCAATATGCGCTGATGCCGCGCCAATAATTGCGCCCCGGCATCGGCCATCGGCTCGACCTGTGCTGCTGATCGGCCCAATTCGATCACGAGACTGTAGGCGACGCGCACATCGTTGGCGTGTCCGAGTTCGTCCTGCACCCGTTTCAGCCGCTTGATAAACGGCCGAGCGTCCCGTTGGTCGTAAAGACTGTCGAGCAGTTCGATCGCATAACGCAATTTTTTGACCGCGATCCGCAGCCGGTGCCGGCCATGCGCCGGCAGCCGGCGGAAATGTCGGCTGCGCTTGCGCACCGTACGGCGGCGTCGATCGAGCACCGCAGGGGCAACCGCGCCGATCGCGAGAGTCAACGCCTGATCCGGCATGGCGTTAGCCGCGCGCCGCCAGCCGCGGCCTTCGAACCAACGCAGCAAGCGCAGCATTGTCGCCGTGTAGCGCGGCGCGCGGATCTCGTCGGCGACACGGCGATGCGCCTCGGCGCGGGCCTTTTCGGCGGCCGAACTCAACTCCGCCCAGCCAGGCTGGTCGGGCGCCTCATCGCGCGCCGGCGGCAGCAATTCCGCGGCGAACACATCGAGATTGCGGGCGGGACCAAGCGCTGCCGTCAATACCTTGATCTCGTCCGACACCCAACGGCGCTCCGCCTCTGGCAGCATCTTTTTGAGGGCGGACAGCATTGAGCGCAGCCGCCGCGTCGCCACCCGCATCTGGTGGACGCCCTCGATTTTGCCGGCAAGCGCCGCCGGCTCGCTGCGCAACATATGCGCGAGACAGATGCGGCCAACCCGCTGCAGCGCGTCTTCCAGCGTCATTTCGGCGTCGAGAAACACCGGCGCGGCGGCGGCTGCCGATGGCGGCTCATCGTTCTTCTGCACCAGCCGATAGCCGCGCTCGGATTTGCTCTGCAAATCGATCCGCAGCGGCGCCGTTTCCAGCAATTCGAGCGCCAGGTCATAAACTGCCGCGGGGTCGCCCGATTTCAATTCCAGCTCGATCTCGCTGATCGGCTGGCTGCAGCCGTCGTCCGCGGTGCGGATCGTGCCATGGTCGACCGCCGCCTCAATCCGTGTCCCGGGGTGGGGCTCAATCTCGACCGTCACGCGCTCGACCTCGGTGACGAATAGCGGGCGGAGCGCCGCGACAATTCCCTCCGCCAGGTGCGCACCGCTCTCGGGCGCTTGCGGATCCGGCTGGTTGCCGGCAACCGGGTCTTCCCACTCGCCACGCGACAGCAGATTCGTGCTGTCGGGGTCCTCAGTCTTTAAGGTCTGGACAAACCGCCCTTCGACCTCGCGCACCCGCAAGATCGATCCTGCTTCCCGCAAAGCATAATCTGGCGTGTCGAAATAGGTCGATGACAGCCGCCGCGAGATCGTCACCGCCCCCGGCGCCCGGGTGCTTAGCGCGCGCGTCAATTTGTCCAGATCGCCGGGGTCGGCGGCGAGCTTGAGTTCAACCTCGGTCGAAATCGGAACCTCCTTTTTAGGAGCCGCACTCAGCGCATTAACATAAGGCCGCAATCAACGGCTTTAACAATTCTGCAAACACTGCGCCGCAGCAATCGATCGCCCGCCAGCAGGCCGGCCGACAATTGGTCCTACCAGCTATCCTGCCTCAAAATCGCCCAACCGGAAAATCTCTGCTAAGTCTGCGGCAGCGCGCTCGTGGTGGTGCTAGTCGGAAAATGGTGATGGATCGTGCCGGAAAGCGAGCGCGTTTTGCCGCGTTGGGGCGCAGCGCGTCGGGAACGGGTTGGAGGGCGTCGATGAGCGGCATGGTGCGGTGGCCGAGAGCGCGGCGGGTTTCGCCCGGCGCCGCTGCAAAAGGCCATACGGCAAGCTTTGTCATCGCGCGTCCCGACCCGCGGGCGTGGCGGATCGACGCCCCTGACTTCTGGCGGCTGTGGCTGGTCGGACTCGTGGTGTTTGGCGTGCGCTGGCTGGAAATGCTGGCCGTCGCAGTGTTCGCCTATCAGCATACCGGCTCGCCCTTTGTCGTCGCTGCGTTGACGATGCTGCGAATGCTCCCAATGGCGCTGTTCGGCGCGGTTATCGGCGCCCTTGCCGAGCGCTGCGAGCGGCGCAGCGCTTTGATCCTCGTCGTCCTGTCGATGGCGCTGACCTCGCTGACCCTGGCGATCCTCGCCTGGACCGGCACACTCGCGGTCTGGCACCTCGCTGTTGCAGCCCTATTCAACGGCATTGGCTGGACCGCCGACAACCCGGTGCGCCGCACGATGATTGGCGACGTTGTCGGGCCCGAGCGCATGAGCAGCGCGATGTCCATCGATGTCGGCGCCAACAATGCAAGCCAGATCGTCGGCCCGACGATCGGCGGGGTGCTATTGGCGTCGTTCGGGATCGGCGGCGCGTTCTGCGTCAGCGTCCTGTGTTATGTCATCGCCCTCGTTGCGGCATCACGGGTTCACTATCGCAACCCTGCCGTTCCGTCGAGCACGCAGACCATATTGGCGAGGACGGCCGAGGGTCTGGCCCTGGTTCGCCGCACCCCCCGCCTGATCGCAACCCTGACCGTCACCGTGATCTACAACATGTTCGGCTGGCCTGCGACCAGCATGATCCCGGTGATCGGTCACGATCAACTCGGGCTCGGCGCGGTCGGCATCGGTTTGTTGTCGAGCATGACCGGGGTTGGTGCGTTCTGCGGCGCCGTCGCGATTGCGCTGGCGATCCGGCAGCCGCTGTTCTCCCGCATCTATTTGTCGGGTGTTTTTGTTTACCTGATACTGGTGCCAGTCTTCGCGCTGACGCCCTACCCGCTGCTGTCCGGCTTTGTCCTGCTGCTGACCGGCGTGGCCAATGCCTGTTTCAGCATCATGCAGGCGACCCTTGTGTACCTGTCGGCGCCGGCCGAGATGCGCAGCCGGGTCTACGGCGTACTGTCGGTGTGCATTGGCGTCGGCTTATTCGGCTTTATCCAGATCGGTCTGCTGGCCGGGGCGATCGGCGCCTCCTGGGCCGCCGCGGCAACCGGGGTAGCGGGCCTGTTGGCGATGCTGTTGACGCGGCGCTGGTGGCGGCCGCTGGGCACCCCCGGCTGAAAGGCGTCAAGTTCAGACGCGAACAGCGTCAAAATTCTGTCCCGATCCCAGGTTGCGGTTTCTCCGGCGCGTCCTAAATGTTGCCAATATGTTCTCAGAGGGTTGGAATGAGCCTGGCAACACCTGAGGGGGGAAATCGCGATGCCGGTTATCCAGTCATCAGCGAAATACCCCTCCCCGCCGAAATCACCCGGGCGGTTCGCGCCGATAATCCACTGTTGTCCGAAAACACCGCAACGCTCGGCGCGGAGACCGCGATCACTATCCCGACGGAGTGGCTCGGCGTCATCGAGGCCGCGCTATCCGATTTGGCTCGCCGCGGAATTGATGACCCGCATCCTGGCAGAAGCCGGAGCGGTTGCCGAAAAGCTCCGCGTCGCGATCGCGTCGCCGGCGCCGGGCCAGCCAACCACCGCACTTTGGCTGAGCCTCTACGCCTGTATCTCGATGCCCTTCTTGCAGCATTTCAGCTCGGCGGTCGGCAACGATCTGGACCGACGCCACCGCGCAAAAGATTATCGAAGTACTCGCGAGCCTATCGCAGTACCTAAAGCTCTAGGCCGCCCCGCGCTTAATTGCGCACTGTGAATGATACAAAGCCGCGACACTGATGAATTGGCTCTCGGACCTGCGGGAACGACGATCAGCTCAGAAGCCGCGGGGCGCGAAGAAGCGGTTTTCGGGGCGGGGGAGACCGAGGTTTTCGCGCAGGGTGCGGCCCTCATATTCGCGGCGGAAGAGACCCCGGCGCTGCAATTCCGGCACCACCCGGTCGACAAAATCGTCGAGACCGCCGGGCACGTAGGGGAACATGATGTTGAAGCCGTCGCAGGCGCGGCTTTCGAGCCAGTCCTCCATCTCGTCGGCGATCGTCATCGGGGTCCCAACCAAGGCCAGCCCGCCATAG
>CAVTLC010000034.1:0-115337 GCA_963735445.1 uncultured Alphaproteobacteria bacterium
CCGCCCGCCGCGGTGTTTGCGCTCGTGCCGGCGTTTATATCGGTGGGATGAGCTCCGTTCACACTTGGCCCGCTTTGTTTCGGTTTGCTTCGGCTTGGCGGCGGAGGGCGGAGAGGGTCGTGCGGGTGGTGATGATCTCGGGATCAACCGCGAGTTCGATGATGGCGGCGCGCTTGGCCGAGGCGGCTTCTTCGAAGGCGGGGGCGAATTCCTCGGTGCGCTCCACTCGTGCAGCAAAGGCGCCATACGCGCGGGCGAGTGCAACAAAATCCGGGTTTTTTAATGCCGTGCCGACGACGCGGCCGGGGAAACGGCGCTCCTGATGCATGCGGATCGTGCCGTACATCGCGTTGTTGAAGAGCAGGATGATCGGCCCGACGCCTTCCGCCAGTGACGTCGCCAATTCCTGTCCGGTCATCATAAAGCCGCCATCACCGACAAAGCCGACGACGAGCCGGTCCGGATATACGAGCTTGGCGGCGACTGCGGCCGGCACGCCATAGCCCATCGCCCCGCTGGTCGGCCCAAGCTGACGGCCGGGGCGGCGATATTGCAGAAAGCGGTTGGGCCAGCCACTGAAATTGCCGGCGTCGCTGGTGACGATCGCGTCGTCGGGCAGTCGGTCGCGCAGCCAGCCCATGACAGCGCCGAGATCGAGCGCACCGCCGCTGGTCGCAGGCGATGGCTGCAGCCCCGCCTCGTATTCGCCGCGGACCTCGGCGCGCCAGCTCGACCAGCGCTTGACCGCGACCGGCTCCAACCCCGCCGCGGCGGCGGCAAATTCGGGCATGCCCGACTGGATTGCCAAGGTCGGACGGAAAACCCGGCCCAACTCCTCGGCCGCGGGGTGGACGTGGATCAGCACTTTGCCGGGCTCGGGGATGCCGAGCAGCGAATAGGATTGCGACGTGATCTCGCCGATCCGGGCGCCGACCGCGAGCAACAGATCAGCCTCCTTGATGCGCGCGACCAAGGCCGGCGCCGCACCGGTCCCGAGATCGCCGACAAAAGACGGCCGGCGGTTGTCGACGATGTCCTGCCGGCGAAACGAACAGCACACCGGCAGATCGTTCGCTTCGGCGAATTTGGCGATGTCACGGCAGGCGGCATCGCTCCACCCGCCGCCGCCGACCAGCATCATCGGCCGCTGTGCCGCGCTGAGCAGGCGCCGCATTTCGGCGAGGTCGGCCGCACCGGGATGAGCACGCACCGGGTGATACGGGCCGGCGATCTCGGCGGCGGCGCGGTCGCGCAGCATGTCCTCGGGCAAGGCCAGCACGACCGGGCCGGGCCGGCCGGAGGTCGCGACCTGAAACGCCTGGTTGACGAGTTCGGGGACGCGCTCGGCCATGTCGATCTGCGCCACCCATTTGGCGAGCGGGCTGAACATGCGGCGGAAATCGACTTCCTGAAACGCTTCGCGGTCGATCTGATGGCGCGCCACCTGGCCAACCAGCACGACCATCGGCGTCGAATCCTGAAATGCCGTGTGGATGCCGATCGACGCGTTGCACGCACCCGGCCCGCGAGTCACCAGCAACACACCGGGCTTGCCGGTCAATTTGCCGTAGGCCTCCGCCATAAAGGCGGCGCCACCTTCCTGGCGGCAGGTCACAAGCCGAATCTCGGGTGCGTCGAACAATGCGTCGAGCACTTCGAGATAGCTTTCGCCGGCGACGCTGAACGCCATATCGACGCGGTGCGCCCGCAGTGCGGCAACGACGAGCTGACCGCCGGTCAGAGGAGGAAGGTTGCTTGCCATGTGCCGGCCTTGAGCGCTGACGACAGAGCCGCCATTTGAGACGATCAGCCGCGCCGACGGAAGAGGCTTGCCGCCCGCGGGATGCGGAGCGCCCTCGCCGCATATAATCAGCAGGTTGGCATTGCCGCGCTGATGGCGTTGGGACGCGCGGGCCCGGTACTGATAAGCTCGCGCGGACGCGAAAAGAACAGCAGACGATGGACGACCAGCACGGCGAAATTCTAACCCGCAAAGCACGAACCGAAGAGGGCGACGATGTCCGGCGCGGGGCCGGAGATCTCATTGACGAGCCGGCCCAGATTCAGACGAGACCGAGACGGCGCTCGTGGCTGCGCGTGCTGTTGTGGATCCTGGTTTTGGCGGCGATCGTCGCCGCGGCGGTGATCTATTTGCCGCGGTTTGCGCATCAGCCGACGCCGAGCCAAGGCCGCGGCGGGCGGGCGATGTCCGCTGGCCCCACTCCGGTCGGAGTGGCGACCGCGCAGAAGGGCGATATGCCGGTCACCTTGAACGGGCTCGGGACGGTGACGCCGTTGGCGGTGGTTACGGTCAAGACCCAGATCAACGGCTATCTGATGAGTGTCGCATTCACCGAGGGCCAGCACGTCAAAAAAGGTGATTTCCTCGCCCAAGTCGATCCGCGTCCGTATCAGGTGGCGCTTGAACAGGCACAGGCGCAACTCGCCAAAGACGAGGCGACCCTGAATAACGCCCAGGTCGACCTGAAGCGCTACAACACTCTCGTCGCACAAAACTCGATCGCGACTCAGACGCGCGACACCCAGGTTGCGACTGTCGCCCAGGATCGGGCGCAAATACTGCTGGATCAGGCTCAGATCAACACGCAGAAGCTCAATCTGACCTATGCCCACATTATCTCGCCGCTGACCGGTCGAGTCGGGTTGCGCCAGGTCGATCCCGGGAACTATGTCCAGACCAGCGATCCCAACGGGATCGTCGTCGTAACCCAGCTGCAGCCGATCTCGGTCATCTTCACGTTGCCCGAGGACAGCCTGCAAGAGGTGCTGAAGCGGCTGCACGCCGGGGCAACACTGCAGGCGACCGCCTATGACCGTACCGGCACGACCCAGCTCGCGGTCGGAAAGCTGGAGACGATTGACAACCAGATCGATCCGACCACCGGGACGGTCAAGCTGCGGGCGATTTTCGACAATACCGACGAGAGCCTGTTTCCGAACCAGTTCGTCAACATAAAGTTGCTCGTCAACACATTGCAGAATGTGGCGCTGGTCCCGACCGCTGCGATCCAGCGCGGCGCCCCCGGCACATTTGTCTATCTCGTCAAGCCGAACGACACCGTTGCCGTGCAAACCGTCAAGCTCGGTCCCGGCGACGGCCAGCATGTCGCGATCCTCTCCGGATTGCAGGTCGGCGATCAGGTGGTCGATGACGGCGCCGACCGGCTGAAGGACGGCGCCAAAATCACTGTCGCCCCGCCGCCCGGAAAGGCCGGCGCTAACGGGCGCTGCCGCCCAGCCTGGAGCCGAGCACAAGCGCGGCGGCCCACATTCCGGACAGCACCGAAATCAGCAGGGCGGCGCACAGCAAACCAGTCAATGAACCCGTCGCGTCTCTTTATTCTGCGCCCGGTGGCGACGACGCTGCTGATGGCGGCGATTATGCTGGTTGGGCTGTTTGCTTACCGCTTCCTGCCGCTTTCAGCGTTGCCCGAAGTCGATTACCCGACGATCCAGGTGCAGACCTTCTACCCCGGCGCCAGCCCCGACGTGATGGTCTCGTCGGTGACAGCGCCGCTCGAAGTGCAGTTCGGGCAGATGCCGGGGCTCAGCCAGATGTCGTCGGTCAGCTCCGCCGGCGCGTCGGTCATCACTCTGCAGTTCAGCCTCGATCTCAACCTCGATGTCGCCGAGCAGGAGGTCCAGGCGGCGATCAACGCGGCCGGCAATCTGTTGCCGTCCGACCTGCCGGCGCCGCCGATCTACGCCAAGGTCAACCCGGCGGACGCGCCGGTCCTGACTTTGGCGCTGAGCTCGAAAACCTTGCCATTAACTCAAGTCGAGGACCTCGCCGATACGCGACTCGCGCAAAAGATTTCGCAGTTGCCCGGGGTCGGTCTTGTCAGCCTCGCCGGCGGCAACCGGCCGGCGATCAGAATTCAGGCGAATAATCTGCAGCTCTCCGCCTACGGTCTCAACATCGACGATTTGCGCACGACGCTCGCCAACGCCAACGTCAACACTCCAAAAGGCAATTTTGACGGGCCGAGCCGCTCTTATACGATCAACGCCAACGACCAGATCCAAAAACCGAGCCAGTACGACAATCTGGTCATCGCCTACCGCAACGGCGCCCCAGTCAGACTGTCAGACGTCGCGCAGGCCAAGCAGGCGCCCGAAAACGCCAAGCTCGCCGCCTGGGTCAACAACACTCAGGCGATCATCGTCAATATCCAGCGCCAGCCGGGAGCCAACGTCATCGCCGTCGTCGACAGCATCCAGAAGCTGCTGCCAAAGCTGCAGGCGTCGCTGCCCGCCGGGGTCGATGTACAAGTCGTGACCGACCGCACGACGACGATCCGCGCGTCAGTCGCCGATGTCGAGTTCGAACTCGGCCTTGCTGTCGTGCTGGTGGTGATCGTCATCTTTGTGTTTTTGCGCAGCCCGTCGGCAACCTTGATCCCGAGCCTATCGGTGCCGCTGTCCCTGGTCGGCACGCTTGCGGTCATGTATCTCGCCGGGTTCAGCCTGAACAATCTTTCGTTGATGGCGCTGACGATCGCGACCGGCTTTGTCGTCGACGATGCGATCGTCATGATCGAAAACATCTCGCGCTACATCGAGGCCGGGGATCCGCCATTACAAGCGGCGCTAAAGGGCTCGGCGCAGATCGGCTTTACGATCATTTCGCTGACGGTGTCGCTGATCGCGGTGCTGATCCCGTTATTGTTTATGCCGGATGTGGTCGGGCGGCTATTCCGCGAGTTCGCGATAACGCTTGCGGTGACGATCGTGATTTCCGCAGTCGTGGCGCTGACATTGGTGCCGATGATGTGCGCCAAGATCCTGCGCCACCAACGCGCCTCCGAGATGTCGCTCGTCGCGCGCAAAAGCCAGGAATGGTTCGACAAGGTGATCGCCGAGTACGGCCGGCTATTGAACTGGGTGCTTGACCGTCAGCCGCTGACCTTGTTGGTGGCGGCCGCGACCTTGGGGCTGACGGTATTCCTCTACATCGTGATCCCGAAGGGCTTTTTCCCGATACAGGATACCGGCCTGATCCAGGGCATCTCGGTCGCCTCGCCATCGGTGTCGTTCGCGGCGATGTCCGAGCGGCAGCAGGCACTCGCCGATGCCGTTCTCCGAGATCCCGACGTCGCCAGCCTGACCTCGTTTATCGGCGTCGACGGCACCAACACGACGCTGAACAGCGGCCGTTTCTTGATAAACCTCAAACCGCGCGATCAACGTAGTCTATCGGCGAGCGACATCATCCGCCGGCTGGAGAACGAGGTGGCGGTTGTGCCCGGTATAACGCTCTACATGCAGCCGGTGCAGGATCTGACGATCGACGCCACGGTCAGCCGCTCGCAATACCAGTTTGTGCTGGAAGACGCTAATGCCGCGGAATTCGCGAAGTGGGTTCCCAAGCTGATGCAGCGGCTCAATCAGATCCCGCAGATCGAGGATGTCGGCAGCACGTTTTCCGACAACGGCCTGTCGGCCTACGTTGATATCGATCGGGCGACCGCAGCGCGGTTTGGAATTACCCCAGCGACAGTCGACAACGCTCTCTATGATTCTTACGGCCAGCGCATCGTCTCGACGATCTTCACTCAGTCGAACCAATATCGCGTGATCCTCGAAGCCGACCCAGCGATGCAGCAATCGCTGAATTCGTTGGGATCGATCTATCTGCCGTCCTCGACCGCGGTCAATGGCCAAGTGCCGATGTCGGCAATCGCCCAGATCGAGGAGCAGACTGCGCCGCTTGAGATCCAGCATCTGGGCCAATTCCCGGCGACGACGGTGTCGTTCAATTTGGCGCCGGGAGCCTCACTCGGTGAGGCGGTCAATGCGATCCAACAGGCCGAGAAAGACATCGGCATGCCGATCAGCATGATCACCGTCTTCCAAGGCGCGGCATTGGCATTTCAAGCCGCTCTTGGCAACGAGCTGATCCTGATCATCGCTGCGATCATCACGATGTACATCGTGCTGGGGGTGCTCTACGAGAGCTTCATCCACCCGATCACGATCCTTTCGACATTGCCGTCGGCTGGCGTGGGCGCATTGCTCGCATTGATGATCGACGGCAGCGACCTCAGCGTGATCGCGATCATCGGCATCATTCTGCTGATCGGAATCGTCAAAAAAAACGCGATCATGATGGTCGACTTTGCCCTCGATGCCGAACGGAACGAAGGCAAGTCGCCGCGCGAGGCGATCTACCAGGCGTGCTTGTTGCGCTTCCGGCCGATCCTGATGACGACGATGGCGGCCCTGTTCGCCGCCTTGCCGTTGATGTTGGGCACCGGCACCGGGTCGGAACTGCGGCATCCACTCGGCGTAACGATCGTCGGCGGACTGATCTTTAGCCAGCTCCTAACCTTGTTCACGACCCCGGTGATCTACCTCGGTTTCGACCGGCTCGGCGCCTGGTTGCGCCGCAGCCCAGGCGCGGTGGCCTCGAAGAGCGCAGTCTAGTGAACTTTTCGGCCATCTTTATTCGCCGACCGGTTGCGACCACGCTGCTGACCATCGGGCTCGCTCTCGCCGGCCTTTTCGCCTATTTCAAACTACCGGTAGCACCTCTGCCACAGGTCGATTTTCCGACAATCGTGGTCAGCGCAACAATGCCGGGCGCCAGCCCCGACACAATGGCGACAACGGTAGCGACCCCGCTCGAGCGCCATCTCGGCGTCATTGCCGATGTGACCGAAATGACCTCGACGAGCACGGTCGGCAACAGCCGCATCACACTGCAATTCAATCTGAGCCGAAACATCGACGGCGCCGCGCGCGATGTCGAGGCGGCGATCAATGCCGCCCGTGCCGACCTGCCGACGAGCCTGCGCCAGAACCCGACCTATCGCAAAGTCAACCCGGCCGACGCGCCGATCGCCATTCTATCGATGACCTCCGACACCTTGACCCGCGGCCAGATCTACGACGCGGCGTCGACGGTCATGCAGCAGGCCTTGTCGCAGATCGACGGCATCGGCCAGGTCGCGATCAGCGGCAGCTCGTTACCCGCAGTACGGGTCGAACTCAATCCCCAGGCGCTTTTCAAATACGGCATTGGCCTTGAAGATGTGCGTGCCGCCCTTGCCTCGGCTAACGCCCACAGCCCGAAAGGAGCGCTCGACCAGGGTGATCGCCGCTATCAGATCTACACCAACGATCAGGCCAATCACGCCGCCGATTACAAGCCGCTGATAATCGCTTACCGCAATGGTGCGGCGGTACATCTGACCGATGTCGCCGAGGTCAAGGACTCGGTCGAAAATGTGCGCAATCAGGGCCTATCTAACGGCAAGCCCGCGGTTCTCGTGATCCTTTACCGGCAGCCCGGCGCCAACATTATCGACACCGTCGATCGCGTGAAGGCGATCCTGCCGCAATTGCAGGCTTCGATCCCGCACGCGATCAATGTCGAGCTGACGATGGATCGGACCACGACGATCCGCGCGTCGCTGCACGATGTCGAGCGCGCGCTGTTGGTCGCGACCGCCCTCGTAATCCTCGTCGTCTTTGTATTTTTACGCAACGGCCGAGCGACGTTGATCCCGAGCGTTGCGGTGCCGGTTTCGCTGATCGGCACCTTCGGCGCGATGTGGCTGTTGGGTTACAGCCTGGACAATTTATCGCTAATGGCGTTGACGATTTCGACCGGGTTCGTCGTCGACGATGCGATCGTCGTCCTCGAAAACATCACGCGCCATATCGAAGCCGGGATGACGCGGATGGAAGCCGCTCTTTTGGGCTCGCGCGAAGTCGGCTTTACCGTCGTCTCGATGAGCTTGTCGCTGATCGCGGTGTTCACGCCGATCCTGTTGATGGGTGGTATCGTCGGCCGGCTGTTCCGCGAATTCGCGGTAACCTTGTCAATAGCGATCCTGATCTCGCTGATCGTGTCGCTGACGGCAACGCCGATGATGTGCGCCCATCTGCTGGCGAATGATCCGCAGCACCGTCACGGCCGCCTTTACCACCTTGCCGAACGCGCCTTTGACGCTGTCCTGGCGGTTTACGATCGCTCGCTGCGTCAAGCTTTACGCTGGCCGGCATTGGTCATGCTGAGCCTCGCAGTGACGATCGTGCTCGGCGGCTATCTGTTCACTGTGGTCCCCAAGGGCTTTTTCCCGCAGCAAGATACCGGCCGTATGATCGGCGGGATTCAAGCCGATCAGAGCATCTCGTTCCAGCTGATGGAAAAAAAGCTGGCCCAGTTCGTCAACATCATTCGGCATGATCCGGCAGTCGACAACGTGGTCGGCTTTACCGGCGGCTTTCAGACCAATGGCGGCTTTGTCTTTGTCGTTCTAAAGCCGTTGTCGGAACGCAAGGTGTCGGTGATGCAGGTCATCGACCGGCTACGCCCTAAACTGAATCAGGTCGCGGGGGCGCGCTTGTTCTTGCAGGCGGTGCAAGACGTTTGGGCGGGTGGCAGACAAACTAATGCACAATACCAGTACACCTTGCAGGGCGACAGCGCGCAAGAGATCTACAACTGGGCGCCCAAGGTCGAAGCGGCGCTGCAAAAGATCCCGATCCTCACCGAGGTTAATCTCGATCAACAGCAGAAGGGGTTGGAGAGTGACCTGGTCATCGACCGCAATACGGCGGCGCGGCTCGGTCTCAACGTCGCTCAAATCGATAATACGCTCTATGATGCTTTTGGGCAGCGCCAGGTTTCGGTGATCTACGCCACACAAAATCAGTATCACGTGGTGATGGAGGTGGCTCCCGAATATTGGCAAAGCCCGGAAATCCTGCACGACATCTATGTCAGCACGTCAGGCGGCACTGTCAGTGGCACGCACTCGACGAATGCGCTGGCCGGCACAGTAACGGCGGCTTCATCCGACAACAACGCAGCCACCCTGGTCACCAACAACGCCGCGACTGCGGCCTCTAAAAATGCCTCGACGACCGCCGGCAATACCGCGGCAACTCGGGTCGCCAACTTTGCGGCGAGCACGACTGTTAACAATGCTGTGACCAAAACTACGGCTAGTACAAGCGCCGGTGCAATCGCGAGTGATACCCAGCGCAACCTGGCCAACAACTCGCTGGCCAATACCGGGCATGGTGCCACCTCAACCGGTGCGGCGGTCGCGACCGCTGCCGAAACCATGGTGCCGCTCTCCGCCTTCAGCCATTTTGCCCCGGGCAACACCCCGCTCGCAGTCAATCACCAGAGCTTGTTCGTCGCCTCGACGATTTCTTTTAACTTGGCGCCAGGCGCCTCGTTAAGCCAAGCTCAGCAAGCAATCGAGCAGGCGGTTCGCCGCCTCGACATGCCGGCGACAGTCCGCGGCAGCTTTCAAGGCACTGCCAAAGTTTTTGAACAATCCTTGGCCAACGAGCCGATATTGGTCGCCGCGGCCTTGCTTGCGGTCTACATCGTACTTGGTGTGCTCTATGAGAGCTACGTACATCCGATCACGATCCTGTCTACTTTACCATCAGCCGGGGTCGGGGCGGTGTTGGCGCTCCTCGTTACCGGGACCGAGTTCAGTATTATCGCTCTGATCGGCGTGATCCTGCTGATCGGGATCGTCAAAAAGAACGCGATCATGATGATCGACTTTGCGCTCGCCGCCGAGCGCAGCGAGGGCCTCAGCTCGCGCGAGGCGATTTACCAAGCGTGCCTGAAGCGCTTTCGTCCGATCATGATGACCACAATGGCGGCGATGCTCGGAGCAGTGCCACTGGCTATCGGATTTGGCGAAGGCGCCGAGATCCGCCGGCCGCTCGGCGTTTCGATTGTCGGCGGGTTGATGGTCAGCCAGGTGCTGACCCTTTACACCACGCCGGTGATCTATCTTTATCTCGATCGCTTCCGTTTATGGGCGCGGAGGCACTGGCGAATTGGCCGGCCGCGCCTCGCGCCTGGTCAAATCCCCGAACCCGGCGAATGAGGATCCGAAGGCGGATAAGGCGCCTGTCCCGCACAGGCGCCGCTACTGCCGTTGTGCTGTTGTCGGCCTGCACGGTCGGCCCCGATTACAATCGCCCAGGCGCTCTGGTGCCAGCGCAGTACAAGGAGGTGCGGCCGCAGCCCGGCTGGAAAATGGGTCAGCCGAGCGACGCGGTCAATCGCGGCGCATGGTGGTCGATTTACAACGACCCGGTGCTGGACGGTTTGGAGCGCCGCATCGATATTTCTAACCAAAACCTCAAAGCCGCCGCCGCAGCATTGCGCCAATCGGAAGAAATCGTCGCGGAAGCCCGTGCCGGGTATTTTCCGACGGGAACCGCGAATTTTCAAGCTCAGCGCTCGCTCAGCGGCGGCAGTGCCTCTAGCGGGACCGGTTCGTCCGCCTTCGTCGTCGGCAGCGGCGGCAGGATTAGCAGCTTTTTCAGCGATTCGGTTAACGCGAGCTGGACTCCCGATCTTTGGGGCCAAATTCGCCGTCAGGTCGAGGCCAATGTTGCCAATGCCCAAGCGAGCGCCGCCGACCTCGCCAGCGCGCGGCTGTCGGCGCAGGGCACGCTTGCCGGCGACTATCTGCAATTGCGCATAGCCGACGAACTCAAGCGGCTGCTCGACAACTCGGCTTCATATTACGCTGAATCCTTACGCATCACCCGTAACCAATACGCCGCAGGAATTATCGCCCAGTCCGACGTCTCGCAGGCCGAGGCCCAACTGCTCTCGACCCAGGCGCAGGCGGTCGCGACGGGGGTGACCAGGGCGCAATTTGAACACGCAATCGCCGTGCTGATCGGTGTGCCGCCGGCCGATTTGTCGATTCCTCCGACCGATGTCGTGATAGCGATCCCCGAAGTTCCACCGGGGCTGCCTTCGGCTTTGCTGGAACGCCGCCCCGATATTGCCGCCGCCGAGCGGATAATGGCTGCGGCCAACGCCGAAATCGGCGTCCAGGTGGCTGCCTTCTACCCGAACATCACCCTGTCTGCCGATGTCGGCACATCTGCCGCTTCATTGAGTAAGCTGATCGGCAAGACCGGCGAATTCTGGTCGTTTGGCGGATCTCTGGTCCAAACCATATTTGATGCCGGGCTGCGCAACGCGCAGGTGCAGGCGGCGATCGCCGTCTTCAACGAAGACTTGGCCAGTTATCGGCAGACCGTGCTGACCGCGTTCCAGCAGGTCGAAGACCAGCTTGCGGCACTGCGCATTCTCGCAGCGGAAGCGACAGTGCAGGACGCGGCTGTCGCGTCGGCGCGCGAGGCTGTGCGCGTTTTGAATAACCAATATCTGGCCGGCACCGTCGCTTATACCAGCGTCATCGTCGCCGAGCAGACCGCGCTTGCCGATGCGGAAACCGCGCTGACGATCCGCCAGAACCGGCTGGTTGCCAGCGCGAGCCTGATCCAGGCGCTTGGCGGCGGGTGGAATGTTTTGCAATTGCCAAACCGGAACGAAATCGAACAAGCCGCGCCGCTGAACTTCAACCCGCTGCCGCCGATCGTGCCGGTTCAGGGCACCGGCCGATATTAAAGCTGTACTGGCCTGGGATATGCTCGCTCTCAATCAAGCTCCGTCGCAGGCTATGCTCAAAGACAAAGCCGCCTCGTCGCATTGTGATTGCGAGCAAAGCGAAGCAGTCCCGAAGATCTGGAGCTCGCCGGATCGGGACTGCTTCGTAGCGCTGAGGCGCTCGTCTCAATGACATTGTTGGAGATGCAAGCGATAATGGTGTTTAGCCGCACCCGGGGCTGCTCGCAGCATTACGCTGATATTAAATTCTTGTAATCCAGAAAATCACGGGCACGCAGTGGTGCAGCGGTACGTAGATTGAGCGACGGGCAATAGCGCCCGCTCTCGTGAGGATGAAAATGATTGGGTTTGGTAAATCGTTAATGGCGGCTGCGTTGCTGACGAGTGTCGCCGCAGCCGGGTTGACGCCGGCCTTTGCCGAAACTGCGCCCGCAGGCAATACGGCTGCTGCTCAAAACGAGCCGCACCACCACGGTCAGGCCCGGATGATGCCCGGAGAATTTGTCGAGGGCCGGCTCGCGTTTCTGAAGACAGAGCTGAAAATAACCCCGGCGCAGGAGACACAATGGCAGCAATTCGCCGCCGTGATGCGTCAGAATGCACAGTCGCTCGACCAGTCGGTCGCCAATGCTCGGCAACACCGGGACACCGCGATGAATGCGGTCGAGCGCATGGAGGTTCGCGCGCAATTCGCCAAAGTCCGCGCCGAAAACCAGGCGCGTTTGCTGACGGCGTTCAAGCCGCTCTATGCGAGCCTGTCGCCGGACCAGCAACAGATGGCGAATGAGCTGATGTCCGGGCATGGTGGGTGGCACCACGGCTGGCACCATCGCGCCTAACCCGCAAATCTCGCGAAAAGGCAGCCGCCGGGTTTTCGCCCGGCGGTTTTCGTTGCCTGACATTGTCTTGAAACCACGACGTCTCGGGCGCACGTGACTTGAGGATGGCCGTGCTGCGTTCGAACCTTCTGCCCTCGGTCTTTTTGGGCGGGATTATCAGGATCGGTGCCGCGACGGCTGTACTTCTTATCCCAGGAAAGATCATGGCCGAGGAATGCCCGCTGACCGCGCCGTTGACACTAAAGGATAGCCAGAGCGGGATCGCCGGCGAGACCGGGACGGTGTGGACCATCGCACCCGATTGCAGCTTCACCATAGCCCGCCACATCGGGCCAAAGGTTCTCGAGCCCTATAAGCAGGGCCATTTGACTGGGGAACAGCAGGCTCGCCTCAAAGAAATGCTCGACCGCATGGAGCGCGCTGATCTGGTAAAACAGCGCCCCGCAACCCCACGGGTAAATCCGCGCCGCATTTCGTTATCTTACGGCGGCCGCGAGGCGGTACTGACGTTGCCCCCGGGCGGCGGCGACGTTTCGCAGCTGCGCGCATCGCCCGAAGACGAGCAAGCAAAGGCAATGCTCGAAGTGGCGGCAGCGATGAAAGGCATGTTGGGGAGCTGAGCAAGGCAGGTGTTCTGCTCTGCAGTATCAACCCAATCCTTAATTCTTACAGCAATGTGACTTAGATCACAGTCTCGCCGTCATTAATCGCTATCCTGATGTGACCGTAGGCGCTGACGAGTACCGAAGCGATTTTCGGGGCGATACCCACGAAGACCGGTTCCGACATCGCCAACGGCTGGGTTATGTGAGGGAAACCGTCATGCACACCGACACTTGTGGCATCAGTCATCGCCGCTCGATCTATTGCATCCTGCCCCCGCACGTGCTTCGTGAGATGGCGCGCCGCGGCAGCGCCGCCCAACGCAACGCCGCATTGAAAACCTTAGCTCTGGACGGGACGCACCGGACCCAGCGGGTGATGCATATGCTGTTGGCGCCAGCGCCGAGGATTGCACTCACCGGCGCTCCGCCCAAGGTCAAACGCACCATCTTCAACTCCAAACACGAGGAGACGACAGCGGCGGACGTTGTACGCGGTGAGGGCCAGCCTCCGGTCGGCGATGTTGCGGTGAACGAGGCCTATGACGGTCTCGGCCAGACGTTTGAGTTCTACCTCGAAGTCTACCAGCGCAACTCGATCAACGGTCAGGGCCTGCCGCTCAACGCGTATGTCCATTACGGCCAGGGGTATGACAACGCGTTCTGGGACGGCCAGGAGATGATCTTTGGCGATGGCGACGGCACCGCCTTCAACCGCTTTACGATCGCGCTCGACGTGATCGGCCACGAACTGACCCATGGCGTCACCGGATCGGAGGTCAACCTCCGTTATCTCGGCCAGCCGGGCGCGCTTAATGAGTCGGTGTCGGATGTTTTTGGGTCGCTAATCAAACAATACGTTTTGAAGCAGACCGCGAATGAGGCCGACTGGCTGATCGGCGCCGGGCTGTTGACCTTCCCGGACGAGGCCTTGCGGTCGATGAAAGCCCCCGGCACCGCTTATGACAATGACGTGATGGGCAAGGATCCGCAGCCGGCCGACATGCAGCACTACATCCGCACCGTCGAGGACAATGGCGGTGTCCATCTGAACTCCGGCATTCCCAACCACGCCTTCTACCTTGCCGCGATGGCGATCGGCGGCAATGCCTGGGAAAAGACCGGGCAAATCTGGTACGACACGATCCGCGACCGGACCATGGCCCCGACGGCGAATTTCGCGAGTTTTGCGCGGCACACGATCACCAATGCCGGACACCGCTATGGCGCAAACAGCCCCGAGCAAAAGGCGGTGGCCGACGCCTGGAAGCAAGTCGGGGTCAAGCCGAGCTAGTCATCGCGTTAGCCCTGCGTAACCCGCGCGGGGCATTCCCTCTGAGGGTGCTCCGCCGGCCAAGGCCTAGTCGGCCGCGTGATCGCCGGTTGACAGCGCCCCGGCCTCGCCAAAGACTTCGCGCCCATTGTGGCATCGAGGAAGGGGCGCGAAGTGGTGCAAGAGGGCGGCAGACTGGGCGTTGATATCGGCGGCACTTTTACCGATGTCGCGCTCGAATTGGGCGAGCGGCGGTGGAGCGCCAAGATCCTGACGACGCCCGAGGCCCCCGAGCGCGCGGTAATCGAGGTCATCCACCGCGTGCTCGGCGAGGCCGGTCTCGCCCCCTCCGATCTGTCGATCATCATTCACGGCACGACCTGGCGACCAATGCCCTGATCGAGCGCAAGGGCGCCAAGACCGCGCTCTTAACGACCGAGGGCTTTCGCGACACGATCGAGATCCGCCACGAAAACCGCTTCGAGCAGTACGATGTCAACATCGACTTGCCCCCGCCATTGGTCCCGCGCCGGCTGCGCTTTCCGGTGCGCGAGCGCATCGACGCGAAAGGCCGGGTGCTGGTGCCGCTCGACGAGGCCGGGGTCGCGGCCCTCGCCGAAACGCTCGCCGTGCAAGGCGTCGAGGCGGTCGCGGTCGGCTTTTTGCACAGCTTTACCAACCCGGCCCACGAAAGACGCGCCGGCGCGATTCTGGCGCAGCACCTCCCCGGTGTGCCGATTACTCTGTCGAGCGACGTGTCTCCCGAAATGCGCGAATACGAGCGCTTTTCGACCGCCTGCGCCAACGCCTATGTCCAGCCGCTGATCGGACGCTATATCGCCAATCTCGCAGACCTTGTTGGCGCGCGAGGGCTTTGTCTGCCCGCTCTTCCTGATGCTGTCGGGCGGCGGGCTGACCTCGGCCGAGACCGCGATCCGGTTTCCGGTGCGGCTGGTCGAATCGGGGCCCGCGGGCGGGGCGATCTTTGCCGCCGAGATCGCCCGGCAATGCGGTCTCGACAAGGTTCTGTCTTATGACATGGGCGGCACCACCGCCAAGATTTGTCTGATCGACGAGCTGAAGCCGCAGTCGAGCCGCGCCTTTGAGGTGGCGCGAATCTACCGCTTCAAAAAAGGCAGCGGCCTGCCCTTGCGCATCCCGGTCATCGAAATGGTCGAGATCGGCGCCGGCGGCGGCTCGATCGCGCGCATCGATGCGTTGAAGCGGATCACGGTTGGCCCGGACAGCGCAGGCGCCGATCCGGGCCCCGCCTGCTATAGCCGCGGCGGGCAGGCGCCGACCGTGACCGACGCCGACCTCGTGCTCGGCCGCATCGACCCGACCGGATTTTCCGGCGGCCGGATGGCGCTCGACCATGCCGCCGCCACGGCAGCACTGCGCCGTGAGGTGGCCGAACCGTTGGGACTGGCGTTGGAACTGGCGGCACTCGGGGTCAGTGAGATCGTCGACGAGAACATGGCGAACGCTGCCCGCGTCCACGCGATCGAGAGCGGCAAGGACGCCCGCGGCCGCACCCTGGTGGCCTTTGGCGGCGCCGCGCCGTTGCACGCAGCCCGGCTCGCCGAAAAGCTCGGCCTCGACCGGGTGCTGGTGCCGGCTAATGCCGGGGTCGGCTCGGCGGTCGGCTTTTTGCGAGCACCAATCGCCTATGAGATCGTCCGCTCGGCATTGCAGCGGCTCGACGAATTCGATGCCGACGCGGCCAATGCGCTGATGTCGGGCATGCGCGTCGAGGCCGAGGCGATCGTCCGCCGCGGCGCGCCCACCGCAGCGCTGATCGAGACGCGCTCGGCCTTTATGCGCTACCGCGGCCAAGGCCATGAGATCGCGGTGCCATTGCCGGTGCGGCCCTATCGCGGCGATGATGCCGCCATCCTGCGCGCCGCGTTCGAGGACGCCTACCGGCGGCTCTACCACCGCGTCATTCCCGGGGTCGAAGTCGAAGTATTGAGCTGGGTCTTGCTGCTCTCAGCGCCGCCGCCGGCCGAAGCCGCCGCGCTGCCATTGCCGCCGCCAGCCTACACAGCGACGCCCGCTCGCGAGCGCCCGGTATTCGACCCCGAACTCGGCGAGTTCGTCACCGTCGCGATCCATGAGCGCCGCGACCTCGAGCCTGGCGCGCAAATTCCCGGCCCCGCCGTCATTGTCGAAGACGAAACCTCGACCGTTGTCACCCGTCTCTTCACCGCCAGCGTCGACCAATTCGGCTACATCAACCTTCACCGCCACCCAAACCCCGATCGAAAGGTTGCGTGAGGGTCGATCAGCCGCACTCGCCAACGCCGTGCGGAGGTTGCGCGAGTGCACTCCCTCGCAGCGCGGCAGAGTCGGATGAGGGATTGGGCGGTTTGGCGATCCGAGGATAAACTCCACGGCGTAATCTCGAGCAGCTATGGGGGTGGCCCAGCCCGTTTTGCTAAGCGGCGAGGCGGCCCTTCAAGACGACGCCCGGGGCATTTCCGGTCGCTTCGCCGTTTTCGACCGCGACGGTGCCGTTGACGATCGTCGCCGCAATCCCGTCGGCCTTTTGCACCAGCCGGCGGGCGCCGCCCGGGAGGTCCTGCTCGACCGTTGGCAGCTGCGGCTTGACGTTCGCTTCGTCGAACACGACGAGGTCGGCGGCATAGCCGGTGCGCAATAGACCGCGATCCGGCAATTCCCACGCCGAAGCATTGTCGAAGGTCAGCATCCGCACCGCTTCTTCAAGCGTGAATTGCTGCTTGTTGCGCACCCAGTAGCTCAGTAGATGGGTTTGCAATGACGAGCCCATCTCCTGACAGACATGGGCGCCCGAATCGGAGAAGGTCGCCAAGGTGCGGGGATGTTTTAACAGGTTCAGCACGTCTGCCGGGAACTCGTTAACGATCGGCTGCACGAACATGCGGTTGTCGTTTTCGAGCGCGAGATCGAGGATCACGTCGACCGGATGCTTGTTCTGCCGGCGCGACAATTCGCCGATCGAGGGGTCGTCCCAGTCAACGCTCATCATCGGGAACAGATTGTCGTAGTTCGGCTTGCGCGGATCGGTCGTCGCAGCGCCGCCGCCTTGCAAGACCTGGTCGCGCGGCTTCATTGTCGCTTCTTCGGCAATCAAGCGCCGGCGCACTTCGGGGTCCGCGAGCCGCCTTTTCTGTTCGGCGAGCGGCAATGCCCGGATTTCCTTCCAGCCCGGCAGCACATCGAAGGGCAGATAGGAGCGCAGCGAGAACACCGCGTTGATCGAGCGAGTGGTCGCCTGGCCGTACATCCGTCCGCCGGCAGCGACAGTCTCGTCCATAAACCGGGTTTGATAATCCCACGGGTTGGGGTCGATTCCCTGTTTGGTCGCCAGCATGCCGAACATCACGGGGCGGCCGCTATCGAGTGCGATCTTGCGGAGGCGCTCGAGACACGCGCGTTGCGCCTCACCCCCGGAAATATCGGGTCCGACCTGGAAGATGCCGGAGTTGAGCGCGCCCATGACGCCGACCAGGCGCTCGATTTCGTCCCAATCGGCGATGCGGCTGGCGACCGGCGTGTCGTCGGGGGTCACATGGGTGGTGGCGCGCGAGGTCGAGAAGCCGAGAGCGCCGGCGCGGATCGCATCGATCACCGCCTGCTCCATCCGGCGCAGATCGTCTTCCGTCGCCTTCTCCTCGAGCGCGCGGCGGCCCATCGCATACATACGCAAGGCCGAGTGCCCGATATACATTCCGTAATTGATGCCCTTCGGCAGCCTTTCGACATTGGCCAAGTATTCGGGAAAGGTCTCCCAGATCCAGTCGATCCCGGCCAGCATCGCCTCGGTCGGGATATCCTCGACCGCGGTCAGGCAGCGCGCATACCACTCGCGGTCTGCGGGCTTGCAGGGTGCGAGTGCAAAGCCACAGTTCCCCATAACGACGCTCGTGACCCCGTGCCAGCACGAGCAGCTGCCGAGGCGGTCCCAGGCAACCTGCGCGTCCATATGGGTGTGACCGTCGATAAATCCGGGCGCCACAATCAGCCCATCGGCGTCGATCACACGCTCGGCGGGCGCCCTAATGCGGCCGATCTCGACGATGCGGCCGTCCTTGACGCCGACATCGGCCTGAAAGCGCGGCAGCCCTGATCCGTCCACCACGGTGCCGTTTTTGATCAAAAGGTCGAGACCCATTGTTTCTTCTCCGAGTGGGTTTGCTATCCGAGTGCGTTGACCAGACCTTGGTTTTGTTGGTCGCGCAATGTCAACTGGCGTTCGTGGGCGGCAATCGCGGGCGGTCAGCGATGTGGCTGCGATCGGGCCGGTGGAAAGGCGGCGGGTCGCCCGATTAAGGGTTCATAGAGAATTAGCCGCCTAGCTTCGCGACCGAGTAGGCCGCCGAAGCGCCGAGTGCTCGGCGAGCCGCTGCATCGAACGATCGAGGCCGCGTCGTGGGCATATGTCGACTTCGCATCAAATGTTGTGCGTCCGAATGGGATCGGAGGACGAGCGGCGGTGCGGCGGCACGACACCTTCGGTCGCGGTCCGGCGCCGCCGCGGCCCGACCTGAACGCTCGCCGCCGCCGCGATATGCCGGCGCCGCGCCGCGCCTGGCCGACCGGGGCTGACCCGTGCCTCAACCGCAGCTCACCGGGCACTCACACCGACTTTGGCGCAATATCGCGATCGAGGAGACCGTGCGCGCAGCACTCGGTCAGGATCGCCTGCTCTTCGCATTTCAGCCGGTGGTCTGCGCCACCTCGGGCGAAACGGATTATTTCGAATGCTTGCTGCGAATGCGCGACGAAGACGGGGCTCTAATCCCGTGCGGCGAATTCATCGCTGCGGCCGAGGAAACCGGGCTGATTGGGTTGATCGATCGCCACGTCTTGAACCTGGCATTCGACGAGCTCGCCGGCGACGGCGCGATTAGACTCGGCTTTAATGTGTCGGCGCGGACCGCTTGCGATCGGCCGTGGTTGCGCTCGCTGATCGCGCTGGTGCGTCATCGCCCGGAATGCGCGCGGCGGCTCGTCATCGAGATCACCGAGACCGCAGCGCTCGATAATATCGGCGAGCTGGTGCGCTTTGTCGACGCGCTTCGACATGCCGGCTGCCGCGTCGCACTCGACGATTTTGGCGCCGGGCACACGTCTTTGCGTCATTTGCAGGCACTGGACGTGAATATCGTCAAGATTGACGGCTCGTTTGTACGCAGCCTTACAGCGCGTCGCGAGAACCGGATCATCCTGCGCCACTTATTGGGTCTGACGCGCGGTTTTGGCTTTAGCACGGTCGCCGAATGCGTCGAGACCGCGGAGGAGGCGGCCTTGCTGCGCGAAGAAGGTGTCGGCTATCTGCAAGGATACCATTTTGGCCGGCCGAGCACCCACCGGCCGTGGCTGGACCTTCCACTCTGCGTCAACGACGCGCGCCTATAGCGCCACTTGCGGACCCTGCCTTCCGCGTAAACAATACCGCTTACAGCCCTGTCGTCTTTCTTGCGGCTGCACACGCGGAGCGAGTCATGCAGATCGGGATCCATCTACCTCATGCGGGTGAACAGGCGACGCCCGAGCTTGTGCGGCGCGCGGCACAGCGGGCCGAGGACCTCGGTCTCAGCGATGTCTGGGTCAGCGAGCACATCATTGTGCCGCGGGCGACGTTCCCGCGCTCGCCATTGTTTTATGACCCGGTGCTGAGCCTGACCTGGGCCGCCGCTGTCACCAAAAGGGTACGGCTCGGAACCAGCGTTTTGGTGCTGCCGATGCGGCACCCGCTGCCACTCGCGAAGGAACTGGCCACGTTGCAGAATTTCTCCGAGGGGAGGCTGATTCTGGGGGCCGGCGTCGGCTGGCTCGAGGCCGAGTTCGCGGCCTTGGGCGTACCGTTTCGTGAGCGCGGTCGGCGCCTCGACGAAGGTATAGCGCTTATGCGGGCGGTGTGGACGCAGGACCCGGTCACCTTTCACGGCAAATACATCGCCGCCGAAATCGACGCGATGTCGATGCGTCCGCTGCCCGACAAGCCGATCCCGATCTGGTTTGGCGCCCGCTCGGAAGCCGCCTACAAGCGCACCGTGCGCGTCGGACAAGGGTGGCACGGCAGCCAGCTCGGCCCGGCCGAGGCGGCGCCGGTCATCGCACGGCTGCGCCGCGACCGGCCCGAACCCGAGTTCACGATCTCGATGCGCAGCCACTGGAACGGCAAGGATGAGGGCGAATTGCGCGACCGCCTCACGGCCTATGCCGAGGTCGGGGTGCAGCACGTCATGGTCCACCCGCTCAACCGCGACGTCGACGATTGGGACTTGGTCATCGAAGGCACCGGCCGCGTCGCCGCGCGAGTGTGAGGCTTGTCGCCAATCGCCAATCGCGGCGGGTCAGCCCGTCATCGCCGCTATCATCTCAGCGCGATAATCTGTCGTGTTGGAGCGCAGTCGCCGCGCTATGCCGTCGAGCCTATCGGCGACCGCTTGCGATTTGCTGAGCATTTGAAAGGCGCACTTCACGATGATGTGCCCGTTGTTCTGAGCGACGATGGATTTGAATTCGTCAACATAAGCGCCGAGCCTGCCCTTCTCGGCCAGAATTTCGAGCGCTGCTTTCGCCGGGTTGGAAAAATCGTAGGCGATGAAACTGAGCAGTCTTAAGGCACGCGCCTGCGCCACATCAAGCCGATCCCATTCCTCCGGTCGCTTCAGCACTTCCCAGTTGGCTTCGCTCATGCCAGGGAATTTGAGCGGGCTCGCGAAATTCACCGCGGCCGCGTAACCGCCTAGTTGGCTGACCCGCGCTTCGATCCGTTGCGGCACATCGTCCAGCGCCCCGCAATACGAGTGCGAGACCGGCAGCATTTGCGACGGAACGCCATCGGATAAATCTCGCGTCTGGTGGACCGAAAACATCAGCCCGTTTGAGTTCAGCGCCGCCCACATCTTGTCGATGGCGATATCGATTCCCGAGGCGATCGCGCGCTGATCATCCTTGCGCGCTCCTAGCGCATCGCGCACATGGTATCCGCTATGCGACCAATGGATGATGTCCGCAGTCTCGCCCGGCGGCATCAAAGGGTCGAAGCCGGCAAACAGATCGGCATCGACTGTAACCGGCGGCCGAGCCAGAAGAAGTTGCCCGCTTTGCGCCGCCGCCGCGATCTTACGGGCCGTTGTCGTCGTATATCTCTCCCCGGTGTCTCTCGCCACACCACCCGGATAGTCGGTGCAGTAAAAAATCATCCCCCGGGGCAAAAAGCCGGCGATCTGTGACGTCCACGCGACCGAGTAATCGCCGGGCCCGCAACTGACATCGAGAATAGCGGTCGGCGCGTCCTTGCGTATGGCGATCCCATCCTCGGCGAAGCGGTGAAAGGCTTCGCGCAGCAGGATTGCCTGCATGATCTTTTGTCCATTGCCTCCCGGCTTCAGGAACTCGGCAAAGCAGGTGTCATAATCCCGTATTTGGTGCCGTAAATCAGAACCGTCGTCGAAATCCATAGCCCATCCGCCTGACCGGTTGCTCGCGCCGCGAACAGACATCAGCTCCCATTCTTTTTTGTTTGTCGCGGTGGCGCAAGCGGGGTTCAGAGGCGGCAACTACGTCGACCGTCATTCCCGCGACATCAGGAAGTCTTGCCGTACGCCATTGGGATTGTTGCAAGGGCGCAGCGGCGCGGCTTAACTGGCGTCGGGATTGGCGGAAGGAAACCGCCGATTCCGGAGATGCGGAGGAGAGGAAACGCGATGGCGACGACGAGTGCGGCAGAGCTTGCCGCGCGGATCGACCGACTGCCGATGACCCGCCATATCTGGGTGCTGGTTACCTGATTTCGCTCGGCGGCGGGTTTGAACTCTACGATGGCAATATCATTGGTGGTGTCGACCCGAGGCATAGCCTTATTGCCGCTCTATACGCAGAATTTTCTGCCTCCCTCGGTCACAAGCCGGCCAATAACAGGTGAAGCGCCAAAGATTGACCTGGTTCTCGGTTATCACCGGGAGAACAAATCACCGCTTCTCAAGTTGTTTCTCTCAAGTGTGGAAGATCTAATTGCCCGCATGTCCGCAACAGCCCGCTGAGCCCAAAGCCGCAAAACAAACAGGGCTTGTTCCTGCTCCAGGGAGGATGGATTGGCACAAAGGGCGTGACGCTGGATCACCCCGGGTTGCGCGCGGGGGCGTTTTTGAAGGCGTCGGCGATCGCGGCGAAAGCGGGTTTGGGCCGAAGGTCGGCGTCAAACGGCAACGGCCGTGACGGCAGGCTGTCTTTGCGCCACTTCTTCTCGCTGGTCTCGTGCCGCACAATCCAGCTGTGCCTGTCTGAAAGACCCCAGGTCACCACTACCTTGACCGCCGGTTCGTCGAGGGCGGCATCGAGAAAGCGGCGATAAGTATCGGCGACGAGTTGGTCGCGCGTCCCGATATCGGCGGGTGCGTTTTCGTCGGTCACGTCGAGTTCGGTGATCTGGATCGTCAGGCCGAGGGCGGCGATATCGGCCAGAAATCGCCGCAGCCGCTCGGCCGAAAATGGTGGGCCACCGACCGCGGTCAAATGCGCCTGAACCCCGACCGCGTCGACCGGGGTCCCCGCCTTCTGCATCCGCTGCAACAGGTCGAGCAAGGCCACGCGGCGGGTTTCGTGCTCCGGAGCATCGAGTTCGATGTCGTATTCATTCACCACCAAACGGGCCCGGGGGTCGGTCTCACGCGCAACATGATACGCAAGATCGAGGTAACCGGGACCAAGAGCCTCCCGCAGCCAGTCCGAGTTTCCATCATTTGGCCCGAGCGGCTCGTTGACCACATCCCAGCTATGGACAATCCCGCGATAACGACTGACAAGGGTTCTGAGGTGTTCGGCGAGCACCCGCTCCTTGGTCTTGCGATCGGGAAGCGCGAAAAACCACCACGGCGTGCGGAAATACCACAAGCAATTGTGGCCGCGCAGCGCCATCCCGCTCTCGACCGCAAAGCCGGCAACTGTGTCCGCTCGGCTGTAATCGTCCTGACCCGGCGCACCGCCGTTGATGTCCCGCCATTTCATGTCGTTTTCAGGGACGACGAGGCCGGCCTGCCGCTCAACAAGACCAATAAAGCCGGGATCGTGGGTGATCTGCCAAGCAGCGATCGTCGTGCCGTAGATCAATCCCTTGGCCGCCGCGAGCCGTCTCAAGCTTTCGGTCTCGGCCGCGTGCGATGGTGGGGTAAACCGAGCAGCAGCGATGCTGCCGAGAGCCGCCATTCCGCCGCCAATGACCTCGCGCCGCCGCGGGCCGCGAACACCCCGGGCCCTCATTTCGCCGGCGCTTTACCGGCCGCGTCGGCAGATGGCGCGGTAGCCGATGCCTTGCCCGGCCCCTCCGCCATTCGCTCGATATTGGCGCGGGCCGCCATATCGGCCGGGCTTCCCGGAGCGAGCCGGCCGATTTCGTCCCAATCGTGGCGAGCGCCGTCACGATCACCCTGCAGCCGGCGGATATTGCCGCGCTCGAGCAGGGCTGCGGGCGATCGCGGCGCCAACGCCAATGCCCTGTCGATATCGGCGCGCGCCGGGTCGAGCCGATCGAGCCCACGGTTGGCGGAAGCGCGATAGACGAGTGCGTCAATCCGATTTGGATCACGCGTCAGGACACGGTCGAGATCGGTAACGGCGCGATCGAGAAAACCGTTCGCCGCCGCTGCTTCGGAGCGGTCGATCAGAATTTCAGGGTCGCTGGGCGCCAGCGATACCGCCTCGCCAGCCGCTGCATAAGCCCGCACCGGGTCACCGGCGAGCAGCCAGGCTTGCCCTGCCTGGTCGAGCACATCGGCGCGCAGACTGGTCGGAGCCTTAGTCATCGCGCGGGCCAAGGCTTGCAGCCGGGTTGCCGCCTCTTTGTATTTGCCGAGCGATATCAGCGCAACCGCGGCACAATGCTCGGCCGGATGGGCGCCGCCGCGCCGCCGCCAAGCGTCGGCAAGGCTTTGCGCCGCGGCCGGATCCTGGCGCGCGAGCTTCATGCAGCGGGCATAGGTTTCGGCGTCGGCATCCGCCGATGGCGGCGGCATTCGCTGCAATCCGCTCGGCGAAGGCGGTGGGATGACGACGGACGGGAGGTCTTCCGCGACCGCCGGCATGGCGGCCAGCACAAAGATCAGCAACACCGACGCATGACGTAATCCGGCACTTCTCGCCCGGCGCAAAATCAACCCCATCCCCCTCGGATTCCCCAATCCTATTCTCCATAACATAGCGAGCTGTTGCCGCGGAATTGGTCAATGGGCCGGTTTCGGATTTGGCTCTTTAAGTGGCGGGAACGCTGGACGCTTACCGCCGAGGTGTAGCATCGGGATAACAGAAGGATTAACAGCGGTGGACACACGATCTGGCAATATCGCCGAGACGCGCGCCCCCGATTGGTTAGCAGCGCGGCCGTTCCATCCTCCCGTGGGATTGGGCGGCCGTCCTTGCTGACGCACTTAACCTTAAGGCGCAAATGTGGCACAACACCGAAGAGCCGTCGTATGGCGATACTAACGAGGCGCTGACACCGGAGCCGGTGGGTGAAATGGATAATGGGGCGCTAATGCTCGATTTGATTTACAGGTGATGAGTATGGCCCTTGACCTGGAGGTGTTGGCAACGCATTTGCCACCACGTTTGCTCAGAAACCAAATGCTTGGAACGATCCAGTATATATGGTTTCGTGATCGCGGTGTAACCTGGGGTGGCGGTGGCCCGTTCAACGGACAAATCGCGCGGCAGGCTCTGTTTCGGGAAATTATTGCAAAAACGCTGGCGCAGGCAATCGTAGAAACCGGTACCTACCTTGGAACGACGACCGAATTCATGTCTCAGACAGGGTTGCCTGTCTTCACAATCGAGTCACATCCGCGATATTATGGATTTGCGCGCGCACGATTTTGGCGCAGGCGGAATATCAACTTAATCCAAGGCGACAGCCGGACAGCCCTGCGTAGGCTTTTCGATGGGCCCTTGAAGCGTCTAGCTGGTCTCACAGTGTTCTTTTACCTCGATGCCCACTGGAATGATGATCTGCCGCTCGCGGATGAAATCGATCTTGTCTTCAGCCGATGCCCGCGCGCTGTGGTCATGATCGACGACTTTGAGGTGCCATCCGATCCCGGGTACGAGTTTGACGATTATGGACCAGGGAAAGCTCTGGTTTCAGGTTACATCCGGCCGGCAATATTGGTGCATCAACTTCGTACCTTTTATCCTTCCGTTCCATCAGCTGCTGAAAGCGGGGCTCGCCGGGGCTGCGTTGTTCTTGCAAGGGAAGGTTGCCTTAGACTTGCTTTAGGCTCTATACCGCTTCTCCGCCTTGCCACCGAAGCCGAATCCAAACCTGCATGTTGAACGCCACTGCGCTCGCGCGCAGTTAAGGTCGCCGTCTGAGTGATGGCGGGATGCACAATCGCTTTGACGATGAGAAGGACGGTTGTAAGCAACCACTTCATGTGAACCTTACGATGGCGTTGTGGCCATAGGGGCTAGCGGCGATCGCATGTATCCAGTTGACCGTGTTACGCACCTGGCAGATGTACGCGTTGCTGATCACCTCATCGGTCGACGGTTGCCCTGAGTGCCAGATATTCCGCAGAGGGCCGATTCCATTCCCGGTACAGGTGTCGGTGATCGGGATCGCCGGGCCGCCGGGGGTTAATGCGAGGTTAAACGTCCACCGAATATTATGAGACGCCCCTATGCCGGTATTTGTTAGGTCGCGCACATAATAGAGCACGGTGCTTTGCGTCAATGCCGATGGGATTTCGTTGGGGACAATCGGCAATGGCGGGCTCCCGTTGTAATCGCCGTAAATAAATAGGAAGTCGCCATTGTTCGGCACGCCGCCGGTGCCATGAAAGCTGGTTGACAGCTGCGGTTCCATCGCAAAGGCGTTGCCCGTGACGGTGACGCCGTCGGTCGTGTTAGGAACCCAAGTGGCCCCTTCTCCGCTTTGAAAGCACGATTGGTCACCGCAATACTGCTCGTCCCGTGTAATTCCGAGCGGGTAGCCCTGCCCACCCCCGCCATTAAGAGTACCATGAGGTTGAATGGTTGCTACCGCATCGAGGCCGTAGTGATGAATATAGGCATTGGCGCTCGCACCCTTCATGATCGGGTTGTTGGCGATGCGATCCAGAAAGTTCATCCACGCCGCGATAAAGTTCTTGGCGTCGACATTGCCGCGCAACGCCGCCTGCATCATGCCGCCATAGACATAGGCCGCTTGCCATACCTGCATCCCGGCCAGGCCGGAGCCGCCATGACCGTTGTCGCCGTAGCCGGGTGCCCATATGCCGCTGGCTTTTACGTAATCGGCCGACGCTTGGCTGCCCCAGATGCCCGGCCCGGTATCGGCGGCGTTGCGCATCGCCATCGCCATCCGCGCCTGCTCGTCGGCATGATCGAGCAAATACTTTTGCAGCTCGGTCCCGTCCGAAAACACCGGATTATTGGGGTTGTTGGTCGGATCGTGTGAACACCAGAATGCGGCTTTTTGCAGATCGCGATTGGCCCAGCCGACCCCACGAAACTGTCCACCGTAAATGACGCAGCCCCATTGAACATATGGAGCGGGCGGTATTTGCTCGTTCGGATCGTGGCCGACATTGTTTAATTGGGCGCCGGTGACAGTATTGGCCCACTCGCACATGTAGTCGAAGTACTGCAGCTCGCCGAAGCGCATGTAGGCCCACTGGCACAGGTCGGGCTCGTGCGTCGGGTTGTTTAGGCTCATCCCAGCGACACCGGGCGGTGGTTTGTTAGGGAACCCCTGGCCGTTGTTAGGGTAGCCGCCAGGCCCACAAGGAGGAAGGATATATGTCGAACCTTCACCTGTTAGATAGGTCGGGGTAGGCATCCCGGCGTAACTGACGCCGGGGCCGTTCATGACGATGATGCGATCAAAGCTCCCCGGCGAATTATCCTTGAAGTCTCCCGCCATCGTGCCGCCCGACAGGCCAAAGGCACGGTTCTCCTTCTCGGTCAGTACAGTCTCGCTTATAGAAGTCCCACCCCGCGATGTTGCACATGAGGCCGACTTCGACCGGAGGTCCTCCGCCATCAATGCCGCTCTGTCTGACATTGCCGATGTAGTAGGGGTTCCAATCATACGGGAATGGCGTGTCGGGCAGAGTGGCGCCGTTGACGCTCATATCCATCGGCATGAACGTACCAGTCGATTGCCAATAGGCTCGGTTGATCTGGACCCGCAGCGTGGTATCGGCGACGATCGACCCTGTACCCTGGAAGAAGTTATACTTGCCCTCTTTGGTGGCGAACTGGAACCGCGTGAACGATCCGAACGCCGGCACTGGCGTCATGGTGCCAGTACCGGCACTAGTGAACAATAAGTTCGTTATCGGGCCGCCGGCACCCGGCGACGAATACAGGCTGAGAGACATCTTGCCGTCCGACGGCGTAGTGCCGTCATTCGCGCCATCAAACTGTGGCCACGCCCAGGTGACGCTACCATTGGTTCCCGTTGCGGGACTGGTGCCACCTAGTTGATATGACGGATTTATCGACGGCAACTTGCTGCCGGTAAGGACGCAAGGCACCACCGAGTTGCCTTGCTGATAATTGTTCGGTGGCATGGTATAGCAATACCAGGCCGAAAAGTAGGTCATCGGAGCAGGAGCGATCGGTGACGGCGCCGAGCCATTCAGGAGATAGGTGCCGCGCTGACCTGGTGGGTCGCCATTGGTGATGGTCAGCTGAGCAATAATTTGGTACTGACCAGACAGCGTGTTGCCGTCGTGAAGACCGCCTCCGTTTCCACCAACGTCAAGCGGATTGCTAAAGATGATAGGTGTCGGGCCAAAAGGCGCCGATGGTGGAGTGTTGACGTAGTATTTACCGCGCCCGCCCCACGACCCATCGGGCTCGAATGATGCGCCATGCTGAGCAAGAGAAGTGACCTTCCCGTCTGGGTAGGTAAAATAGCCCAAGCCTATGACATTGGCTGGCTTACTAGCGCCAGTAATAAGTAAAGGATTCGTGCCGGTCCACTGCCCAGTTACGACATTACCCAATGTCAAGAAGCCTGTAGGCGGCGAGGCTCCAGTGACCGCTAGGATGTTGCCGGTGACCGCCCCGGTGAAGCCGGAAGCGCCATTGAAGTAGCTGAGTGTTTTGAATGGGAACGGGGGCGGGGTTTTGACGGTGCCGACTGCCGCCCGGTCCCACCGTCTGCCAATTGAGTCCGGTTGCCGGAGCCGAGGTCGAAGGCGGCTGAAACACCATGTAGCGCTTGGCGCCGGTCGCGTAAAACGGCTGACGGATTTCGCCAAACCAACGGAACCCGCCGAGCCCGCCCGATGGGTTGTTCATCGCGAAGATACGATGGGTTACGACAAACTGAGTATCAGCCGTGCCACTGCCGTCGACCATCTTGGTCTTAATCGTCCAGCGCGCCCCGGCGGCGCCGTCGAGATCCTTGACGGCGTAATACTGATTGGAGTCGCCGTTGAGCTTAGCGAAAAGATCCACGGTACGAGCGTTGTTGACAACCGAGACAAAGGTCGGCGTCAGCCCATTGACCACGAGCCCCTGCGCATAGAGCTCGCGGAGAGTGCGTCCCGAGGGCGCTGGCCACGTCCCGAACCCGCCATCCGAGATCGTCACCGTGGTTGACGCGCCTTGCGCCGGAGCGAACCTGCTTGGCACCATCAGTGCAAACGCGGCCCATTTGAGCGAGCCATCTGGCCAATAGGTCTGCAGGCCTGCCGAATACGGCCAGGTGACGCCGCCTACCTTAAAGAGCGGCGCATGGCCGGCCGGGATGTCGCCGGGGCGAAAGACCCAGCCAAAGCTCTGCGTCGGCACCCCGCCAGCGACAGTGCCGTCTTGCACCAAAGTCATCGTCGTCGGGAAGGACGAAGCCGCCAGGGTCCCCTGCGAGGAATACTGAGCGCCGGGACGGTTTTGGTCCCAGGGCGGTAGGTACAGGGTCGGGGTATTACAGACAGCGATCCGGTGCGTCATGTCGGCGAGCATCGCCGCCGCTTGCGCGGTCGTGCTCGTTGCCGGCGGCGTGGTGCTACCGCTGTGAACGGAAAAGGCCCCAAACCCGGCGAGTTCGGGGACCAGCGCCCCGGCCGCGGCGCTGGTCAGCAATTGGCGGCGGGAGATCTTCATCGAACCGTTATTTTTCATCGCCTCGCCCGACGCTCGCCATCACGGATGCCTTCCACACTGCGATAGCCATATCCCAGAACCCCGCTACGGCTCAATCTCCCGAAAACGATGCGCCAAGGTGTCGGCACTCACTGACCGGCGCCCGCCGAAGAGCTGTCGAGCGCCAGAACAAGTAGTGCTATCGGCGCCGCCAAACCGGGTGCTTCTTCGACGCCGGGCGGCGTCAGGGGGCGCCTGCTATAAGCCGCCGTTCCGTAGGTTATCGAGTAGGCAAAGTAGCCTCTAACTTGTCACTGCTTCTTCGCGTCCCAAAGAGCCGCATTGACTCCGTCAATGATCGGACGGGCGAAATTCTCGGGCGTGTTCTTTGCGAACGCGCGCGCCCCATTTTCGCCCATCTCGCGCCGTAGCGTCGGGTTCTCGGCAAGGCGTTGTAGGGCTGAGGCGACAATTTCGGGCTCCTCGGATGTCAGCGCGAGCCCAAGCTTGTGATCTTCTACCAAGCGCCCAATAAGGCCCCGCCGACGCGCTATGACCGGCCGCCGCGCCAAACCGGACTGGACTAGCACATTACTACTGTAGACAGTGTTACGTTCGTAAAACACCCAGCAGACATCGGCTGCGCCAAGCGGGTCGATATCCTTGCCGTTCAATATAAATCGATTGACCTCGACCAGACTGTCGCGCTCGCGGAGTTTACACGCCGCCTTCCCGCTTAGCAGCTCCGGGACGTGGCTGTCCTGTGGACCGGCTAGGAATATGGTCAAGTCCAATACGTCACGCAAGCGGGCAGCGGCATCCAGCAACACTCCGATGCATTTGCGACGGTCCAGAACACCGTACACGAGAACAACGAAGGTGCTGGAACGGATGCCATAAGCAGTGCGTGATTGCATCCGGGGTGCTCAAGTTGGGGAGGGCGGAGGGGTCCGGGCAGTATCTGACCTTCGCTCTTCGAAAGAAGCGTGATAGATATGGATCAATGGTGCCGCAACAAACCAGCGTCGGGTCGCGGATGATCCACCTGAACAATATGTTCTGCAGAATATCCGTCCAGCGGAACTGCGATTCTACCCCGCATTTTCTGTGGTGAAAACGGATCCCAATGGCGATTGTCGCCCACGGCCTACCACGAAACAACTTGCGTCGAAGGCCAACTGCAATAAACCAATGGACTCCAAGTAAGATAAAAGTACGAAATCCACATTGTCGATTTCGATTTCTTTTAATCCCGCGGATGCAACCGTTCCGCATCACGCCATTGACGTTCATAATCCTGCTCCCAGGGCCGCCGCTAAGAAGCGGTTTCGACGGAGCCGACCGGGACAATACGCGTGGCGAAAAGATGACCGAAATCGTCGAGCTAGTCTCAGATAGTTTGGATGCCTCGCAGCGTAGCGTTGCGTGAGCAATATAATGCGCGACATTGTCGATGGTTCGGTCGATGTAGGTTAGAATATGCCGGATGTATTCTATCTGATGGCCAATTGCTTCCGGCTCGAAAATCAGGATCCGTGGCCCATCACTCATCTTCTGCGTGTCCCGAGCGAGCGCCTGCCGGCTGCCAGCAGGACGGCTAGAAATCTCGATGAGAATCGTCATGGCGATAGTCATCCGAAAACAGGAGGGAGCCAAGGCGTCATGGGAGCAGCTGTTTTTGCGCCCCTTTAGCAGAACGAGAACAGAAAAGGCGATCGCTCCCAGATGGGCACAAAACCCGAGTGTCCGCGTGTTAGCCTGCAACAGCGTCATTTACACAAAGATAATCGAATTCCATCGGCCTTACCGACTCTCCGTTGACCGGTGCAAATGACACGGATTGAAAATGGTGCACGTGCAAGAAGTCGATTATCTCTGTCATGAAAGGGGATCCGTGATAGAGTGGGATCGACGACAATTCACATTGCACCAGCTTAACATTATCGATGTAATTTCCTAGTCCATGAAGAACTGCTAACTCGTGACCTTGAGTATCACTTTTAACCAGCGTTCGAGGTAGGCGAGCGGTGAGTTTCATCTCGTCAACAATGCTTTCCAGTGTGCGCACCGGAACCAGAAGCTTTTCGCGGACGGTATCAGAGGCGCTTTCGTTATGCGACAGTCTCGATCGAAAAGATGAAAACACCGTCTCTATCATAATATTGAGTGTGTCCTCACCGATGTGGTCACCGATCGCGACCGGCGTCCCGCGCCAGCGTTCGTCGTTATGCATCCTGCGAGCGAGCACGGCAAAGGCATCAGGGATCGGCTCAAAACTGAGTATATCGCCGCGGTAACCGATGTAGCGGAGTGCGGAGGCAAATTGACCAATATTGGCTCCGACATCGATGACCAGGTCGATGCGAGCGCGGTCGAGCCAACGTCGAAGCCCTAAAAGATGGGCGAACACAGCCAGCTCGCCCGAGTTGAGGAAGCGAGGGACAGGTCTGATCGATCCGAACTTAACACGGCGAAGCAATTCAGAGAGGCCCATAACGGTCGCTCCTGGAGACCTTTCGTCGGGTATACTCTTTTCAGACAGCGGTACTCCGCTAGAGCGAAGCGGGATTTTTGATCGCGTACGCGCGTCACTCGTTATTTGCCGGTCACCTTACTTGACGGCGACGATGACTTCGATCTCGACTGGAATGCCGCCTGGCAGTGAGGCCATGCCGACCGCCGAGCGCGCGTGCCGGCCGTGCTCGCCAAATACTTCGACAAACAAATCCGAGCAGCCGTTGATGACCTTGGGATGGTCCTCGAAATCGGGCGTGGCATTGACCATGCCCAAGACTTTGACAATGTCCGCGACGCGGTCGAGATCGCCTCCCAGCGCTTCGCGCATCGCCGCGATCAATACGAGCCCGACGCCGCGCGCATGGCGATAGCCCTCTTCGATCGACATGCCGGCGCCGAGCTTGCCGCGCGGCATCCTGCCATCGACATCGGGTGGCCCCTTCCCCGACAAGTACAGCAAATTGCCGACGCGCTTGGCGTGGACGTAATTGCCGAGCGGCGCGCCGACGGTGGGCAGATCGATCTTCAGTTCCTTTAGCCTTTGCTCAAACGCCATCACGCCGCCTCCGCTGCGGTTGCTGTCGCAGCATAGCCGAACCGCCCGGCGATTTCAGCGACAACGGTATTCGGCTATTTCGGCGCTGCCGTCGCGCGTATCGGAGACGAGTTCGGCGGATTTGTTCCAAGTTCGGCAATGGATCCCGGCGGCCTCATTTGCGGCCGAGGTCGGCGTCGCGTCGGGATACCACCGCAGCGCAATTTGATCCGGTGATTGGTGCAAGGTCCATGGCGGATACCCGCCGAGCACGACGGGCGGCGGCGGGGCCGGCCTTGTCCAATCCGCTGCATCCGGCAAGCGCGAGCGCTGCCGCGAACCCCGCAACTTCGAAAGCGATATGCAGCTTTGGCGCCAGTACCATCGCCCGCACTCTCCCGATCGGTTTGTCTCGACAACGCCGGACAAGGCTCGCGAGTTCGGCACTCAGGAGCTCAGGAGGAGCCGCCCTCCGGCAAGCCGGCGCGGCGCAATGCCGGGAAATAATGCATTTCGGCCAATGCGCGGATTTTGGGGTTCTCATACCAGATCGATTTTTTGACCGCCGCTAGGCTCGAATATCCCATGCCGAGCCGCTGTGCGTCGGCGAGTTCCTTGGCGGCTCGGTCGTGATCGGCCATTGTCGCATAGGCCGCCGCGAGATAGGCGTGCACGAACGGAAGGCGGGCATTTTCGCTACGCGCCCGCTCTAACGACAATAGCGCCTCGTCGACATTCCCCTGCAGCAATTGCATTACGCCGATGCGCCCATACCAGGCCGCGATGCCAGGCTCATGCGGGCTCAGATGGATGGCCTGTTCGAGGTAGGGGATCGCACCGTCCATCGATCCCGAGAGGAACTTGCACCAGCCGACATGGGCATAGGCGGGCGCGCGGCTGCGGTCGAGCGATATCGCGGTCTCATATTCTGGAATGGCTTCGCTACAACGCCCTTGCGCGCGCAGCAGCTGGCCTCGGACATAATGGGCGAGCGCACTGTTGGGCGCCGCCGCCAATGCGCGCGCATCGAGTTCCTCAGCGCGGTGGAGGTCCTCCTTCGGCGTGTCGCTGAGCTCGTCGAGCGCCCGCACCGACAGCGCGCCCGCTAGCCAAGCCTGCGCATCGGGCGAATTGGGATCGAGCAGCAACGCGGTCTCGAAATCATGGATGGCGGCCTGATAGGTCTCGCGTGAGATCGGCTTGGTCACTTCGGCACGGCCGCGAAGAATATAATCGAGCGCGTCGCGATGGGTGGTCGGGCGCGCCGCCTCGGCGATCGCCAGCTGGGATTGCAGCGCGCGGGCAACCCGCGCCGTGATCTCGTTTTGCAACGCAAACAGATCGCCGACATCGCGGTCGAATCGTTCGGCCCAGAGCTGAGCGCCGGTTTCGGCATCGACCAGCTGGACGTTGATCCGTACCGCCTTTTCCGAGCGCTGCACGCTGCCTTCGACGACGTAACGCACCCCGAGCTCGCGGCCGATTTTGCGGGCGTCTAGCTGCTTGCCCTTGTAGCTCAAGGCGGTGTTGCGCGCGATTACCACGCTGCCTTCGATGCGCGAAACATCCGTGATCAGATCATCGGTGATGCCGTCGGCGAAATACTCCTGTTGTGGATCGTTGCTGAGATTGGCAAACGGCAGGACAACCATCGAGAGGCGCGGCGCGGAGAAGGTCTGCACCGTTGGGATCGTGGGTGGCGCCCTCATATTCAGCCACCACGCCCCTCCGGCTGCGATCAGCGCCAGTGCCAGGCCGGCGAGAGCGCCAAAGGTCAATCTTTGTCGGCGCCGGCCGCGCGACACGGCTCCGGGTGCGCGCGGCAAGTCCTCAAGCATAAAAGCGCGGATCGGTTCGGCAATGTTCTTGACGTGTTGATCACCCAAGGCCGTAAAGGTGATCGGCAAACGGGCGCCGATTTGATCGCGCACCGCCCCCGACAAGCAAACTCCGCCGGGTTCGGCCAAGGCCTCGAGCCGGGCGGCGATGTTAACGCTGTCGCCGTAAAGGTTGGATCCTTCGACAATGACGTCCCCGACGTGTACGCCAATTCGGAACCGCATCTGTTCTTCGGGCGGGCGGTTGGCGTTCTCGCGGGCGAGCGCTTGCTGCACCGCGACCGCGCATTCGACGGCATCGGTGGCGCTGGAAAAATCGGCGACGACGCTATCGCCTGCGGTGTTAAAGATGCGGCCATGGTGGATCGCAACGAGTTCGTCGAGGATCGCCCGGTAGGCCTGGAGCCGACGCAGCGTGCCGACCTCGTCGACGCCCATCAGCCGGCTGTATTCGGCGACGTCGGCGGCAAAGATGGCGGCGAGCTTTCGTTCGACCGCCGGGTTGTCTACCACGTGATCCTCAAGATACCTGCTCCCGCCCGGGCCAACTTAGGCGATAGCATAGCATTTTTCGCGCGTCAGCGGCTAAGTTCAAGGCGTTGAAAGCCGATAGCGTACCTTTATCGGCGCTGTCGCTTTAAACTCGCGCAGCGTTGGTTCGCCGGGGGCCGCGGAAGTCTTAATCAGTATAGTACAGAGGGCAGATAGACCCCGGCGGGCTCGTTGTAGAGGCCGGTCGTCATCAAAGTCATTTGGTGCACGAGCCGCAGCCCGTGCTGCAGGCACCAGCGAAATAGCTCGCCATTGCGCGTCGGCAGCAAAAAGCCGCCGGCGAGGAAAGCCGGCGCGTCGCCGATCAGCGCCTTTAGCCCCTGGTTGGTCTCGGCAACCGCGTGCCCGAAGAACGCAATATCGGTTGCATAGCCGGTGATTTCGCCGAGATGCTCAACGACGCGCGCAGATCCTTGCGCAATCGCGTCGCGCAACTCGCCGGCCCTGTCATGCCCGTGGACATTCCGGCACAGCGCAATGCATTTCGTGATATCGAGCTCGCTGGCCGGTCTCACCTCATAACCCGGGAATTTGAGCCCCAACGGCTTCCCGTCGATTTTCGACAGAGGTTCGCGGGTCTCAAAGCCGAGCTTTGTGTAGAGACACAAGGAGCGGTTGTGATAGGCCGATTGCACCAGCCTGACGCCGGCGAAGCCACGCTCAGCGACGCGGTCCAGCAGCGCTATCATCAAGCGACGCCCAACTCCCTCATTCTGAACGTTCGGATCGACAGTGATTGGCCCTATCCCGGCGATCGGTCCGCGCTCGTCAAGAAAGTTGCTGCCGAGGATTTTTGCATTGTCCTCGGCGACTACCCCATAAAAACCAGAATGACCAACCAGGACGCGCATCAGCCCGATAGCGATTTCGGGTGAGGGCAGATCCCAGGGAAAATTGTGCTCGCTCGAAATTGCTTTGAAAGCTTCAAAGCAGATCGAGCCGCAAGCTTCGGCGTCATTGACGCCCGCCGGTCTCAAATTCAGGCTCATCGCCGCATCTTTCCTCCCCACCCGCCTACTATAGCAGATCGTACGATGTTCGCCTTATGCCGGGGCAAGGTCGAAGGCGGCGGCCATCAGCGAGCGCGTATAGGCGTGTTCGGGCCGGGTCATAATGCGCTCGGTAGGGCCGGTCTCGACGATCCGGCCGTCCTTCATGACAAGGATGTCGTGGGCCAGGGCGCGAACCACCCGCAAATCGTGGCTGATGAACAGATAGGCAAGCCCGCGACGCTGCTGCAATTCGCGCAATAGATCGACGATTTGCGCCTGCACCGACATATCCAACGCCGAGGTCGGCTCGTCCAGCACCACAAGGCGGGGCTGCAGCACCAAGGCGCGGGCGATCGCGATACGCTGGCGCTGCCCGCCGGAAAACTCGTGCGGGTATCGATCGGCCGCTTGCGGATCGAGCCCGACCTCGTCGAGCGCGGTCTCGATCAATCGCCGGCGCTCGGGCGCGCTCGCCGCCAGATGGTGGACCCGAAGCCCTTCCTCGACGATCTGCCCGACCGAGAGCCGTGGCGATAGGCTCGAAAACGGATCCTGAAAGACGATCTGCATTTCGCGCCGCAGCGGCCGCAGGCGCCGTGAGGACAAACCCGTAATATTTTGCCCGGCGAAGCAGATTCGCCCCTGCGACGCCGTTAGCCGCAACAGCGCCAAGCCTAAAGTCGTCTTGCCCGAGCCGCTTTCGCCGACGACGCCTAGGGTGGCGCCGGCGCGCAGTGTCAGAGAGACGCCGTCGACCGCCTTCACGTAACCTCGGACCCGGCGCAGCACTCCGGCGCGGATCGGAAACCAGACGCGCGTGTCCGCCGCCTCGACCAGCACCGGCGCCTCGCGATCGGCCGGGGGAGCGCGGCCTTTGGGCTCGGCGGCGAGCAATCGCCGTGTGTAAATGTGTTGCGGCCGATCGAACACCGCGCTGGTCGGCCCGGCTTCAACGATCTCGCCCCGAGTCATCACGCAGACCCGCTCGGCCATCCTGCGAACGATCGTCAGGTCGTGCGTGATCAGCAGCAGCGCCATGCCGAGCCGGTCTCGCAGATCGCGCAGCAGCGTGAGGATGTTCGCCTGAATTGTCACGTCAAGCGCGGTGGTCGGCTCGTCGGCGATCAGGATGTCGGGCTGGTTGGCGATCGCCATTGCGATCATCACTCGCTGTCGCTGCCCGCCCGAAAGCTGGTGCGGATAGGCGCCGAGTCGGCTTTCAGCCTCTGGAAGCTGCACTAACTGAAGCAATTCGAGAACGCGCTCGCGCGCCGCCCGCGGCGACATCCGGCGATGGACCAGCAGGATCTCGCCAATCTGCCGCTCAATCGTGTGGAGCGGATTGAGCGAGGTCATCGGCTCTTGAAAGATCATCGCGATGCGGTCGCCCCGCACCTGTCGCAATGCTTCGGGGGCAGCGCCGATCAGCTCAGCGCCGGCAAAGCGGATGCTGCTGCGAGGGCCGTGAGCGGCCACCGGATAGGGCAGCAATTGCACGATCGACAACGCCGTAACGCTCTTGCCAGAGCCGCTCTCGCCGACCAACGCCAGGGTTTCGCCGCGATCGAGTGAAAACGACACACCTTTGAGAGCTTCGACCGGGGCGGCGCCGCCGCGGCCGGCAAAAGTTACCGAGAGATTGCGGACGTCGAGCAACGGTCCCGAAAATGGGCGTTCGCTCACACGGTCACCTTCCGCGGGTCGAACGCGTCACGCACCGCCTCGCCAACAAAGATTAGGAGACTCAGCATCAGCGCCAGCACAAAGAAAGCGGTCAGGCCTAGCCATGGCGCCTGCAAATTGGCCTTTCCTTGCGCCAACAATTCGCCGAGTGAAGCCGAGCCCGGCGGCAAACCGAAGCCCAAAAAGTCGAGTGACGTCAAAGTGGTAATCGAGCCGTTCAAAATGAACGGCAAAAACGTGATCGTCGCCACCGTCGCATTCGGCAGGACGTGCCGCAATATGATTGTGCGGTCAGGGACACCGAGCGCGCGGGCTGCGCGGACATAATCAAAATTGCGCGCGCGCAGAAACTCGGCGCGGACGACGTCGACGAGACCCATCCACGAAAACAACAGCATCAATCCCAGGAGCAGCCAAAAATTCGGCTCGATAAAACTGGCCATGATGATCAGCAGATATAACACCGGCAGGCCCGACCAGATTTCCATAAATCGCTGGAATCCAAGGTCGATGACACCCCCGAAATAACCCTGAACAGCACCGGCGGCGACCCCGATGACGGACGAGGCCGCGGTCAGGGTCAACCCGAACAACACCGATATCCGGAAGCCATAAATCAGCCGCGCGAGCACATCGCGGCCCTGATCGTCGGTGCCTAGCCAATTGACGCGGGATGGCGGGGACGGCGCCGGACTCGGCAGGTTGTAGTTGATCGTATTGTAGCTGAACGGGATCAGTGGCCAGACCATCCATCCCTTGGCGTCGATCAGATTCTTGACTTCGGGATCGCGATAATCGGCTGCAGTCGGGAAAACACCGCCGAACGCGGTCTCGGGATAGCTCTGGAACACCGGAAAATACCAGCCGCCGTCGAAATGGACGACGATCGGCCGATCGTTGGCGATGAACTCGGCAAACAGCGATGCCGTGAACAGCGCCAGGAAAATCCACAACGACCAGAAACCGCGTCTGTTGGCGCGAAACGCATCGAGCCGACGCCTGGTCAGCGGCGATATGGGCCGCCCGAGAAAACGGTCGCGCGCGCGCCCTGCCGCAGTCTGCACCGCCTCAGCCGTCATGCTCGCCACAAAGCTTTTTGTCTGGTCATCTTGGGCAAGGCGCTGCGGTGAGCCCGGAATTCATGCCGGCTTTAGCCGACCGGTGAAAATCTCTGTCCTAATTGTCGGGGTCCGTGTTCATGGGGCTCGGGCCCGGCCCACGCGGGCCGTTCCGGAATGACGAGCGTTGGGGGTCGCAAAGACCGTCCGGTTCATCCGGCTTTGCGGCGCAGCGGCTCGACATTTGACGGCGGCGCGTTGCGCTTCCCTCCCAGATAGTCCTTGGCGAGGATTTCAGCGATTTGCACCGCGTTTAGCGCGGCGCCCTTGCGCAAATTGTCGGCGACGACCCAAAAACTCAGGCCGTAGGGGACGGTCGGGTCGCGACGGATGCGGCTGACATAGACCTCGTCCTCCCCCGCCGACTCGGCCGGCGTAACATAACCTTCGTCGGCTCGATGGTCGACGACGCTGATGCCCGGCGCACGCCGCAGCGCCGCACGAGCCATGTCCTCACTGAGCGGCCGCTCAAACTCGACATTGACAGCCTCGCCGTGGCCGATAAACACCGGAACGCGAACGCAGGTCGCGGTAACGGCAATGTCGGGATCGAGGATCTTGCGGGTCTCGACCGCCATTTTCCATTCTTCCTTGGTCGACCCGTCATCCATAAAGATGTCGATGTGCGGGATCGCGTTAAAGGCGATCTGCTTGGTGAAGTGCTCGGGTTTGACCGGATCGTTTACGTAGATCGCGCGCGTCTGGTTGAACAATTCGTCCATCGCCGCGCGCCCGGCGCCCGAGGTCGACTGGTAGGTCGCAACCACGACGCGCTTGATGCGGGCGAGGTCATGCAATGGCTTCAGCGCGACCACCATCTGGATGGTCGAGCAGTTCGGGTTGGCGATGATGTTGCGCTTCTGATAGTCGGCGATTGCCTTGGGATTGACCTCAGGCACGACCAACGGCACGTCCGGTTCCATGCGGAATTGCGAGGTGTTGTCGATGACAACCGCCCCAGCTTTAGTGGCGCGCGGTGCAAACTGAGCCGAGACCTTGGAGCCGGGCGACGACAGCACGATATCGGTCCCGCGGAAGTCGAAGGTGTCGAGTGCCTGAACCCTAAGGATGTCATCCTCGCCAAACGAAACTTCCCTCCCGACCGAGCGCGAGGAGGCGAGTGCGACAACCTGGTCGGCGGGAAAATCACGCTCCGCCAGTGTCGTCAATATCTCGCGGCCGACATTGCCGGTGGCGCCAACCACCGCTACCTTAAAACCCATTGGAGACTCCGCAGCCCAAAGCCATCGGGGATGGGTGCTGACTTACGCTGACCGCCACCCGTTTACAAGCGGCGGCTCGGTGTTTAACCCTCAAACCGAGCGCTCGATCCGCCGATGGTGGGAGGGCGACCAACCGATGGTGAGCCGGTATGACGATGACCTACCCGGAATTCTGGCACCGCTATTTGGACGCGCATCGCGACCCGCGCACCCGCGGATTGCACTATGTTGGTACGTCCTTAGCGCTGGGCGCCTTGACAGCAGGCGCCGCAACCCGCGACTGGCGCTGGTTCGCCGCCGCCCCGATCGTAGGATACTCGTGCGCCTGGCTTGGCCATTTGGTCTTCGAACACAACCGGCCCGAAACCTTCGGCCACCCGTTCTGGTCGCTCGCCAGCGATTTGCGGATGCTCGGCCTGTTCGTCTCCGGGCGGCGCGGGCGTGAAATCAGCGCCATGGACAAAGGGGATATTCGATGATGTTGGTGCCGCTGGTCGAATACGATGCCGCCAGCGCCGAGGTGCGCGCCGTCTACGACGACATCATGCGTACCCGCGGGACTGATTGGATAAACAACTTCTGGAAAGCGCTGGCGAACGACCCTCCGACCTTGCGTCGCACCTGGGAGAGCATCAAACAGGTCATGATGCCCGGGGCATTGGACCCGCTAACCAAGGAACTTGTGTATTTGGCGGTGAGCGCCAGCAATGGCTGCGCCTACTGTACCGCTTCGCATGCCGCCGCTGCCAAGAAGCAAGGAATGACGCCGCAGATGCTTGCCGAGTTGCTGGCGGTGGTCGGCATGGCGAACGAGACCAACGCCCTCGCCAATGGCTATCGCGTGCCAGTGGACGAGAGGTTCGAAAAGTTGTTTTGATGTCGCCGCATGCGGGCGACGACGCGGCGATCCCAAGCCCGTGCAGTCAGCACCGCGAACGCTGATTAAAGAGCGTCGGACGGCAAGCCGCTGACCGGCAAAATTGGAGGAATCTTATGGCGCAACAACTTTACGACCGTACCGCCGAGGATCTCGGCAATCTAGTCGGCCTCGAACACGTAAATCTAAGGATCAACAATCAAGGGCTGGCGCAGGAATTTTATCTTTCCGGGCTCGGCCTGACACGCGACCCGTTTATGTTCCCCGGCACCAACAACATGTGGGTCAATGTCGGCAAGAGTCAGTTTCACCTGCCGACCGGTGAGCCCAACGTCTTGCGCGGCCATATTGGCCTCGTGGTTCCGTCGCTTGAGGAGCTGTGTGAGCGCTTGAGCGAGGCCAAGCCAAAGCTTGCCGACACCAAATTCGATTGTAAGCAGCATAACCAATACGTCGAGGCGACCTGCCCCTGGGGCAACAAGTTCCGGCTATACGAGCCCGACGAAGAGCGGTTTGGCGCGATCAATCTCGGCATGGGCTATGTCGAGTTCACCGTGCCGGAGGGCGCTGCTGACGGTATCGCCCGCTTCTATCGCGAAATCTTCTATACACCGGCTTGCGTAAAAGAGAACGGCGACGGCCGCGCCGCGCATGTCTGCGCCGGCTATAAGCAGGAACTGGTCTTCCGCGAGACGGATGAAAAAATCCCGGAATTCGACGGCCATCATCTGCAGGTCTACGCCCAGGAATTCTCGGGTCCGCATGACGAACTCGAAAAGCGCGGACTGATCACCGAGGAAAGCGATCAGTACCAGTATCGCTGGCAGGACATTGTTTGCCTCGATACCGGCAAGCACCTGTTCACGATCGAGCACGAGGTGCGCAGCTGCACCCACCCGCTCTATAACCGCCACATGGTCAACCGCAACCCGTCGCAGAACAATCGCCATTACCAGATGGGTGCGGATGAGTGGGATTGGACCCTGCCACGCTCGACCAAGCGCATCCAGCCGACGCCGGCGCCCGAGCCCGCCACGCCGATGGCCCGCCGCCGCGCCGCTCGCATGGCCGCGATGTAGCCGGCTATCTCGTACTGCCTCTCCCCGCTTGCGGGGAGAGGGTTGGGGTGAGGGGCGCTCCGAAGGAGAGACCACCATGCTGAGCGGCGCCTATCGCTTTCCGCAGATGGAGAGCGTCGTCTTCGGGAAGCCTTTTACCGAGGCGCTGGCACAGGAAGTCGACCGCCTTGACGCCCGCGCCGTATTCGTACTGGCCAGCGGCACGCTGGCGCGCGAGACAGATCTTATCGAGCGGTTGCGCCAGATGCTTGGCAATCGCTTCGCCGGGCTCTGCGCCAAGATTGGTGCGCACACGCCACGCACCGATGTCGTTGCTGCAGCCAATATGGCGCGCGAGGCCAGCGCCGACCTGATCGTCACGATCGGTGGCGGTTCGGTGACCGATGCCGCCAAGATGGTCGGGTTGTGCCTCGGTAACAATGTCACCCTACCCGAGCAGCTCGACAATCTCCGCGCGCAAACCATGCCGGACGGCACGACCCGCCGCCCGCCGGTCAAGCCGCCTGCCGTGCGCATGATCGCGATCCCGACGACGTTGTCGGCGGGCGAGTTCTCGGCAGGCGCCGGTTGCACCGACACTGCACGTCAGGTCAAAGAGAGCTTCAGTCACCCGCAGATGATCCCGCGCACTGTCATTCTCGATCCGGCGGCAAGTGTGCCGACACCCGAATGGCTGTTTCTGTCGACCGGCATTCGCGCCGTCGACCACGCGGTCGAGGACATTTGCTCGGTCGACGGCCAGCCGATTTCCGAAGGCGCGGCATTCCACGCGTTGCGACTATTGGGGAGCGGATTGCCGGCGGTAAAGGCCGATGCCGGCGACCTCGAGGCTCGCCTTGACTGTCAGATCGGCGCTTGGATGTCGATGGTCGGCTCGCAAACCGGGGTCAGCAAGGGCGCCAGTCACGGCATCGGCCATGTCCTCGGCGGCACCGCTAATGTGCCGCATGGCTACACTTCATGCATCATGTTGCCGCATGTGCTGCGCTTCAACTTGGAGGTCAACGCCGACAAACAGGCCCGGGTCAGCGAAGCCCTTGGCCATCCGAACAAGCCCGCCGCCGATGCCGTCCGAGCGTTGATCTCGGGGTTGGGCTTGCCGACGCGGTTGCGCGATGTCGGTGTTAGGGAAGATCAGCTCGACCTGATCGCCGTAAATTCGATGCACGACCGCTGGATCCACACCAACCCGCGCAAGATCGACGGACCCGCGGTCATTCGCAACCTTTTGGACGCCGCCTGGTAGCGGCAAACAGATCAATCATAATCGCCCGACAAGGCGGCAGCACTCAGCGGAAACTGCGCCGCTCCCATTCGTTCCGGTGAAATTTGAACCACACCTGAGCCACGAAAGCCGTAAGAAAGAAGGCAGCTCTCGCCAACAATGAATGCCACCGCCTGACGGATATGGCGTCGGTGGGGCCAACGCTGTGCCTGATCTGTGGCGGAAGTATCCGATGCCTTGCGCGGGCTAGCAACCGCGGAACCCGAGCGCTGCCAGCTTGTTGAATTAGTGCCGGACTGGGGGGTTGCGCGGAACGGCAAGCGGACGCCTCGGCGAACCGGCCCAAATAAAACCCGCCTGGCTAGTCTTATGATTACGCAGAAAGAATCTCTCTCCAGAGCCTCTACCGGCATCCCTGGCCTCGATGAGGTGCTCGATGGCGGTTATGCCCGCAATCGTCTGCACCTGCTCGAAGGCAGCCCGGGTAGCGGCAAAACCACGATCGCCCTGCAATTCCTGCTGGCCGGAGCGGCTGAGGGCGAAATCGGCATGTATGTCAGCCTGGCCGAAACCGCGGCGGAACTGCGCGACGGCGCTCGTTCGCATGGCTGGACCCTGGGCCCCAATATCGAGATTTTTGAACTGGTGCCGCCTGAAAGCGTGCTCGACCCCGATCAGCACCAGAGTCTGCTTTATTCCTCCGATCTCGAGCTTGGCGAGACGACAGAGCGCATTTTCGAGGCCATCGCGCGGCTCAAACCAAAGCGTGTCGTGATCGACAGCCTGTCCGAGATCCGGCTATTGGCGCAAAGCTCGCTGCGCTATCGCCGGCAAATCTTGGCGTTGAAGCATTATTTCGTTCAACACCAGTCGACCGTCATCCTGCTTGACGATCTGACCGCGGAGGGCCTCGACCGGTCAGTCCACAGCATCGCACACAGTGTCCTCCATCTCGATCAGCTGGCGCCGCTCTATGGCGGCGACCGCCGGCGGTTGCGGGTCGGTAAATGCCGCGCCCAGAGTTTTCGCGGCGGCTACCATGATTTCGTCATTGTGCACGGCGGGGTGCAGGTGTTCCCGCGGCTGGTTGCCGCCGAACACCGCAACCCGTTTGACGGCGCTCTGGTTCGGAGTGGGATCGAGCAGCTAGATGCGCTGCTCGGTGGTGGTTTGGCGCAAGGTTCGAGCACGCTGGTGATCGGCCCGGCGGGCACTGGCAAATCCTTATTGATGCTGCATTTTGTTGCCGCTGCCGTTGCCCGTGGCGAGCGCGCCGCCTTTTTCGCGTTTGATGAAGAGCTCGGTCTCCTGATTTCGCGAGCGAAAGCAATGGGGTTCGATCTTCAGCGCATGCGCGACTCCGGCGCACTGTTCTTGCAACAAATGGATGCGGCCGAGCTGTCGCCCGGCGAATTCGCGCATCGCGTGTGCAGCTGCGTCGATCGCGAGCAGATTCGCACCGTCGTGATTGACAGCCTTAACGGCTATCAATCATCGATGCCCGAGGAGCAGTTTCTGATCCTGCACCTGCACGAGCTGCTGCAATACTTGAACCGGCAGGGGGCCTCGACATTCCTCAGTGTCGCCCAGCACGGAATGATCGGCGACATGAAGCAGACGATCGACGTCACGTATATCGCGGACACCGTGATCATGCTGCGCTACTTCGAGGCGCAGGGGCGGGTCCGGCGTGCAATGTCGGTCATCAAAAAACGAACCGGTAATCACGAAACCACGATCCGTGAATTCGGTATCGACGAGCATGGCCTTACGATCGGGCCGCCGATTGAGGAATTCCAAGGGGTGCTGCGTGGGGTCCCGACATATGTCGGCCCGGGCGCACCGCTGTTGCGGAGCACGCCGTGAGGCAGGGCGCTAGCGCCGCAACTTCCGAGCGCACGTTGATCCTTGCGCCGCGTGGGCGCGACGCGGTGGTGGCGAAAACGATCCTGCGCGAGGCCGAGCTGCAATCGGCCATCTGCGTTGATCTCCCCGAGCTGATCGAGCAGATCGAGTACGATGCCGATGTCGCGATCATTACCGAGGAGGCGACCCGTGACGGACATATGCGCGCACTCGCCGATTGGGTCGCCGCGCAGCCGCCCTGGTCGGATTTTCCATTTGTCGTGCTGACGGTGCATGGGGGTGGTCTCGAGCGCAATCCGAGGGCGGCGCGTCTGACAAGAGTGCTCGGGAATGTCACCTTTTTGGAGCGCCCGTTTCATCCGACAACGCTGGTCAGCGTCGTGCAGACCAGTCTACGGAGCCGCCGCCGGCAGTATGAGTGCAGGCGGCTTAACGACGAACTCGAATCGCGCGTCTCCGAGCGCACCCAAGAACTTGCTGCCGCAAACCGCCAGCTGCTCGGCCAAATTGAGGAGCGCGAGCGGGTTGAAGCGACATTGCGGCAGCTGCAGCGGTTGGAGGCGGTGGGTCAGCTGACCGCGGGGGTGGCGCATGATTTCAACAATCTGCTGACCGTCGTCCTCGGCAATATCGGGCTGATCGAAGAGGGGCTTCACGAGGCGCGGGTCGACGGCAAACTCGCGCAGCGGCTTTCCTATATGCGCGCCGCCGCCGAGCGCGGCGCCAAGCTGACCGACCAATTGCTGTCGTTCTCGCGCCGACAGCGGCTACAGCCGCGTTCGCTCGATCTCAACGAGGCGCTAACCGCTATGCGCGATCTGATGCAGAGCACGATCGGCGGCAGCATCGAGATCGAGACAAAGCTGCAAGGTGGGTTGTGGCCGGCATTGGCTGATCCGGCACAGCTCGAACTCGCGGTCTTAAACCTGGCAATCAATGCCCGCGACGCGATGGAGGTCGGCGGGCGGCTGACGGTCTCGACGGGCAATGTCACGCTCGGACGGCCGCGTCATCCGGAAGAACCCGCCGCCGGCGATTATGTCGAGGTCTGTGTTGCCGACACCGGGACCGGGATGAACGATGAGGTGCGACGGAAGGCATTCGAGCCGTTTTTTACAACTAAGGAAATCGGTAAGGGCTCTGGCCTGGGTCTCAGCCAAGTCCTTGGGTTTGCGCAACAATCACAAGGTGGTGTGCGGATCGAATCGGGTCCCGGCAGAGGCACCGCGGTTCACATCTATCTGCCGCGCGCCAGGTCCGATCACCAGCGATCGACCGCTGTTTCGCCCCGCCATCGCAGCAGCCCGAGCGCGGCTGGCGGCCATCTGTTGCTCGTCGACGATGACAATGCAGTGCGTGAGGTCACCGCCACAATGCTGCGGGAACTCGGTTATTCGGTGGTTGAGGCCGGCAGCGGCGGCGCTGCCCTCGACCTGGTCGAGCGCACCCGCGACATCGACCTGGCGATCGTCGACTTTGCAATGCCCGGAATGAACGGCGTTGAGGTTGCCCAACAGGCAAAACAGAAACGACCGGGTCTGCCGATCCTATTCATCACCGGGTTTGTCGATCACGCCGCGCTCGCTGGCATCGAGCAGGCGGAAATCCTCGGCAAACCCTTCACCCTTGCCGATCTCGCGGATAAGGTCGCGCTGGCACTCGCGCGCCACAGGCAAACCAATGTGGTCCGTTTGAGGGGCTGACGCCCGGCTTCGGCGGTGCCCGCGCACCGCGGTTTAATCAGACGATTGGCGCGAATGCTCGCACGGCAGACGGAATTCCTTTGGCCGTCACTCAAGAGGGCGCCCGAGGGGTGCACTGCCTCCTATGCTCCCCGCACTATGCAAACAATGGTTGCTTTAAAATTCCCGCTGCACTTTGTCTTGATCACGAGAGTGCTCAGGCTGCGGGGCGAGGAGATGACCTTCACATTGACGGGGGAGCAGCAGGAAATCCGCGCCGCAGTGTCGCGGTTGTGCGAGCGGTTTGGCGACGATTATTGGCTCGAAAAAGACACCGACGGTGGCTTTCCGCACGAATTCCACCAGGCGATGGCTGAGGCGGGCTGGCTCGGTATCGCGATGCCCCCGGAATATGGCGGGAGCGGGCTCGGCATCACCGAGGCGGCGGTACTGATGCAGGCGGTTGCCGAAAGCGGCGCCGGGTTTTCCGGCGCCTCCGCGATCCACATGAACATTTTTGGGCTGCATCCCGTCGTGGTTTTTGGCAGCGACGAACAAAAGCGTCGCTTTTTGCCGCCGTTGATCGCGGGTCGGGAAAAGACCTGTTTTGCCGTCACCGAACCCGATGCCGGTCTCGACACCACGCGGCTCAAGACCCGCGCCGAGCGTCGCGGCGATCATTATGTGCTGTCGGGCCGGAAGATCTGGATCTCGACCGCGCAAGTCGCCGAGAAAATGCTGATCCTGGCGCGCACGACTCCGGTCGAAGAGGTCGCGCGCCCGTCGCTGGGCATGACCCTGTTTTATACCGATCTCGACCGCAGCAAGGTCGAAGTGCGCGAAATCCCCAAAATGGGTCGCAAGGCGGTCGATTCGAACCTGTTATTTATCGATGGGCTCGAAGTGCCTGTCGAGGACCGCATCGGCGAGGAGGGAAGGGGGTTCCATTACATCCTCCACGGCATGAACCCGGAACGTATCCTGATCGCCGCCGAGGCGGTCGGGCTCGGTCGAGCGGCATTGGCGCGCGCCGCGCGCTATGCGCAGGAGCGGGTCGTGTTTGGCCGGCCGATTGGCCAGAACCAGGCCATCCAGCACCCGCTCGCGGAGCGCTGGATCGAACTCGAAGCGGCCGAATTGATGGTGCTGCGGGCGGCAGCCGCGTATGACCGCGGCGACGATGCGGGCACAGTCGGCGCTTATGCCAATGCCGCAAAATACTGTGCTGCGGAAGCCGGGTTCCACGCCTGCGAGACCGCCATCATGACCCATGGCGGCATGGGCTACGCCCGCGAATACCATGTCGAGCGCTATTTCCGTGAAATCCAGATCGCCCGCATCGCCCCTGTCAGCCCGCAATTGATCCTGTCCCATATCGCCGAGCGCGTACTCGGCCTGCCGAAATCGTATTGATCGAGCGCATCGGCTAGGCGCCCGCCGGGCGAGCAGTACCACATATCAAGCGAACCCGCCGACAAAGCGGGAACGACACTTGCTTTCCAGCGCGTCGGCCGCGAGACTTCGCGCGGCAAATAGCGACGGCGATGCAGGAGCCTGTGCCGATGCAGCAAAAACCGATGCGCGTTGCGATCGGCGGGTTTGGCGCGATTGGCAAGGCGGTGGCGCGGCGGCTCGATCGCGGCATCGAAGGGTTGATGCTAGCGGCCGTTTCGGCGCGCGATACGGTGCGGGCGGCTGAGGCGATGACCGATTTTGCCAAACCGGTGCCCGTCCTGCCGTTGGCGCGGCTGGGTGAAGCGGCCGAGATCGTTGTCGAATGCGCGCCCGCCGCGGTGTTGCGCGACATCGCCGAGCCGGCGCTCGCAAAGGGGCGCACTGTCGTAGTGCTGAGCTGCGGCGCATTGCTGGACAATTTTGATCTGGTCGACTTGGCGCGGCGGCATGGCGGCCGCGTGCTGGTGCCGACCGGCGCCTTGTTGGGGCTGGATGCGGTCGCCGCAGCAGCCGAGGGAGAAATTTCCCGCGTTCACATGATCACGCGGAAACCGCCCGGCGGTCTCTCCGGGGCACCTTATCTGGTGCAGCGCGGGATCGCGGTCGAGCACCTCGACAGGGCAACATGCGTGTTCAGTGGCACGGCACGCGAAGCGGCGCGCGGCTTTCCGGCGAACGTCAATGTTGCCGCCGCGCTGGCCATGGCCGGGGTCGGGCCGGATCGCACGACGATCGAGATCTGGGCCGACCCCGAGGTGGATCGAAACATCCACCGCATCGAGGTCGAGGCCGATGCCGCCCGATTCTCGATGCAGATCGAAAATGTCCCGTCGGAAAACCCGAAGACCGGCCGACTAACGCCCCTCTCCGTGATCGCGGCGCTGAAAAAGCTGGTGAGTCCGCTGGCGATCGGCACCTGAGGATAAAAGCTTTCGAATCTATTGCACCTTCAACAGTTGCACGTCGAACATCAGCGTGGCGTTGGGCGGGATCACGCCGCCGGCGCCGCGCGCGCCATAGCCGAGCTCAGGCGGGATGATCAGCGTTCGTTCGCCACCGACCTTCATGCCGGCCACGCCTTCATCCCACCCTTCGATGACCTGGTGTGCGCCGAGGGTGAAATCGAAGGGCTGACCGCGATCGACCGAACTGTCGAATTTGGCGCCCTTGGCGCCATCCTTATAAAGCCAGCCGGTGTAGTGAACCGAGACCTTGTTGCCGGCAGTGGCAGTGGCGCCATCGCCGACTTTGTTGTCGGTGTATTTCAGACCGTCGGGCATTTCGATCACCTTGGCTTCCGCCGCGACGGCGTTTGCCAAAGGCGTGCCGGCGGCTGTCAGGGCGAGCGCCACGGCGGCGCCGGCGAGGCCAAGCCGTAGCATGATTTGGCGGCGTTCAATAGCGGACATGCGTCTCCCCCTCTTCAGGTGTCGCTTGTGTAAGCCATTCAGAGGCTCATTCGTAATTATGCAACGCCGCAGCGGCGACAGGACGCGGCGCGGGTGGCAGGCTTGCGGCCAATGAATCAATTGCATGTAGCAGATGAAATTACTGCATGAATATTACGCGGCATATGCGTGTTTATGCGAAAATGTTGCTGGGGTGAACGGCAAGGCGTAGCATCTTCTCGCAGCTTACGAAGGCTGAAAAGGCGGGTCTGCAGCCGATCGCAACGGGCCCGCGGCGAGGCCCTGGGCTCTTGGGGAGCGGGGGCGACGAGGAGAAACGACCATGGCATATGATCTGCTCATTAAAAACGGGCGCGTCGTCGACGGCTCAGGTGAGCCGGCCTTTATCGCGGATGTCGCGGTGCAGGACGGCAAGATTGTCGGTGTCGGCAAATACCCCGGTGCGGCTGCCAAACGCACGATCGACGCCGCAGGACGCGTCGTCGCACCCGGCTTTATCGATCATCATACGCATTTCGATCCGCAGGCCGTGTGGGACCCGTATTGCGGCTCGTGGGTGCACAATGGCCACACCACCGTCGTCGTCGGCCAGTGCGGCCAAGTCATCGCCCCAGTGCGGCCGGGCGACGCCGAGTGGTATCTCGAATTCTTCTCCGACGCGGAACAGATCCCGCTGCCGGTGCTGAAGGCCGGGGTCGACGTGACCTGGGAGTCGGTCGGCGACTATCTGAATGCGCTCGGCAAGAAGCGCGGCATCAATGTCGGCACTTTGGTCGGCCATTCCGGAATCCGCCGCTATGTGATGGGCGAGGCGGCCTCCGAGCGGCAGGCGACCGCCGAGGAGATGGCCGCGATGCAGCGGCTGATCCGCGAGGCGATGCATGACGGCGCACTCGGTTTCTCAACCGCGCCAAAGGATCGCGGCGACCCGGCCGGGGTTGGCGATGACGCGGAGCGCTGGGCGCTCGCGAGCGTGCTCGGCGAACTCGGCACCGGTGTTTTCCAGGTCGCCGGCGGCGCCCCCGGCGGCACCAAGCAGACCCGCCAGGTCGCGCGAGAGCTGGCGGCGCGCACCGGGCGGCCGTCGATCTACAACTTAATGTCGGATCCGATCGCCAACCCCGACGAGTGGGTCGAGCATCTGCGCTGGCTCGAGGACGGGTTCAAGAGCGGCGCGCGCTGCTATGGCTCGTGCCTGTCGACCGTTGCCGGCGCGATTTTTGATCTGCAGCGCGGCCTCAATGTGCCGCAGGATGAGGATATCACTCATCCCGAAGGCATCTTCCGCGGCATGCCGACCTGGGACAAGGTCATGGCTCTGCCCTATCAGGAGCGCATGCGGGCATTCCGTGACCCCGCACTGCGCCAGGCGCTGTCGGCAGAGGCGGTCGAAGGGACGGTTGAGCAGCAGGGCGGGATGACCGACCGGCGCGGCCGCGCGCGCGGCTTCTTCAACCGGCGCTGGGATCTCGTCGAGGTGTTCATGACGACGAAGGGGCAGAACCGGCATCTCGAGGGCAAGAGCGTTGCGCAGATCGCGAAAGAGCAGAACAAGGGGATCATGGACGCCTTCCTCGATCTGTCGCTCGACGAAGACCTGAACACCTGCTTCCAGGCAATCGACCGCAACGGCGATCCGAAGACGCAGAAGCACATCCTTGGCTCGCAATATACCGTGATCGGCACCAGCGACGGCGGCGGCCGGCCGCATACCGCCGACCGGCACGAAACCAGCACGAATCTGCTGGGGCACTGGGTGCGCGAAGAGCAGGTGATGACGCTCGAAGAGGCGGTCTACCGGCTGACCGGCAAGACCGCGCTGATGCACGACATTACCGATCGCGGCTTCATCGCCGCCGGCAAGGTCGCCGACATCACGATCTTTGATCCCGACACGATCGCATCCAAGCCGCGCGAGCCAGTCGCGAACCTTCCCGCGGGCGGGGTGCAGGTCAGGCGCGATGCGGTCGGCATCGACTACGTCGTGGTCAACGGCAGCGTGCTGCTCGACAAGGGCGAACTGACCGACGCGTTGCCTGGCCAAATCGTCCGCGGCCCCCTTTACCAGGGCGCCCAGGCCTAGCATCCGACGCAGAAGCGGGATGTCTGGGCTTACCTCCAGCCATTCTGCTCACAGTCTAAGCACTTCCTATTCCCCGTGGCCGGGCTTGTCCCGGCCACCCACGTCTTTACGGCGAGCGCTCGACATGTCCGTGGGTGCCCGGATCAAGTCCTGGCGGGGGGATATTGAACAGCGGAAATCTGACGCTTGAAGTGGAGGGACGCGATGGCCGAAGGGGCGAAACGCATCGAACAACTGGCGCCGGAACTCGACCGGATCATCGAAATTTCGCAGCCGATCCAGGAACTCGCCGACGGTTTTGGCGGGCCGCATGGACCGGCCGAGGGGCCGCTATGGTGGCACGAGGGCGGCTATCTCGTCTTTAGCGACATCCACAATAACCGTCGCATGAAATACGAGTCCGGCAAGGGCGTGTCATTGCTATTGGAGCCGACCAACCGCGCCAATGGTTTGACCCGCGATCTGCAGGGGCGGCTCGTCGCCTGTGAGCACGATTCGCGCCGCGTCACCCGGCAGGAGGCGGATGGCAGCATTACCGTCATTGCCAATAACTTCCAAGGCCGCCAGTTAAACCGGCCCAATGACGTTGTCGTCAAATCCGACGGCTGCATTTATTTCACTGATCCGTGGACCAGCCCCAATGCGCCGCAGCAATGGGATCTGACCTTTTCCGGGGTCTACCGCGTGACCCCCGATCTCGGCACACTGAGCCTATTGGTCGACGATTTTATTGTGCCCAATGGGCTTGCCTTTTCACCCGATGAGAGCGTCCTTTATATCAATGATTCGCGCCGCGGCCACATCCGCGCATTCGATGTCAATCCCAATGGCACGTTAGCCAAACACACCGACCGGGTTTTTGTTGATCTCCGCGGATCGGAGTCGGGCGTTCCGGACGGCATGAAGGTCGATGTCGAAGGCAATGTCTATTGCGGCGGCGCCGGCGGGCTGTGGATCATGGATCGCAATGGCAAAAAGCTCGGCCGCATTGTCCATGGTGCGCCCGCTACGACCAATCTGGCATTTGGCGGCGCCGACTGGAAAACCCTCTATTTCACCAGCCGCAACCACCTCGGCGCGGTCAACGTAAAGATCGCGGGCATCCCCGTCCCAGTCGGAAAGAAATGATTTTCGAATAGCGAATTTATGGCGAACGTCCTTGCAGTGAGTTTACGCGCAAGCGGCAACGGCGCGCCGGGCCATGACGCCGACGAGGTGAGCACGATACTCGGCTGAGGCGTGGATGTCGGAGTTGAGGCCGCTATCGGGGATCGTGATGTCCTTGATCGCGTCCGGGGTGAAGGATTTCCCGAGTGCTGCTTCCATCTCGGGAACGCGGAAGACGCTGGGGCCGGCGCCGGTCACGGCAACCCTTACGCCACCTGGGGTGCGAGCGACAAACACGCCGACAATCGCATAGCGCGAGGCCGGGTTGCGGAATTTCTGGTAATTCGCGGTCTGGGTTTTCGGAAAGCGCACCGAGGTCACAATTTCGGTCGGCTCGAGCGCGGTCTCGAACATGCCGGTAAAAAAGCTCTCGGCCGGGATTTCGCGCTTGGTCGTATGCACCGTGGCATTGAGCGCAACCAGCGCCGCCGGGTAATCCGCGGCCGGATCGTTGTTCGAAATCGAGCCGCCGATCGTGCCGCGATTGCGCACCGCCGGGTCGCCGATCAGGCCCGCCATCGCCGCCAATGCCGGGATGCCCTGCTTGACAACTGGCGAATTGTGAACCTCACCATGCCGGGTCATTGCACCGATCACGACCGCATCGCCGGCATCGGTAATGCCGCGCAATGACGGGATCGCGGCGAGATCGACCAAATCCGAGGGTTTCGCCAGCCTTAGTTTCAGCGTCGGGATCAGGGTCATGCCGCCGGCGACGAGCTTCGCCTCTTCGTTGGCGCCGAGCAGGTTGGCAATCTCGTCGAGGCTCGTCGGCTTGTGATAGTTGAATTCGTACATCGGGGCTCTCCCTAATCCGCGGCGAGCGGGTGGCGGTGCTGTTGGATGACGCGCCACAGCCGCTCCGGAGTGGCGGGCATGTCGAGATGCCTCACACCGAGCGGCTTCAGCGCGTCGACGATCGCGTTGGTCAATGCCGCCGGCGCGCCGATCGCCCCGGCCTCGCCGCAACCTTTGACGCCGAGCGGGTTGTGCGTGCAGGGCGTGACATTCGTCGACAGCGAAAACCAAGGGAAATCCGCGGCGCGCGGCATCGCGTAATCGTTGTACGAGCCGGTCAGCAGTTGCCCGGTCTCCTTATCGTAGACACAGCCTTCGAGCAGAGCCTGGCCGATTCCCTGGGCAAGCCCGCCATGCACTTGGCCGGCGACGATCATCGGGTTGACGATGCGGCCGAAATCGTCCGACGCGGTAAAGTTGACGATCGTCGCATGCCCGGTCTCAGGGTCGATCTCGACCTCGGCGATGTGCGCACCCGACGGATAGGTGAAATTTTTCGGGTCGTAGAACGCGGTCTCGTCGAGACCCGGCTCCAGATCCTCGGGGTAGTTGTGCGGCACATAGGCGGTCAGCGCCACCTCGCCAAAGCTCTTGGACCGATCGGTGCCGGCCACGGTGAATTTGCCGTCGGCGAACTCGACATCGGCCTCGGCAGCTTCGAGCAGGTGAGCGGCGATCTTGCGGCCTTTGGCGATGACCTTGTCCATCGCCTTGACGATTGCCGAACCGCCGACGGCAAGCGACCGCGAGCCGTACGTCCCCATGCCATAGGGGATCTTGTTGGTGTCGCCGTGGACAATTTCGATGCTTTCGATCGGGATGCCGAGCCGGTCGGCAACGACTTGCGAGAACGTCGTCTCGTGCCCTTGGCCATGGGCGTGCGAGCCGGTCAGGATCGACACGCTGCCGGTCGGATGCACCCTGACCGCGGCACTCTCGTAGAGACCGGCGCGCGCGCCTAGCGAGCCAACAACGGCCGAGGGCGCGATCCCGCAGGCCTCGATGTAGGTGGCAATGCCAATGCCGCGCAATTTGCCTGATGCCAGCGCCTCGCGCCGGCGCGCCTCGAAACCTGCGTAATCGGCGGCCTTCAGCGCCAGTTCCAGGGTCGTCTGGTAGTCGCCGCTGTCATATTGCAGGGCGACCGGCGTCTGATACGGGAAGGCATCGGCCGGGATGAAATTGCGGCGCCGCAATTCTGCCGGATCGATACCGATTTCGTCAGCCGCGAGATCGACGATGCGCTCCAACAGGAATGTCGCCTCCGGTCGGCCGGCGCCGCGATAGGCGTCGACCGGAACCGTGTGGGTGAACACCGCCTTGGTCTCGACATAGATCGCCGGGGTCGTGTAGGTGCCGGCGAGCAAGGTGCCGTAGAGATAGGTCGGGATGCATGGCGCGAAGGTGGAGAGATACGCGCCCATATTGGCGATCGTCGACACCTTGAGCGCCAGGAACTTGGCATCGGCATCGAGCGCCAGCTCGACATGAGTGATGTGGTCGCGGCCGTGCGCGTCCGACATAAAGCTTTCGGAGCGCTCGGCGGTCCATTTGACCGGGCGGCGGACCTTGCCGGCGGCCCAGGTCACGATCGCCTCTTCGGCGTAATGGTAGATTTTGGAGCCAAAGCCGCCGCCGACATCGGGCGCGACGACACGCAGTTTCGCCTCCGGGATGTGCAGCACAAAGGCGCCCATTAAGAGGCGGATCACATGCGGATTTTGACTCGTCGTGAAGAGCGTGTATTCGCCGGTCGCCCGGTCGAATTCGCCAATAGCCGCACGCGGCTCCATCGCGTTCGGGACGAGGCGGTTGTTGGTGAGATCGAGTTTGACGACCCGCGCCGCCTTGGCGATAGCGGCATCGACCGCGGCTAGATCGCCGAGGCTCCAATCGTAGCAAAGGTTGCCCGGGACATCGGCAAAGACCTGCGGCGCAGCCGGTTTCAACGCCTCGCCCGGATCGACGACAGCCGCTTCCTCGGCGTAGTCGATCTGAATTTGATCAGCCGCTTCGCGCGCTTGCTCGAGGGTTTCGGCGATCACCACAGCGACCGGATCGCCGACATGACGGACGCGATCGGTGGCGAGCGGCGGATGCGGCGGCTCGGCCATCGGCGAGCCGTCTTTCGAATGGACCTGCCAGCCGCAGGGCAGCCCACCCACGCCGTCGGCGATCATGTCCTTGGCGGTGAAGACCGCGGTCACGCCAGGAGCGCGCGCCGCCGCCGCGTTGTCAATATTGGTGATCCGCGCATTCGCGTACGGGCTGCGCAGGATGTATGCGTAAAGCTGATTGGGACGATTGATGTCGTCGGTGTAGGTCCCTTGTCCGGTCAGAAAACGGTAATCCTCGCGCCGCCTGACCGGCGTTCCGACCGTCGTCATCGCCCTACTCCGCGGCCGCTCCGTGGACATTGGCCGGTGGGGTCTCGCCGCGCATCACCGCTGCTCCCTCGGCGATCGCCAACACGATGTTGTGGTAGCCGGTGCAGCGGCAGAGATTGCCTTCGAGGTATTCGCGGATTTCGCGCTCGGTCGGGTTCGGGTTGTTCTTTACGAGGTCGAGCGCGCTCATGACCATGCCCGGCGTGCAAAACCCGCATTGCAGCGCGTGGTTGTTGCGAAACGCCTCCTGCATCGGGTGCAGGGTGTCGCCGGTCGCAACCCCCTCGATCGTCAATACCGAGCGACCTTCGGCCTGCAGCGCCAATAATGTGCAGGATTTGACCGCTTCGCCATCGACATGGACGACGCAAGCGCCGCATTGGCTCGTGTCGCAGCCGACATGGGTGCCGGTCAGTCCCAACTGCTCGCGCAGCAGCTGCACCAAGAGGGTGCGCCCCTCGACCGTCGCCGACACCGGCTTGCCGTTTACGGTGAGGCTCACCGTCTTTTGCATCGCAATCTCCCTTGCTTCGCGCATAATGGCCGTCCCCGTACGGCCGCAGCGGGGCGGAGTTTCGTGCGCCCCGCCCTTCGGGTCAAGGCGTTCGCAAAAGCTAAGGGCTCTCGTTCTTGCGGGTGAAGTAATACAGTATGCCCGCGACGACCGCCGTTAGGCCGGTAACCCATACCACCGGCGGCAAGCGGCGCGATGGGACTTCCGCCGTTGAGGATGATTGCGGCTGCGGCAGCTCCTCGGGAAGACCGGGCGGTTGTGGCGCGGTGGATGGAACCGCTTGCGGTTCCGGGGTAGGTGGTGCTGGTGCAGCCGCCGCCTTGCTCGCCGCCGCGCCGTTTCCCCCCGCCGGCGGCGACAGGGCCTCGACAAAACGACCAAAGAAATCGTCCGCCATTTTGCGCGAAGTGGCGTCGATCAGCCGCGAGCCGATCTGAGCCAGCTTGCCGCCGACATGCGCCTGCACCTCGTAGTGCAAGCGAGTGGATTCGGCGCCCTCATCATCGAGCCGAACCTTGGCGCTGCCCCTGGCAAAGCCGGCGACCCCGCCGGTGCCCTCGCCCGAGATCGTGTACGCCTTTGGCGGGTCGAGGTCGGTGAGATTGACCTTGCCGCCAAAGGTGGCGCTGACTGGCCCGACTTTAGCGACGACCTTGGCGGTGAATTCGGTGTCGGTGACCTTTTCGATTTCACGACAGCCCGGGATTGCGCGTTTCAGGGTCTCGGGATCGTTCAGCGCTTGCCAAACGCGTTCGCGCGGGGCCGGAATAGTGTATTCGCCGGTCATTTCCATCGGCACAATCCTTTCTTGCGTAATCGGAATTTGTAGTCCGGTCGAACTGATTGCAACCGTCTCGCGGGCTGGTGACGACCGAGAGACGGGCCTGATGGAATGGCGCTGATGGAATAAACTCCGACCGGCGCCGGTCGGCAGGGGGTGAGGACAAAGCCGCAGCATGGGTTGGATCGCGGAGCGGAAGCGGCGCAGCCGGTTCGAGCAAGTGGCCCTGCCATATCTCGATGCCGCCTACTCGCTCGCGCGGTGGTTGACGCGAAACGACGCCGATGCGGCCGATGTCGTGCAGGAAGCCTATCTGCGGGCGTTTCGTTATTTCGACAGCTATCGCGAGGGCGACGCCAAAAGCTGGTTGCTCCGGATCGTGCGCCGCACCTGTTATAGCTGGCTCGAACGCAATCGCCCGGCAGAGTTGGTGGCCCTCGAAGCCGTCGACGATTCCGGCGACATTCATGCGACGGACCCGGCGCAGGGCAGCATTGGGGACGCCGAAGCATTACTGATGAGCCGGTCCGATCTGCGGCGTCTCGACCGGCTGATCGAGAAGCTTCCGGCGCCACTGCGCGAAGTCATCGTGTTGCGCGAGTTGCAGGAACTCGACTATCGCCAGATCGCCGCGGTAACCGGGGTGCCGATCGGCACCGTGATGTCACGTCTGCACCGCGCGCGAGCGGCCTTGCGCCGAGATTGGGAAGGGAAGGATATTGGGTGATGGAGTGCGATGAGGCTCACGCGCGCCTCGACGCCTATTTCGACGGCGAGCTGAGCGAGCCCGAACGGGGCGACCTCCGCGACCACATCGCGGGGTGCGCTGAATGCCGGCCGGAAATACAGGCCCTCGAACAGCTCCGGGAGGGCATCCGGCAGTCGGCTCCGGTTTATCGCGCACCGGCGGCATTGCGCTCGCAGATCCGCGCTGCTCTGCGTCGCGAGGGCGACGGCGCCCCAGCCTTCGCGCGCGGACCGGGATGGCTCGCCTTTGCCGCCTCAATCCTGATTGCCGTTGCCGTTGGGTCCGGCGGAACGTGGCTGATGTCAGGCGAGCGCCAGCAGGATACCGTTGCCGACGAGGTCATCGACAGCCATTTGCGCTCGTTGCTCGCCGATCATCTGACCGATGTCGCCTCATCCGACAAACATACGGTCAAGCCATGGTTTGCCGGCCGCACCGAGCTGTCGCCACCGGGCGTCGATCTCGCACCGCAAGGTTTTCCGCTGATCGGGGGGCGGCTCGACCTGATCGAAGGCAAGCCCATTCCGGCGCTCGTGTACCGCGCCGGCAAGCACGTCATCAACGTGTTCGTGTTGCCGGCGCAACGCGGCGATTTTGCCGAGAGCGTGACACGCCGCGGCTACAACTTGCGCCACTGGACTAAGGACGACCTCGGCTATTGGGCGGTCTCCGACGCGTCGGCGGACGAATTTTCGAAGTTCGAACAGGCCTTTCGCGCGGCTGCCGGCGGCTGAAGAAGCACAGGAAGACTATGCCCCAAACCCGCGCTGTTCACGGTCGCATCGAAGACCGACTAATTGTGGCGCTCGATGTGCCCACTATCGCCGACGCGCGGGCAATGGTGGAGCGTCTCGACGGTGTGGCGTCGTTCTTCAAGCTGGGGTTGTGGCTGATATTTGCCCGCGGCTTTGACCGGCTGCTCGACGAACTTGTCGAGAGCGGCAAGAAAGTCTTTCTCGACGCCAAGATGTTCGACATCGGCGAGACCGTCAGGCAAGGGGTCGCCCGCGCCGCCGAGCGCGGCGTCGACTTTGTCACTGTCCATGGTGACAACGATATCATCCAGGCTGCGGCCGAGGGTAAGGTGGGCAGCAAGCTCAAAATCCTCGTGGTGCCGGTATTGACCAGCCTCGACACGGCCGGGCTGCGTGAGCTCGGGTACGACGGCAGCCTGCCCGAGCTGATCGTCGCGCGTGCTCAAGCTGCCTGGAGCGCCGGCTGCGACGGGATCATCGCCGCGCCCCGGGACAATCCCAATCGGATCCGCCATATGGCGGGGACCGAGGGGTTACTCGTCGTGACACCTGGCGTTCGCTTGGCGGGAAGCGCGCTCGACGACCACAAGCGCTCGGGAACACCGGCGCAGGCGATCGCCGATGGCGCCGACTATCTCGTCGTCGGCCGCCCGATCGTCAAAAGCCCGGATCCCGCGAAGGCCGCCGCCGAAATCATCGCCGATATGCGCCGCGCCATTTGAAGCAGGCTATTTTTCGATCCACCGGGCGCGAAGATCGGCGCGGTGACGCAGTAGCCAGTAGAGCGCGATCACGGTGTGGCCGTTCTCGATTGCACCGGCATCGAGCAGGGCTTCGATCTCGGCCATCGTCTTGACCACAGTGCGGATGTCTTCGCCTTCATCTGGCGAGCCATGCACCCCGCCGGCGGTGCTCGAATCGACACGGGCGCAGAACAAATGGACGCTTTCGTCCGAGGCGCCGCACGAAGGCAGGTAACGCTGGATCGGGATCAGTTCGCCATCGAGCGCCAGGCTGGTTTCCTCGCGCGTCTCACGAAGCGCCACCATCTCCGGCGTTTCGTCGGTGTCGACCAAGCCGGCGACCACCTCGAGCTGTCGAGGCGAACTCTCGGCGAATAGCGCGGCCAGCCGGAACTGCTCGATCAGCACGACAGCGTCGCGATCAGGGTCATAAAGCGCGACCGCCACCGCCGCGCCGCGCCGCAGGACGTCATAGGTATGCTCGTCGCTCCACGCGCCGGAAAACAGGCGATGACGGAAACGGATCGTGTCAATCCGCAGGAAACGCTGGAAAGGCGTCGTCGCCTCGATGATTTCGACATCGGGGTGCGCGACTGTGATCGGCGGTGCCGGCCCCGTCACGCCAGGGCGCCCGTCGCCGCGCTGGCTGACTGCGAGGTCAGCGCTGATGGGTTGCGCGGCAGCACGATTGTAAATTCGGTGAATTCGCCCGCGCGGCTGTCGACAGTGATAGTGCCGCCGTGTTCCTGGACGATGATGTCGTAGCTAATCGACAGACCGAGACCGGTGCCTTCGCCGGTCGGCTTGGTTGTGAAAAATGGGGTAAAAGCGTGGTCTCGGACCTCGGGCGGCATGCCGATACCGTTGTCGTGGATCCGAATCTCGACTTCGCTGCCGCTATCGCGTGTCGAAACCATTACAGTCGGCGTAAAGCCCGCCTCGCCGCCCTCGCGGTGGCGCTTGTCGACAGCGTAAAAGGCGTTTCCGAACAGGTTCAAAAAGACCCGGGTGAGATCCTGCGGGACGATCTCGATCGGTTCGAGATGGGGGTCAAGCTCCCGCTGCAAGGTGACGTTAAAGCCCTGGCTGCGGGCCCGAGCGCCGTGGAATGCCAAGTTCAGGGCTTCCTCGATCAAGGCATTGAGATCGCTCATTCGGCGTTCACCGCTCCCTCCGCGCGAATGCAAGAGCATACTGGTGACGATGCCGTCGGCGCGGCGACCGTGTTCGACGATTTTTTCCAGATTCGCGTCCAACGTATCCACCAACTCGCTTAGGTCACTGTTCTCCTGGGCGTCAGGCGCGGCCGAGGTTGGGGCCACTGTCTCTTTTAGCTCGTCGAGCAGCTCGCGCGACAACTCGGCGAAGTTGTTGACGAAATTCAGTGGATTCTTGATTTCATGAGCAATACCCGCGGTTAGCTGACCCAAAGAGGCCATCTTTTCGGACTGGATCAGACTTGCCTGCGCCGCCATTAGCTGTTCGTGAGCGGCTCGTAAATCGGCTTCGCGGCGACGTTGTTCTTCGAACAGTTTGGCATTCCGTACGGCGAGCGCCGATTGGATCGCAAACGCCTCGACCAGCCGAACCGTCTCATCCGAAAAATGGCCGGGCTCGCGCCGGAAGACAATCAGCCCACCAAGAATAGCCTGCTCGTGCAGCAACGGAGCTGCGAGCACCGAGCGGTATCCGAGCTGATCAAGCTGTTCGATAAGGCCTGAAACACCGGGGTTGCCCGGCTCTCGGAGGTCAGGGATCTGCATGGGTGCTGTGGTGATCGCGGCGCGCCCGACCGCCCCTTCACCAAACCGTATCGGCCGGGCCCTGAGGCGCTCTGCAAGCTCCGACTCCGCACCGTGGCTCATGCGAAAGTGAAATTCGCTCGACGCCTCGTCATATTCGTAGATGACCCCAGCGGCTGCCCCCGAAAATTCGACCGCGCGGGCGACGACAAGGCTCAGAACGGCCTGAAGATCGAGTGTCGAGCCGACCGCACGACCGACCGCGCGCAGCGCTTCGAACTGAGCCAAGGTCCGCCGCAACTCTTCGAGGGTGTCGCGGAACGCAGCGAGCGTGCGCGCCATGGCGCCGATTTCATCAGGCCCGGCGGGAGGAATCGAAATGGCGAGATCGCCGGCATTAAGGCCGTTCATGGCAACGACCAATTGGCGCAACGGCACGGCAATCGAACGCAAGACCAGGAGGGTCAAGAACGCGCCCACGATGACCGCGGCCCCGAGGACAATGCGAGAAACATCCGTCGCCGATCTTGCTTCCGTAACCGCTTTTTCGCGCGCCGCTGCAGCTTCATGCGTCAGTTGTGCGACGATCGCGGCCAAGAGTTTATCGGCGGCAACGCTGTGCCGGCTGGCTTGTGCCAGAAACGAGTTACCGACAACCCGGCGTTCATTGGTGTATTCATCGACAGCCTTGCGGGCGACCTCCTCATACTGAGCCAACTCGGCGCGGATCGCCGCCACCGCTTCCGGCCGGCGCCGGGCCAGGTCATCGAGATGGTGTTCCATTTTCTGCCGGGCCGCGGCAGCATTCCGCTCCGACAGGGTCAGCATGCTGACTGCGAGATCGGTCAGCCAATAGCGCATTTCGCCAAAGGCGATTTGCGCACCATTGGCTTCTTCAATCTCGCCGAGGAGATCGGCGGTCCTAACCATACCTGCCGCGACTTCGTTCAGCTTTTGGTTAAGGTAGAAATTGCTGACCAAAAGAAAAAACAACAGGGCTCCGGACAGGATGATGAGCCGGGTGCGTATCGACAGCTTCGCCATTACGCCGGGCTCTTCATCGCCGAGTCAGCGGAGCAGGGTTATGCTGATAACCCCGCCGAGGTCACCGAGCTTTCGCCCTTCCTTTGGGTATCCCGTAATGTCAAGTTCGCCCTTTGGGGGGCCGTGGCAGGCGAGGCAGGATTCCGTGTAATATTCGGGAACGGCGACGCGGTAGGCGGGGCGGCCATTAATCGCGACATCGGCCGCAAAAGGCTGACCTTTCGGCCAATCCGGACGCAGCAACTTGGCCTCGATCACCTCCTTTTCCCAGGCGTCAGGTCGCGCCTTGCGGTTGCGGACAAGGTCCGGTGGTGCAGTAACTTTGATGACCGCTTCGTTCTCGGCCAGGCCGTTGAAAGTTTCGCTGACGAGCCGCCCAAAAACCGCTGGGATAAAGCCTTTGAAACCCGTTCCCTTCTCGTTGATGGTCGCCTGATTCTCATCCATGACCTGTACAATCGCGTTCATCATCGCGTTCATTAGGCGGCCTTGGCGTGAATCCTTATCAAACGCGGTGGGATCAACCCCCGTATTTTTACGATAAAGAGCAATCGCTTCGTCTTTTACTTTCATCGCTGTTAGTTGCTTGTCGCCTCGCGTCGGATCGTTGATCAAATCCTCGTTGTTCGAGACCACCGTGCGGGCGTCACGCAGCATTTCCGCCAGGCTTGCGGCAATCGCCTCGTTATTGCCGCTCGCGGCCTTAGCGCTGACCGGGTTGTCGGCGACAGCGCCGCGCTGCGGGCACCAAGCCAGCGTCAAACCAAGCATCACAGCGGCAATTACTTGAGGCCGGATCGATTTTCTTGCTGTTGAGCGCATCTCGAACCCTGTCATGACCAAACCGCGACTGTGCCTCCAAGCTGTGGGCGGAGCAATTGTGTCACGGCTCGTCGAGCGCACTACCACTATCAGCCGCCCGGTAGCGGTGGCACGAGTTTCGCGAGCTGCTGCTTGAGGCGCTCGAAATCGACCGGCTTGGGCAGAAAAGCCGCGGCTCCGAGGTGTTCCGCGGTGCGGACCCGCTCGTCGTCCCCGTATGCAGTGACCATGACGACGGGTAGCTCGGGGCGGCGCTGTTTGATTTCGCGCAGCAACGTCAATCCATCCATGCCCGGCATGTTTATGTCAGACAAGATCACGATCAACTCGGGACCGAGTTCGGCGACGCGGAGGAGGCCTTCCTCGCCCGAAGCGGCAAAATGCAATTGGTAGCGGCCTTCGCGTACTTCACGGCGAAAGCGCTGCCGAAACAGCTCAGCCACATCAGCTTCGTCGTCGACAATCAGAATGCTCAACGCCATGAGATCAGACCTTTGGTGACCCGGGTCAATCGGTCAGACAATACGCGCGTCAAGAATAGCGTCGGGTAAACCGGTCTCGATCTCGACCACCCACAAATCAGGGTCGCGCCGCCGTTGCCGTGCGATGTAATCATCGGCCTCGTTCTCGGCGACAGCCGCCGGACCGGTGGCGCGCATCCACATAAGCTCGCCCTCTGGGCCACGCGCTTGAGCCAGCACCGAACAGCCCTTGTCGCGAGTATTGAATTTCAACAGAACCGCGCCGGAATCGCCATCACCGCGGGCCACGACCGCCACTCCGATCGCGGCGAGGTCACAGCGCCGGATCAGCGCCTTGACCCACAAACCCGTCTTTAATCGAGGTTCCATCAACAGGTGCCGTGCGCCGCGCGCTTCAGCCGCGGCCGGGCGCCAATGGCAGACGGACATGAACCTGCAGCCCGTGCGGCGTTCGATTATCGGCGACGACCGTTCCACCCATAGCCTCGACATTTCGCCGCGTGATCCATAATCCGATGCCAAAATAGCTACCCGGTGTTTCCACGGCAGCGTCGTCGCGGCGCTCGGAGTAATAACGGTCGAAAATCCGTTCGAGCTGGCCATCAGGAACGCCGGGGCCACGATCGGAGACAATCAAATCGGCGAAATGTCCATCATGCGACAGATGGACCACGACCTCGCCCCCGGCCGGCGAGAACGAAACCGCGTTGTCGATCAAATTATCAAAGATGGTCTCGATCATGGCTTCACTGCCGAGGACATGGACGCCCGGCAAAAGATCGCTGCCGATCATCAAATCGCGGCTTGCCAGCACGATCATCACATCGCGATCGTTGGAAACTGCCGACCGGGTCTGGACCAGCCGACCGACAATGCGACCGAGATCGACGGGAGCCAGAGGCTCGTCGATCAAATCCGCGGTGGCCTCATCGAGTTCGCGGGCTGAGGCGACAAGCCCATCGAGGCGGTCAAGGGCATGTTCCACGACCCCGACTGCCCGCTGTGCGCGTTGGTTGTCCTCCGGCAGGCTGCGCCGCAACGGCTCCAGCGACTGACGGATCACCGCGATCGGCGTTTTAAAGGCGTGGGCATTATCCTCCGCCGCTTGGCGGATTTCGGCGGCTGAGCGATGGATCGCCTCGACCATCCGGTCGAACTCGGCTGCGACCTCTCCGAGTTCGGGCAGGTCCGCCCGTGCGCCGAACGTCCCGGCATCGGGGCCCTGTTCGCGAATTCGCCGGGCGCGCCGGGCAAACCGGCGCAACCCGCTGCGCAGGCTCAGCAATGTCGAAAACGTGATCACCGCCATCGCGAGGTATATGACCGCCGCGACCCGGATTGCTGGTGTCGCCCAATAGGGCTGGCCGAGATGCGCGGATGGGAAGGCATCCTGCGAGAACGAAGAGACGACCGCCCAACAACCCGCGGCGGTGGCAAGGGGGGTTACCGCAGTCACGATCTCGGCGCCGCCGGTAGGCCGGTGATAGATCAGCGAAAATGGCATTTCGCCACGGCAATTCTGGGCGAGACGGTCGAGTACCCCCTGTTGCGCCAGCGTATTTCGCTCAGCTTGGAGGTTGGCGGGCGTCACGGTGGGCCACGACGCGACATAGTAGAAGCCATCGCTGCCAGCGCCCGCGGGTGCCAGCAGCAGTTTGATTGTCGTGACCTCGCCAGCAAAGCGCGAAAGACTGGCGCCGAGTTCCGGCAATTTTTCGATGGTTGCGTCCTGCAGCATCGGCAGCAGGGATTGGCTGATCACCCGCCCTTCGTCGCGCACGCTGCGCAGCAACAATTCCTGGCCTTCCTGGTAGGCCTTGCTGAATTGCATGTAGAGAAATGCCGGCACCAGCAGAAAAATAATCGCAACCAAGACTGTCTTGCCGGTCAGCGACCAGGCCCAACGCAGCCCCCGCGGCCACTCAGTGCTGCGCCGTCCAACGATAGCCAAAGCCGGCGTAGTTTTGGATGTGGTCGAAACTTGAGTCGACGTCGCGGAACTTCCGGCGGATGCGCTTGATAAAGGTACGGACATTGGCGCGGTACCCCTCTGCTCCGTGTCCGGCGACGAAATCCTTGCCGTGGACCAGATCATAAATATCGCGGTAGCCGACGTCTTGCCCTGCTTTTTCCGCGAGGAGCACGAGGATCTTGAATTCCGTCAATGTCAGATCGAGCAATTTACCTTCCCATGTCGCCCGGCTGGTATCGAAACGCAGCTCAAGGCGGCCGAGGGTCATTTTGTCCGACCGCACCGGCTCGGGGTCGCTGACGGGCCGCATCCCCTCGGTGATCAACTGTAGGCGCTTGACCAAGATCGGCAGGCGGCGCGACTTATCGATAAAATCGACGGCGCCACCGGCCAGTCCCGCCTCTTCATAGATATCGTCGGAGAGCACCGTCAGGAAGATCACCGGCGTCGCGATCCCGCGGGCGCGCATGCGGCGCAGGACTTCGATGCCGGTCAATTCCGGCATGCGCCAATCGAGCAGCATCACATCGGCGCCCCCGCCCTCCTCGAGATAGGCAAGCGCGTCTTTGCCGTTGTCAAAGCTGGTGACCTGGTAACCTTCATCAATCAGGTTGAGGCCAAGCGACTCGCGAAATAGGCCGTCGTCATCGACAAGAAGCAGATGCGGCATTGTTCGACTGAGGGCTAGGTGCGATGGGCGGCGACGAGGGAGCGAAGGCAGTCCTCTCTTCCGCCCTGATCATCTTTAAAGGCATAGTGCAGTGTTCGCATTTTCCCGCTGCGTAGATCGAGATAAAAGAACAGGTCCAGCTCGCAGGTGGGACTGCGATAACGCCACACGGTTGCCGGCGGAGCCTCGGTCTTTTCGCTCGCGTCCCCTAACAGACGTGTCGCTCCCGGCTGGTCGAGCCCGATCAGCTGACTGGGGCTGGGCGGGTGAGGAGCTGGCGGTGCCGTAGCGAATGCCATCGCCTGGGTGTCGGATTGAGCCAGGCTCGGAACGTTTTCGGGCGGAGGCGACGGCTTATGAGCAGGACGCGGAAACACGCGCCGCCGCGGCGGCGGCGCAGGAGCAGGCGGCAGTGGCGGTTCGATCGCTACCGTTTGCGGTGGCGGCGCTGGCGGTTTCTCGGCGCAGGAAGCAAGGACGCCAAACCCGAGACTCATCAGTGCCGGATAGACCAGAGAACGCCGCTGCGCAGGCCAATTTAACGCCGCCAAAACTCGGCTCACCCCTGGTCCTTTGTGATAAGAACTGAATACAGCACAAGTTAGCGCCGCGCCAGACGCTCAACGACGCCGATGTCGCCGTCTCGATAAATGGCAACCAATTCGCGATCATTGAGCAGGACATAGGTGTGATCGCCCTGATCGCAGCGCAGCGAGGCGACCGGATAGGTCGGCGCCACCAGCAAACTCGACAAATTCTGGCTGAGGTTGGGTTGCCGCGGCAACATTCCAGTCAATGCTTCGCGGTTCCGCTGGGAATAACTAAAGCTGAAGGCGCCGTTGCAGGTGCGACTGTCAAGCGGTGTCGCCTGGCCGTTGGGTTGCTTCTCGACCACCGTATCCTGGCGAATTGCGATTGTATCATTCTCGGCATTAGCCCAGGTGCCGATAAACGGGTTGTTAGCCGGCGGCGCCTGCGGCACGGCGCAAGCGAACAGCGCCAACGCGATCAGGATAAAGACGCTCCACGTCAACAGCCCTCGATCTCGGCAGCTGGTCACATCTTGCCTCTATGCTGACCCACGCGCGCTATCCCTATCACAGCCATCCTATCGCGGAACGACACAGTCGGACAGCGAGAGCGCGTAGCGTGAGCGTATCGAATGCCCGGAATTTGATCGGCTGACTCGCTGCCGCGTATCGAATGGGTGCGGCTTGACGAATCACCGGGCCAGGGCCAGGCTGAGGAAGTGAAGCCTCTTTGGAGGAAATGCGATGAAGTTGTTGTGGTTTCACCTGATGCCCTACACCGAATTGCCCGACGACTTCCGCGAGAAAAATCCGTCGGTGTGGGTCGACATTCACTCCTCGCTGTTCGACCCGCGGCGCGCGCATCACATGTACAACGACTTTATGGACGAGCTCGAATTCGCCGCCGAATGCGGCTTTGACGCGGTCTGCGTCAACGAGCACCACTCGAACGGCTATGGGCTGATGCCCTCGCCCAATCTGATTGCCTCGTCACTTGCCCGGCGCACATCGGGTGCGGCGCTTTGCGTGCTCGGAAATTCACTCGCGCTGTATAACCCGCCAACCCGGGTGGCCGAAGAATTCGCGATGATCGACGTGATCTCGGGTGGCCGGCTGATTGCCGGCTTTCCGGTCGGCTCGCCGATGGATACTTGCTTTGCCTATGGCCAGAACCCGAGCCAGCTGCGCGAGCGCTACTATGAGGCGCACGATTTGATGCTGCGCGCCTGGACCGAACAGGAAACCTTTGCCTTCAACGGCCGCTTCAACCAGCAGCGTTACGTAAACATCTGGCCGCGGCCGGTGCAAAAGCCGCATCCACCGATCTGGATCCCGGGTGGCGGCTCGGTCGAGACCTGGCAGTGGTGCGCGCAGATGGACTACGTCTACTGCTATCTGTCGTATTACGGCTACAAGGCCGGCCAGTCGACTATGGACGGCTTTTGGGAGGAGATGGCGCGGCTCGGTAAGGATCGAAATCCGTACCAAGCCGGTTTTCTGCAGTTTGTCGGCGTCGCCGAAACGCGAGAAGAAGCCTACCGGCTCTATCGCGAGCCGGCGGAATATTTCTATGGCCGCTGTCTGCACATCGATCCGCGCTTCGCCGGCCCGCCGGGCTACACGACCGAGGCGACCCAGCGCCGCGGCATCCTCGGGCAGGTGCAACAGGCCGCTGCGCAGACCCAGCGATACGAGACGAAGTTCCAGATGCTCGCACGCGAAATGGATGCGATTGTCGAGAAAGGTTACGTGATCATCGGCTCGCCCGACGAGGTCGCTGCCCAACTTAAAGAAGTGGCGACCAATCTCAACGTCGGCCATTTGATGCTGTTGTTGCAGTTTGGCAATATGGGGAAAGACCTCGCCAAGTATAACACGCAGTTGTTTGCCGAAAAGGTCATGCCCCAGCTCGGCGACGTGTTCTCCGAATGGGAGGACCGCTGGTGGCCGCGGCCAATGGCCGAGGGTGCCCGCGCCCCGCTAGCGCGGTTTCAGCCGGCGACCATCGCTGCCGAATAGCCCGTTTCACCGGGGTCGGCCGCCTGGAGCCGCGTCCGGGCGTCGATGTCGCGCGGCCGCGGCGTCGATGGAGCGACAAAGGTTGAGGGAGCGAGACAATGCCGTCGATGTTCAATGCGCGCGACGCCGCCAACTACGAGCGGCTGATGGGCCGTTGGAGTCGGCGGCTGGCTCCGGTTTTTATCGAGCACGCCGGTATCGCCGATGGCGAGAACATTCTGGAAGTCGGCTGCGGTACCGGCAGCCTGACCTTTGCGCTGCCCGAGGCGGCAAACATCGCCAGCCTGACGGCGATCGATCATTCCGAGATCTATCTCGCCGCCGCCCAGGCGAAAAACCGCGACGCGCGCATTCACATCGAGCACGGCGATGGCAGCGCGTTGCGCTTTGCCGATGCGAGCTTCGATCGCGCGGTGTCGATGCTGGTCTTGCCCTCTGTACTGCCGCGACCTGAGCAGGCGGTGGCCGAGATGAGGCGGGTCACGCGACCGGGCGGGGTCGTCTGTGCGGCATTCTGGGATTCGCCCGGAGGAGCTGTCGCCAACCGCATGTTTTGGGATACCGCCGCGGCACTCGACGAAGCCGCTGCGGCGGCCCGCGACCGCACAATGGGGCGGCCGATTTATGCGCCTGGCGCTTTGCCGCGGATTTGGGCCGAGGCGGGTTTGACCGAGATCGACCTGCGCTCGCTGACGATCCGCATGGATTTCGTAAACTTCGATGATTACTGGAGTCCCTACGCCACGGGCGAAGGAATGCTCGGCGATTACGTCGCGAGCCTCGACCCCGCTCGGCGCGGCCGGCTCCAGCAGCATTTGCGTTCGGCTTATCTGTGCGGCCGCCCCGATGGCGAGCGGTCGTTTGTCGCTGTGGCGCTGTCGTGCCGCGGCGTCGTACCAATTCGTTAGCCGCGGGACGGCGTCATCTCGCTCCAGGTGCTTCGGGGCCGCCGGATTATTGGCGTCGATAGCGGCCGGCGACGATTCGCAGATGATCGCGGAAATGCGGGCGCATACGCTCGGTCCACGGCGTATTGGCGGCGGCCCTCCATGCCGGCGAAGCCTGCACCTCCGGCGTGGCGAGATGGTAGAGCGCGACATAGCGTTGCACCGCACCGGCGCCATGATAACGGCGAGCGCATAGGGTCCCGGGGACCGCGGCCAATGCCGGAATATGCTCGGTATCGTACCATTCGTTGAATTCGGCCTCGTGTTCGGGCGCCACATTCATCGCGTTCACCAATAACCCGCCGGCATCTTCGGGCGCTCGCATATCGCCTGGCAGGATCTGGTGGCCTTCGTAGCGCATCAGCATTTTGAGCCGTGCGGTCAGCCGTTTTGACCATACCGACAGATTGTCACCGCCAATCGCGCGATAAGCGGCGCTGCTGAGCACGTCGACATTATCGAGGTCATAGGTCGCGACGGAGATCTTCGAGTTCGCTAGCCCAATCCAACGCTCGCACGAGCCAAACCCAGGTATCCGTTGCCGTTCGGGTATGTGTTCGAGATCATACCAATCGTGAAACTCGTCCTCGGCAACATTGGTGAAATCCATCGCCGCCAGCAAAATGCCCCTTGCCATCGCCCGCTCCTTCCGGTGTCCCAGAAGTATCGGTGAGGCTGCTGCTCGAATCCAGAAGGCGTGACACGAAAACGGCGCGATGCTGCACGAGGGTCGCAGCAAACCAACGTAATTAACTACGAAACTCAGTAGAAGCTGTTCGATAATTGTGATAGCGCTGGCGCTCCGGAAATAAAAATTCTTCGAGACCGACCTCATTAAATCAAGGAACATCGCGTGAGGAGTAGTGCCGCGTTTGCTGTTGTGCTTCTTATGACAGCATTGTTTGCGGCGCGGGGTAGCGCGCAGACTGGGCAGCCGGTCAAGGACCCGCGCCTGGACCTTTTTCTGAAGGTCATGCGCGGACCTTCGACTGGTGACAGCCCCGCTCCGACAAACCAAATTTCGCAGACCCGGTTAGAACAAATGCTGCGTATCTTCCCGGCAGCGCAGATCGGTCACGGCACCGGGCAAGCTCTGTCGCAGAGTTCACCCGGAGGCGCTCCCGCCGCGCAGGACCCCTCGATCTACGGGTTTTGTTACGAGGCGTGCCGAACCGAGCGCGCCGTCGGCAGCTGCGGCACAACGGCATCGGGCGAGAACGGCCCGCCACAGAAGCTTTGCGATCCGATTGAGGATACGGCGACGTTGCGGGCGATCATCGGGCCTCCTTCCGTTACCGGCACAACCCCTAACACCAGCCCGTTTGTTGATGACAATACTGGGCCCGACGGCATGCAGCCGGCGGGTTACACCTTTCTCGGGCAGTTTATCGATCATGATGTGACCCGGACGACAACCGCCCTTGCGGCCCTGGGGGCGCTCGATCGATCGGCGCAAAGCGATGCTTCGGTGCAGACGACTCTCGCCGCCGCCGGGATCACCCCCGGGCTGCTGCACCAGGCGGTTGCGGACGCTGCGGCACCCGGCTCGGCGCTGAGCGCAAACAGCGGCAAGCTCGATCTCGACGCGGTTTATGGCGTGCCGGATTTCGCGACGCTAACCGGGATCAGCGCGCCGTGGTTTGAGCAGGTGAACGGCAGCTACACCGGTCGGTTTGCTATGCGCGAGGTCGTGGCTCCGAATTCGGGCGATGCGCCCGGCGCCATTACCGGATTTGATTTCCAACGCACCGCGGCTGGGGCTGCGGAGGTGCCCGATCCGCGCAACAGCGAGCACAAGATGATCTCGCAATTGCAGAATCTGTTCGAGCTGGCGCACAACGATTGCCTCGACCGCGCGCTCGGCGGGATCGCGACGCCGAGCCGGCAGCAGATCGGCACCGCCTTTGATGGCTGCCACCATAAGGTGGTGTGGACCTACGAGACGATTGTCGCGACCGATTTCCTGCCGCGCATCTCGGCCGAAGCGAGTTTAAACCGCGTTGCACCGGGTGCGTTGCACGCCTATTCCCGCGGAACGACCGCGACATCAGTGCTGCCGGCGCTCTCCGGAGTGCGCAATTTTCTCTACAGCTGCACCCCCGGGCATGACATGCAAATTCCGCATGAGTTCGCGGTGGCGGCGTTTCGTCTCGGCCATTCGCTCGTGCGCGATGATTACGTGCTGCGTACGGGCGAAGAGCGTCCGTTATTCGCCGCAGCCGGGCAGCCCGAGACGGAAGGTCTCGTCGGCGACAATTCATTGCAGCCCGGGAACGTCATCGACTGGCGTTTTTTCTTCGACCTTGGTGGCGAGACCGCGCAAGCAGTTCGGCCGCTCGATACGCTGATCTCCGACAAGTTGTTCTCGTTGCCGGTCGCGGCAATTCCTCCCGGCCCCGATGCCAACGGCAAGGACACTTCGACAGAACTCAACCTGCCGCGCCGCAATCTGCTGCGTGCGTCGGAGCCGACTTCGGTGCTGACCGGTGCGGTCGGCCTCGCAACCGGCGAAGAGACCGAGCGATACGCGCAGCGACGCATTCACGACCTCCATGACTCGACAGCCGAGGTCAAATCCTTATTGGGAGCGCGTTTGGCGAGCGCCGGTTTCAAGCCCGACGCGTTCGGCGGGCGCACACCGCTGTGGCTTTTCATCCTGGCCGAGGCCGAAGCAACCCAGAAAGAGCCAGCGCCTCGGCGAACTCGGGAGCCATATCGTCGACGAATTTCTGCTCGGCTCGCTCCGCTGCGACCGCGGCTCGGTGCTTTACGCTAAGTCGGCCGACCTAAAGGGCTGGGGGCCGAGCGAAGCCGTCGCGCAAAACCGGCGCTATTCGATGCCGGACCTGATCGGCTATCTGCAGGCAAACGCGAAATTCGGTGGCCAGCCGATCCGCCTCTACGGCCGCTAATCGACGCATTGTTATTCAGCCGGCATCGGGAGTGGCAGACCTTCTCGCCCGGAGCGGCCGATCAGCAGAACCAGCAATGCCGCAGCCAAGCACATCAGGCCGGCAGCCATAAAGGCTTCGAGATAGGTCCCGAGTGCCGTCCGCAACGCACCGGCCGCGAATGCTGCCATCGCCGCGCCCATCTGATGCGCCGCGGCAATCCAACCAAACATGACCGGCCCGCGGGCGGCGCCAAAGATCTGCGCCGTTAGCCGCACTGTGGGCGGGATCGTCGCGATCCAATCAAGACCGTAAAACACCGCGAACACCGGCAAACCGTAAAACGACAATCCAAAGGCGAAAGGCAGATACACCAGCGACAACCCGCGCAGCCCGTAATACCAGGCGAGGAGTCCGCGATTGCTCCATCGGTCGCTCAACCAGCCCGACACGGTGGTCCCAATCAAGTCGAAGACTCCCATGGCGGCCAGCAGGGTCGCCCCCTGCACCTCGGGAATTCCGTGATCGACACAGGCCGGGATCAGATGGGTGCCGATTAGCCCGTTGGTCGAGGCGCCACAAATGAAAAAGCTGCCGGCGAGCAGCCAGAAATCGCGCGAACCCAACCCATCCCGCAGCGCGAAGAGCGCCGTCGCGACCGGATTACCACGACTGGATGCGCTAGGCGCCGCATCGGATTGGGCGCCATAGGGTGCCAGCCCGATATCGCTCGGGCGATCGCGCATCAAAAACGCGACGAGCGGGATCAGGGCTGCCGCGACCGCGGCCACCGTAAAGGATGCGACGCGCCAGCCGTGATGCACGGCGAGACTCGCGAGTACAGGCAGAAAAATGAGCTGACCCGTGGCTGTGCTCGCGGTCAGCACGCCCATCACCAGACCCCGGCGCACCGAAAACCAACGTGCCGCGACCGTCGCACCAAGCACCAAGCCCGTCGACCCGCTGCCGATCCCGACCACCACACCCCATAACAGCACCATCTGCCAAGGCCGGGTCATCAGCGGGGTCAGCGCGACGCCGATCGCGATCAGCGCCAATGCCGTCAACATCGTGCGGCGCAGTCCAAAACGCTCCATCACTGCTGCGGCGAACGGACCGATCAGCCCGTAAAGGAAGATGTTGATCCCGATCGCCAACGAGATCGTTCCGCGCGACCAGCCAAATTCGCCTTCGAGAGGGACGATCAGCACCCCGGGCGTCGCGCGCATGCCCGCCGCGCCGAGTAAAGTCAAAAAGGTGATCGCGGCGACCACCCAGGCGTAATGCAGCTTCGCCGGTCTTGCCACCGCGATATACTCCCGCTATCAAAGGCGCGAGAAATGTGAGAGACAGGTCTGTCTCTTGTCAACACAATTGGTGCAGGGCAGGAATGCCGAATGATTGGGGCCGACGATAAAAGGCCGGTACGCGAGCGCATCCTCGAAATCGCCGCCGAGATGTTTTATCGCGACGGCATTCGCGCAGTCGGTATTGACGCGATCATCGCCCGCTCCGGCGTCGCCAAGATGAGCCTCTATCGCAACTTTCCCTCGAAAGACGCGCTGGTCACCGCCTGGCTCGAAGACCGCAACCAAGCCTTCTGGCAACGCTGGGATCGGGTCGAGGCGAGCTGCTCCGGCGACCCGCGGGCGCAACTAGGCGCGATCCTGGACATGGTCGCCGCCAGGGTTACCCACCCGCGCTGGCGGGGCTGCCCATTCCTGAACACCGCCACCGAATTTCCCGAGGCGGATCACCCGGCGCGCGCCGTGATCCTGTCGAATAAACGGGCCGTTTATGAGCGGTTGCGCAATCTCACGGAGGCTGCCGGGGCTCACGATCCCGACCTCCTGGCCCAGCAGCTACAGCTGCTGATCGACGGCGCCTATGCCATTGGCCAAAGTCTCGGTCCCAACGGCCCGGCAAGAACCGTCGCTAGTGCCGGCCGGGCGCTAATCGCGGTACAGATCGCCCCGTAAGTAGTTTTGCGCGGCGTGCTGTCGCGTCTATTCTGCAACGACGACAAGGGAGAGCGCCGATGCCGAGGATTCGCCCGGAAGAAGGGCTGTCGCCGACAGGCTGCCAAACGGGCGTCTCGAACTGTTCGGCGGCTATGGTCACGGGATCAATCTGTTGCAGCCCGAGCGCTGCGCCCGTGCGGCGCTCGATTTCTGGCGTGAGGTCGAGGCAACCAGCGCCTAATTCATAGACGCGTGCAGCCACGGCCACCGAAACGATGTATTAACGGCTGACGCGAGCACACGGAGCAATCGCGATGGCGCGCCTGCCGTATCTCGATAAATCTGATTTGTTGCCCGAACACCAGGATCTGCTGGCGCGCAATATCAATCTTTATCGCTTGCTAGCACATAGCCCGCGTGCCGCGCGGAGCTTGAATACCTTGGCGCGCTACATTCGCGACGGTAGCCGGCTCGATCCACGGTTACGGGAGTTGGCCATTCTGCAGGTCGGCTATATGACCCGATCCGCGTATGAATACTCGCATCACATCCGGATCAGCCGCGACTTCGAAGTATCCGACGACGACATTCGCGCGATTGCCGATGAAACCGCCGGCCGGCCGAGTTCGCTCGATCCGCTGGCGCGCGCAGTACTCCGTGCTACGCGCGAGCTTACCGGCGATCTCCGGGTGTCGGACGAAACATTCGCGACGTTACGTCAAGGCCTTGATGACGAGCGGCTGACCGACCTGTTCATCACGATCGCCTATTACAACGGTCTCGTCCGCCTGATGGCTGCGCTACAAATCGACGTCGAGGACGAATATCTCGCCTACCTCGACGAATTTCCGTTGCCAAAGGCTTAGGGACTTACCCGCGCGCTGTCACCGGCTCGCCAAGGCCCGGGCGAGTTGGCTGACCGCTTCCTGATGCTTTTCGTTGCGGATTTCGGCGAAGTTGCGCGCAATCTCGAGCAGCATCCGCTGGTGAGGCGTAATCTGCCGTGGACCTTCCTGGCCGATGCCTTCGTAAAAGTATGTGATCGGAGCGCTCAGTGCGCGGGCGATCTCGAACAGCCTTCCGGCCGAAACCCGATTTATGCCGCGCTCATATTTATGCGCTTGTTGATAGGTCACACCGATCATCTCGGCCAATTGTTGCTGGGTTAAACCCAGCATAATACGCCGCTCGCGAATGCGCGCACCGACATGGTCGTCAATGGCGGCGGTTGAGCGTCCTCTCTTTGGCTTTGCCATGCCTTCACCCGTATCAATCTGCTCATACGCTGATCTTGGCCTGCGCCACTTATATCAACACGATGGCCAACGTTTCATTCCAGCGGCACGGCCCAGCGGACAAGTTTCTCTGGTCGGGCGAACCGCAGTCTTTTCGGCCATCAACGAACGCGGCAGTCAGGCCTTCACATAATCTCCAAATGGTGTTTGCCCAGGCGGCCGACAAGGGCGTCCCGACGCAGCGCACAAACGGAACCCCCGACGCGTTATTCGGTCGCGATGAGGTAAAAGTTAAAAGCGACAGACGAGGAGCCGAACGGGGTGACTGCGACGGTGAGGGATGGCGGCGCGACAAAGTCAGAGCTCAGGCGCGGACTGCTGCTCGCAGTATTGCTGGCAGCGCTCGCGGGCATCGTCGATGCGATCGGCTTTATCCGTCTTGGGCACCTGTTTGTCTCGTTCATGAGCGGCAATAGCACGCAGTTCGCTGTCTCGGCCGGTCGCGGCCACTTCGCGGAAGCGCTCCCGATCCTGGTTCTGATTGTCGTGTTTGTCGCCGGAGCGGCCGGCGGTCAGCTGCTCGCTCACCTCACCGGACGCTGGCACCTTACCGCAGTCCTCGCCACGGTAATGACGCTGCTGACCATCGCGGCGCTGTTCGATACGGCGCCGATGCCGATGGTGTTCGCTATGGGCATATTGAACTCGGCCATGCATCGCGCCGGCAATGTTCGAGTGAGCTTGACGTTTGTTACCGGCACTTTGGTCAGACTCGGCGAAGGTCTTGGCGATCTCTTGGCCGCACGGGCGAAAGATTGGGGATGGGCGGAACAAGCACTACCATGGCTGGGGATCACAACCGGCGGAATCCTGGCAAGTGCGGTACAGATGCGGTTCGGGGCGGCGGTCGACTGGATGCCGGTGGCGGCGGCATTTGCCCTTTTCTTGTGGTCGCTCGCTATCCCGGCCCCGGAGTAGGCGGCGGCAGAAGGCAAGCGGCGAGCTGCGCTCTCAGCCCATCCGCATCCAGGTTGCGGCCGATCAGCACCAATCGGTTGTTGCCGGTCAGGCCAGCCGGCGCCTCGTCGAGGGTGAAACGCCGGCCGACAAGGTGAAACAGGTGCCGTCGGTCGCTGCAATCGATCGTCAAGACGCCCTTTGCCCGGAACACATTTGCCGGCAAGTTTTCGAGAAACGCCTGGAAACGCTCTGCGCAGAACGCCCTTTCGGTTGCAAACGAAACTGTTTCGAATGCGTCGGCAGCGAGATGGTCGTGACCGCGGTCGTCGCCGTTGTGGTCGAACCGCGGGTCAGCATGCGGCACCCCGGTTCCGAGGATCAGCGGCAACGCCACCTCGGCATGAGCCGCACGGAGGATCCGCACCGTTTCCGGCGACGGCCGCGCGGATCTTTTGTTCGACCGCGTCGACCCGTCCGCTGCCGGCCAGATCGCATTTGTTCAACACGACAAAATCGGCATAGCGCAGCTGGTTTAGCGCCGCTTTGCTGTCCACCAGGTCGAGGCTGAAGTTTTCCGCGTCGGCGAGCGCCACGACCGCGTCGATGCGAACCGCATCGCGAAATTCGGAGCGCAGGAAGGTCAGCAGTATCGGCAGCGGATCGGCGATGCCGGTGGTCTCGACGATCAGCCGATCAACTGGCGGCTCGCGTTGCAGCACCCGAAAGGTCGCGTCGACGAGATCATTGTTGATCGAGCAGCAAATGCAGCCATTCGCGAGTTCGAGCATGTCATCGCTGGCGCCGATGATCAGATCGTGGTCGATCGCGATCTCACCGATCTCGTTGACCATGACCGCGATGCGGAACCCTTTCTGCCGGCTGAGAATATGGTTGACGAGAGTGGTCTTTCCGCTGCCGAGAAAGCCGGTGATGATCGTAACCGGCAGGCGGGGTTCGGCGGTTTCGAGCGCCTTCATGAAAGATGTCAGGCGGCGAAGGTGTAGGTCGTGCCGACCGCCGACTGGCTGACGCCATCGCCAAACGCGTTGGCAAGCGCATGCAAAGCACGCCAACCGGTGCAATGGCCGGTGATGATGTAGGGGATCGCGAACGGCCGCAGCCCCTCGACCGTGTCGGGGATGATCCGCTCCATGACCCCGCCGAGGTGCAGGCCGCCCATCACGCAATGGATCGGGACTTGGGGAAACAGATGCCGCACCTCGGTGCAGACATTGACAATACCGGCATGCGAGCACGAGCTCAGCACAATCAGTCCCAAATCCTTGACATGGGCCACCAGCATGCGCTCGTCGAGCAGCAGCGGGTCGGGCTCCCACGAGGCGTTCGGAGCGATCCGGCTCAAATGGTCGGTGCGACCCTTTTCAAAAGCGCTCCGCCGCGGGATTTCGCCGCTATAGTAGAAATGATCGTCGAGCAGCAGACGCGCGGCCGGGTCGTTGACGACATCTGCACCCTGGGCCGACATTTCTTCGGGCGACGGCACCTTGGCGGCCGGGACAATCGTGCCGCTCCCGAGCCGAACCGCCCGTTCGTTGAACATTCCGGGGTTGACGTGCACCGTCGCTTTTCCGCCGTGCTCGCGGATCGCATCCAAGGTCGCCGGGAGCGCCGCCATGTGGTCCCAGTGTCCGTGACTGACGGCGATGCATTCGATCTCCCCCAATTCGATGCCGAGATTGGCGCAATTGCGAAGAAAAATGGCGCCCTCGGGCCCGGTGTCGAACAGCATCACATGGCGCATGCCGCCGGCCTGTGACGTCAGCCGGCAGCCAAAACCGAGATTGGCGCATAGCAGCGCCTCGCCCGATAATGTTTTGGCGCCGGCGCGGACGATGTTGGCAAACTCGGATACCGCGAATAGCGTCTTGCTGACGTAATTGTCGCTGACATCGTCGGTGACGATATCGACCGAAAGCTGATCGAGCGGGCAGAGCGAGCGACTGACGTTGTTCATATCCCGACCTTCAGCTAAATGGCGTTTCGACCAATTTATCATGTTGACGCCGGCGCGTTGCGATCCTTGGACCCGTGCGCCCTCACGCTGACGCTTTTCTGACCACCACAGCTGCAGTCTTTCTCAGAGAGACTCTGGCTTGGGGCAGACGATGAACCGCATTTGCTTATTGCTCGCCGCCGCCCTCACATTATCGGCGTGCGGTCTCGCCGTCAGGATGGAGGCCCACCACGATATGGAGGGATCGAAAGCCGCTTACAAATCGTGCCTGGCGGAAAATCCCGGAAAAATATCGACGTGCGACGCTCTGCGATTGTCCTATGAGGCGGATCTGAAAGCCTATCAGGCGACCGCCGGCGGCCTGATCTCCAGCCGCGAACCTTAGACAACGGCGACGGTAATCCGGCGGGAGGCTGACCGCGCCACCGCTGGTCAACCCCGTACCACTCCGCACCAAGCATTAGGCGCGCATTCGCCCGGGCGAACACGAGTTTGTGCACCGCGTCGCTGCCCCGCGACCACGCGGGAGCGCCCGAGTTTCAATTGCGCATCGTCGCGGGTCGACGATCCGCGACAGCGTGTCGGACCGACGCCATCGCGCCGGATAGCGGCCTCCGCAGCTAACCGCGCTCGCTGGCCGGGTGAGACTGCACCTCGGTGAGCAAACAACCGGGCACCGGCAGCGGTAGGGCTTGACGGCCGGGCAAAAGGCGGCCAAGAAGGATGCGATCGTGGTGAATTTGAGCCGACCGGCTTGCGGCCACGTTAAAAAAGCGCTAAAAGGTCGGGTGTTCGTAGGAGCCCTGGCCCGCGCGGGACCGGGGCTTTTTATTGCCCGGGATCGGCGCCGGCTCGACTGGAGAGACCTGCCGATGACCAAACCCGTTCTACCCGCCGATCTCGCCGACACCGTCTCGCCCGCCACCTTGTTGGTGCGCGGCGGTGCTGTCCGCAGCTCGCATGACGAGACTTGCGAAGCATTGTTTATGACGTCGGGCTTTGTCTATGACGATGCCGCCGCCGCCGAAGCCGCCTTTGCCAATGACGGATCGCGCTATGTCTATTCGCGCTACCGCAATCCGACGGTCGCGATGTTCGAGGAACGGCTGCGCCTGATCGAGGGCGCCGAGGCCTGCCGGGCAACCGGCAGCGGCATGGCGGCGGTCTTTGCGGCACTGTTGTGCCGGTTGCGCGCCGGGCAACAGGTGGTGTCGAGCCGGGCATTGTTCGGCTCATGTCATTACATCGTCTCGGAATTGCTGCCGCGCTGGGGCATTGAGACCGTGCTCGTCGACGGCCGCGATCTCAATGCCTGGGAAACCGCACTGGCCGGCGGTGCCGCAGCGGTGTTTTGCGAGAGCCCGTCCAACCCGGCGATGGAAATCGTTGATCTCGCCGAGGTCGCTCGGCTGACCCATCGCGCCGGCGGGCTGTTGATCGTAGACAATGTGTTTGCCACGCCGCTGTTGCAAAAGCCGCTGGCGCTTGGCGCCGATGTCGTCGTCTATTCGGCGACCAAGCACATCGACGGACAAGGGCGCTGTTTGGGCGGCGCGATCCTTGCCTCCGAAAAATTCATCAAGGACGATCTCGGGCTTTTCTATCGCCACACCGGACCGTCCTTGAGCCCGTTCAATGCTTGGCTGTTGCTAAAGGGTCTCGAAACTCTCGAGTTGCGGGTCGAACGGCAATGCCGCACCGCAGCTGCGCTCGCCGAGTTTCTTGAAGAGCATCCGAAAATCAGCCGTGTTATCTACCCTGGACTGCCCAGTCATCCGCAATACGAACTGGCGCGGCGTCAGATGACGGCGGGCGGCAGCCTCGTCTCGTTTGACATCGCGGGGGACAAGGAAAGCTGTTTTCGCTTTCTGAATGCGCTGCGGCTCGTCGACATCTCGAATAATCTCGGCGACTCCAAAAGCCTGATCACGCATCCCGCGACAACAACGCATTCAAGGCTCAAGCCCGAGGCGCGCGCAGAGCTTGGGATCAGCGATTCACTGGTGAGGCTTTCGGCGGGGTTGGAAGGTGCGAGCGACCTGGTCGCCGATCTCGGCCAAGCCCTCGACCGAGCCTAAGCCTAGCCCAAGAAGGGCCGAGACGGCGCGGGCGATCGGATCCGCCGGCCCGGCGAGAACCGCCGGGCCAGGGTTGGGCGCCGCTTAGTTCGGGTGGAAGACGAGGGTGCGCAATTCGATGCTTTCGCGCGGAAAAGCATCGGGCGGGGTTGTCGGGTCGGTGAAGGAAGTATGCGGCATAAAGCGTGCGCGCCCATCGGTCTTGGTGTCGGCGATCTTTAACAACAGCGCCTCATCGCGCTGCATCTCGGGCACGTAGTACCATTGATGCGCCGGGTTCCATGTCACCGAGTAGGTCTCGCCGACCCGCTCGCGATAAACGAGGTCTGAGGGCACGAGATCCTCGAACGCCACCGTGCGCGCATCGCAGACCGCGAGCGGCGCATCCTGCAGCGGCCCGCGGATCGGGCGCCACAAATTGATCACCTGGACACGGCCCTTCAACAATTCCTCGGCCTCGTCCGGCAATAAGTCGCGGACCCGCTGCGGAGCCGAGCGGGCGGTATGGTCGACATGGACGCGGGTCGCCGGCTGGCGCGGCCCACCCGCCGAACGGTCGATGTGTCCCGGCACACGGCGGCGCTGCAAATGATCAAAGATAAAGACTCGGCTGGCGCCGGTGACTTCGGCGATAAACCGCTCGGCTTCGGGATAGTAGACCCGCCGCACCTCTTCATCGTCCCAGAAATCCTTGACCGCGCTCTTTTGCTCGACCAAGGCGAAGCCTTGCCGGTCGAGTTCGATTTCCGAAGTGATCGGCCGCAAACTGTGGACATGTACTTTGTGCGGATCGGCCGTCATGTTTGAGCGGAATTCGCCCGGTTCGGCCTCGTAGGCGTAATAGCGCGGGCGCTCGGCCATCGGCTTCAAGTAATTCAGCTCGGCCTCGACATACGGAAGTTCGGCGATCGTCATGGTTTCTCCTCCTGGCGCGTCGATGATGAAGTGATTTCAGAAAATCGGATACTTGAGTTCCGGCGGCAGACCTCGGTCGACGGCCGGCGCACGTGCCGGCACGGCGCGCTCCAATAACCTCGCGAACGCGCCGCCGAAGCGATGCATTGCCCGCCGCAACCGCGATTTCCGGCGAGACTTGCCGACGATTTCGTCGAGCTCGACGACGATCCCTCCGGATTGCATTCCGTAGAGCGACGTTGTTTCGGTCCGCGCGCTCGGCGCTCGGGTTCGCGTCATTTCTTGATCGACCATCACTCCCTCCAAAATGGCTTGTTCACGAGAAACTCGGCCTCGGCGCGGCTGATGCCGATATCGGCCAGCATTCGATCATCGAGTCGCGCAAGCTGAGCCCGATCCCTGCTGCGCCGCCGCCATTGACCTAATCTCGCGAGGGTTCGGGTGGCGATACCCGCCGCCGGGGTTCGCGCGGAACTCCGTCGAGTCTCGGGGGCATGCGCCCGCGCGTCCTCGAACCGGATTGCTGTCATGTGAAAACCTCTAAACCGCTTTAGCGCTTCGGCATCGTTGCTGAGCACTTCCTCACGACTTAAATGTTGCCCCGGAGCTCGCTTCGCAAACGAGAGTTTCTCAGCGCCGATTTAGAAATCCTCATCCTATGAACGACCATTTGCCTGCTCTCAGCGCGTTGCGCGCGTTTGAAGCCGCCGCACGCCATATGAGTTTTTCAAAAGCAGCTGAGGAGCTCTTCGTCACCCCGGCCGCGATCAGCCATCAGATCCACGCGCTGGAGCAGGATCTCGGGGTCAAATTGTTTCACCGGCTGAACCGGTCGATCGAATTGACCGCGTCCGCGCGCGTGTTGCTGCCGGGGCTGTCCGACGCCTTCGCCGAGATCCGGTCCTCGGTCCGGCGATTGCGCGCCCACAACGACACCGGAAGTCTGACCGTCACGGCGTCGCCGTCCTTTGCCGCGAAATGGCTGGTGTTGCGGTTGCACCGCTTTCAATCGCGCTGTGCCGAGGTCGATGTGCGCATCTCAGCGACCGACGAGGTCGTCGATCTGACCAAAGGCGATTTCGACATCGCGATCCGCTACGGCGCCGGGCATTATCCGGGCCTCGACGTCGAATTGCTGTTTACCAACGAGGTCTTTCCGGCGTGCAGCCCGCAATTGCTGGCGGCCGGGCGACCACTGCGCACTCCGGATGATTTGCGCCATCACGCGCTGATCCATGATCAGGCGGTCGAGCGCGATCCGCTGGTCCCGACCTGGCCGATGTGGCTAAAGGCGGCCGGCGTCAAAGAAGTACCGCCCTCCGCCGGTCTCAGCTTCAACAATATGAGCTTGGCGCTCGACGCGGCAATCGCTGGCCACGGCGTCGTGCTGGCCTATAGCACGATCGCCGCCGCCGACATCGCTGCCGGGCGGCTGGTGCGGCTGTTCTCGTTAGCGCTGCCCGATCAGTTCGCCTATTACATCGTGACCGCACCAGGTGCGCTCGAACGGCCCAAGATCCGCGCCTTCCGCGATTGGCTGCGCGAGGAAGCGGAAGCCGATCGCCAGCCGCAAGCCGCCGCTGCCTCGTGAGGCACGGCGCAGCTGGGCAGCTTAGCCCATTGTCGAATTAAAGGCGCCGCCGTCGAGCAGCAGGTTCTGACCGACGATAAAGCCGGAGGACGCGGCGCACAAAAAGGCGCAGGCATCGCCGAATTCGGCCGGATCGCCGACCCGTCCGGTCGGGTTCGACTGGCCGCGCTTGCCGAGCATCTCCTCGAACGAGACATTCTGCCGCCGCGCCTCGTACTCGATGCCGGAGCGCAGACGGTCGGTCAGGAAGGGGCCGGGAAGCAGGCCGTTGATCGTCACATTGTATTTGGCGACCTGGCGGGCGAGGCCGGCGCAAAACGCGGTCAAACCGGCGCGCGCACCGTTGCTCATGCCAAGATTGGGGATCGGCGATTTGACCGAGCCCGAGGTGATGTTGACGATCCGGCCAAAGCGCCGCTCGCACATGCCGTCGACTGTCGCCTTGATCAGCATGATCGGGGTCAACATGTTGGCGTTGACTGCTTTCTGCCAGTCCTCGACCGACCACTCGCGAAAATCGCCATGCGGCGGCCCGCCGCAATTGTTGACGAGAATATCGGGTGCGGGGCAGGCAGCCAGCGCCGCGGCGCGCCCGGCTTCGGTCGAGATATCGCCGGCAACGGGCGTGACCTTCGCCCCGGTCTCCTTGCGGATCTCTTCAGCGGTCTGCTCGAGGGTTTCGGCGGTGCGCGCGGTGATCGTCAGTTCGACCCCGGCGCGCCCCAATGCGGTGGCGCAGGCGCGCCCCAAGCCTTTGCTTGCCGCGCAGACCAGCGCCTTCTTGCCGCGAATGCGTAGATCGAGCATGACGTCCCTCCGCTTCTGTAGAATGCATCTCCGGCAACGGTGTACCCTGATTGGGCGTTGCCGGCGATTGGAAAGAATGGCGTGAAAGGCGACGGCGATGAAGCTGACCCTATTGCTCGACCCCGCACCCGCCGGTGTGCAGGCGAGTCTGATCGAGGAGTGGGACGAAATCGGCGGAACCGCGAGGATGGAGCCAATGATCCGCCATTTTGATACCGACGAGCAGGCGATCGTATGGGGCCGCGCCATGGCTCGGCGGCGGGGGCTTGCTCAAATTTTTCTGACCGACAACCGCAAGGCCGGCCCGCAGTAAGTGTCGCGGAACCGACTTGCTGGCACAGGGTGTGATCAGTACGGCCGATATCCCGGCGGCGGCTGATTGTAGCCCCCCGGTGGGCCGTAGCCCGGCGGCGGCTGATTGTATCCCGGCGGCGGGCCGTAACCTGCGCCCCCATATGCCGGCGCGCCGGGTGGCGGTCCGAACCCGGGCACCTGGTTGCCGTGAGCCCTCATGCATCCGCCATACATGACGTCGTATTGCTGCTGAAGCGACATCTGAGCATAGGCCGAATTGTTGGCGCCCGCGACCGTTCCCAGGCCGGCACCCGAAGCGGCGCCGATCGCTGCGCCCGCTCCGGCGTTGCCGGCGGCAGCACCGATAGCCGCGCCGAGCCCAGCGCCGAGTGCGGTCCCGATGACCGCATTACCGACGGCCTGGTTATTGGCCGCATAAGCCCCGGGCGCGGTCTGCGAGGCGGCGTACTGGGCACAGTAATTCTGGTCGGCGGCAAAGGCGTCGAACGATTTGCCCGGGCCCGGAGCCACCGGGATCGTCGGACCCGGCGGGGGTGCTACGCATGCCGCCAGACTGGCGACGAGCGCCAGGGCGCCGACGGCGCAGGGATCGATACGTTTCATTTCATTTCCTGTTCGATTAGCGCATTGCGATCTTGCGACGCCGGAATAGTGCCGATCAAATGATAAGAAAAGCCCTAGCAGGTGCGGCGCGCTTTAAAACTCGCCGACCTGCTACGGCTCAATCGGCAAACTCGGGCATCACCTCACGAGCGAAGGTGCGCAGCGCCGATAGCGATCCCCCGACATCGATGACCATGACATATTCGACACCGCCAGCTTGCAGCCGTTTCAACCGATCGACGATCTCCTCGGGTGGGCCGATCAACGCATCGGTTTCGGTTGCGCGGTGCATTTCCTCGGCCGACATCGCCCGCCGTGGCCGGCCGATAAGCGGCGACTCGCCAGTCGGCGACAGCGACAATTGCTGGACGTTGCGCATAAAAGTCGAGCGCAGTTCGTGGGCGGCTTCACGTTCGGCCGGGGTTGTCGCGAGGTGCAGGGCGCGGGTCAGGCCGACGCTCATCGGATCGAAGGTGCGGCCCTGCGCCTCGACCGCCCTGCGATAAATTCCGATATTTTCTGCGACCAGTTCGGGGCTGCCGGCCTGGCCCAACAGCAGGTTGAATCCGCCCTCGGCAGCCTTACGGATCGAGGGTGCTGTCTGAGCGCCGATCCATAACGGGGGATGCGGTTTTTGCACCGGGGCCGGCTCGACGATGATGTCTTCATAATGCCAGCGCTTGCCGTGATGCGAAAAGCGCCCTTTCGTGGTCCACGCCTTGCGCAGGAAATCGACGGCCTCGTCGTAGCGCTCGGCGGCTTCCTCCATTGGAATGCAGAAGCCGTGGAATTCGCCCCAGCGATAACCCTTACCGATGCCGAGATCGAGCCGCCCGTTCGACAACAGGTCCAGTGTCGCCGCCTGTTCGGCCAGCAGAGCGGGGTTGTGCCATGGCAGCACCAGCACTGCCGTGCCGAGCCGGATGCGCGTCGTCTTCGCGGCGAGATAGGTCAGAAAGTTCAACGTCGCCGAGATTTGCCCGAACCCGGTGAAATGATGTTCGACCAGGAAGACGCTGTGAAAGCCTAATGCCTCGGCCTCGCATATATAATCGACGTAATCGGTGTAGATCTGGCTGTCGCTCGCCTGCTCGCCGATTTCCGTCCGCGCCCCGCCGAACAATCCGAAACGCATTGTTTATTCCTTTCAGGTCTTGTCTGCTTGTGTCACTGGGTTTGGCATATCAGATCCCCAGAGTGCGCGCGTAAGCTTCGGGATAACGCGGGCCGGCAGCGGCACCCGGCCGGAAGATCTCGTCGAGCTGCCGCAATGTCGCGGCGGAAAGGTTGAGGTCAGCCGCCGCGGCGTTTTCTTCGAGCCGATGACGGTGACTGGTCCCGGGAATCGGCACGATGTAATCGCCACGCGACAGCACCCAAGCGATCGCCAGCTGCGCCGGCGTGCAGCGCTCGGCTGCCGCGAGCCGCCGCAGTTCGCCGATGAGGTCCAAATTGTGCCGCAAATTCTCGCCCGCAAAGCGCGGCATGTTGCGCCGCGCGTCGCCGGCGCCGAGATCGTCGGCGGCCTTGACCGTGCCGGTCAGAAAGCCGCGGCCGAGCGGGCTGTAGCCGACAAAGCCGATGCCGAGTTGTCGGCACAGCGGCAAGATCGTGTCCTCGACATCGCGCGACCACAGCGAATATTCGATTTGGACAGCACTCATCGGATGGACCGCATGGGCGCGCCGGATGGTCTCCGGCCCGGCTTCCGAGATTCCAAGAAACCGGACCTTGCCGGCGTGGACCAAATCGCTCATTGCGCCGACCGTCTCCTCGATCGGCACCTTGGGATCGACCCGGTGGATATAGTAGAGGTCGATCACATCGGTCCCGAGCCGCGCCAGGCTCTCGTCGCAGGCGCGGCGAACGTAATCCGGGTTGCCCTCGCCCGCGGCCGATCCATCCGGATTACGCCCCATATTGCCGAACTTGGTGGCGACCACGTATCGGTCGCGATGGCCCTTGAGCACGCGTGCGATCAGCTCCTCGTTGCGTCCCTTGCCGTAGGCGTCCGAGGTATCCAGCATATCGACGCCGAGTTCGGCGGCGCGCTCGAGGGTGGCGATTGCCTCGGCGGGATCGGGCTCGCCATAAAACGGCGTCATCGTGGCACAGCCGAGTCCGATCGCGGCGACCTCCAAATCTCCGAGCTTGCGGCGCTGCATCTGCTTCCTTTCCGCTGAGATGATCTTGGCGATGGCGGGCATCCTAACGCGCCGTCTCGCCGTTCCAACAACAATGCACAGAGGTTTGGCAGTATTGCTTATCGAGATTAGGGACAGGGAAGGCCCGTGCTCGTTGCGGCAATCCGTGAAGTCCCGCGAGGGATTGCCGGCCGGCGCCTCAAGTCCTGAGTTGCGGTATCAGCTTCGCCCAGCGGTCGAGCAATGGCAGGATCTCGTCTTCTTTGGAAGCGGGCAGGCGCACGGTCATGCGCGTGACGCCAAGATCGCGGTTGCGCTTTAAGAGATCGAGATCCTCGGGCGCACCACCCAGGGTCACCGACAACGAACGCCAATCCCGGCCGGCCTCTTCGGCCATTTGACGCCAGCGCGGCATGAACTCCTCGGGGCTGCCTGAGCCAGCGCTCGGCGCCGCCGGCAGTATGCCGTCGCCATAGCGCAGCGCCCGCCGCGCCGCGAGACGAAAGGCGCCGCCGACGATGACCGGCGGGTGCGGTTTCTGCACCGGCTTGGGCCAGCTGTTCATTGCTGGGAAATCGACGATTTGCCCGTGATATTCCGCGACGTCCTTGGTCCAGATCTCCTTCATCGCCTCGACCTGCTCGCGCATTTTGCGGGTGCGGGTCTCGTATACGGTACCGTGGTCTTCCATTTCTTCGGCATTCCAGCCGCAGCCGATGCCGAACAGAAACCGGCCCTTTGAGATCTGGTCGAGCGAGGCAACACTCTTCGCCGTCTGGATCGTGTCGCGCTGGACGATGAGGCAGACGGCAGTGCCCAGCTTGAGGCGGGTGGTGACAGCCGCCGCGGCACTCAGCGTGACGAACGGATCCATGACATCGTAATACTGCTTGGTCAGCGCCGCTTCGCCCTGCGGGTGGGTGAACCGGCGGGTCACCGGAATGTGCGAATGCTCGGCCACCCACAACGAGTCAAAACCGCGCTCTTCCAGCGCCACTGCAAGCGCGGTCGGCGAAATCGAATAGTCCGTAAAGAAAATCGCAGCCCCGATTTCCATATCCCCGCTCCCTCACGTTGCCGGTCTTTTATAACCCGATTGCTCCCCAATCTCGCCTCGATCGACTCCGCCGCTGTCGGAGATTGTAGAGGCCTTGCGCGCCATCGTCTCGCGCCTCATTCAGCCGCTCGATCCGCGCCGAAGCTACTTAAATCCATGCTTGGGCATGGGTTGACGGGGGCCGGCGTGTGTTCTATCAATCGATCATGAGTTGCGCGTTCGCATCCCTTATGGCCAGCACCCCATCGCGCGGCATCGCCGTGGGGCCCGAGGGTATGCGCGCGCGCTAGATAGACCACACGCGACAAGTCGGGGCCCCGCTGAGACCAGTCGGGGCCTTTTGTTTTTTGGGTTTCCGACGGAGTTCGGCGGCGGCCTCTCGGCAACGAAAGAGAGAGCCACATGGAACCGGCCGATCACATCGCTGAGCGGCGTCACCGTGTTTTGAGGCATGGCCTCGGCCGGGAATTGCCGGCGACCTTTGCGCTCGCGGCCCCGTTTGCCGCGGCAAATCTGGCGCAAATGGCGATGGGTGTTACGAACACGGTGCTGGTCGGGCGGCTAGGGGCGGTACCGCTCGCTGCCGCTGGGCTCGGCGGAATGTTCTATTTCACTCTTGGCATCGTGATTCAGGGAGTTCTATTCGCGGTGGCGCCGCTCGCTGCCCATGCCCGCGGCGCCGGCGATCGCCATGCCGCAGGTCGGATTGCCGGCGCCGGGCTCGTCCTTGCGATCCTGTTGTCATTGCCCTTCGTCGCGGCGTTGACGGGCCTGCATCACCTGCTTGAGGTGGTGGGTTACGATGCCGGGCTCGCCGCCGAGATCGACGATTATTTACGGGCATTGGCGTGGGGAGGACCTGCGTTTCTGGGTTTTGCGGTGCTGCGCAGCGTGCTCGCCGCATTTTCGCAGGCCCGTTCTCTGATGGTGGTCCTGTTGATCGGGGTTGCCATCAATGCGCTGCTGAGCTGGTCGATGATCTTTGGCCATCTCGGGATGCCCGCCCTCGGCGTCGTCGGCTCAGGTTATGCCAGCGCCGTCAACCAATGGCTGATGCTGGGCGGCCTCGCATTGTGCATCCATTGGAGCGCCGACTTCGCCGATTTGCACTTATTGCGTGACGCCGTTGCAGTGCGCTGGACCGAACTGGCGAGCATCCTGCGGCTCGGCATTCCAATTGGCGCGATCCGGGGGATCGAGGCCGGTGTCTTCACCGCCACGGGAATCTTGATGGGCCTGTTGGGGGCAGCGGCACTCGGCGCTCACCAGCTGGTGATCAATTGCGCGAGCATCAGCTTTATGGTGCCGCTCGGTCTGAGCCAAGCCGCTACTGTGCGCGTCGCCTACCAGGTCGGCGCTGGGCGACCGTTCGCGGCACGCCAGGCTGGGTTCGTGGCGCTAGCACTCGGGATCGGGTTTATGGCAGCGGCGGCATTGCTGATGTTGATGATACCCCAGAGCATTATCGCGGTTTATGTCGACACCGCCGACCCAGCCAATCGCGAGCTGGTGCTAATTGCGCGGCATCTGATCGTGATTGCTGCGATTTTCCAGGTGTTCGACGGCATGCAGACGATCGCCGTAGGCGCGTTGCGGGGTTATCAGGACACGGTGATCCCGTTATTGTTGGCTAGCCTCGGCTATTGGGGCGTCGGGTTTCTCGGCGGTTGGCTATTCGCCTTCCCGCTCGGCTACGGTGCCGTCGGATTATGGTGGGGCCTCGCTCTCGGGCTCGCGACCGTCGCCATCTTGCTGACTCTGCGGCTGCATCTGCTGATGCCGCCGCTCAGCCAAAGACCCCAGACGGTCGCTGTCGGCTAACCAACCACCGAGGCTCGGTCCGCCCGTGTCGCGCTCGGTGGCGGCGATGGTAATTGACACCGGTTCATGGGAAAGCGTGGGGATGAAGCAGCATCGTTTGGGAACACTCTGGCCGGTATCGGCATTGACCTTGGGCGGCGGCGGGCTCGGCCAAGTTTGGGGCGAGACCACCGTCGAGGAATGCATTGCGACCGTCCATGCCGCGGTCGATGCCGGAATTGACCTCCTTGATCTTGCCCCGCGTTACGGCGACGGCAAGGCGGAGGAAGTGGTCGGCGCGGCCTTTGGCGGTAAGCTGCCGCCAGGGGTGCGGGTCACCAGCAAATGCAATCTCGGCGAGTTGCCGCCCGCCGAAATCGAGCCGACTTTGCGGCGTTCGATCGCCGGCAGTCTGCAGCGTCTGCGCCTCGATCGTCTCGATTTGTTCTTTTTACATTCGAACATTGTGCCCGATTCGGTCCATCGTTCGCGCTGGCCCGAGGCTGCCTCGCGCATGACCCTTTACGACACCTTTGTCGCCTATGTTCGCCCGACCTTCGAAAAGCTGGTCGAAGAGGGATTGATCGGCGCCTGGGGGCTGACCGGAATCGGGCATCCCGACACGATCATTCGGGTGCTCGGCGAGACACCACGGCCGGCGGCAGTGCAGTGCATCGCCAATCTGCTCAACTCACCGGGCGCGCTGAAGTTTTTCGACGGCCCGGCAAAGCCGCGCGAAATTATCGCCGCGGCCCGCGCCAACGGGGTCGGAGTTATGGGCATCCGCGCCGTGCAGGCGGGGGCTTTGACCAGTGCGCTCGATCGGATATTGCCGCCCGATCACCCCGAAATGCGCGACTATGAACGAGCCGCGGGATTTCGCCGGTTGGCGGCGGAGCTGGGTACGAGCCCGGCGGCCCTCGCCCACCGCTATGCGCTGTCGCTCGGCGTCGATACCCTGGTGCTCGGCGTCAAGAACCGCACCGAATTGGCCGAATGCGTCGCCGCGGCCGAAGCCGGGCCATTACCGGCCAATTTGATTGCGCGCGTCGATGCGTCGATCGCCGCATAGTATTCGAGGAGTTCGTTGCCATCGAGGCCGGCCAGGCAACGCGGGCTGTCACCGCCTGCCATCCCGATCAAGCTCGGGTTCCATTTGACCATGGGTACCGGCCTTCGCCGGTATGACAAGAAGGATTTACGGGCACGCCATAGACGCGTCCGCGTCGCAAGACGGCTAGTCTAGGGCGCCTCGAGCTCGTAGATGATAAACAACTCGATCAGGATCGAATGCTCGTAAACGATCCGCGCGTGAAATCCGGCTTGGTCGATCAAATGCCCGAAGAGGGCGAGGTCGGAATCCGACGACACCATGACGTAGAGCCGCCCTCCCGGGTTTAGGCGCTGGCGCGATTGGTCGAACAACGCCGCGACATCGCGGTAGTGCGGGCCGGCATGCCAACCGCGATCGGCGAGATCGCGCGGTTCGCCGGCATGTTTTGGCGGGCTCGACAGGATCACATCGAACATCGGCCGCGCAGCCAGCGCCGACAGCAGGTCGCAGCACACCCCGGTAACGCGGTCGCCAAGGCCGTTCCGACCGGCGTTGTCGGTGGCGTTCAGCGCGGCGTTCGGGTTGATGTCAGTGGCGATTACATGGCGGGCGCCAGCGCGCGCTGCCGCTAGCGCCAAGATCCCGGAGCCGGTTCCGATATCGATGACGCGCTTGCCGGTCAGATCGAGACGGCTGATAAATTCGGCAAAGCACTCGCTGCTAATAAAATAGCGCGGATGAAAAACCGTCGGGCGCACCGTCAAGCGAAAACCCGCCGCTCGAGTGATACGGGTTTGGCCGCGAGAAAGAATAAAATGATACGAAAAGAAGTGAATGAAGCGCCGCAGCAGGCGGCGGAATGGCCCATGCGGCTTGCCGGCATATCGCCGCGGCGCAACCTTCCCGCGAGCTGCGCCGATCTCGACAGCGCCACGCGTCGCGACCGGCATCAACGCCGCCATACCGAAATGCTCTCTAGGCGAGCCGGCCGGATCATAAATCGTCACCGCCTGCGAGCGAGCCTGGGGCGCGATTTCGCGACGAGCCAATTCGCATAAACATGACATGCAAATGGTGCCACAACGATTGGCTCCGGGCCGGCCGCACATGGACGCGGCCATCGTCGACGCAAGGTGCGGTCAAGAGCCCGCGCAGTTTGATCATTTGCCAGGCGAACGGGCTCCAGTCGCGCCAGGCCTGTTGCGCTTCACGCAGCATCACGCCGCTGACGACCTCGGGCACCGCCCCAAAGATCTCGGGAATGCGGTTCGACAACCCGTCGTCGCGCAAGATGTTCCATTTCGAGTGGCCGCCCATCACCGGCGAGCCGAGGGCATAGACGACCCGGCCGACCCATGCTTCGCGAATGCAATAGGCGCACATCGGGCACGGCTCGATGTTCGAATAAAGCGTGTAATCGCGCAACCGCTCCCGTCCGCCGGCTTTTTGCGCCTGCGACAGCGCGATGATCTCGGCATGGCGCGAAACATCGGCGGCGCGGATCGTGCTGTTGATCGCTTCCGCCATAATTTGCCCATTGCGGGCGATGACCGTGCCAAACGGATATTCCCCCTTGCTGACCGCGATCCGCGACAGCTCGATGCATCGCGCCATCATGGCTTTGTCGGTTGCGCCGACCAGCGCTTCATCCGGCGCGGCTATTTCGCGGGCCCCGGCGCCGCGGAGGATCGCAGTCTCGGCCGGCTCGTCTGGCCGCGATAGCGGCTCCGACAGGATCGTCACGGAGCGCTCTTGACGATGCGGGCCATGGCGAATTTCCTCGCTGCTGTTCCAAGAGCCGCAGGGCGCACTCGCGCCGCGCGGTGAGTTCGACCGAGCTATAAACGTCGCTCACCCTCAGGTGTTCTCGGCGCGCGGTGAATTTCCTACTGAGCGAGGGCGCGAAGGCTGCTGAGCATATCAACCGGTAGACCGGATCGCGCGGGAGTGACAATTTGAAGCCCGGCCGGTCTTGGCGAGCAGAAGGATGATCCGAATGAGTCAGGCGCTTTCAGGGATTCGTGTGATCGATTTCACCCACGACCAGGCCGGACCCTCCTGCACCCAGATGCTGGCATGGCTCGGCGCCGATGTGATCAAGATCGAACGACCGCCGCATGGCGACCGGGCCCGGCGGCTGTGGAACATGGATAATCCGAACCTCGACAGCTTCTTTTTCCTGCTGCTCAACAGCTGCAAGCGCAGCATCGTGCTCGACCTGAAAACCGCCGAGGGCAAGGAGATCGCGCGCCGCCTGGTCGGCGAATGCGACATTGTCGCGGAGAATTTGGGGCCCGGGGTCATGGAGCGTCTCGGCCTCGGCTGGGAGGCGGTGCGGGAGCTCAATCCGCGAGCGATCTACGCCTCGGTCAAGGGCTTTGGCTCGTACGGTCCCTATAGCGGGTTCAAATGCTTTGAGCCGGTGGCGCAGGCGACCTCCGGCGCGATGAGCGTGACCGGCGAGGCCGACGGGCCGCCGCTGGTCAACGGCGCCAATATCGGCGATTCCGGCACCGGCATGCACCTCGCGATCGCGATCCTCGCCGCCCTGGTGCAGCGCGGCCAGACCGGCCGCGGCCAGCTCGTCGAAGTGGCGATGCAGGAAGCCGTGCTGAACCTGACGCGGGTCAAATACACCGGCACTTTAGCCACCGGCAAGCCGCTCGAGCGCACCGGCAACCGCTCGGCGACCGGCGGCTGGTCCGATCTGGTGCGCTGCGCCGGCAGCGGCCGCAACGACTACGTCTACATGATCATCCCGCCCGACAATCCCGAGATGTTCGCTGCGGTGACCGAGGTGATCGGCCGTCCGGAACTGCGCAGCGATGAGCGCTTTGCCAGCCCGCCGGCGCGCGCCCATAACCAACAGGCGTTGACCGAAATCATCGAGAGCTGGACCCGCAGCCGCGACAAGCACCAAGTCATGCAAGCCTTTGCCGGCCGCGGGATTCCGTGTGGTGCTGTGCTCGACACCGCCGAGGTGCTGGCCGACCCGCATCTGCGCGAGCGCGGCACGGTGTTCGATCTCGACCACCCGACCCGCGGCCGCTTTTCGATGATCGGCTGCCCGGTGCGGCTGTCGGATTCGCCGTTCGCGCCCTCCCGCGCCCCGCTCAAGGGCGAGCATACCGAAGACGTGTTGCGCGGTCTCGCCGGCTATTCCGAGGACGAGATCCGGCAGCTGCGCGATAAGCACGTGATCTGAGAAGCAACTCGTCTCGCGGCGCACGCAGCGGCGAGCGCGGAGGTTAGAAATACCGAGCAGCGATAATTACGGATGTAGCGCCGCCTCCCGCAGCTCGCGGTGACTAGGATACCTAGACGATGCCCCGCTCGTGCAGTCTGGCGAGGTCGGCGGGGGTGACGCCGAGATCGCCGAATATTTCGGCATTGTGCTGGCCGAGCTTGGGGGCGACGGCGCGCACACGGATCGCGTCGCCGATTTTAACGGGGGTGCGGATGTGGGGGACCTCGCCCAATTCCGGATCGTCAGCATATTGGACGAGCCCGCGGTGCTCGACCTGCGGGTCGGCGAACATCTGCCGGTAATCGTAGACGGGTCCGCAGGGAACGCCGGCGGCTTCGAGCACCCTGACCCAATGATCCGTCGTGCCGGTCGCAAAGACGTCTTCCATTGTCGCTTCGAGCGCTTCGCGGTTGGCCAGGCGCGCGGCGTTGGTCGCAAACCGCGCATCCTGGCACCATTCGGGATGGCCGAGGGCGGCGGCGCAGCGCTGCCAGATCGCCTCGCCGGCGGCGCCGATCATCAGATAGCCGTCCTTGGTCTTCATGCGCTGATAAGGCGCGTTCTGGCGGTGGCGCGAGCCCTGGCGGGTCGGTTCCTCGTGGTCGGCGAGCCACTGCGCCGAGGTCCACGAGCTAAAGCCGATCGCGGTCTCCAACAGCGAGCATTCGACAAGCCGTCCCTTGCCGGTGCGCTCGCGCTCATAAAGCGCGGCGAGGATGCCCTGAACCGCCCACATGCCGGTGCCGAGATCGCAGATCGGCAGACCGACCGAGGTCGGCGGGCCGTCGGGCTCGCCGGTCACGTGCATGATGCCGCCCATCCCTTGGGCGATCAGGTCAAATCCGCCGCGCCCGGCATAGGGCCCGTCATAGCCGAGCCCGGAGAGCTGGGCATAGATCAGCCGCGGGTTGAGCTTGCGCAGATCGTCAAAGCCGAGCCCGGCGCGCGGCATTACATTCGGGCGGTAATTCTCGACCAGCACATCGACGGCTTCGGCCAGGCGGAGGAACAGCGCCTTGCCTTCGGGCTGCTTATAGTCGAGGGTGATGCCCTTCTTGTTGCGGTTGATGTAGCGGAAATAAGGATTGCGCTCGCTGCCGTCGCCCCAGGCGCGCACCGAATCCCCTTTACCCGGGCGTTCGAGCTTGATCACTTCCGCGCCCATATCGGCGAGGATCATCGTGCAGAACGGCCCCGCCATGTGCTCGGTTAGGTCGAGCACTTTGAGCCCGGCGAGCGGGCCGTTCTGATCGGAATCATCCATTTGTATTTCTCCGTGTCATCCGGCGGAGGCCGGTATCCATCGTTCCGACGTAACCGCGTTCGTCACCCGGCACCACAGTTCAGCCCAATCGTGGGCTCTTGTGTACGTGCAGCGCCATCGCTCCCGGCCTGCGCCGGGACGACGAATAGTCTGCGATCAGCCCTTTGCCGACTCGATTGTCGGCAGGCGAAAGCGGTCATCGGGGTCGTCCCAGCCTTTGAAATTGGGCGGGCGTTTTTCGGCGAAGGCGGCGCGCGATTCGATCAGATCGCTCTTGGCGCCGTGCTCGTGCAGCGCCTTTGCCAATTGTAGCTGCTCCGGTGACGGAACCGGCCGCATCTGACGCATCATATGGACGGTGTTGACCCGCGAGGCCGGCGGTAGGGTCAACAAATGCTCGGCCATCACGATCGCGCTCGGGATCAGTTGATCGGGCTCGACCAGGCGATTGAGAAATCCGATTTCGTAAAAGCGTTCGGCGGTGAAGCGAAAGCCGAGCGCCATCTCCATCGCGATCGGGTAGGGCAAATTGGCAATGTGACCGTGATTATAGCCGCCCAGCAGCCAGCGCTTGGCCTCCGAGACCTCGAACACTGCCCCCTTTACCGCAACCCGCAGATCGGTCCGTTCGACCAGCATAAAACCGCCGCCCATCGCATAGCCGTTAACCGCCGCGATAACCGGCTTTTCCAGCGTCCCAGTCATAAACGGGTCTTCGATATCGGGGCGGTTGCCGCCCGGCCGCCCCGCGGCAAGCGATTCCTTCATGTCCTCGCCGGCGCAAAAGGCGCGGCCGGCGCCGGTAAAGATCGCGACTTCGAGCTCGTTCGAATGGCGGAACTCGGTCCAGGTCTCCGCGAGCCGGGTGCGCATCTCGTGACTGAGCGCGTTAAGCCGCTCGGGCCGGTTCATCCGCACGACGAGGATCTGTCCGTGACGCTCGGTCTCGACGACGGGCATGACTGTGTTCCTTCTCCAACGCGTGACGACGCAAGCTGCCGGAGGCTACCATTCCCACCCGGCCGACCGCGAGGAGTTCCGCACAATGGGCGAAGAGATCGAAAGCTTGGCGAAGTTTGTCGCCGAGACGCGCTGGGAGGATGTGCCCGAGGGCGTGCGGCAGCATGCGAAACTGGTTTTGCTCGATACGCTGGGCGTTATCCTGGCGGGCTCGGGCCGCCCCGAGGTGGCGGAGTTGCGGCAGCGGCTCACCGCGTCGCGCGGCGTCGGGGCGACAGTCTATGCCAATGGCTGGCCCGAGGCCGATCCGCGCACCGCGGCATTGCTAAACGGTATTGCCGGACGGTCGATCGAGTTGTGCGAGGGGCTGCGCTTTGTCTCGGGACAGGCGGCAATGCAAGTATTGCCGGGGGTATTGGCGGTCGGCGAGCACGCCAATAGCTCCGGTCGCGACATGCTGACGGCTCTGGTGCTCGGCTACGATGTCGTGGCGCGGATCGCCGGCGGCTTCACGCCGCGCCCATTGGCGCATCAGAACGGGCAGGTGTCTCTATTGGCAGCGGCCGCGGCGGGAGCGCGGCTGCGTGGGCTCGACGCGGCCGGCATCAGCAGTGCGATGCGAATTGCCACAGTCCTGATGCTGACGCCGAGTTATACGAACGCCGTGGCGGGCGCTACGGCTCTAAACGTCGCGGGCGGGATGAGCGGGTTTGCCGCGGCATTGGCGCCGGAATTGGCATTGGCCGGGTTCGCGGCCCAGCCCAATGCAATCGAAGAGACGCTCGCCAATCTCATCGGCGACGGGTTTGTTCCCGATCGAGTATTGGACGAGCTGGGCTCGGTCTGGCACATCACCCGCAATTACTTCCGGCTTTACGCGTGCTGCAACCCGATACACCCGGCACTCGATTGCCTCGCCGCGGCACTGGCGGAACTCCACCCGCGCCCCGATCAGATCGAGCGCATCGAGGTTGCGACATACCGCTTTGCGTCGGTGATGAAGAACCCGCAGCCGGCGAATTATTTCGCCTCGAAATATTCGCTGCCGCATGCCGCCGCTGTGATGGCGGTGCGCGGCGGTGCCGGGTTTGCAGCACTCGACGATACGGCATTGGAAGATCCGGTCATCGCGGCATTGCGCCCAAAGGTCCATATCAGCGAGGATCCGGCGATGAGCGCTCTGGCGCCGCGGCTGCGGCCGGCGCGCGTGACGCTGACGCTGACCGATGGCCGGCAGAGCACCAAGTCCTGCGACAGTCATCGCGGCGATTTTCAAGCAGCCGTTCAGCGATGCGGAACTCCGCGGCAAATTCCGCGAATTGGCCGAAACCGTACTGACCGCCGACGGTGCCACCGCGGTCGAGCGCGCCGTCGATCATTGCGAGGACTGGCCCGATATCGGCGCGCTGACCCGCTTGCTGCGCCAATACGGCCGGACGTAAAGTCGCGACGCAGCTCGTCTTTGTACAGTCACTGCTGCCGATGCCGACTCGGCGAACGGCTCTACAATCCGAGCGATGTCACGGAATCATCAAATGACGTTGGCGCACGGCACAGACCGGCTGGAGACGACTCGCCTCGTGCTGCGGAGGATAGCGCTGGACGATCTGCCGTTCTTCACTCGCATCCACGCACTCCCCGAAGTCGCGCAATATCTTTATCCCGGAGGCCGGCCGCGTTCGCCCGAAGAGTTGGCCGCCTGGTTGCACGGCACTCTCAAGGGCTATGACCAGCTCGGGCTTGGCTGTCTAGCGGTACAGCGCAAGGAAGACGGAGCCCTGATCGGACGCTGCGGCTTGACGGACCTCGTTATCGAAGCTGCTGCGCCCGTGCATGGGACTCGCAGAGGATGGTTCGGGCGCGCACTAGCGCCCGCTGACGTCGCGCTGACATACGAGTGTGAGCTCAGCTATACGTTCGACCCCGCCGTCTGGGGTCAGGGTTTCGCTACTGAAGCCGTGCGTTGCGTTCGCGACTACGCGCGCGACGTTCTGCGGCTGTCGTACGCGATCTCGGCCATTCTTCCGCTGAATACCCGCTCAAGGCGCATCGTCGAACGATTTGACGCGCTAGCCGCAGGCCAAATGGAGGTGGTTGGTCTCACGTGGGATCGCTATTTGTGGCCACTCGCGACACGCGATGCAGTGCAGCACCTTACGATTTGAGTAACGCAGCCATGACGCGCTCGCGCGTCAGCGGCAGGTCGCGCAGACGCGCGCCGAGCGCCATGTGCGACCGCATTGCCGATCGCCGCAACGGTCGGGCCGCCCGACGCTTCGCCGACGCCGAGCGGCGGGAGATCCATGCCCGCGCTGACCAGTTCGACCGTGACTTCGGGGATCTCGGTGAAGCGCAGTACCGGGTAGCCCTCCCAGTCGCGCGAGCTAATGCCGTTGCTGTCGAGCCTGACGCCTTCCTTCAACGCCCAGCTCGCCGCCTGGATGATGCCGCCCTCGAGCTGGTTGATCGCCCCGTCGGGGTTGATGACAAGACCGGCATCGCAAGCGCACCACACCTGCGTCAGACGAACCTCCTCGTCGATTTCGACCTCGGCGACGACTGCGGCATAGGCGGCCATGTTCTTGTAGCGTGCAAAGCCGATCCCGCGGCCGCGTCCCGTTCCCGACGCCAACCCTGATTGCCACGCACTCATATGCGCGACATGTTCGACCACCGCCCGGGCGCGCGGATCGGGCAATATCGAAAGCCGATAGGCGACCGGGTCCTCTCCGGCGCGCTCCGCCAATTCGTCCATCGACGATTCGATCGCAAAGACGTTCAAGGTCGCGCCGAGCCCGCGCAATGACGAGGTCCGCACCGGCGTCTCGGGGATCAGGTGATGGACAATGCGTTTTGCCGGAAAGCCGTAAAGCGGCTCGCCATTGCGGGTGCCGGCGCCCGGCGGGTTTGACGATTCGCTCGCGGGCGGCGCCGGCGGCGGATCGGGGAGTGCTTCCGCGGCGAGCAGATTGCCGCCGCCGCCCGGACGGCTGGTATGCCGGCCGCTCCAGATTTCTGTCGTCCAATCCGCGGGTAGACCGGCATCGTCGAGAGCGGCGCGCGCGGTGACCACCATCGCCGGGCTGACCGGTTCGAAACCGAACTCCTCCTCGCGCCGCCAGCGCACCCGGACCGGCTTGCCCGGGGTTTGCATCGCGATCACGGCAGCGTCGGTCGCCGCGTCATCGGCGCCGTTATGGCCATAGCACCCCGGCCCCTGCAGATGCCTGACGGAGATCTTCGCCGGATCGATTTTAAGGGTCCGGGCAAGAGCGTCGCGCAACGGGTAGACGCCTTGCGAATGGGTCCAGACTTCGAGCCGTCCGTCGCGATAGACGGCCACGCCGCAGGACGGCGCCACCGAGGCATGGGCGATGTGCATCCGGGTGTAGGTCGCCTCGTAACGGTTCGCGGCCGGCGTCGGAGCCACGGGGGGCGGGGCGCCGACCAGCCGGTCGATCGAGGGCTGCTGCAACAGCCAGCGCGCCTCTTCCTGAAACGGGTTGATCGCGTCGACGCCGTCCCAGACGACATGATTGGGCGCCACCGCCGCGACAGCTTCGACGACGGTTTCGTCCGGGCTCGATATCGCGAGGAAATTGCCGTTGCGCACGATCTCGATCGGCCCTTTCGCAGCGCGGCGCAAAGCGGCCTCATCGATTTGCTTGATCACCGCACCGCGGCGCGGCTGGCGCACAACACGGGCATGCACCATCCCGTCGAGCACCAGATCGTGCATGAAAACCGGCTCGCCGAACACTTTGCCGGCGAGATCGACGCGCGGCGCATTGTTGCCGACAATGCGATAGCTATTCGCATTTTTGGTTGGCGCGTCGCCTCGCGCAGGGCGACGGAGGTCGATCGTGGCTGCGAGCCCCCAGTAATCCTGGCCAGTGGGCTCACCGCGACGGGTAATGGCGCCGTCACGCACCGACAGCTGCGGCGCGCGGAAAGTTCAAGATTTCTGCGGCGTGGTCGAGGAACAGGTTGCGCACCTCGGCGCAGGCAAGGCGCAACGCGACCCCACCGAATTGGATCGACTGGCTGCCCGCAGTGTAGCCTTCATTGGGGGTCAGATCGGTGTCGCCGGAGCGCAGCACGATCCGATCGAGCGCGACGTCGAGTTCCTCGGCCGCGATCTGCCGCATCGCGGTCAACACCCCTTGGCCGATCTCGACCCGGCCGGTCGAAACCGTCACCTTTCCGGGCATGTCGAACCCGACCCAGCGGTCGAGCCGCGGGTTGGCCGCGAGCAGCGGCGGCAATGCGGGGGCGGCGCTCATCGGGGGGCTCCTGCTGCGCGCATCTGCTCGGCGGCGCGCGCGACCGCACGAAGAATGCGGGGATGGCTGCCGCAGCGGCAGATGTTGTCGTCGAGCGCCTTGGCGATTTCGCGCCGCGACGGCGAGAGGTTGCGGTCGAGTAACGCCTTCGCCGAGATTAGGACGCCAGACAGACAATAGCCGCATTGGCCCGCCTGCTCGTCGAGAAAGGCTTGCTGCAACGGATGCGGGCTTGCGGGCGTCCCCAGTCCTTCGATCGTGACGATGTCCCGGCCGACAACCGTCGACAATGCCTTGCCGCAGGATTTGACCGGCTCGCCGTCGATCAGCACCATGCAACAGCCGCATTGTTCGAGGCCGCAGCCGAATTTCGTGCCAAAGAGGCCGAGATGATTGCGCAGGATATCGAGGAGCGGTGTGTCGGGGTCGGCGGTGACGCTGACCTCCTTTCCATTCACGTTCAAACTGACTGTTTGCATCGCTCTCTCGCCGGCCGCGGAAGGAGCCGGCATTATATCAAAAGCGCAGCTTCAGCGATGCGATCGTGAAAAAACTGGCGCCGGCTCCTCGATCCACAACCCGCCCCCTGGTCGGCGTAGCTTTAATTGGCGTCAGCTTAATCGGCGTCAGCTATGGCGGCCTCAGCTCTGCTTGACCTCGATCTTTTTGGGCTGCTTTTGGGCTTCCACGGTTTTTGGCATGTTGATCGTCAGCACGCCCTTGGAGAAGTCCGCCGAAATGTTGTCGCGGTCTACGCTGGCGGGAAGTTCGAAGGCGCGCTGAAACGAGCCGTAAGAGCGTTCCGAGAAGTGATAGTTCTTGTCCTTCTGCTCCGATTCCTGGCGCTTCTCGCCTTTGAGGATGAGCATGTCGCCGGTTATCGAGATATCGACGTCCTTGGCGTCGAGACCGGGCAGCTCGGCGCAAATCCGATATGATTTATCGTCCTCGCTCATATCGATCGCCGGGGCAGAAAAGGTAAAGGAGCTTTGCCTGAATGGCTCGATGTCGAACATCCGCCGCAGCGAGGGGAAACCAAGATTACCCGAGAAGCGGTCGAACAGCCGATCCATTTCGCTGCGGAAAGACTGCCACACTTCAGGAACCGAAGACGGCGCCGACTGCGGGGCGGCTGGCGGTGTTGTTTTTTTAACTTCGATCGGTGCGTCTGCCATCACTACCTCCATCGTTCTGTTCAAGAAGGACGGGTGCATGACCCGGCGGACAGGTTAAAGCCTGAAGGCGTCGGGGCATTGATCTAGCGCAATAGAACGCCCTTCCGCGTTAGAGGTTGCGCCTGCCTCTATTCGTCGGGCGGCTGATCGAGTTCGAGCCACATCGCGTTCAGAATAGCAAACGAGCAAGCGAGGCCGAGCCCGAGCACCCAGGTGAAGTACCACATCGCAAAGATCCCTTAGTAGAGCGCGTGCTCGTCGCGTCGGATCGCCTCGGCAGTGACCGGGCCGCGCAGCACATGAAAGATCCATCCCGTGTAGAGGATGACGATCGGCAAAAAGATCAGGGTGGCGACCAGCATGATGAACAAAGTCGTCTGGCTGCTCGATGCATCCCACACTGTCAGACTGCTGCGCGGGTCGAGCGATGACGGCAGCAGAAACGGAAACAGGCTCAGACCCGCGGTCGCGACGATCCCGGCGACCCCGAAACCGCTGGCGACAAAGGCGGACAGCGGCCGCGCCGCGCGCAGCAGCAGCCAGGTCAGCGCCGCGCCGAGATAGGCCAGTATCGGGGCCGCGATGGTGATCGGATAGTATCCGGTAATTCGATAGCCAGGCGCCGGCGCCCTCAACGACATTTTTGTTTAGCGGGTTCGACGGCGCTGCCGGGTCGATGGTGCCCTGGATCACATAGCCGTCGATGCCGCGCGCGAGCCATACCCCAGCCAGCGAAAACAGCACGATCACGGCGACAGCGGCCCAGGATGCAGCGGAATTGGAGCGCCTCGCCAAGGGACCCTCGGTCTTGAAGGCGAGCCAGGCCCCGCCATGCATCGCCAACATCGAAGCGCTAACCAGCCCGCACAGCAGCGCCCACGGATTGAGCAGCCCGATCAGTCCGCCTTCGTAAGTGACGCGCAAGCTGTCGTCGAAATGGAATGGGACGCCCAGGAACAAATTGCCGAACGCGACGCCAAAGACCAGCGCCGGAACAATGCCAGAGACAAAAAATGCCCAGTCCCACACGCGCCGCCAGCCGGGGGCTTCAAGCTTGCTGCGGAACGTAAACGCCACCGGCCGCAGAATCAGCGCTGCCAGCACCAGAAACATGGCGAGATAAAAGCCCGAAAACGACACCGCGTAGAGCGGCGGCCAAGCGGCAAAAGCGGCACCGCCGCCGAGGATGAACCAGACCTGATTGCCTTCCCAGACCGGGCCGATCGAATTGAGCAGCATGCGTTTTTCGATATCGGTGCGGGCGACAAACGGCTGCAGCAAGGCGGCGCCGAGGTCAAAGCCGTCCATCACCGCAAAACCGATCAGCAGCACGCCGAGAAACGCCCACCAGATCAGGCGCAGAATTGCGTAATCGATCGGGATCATGGTGCCCTCTAATCCTCGCCGGCCGCGGCGACGACACGGCGCTGCCCGAAGGCGGCCGGCATCTCGGGACCGAGCCGAACGTATTTAACCATCAGGTAGATTTCGACGACCGCGAGCGTGCTATAGAACAACACGAACCCGCCGAGACTGAAGTAGACATTCCCGGCCGGCAGGTTTGAGGCGGCAAGGAATGTCGGCAGCACGCCATCGATGATCCAGGGCTGGCGGCCATACTCGGCGACGATCCACCCAAACTCAGCAGCGAGCCACGGCAGTGGCAGGCTCCATAAAGCGAGGCGCAAGAACCACGATCGTTCGAGGTCGCGTCGGCAGGCGAAATAGAAGGCGAGCGCAAACAGCAGGATAAAATAAAATCCAAACCCGACCATAAAGCGGAATACCCAGAAAAGAACCGGGACGTCGGGCACGGTGCTGTACGCGGCCTGCCTGACCTGGGCGTCGGTTGCGTTTTCGATGTCCGGCCGGATGCGCTTCAACAATAGCGCGTAGCCAAGATCGCCGATCGACAATTCCATCTGCGGTGGCACCGTCGTGCTGTGCGATGCGCGCAGCTGCGCCAGCTCCTTGTATCCGACTAGGCCGTTGCGGATGCGCCGCTCGGCTTGCGCAACCAACTCCTGGATCCCCGCAATTGGTTGATCGAGCGAGCGGGTGGCGATCAACCCCATAACCCACGGCACCCTGATCGCAAAGTGGGTGGTGTGCGTCGCCATATCGGGAAGGCCTAATAGCGTGAAGCTTGCCGGCGGCAACTCGGTTTCCCACATCGCCTCGATCGCCGCGATCTTCATCTTTTGGTTGATGTCGACCATGTAACCGCTCTCGTCGCCGAGCACGACGACCGACAGAGCGGAGGCCAGCCCAAAGCTCGCCGCGATCGTCATCGATCGCCAGGCGAAACCGCGGTGCCGGCCGCGCAATAGATAAAAGGCGCTGATCGAAAGCACAAACATCGAGCCGGTCACGTAGCCAGCGCTGACCGTGTGGACGAACTTCGCCTGGGCGACCGGGTTGAACAGCACGTCATAGAACGACGCGACTTCCATGCGCATCGTCGCCGGATTGAACCGGGCGCCGACCGGATACTGCATCCAGGCATTGGCGATCAGTATCCACAGAGCGGAAAGATTGCTGCCGATCGCCACCAGCCAGGTCACGACCAGATGCCCCACGCGGCTCAACCGATCCCAGCCGAAAAAGAACAGGCCAACAAAGCTCGCTTCGAGAAAGAACGCCATCAAGCCTTCGATCGCGAGCGGGGCGCCAAAGATGTCACCGACGTAATGCGCGTAATAAGCCCAGTTGGTGCCGAACTGGAACTCCATCGTTATCCCGGTGGCGACACCCATCGCGAAATTGATGCCGAACAGAATTCCCCAGAACTTTGTCATCTCGCGCCAGATCGCGCGCCCGGTCATGACATAGACCGTCTCCATGATCGCCAGCAGCAATGACAGACCGAGCGTCAACGGCACAAACAGGAAATGATAAAGGGCAGTTAGCGCGAACTGCAGACGCGAGAGATCGACGACATCGATGGACGGCATGTCAGTGGTTTCCAGGGATTGATGCGGGCTCGCCGAGGGCGGCCGCGATCTGGTCGGGGGTCACTGGGGGGCGATGGGTAGGTCCAAAGAACACGAAGTAAAGCGCGGTCAGCGCCACCATTTTGAATGCCAGCACCCAGGCGATCTCGCGGCCCAGCGAATGACGGTGCGGCCTATTCAAGAGCGGGCGAGTTGTGCCCACGCGATTTCTCCATAGCAGTGGGAGTCATAAATACGAGATCAGTCACAGGTAACCATAGGATCGTATTCTACCGCGCATTCCGATGATCTGGATCAATGAATGTAGGGCCAGGAGCGCTGCCCGAGGTGGCTCGGCCACCCCGCGGCGTCTCGCCGGGTCCTCAGCCGGCTCAGGCCGTCGGTGAGCAGCAAGTCACGTAGATGAGATACCCATCTTTGTCGCCGAGTATTGCCCTAGGTTAAAGCCGTCTCTATCGGCGCGGATTAAAGAAGCCGGCTATGAGCGCTCGCAGCGGTGGGCTTAAAGTCGCGGTGGCAGCACAGAATCGGAGCCGAGTTGGGTCTCCGCGAGATGTCGATTCATATCCGTTCCCACAGACCGGTTTCTTCATCGAGACGGTCGATCTCAACGCCGCTGAAGTCGAATCGCGACACGATCCCGACAATCCTTCCATCGTCGACGACCGGGACATGGCGGTAACGTCCATCCTCCATCTGCCGCAACGCCTCGATGGCCGTCGCGTGCGGCGGTATCGTTGCCGGAGTCGGCGTCATCACATCGGCAAGCTTGGTTCGGCCGGCGCTCTTGCCTTCCGCCAGCACGCGGTGGACCGCATCACGCCCGGTAAAGATCCCGACAAGACGATTATCGTCTTCCGCGACCAGCACCGCGCCGACGCGCCGTTCACGCATGTGGCGGCAGGCTTCGCGCACCGTGGCATTCGGCGGCAATACCAATGCGTCCTGATGCCGGACGAGATCCGCCATCTTGCGCATTGTCATAGACCCCGGTAGCGGGGTTGCGATTTGCTGCGGCGCCCGCGTCTCTGGCGGCAGCGATCGCGATTATCCGCCAAACAAACGTAGTGGCTGTTCATCCGCGATCCTCCCGGCCTGAGGGGCTGCTTCCTCAATTCACCATACGCGGTGACCATATCGGGTGAATGATCTGGATCAAATAGTGCCTAAAACCCGCGATCGTCGCCGGTTGCTTGATGGGTGGGTATAACTGCCACCGGGATTGAACCTAGCCGCCTCAGGTACATTTTCGAGCTACCGAAAGATTGTGCTGAACGCCGCCGAGATCGGGAACGCCACGCTCTGCCGGGTGTCCTGAACGGGGACGACCGACCAGAAAGGACCGCCGATGACAATTTCGCCGCTGGCCGGAAAACCGGCGCCCAAGGAGCTGCTGGTCGATCTCGGCCGGCTCGAGCGCGATTATTACGAGCGCCGACCCGACCTCGACGACCCACAGCAGCGCGTCAGCTTTGGCACTAGCGGGCATCGCGGCTCGCCGTTTCACGGCTCGTTTACCGAGGCCCATATTCTCGCCATCACTCAGGCGATCTGCGACTACCGCCAGGCCGAGGGCACCGATGGCCCGCTTTACATGGGCAAGGACACCCATGCGCTGTCGGGTCCGGCCGAGCGGACCGCACTCGAAGTCCTCGCGGCTAACGGCGTCGAGACGATCATTCAACAAGCCGATGGGGTGACGCCGACCCCGGTCATTTCACGCGCGATCCTCGTTTACAATCGCGGTCGCGCCGCCCATCTCGCGGACGGCATCGTCGTCACGCCGTCGCACAACCCGCCCGAGGATGGCGGGTTCAAATACAACCCGACCAATGGCGGCCCGGCCGACACCGATGTGACGCAATGGATCGAGAAACGGGCCAATGAATTGTTGCGCGGCCGCAATGCGCAAGTGAAACGGATGACGCCCGCTGCGGCATTGCGGGCCAACACGACGCACCCGCAGGATTTGATCCACCCCTATGTCGATGATCTGCGCAACATCGTCGACATGGAGGCGATCCGCGGCGCCGGGCTCAAGCTTGCGGTCGATCCGCTGGGCGGTGCCGCGGTGCATTACTGGGAGCCGATCAACACCGTCTATGGTCTCGATATCGAAATCGTCAATCCCCGGGTCGACCCGACATTTTCATTCATGACGGTGGACTATGACGGCCGCATCCGCATGGATTGCTCGAGCCCCTACGCGATGGCGCGGCTGGTCGGGCTCAAGGATCATTACCGGCTCGCCTTTGCCAACGACCCGGATTCGGATCGCCACGGCATCGTCACGCCGTCGGCCGGACTGTTGAACCCGAACCATTATCTCGCGGTGGCGATCGGCTATCTTTTGACGCATCGGCCGGATTGGCCGGCGAGCGCGGCGATCGGCAAGACCGTGGTGTCGAGCAGTATGATCGATCGCGTCGTCGCCAAGGCCGGGCGGCAGCTCGCCGAAGTGCCGGTCGGGTTCAAGTGGTTCACGCCGGGCCTGTTCGACGGTTCCTACTGCTTTGGCGGCGAGGAGAGTGCGGGGGCCAGTTTTTTGCGGCATGACGGGACGGTCTGGACCACCGACAAGGACGGCCCGGTCATGAATTTGCTGGCGGCCGAGATTACCGCCCGCACCGGCCGGGACCCGGGCGAGCATTACCGCGCGCTCGAAACCGAGTTCGGGACGGCCTATTACACCCGCATCGACGCCGCCGCCACGCCCGAGCAAAAAGCCAAGCTCGCCAAACTGGCGCCGGAAGCGGTCAAGGAAGCGAGCCTCGCCGGCGAGCCGATATCAGCCAAGCTCAGCCATGCGCCGGGCAACGACGCACCGATCGGCGGGCTCAAGGTAGTGGCCGCCAATGGCTGGTTCGCGGCGCGGCCGTCGGGCACCGAAGCCGTCTACAAGATTTACGCCGAGAGCTTCAAGGACGAGGCCCATCTCGACCGCTTCGTGCGCGAAGCCCAGGCGATCGTCGACAACGCCATCGCGGTGTAACGGACGCGGATCTATTCGCCCCAGGCCAGAAAGAGGCCGACATCGCCCGGCATCCCGTCGGGATAATCGAGGACACGAGCCGCGAGGTGAAACCCGTTCGGCTTGAGCTCGTGTTCCCAGCGCAAGTAAAGTTCGGCAGCCTCGCCCCGCAAGGTAGCGGGCCAATCCGAATCCATCGCGTTGATCGCCCGTCCGCGATCGCTGCATAGCTGCGCCGGGAAGCGCAACAGCATAAATTCGGTTTGACCGCGCTCGGCGGCTTGACGGGCATTATGCAGCATCGCCCGCCAGCTCTCGTCGCCAATGTGATGGTCGATCAGCTCTTTAACCGCCTGCTGGCGCTGTTCGGCGGCAGCGCGGCGTGCTTCTTCGCGGTGCTGCGCCTCGCCACGTTGATGGTCGCGCACCAAGGTGCGAAATCCGCCGGCGGGCATTCGATCCTCCTCGACGGCGGTGGCCGCGGCAGCAGACGAGAGATCGCCGGCTGCTCCGTGGCGATGGCTGTGGTACTGCCGGTCGACCCAAGCGAAGAAACCCGAGCCGTGCGGTGTTGCGGGCGCGGTCGCCGATACCGGCTGCAACGTCGCAAGTGCTCTCAAAAGATCGGCGCGGCTGACAATTCCGACGATGCGACCGTCGCGCACCACCGGCACACGCTTGACGCGATGTGCCGCCAGCAGGCGGGCGACCTCGCGGATTTCGGTTTCTTCGCTGACCGAAACGATTGGCGCTGCCATGACGTCGCGTGCGGTGCGCTCCTGCGCGCGCAGTTGGGTGAGGAAATCCGGGCTCAGATTTTCGCCTTCGGCCAGCATTGCCAGCCACCAATCGCGCCGGGCTTCGCGATCGCGATCGTTGCGCCCGATCAAATCGCCCTCACTGACCATACCGATCGGCACGCCGCCGGCGTCGACGACCGGAACCGCGCTGATGCCCTTTTCGAGCAGGAGCCGGGCGATCTCGCTGGTTGGGGTGTCGGGGCTGACCGAAACCACCTCGGCCGTCATTACGTCTTTCGCATTCATGCGCTTATACGTAATCCCTTCTTGGCTATTCGTGGTGCATCCACAACTGACCGCGTATCAAGCTAGCATCACGGTCATCGAACTCAACCTCGACCGCGAACTGGGCCAATCTACGGATCAGGCAATGCGCCGATAACAAACGACTGGCGCAACTGTTCGCCGGAAACCCACTTCCCGAGATGATCTGGATCAATGCCGGGACAGGCTAGGTATTGAATGACGTGGGTGAGATCGAGCGGAGGAAACACCAACAATCGTAGGCTTCGGGGTGCTCACCGCCGTTAACACAGCAGGGCTGCACCATGGCGCCCGAAAGGAGAATGAATGCAAGTCCCGCTGCAGATCACGTTTCGTCACATGGACAGTTCAGAGGCGCTTGCGGCGCGTATCCGCGAGCGGGCCGAGGAGCTCGATCGTATCTTCGACCGCATCGTATCCTGCCGCGTTGCTGTCGAACTCCAGAATGCGCGCCATCAGCAGGGCAATCTGTTTCATGTCCGTGTCGATTTGACCGTCCCCGGCCGCGAGATCGTGGTCGGGCGCGACCCGGCAGCTCATCATGCGCATGAAGACGCCCATGTCGCGGTGCGCGACTCGTTCGATGCCGCCCGCCGGCTCCTCGAAGACTATGTCCGCGAGCGGCGCGGAGACGTGAAGCTGCACGCGGTCCCCGACCACGGTCGCGTTGCACGCCTGATTGCCGAGCAGGATTATGGCTTCATCACAACGCCCGACGGCAGCGAAATCTATTTCCACCGCAACAGCGTCGCCAATGGCGGCTTCGATAAGCTCGAAGTCGGCGACGAAGTGCGCTTTGTCGTCCAGGAAGCCGAGAGCCCCAGGGGCCCGCAGGCGAGCACCGTGGTTCCGCTCGGCAAACACCACCTACCTCCGACGGAAGCGATCCGCTACTAGGTCCTTTGCCCGAGCAAGTTGCCCAGTTTCAGCCGACCGGCGGGAGCGAAAATCGAAAGATCGTGCCGCCGCCCGGGTTGGGTTCGGCACGCAGTTCGCCGCCATGCGTCTCGACAATTGAGCGGCAGATCGACAGCCCGACCCCCATGCCCTGCGGCTTGGTCGTGACAAAAGGCTGGAACAGCCGCTCGGCGATCTCCGGCGCGATACCAGGGCCAGTATCGGCGACCGCGACCTCGATGGTGCCTCCATCTGTCGGTGCGGCGCTGACCGTCAGCTCCCGCCGGTCGCATTGCACCATCGCTTCGACCGCGTTCCTGACCAAATTGACGACGACTTGCTGAACCTGGATTTTGTCGACCGACGCATCCGGCAGGTTTGGAGCAATTTGCAACTTTACATTGATTCCGCTGTCTCTTACGCCGATCAGCGCCAGCGCGGCGGCCTCCTCGATCATCTTGCCGACCGGTTCAACGCGCCGCTCGCTCTCGCCCTTTCTGACAAAATCCCGCAGCCGCCGGATGATCTGCGTCGCCCGCACCAGCTGGGCCGCGGCGTTTTCGACGATGCCGGCGGCGCGCCCGGCCGCGTCAGCCTCGTTCCGCACCACAAGCCGGCGCGCGACTTCGAGGTAGTTTGTCGCCGCGGTCAGGGGCTGATTGATCTCGTGCGCCAGAGCCGAGGCCATCTGGCCCATTTCGGTCAGGCGCGAGACATGCGTCAGCTCCGCTTGCAATTCCTGGAGGCGGTGCTGGGTTTCCTGCCGCTCGGTCAAATCGCGGACAAAACCGGTGAACAAGCGGCGTCCGTCCGACTTTACTTCGCCGACCGAAAGCTCCAGTGGAAACACCGAGCCGTTTTTGCGTTGCCCGGTGACGACACGCCCAAGACCGATGATGCGCCGCTCGCCGGTGGTCAGATAGCGGGTGATATAGGCGTCGTGGTTTTCGCGATAGGGCGACGGCATCAGCATGCTGACATTGCGGCCGCAAACCTCGGCGGCGGCGTAGCCAAACATGCGTTCTGCGGTGGCACTGAACGATTGGATCAAGCCCTGCTCGTCGATCACCACCATCCCGTCCGGGACCGTGTCGAGGATCGAGCGCAGCAATGCCTCGTTCTCAATCAGCGCGGCATCGTCGCGTTTCGCCTCGGTAATGTCGCGTGAAATCTTCGAAGCGCCGATGATCCGACCGGCTTGGTCGCGGATTGGCGAGACCGTCAGCGCAACCTGAATCACTTGGCCGTCTTTTCGCTGCCGCTCGGTCTCGTAGTGCTCAAGACGCTCGCCGCGGCGGATCGCCTCGAGGATGTATTGGATTTCGTCCGAGCTGCGCGGCGTTGCCAGGGTAGTGATCGGCTGCCCGATCATTTCCGCGGCGGTGTAGCCAAAGATCCGCTCCGCAGCGCCGTTCCAGCTGGTGATGATGCCCTCAAGGGTCTCGCTGATGATGGCGTCTTCGGAGGATTCGACAATCGCGGCTAAAAGCCCTGCAGTTGGTCTCCCCGACCGATCGATTTTGCTCATCACCCTATTCGGCCCGAAAGGCACCCCGAGTAGAACGGCGCGTTCTACCATAATGGGCTTCGGCTACCGCACAATTGCACCAGCTACGATGTTTATTTTTAAAGGCTACCCGGCCCTCTTGATGCAGATCAAGGCTAGGCAGGCCCGGCTTTGCGAGGCTTGGGGCGAACAGATCGGCAAGCGACGTGATCTATATCGTTGATGATGATGAGGCGACGCGCGATTCACTCCGGCTCCTGCTTGAAGCCGAGGGGTTTGCCGCGCGCGAGTTTGCCGCAGGCCGCCCTTTTCTCGATAACGTCCGGCCCGCTAACGGCGATTGCCTGATCCTCGATGTCCATATGCCGGGGATGAGCGGTCTTGATGTCCTTGAAGAACTGCGCCGGCAGGGCCAACAGCTACCGATCATCATCATCACCGCCCGGCTGGATAACGCCACCCGCAATCGCGCCTTGGCCGGCGGCGCCCTCGCAGTTGTCGAAAAGCCCCCGGAGATCGACGATCTTCTCGCATTTGTTCGCATCGCCACGGGAACAGGATCATAACCGGCGGGAGAAGCCGCGCAGGCGTTCTGTCACCTTCCATGCGCCTGCTGACCTGACTTGCCCGGCCCCGATTGACTTTTCCTGGTTTCAATCCGCGGGCCAAACCAAGGGCGCCGGGATTACCCATTTTAAGTCAGGTTCACCGCCGCGACTTTGCGGAAGCGGACCAACGCCAACAGCAGGACGAGGCCACCGATCGCACCGGTCAACAGAAACTCGCGCCAGACCACCGCGAAACCGGCGCCGCGGTATAAAATCGCCTGCGCGAACGAGACGAAATGGGTTGAAGGCGAGGCCTGCATCAGGGTCGCCAACCAGCGCGGCATGCTTTCGAGCGGGGTATTGCTGCCGGAAAGCATGTTCATCGGCAGAAACACCAGCATGAAGAGCAGCCCGAGCTGCGGCATCGAGCGCGCGATGGTGCCGAGCAAAATCCCGACCGCCGTTGCAAAGAACAGGTAGATCGCGACGCCGCACAGGAACAGCGGCACCGACCCAGCGATCGGAATGTGAAGCAGGCCGCGCACCACGAAATAGAGCGACAGCCCTACCGCGATCACGATGACGAGCCCGTTCGCCCAGACCTTTGACATGGCGATTTCGAACGGTGTCAGCGGCATGACCAACAGATGGTCCATCGTCCCGTGCTCACGCTCGCGCACGATCGCGGCACCGGCGAGGATGATCGCCAGCATCGTCACGTTATTGATAATCCCCATAATGCTGGTGAACCAGGCGGTCTCGATATTGGGGTTGAACGCGATACGGACGATGAGGTTGACCGGCGTTAGCGGGCCGCCCTCGGCGCGCGACAGGAAATTGTCGATCTCGGTCGTGATGATCTGCTGCGCGTAATCCGCGCCGAGGCCGGCTTGCACCATCGCCGTGGCATCGACATCGAGCTGGATCGCGGGCTGGCGCTTGCCGAGGACATCACGCTCGAAATTTGGCGGGATATCGAGCACGAAGGTAAACCGTCCGCTGTTCATCGCCGGCATGATGTCGCGTTCGGCGATCGGCTGCGGCTTCTGGAAGTAGGGCGGCAGAAATGCCTGAGCGATCCGCCGCGACAATGCCGAATGATCCTCGTCGACGATCGCGATCGAGGCGTTACGGACCTCCTGCGAGCTGCCCTGCGCCTGCGCGATGATCGCCAGCGAAAAGGAGTAGACGACGAGGCCCAGCAGCACGTAATCGCGCATAAAGGCGCGCAATTCCTTGGTGCCGAGCCACAGGATGTTGGTGAGGCTCCGCATCGCTCGGCCTAGGCGGCCTGCTTGCGCAGCAGCAGAATATTAAACAGTGTCAGGATCGGGACGAATACCGCCAGAGCGGTCAGATTCGCAGAGAGATCGGCGAAGCCCAGCCCCTTGGTGAAGGTGCCGACGCTGATCGGCAAATAATAGCTCATCGGAAACACGCGACCCATGATGCGCGCGATCCCGGTCAGCGACGAGACCGGAACCATCATGCCGGCGAACATCGTGGCCGGCAAAACGGTCAAGATGGCGGTGCCGAACAACGCGGCGATCTGGGTGCGAGTGAAGGCCGAGATCATCATGCCGTAAGCGGTCGTCGCAACGACGTAGATCAATGTGCCGAGCAGCAATGTCGGAAAGCTGCCTTTGAGCGGAACGCGAAAGACGATTAGGGCGAGGGTGAACATCAGCCCGAAATTGACCATCGCAAGCCCGACATAGGGCAGCTGCTTGCCCAGCAGAAATTCGAGCCGCGTCACTGGCGTTACATATAGATTCGTGATCGAGCCCAGCTCCTTTTCACGCACCACGGCTAACGCCATCAAAATCGCCGGGAACAAGGCCAGCTCCAACGCCAATTGCGCCGGTACCATTGAATAGACGCTGTCGAAATCCTGGTTGTATTTAAACCTGACCTCGATTTTCGCGGGCGATGGCGGGGCCGGTCGCGTCGTCGTTACGATCGGGTCGGACAAATAGAGCTGGTGCATCGCCTGCACATACCCACGGATCGTCTGGGCGATAAACGGCCGCGCTCCGTCAATCCAGGCGGCCACCCAAACCGGGCGGCCGCGGGCGATGTCGCGGCCAAACCCGGGCGGAATCTCGACCGCTGCGGCGATTGACCCGTCGGCGAGCCGCTTTTCGAGATCCGCGTATGAGGTGAGTGGGGGTTTTTCGACAAAATACGACGAGCCTCGCAACTCTTCGAGATAAGCGCGGCTTTCGTGGCTGTGGTCGTGATCGAGGACAGCGAAGGTTAGCGAGTTGACATCGGTCGAGATGCCAAAGCCGAACACCAGCATCAAAAACGTCGTCCCGAAGATCGCAAAGCCGATCCGGATCGGGTCGCGCAGCAGCTCCAATTGCTCGCGGATTGTGCAAGCGAACAGCCGCCGCCAGCTGAACCAGGGTTCCCGGCGGGCGCGCCCCTGCAGTGGTGGTGCTTCTGGAGGCGGACGGGGTGGACCGGATGCTGCCGCCCCAATACTGCGCGCACGCACCGCTTCTTTGAGGTAGCTGATAAACGCATCCTCGAGCGTTGCCGCACCGCGCGCAGCAACGAGCCGTTGCGGCGTATCCGTCGCCAGCACGCGGCCCGAATCCATCAGCGAAACCCGATCGCAGCGCGCGGCTTCATTCATGAAGTGGGTCGAAACAAAGATCGTGACATTCTGATTGCGCGACAGGTCGATCAGCAGCTCCCAGAACCGGTCGCGCGCCAGCGGGTCGACACCCGAGGTCGGCTCGTCGAGGATCAGCATTTCGGGCTCGTGAACGATCGCCACCGCGAGCGACAGCCGCTGACGGATGCCAAGCGGCAATGCCTCGGCGTATTGGTCGACATGCTCGGCGAGGCCAAAGCGGTCGATCAGTTCGGCGATGCGCGCTCCAGCCTTCCGCGGCGGCAGGTGAAACAGCCGGGCGTGGAGATCGAGGTTCTGACGAACCGTCAGCTCGCCGTAAAGCGAGAACGATTGCGACATGTAGCCGACGCGATTGCGCGCTGCGAGATCGCTGGCATCGAGCGGGCGGCCGAACAGCAAGGCCTCGCCATCGCTGGCCGGCAACAATCCCGTCAGCATCTTCATCGTCGTTGTTTTGCCGCAGCCGTTCGAGCCGACAAATCCGAAGATCTCGCCGCGGTCGATCGTAAAGCTGACGTGATCGACCGCGGTGAAGCTGCCAAACCGGCAGGTCAGGTTACGCGCTGTGATGACCGGCTCGCCGTCGACCCGATTCCGGGGAGGAATGTCGAGCGCGTGATGCCCGACGCGCTGCCGCGCCGGCAGCAATGCGATAAAGGCCCCCTCGATCGAGGTTTCGCCGGTCGCTTGTTTGAGTTCAGACGGGCAGCCCGCCGCGACGACCCGGCCGTCATTGACCGCGACGAGCCAGTCGAAACGCTCGGCCTCCTCCATATACGCGGTCGCCACGACGACGCTCATGCCGGTGCGGCGCAGCCGCATGCGATCGATCAATTCCCAGAACTGACGGCGCGACAGCGGATCGACGCCGGTCGTCGGCTCGTCAAGGATCAGCAGATCGGGGTCGTGGATCAGCGAGCAGCACAGCCCGAGCTTCTGGCGCATGCCGC
>CAVTLC010000035.1:0-26902 GCA_963735445.1 uncultured Alphaproteobacteria bacterium
GAGTGCTTCCAGGCGCGGCGCATCAAACTTGCTAATCCAGCGTTCGGCGATGTCGTGGATCGGCACGGGGTTGATAAAGTGAAGCTTTTCGCGACCGTTGCGCTGCCAGGACACGAGATTGGCCGCTTCGAGAATCGCCAGATGCTTGGCGACCGCTTGACGGGTCATCTCGAGGCCTTGGCACAACTCGCCGAGCGTCTGACCATTCCTGTGGTGCAGTCGATCCAGCAGTTGCCGACGGTTGGCGTCAGCCAAGGCGCGAAACACAGTGTCCTCATTCATGCCGTTAACAGGGAACCGAACGGTTACCTAATTAGGGAACTTGGAGGTTACCTGTCAAGGCCGCGAAATGAATAATCCGCGCCGACGTGCGCGGGCCACCGCGAACCCGGACGGTTCGACGAGAGGCCGGTTCGATGGGACGAGGCTAATCGTCGGCGGCGGCCACCACTTGCCGGCGTGGGGACGCGGACCAGCAGCAGCAGCGGCAGTGATGCAAGAATGACGAGCAGCATCAGCGCGAAGTCGTCGAGATAGGAAATCATCGCAGCCTGTCGCGTGACCTCCTGGTTGAGCGCTGCAATCCCCGCGGGGTTAGTCAGGCTGAAGGGAGCCGGCAGCAGCGGTGCCTGAGCCAAGGGATTATCCGGGCGCAGATGCTCCATCAATCGGGAATGAACGATCTGGGTATTCTGGGTCAGTTCGGCTTCGAGGATTGCGATGCCGATGCTGCCGCCGAGCATGCGCATCAGCGCGCGCAACGCCGTACCCTGGGTCAGAATGTGGTGCGGCAGGCCGGATAGCGCCAAAAGATTGAGCGGCACAAAGGTGCAGCCGAGCCCGAAGCCTTGGGCGAATCCGGCGAACAGGATTGGCCCGGAGCCCATGTACAGCGAAAACCCGGTCATCTGCCACAGCGAGGCCGCGGTCAGCAGAAACCCGACAAGGATGAACAGGCGGTTGTCGACCCGGTCGATGATGCGGGCGACAAGGAACATCGCCAGCATCGTGCCGAAGCCGCGCGGCGCCATCATCCATCCGGCGTCGAACACCGGATAGTTCATCAGCACCTGCATCATCGACGGCATCAATGCCAGGGTGCCGCTGAGGATCATGCCGACCCCGAACATCAGCAAACTGCCGGCGACGAAATTCGGGCTCTTTAATAATTCGCGGTTGACGAACGAGCGGTCGCCCGTCGTCATCGTGTGAATGATCAGCAGATAAAAGCACAAGGCGGAAATCGTCGCCTCGATCCAGATCTCGGTCGAGTGGAACCAGTCCTTGAGCTGGCCGCGGTCCAGCATCAATTGCAGCGAACCGACCGCGATGCTCAGCATCAAAAAGCCGAACATGTCGAATTCGTTGCGCCGCATCGTGCGGGTTTGGCGGATGAATAGGAAAACGCCGAGGGCGCAGAGGGCCCCGACCGGCAGGTTGATGTAGAAGCACCAGCGCCAATCGAGGTTCTCGGTCAGCCAGCCGCCCAGGGTCGGGCCGATGATCGGACCCATCATCGCCCCGGTGCTGAAGATCGCCATCGCCTGGCCGTGCTTCTCTCGCGGATAGATCGTGAACAGCGTCGCTTGTCCGAGCGGCACCAGCCCGGCGCTGCATATGCCTTGCAGCATTCGGAAGAGCACCAGCTGCGTGAGGCTGGTTGCGGCGCCGCACAATGCCGAGGCAATGGTGAAGCCGATAATCGAGGCGAGAAAGATGTACTTGACGCCAAACCGGCCGGCGAGCCAGCCGGTCAGCGGCATCATGATCGCCGAAGAGACGATATAGGATGTCAGGACCCACGAGATCTGGTCCTGCGCCGCCGACATGCTGCCCTGGATGTGCGGCAGGCAGACATTGACGATCGTCGTGTCGAGCCCCTGCATGATGCAGGCGCAAATGACCGTCGCGGTGATCGCGCCGCGATTGGCGACCGGCGGGGCGCTTTCTCCCCTCACCGCGAACACCCGGGGTGTGACCGCAACCCGGCGATACGCCTAATTGTCGGGCCGGCTGGGTCGATCTGAGGCGTCCTCCCGCAACACGGCGCCAGTCGTATTGAGCCGGCGTGGCGCCTTCATCGATTGGACACAATCTATACAACCAAGCCTCCCCGCTGTCGCGCCGCTCGACATCAACGCGGACCACTTCAGGGATTGGGCAGATACGCGCCCGGCATTGTTCAGAGCGCGCAACTCCGGTAGAAGCGACAAGGGTCGGCCACGATTAAGACGGCACCACGCGTGCGGGGCATCAATCGGTAGACGAGCCGGTAATGCGGCGGATGCGCTAGGGCGCCACCACGATCATCGCTGAAGCGAGCGATTGGCCGGGGCGGCGATAGCTGTGCGGCGTTCCGGCATCGAATTGCATCGCATCGCCCTCGGCAAGGGTGGTGTCGTCGCCGCCGACATTCACTACCAGCCGTCCCCTTACGACATAGATGAATTCCACTCCCGGGTGCTGATGCGGATCCGACGGTACTGAAGCCGAGGGAAATTCCGCGAGGTAGACGTCTAGCTTGCGGTCAGTCGCCGGGAAATTGAGACTCTCGAACAAGTAAGTCGGCGTCGCGTCACCGGGACGATCCGGCAGTCGCAGCCGATCGGCCCTTCGGGTGACCACGACGAGCGGGCGCTGCACGCTGTCGACAAAGAAGTGGTCGAGGCCGACACCAAACACCATGGCAACCCGGAGCAGCGTCGGTAGCGTGGGAAACAATTGGCCACGCTCGATCTTCGACAGTAGGGCGGGGGATAACCCGGTGTGCTGCGCGAGTTGCACCTGTCCCATCTTCTTGTCGACGCGCAAAGCGCGGATTTTCGCGCCGATTCTGTAATGCTCGAGGCCAGCGGCCAGCGTCTCGGAAAGCATGATCGCTCCGTTTTCACCACACGCATATCGTAGCCGATTAATGTCATGACAAGAAATATGATGTTCATATCACGAAAATATGAGTGGTAATCAATCGATCTTTCTTCCAGGTAAATGCGGTTGGATTTCGGTCGTCGAAATTCTCCGGTCCGCTCGCAGCCGAAGCGACCAAGCAACAGCTCAGGAGTTCAAAGATGCGGTTTAAGTTCCCCAAGCTAGCCGCCGTCCTGGTTGGGGTAGTGCTGGGAGCCAGCACCACCCTCGCAGGAACCAACGATAAAAATTTGGTCGACACCGCCGCCGCGGCCGGCCAATTCAAGACATTAACCACCGCGATCAATGCGGCCGGGTTGAGCGATACTCTGAAGGGGCCCGGACCGTTCACCGTTTTTGCGCCAACCGATGCCGCCTTTGCCAAGCTGCCGGCCGGCACTGTCGAGAAGCTGCTCAAACCCGAGAACAAGGCGCAGCTGGCGGCTATCCTCACCTATCACGTCGTGCCGGGTGAGCTGATGGCGGTTGATGTGGTAAAGCTGACAGAAGCAAAGACCGTAAACGGCAAGACTGTCGCTGTCACTGAGCAGGGTAATTCGGTAATGATCAACGATGCTAAAGTAACGGCCACCGACATCGTTGCATCGAATGGCGTGATCCACGTTATCGACAAGGTCATCCTGCCACCGAAAAGCTGACGATTGGCAAGGGCCGGAGCACCCGCGTGTGCGCCGGCCCCCAATGTCTAGGAAATCCCGTGTTTAGAAAGCAGTACCAGGCCCGAATGTCGTAAAACTATGGCGATATCGACGGCACTGAAAAATGGAGTGCTAAATGTTTTCTGTTTACCGTGCGATCATGGATCCAAACGTTAACCCACTACGCAACACGCCGCCGATGCAGCGTTTTCAAATCATGGTTTACTTAAGCGTGATGTGGTCGACGATCTTCTGCGCTGCTGCCGGTGCGTGGTTTTGGTACGGCGAGGTCGTTGTTGCCCACCTCCTTGTTGCCGCGGGTTTCGTGGTTACCGGCCTCACCTTCCGCGCCGCTGCCCATAGGAACGTTGGCCTTGGGCGGAGAGAGGTGTAAATGACGCCGCGCTGTGGGCCGCGGTTCCGAGCACCGGCCGCGTTCTCGGGCTAGAGCGGAAGCGGATCGGGGGTGGGATTGGTTCAGGTATCGCGTCAGCACTGGTCGGCGCAGCGCTATGCGGAGACGGCGCACTTTGTGCCGACATTGGGCGCGCCGGTGCTCGAATTGCTGATGCCGCAGCCCGGCGAACATATCCTCGATCTCGGCTGCGGCGACGGCGTGCTGACCGAAAAGATCGCGGCCGCGGGTGCGAGCGTAGTCGCGGTGGACGCGGCGCCGGACATGGTAGCGGCGGCGCAGGGGCGCGGGCTCGATGCCCGAGTGCTCGCCGGGCAAGATTTGGATTTTCGCGGTGAGTTCGATGCGGTCTTTTCGAACGCCGCGCTGCATTGGATGCGTCCGCCTGAAAAGGCCATAGCCGGTGTCTTCCGCGCGTTAAAGCCGGGCGGGCGATTTGTCGCCGAGATGGGTGGTCACAACAACACCGCCGCGATCATCGTCGCACTGAGCGCTGTGCTTGGGCGCCGGGGCCTCGACGCGCATCGGCTCAGCCCGTGGTATTTTCCGTCCGCCGAAGCCTATGGCGAAAAGCTCGAAGCTGCGGGCTTTACAATCGATGACATTCGCATCGTGCCGCGGCCGACACCGCTGCTCGCCGGGCTCGAAGCTTGGCTCGACACCTTCGCCGACGATTTCTTTGGTGTTCTAGCCACGGCTGAGCGGCGCGCCGCCTACCGCGAGGTCGTCGAGCTTCTGCGGCCGGTCCTGGTCGATGAACGCGGCACCTGGATCGCCGATTATGTCCGCTTGCGTTTCCGCGCCTTTCGCCCGGTCTGAGTGCCGCACGAAGTCGAACTGATCTCGACGATCGCGGTCGGGCTGGCATTCGCCTTTATCGGCGGCTTTGCCGCGGTCCGGGTCGGGCTGCCGCCGATTATCGGTTATCTGCTGGCTGGTGTCGCCATCGGCCCGTTCACCCCGGGCTATGTCGGCTGACACCCATTTGGCGTCACAGCTCGCAGAGATCGGTGTCATGCTGCTGATGTTCGGGGTCGGCATGCACTTTTCAATTCGCGACCTGATCGCTGTCCGGCGGATTGCCATACCGGGCGCGATCGCGCAGATCTTGGTCGCCTCTGCGCTCGGCGTCGGCATCGCCCATTTGTGGGGCTGGTCGATTGGCGCCGGCCTCGTCTTTGGGCTGGCATTGTCGATCGCCAGCACGGTCGTGATGCTACGAGCGCTCGAACAGCGCGGGATGCTTGAACTCCTCGATGGCCGAATTGCAATCGGCTGGCTCATCGTCGAAGACTTGTTCATGGTTGGAGTGCTGGTGGTCTTGCCGCCACTTGCTGCGGCACTGAATGGTGGGCCGGTCCGGCTGGATAGCCTCGCTCTGCCGCTGGCCCTGACCTTTGCCAAAATTGCCGGGTTCGTGGTGCTGATGCTGGTCGTCGGCAGGCGCGTTATGCCGTGGCTGCTCGACCAGGTCGTGCGCACCGGATCGCGCGAGCTATTCACCCTCGCTGTTGTCGCTGCAGCGCTCAGCGTCGCCTTTGCCGCCTCGGAACTCTTTGGGGTGTCCTTCGCGCTTGGCGCTTTCTTCGCCGGTATCGTCGTGAACCAGAGCGATCACAGCCACCGGGCCGCCGAGCAGGCCAAGCCGCTCGAAGATGCCTTCGCCGTGCTGTTTTTTCTGTCGGTCGGGATGCTGTTTGATCCGGGTATTCTTGTCAGGCACCCGTATCAGGTTTTGGCTGTGCTCGCGGTGATATTGCTCGGCAAGTCGATCGCCGCTTTTGCGATCGTGCGCGTCGCCGGATATCCGGCGTCGACCGCGCTGACCGTCTCGGCGAGCCTGGCGCAGATCGGCGAATTCTCGTTTATGCTGGCCGCCCTCGGCACGTCGCACAGCTTGCTAAGCGTCGAGGGTCAGAATCTGATTCTCGCCGGTGCGCTGATCTCGATCACGCTCAATCCAGCCGCTTTAAGTATCGCAAGCACACTGCGGCACAGGCTTGATCGCAGTCAGCCGGCCTGAGCCCGGACCGCGACACCGGATGGCACGTCCTGAGTCGCCGGCAGTGCTGTCAGCCGTGCTTCTATCTCGGTAATTGCCTCGTCCAACGTCGTCGCGATCGCATCGGCCGAAGTGATCGCCAGCGTGTCGGGCGCCGGCGCATCGCCGCCGCCCAGTCCCCAGAAACCGGCCACGATGCGGGCCCGAGGCGCTCGCCGCCGCAACCGGCGAACGATATGCCGGGCGCGCGCGGCAGAGCTCGTGCTGATCAACGACAGGCAGACCACCGCTGCATCCCTGAGCGCCACCCGATGGCCTCCCAGTGCCGCCGGCGAATCCGGCGGGAACACGTAGGCTTGATGGCCGCGCGCCCGCAATAAGCTGGCGAGCAGCATCGCCGCCGCCTCGTCGAGTTCATTACGCCCAGCCAAGCACACGACAAAGCCGCTATCGACAGCTACTGCGCCGGCTTCGGGGGCGGCCTCCGAGTCTATGACCGAATCGTCGAACAGATTTTCGAGAATGCGTGCAAACCCATCCTTGACCGTGGCGCGCCGCTCGGGCGGCAGAATCCCGCGGTCGCTGTCAGCTTGCGCCCGCACCAGCACCGGAAGCGCAACCTCCTGAGCGAACTCCTCGAGCGATTTTTCTTTCGCAAACTCTTCGGCCTGCTCGGTCGCCTCTTCCGGATCGCCGGCGAGCAGACGTTGGTAAAATGTCTCGTCGGGCGTTAGTACCGGGTCGCTGCCGAGCATTACATCAAGAAACGTCAGCTGCGGCACGTGACGGCCGAGGACCAGAAGGCAGGCGGTCAGCGGCGTCGACAGCAACAGCCCGATCGGGCCCCACAGCCAGGTCCAGAAGATCGCGGCGATGATCACCGCGATCGAGGACAACCCGGTGGTTCCGGAATAAAGATAAGGCTCGACGATATTGGCGACGATCGCCTCGATTCCGATAAACAACAGCACCGTCCATAAGGCGAGCGCCCACCCGGGACTGACCGCAAAAGCCAGCGCGATCGGAAATGCCGCCGCAATGACGATCCCGAGATAGGGGATAAAGCGCAGCAGCACCGCGAGAATGCCCCATAATGCGGCATTGGGGATCCCGATCACCGCGAGGCCAATCCCGATCAGGACGCCTTCGACGGTATTGACCGCCAGCTGCGATATCAGATAGCGGCTGACCCGCTGCGCCGCTTCGTTCATCGCCTCGGTGGTGCGGTGCAGATCGCCGCCGCCGGCCAGTCTCAACAGGCGGTCGCGCAAGACCTCACGCTCGAGCAGGATAAACACCACAAGCACGATCACCAACCCGGCCGTCGCCAAAGGCTGGAGTAACGGACCGATGACGGTTTCGGCGATCTGCATCGGCGTCGGCGCCGGCTGCTCGATCTCGACCGGCAGCGGCTTGGCCGCTTCGGCGCTACTGGAGTCTGGGCTTTGCGCTGTCGGCGCCGTGCCGGTCGCCTCGGACCGCTTCAGCGTCGCGGTCACTTGGTGAAGCGCTCCGGCCACCCGCTGAAGCGGTATCGCTTTGGGAAGCGCGCGCAGCTTCGACTCGATATTATGCTGATATCGCGGCAGCTCGGGCCCGAGCAGCGAGATTTCTTGGGTTACAATCGCGCCAAACGCAAAGATCGCGAGAAAGGCGATCAGCACGGTAATGCCAACCGACGTCACCCGGCCCGCGCGCACCCGGCGCAGCAGCCGCACCGCCGGCATCAGCAAAAAGCTAAGCAGGATGGCGAGGGCAAACGGGACGAGAACCTCGCGGGCGAAATAAAGCGCTGCCACGATAACCGCAACTGTTATGAAGGTCAGCATGCCGGCCCGGCCTCGTGACTGGTCTTCGCTGCGGCCACGCCCGGTGTCCGGCAGTGGATCTGCCATTTGACTTTGTCCCCCCGCAGCGAATTCATTGTGTCGACTTTAGCTCGCGCCCGCATGCCTGCCCAGAGGGGCGGGCACCCTTGCACCCTCGCCTCCAAATTCACGGCACCGGCTGCAGGCGGTATCGAGAGCTTTGGCGAGGTACAAACACCCAGTTAAAGAAATTGGCTCCGCGATGAGCCCGTTAACCCCAGGCTGCGATCGGTCGCCAACGCGCCTTGGCCGGTACAGGCAATAATCTGAATCAAGTTTTCCCGGAACCGATGATCAGCCGGACCTGTTTTCGACTCTGACTAGCATCGCAACAAGGAAACCCAAGATGGATAAAGACCGTATCGCCGGCGGGATCAAGAAAGCTACCGGCGCGATTAAAGAAGGCGTCGGCCGCGCTGTCGGTGACAAGCACACGGAAGCTGAAGGTAAAGCAGAGAAGGCTGAAGGGCGGGCACGGAGTGCCGTTGGCCATGCCAAGGACGCCGTTCGGGAAGCTCTAAATAAGAAATAGATCTAGATCTATTATTTATAGGAGGGGTTAAATGGGTAGAGGCCTACTTCTTTGGCTACTCGGGATTCCGATCCCTATCATCATCCTGTTGTTCTTGTTCCATGTCGTCTGACCGCGTTTGGTCGGAACCGACGTCAATACAGGCCGTTATCGTAAACGTCTGAGTTTTGACAGGAGAGGTCATGACAAAATCAACCCTTACCGCCGCGGTTGCGGCAATCCTTATGGCGACGTCGCCGCTTGCTTTTGCACAGTCGACGACCGCACCCAGAGATAGCAACGCCACGACTACCAGCGCCGCCGCAGCAACCAACCCGAGCGGCAACGAGATCCAGCCGGATCAGGTACGCGCGACGAAGATGCTCGGCAGCACCGTTTATGATGTCCAGAACCGTGACATCGGTTCGGTCAAGGATCTGATCATCGACAAGGACGGCCGGGTTGCGGCCGCCGTCGTCGATGTCGGGACATTTCTTGGCATGGGCGGCAAGTACGTCGCGGTTCCGCTCGATGCGATCAAGACCGACAACAATCGGCTGACCCTGGACATGACCAAGGAACAGCTGCAGCAGGCGCAAGCCTACAACCTGGAAAACCGGAATACCGGATCAGGCAGCACCACCTCGCCAGTAACCGGCGGCCATCTCGGGACGTCAAGCGGCACCAACCGCTAAATAGCTTTTTGCGGCAGCGCGGGCCGGCGCCGCCGTCCTGCTCTGCCTCGAATGACGCAGGGAACTCTTCCCGCCGGCGTTGCCTCGCCGGCGGGCTTGCGTTATAAGACGCGCGGTTTTGGAGCCGCAAAGATGAAGCAGGGAATTCACCCGGACTATCACGAAATCACGATCGTGATGACCGACGGAACAAGCTATCCGACACGCTCGACCTACGGCAAGGCGGGCGACACCCTGCGCCTTGACATCGATTCAAAGTCGCATCCCGCCTGGACCGGCGGCCAGCAGCGGCTGCTCGACACCGGTGGTCAGCTTGCGCGCTTTAACAAGCGATTTCAGGGCTTCGGCATCAAGCCTTAGCCGGCCCGGGCGGCTTGATCCGCCGACCACAGCCCCCTTGACGCAATTTTCTCCGGCACCAAATTATTGGACGTGCGGTAGCCAATTCCGGGACTGCACAGACAGTGAAATGGCACTTGGCGTTACTTGCGAGTGCCCAATCCATGTTGCTCGATGGAGGATATGGTCATGGATCGTTTTGATTTCTCCCCGCTGTTCCGTTCGACGATCGGCTTTGATCGGTTGACCCGTTTGGTCGATGCCGCGAATCGCGTCGACAATGCTGCCCTCGCCTACCCCCCTTACAATATCGAAAAGACCGGTGAAGACGCCTATCGCCTGACCATGGCGGTGGCCGGGTTCTCGCCGGATGAAATCGAGGTTACCGTGCACGAGAATTCGCTGCTGGTAACCGGCAAGGCGAAAAAGGAAGAGGACGAGAGCCGCTATTTGCACCGCGGCATCGCGCGCCGGGCGTTTGAGCGCCGCTTTAGCCTCGCCGATCATATCAAGGTTGTCGGCGCCAGCCTCACGAACGGCATGCTGCATGTCGACCTCGTTCACGAGGTTCCTGAGGAGGCAAAGCCGCGCAAAATCGAGATCGTCAGCGGACAACCGCAGCCGGCGCCTCAGGTGGTCGAGCAAAAACAGGCCGCCTAAAGCAGCGCACTCTAATTTGGCGAGAAGAAACGCCCCCGGTGTCCCCGGGGGCGTTTTGCGTTGGCAACTCGGATCAGATCCAGCCGCGAATCTTGAACCAAATCAATGGCAGGACCGCGCTGAGCGCGATTACCGTCAGGCCGTAGGGATACCCCCAGGCCCAACTCAATTCCGGCATATCTTTAAAGTTCATCCCGTACATGCTGGCGACCAGGGTCGGCGGGATACCGACGACCGAGACAATCGTCAGCACCTTGATGATATTGTTTTGCTCGACATTGATCAGCCCAAGCGTTGCGTCGAGCAGCAGCTGAACCTTGTTGCTGATGTGCGCATCATAGTCATTCAGCGACGTCACGTCCTGGCGTACGGTCTCGAGCCGGGGCTTGACTTCGGGCGGCAGCCAATCCGCGGCCAAGGTCGATACATACGGCACTATGCGGCCGATCCCATGCAGACTGTCGCGGATCTTTGAGGCGAGATCGCCGCTATTGCCGACCCGGCGCAGAATGATCCTGAGATCGGCGCTTTCGCGCGCCGGCGGGCGACGCGATGCAGGTTCGGTGACCGGGCTGCGGAACAGCCGATGCGACAGCTGATCGAGTTCCGTGGCGATGGTTTCGAGAATGTCGGCGAGCCGATCGGTGATCTCGTCCATCAGCCCGGCAAAAACCGCCGAACTGGTCAACGGATCGCGTTCTGCCCCCAAATCGGTATTGGCGAATGCGGTGAATGAAGGCAGCTCTTCAAAGCGCACCGTGATCAGCCGCTCCCGCGTCAGCACAAAGCCGACGGGGGTCGTCAGCGGTGCATCGGAGACCGCCTGATAAACGAGCGGCGCGCTCAGATAAATCGCCCCATTCTGGTTGCGCAGGCGGCTCGAACTTTCGATCTCGCTCAGATCCGCCATGCTCGGTAGATGCAAGCCGGTCTCCCGCTCGACGAACCCGACCTCCTCAGGGGTCGGCTTTAACAAATCGATCCAAACGACCTCGGCGGGCAAGTTCGCGGTGGTGAGATCGCGTGGCTGTTCGCCCCGCATCGCACGACTGTGATAAAGCATCAGCATCGCCGGGAGATTACACCGCCAGCGGTTTCATTTCTTCGAGATCGACAAGGGCCGTTTCGTGCGGTGCGTCCCGGGCGCGAGCTCAGGCTTCAACACATAGCCGTCATGCGGCGGAGAGCCCGCCCTTGGTGATGACGAAATCGACGATCTCGTCTACTCCGGTGCCCGATTTGAGGTTGGTGAAGACGAAGGGGCGGGCGCCGCGCATCCGCTTTGCATCGCGGTCCATGATGTCGAGGCTGGCGCCGACCAGCGGGGCAAGGTCGGTCTTGTTGATCACCAACAGGTCAGAGCGGGTGATGCCGGGGCCGCCCTTGCGCGGGATCTTGTCGCCGGCAGCGACGTCGATGACGTAGATCGTCAGGTCGGCGAGCTCGGGTGAAAAGGTCGCGGCGAGATTGTCGCCGCCCGACTCGATCAGGATCACATCAAGCCGCGGAAAGAGCCTGGTCATCTCGGCGACGGCGGCGAGGTTGATCGAGGCATCCTCGCGGATCGCGGTATGCGGACACCCGCCGGTTTCGACGCCGCGAATGCGTTCGGGCGGCAAGCGCGCCGCTCCGGGTCAGGAATTCGGCGTCCTCGCGGGTGTAGATGTCGTTGGTGATCGCGGCGATCTCAAAGCGGCCGCGCATTGTTTTGCACAGCCAGTCCATTAGCGCGGTCTTGCCCGAGCCGACCGGCCCGCCGATCCCGACGCGCAACGGGTCATTCTTCGCCAAAGCGTTCATGAGCGAAACAGTCTCGTATACTGGGTTTCGTGCGCCATCGAGGCGAGATCGACAGCAAAAGTTGCGGCGCCAAAATCGGCCGGATCGCGGATCGTTGCGTCCTGTGCTGCTCGGATCACGACGGGTTCGAGCGCGGCTAAAATGCGTTGCCCGTCGGTCTGGCCGATAATGGCGAGGCGTAACCCGGCGGAAACGAGGTTAGCCGCCATCGCCTGCAGGTAGGCGAGAAGCACGTCTTCGAGCAGTATGCCGGCGCGCGCCGTGGCCGCACCGACCGCAGCGGCGTAGCAGGCTCGTTGATCGATCGCCGCCCATTCGTCGAGAAACGGGTCCGGCCACGCGCTACGGCAGGTAGCGAGAAACGCCTCTCCCTGGGCACGACTTTCGAGAGCCAATTCGGCGGTCGCGCGATAGGCGAGGCCGCGCTGGTTGACGGCAGTCAATACCAGGAGGTCGCCGGCACTGGCTGCACGATGGGCATCGCGCAGAATGTCGGCATCGATGCGCCCGCTGCCCTCGGTCACGATAGCCGCGATCCAGGATTGCAGCGAGGCGCGGTCGCGTACGGCGCCGCTTTCGACCGCGGCTTCAAGGCCGTGCGAATAACTGAACGCGCCGATCGGGAAGGCTGGCGACAGCCAGGCGAGCAGGCGATAGAGCGCCCCACCCGCCGTGCCGGCCTCCACCGCAGGGAGCGCCGGGTGATCTCGACCTCTGCTATCCATCGTGGTCGTGGCGATGCGGGCCAGCGATCGCATAAGCGCCGATTTCGGGGTCAAAAGGGGCCTCCAGCGCGGTCAGCCGCCCGCCGAGACCGGCCACCATCTCGGCAATGACGTGATCGGCGCGGATGCGCAGCCGCTCGCCCGCGACCTGCAGCGGCAGATGCCGGTTGCCGAGATGCCACGCGATGCGCAGCAGTGCCGCATGGTCCTGCGCGGTGATTTCGAGCACTGGCTCGGCCGCCGCGCAGACGCGGATGTAGCCGCCGCAATCGAGCTCGAGACCGTCACCTTCGCCGAGATGCGACGCCCGCGGCAGATCGAGCAAAAATGTCTGGCCGGAATCGGCGACGAGCCGAATACGGCGGCGATGCCGGTCGAGATAGGCGAGCGTCACAGTGTCTTGTGCCGCGTCCTCCGGCCATTGGCCACAGTGATGGACTGCAATCGCCCGCCGCATTGTCCATCACCCCGTAACGGAGACCCTCACCCTCCCGCGCGAGGCGCGGGTCCCACCCTCTCCCGCAATGCGGGAGAGGGTGCCGAGCACGGCGAGGCGGGTGAGGGCCATTTCGGTCAATACAGAAAATAGCGCTGGGCCAATGGCAGCACGGTCGCCGGTTCGCAGGTCAATAATACGCCGTCGGCGCGGACTTCATAGGTCTCGGGATCGACCTCGATATCGGGCAATGCCGCGTTGTGGATCATTTGACTTTTGTCGACCGTGCGGATGCCCGATGCCGGCAGCACGACGCGCGCCAGACCGAGCTGCTGTGCTAAACCACGCTCGATGGCGACTGTCGGCAAAAACGTCACCGCGGAGGCCGACAACGCCCGGCCGAAAGCGCCGAACATCGGGCGGTAATGCACCGGCTGCGGCGTCGGGATCGAGGCGTTGGGGTCGCCCATCAAGGCGGCGGCGATCATTCCCGATTTCAACACGAGGTCGGGCTTGACCCCGAAAAACGCCGGCGACCACAGCACGAGATCAGCGAGCTTGCCGGTTTCGACCGAACCGATCTGCTGGGCGAGCCCGTGGGTCAGCGCCGGGTTGATCGTGTATTTGGCGATGTAGCGTTTGACCCGGAAGTTGTCGTTGCGATCATTGTCTTCCGGCAATGGGCCGCGCTGACGCTTCATCTTATCGGCGGTCTGCCAGGTGCGGATGATGACTTCGCCGACCCGGCCCATCGCCTGGCTGTCCGACGACATCATGCTGAAGGCGCCGAGATCGTGCAGGATGTCCTCGGCGGCAATGGTTTCACGACGGATGCGGCTTTCGGCAAACGCGACATCCTCGGGAATGCGGGGATCGAGGTGGTGACACACCATCAGCATGTCGAGATGCTCGGCGATGGTGTTGACCGTGTAGGGCCGCGTCGGATTGGTCGAGGACGGCAATACATTCGCCAGCCCGCACAGCTTGATGATGTCGGGCGCATGACCGCCGCCCGCACCTTCGGTGTGAAAGGCGTGGATGTTGCGGCCCTTGAATGCGGCGATCGTGTTCTCGACAAAGCCGGATTCATTGAGCGTGTCGGTGTGGATCGCGACCGCGATGTCAAATTGCTCGGCGACCGACAGGCAGGTGTCGATCGCCGCCGGGGTCGTGCCCCAATCCTCGTGCAGTTTTAGTCCGCAGGCGCCGGCCTCGATCATTTCGACCAGGGCGCGCGGATCCGATGCGTTGCCCTTGCCGAAAAAGCCGAGATTGACCGGGATGCCCTCCGCGGCCTGCAATATTCGCGCGAGATGCCACGGCCCGGGGGTGCAGGTCGTCGCCGCGGTGCCGGCGGCCGGGCCGGTGCCGCCGCCCAGCATCGTCGTGATGCCGCTGTAGAGCGCTTCCTCGGCCAATTGCGGGCAGATCAGGTGAATATGCGAGTCGATGCCGCCGGCGGTGACGATGCGGCCTTCCCCGGCGATCACCTCGGTGCCGGGGCCAATCACGATGTCGATTCCGGGCTGAATGTCGGGATTACCGGCCTTGCCGATCCCGCTGATCCGGCCGTCACGGATGCCGATATCGGCTTTGACGATGCCCCAGTGGTCAATGATCACGGCGTTGGTGATGACGGTGTCGACCGCTCCCGTCGGCGCGCGTTGCCTGGCTCTGGCCCATGCCGTCGCGGATCACCTTGCCGCCGCCGAATTTGACCTCCTCGCCATAGATCGTGTGGTCGCTTTCGATCTCGACGATGAGTTCGGTGTCGGCGAGCCGCAGCCGGTCGCCGCTGGTTGGCCCGAACATCGCGGCATAAGCCCCGCGCGAGAGGGTATTCGCCACGGCGCTAGTCCAGTAGGCCGTTGATCTTAGCGTTGAAGCCGACGACGCGGCGCGCACCGGCGTATGGGATCAGGCGAACCTCACGGCTTTGTCCGGGCTCGAACCGGGTCGCGGTGCCAGCGGGGATGTCGAGACGGCAACCGCGCGCCGGCTCGCGATCGAACTGCAAGGCCATATTGGTTTCATAGAAATGGTAGTGGGAGCCGACCTGGATCGGCCGGTCGCCGGTATTGGCGACAATCAAGGTGATTGCGGGCCGGCCGGCGTTGATCTCGATGTCGCCATCGGCAACGAAAAGCTCGCCGGGGATCATCGCTGGACACGCCCAAAATACCGCTGTCCCGGCGCAGGCCGGGACCCATGGCGGGGGTGGGTACCGGTCTTCGCCGGTAAGACGAGGAACAGGTTCAGCGGTTGCTCTCTCACCTGATTGGTTCGTGGACGGTGACGAGCTTGGTGCCGTCGGGAAAGGTCGCCTCGACCTGGATTTCGGCGATCATCTCCGCCACTCCTTCCATGACTTGCTCGCGGCCGATGACGGTGGCGCCGTCGCGCATCAATTCGGCGACACTGCGTCCGTCGCGCGCCCCTTCGAGCACGTAATCGGTGATCAGCGCCACCGCCTCGGGATAGTTGAGCTTGACACCGCGGCGCAGCCGGCGCTCGGCGACCATCGCCGCTACCGAGACCAACAGCTTATCCTTCTCACGCGGGGTCAAGTTCATCGCATCGGCCCGCTCCCAGCTTCGGATGATTGTACAGCATCATCCGTGCCACAACGCCGGTCAAAGTTTAGCGGGTGGCGCGGGTTCGCTCTGATGCGCGCCGTAGTGCAGGATCCGAACGTCCTCCAGGGTGATGAGGCCACCCTTTACCATGCCCTGGAGCATTGGCAGAAATCGATTGACGGCTTCTTCGCTGTCGACAATTTCGACAACGATCGGCAGATCCGCGGAAAGTCGCAGTATATTCGCGGTGTGGACGCGGCTCGACTGGCCAAACCCCATTGGACTGCGGAGCACGGTCGCTCCGGCAAGGCCCTGCTCACGCGCCTTCAAGACAATCGCTTCATAGAGCGGATGGTGGCCGAACCTATCGCTCTCCCCGATAAAGATGCGTAACAACAATGCCGAGTCGTGCGTCTTCATTTCGCTTCCACTCCTTCGAACGAAGGCTCAGCGGTTGATAGCAACGCCGGCGATATGCCCGAGCCACACCCCGATCAAACAGAACAGAACAGACGCCCCGATATAGCCGCTCGCCGCCAGCCATTCACCATTTCGCATCAGGTTTAAAGATTCGAGGCTGAACGAGGAAAAGGTCGTGTAGCCGCCGCACATCCCGACCATGACAAACAAGCGGGCATTCACCGGGACCAGGAAGATGCCGTCCGGCCCGGTCAGCGCATTGAAGATACCGATGACAAAACATCCGGTAACGTTGACGACCAATGTGCCCCAGGGAAAGGTCGGGCCGATCCGATTCGCGATGAACCCCGACAATGCAAAGCGGCCGGTCCCACCGATCGCGCTGCCGAGGGCAATCCATAGATAGGCGAACGGCACGGTGACCTAATCGGTGTCGCGAAAATCACTGGCGGCACTATCCAGGGCTATCTGCACGCCGGTCGAGTGACGGCTCTCGACCCGCGACGCCGCGCCGGGCGTGTGGACTTCAATCATGGGATTGTCGAAATATCAGCGGCTTGTGCTCCTTGACGGTCGTCACTTCTTCGGGCGCTTGCCGCAAATTTGCAAAGAGGACTTTGGGCCATTCAAGTATCATCCAAAACGGCGATGTTCAGCACTTTAGTCGTGCAACGCGGTTTCGGGGGCACTTGTTTGCTCAAAGCGAGCAGCTCTCGCGAGACGTTGGCGCTGGCATAACTCAAGCGTAGGCGGAGTATTAAACGCACCACAATCGCGGCAGGCGCTCTGGCAAATTCAATGCTGTGCTCCGCAAAAAGCCCACGAGCTCGGCATAGGCCTGCTGCATGCGTAACGCGTCAAAGCCAAGCCATCTCGCTATCAGAAGACCATTGACGATGCTGATCCCGCCCCGAACACGGTCTCCGTTCGCGGCGAATTGAATGCACCGGGCATCATCGAGCAAGGCGTTCAAATCACCGCCAGCCGGTGACAAAATCAACGTCGCATACCCGGCAGCTCCGTCGAAGCATGCCGGATCTTCGATGACCCGCGCGACATCATCGGCGAGATGCAGCGCGTCGCCCCAAATCAAGCGTCCCTCGCGTCGTATTTCCCAGACCTCATGCAGAAGCCCACGCGTGAAGCGCTCGCCACGGGCGCGGCGGCCGAAAATCACGATATCGCCGCCGAAGAATGCGCCGCGCGCCGCAATCTCAACTCTTGTCACACGGCGCAGGCGGGCGCTGTCGAACAGGATTGTCTCGGGCGGCAGAAACTCGAGGACGGCGTTGTTGCTGACCTGCATTGACTGATTGATTTCGGTAGTCTGGCCGAGCGAGCGGTAGATCTTTTCCGCCGCTGAGGCGGTGATATGCGCAGTGGCGCCATCCGCAATCGTAACGGAAACATCAATTCGATCACCGGCGACCAGGCCACCCGAAGTCGTGACAATCACAGCCTGCGGAGGCTCGCCCGGTTCCGGCCGCGGGAACAGCACCCGCAACGGGTCGCGCTGATAGAGATGACAGAGCCGGGTTACTCCTCCGCTATTGGCGAAACCAATTTCAGCGACGCCGTGCACTGAAGATGGCACGTCGAACCGCCGCTGATCTCTTTCCCCGCTATCCAGGAGGCTAGCGTGAGGGTGTCGTAATGCCGTGTCCTCGATGCCGTTCTCGTTAGAGGTGATCCGTCGGTCCTCAATAACCGAGCGCAAGCCCGTCTTTGCGGGGGTCGGAACCGCCGATCAACACGCCGCGCTGATGGTCGATCCAGATCGCTTGGCAGCCGCCGATCGGAACATTGCGGGTGTCGATGTCGTGCCCGCGGCGCGCGAGATCGGCGACCAGCGGCTCGGGCAGGGCGCGCTCGACTTGCAATTTGCCGCGAAAGGCAAAGATGCGCGGGGCTTCGGCGGCCTGCTGCGGGTCGAACCCTCGGTCGATCATGCGGTGAACGAAATGCGCGTGCCCGACCGCCTGATACTGGCCCCCCATGATGCCGAACGGCATCACCGCTCGCCCGTTCTCGACCAGCATCGCCGGGATGATCGTGTGGAACGGCCGCTTGCCGGGCGCGATCGCATTGGGGTGGCCGGGGATCGTACGGAACCCGCTGCCCCGATTTTGCAACAATACGCCGCTTTCCGGCGCGACGATGCCGCTGCCGAAAGACGAGAACAGCGAATTGATAAACGAGCACGCATTGCCGTCGTGATCGACCGTGCAGAGATACACCGTGTCCGGGTGCAATGTGCCGCCGTGCCATTGATTGCCCGGCAATACCCGATCGAGGCTGATCGATCGGCGGGCGCGCTCGGCCCACTCGTCCGACAAGAAGCCCGTGACATCGACATCCGCCTGCGCCGGGTCGGCGAAGCTTTCGTCGCGCACGCGGTAGGCTGATTTTGTCGCCTCGGCGAGGAGATGCAGCCGGTCGGCCTCGGTAAACGAATCATCACCGAGCGCGAACCCCTCGAGTTGGCGCAGGATCATCAGCGCCGCCAACCCCTGCCCATTCGGTGGGCATTCGTAGACCTGATAGCCGCGATAAGCGGCATGAATCGGCTCGACCCATTCGGCGCGCTGGGATTCGAAATCCTCGGCCTCGTGCAGCCCGCCGAGCGCTTTGAGCCGCGCGAGGATGTCGCGCATGACCGGCCCCTCATAGAACCCGGCGCGGCCCTCTCGGCCGATGCGGCGCAACGTGGCGGCGAGCGGCGGGTTGCGCATCGTGTCGCCGGCCACCGGCGGTTTGCCGCCCGGCAAAAATAGCGCCGCGGTCACCGGATCACGCAACTTCGCCTGGTTGCGATGCCAATCATAGGCGACGCGCTGGTTCACGACATAGCCGTCTTCCGCAGCGCGCGCCGCCGGCTCCAGCAATTCCGCGAGTGGTCGCGAACCGTATTCGCGATTGATCGCGCACCACGCATCGACCGCTCCGGGGATCGTCACGGCATGCGGACTTTGCACCTCGATGTCGCGGATGCCGTGCTCGACATACCATTCGACGGTCGCCTTGGCCGGGGCGCGCCCCGAGCCGTTCAGCGCCACCGGAAGACCGCCGCCGCGCGAATACAGCATAAAGCAATCGCCACCAATCCCGGTGCTTTGCGGTTCGACGACGCATTGCATCGCAACCGCCGCGATCGCGGCATCGGCGGCGTTGCCTCCCGCTCGCAACACATCGAGCGCGGCAATCGTAGCCATCGGCTGCGACGTCGCCGCCATCCCGTGCGCCGCCATCGCCGCCGACCGGCCCGGGATGTTAAAGTCACGCATTCTGATTGTTCCTCGTGTTGCGGCTTGGGCGCTTACCGGTAAGGCAGGCCTGACCGGCAGGCGTGTTACTTGCTCGGCACTAATGCACCGTCCTAACTTGCCGGTCAATTCGCGGCACGGGAACAAGATCGATCATGGATGGAAGTTTTGGGACTTTGCGATTTCCGGTTGCAACGCCGCCGGATCGAGGCGAGACCCTACAGATAGCACCGGGTGTGTGGTGGCTGCGTATGCCGCTTCCCTTCGCGCTCGACCACATAAATCTCTGGCTGCTCGAAGACGGACCGGGCTGGACCATCGTCGACGCCGGTTACGCGATGCCCGAAACCCAAGCCGCCTGGGAACAGATATTTTCGCGGTATCTCGGCGATCGGCCGGTGACGCGGATTATCGTCACCCACTTTCATCCCGATCATATCGGGCTCGCCGGATGGCTGGCCGAGCGCTGGCAGGCGCCATTGTGGATCACCGAAAAGGAATGGCTCTACGCCCGAGTGATGAGCCGGGGCAGCGACGATTTTAGCCCGCTGCGCCGCGACTTCGCCCGCCGCGCCGGCCTCGATGCCGCGTCGAGCGAGCTTTTCGGCGACCGCGAAAAGAGCTACCGCCGCGGCGTGCCGACGGTGCCGCCGGCATTTCGCCGCATCGCCGACGGTATGACGATCGAGATCGGCGGCCGCGAGTGGCGGGTCATTGTCGGCGAGGGCCACGCCCCGGAACTTGCGATGCTTTATTGCGCGGAGTTGGGCGTGCTGATTTCCGGCGATCAGGTTTTGCCAAGGATTTCGCCCAATGTCAGCGTCCAGCCGCATGAGCCGGCCGGCGACCCGCTGGCGCAATACCTGGCTTCCCTCGTCAAGCTGCGTGCGGCAGCGCCGTCCGAACCCCTGGTGTTGCCGTCGCACAATTTGCCGTTTTTCGGATTGCACACACGCATCGACGAACTCGCGGCGCATCACGTTGCAAGATGCGAGGAGTTGGTCGCCGCCCTCGACCGGCCGCGCAGTGCGGTCGATTTGTTGCCGGTGCTGTTTCGCCGTCCGCTTGATCAGCATCAGACAGCGTTCGCGCTTGGCGAGGCGCTGGCCCACCTGCGTTATCTCGAAGGCCGGAGCGCAATCGACCGCGCGCCGGGGGCGGACGGGGTTGACTACTTCATCCGAGCCGGCGCTTGACCCTCCGCAGTATCCTAGCGGTTTTATTTACTGTCATCGCGGGCTCGGCGACTTCGGCGCAGCCCTTACGGTTTGGCCCGGGCACAATCGGGCCGCCATCCAGCAACGCCGCGGCTGAGTTGTACAACCCGAGCGGGTCGGGACCATTTCCGGCGATCGTGGTATTGCATGGCTGCAATGGGGTGGGACTGCATGACCGGCTCTGGGCACAGCAGCTGGCCGGTTGGGGTTATCTCACGCTGCTCATCGACAGTTTTCGCCCCCGTAACGTCACTACAGTGTGCAATCGAGGGATGCTGATCCCGCCACGGCTGCAGGCGGAGGATGCATTCGCTGCTGCCGAATACCTACACTCGCGTCCGGATGTCCGGGCCGATCGGATCGGCGTGATCGGGTTCTCGCATGGCGGGTGGGCCGTTTTGAAGGGGGTGCAGGCGGGTTTAGCGCGGCCGGCGCAGGTGCGCGCGTTCGCGGTCGCGGTCGCGTTCTATCCCGGCTGCGATCCGCCGGTGGCGGCGCTGGAGACCGATACCTTGATCCTGATCGGCGAGGCTGACGATTGGACGCCGGTACAGCGCTGTCGCAGGTGGGTGGAGGGGGTCGAGCGTAACGGACATACCGTGCGGCTAAAGAGCTATCCGGGCGCGCTGCACGCGTTCGACGCACCGGCGATGCCGCACTTCTTTGCCGGCCACTACATCGGCCGCGACCCCGCGGCGGCTGCCGATGCAGCCGTCGAAACCCGAAGGTTTCTCAATTCTCACCTCGTGGCAGCGCATCAGGTACCGTGAATGATCCCCGCCGGAATGAATGCTGCGCAGAACTCCCGCAAGCTTCGTTGACTGGGTCATGGCGCTTGGGAGCAACCGAGCTGAGATTGACTTCCGGGTACTGGACTCCTGGGCTCGCGCACGAGTAACGATGAGGCACAGAAATCGGCACGACGAGGGAGGGGCGACATGAGTTGGGGAAATAGACTAAGGCGCTGTGGCGCCGCCGCAGTGTTGATCGCTGCGCTTAGCTTCTCGCATGCCGGCCAGGCGGCAGAACCGATCACGATCGGCTTTGGCATGGCGCTGACCGGCGGGCTCGCCGCTGCGGGAAAATCGGCGCTGCTAGCGATGCAAATCTGGCGCGACACAGTCAACGCCAAGGGCGGATTGCTCGGCCGTCCGGTCAAGTTGGTTTTTTACGATGACCAGAGCAATCCCGCGACGGTGCCGGGGATCTACACCAAGCTGCTCGATGTCGACAAAGTCGACCTGATCGTCTCGGGCTATGGCACCAATCTGGTCGCCCCGGCAATGCCGATCGCGATCTCGCATGACCGGCTGTTCCTCGGATTGTTCGGTCTCGCGGTCAACAGCGAGTTCCATTACCCGAAATACTTCTCGATGCTGCCGGCCGGGCCCGATCCCAAGCACGCTTTCTCGGAGCCGTTCTTTAAGGTGGCGCTCGCTGCCGATCCGAAACCAAAGACATTGGCGTTGCTTGCCGAAGACGCCGAGTTTCCGAAAAACGCGTCGGAGGGCGTCCGCGACCTCGCCAAACAGAATGGAATCAAGATCGTCTACGACAGGACCTATCCGCCGGGAACCCCCGATTTCACGCCAATCGTCCACGCCATCCAAGCGACCAATCCCGACATGGTCTTTGTCGCCTCCTATCCGCCGGGATCGGTCGGCATGCTGCGCGCCGCGACCGAGTCGGGTCTCAAGACCCGGTTTTTTGGCGGCGGCATGGTCGGGCTGCAGTATACCTCAGTGAAGGAGCAGTTCGGCCCCAAGCTCAACGGCGTCGTCGATTACGATTGGTGGATCCCGGCGCCGACAATGCAGTTTCCGGGTATTCTCGATTTCCTGAAAAATTACCAAGCGAAGGCGCCGGCTGTCGGTGTCGATCCGCTCGGCTGGTATTTGCCGCCTTTCGCTTATGCCAATCTGCAGGTGCTTGGAGATGCGGTTGAAGCAACCAAGAGCCTCGACCAAGATAAACTCGCCGATTACATCCATAGTCATCCGTTCAAGACGATTGTCGGCGACATTAGTTTTGGCAGCGACGGCGAATGGTCGAAAGCCCGCGTGCTTGAGATCCAATGGCAGGGGATCAAGAGCAACAGCCTCGATCAGTTCAAGGACACTAAAATCGAACCGATCCTCGACCCTCCCGAATACAAGACGGGTACGGTGATCGCCCCGTATAATGGTGGCGCCGGCGGATAGGAGAGCGCAAATGGCAAAGATCAATCATGTCGCGCTAAAGGTGACCGACCTCGACAAAGCCACTCAGTTTTACGAGACCGTATTCGGTTTTCGGCAAGTTGGGACCGGGCGCTCGCGCGGGCACATCTCGCGTCACCTGACCGATGGCTATGTCGATCTGGCACTGATGGTCTATGACAGCGAAGACGACGAGGAAGCAAAACTGGTCGGCGCAGGGCCTGCGATCCACCATATCGGCATCGCCGTCGAGGACCGCGAGGACATTCTCAACAAGATCGAGGCGGCCGGCGGTGTGATCCTGTCAAAACGCGATGCCGGCACCGTCAAGTTCCGCTCGCCCGATGGGACCATCGCCGAAATCGCCGATCCCGACCGCTACGACAAGCTGCGCGAGCGGCGGGACTAATCCCGGCCGAACCGCCGCTCGGGTGGCTTTATTCTGCTTTGCGACGGCGGCGGGTGAGGGCGAGGCCAAGCAGGCCGGTTCCGAGCAGAGTCATCGACATCGGCTCGGGCACGCTCGGAATCGCAGCGGGAACGAACAGATCAGAAAGATCTGAGGCGTTGCAAGCATCCCTCAGGCACGGGCCGACGTTAAAGATCTCCTGCGTCGTCAGCAGATCGGATGAATGCGTGTAACGGATGCTGTTGGTGTAGGCGTTGCCCTTGGCGTCGGGTGAAATGATGATTTCCGGGATCGTGCGGCTCGGATCATCGCCGCCTTCGCTCTCGTCCCACCACAAAATTATCGCACCATTATTCTTGTAGGCATCGGACGCCATAATCTCGGGCACGATTTGCGCCAGGAAATTGTCGCCCTGCGCGATGTTCGCAGCGTCGCCCGTATAATTCACGCCATTGTAGGTAAATCCGCCGGTCAATGCCGTGTGCATGTCGTTGTACTGGTCGGGTGTGATCCAGTTGTATTTCGCGACGGTGTTGTTCGCCAGGTCCGTCATCAGTTGGGCGAACGTCTTGACGTTGAGGTCTTGGCTGTCAGTGAAAAACGCCATCGGATTGTGCTTGACGGCGTAGTTGTATTGCAGTGTGCCGTTGTACGGGTTGGTCGTGACGTTCACGCCGCTCGGGGCGACGCCGCCGATGCCAGATACGCTTTTCAGAGGCGACGTCGAATACTGGACGTCTTCTTGGTAGTTGTTCCAGCTGACACCCTTCTGCGTCAGCTGCCCGGTGAAGCTCTGTGCGGTGATGATGTTTCCGGCGGCGGCCGACGGGTCGGCATCGGTAAACACGCCGAAGTTCGAGCCACCATTCTGCCAAATATAATTCGGCTCGGATGGATGAATCCCAACCCCGGCATTTTGGTAATTGCTGGCATAAGACACCTGGGCGGCATTGGGATTGCCCGGTGTTACTAGGCTATTGATATAGGGCGCGGCAGGGTTCCCGAAGATCTGCTGGGGACTGGTTTGGGCTGGCGGCTGGGTCCAGTTGTGGTTCTCCATCGCAATCACGAAAACCGTCTGGATAGCACCTGCCTGAGCCGAGGCGGCGATGCCAACCGCAAACGCGCCGCCAACAGTTGCGAGCGCTGCTCGCCGGGCCACATATGACAGGCGCCCGGCGCAACTTTTTTTACTGATTTGGTGCATCTCTATTCCTCGCAAACTCTGCCGCACAGACCGCGCGGCGTAGTAAACGAGGCGAGCCTAAGCGCAGAACATTGCGCTAAGGCGGAACTATAATGACGATTTTTTGACGGGCCGTATCACCATCAACAGCTCATTTGCTGTTTTTGGCGGCGGCGTGTTCGGCCTTCGACATCGTCAGTTTTTCCGGGTGGACGATGGTCTTGTTGGCGGCAGCGCGGGCCGCACCGAGATTGGGAAATTCGGTCTCGTCGCCCTCGCGTTGCAAGACATAGGTCGCGGACATCGGCTTGCCGCTTTTCTGGTCGGCGACGGTGCGCTTGACAATCGTCCAATGGACGCGGCGGTTACCGCTGTCCTCGGCTTCGTCAGGCACGTCTTCAAAGCCGCGATCGACCATCGATTCGAGCGTGTAGAGTTTCTGGTCGACACGCCGGGGGGCGGCGTCGCGACCGCGGCCGCGCTGTCCATCACGTCCGCCCGGGCCGCGCGCACTGCGCCCGTCACGGTCGCGACGTCCGCCGACTGCCTCGCCGGACCGCGCGTCGCGGCCAGGTCCGCCAGGGCGCAGTGCTTCTCCCGGGCGTTGCGTTTGGCGATCGTAACCCCTGTCCTCGCCGGGCCGCCGGCCGCGCGGACCGCTGCGCCGTGGCTGGCGCTCCGCGTCCTGCGGCGCGCCTTCGGCGGATCGTCCCTCACCACCTGGCGCGGCATCGCCGGTTCGCGGCGGCGGACGCCGACGCCGCCGACGATGTGGAAACTCGCCCTCTGCACGCGGTGCGCCAAGGGGAGCAGCTCCGTTTCCGCCGTCGCCCGGCTGGGTCTCACCAGCGGCCGGCGCGGTCTCCACAAGACCCGCTTGCAGACCCGGCGGGCGGGGAAGCTGGCGACGGCCGCGCACGGGCCGCCGCAGATAATGCCTGGGACGCTGCGAGCCTGCCCCCACTTCGCTGCCGGCGGCTTCGCGTGAAGCGGATTCTTCCAGCGCCGAAACATTGCTATCGCCATCCGCCCTCATCAGGGCATCGACCGGCGGCAATGCAGACCCAAGCGCCCCCGGCGCCGGGGTTGCTCCGACCGCACCCGGGGGCGGCCGGCGTCGCCGACGCCGCCGGCGAGGCGGTCGGTCGCTAGGCATACCTTCGCGTGGCGCTGCCCCCGGCGCTGCCGTGCCGGCTACCGCTACAGTATCAGCGCTGATGTCCGCCCCTGCATCGGCGTCTGCGGCATCGCTGCCGACCGTGTGCTCACCCGGCGGGTAGGTACCGGGGGCGACGTCGTTTGCAGCCGCATCATGCGGCGGCGCGTCGGCGGCGCCGGGCGGTTGGGAGGCGGTGAAGTCACGCGGCGGGCGGCGGCGCCGGCGTCTACGCCGCCGATGAGGCTCGCCGCCCAGCGCCCCCTCGCCCGACCCACCCTCGCCCGCCGCTCGCCGACCGCTTTCGGCCTGGGCTCCCGGATTGGCGGCAGCGTGCTCCCCCACCGACGCAGCATCGGCGGTTGGAGCAGCCGATGGGGTTTCGGGGTTATGCGCGCTGGCTCGATCGTGGTGCGGATCGTCGGCGGGCGGCGGCATTTGGGACGTTTCGTCGGCAGGCATTTTGGCGCTCGTGAGCGTGACATCAGCTGCCATAGTATCGGCCGATGTTCGATCGGGAGAAAGAGTGGTGATGTCGAGCGTGATCGGCGGGGCGATGCTGCCTCATGCCCCGCAATTCTTCACGATGCCGGAAACCGAAGATCGTGGCACCGTCGAGCGCGTCAAGGCGGCAGCAGCCGCGATCGCCGTCAGGCTGAAGGCGCTGAACCCCGATCTGTGGATCATCTTTGCCAATGACCATGCCGAGCAGTTTTTCCACACTGCGGCTCCGCCCTTCACGGTCCATGTTGGTGACGAGGCGCGGGGCTCCTTTGCCGGCCGGCAGTTCCACTGGCGAGTGCCGGGCGAGATCGGCTTCGAGATCGTGCGCCAGCTTTACTCGCAGGGTTTTGACCCGGCCTTTACGAGTGTCGCCAAGATCGACTACGCGCTCGGCATTCCGCTGACCCATCTCGACGTCACCGACCCGGTGCTGCCGATCTACGTCAACGCCTATCTGCCGCCGCAGCCCTCGACCGAGCGCTGTTATGCCTTTGGCCAAGCCGTGGCGCGGATCGTCACGTCAATCGGGCTGAAAACCGCGGTACTGGCGAGCGGCGGCATGTCCCATTACCCCGGCACCGACCGTTATGCCGAGCCCGACCTTGCCTGGGACAAGAGGGCGTTGGAAAGGCTCGCCGCCGGTAATCTCAAATCGCTGGCCGGCTACGACGCGGCGGAACTCGACGCATCAGGCAATGTCGAGTTGCGGTGTTGGGCCTGCGCCGCCGGCATGCTTGGAGAGCGCAAGCCCGATGTCGTCTCGTTCGAGCCGAGTTGGCATCACAACTATGCCTCGCTCGGCTGGTCGAGCCCGCCCGAAACCCCGCCGGCGCCGCACTACCCCTCGATCAGGCCCGAACTGGTCGAATTGACGGTGGCGTTGCAGGAGCTTGCGCATGACGAAGCCAGTCGCGCCGCCTTTCTCGCCGATGCCGAAGGTTATGCCGACCGCTTTC
>CAVTLC010000036.1:0-119648 GCA_963735445.1 uncultured Alphaproteobacteria bacterium
GGCTCGGGCCTACTCGCAGGCGGTCGTCACCGCAGGTGGTCAAACGGTGTGGCTAGCCGGCCAGGTGGCGCCGACCGATACGGCCGGCAGATCGCTCAACGGCGATTTCGATGGTCAAGTCCGAGAGGTGTTTGCGCGTCTTGGCGAGACCTTGTCTGAGCTCGGCGGGACCCTCGCCGATATGGTCACGATGACCGTCTTCATCACCGATGCGCGCTATGGCGACCGCTTTACGGAGCTGCGTAAAGAGATATTTGGCGACAACTTCCCGGCGAGTGCGCTGATCACCGTTGCCGGTCTGGCGCGCGCGGACCTGCTGGTCGAAGTTCAGGGTGTCGCGGTCATCGCCTAAGTTCGACAATCTCGAGCCGGTGCGGCAGGGGCGCACCCATGATCAGCTGGGCCAGGGCCGTCCTTCTGCTGTTGCTCGTGCTGCTGAGCATCGCCTCCGCGGACCATGCGCAAGCACAGCGGTGCCAGCCGACGCGCCGCGCCGAACTCGTTGTCACGCCGCTCGGTAACATTCCGATTGTCACCGCGCACATCAACGGGGGAACAGCGGACTTTCTATTCGATACCGGGGCCGAGCGTTCAATCATGACGGCTGCAGCAGCGAAAAGGCTGGGTGTTGCCGCGCATTTCGAATACGCCCGGCGGATGCGCAGCCTCGGAACCGCGGTGGCCGGAGGCGACGCGAGGCTGAGCAGCTTTAACCTGGGCGGCATGCCCCTCAGCAATTTCAGCATTCTGGTCGGCGCGGTGGCATTGCCGCCGATCGGCGGCAAACCGATCGATGGGCTGCTCGGCGCCGACTTTCTCGGCGACTACGAGGTCGAACTCGATCTGCCGCATCGCCGCATTACCCTGTTTACGCCACCACCCTGCCCGATGACCGCGCCGCCTTGGGGTGGCTCGTACGCGACGATTGATGCCAACCGCTCGCTTCACGACCGCTTGTTTTTCCCGGTTCGCCTTGACGGACACCAATTGTCGGCGCTGATCGACACCGGAGCGCAATTGACGACGCTCGACGCCGAATCGGCTGCCGCTGTCGGCGTGACCGGCGCCGCCTTAGCGCGCGATCCAGTCACCACCTTGCGCGGCGCCGCGGCGGAACCGGTCAACTCACGCGCCCATCGCTTTGCCGAATTGCAAATCGACGGCGAGGTGCTGCGCGACCAAACTATCCTGGTGACTCGGTTGGGACTACAGGACGCTGATCTCGTGCTTGGCGCCGATATTCTGCGGTGGCAGCGAGTCTGGCTATCCTACGCCTCGCATCGCATCTTTCTCGAACGGCGGCCGTGACTGGCGGCGCCAGCGGGCATGGGGCTTGCCAACAACAAGGAAGACCGGCCGTCAGCGCGGCAGTGAGCGCGCCAGTATTGCGTACGCCTCCTCGTCTGTGCGGTCATAGCGCAGCGGAGTCAGGACGACGCGGCCGGCATTGAGCGCCTCGATATCGCTTTCCGGGCCCTGATCGCGCTCGCCGCGGCGAAAGCTGACCCAGTAGTAGGTGAACCCGCGTGGGTCGATTCGCGCTTCGACATCCATTCCCTCGACTGACCCGGCGCCCTGTCGGGCGAGGGTCAGCGGCCCCGCTTGGTCGGCCGGAAGATCGGGAAAATTGATGCTGAGGCAAGTGCCGGCGCTCCAGCCGATCTCGAGCAAGCGGCGCACGATGCCGGGAGCGAGCCTCGCCGAGGTTTCCCAGCGCAGATTGGCGCGGTCGGTCCAGGCTTGGCTCAGAGCGATCGATGGGATGCCGAGCATCATGCCGGTCATCGCACCGCCGACGGTGCCGGAAAACACCGTCTCAATGCCGAGATTGGCGCCGCGATTGACGCCCGACAGCAGCAATTGCGGCGGCGCTCCGCGCATCAAATGGCTGAGGGCCATTACGACGCAGTCGCCGGGGGTGCCGGTCACTGCCCAGCGTCGCGGACCGCGCTCGGTCGCACGGATCGGATGATGCAGGCTGACCGCGTGCGAGACGCCGCTTTGGTCGTGTTCGGGAGCGACAATCCATATTTCACGAGCGAGCTCGGCGGCGATCCGCTCCAGTATTTCAAGGCCAGGCGCTTCGATGCCGTCGTCGTTGATCAACAGGATGCGGTCGAGCACTTTCGCCTCCAGGTTTCTTCGGAAGTGGGCGGCATCGGGCTTAGCACTCGGCGATGACGAAAGCGAGACAGCCGGCGAAATCACCTGGCGCGTACCAGGCACTTAGCGGCGCCGCTCTCCGCCAACGGATTATGCGCCATCCTGGAATCGCGATGACACCGGCATCGAAGCGACCCTAAGCTCGGCTCGTCTGATCGAGCTGAGTAGGTCTTCGATGTATGCGTTAAATGGCCGAGTAGGGCTGGTGACTGGCGGCGGTGGGGGCATCGGGCGCGCGATTGCCCGGCGGCTGGCTCGCGACGGCATGAGCATTGCGGTGCTCGACCGCGACGGTGCGGCGGCGACAACGGCAGCCGCGGAGGTCGATGGCCTCGCGGTGATTGCCGACGTGACCTTGGAAGACGAGGTCGGGCGCGCCGTCGACCTCACATTGTCGCGTTTTGGCCAGATCGATCTGCTGGTCAACAATGCCGGGATCTGCTGGACCGGACCGGCGCTCGACATGCCTCTCGAAACTCTGCAAGCGATGCTGCACGTCAATGTCGAACGGGTCTTTATCGTCAGCCGGGTCGTGCTGCCGCATATGGTCGCGCGGCGGACGGGATCGGTGGTCAACCTCGCTTCATGGGCAGGCAAGACCGGTAACGCCTATTTCGCCGGCTACAGCGCAAGCAAGTTCGCGGTGATCGGTTTGACCCAGGCATTGGCGCGCGAAATGGCGCCGCACGGCATCCGCGTTAACGCGATCTGCCCGGGGATCGTCGTCGACACCGCGATGCGCGGCGCCCTCGAAGCCCAGCAGCGACGCTATGGACTGCCGGAGACCGCCGAACGCGAAAAACTGATCCCGTTAGGCCGCGTCTCGGTGCCCGACGACGTCGCCCGAGTCGCCGCCTTTCTCGCCTCCGATGAAGCGTCCTACATCACCGGCGAAGCGATCACCTATCGGGCGGCCTGTTGATGGACTGACTAGCATCTTGGCCAAGATGCGCGATCTCGTACTCTTACCGTGCTGCAAAATCGCCGAGTACAATTAACGAATTCGGATAACCATACCCGCCTTGCCGCGGCGCTACGCCTTTGATTGGCTGAAGCGGTGTAGGGGGCTGTGCCAATCGTCGGCAGTTCACACGAAGTGGACCAAGGCGAGCCAGATTGCCGCCCACGAGCCTAGCGACAACAGCGCTATCACGCCAATTGCCACTCCAACGCTAAGCCGCTCGTGCCGTCGCGCGCCCCCAAGTTCAGCCCGGTTGTGGGTGTACGGAGGAAATGTCATCCTTCATAGTTAACACCCACCCGTCAGGGAAGTGTCCATCGTTACGCAAAATATCCCCAAAAGGTATTCGGGACTCCGCGGCGCGACAGATATCGTGACCGGAGCGGACCACCCGAACCAACGGGGGAAGGTCGAGGATTGGACGGAGAGCTTGCCGCCGCCTCGGCTAACCTCGTCTGCTTGGATGCCGCGACGATATGCCCGCGCTTTATTCGGCAGCAATCTTAGTGCGTGTCCAAAGGCAAAGCGGGCCCGGGTGCTGGCGAATCAGGGTTCCCGCCGACGCTTGCTCACGACATCTGGAGGCGTTCACGATCCCTGCCGGACGACCCAGCCGAGATCCGAAGGCAGCGCATCTGAGCAATCGACAGCGGAGATGCGCAACCGCGAATGCCAGCGGCCGGCACGGCTCGAGCCGTGTTCGAACGACCGGGAGACGATCCGGTTTGGTGCCCTATGAGCCCTGCGCTTGCCTCAAAATTTTATCATATGATAAACAGCGATCAGGGGTGTGGGGGAGTCTTAGTGACAGTTGCGGTTCTTGTCGGTGGCCTTAGTGCCCGGTTTACCAAGAAACCGAAGCGTACGATTGCGGCTCGGCGTCGTAGCAGCTTCCACTGCGCAAGGATCCCGTACCCCGACCGAGATTGGAACTTCGGTCTAAAAGTAACAAACATAGAGTCTGTGCTATCTAGTCATGGGTACACTTGTAGTGGCCTTTCCGGCATCAAGTTGACAAAGGAGACGGAATGAGTTCTGCCTTTAAAACTTGGGAGGCTACGAATGAGAACTCTTGAAGAAGTTGAGAGGCGCATTCACGACGGCGTAGCCGACGACCGGCTGCATGAGCGCGCCCAGCGGTACGTGGATCAGATGTTCATGTTGTACCCATGGTTGGCGGTCCCACCAGAGGGAGTGATCGTCGAAGTCGGACCGGGTGTCGGTTATATCATGCAAGCTATCGCCGATCGCGTCGGTGCCCAAAAGTTGATCGGCCTAGACGTTGCCGCCGGTATGATCCGGCATGCTTGCGCCAGGGTGGCCCGCGACGGCTTGGCTTCATCAAAGTATAGGTTCGTAGCGTATAATGGCGTTGACTTTCCTTTTGCCGATCACTCCGTGGATTTTTTTTATTCGGTCGCTGCGGTTCAACACATTCCCAAACCGTTCGCCTACAATCTCTTGCTGGAGATGATGCGGTGTCTGAAGCCGACCGGCTGTGCTGTCGTCCATCTTTTGAGCTGGGAGCAGCTAGCCCATCAGCAGGTATCATTCTCGACCGAGATCCGCAGCCAAATACTGGGCGAGGTTGGACATTGGCACCACTTCTACGATCGGACCGAACTTGAGCGGATTATGGAGTATGGATTACGTGCACCGTACTTTCATGTGCGGGAGTACGGGACAAGTATGTGGGTTGCCTGGGGCAATGACCTGCGCTCGCGACGAGCTGCATATGACCAGCACGAGTTTGAGCTCAAGCAAAAAGTCGAGCAGCAAAACTGCGAGATCGTGAGCTTGCAGCGATCTCTGGGATCGATAATGAGTTCCAAAAGCTGGCGACTGACAAAGCCCGTTAGGCGGTTCGCGGCCGGGCTCAGAGCGACGGTCCACCCTAGGCTCAGTAAAAGTGAACTGAAAGTACCTGAGCCACAAGTATAATTAGCTTATTGGGTTTCGGCACGGGTGCGCATTGTCACTCAAGAACCTAAGTGACCCCGCTCACGAAAGCTTGGACCGGCCGCGAGGCTTACCTATGCATGACACGGCAGCTGCGTTCGGCGCGGCATTTTTTCGCTCTTACCTGGACGCGCTTGAGCGGCCTCGAATCTTAGAGGTCGGGTCGGGCGATGTGAACGGATCGTTGCGTGGATGCGCCCCGTTTATGGCCGAATATATCGGCGTCGACTGCGAAAGCGGGCCTGGCGTCGATCTCGTCCTCACCGACGCCTATTCTTATCCGTTCGATACCGAAAGCTTCGATGCCGTCGTATCGTCATCGTGCATCGAACACGACCCGATGTTCTGGCTGGCTTTTGCCGAGATGTGCCGGGTGGTGCGGAGCGGCGGCTACATTTATTTGAACGCTCCATCGAACGGCTTGTTTCATCGGCACCCGACCGACAATTGGCGGTTCTATCCGGATGCCGGGATCGCATTGGCGGAATGGGGCCGCCGTAATCGCTATGACGTCCATCTGATCGAAAGCTTAGTGGGCCGCCGTCGGCGTGACATCTGGAACGATTGTGTCATGGTTTTCGGCAAGGCGAAGGCGCCGCCGCCGGTGCGGCCGCTCGCCGAACTCTTCCCGCGCTCATTCAACATCCGTATCGGCGAGGAACGCGAGCTTCGCAACTACGCCGACCGAACCGAGGATATGAACATCCAGGCCTGGTTGGCCGAAAAGCTCAAGATTGCCGATAACGACACCGAGCCGGGCGCCGCCTCGATCGAGAGTTTGATAGCGACGCTCGCCGAACGCGAGGTTGCACTTGCTGCGACTGAGCGCGGGATGGCCGAGAGGGTTGCTGCGGCGGAGGCGCGCCTCGCCGAAGAAGCCCGGCTACGTGCCGAGGCCGAGGAGCGAGCGGGACAGACCGAAAGCCGTCTCCAGCATATGGCCGAGGAGCGCGCGAAGGCTGACGAGTGCGCAGCGCAGGCTGAACAGCGCGTCAAGGCTGCAGCAGAAGCGCATGCCGCGGCCGAACGACGTGCATCGCAAGCCGAACAGCGCATCAAGGCCGCAGCAGAAGCGCGCGCGGCGGCCGAGCGCAGCGAAGCGCAGGCGGAGCGCCGCCGTTCCGAGCTAGCAAAAAAACAAGCCGACGCGGAGCAGCGCGCGATACAGGCGGAGCGCCGCCGCGCGATCGCCGAGGAACGATCAACCGAGCAAGCGATGGAAGTCGCCAACCTCCGGGCCCAGGCGGCGCAGGTGGAGGCCGAGCGCGACGATCTCCGCCGAGAACGAGAAGCGCTGCTGGGCTCAACTTTTTGGCGCGCCACTGGCCCCGTCCGGCGGCTTGCGGCCGGCCTACCGCTTGGCCTGCGGCGGCAAGCCCGCCGTGGTGCCAGAGTAACCTATTGGGTTCTGACGCCCCACCGGACGGCTGAACGCATCGCGTATTTTCGCTCGCGGGGAAAAAATCTCCCAGCTCCGACATCTGCCTTGTTAGACCCGACGACGGTCGAGATGCCGCCCGCGGAATCCTCGCCACTTGCACGTTTCTTCGACCCTGAATGGTATGTCCAACGTTATGGCGATATCGCGGCGACAGGCCTGTCCGCGTTTGAGCATTTCTTGCTCTACGGATCGCGAAACTTGCGAGATCCGAACCCGGCATTCGACACAGCTTGGTACGTCGAAGCCTACCCAGATGTCAGACGAGACGAGTGCATCGCCCTCGAGCACTTCGTAGATCGGGGAGCTGAGGAGGGCTGTCTTCCGTTTAGGGATTTCGATTACGACTTTTATCGCGAGCAAGCTGGGATTACGAGCGCCGCCAATCTCGAAGCCTATTACCACTACCTTGTACAAGGGCGAGTTACTGGTGTATCCACCCGTCCGGCACGCGTGCCCGTCAAGCTACGACCCGGTTTCGACGGGGACAATTCGGTCCCGATAACACACGATAATTCAGAGAACGAAGCTCTTGCGCATTTTCGCGAGCGAGAGCGCGAACTTGGCATTGGGACAGTCTGGGGCCTCGCTGCAGATGCAGAGATACATTGCTTAAAAGCGCCTTCTTTCGAATACGAGGTGGCGCTTTTCGTTGACTTACGCATGCGACACTGAGCTGAAGCCACACGTGTTGCATTATGTCCAGAGTTTGCAACGGCGAGGAATTTCCGTAGTCCTGATCATCAACGCTGAACGGCCGTTGATGGTGAGCACTGCTGGAACTCTCGTCGCAGGTCGATGGTCTTTTTGTTCGTCAGACCAAAGGCTACGATTTTGCAGCGTGGGCACATATGCTTCGACTGCATCCAGAGCTTTTTGCCGCAAAAATTATGTATCTGATCAACGACAGCGTAATCGGCCCGATCGACCAAAGCGAATTCAGCGATGTAATCAGCCAAATACGTGATAGCAAGGCCGATGTTATCGCGCTGACCGAAAACCTGGAAAAATGCTGGCACCTGCAGAGCTACTTTCTTGCTCTTAAAGAGCGTGCTCTACAGTCTGCAGCCTTCGATGAATTTATGCAGGCGGTCGTTTGTTTCGAAGACAAGCGGGAAGTCGTCCGCCAGTACGAACTTCGTCTTGCCAATGTTCTCAAGGCGGCGGGGCTTGATTGCGAGCCGGTGTTCCGTGCCCAAGACGGGTATAATCCAACGACTGGGCACTGGAAGGAGCTTCTGGAATCTGGATTTCCGTTTGTCAAGACCGAGGTGATCAGTAATCCTAGCAGCGATAGGGATCCCGGCGATTGTCTTGAGCTGCTGTCTGCACGGGGTTTTGACACACGATTGGCAGAGTGGGCCGTTCCGACTGGTTCGGCGCCCGATGCCGAGCCGCCCGAGCCAGACATCACGCCGCCGCCGATCATTCCGGTCGCGGCGGGCTTGCCGGGCGAGGTCACAATCCGCACTGCGGCAGCCTTGGCGGAGATTCCGTGGCAGCCGCCGGCGGGACAGACACCAGCGGCAATGGACAAGGCAAGGGCCAAATATCAGACGGCAAAGCTTAGCGCGATCCGCGCCCGCGACGACGAACTGCTGACCGAATTGCAAGGAGCGATGTCGGCCTGGGCGGCAGGCGAGGCCGGCGGCATCAGCATCGATGCCTTGATTCGAGCGGTCGGGATCGTGCCACCTTACGAACCTCCGACAGAGCTGGCAGAATCTTTGCCGACTCTCATCCTACGCCGTTACCGTGACGCCCAGATCACGACCAGCCGAAGATTGCGTCTGGATCACCGACATGTTGGCGCTAGCTGTGGAGCAGTCACGATTTCGATATTGATGCCGGTATATAAAACACCGTTAATTTTCTTGGAGAGAGCGCTTCTTTCAGTTGTTTGCCAGACATATCAAGATTGGGAATTGTGTGTTGTCGATAGCGGGTCCGCGAGATGCCGGTATTACCGCGGTCTTGGATTATTACGAAGCCTTGGACCGGCGCATCCGGATTGCCCGCATACCCTGAAAATGCCGGTATTTCCGACGCAACAAATATCGCGCTGGAGATGGCCAGCGGCTCGTACATTGGTTTGCTCGACCATGACGACATGCTTGCGTCTGACACTCTCGAAACAATAGCAGACCATCTGATCCGAGGACCCGACTATCGATCTCGTCTACACGGATGAATGCAAAATTGACGAGAACGACATTGTTCAATACCTGATGCCCAAGCCGGACTGGAGTCCCGCTGCTATTGACGGCGTTTATGTACACTGGACATTTTTCAGTGTACCGAACGTCGCTCGTTCGTCGTTTAGGCGGGCTGAGATCCCGAATACGATTTTTCACAGGATTACGATCTGGCGCTTCGCGTTGCGAGATTGAATCCAAAGGTGGCTCATATTCGCGGCTATCATTATGGCTGGCGCATGATCAGCGGGTCGGCTGCGGTCGGCGACAAACCTAACGCGCGGCAAAGCAACATCGCTGCTCTCCAGGATGCAATCGATCGCCGCGGCTGGGGCGGAGTGGCAGTCGCGCTGCCGATGGCCAATCGTGCTCTCCGCGCCGTTGGAGAGGATGCACCGCTGGTTTCAATTGTTATTCCGACCGGCGGCAAAATCGCAGCTACTGAACGGGTGTGTGTCGGCGCATTTTCGAAAACACCATCTACCAGAATTTCGAAATCATCATCGTTAGAAACCGAGACACTAACGCCCGAGGCCTCTCCCTATCTCGAGACACTTTCACGACAATCCTCGGGTCCACATTATCGATACGAACGAGCCCTATAACTTTTCGCAAAGCTGTAACCAAGGGGCGGCCGCGGCGCGAGGCGACGTCGTGATATTTTATAACGACGATGTTTTTGTGATTTCTCCCGATTGGATTCAGGCGATTCTCGAATGTCTGACGCTGCCGGGCGTTGGCATCGTCGGTCCCAAGTTGCTGTATCAGAATGAGGGCATACAGCACGCCGGCATGGTGACCGGCACGCGCCGCCTCCTCGGCACTGCTTTTCACACCTACCCCCGCAACACCCCGGCTAACATGAACCTCGCGCAGAGCGTGCGCGAAGTATCACTGATCAGCGGCGCCTGTCTGGCGATGAAAAAGACTGTTTTCGACGAAGTTGGCGGGTACGACGAAATTAATACGCCAAGGGAGCATTCGGACGTGGACCTCTGCTTTCGAATGCGAGAGAACTAGGCTATAGCTGCGTCTACACTCCCCATGCGGAGCTCACTCATATCGGCCATGTCACGATGGGCGCCGAGGAAGTCGGCACGCAAAGCTCATAAAAAAGGAAAACACGACATTTATCTCTTGAAACGGTTTGGTGATTTTCTCGCGGACGATCCCTATTTTCCACCGCCGATGCGGGACATTCTGTATACCGACTCTCCGGAGGAGTTCAGGCTTTTCCCGAGCTACGTGCGGTCTGCGGCCGAGGACCGGATGAGGGCTAGGCATCGCCATGCAGCGCTCCCGATCATTCCGCGGCGCTGGGTGCTGGGGCGCCGGCCATGGATATATTGATCCTCTCGCACGACCTGAGCGAAAGCGGTGCGCCGCGGGCGGTCTATGAAGTCGCAGGCGTTCTGCGAGAGGCTGGCCATTTCGTGGTGGTGGCCTCGCCCAGCGACGGCCCCTATCGGGAACGTCTTTGTGATATCGGCGTCGACGTCATCGTCGACGAGGTGTTGCTCAACCAGGACCACAATGTCTTTGATTTCGCCCGCAATTTCGACAAGGTGATCTGTAATACGATCGTCTGCTGGCCGGCGGTGGCCCAACTTCACGAGGTGGTCGACATCTATTGGTATGTCCATGAAAGCGAAGCAATTCGGATTTCGTGGACAATGTTCCCGAGTTCGCTGGCAGTGTTGGAGAAGGGAGTTCCGATCTGGGCGGACAGCCGCCTGGCAGCCAAGTTCCTGATCAGCGAATGGCGTCGAGCCGCGGATCATTGAATATGGAATTCCCGAACGAACCACTCTGCACTAGAAAGCCGATTGTGACAGCGAGCAAGTTCGTGATCGGCGTTTTTGGCTCATACGAGCCACGCAAAGGTCAGGATCTGGCGATCAGCGGGATGCTGAAGCTGCCGGAGAAAGTGAGGCGGCAGGCGGAATTGAGGCTGTTTGGGCGCACGCTGGACCCGAGCTTTCGGGATCACATCGAGCACCTTGCGGGAGGCGACGGCTCTATCGTGTTTTTCGCTGAGGTGGATCACGATGAGTGCCTCACGCCAAATGGCAGTATGCGATGTGATTCTTGTTCCTCTCGCGATGACGCGTTGTCCTTCGTCGGCCTCGATGCCCTTTCTCTCGGCAAACCGCTTGTTTGCAGCAGTACGACAGGCGTTTCGGAGTATCTTGAGGACGGCCGGTCGGGCTGATTTTGCACGAGAATACAGCTGAGGAAATCGCTCGGGTGCTGGCCCGCGTGATCGACCGATAGCCGAGCTACGAGCAGCCCTGGGGAAAGGCGCACGTGAGGTCTACGAATTCAATTTCAGTATGCCGAGCTTCACCAAAAAGCTTACCGCTGCACTCGGGATATGTAAACGGCATGAAGAGACCTTGTCGAAGCTTTCCGCCGAGACGACATTGACTGATACGCCGACCATCAATGAATATGAGGATGCCTCGATTTTGGCAGGAATTCTCACGCACCACGATCTAGCACTTCGGGTTGCCGATCTCCTTCGGCAGAGGCGGGAATTGGCTGAGAAGGTAGGCGAGAGTCGAGGTCGAGGCGGCTCGGCGAGCCATTGCAACCGCTTTTCTATCCGGCAGCGGCATCGAGGTCGGCGCCGGCTCTCGTCCCGTACAACTCCCGGAGAACGTCACGGTGCGCTACGGCGACGTACGCGAGAGGGCCGAACTAAAAGAATATTTCCACACTGTAAAAGATCTTTGCCTCCCGGAGAGCACTTTAATCGACGCGCAGAGCTTTTTCGGTGTAGCGGCCGCAAGTCTTGACTTCGTGATATCGGGTCATGTCATCGAACATTTAATCGATCCAGTCGCCTCTATAGCCCACGCCATGAGAGTATTAAAACCAGGAGGACGGTACATGCTGATTGTTCCAGACATGGCTCACACCTGGGATAGGGACCGCCCGGAAACAACAGTAGAGCATGTCTTGGCCGACTATCGTGATGGCGGGGTGGGAACACTCAAGCAGGCGTATCGGGAACATCTATCGTTTGTGCACCCATCCACTCGGGTGAACGGCTGCCTCCCGAGGAGATCGAAGCTCGGATCGTGAAAAGTGTAGAAGCGAGACCGGATATCCATTTCCATGCGTGGACAGGCGTTGGGTTTAGGCGGATGTTGAACGCACTATCGAGCAAACTCGGATTCAAAGTGCTGTGCGAGGTGTTTAACGTAAATGAAAACATATTCGTTTTAGAGAAGACAATAGCGTGTCTCCCGCACCCAAACTTACTGAATAGATACCGGCGAGGAAGGATCACGCCATCGTTTTGAGCAGATTTATTAATTCTCTAAGAACCCCTAGATTGATAGTTTCGGGGAAGCGCAAGATCGCGCCGCCGATTTGTAGCTCGACAGGCGGCGAATTGGCGATCGAGGCGCTCTCCCGCGTGGTTCCGGAAGCCCTGGTAATCGGCCACGATAGCGCCGCTCGCTCGCGGGCGGAATACGGTTTTTGAACCAGGGAAAAGCAATCCGCCTCGGGACCTCCCTGATGGAAGATATGCTGCTTGACGATATCGAGCCCGTTGTGAATGCAAAGATGCGCGAAGATTTCCTTCGACATAAAATTCCGCCATCCCGGATGATCGCGAAAATCTGCACCCGGCTGGTCCGAAACATTCGAATGATGTACAAAACAAAATCCGCCAGGAGCCAAAATTCTTCTGAATTCTTTAATATATGAAATAATGATTTCGAGGTCGATGTGTACAGCAGCTTCGAACCAGTAAATGAAAGTGGTTAGAGAATCTGGGAGATCTGCTAAATCGAAACCGTTATTTACTATGAATTGCCACGACTTACCCGAAAACCGCTGTTTACAAAATTGGACATTCTCCGGGTTTACATCGATCAAAGTCATATTTTGTGCAAGGCTCGCAAGCCGTTCGCTGTTTCGGCCATGCCCGCAGGATAGTTCTAAAGTGTTAGTATAGTCTATTCGGTGGGATGATAAAAACTGTTGCACCATAGCCCATTGTTTTTCGAAATCTTTTTCAGCGGGTTCGAAGTATATCTGAGTAGCATTGTCTCCCCATAGAAAAGCTTCGTCGCTGACGAAACGTTGTAGATCGGATTTGAGTGCATCCTCTGCTGTTTTAATCGACATGCCACGATTCCCCCCGATTGCCGAGCAATATCATCGTGGCTCATTCAGCCAACGGCCGCAATACCACTCGGGTGGGCCTTTTTCGGGGTAGTCCGCACGCTCAAGAGTTTGGATCGGGCGCTCCACGGCAAGATTTCCGGGGGCGATCCCTATGGTTACGACATCGTCAGGGCCGCCGGCGAGCACTACATCAATCTCGGCGACGCAAGGATCGTTCCGCGAAGCCTTGAGAAGGTTGGCCTTGAGAAGTTTGCCGATGGGCTCAGCCTTCGCGTTATAGCCCAGCGTCTAGGGCTCTGGCCCGGACCGTTACGGCTGCGCCAAACGATGATCCAAAATACCTGTTCAAATACCGTCGCGATCGGTCGCTCTGAAATCTACGCCAACTTGGTGCGATTGACGGAGTTTCCCGAGTTGCACGGGAATAAAATGACCAGCGCCCGATCTCAAGCGAACCGTTCTGCGCGTGCGGAGTGTGCCTCCGCAAGATCGAGGCGGTGCGGTGCGGGAGGTCTCATGATTTGCTTGCAACAGCCGCGATTGGTGGCAGCTGATCGAGATGAGCGGCGTCGTGGACACTGTGTTGATCGAGCACGAGGCGATTACCTGCCGCGCCACGGCGATTGTCGCTTGCGCGCAATGTCTTGCAGGTGCACGCGCCGTAATGGTTACCTCGACAAATCCGGCTGCGTCCCGATCGTCTCGACGCACGCCGGTCGGGCAATCGCACCTTGCTGACCTTCACCGGGGTGACAAAGGAGGCGCGTTCTGCGCCTGACTAGGCGGATGTGCTCGGTCCCGTGTCAGAAAAGCGGCAGTGCCGTCGGTCCCTGCAGGGTTCGGTATTCGGGCTGGCATTAGCACTTCCCCGATATCCTTCGGCGGCAAAATCGGCCAGCCGCTGAGCCGGAAGCAGGCCGCGCCCCGTCGCGGATCGGTGCGATAAAACAGCGGCGGAGCCGTCAAGCATTGAGACATCGCGACCGGGCAGCGATCGGCGAATTTGCAACCATTTGCAGGCGGGCTGGCTTCCGGCTGGCGTTCCTCCGTCCCCCAATCACGCACCGTGCTGACGCGCGGGATCGCGCTGATCAGCAATTGTGTATACGGATGAAGCGGCGCCTTCACCACCAGCTCGACATCACCGGCTTCGACCACCGAGGCGCGGTAGAGCACCAGGATCGTGTCGGCGATCTGATAGGCCGTGGCGAGATCGTGGGTGATATAAAGGATCGAGATCCCCAGCTCGGCATTGAGCTTGCGCAGGCTGCCGAGAATCGTGGCCCGCAGTGAGGCATCCACCATCGATACCGGCTCGTCGGCGACGATCAGTCGTGGACGCAGCAACAGGGCGCGCGCCACCATCACTCGTTGACGCTGTCCCCCGGAAAGCTGGTGGGGATAGCGGCCGAGGATTTCCTCCGGACGCAGACCGACGGCGCGCAATGCGTCCTCGATCAGCCTCCGCGCCTGCAGACGCGTTGCCGCCAGACGAAATTTTCGCACTGGCATCGTGAGCACGTGGTCTACCCGGTAAAAAGGATTGTAGACCTCGAACGGGTCCTGAAAGATCGCCTGCACGTCGCGGCGGAATTCCATCCGTCGCGCCGCTGACAGGCTGGGCAATGGATGTCCATTGTATCGCACCTCACCCTCGCTGGGTTCGATCAGCCCCAGCAACAGGCGCGCCAGAGTGGTTTTGCCGCTGCCGCTCTCGCCGACCACCGCGGTGATCCCCGGCGCCGCTGCGTCGATCGCGAAGGAAAAGCGCTCAAGCGCAATTTTTCGATCCCGCCCAAACATCCCGCCGGCGAAGTCTTTGGAGACGCCGCGTAGCTCGAGCAGCGGGGTCATGCGAGGTGGCATGCCACGCTAGCATCTTCGTTGATGCCCCGCACGGCCGGCTTCTCGGTGTAGCAGCGCGCCTCTGCGATCGGGCAGCGAGGATGGAACGCACAACCCGCCGGCAGTTCGCGCAGCAGCGGCGCCAGGCCGGGAATGCCGCGCAGCGCCTCTTTGCGCTCCAGCGAGGGCAGGCTCTCGATCAGCAGGCGTGTATAGGGATGCCGCGGCGCGGTGATGATGTCGGCAATCGGCGCCACCTCGACCAATCGACCCGCATACATTATCCCCAAGCGGTCGACGAACTGCGCCATCAGACCCATATCGTGGCCAATCAAAATCACCGCCGCACCCAGCTCGGCTTGTACCCGGCCGAGCGTTTCCATGACCTGACGCTGGACGACGACGTCGAGCGCGCTGGTCGGCTCGTCAGCAATGATGACCTTCGGGCGTAGACAAATCGCGATGGCTATGCACGCCCGTTGCTTCATACCGCCAGACAGCTCATGCGGGTATTTGTCCGCGATTTCCGGTAGCAAGCCGACCTGCGCCAACAGTGCCCGGACGCGGCTATCTAACTCCCGCTTGGATAGACGTTCGTCATGATCGGCCAACGCGTCGTGGATCTGCTCGCGGATGCGGATGACCGGGTTCAACGAGTTCATCGAGCCTTGCGGCACCATTGCAATGCCGGCCAGCCGCAGCCTGCGCATTGCGTCGTCGTTTAAGCCGAACAGCGCAGTGTCCCCAAGCCAGACGGCGCCCCCCTCAATGTGGCCGGGCGGCTTGATCATGCGAAGCATAGCCAATGCCATTGTCGATTTGCCGGACCCGGATTCGCCGGCCAATCCAAAGCGTTCGCGTGGGCGCAGCGAAAAGCTGACGTCGTCGACGGCTTTAACCGGGCCGAGCTGATGGTCGTAGGAGACCGAGAGCCGTTCGACGCGCAGAATGCCCTCGCTCATGCCGATCGCCGAAGGCGAGGGTTGGCGATCTCGTCGAGACCCGCGGTTAGGAAAAACAGCCCCAGAAAGACCATGATGATCACGACCAATGGTGCGGTCCACCACCACCACCAGCCATTCACGATCGCGGCGTTGAAATTGACCCAGTAAAGCGTCATGCCAAGCGTGGGTGCTTCGACTGGCCCCAGCCCCAACACTTCCAGCCCGACCGAGGCGAGGATCGCGGCAGAGACGCTACTGACCAGGGTCGCCGCTAGATAGGGCAGCAGGTTGGGCATCAACTCGCGGAAGATGATCTCCGGTCCGCTCATGCCATTCAGCCGCGCGATTTCGACATAGCTCCGTTCGCGCAAGGTCAGGACCTGCGAGCGGATCGTGCGCGTCGGGCTGAGCCAAGCCAGGGAAGCGATGATGATCGCCATCTGGTTCACCGTCAGGCTGCCCTTCAATGATACCGCGATGATGATCAGCACGAGCAATTGCGGCACCGTCAAACCGATGTCTGCAATGCTGCGGATGACTGTGTCGACCCAGCCGCGGTAAAAGGCTGCGGTGAAGGCGAGCACCGCACCGACAGCGACACCGATGAACCCGGCGACAAAGCCGATACGCAGGGTCAACGGCGTGCCCGCCACCATCACCGCCAACAAGTCGCGTCCCTGGCGGTCAGTGCCAAATGGATAATCCCACGATGGCGGCTGGAGTGCCGGGGCCGATAGCGGCTGGGCGTTGCTGGTGTCGACGGTCAGCGCCCCCACCCCCATGAACAGGACCAGGAATGCGAGCAGGACCAGCCCGACCAGCAGAGAAACATTGCGCCGCAGATAGCCGAGCACGCGGCCTAGCTCCGATGGTAGGAGATGCGCGGGTCGAGCCAAGGATAGACGATGTCGAGCACGAAAGTCGCGAAGCCAAGCGCCACGATAACTGTAAACACGATCCCCTGGATCAAGAAAAAGTCGTTCTCTTCGATCGCCTGAAACAGCAGCGCCCCGATCCCCGGATAGCCGAAGATCGCCTCAACCAGCACCGCACCCGACAATATCTGGCCGAGCGCCAAAGCAAGCCCGGTCGTCTGCGGCAGGATCGCATTGCGCATGCAATAGCGGGTAAAGATCGTCGCGCTGCGCAGCCCCTTTGCCTCGGCAAAGGTGACGTAGTCTTCTCCCATGGTCGTGACCATCATTCCCCGCATTGCGAGCGCCCAGCCGCCGACCGAAACCAGCACAATCGAAAGCGCCGGCAGGATCGCGTGACGCAGCACATCGAGGACGAACATCCAATTCCACGAAGGACTGGCCCCGGCACTGTAGCCGCCGAAGATCGGCAGCCATTGAAACTTGAAGGCGAGCAGCCAACTCAGAACCAGTCCGAGCAGAAAAAACGGGATGGCGTGCAGGGCCCACAAAGGCGGCATCAGCAATCGCATCCAACGCGGGGCCTGTGGCCACGCCAGCAGGGCGCCGAGAATTGTGCCGGCCGCGAAGGAGAATATTGTCGTAACCCCAAGCAGCCCGATAGTCCACGGCAACGCTTCGCGGATCATTCCGGCGACGGTGCGCGGGTAGTTGGCAATCGAATAGTTGAGATCGCCGCGCGATACGTCACGGAGATAGGTCAGATATTGTTTCCAGAGCGGCTTATCCAAACCAAACCGGTTCTGGTACTCTTTCACCATGCTTTCGATGCCGGCATGCACATAGCCGCCAAGCGAGGCCTCCTCGAGCAGCTTGGTGCGGACCGGGTCCTGACCGGACAGTTTTGGCAGAAAAAAATTCAATGTTGCCGCCAGCCAGACTATCAGCAGAAAGACCCCGAAGCGTTTGAGAACATAGATTGCGTGCACGACAGCTCACGTCGCCTGCAGGTTCCATAGCACAATCGGAAATGTCAGGTGCCACGACGCGTCGTTGATGTACGCATTGTCCTCGGTCGGATAGTTATGCCAATGGGTCGTATTCAGTGGGATGCGGTGATAGTTCTGCACCAATTGGATGTCGGGCAGATCGGGAAGCCAGATCTCCATCGCCGCCCGGAACAGCTGCTTCAATTTCGCGACGTCCTTGGGATCGGTTATGTAGACTTCGTCGACGATCTTGTCGAACTCGGGGTTTTTCCAGCGGCTGAAGTTCACCGCATGCGCGCCAGGCACCGCGATGCTCTGGCTTTGATAGAGGCGCAGCGTGTCATACGGCTCGCGAATACTGCCGCCGTGCCCGTAGATTGAGCCTACATATTGACCCTTTTGGAACCGGCTGTTGAAATCGGGCGGCAAGGCGAGGCTCGCCGTCACCCCATGACGACGCAGCATCTGGGAAAGAACCGGCCCCATTGCTGACCCGGAGGCGCCAAAGCCGATGATGTCAAGGGTAAACGGCTTGCCGTCCGGGGTCGCCCACTGGCCGTCGAGCTTTTTGAACCCCTTCGCCTCCAGTAAAGCGTCGCCCTTTTTGGGATTGAATTCGAGCGTGTTGTATTTTTCGAGCAGATCCTTGACTGCGTCGAAATACGGCAACAGCGGCTTGTAGGGTGGCATTGGCAGGGCGGAGACCGTGTCAGCCCCGAGATAACCGACCTCGATGACCTGTTTGCGGTCGATGTAGTTGCTGATTGCCCAGCGCACATCCTTGTCGTCAAACGGTTTGACCTCGTTGTTGACGTAAAGCGAGATCGGCCACCAATCGACATAACCCCAAGGCGGCTTTTGCCCGGAATAGGAAGTGATCTTGGGGTTCTGCCGGATCACGGTCGGGAAGGTAGCGGGCTGCAAGGGGCCGCCAAAGTCGGAGTGATCGGTGATTTGCGCTTGTGCCGTGTTCTGCTCATTGACCATGGGCAGCCAGATGTTGCGTTCGACCTGCGGCATCGGCGCCAGTTTCTGTTCTGCCGCCCACCAACTCGGGCGACGCTCAAACACTTTCTGCTGCAGCGAGGATTCGGCCACCTGCCACGGCCCAGTCGTCACCGGCCAACCCTTGGCAGTGTCGAAATGCTTGAAGGTTGTCCAATCCTGGCCCTGCAAACACGTGCTTTGGCACGATGTAAATCCCGATGTCGTACTTATAGGCCGCGAAGAAGAAAAACCGTGGGGACGGGATCTTGAACTTCAGCACCGCGGTGTTCGGATCAGTGACCGTCGCTTGGTCGAGCGCCTGATTGACGTCGACCCCCCATTTCACCTTGGGACCGAGGTCGCGCAGCGTGTTCATCGTATAGGCCACGTCCTCGGCGCTGAACGGCGTGCCGTCGCTCCATTTAATGCCCTGGCGCGTCTTTATCGTCAGCTGCTTGAAGTCCGGCGTGAACTCGTAACCTCTCCGCCAGCCACATGTACCATTTGTCGGCGAAGGCGCTGTAATAGGCCAGCGGCTCATAGATCAAGTTTGGCCCATTCTGATGGTTTGCCCCGATCGCGTACGGGTTCCACAGCTCGTAATCGACCCAGCGACCATCGCGGCTATTGATGCCGATCAGGATCATCGTGCGATTGCGCGGAGTATTAGCGGTCTGAGCGCCGGGGATCCCCGCAGGGAGCATTACCGCTGTTGCGGCCGCCATGCCGCCTTTGATCACCTCGCGCCGGCTCGCGCCTAAAATGGTCGTGTTTACCATCATAGCCATTTCTCTCCCTGACAACCGCTCTGTTCGTTTGGGCGGTCGGAACCCGCAGCCGGGTAAAGTCTCAGCCCGCGGGACCGGTTGCTGTCAAGCGCGCTGGCCATATCGGCCTACATTTCCGGCCTCAATTGCGGAAGACGGAGAAGCAAATCCGGCCTCTGACCTTTCCATATTCAGATCCGGCTGGCCCCAGCCAGATTCATGTTCGTCGGAGTACTGCTCGCCGCCTCCGCGTGTGGGTGACGCGACAATTGACCGACTTTAGGAGAGCGCTCTAGCGGGGACGGGGTACCGCCACGCGAAAGGCCCGGCATTTCCCTGGTTCGTGAGGTTATTGCCCGCGCCGCTTGTACCAGGGATGCGGATTGCCAGGCACCTTGACGCGCAGCGTGTAGACCGAGGTGTGCGCGCAACAGAACAGCGTGCGCAGGTCCGGCCCGCCGAACGCGAAGTTGACGGCCTGTTCCGGCCAGCGGATGACGCCGATGCGCCGCCCGTCCGGTGCCATGACCCAGATGCCGCCCGGCCCGGTGCAATAAACCCGGCCAATGCTGTCGACCTTGAGACCATCGGGAATGCCCGGCTCGCTGCCCTCGTTGAGGTCGGCAAAGATGCCGCGCCCGACCATGTTGCCGGCCGCGTCAAGCCGGATCGCGTGGATGTATTGCGAGGAACGGGTGTTCGCGACGTACATCGTGCGCTCATCCGGCGACAGCGCCAGCCCGTTCGGGTATTCGCAATTCGCCAGCACGCTCAAACCACCGTCGGGCGCCAGTCGATAGACCCGGGCGCCGTCCCACAAATTGTCCTCCCCGGCCGGGCCCGGTATCTCGCGCTCTTGGTAGGGACGACGCTTGTCCGGGTCGGTGAAATAGAGACACCCGTTCGAGTGACAGATGACGTCGTTTGGCCGGTTAAAAAGCCCGTCCTTGTATTTGTCGACAAGCGACTCGACCTTGCCGTCCGGGCCCATGCGCGTCAGGCGCCGGTCGTCGCCTTCACAGACGATCAGGCGGCCTTGCAGGTCAAAGGTCGTGCCGTTACCGCCGATCGTGGTCCTGACGAGCTCTGGCTCCTTGCCGGGCGTCAGGCGCAACAGCTGATTGCGACGCAGATCGACAAAATACCAGTAGCCGTCCGGATGCCACAGCGGGCCTTCAGTAAAAATAAAGCCGGTGGCGAGGCGCTCGGGTTCCGTGGTTTCGAGCACCTCGGGCAAGTCATTGGCGGTCGGCATCGCTGATCTCCTAAGCTGGTAGTGTTCGGCGAGACGGCGGCTGTGCCCCGACTGCGATTGCGGTCGCGATGTCGTGGTTCAATGCGATCAGACCGATCGGGTCACTCGGCCTGCAGAAATAGCACGAGCTTCGCATAGTCGCACAAGGTTGCGAAGTCGGCGGAACGCTGCTAGCTCGCCATGTCGAGGCGATCGGCCGGCGGAGCGTATAACGTCTCTTGATGCGGCAGCCGCGCCGTTCGATCCGGTGGCGAATGATCGCGCCGAGCACGTTGAGGCCGCTGTTGCGGTAAGGGTAACCGCGCCGAAACAGCGGGAACACTCAATCGTGGCGCCGCCCCCGCGGCCGGCTGGCGAATTCCGCTACGCCGAATTGCTCAATCGGGTCGTCGCGGAGTATTGTCGCGCTGCTTTCGGAGGTATCAAGCCTCGTCTCGTTGCCCGCGCCGCTCGCGCATAGGAGAATAGTCATGATCCACCACGTATCGATACCGGCGCGTGAGCCCCAGCATGTCGCCCAGGTGCTCGCCGAGCTGATGGGCGGCAAATGCTATCCATTCGGGCCGCTGGAGGGCGCCTTTATGGCGGCAAGCGGCGACGCACACGGCACCATGATCGAGGTTTACCCGGAGCGAGCAACGCTCGACATTCCCGGAAATGACGATCAGGTCGTCTTTGGCGACAACGCGTCGCCACCGGACACCTGGCCGTTTCACGTTCTACTCTCCGTGCCACTACAGCCGAAGCAGATCGAGGCGATCGGAGCGCGCGAGGGTTGGCGGGCCAAGACCTTTGGCCGCGGCATGCGGGGCCACAAGCCATTTTTCCATGTCATCGAGTTCTGGCTCGAAAACCGGCTGATGATCGAGGTCGTGTCGCCGGAGATGGCGCGGGAATACGAGGACTTCCTAAAGAACGCCCGGACCGAAATCATGGGCGATCCTGAGGCGGTAAAACTTATGCGCGCCACTCACGTGAAGGAGCCAGCGTAAAGGAGCCAGCGTAAGGGCCGAGCTAAAAATGATCGGGAGACCGATAAGCGGCGAGTCTCTGACCCTCTACGGCAGTTTCACCTCCAGTTCCAGCTACAAGCCGATGCTGTACCTGGCCTTGGCCGGACTGCCGTTTTCGTTCCGCACCGTCAACCTCAAGATCGGCGTCCAAAGCACGCCCGAATACCTGGCAATCAACCGCTGGGGGGTGGTGCCGTCATTGCGGCACCGCGGACTGACCATCCTGCAGTCGAATGTGATCCTCGACTATCTGGCGCGCACGACCGGGCATTTCGAAGGCCACACCGAGCAACAGCGTTGGCAGGCACGCGAATGGCTGTCGTGGGAGGCCGATCACATCACCGCGGTCGCGCGGGTGCGTCACTCGGCGCGCTTTCGCAAAATGCACGACGAGGTGATCGCCGAATTCCGCCCGCGCGCCGAGGCGGCGCTGGCTTTTGTCGATAATACGCTAAAGGACCGGCCGTTTCTCGTCAGCGACGCGTGCACGATCGCGGATATCGGCTGCTGGGGCCGCATGGTGTTCATGGCCGAAGGCGGATTTGAGATCGGATCTTGGCCCCACCTTGAGGCCTGGGCCGGGCGGCTAATGGCGATGCCCGGCTTCGCGCTTCCTTACGACCTGATCCCCAGCAAGGACCGGGAGTTCCCGGCAGCGCCGCACTATTCGCCGAAATAAGCGCTTGACCGGGTTGTCGTTGACGACATAGCGCCGTTGTGCTGCGCGCCTCGATCCACCAATGTAGCCGGCACTGAGGTCAGTCCAGGTCACGTCCCAATAATGGCCGTTGTGTGTTAACTGCGACGCATGAAATTTAGTTTGGCACCCAGGCTGCGGCTCTGATCTCGCCGAATTCACGCGCGATCTTACGCCAGGACGCGCCGGCATCCTCGGTCACGTAGACCTCGCCAAAGAGACTGAAGGCCACAATGCGGTTGGCGTCAGCGAGGTGCGTGGCAAGGCCCCACATGGTGGCATTGGGCTGGGTCGGGAGTGGCAGGATCTCCCAACTCTCTCCGAAGTTCGTACTGCGGAGCACGTGACCTTTTTCACCCGTTGTGGTCTCTCCACACCCGGCGAACAGCACGCCAGGATCATCGGCCTTCACCACCATGCCGCGGGCATAGGGCAACGGCCATTTCTCCCTGATACCCAGCGGCTGCCAGGTGTCGCCCAGATTGTCACTGACAAACATTTCGCGCGCCGTGCTGGCATAGATGCGTTTGGGCTGTGTTGGCGCGATCGTCACAGCGTGAATGTCCGGATCATACAAACCCGTCTTAAGGTGGGTCCAAGTGTCTCCCCCGTCCAGGCTGCGGAAGACGCCATCAATTTCGACCCCGGCCCAGACAATACGATGATCGTCCGGGTCCACATTGACGCTGGTCACAAAGGGTATGCCAATGGAGCACTCCTGGGCGACGTCTACTGCTAATTTCTCCCAGTGCCGTCCGCCATCCCGAGAGCGATAGACCGCGGCCGGGCGCGTGCCGGCAAAGAGAATATCGGGATCGACCGGATCGATGGTCAGCGACCAGATCGTCGGCAAAGCCCCGTTGGCGCCGCTGGCGTCGATGCGCTCCCACCGCGCCCCTCCATTGTGGCTCACGAACAAACCCGTATCGCCACCTGCGAGAACGGTATGCGCCTCTTTGGGATGGGCGACCAACGCCTGGATGCGGCTATTGAGCGGAAACGGGGCGCGATGCCGTGTCCACGACTTGCCGGCATCCGGACTGTGCCATACGCCCCAGCCAGCCGTCCCCAGACAGATACTGTAGTCCGCCGCCATATGCCGCCTCCCTTCGTCTCCGCCGCTGCATCAGCCGGCAAACGGGTGACACTCTACTTGCCTGACGCTTTCACAACAACGGATCTGGCCAGACGCTCGGGCCTCAGCTGATCCGAGAGCTGATCGCGAGCGTCGCCACGGCCTCGCGCGTTCTCGGCCGATGATCGCCAAGATCGTGCACATCATCGCAAAACCGCGGTCGAGAACGACACGGTCCTCATCGATCAGCCGTCACCACGGCTGCCACTCGGTTCGGGAGAGGAGCAACTATATCACAGCCTAAATACGGTTATACGCACTGGGAACCCGACCGTAGGAGAGGGGGACGAGGGATTTACCGTGTCAACATGCTGATTTTTGGTTGCGCCGGCTCGCCGCGGCTCGTAGCTGAGAGAGTTCGGGTGTTGGCGCGATGCTCACCGTGCAGCGCTCGCGCTAGCTGCAAAAGCCAGGAGGGTTCGGGATGCGAGCGATGCAGATCATCGAATGGGGAAAGCCGCTGGAGGCGCGGGACTATCCCGACCCCGAGCCCAAGGGCGAGGAGGTGCTGCTGCGCGTCGAGGCGGCGGGTGTGTGCCACAGCGACGTGCACATCTGGGACGGATACTTCGATCTCGGCGGCGACCGCCAGATTTCGCTCGGATCCCGCGGCGTGCATCTGCCGTTCACAATGGGGCACGAGATCGCCGGCGAGGTTGTAGGCCTCGGCCCGCAGGCGTCCGGGGTCAAGATCGGCGACAAGGTCGTGGCCTACCCATGGATCGGCTGTGGCGAATGTACGGTGTGCCGGAAGGGTGAAGAGCTGCTCTGTCTGAACCCGCGTACCCTGGGGACAAGGCGCGCCGGCGGCTATAGCACGCACGTCATCGTGCCTGAAGGCCGCTACCTCCTTCCGCATCCGGGCGTGCCGCAGGCGCTCGCCGCGACCTACACCTGCTCGGGCATCACCGCTTTTTCGGCGCTCAAAAAGACGCGCGAGCATCTCGGCGCCGACGACCATGTGGTGATCATCGGCGCGGGCGGCGTCGGCGGGAGTGCGGTGCACATCGCGCCGGCCGCGGTCACCGGCAAGGTGATTGTCGCCGATATCGACGCGCAGAAACGCGCGCACGCCCGCCAGATGGGCGCTGTCGCGACCATCGACAACGCGGCACCCGACGCGGTGAAACAGGTGATGGAAGCGACCGGTGGCGGTGCTGCCGCCGCGATCGACTTTGTCGGCTCGCCCAAGACGATGGAGTTCGGCGTCAACATCCTGCGCAAGGGCGGCAAGCTCGTCATGGTCGGGCTTTATGGCGGGGCTCACCCGATCTCGACGGTGCTGTTCCCGTTTAAGATGATGACGATCGAGGGCTCCTATGTTGGCACTCTCGATGATCTGCGCGAATTGCTCGCCCTCGGTGAGGCCGGCAAGGTGCCGCCGATCCCGATCGAGACCCGCCCTGCCGACCAGGCCAGCGCAGCTCTGAGCGATCTGAAGAGCGGCGGGAAAGTGCGCGGGCGCGTGGTGCTGCAACACCATCAACCTCGGCAATGAAGAGCTTTGACCATCGCTCTTGCTTTACCAATTGGGTGCCAATTCGTGATTTGTACGTGTTGCAGGGATAGTTTAAGAGGCTGAATTATCCAATTTATGCCGGGTTAGCACAGTGGCAGTGCAGCGGTTTTGTAAACCGAAGGTCGGGGGTTCGAATCCCTCACCCGGCACCGTAAAATCAATCACTCAGATGATCAGTCGCCCGCCCATTGATCCCCTGGCAACTGCGCGGCAACTCCGGGATCGGTTGCCCAGCCATGCGGCAGCCGCGGCTTCGCGTCGATGCGTTCCCACGGCACCGATTTTTTTGGCGGGTTGGGCGTTTCGCGCGACCGACCTGTTGCCGTTCGGGCAACAAAAAAGCCCGGCCGCAGCCGGGCTCGCGCGGGGTGTGGCCCTATTCTTCTCTGTGCGGGACCCACACTCTCGCCAGATATTCCGCTTTCTTTTGGCAATCCCGTGCGGGGTTTTTCGTTTTTGCGCGGATGAGAGGGGCGACTGCTAAGCGGCCGCGCGCGCCGACCCGGGAGTTGTATCACCCTATAGCTCTCCCGTGGCCCGCTGATCACTGGTGCTCAGTCTCTCAGATGCGGCATCACCTCGGCGGCGAAGAGGTCCATGTTACGCCGCGTCAGCTCGTCCGAGAGGATGCCGAACTGCAGCAGCGCCACAAGGATGCCGAACCCGGTGCGCTCGCGCATTCGCTCGATCCCGGCCAACACCGTCTTGGGGCTGCCGATCAACGCGGTGCCGCTCTCGACCAGCGCGTCGGCAGTCAGCTTGCCGCCGCCGCCGAGCGCCCTGCGGTTATTGACAAAATTCTTCATCGAGCCGATCGAGGTATAGCCGGGCGGCATCAGCATCTCGAAGGTCTGGCGCAGGAAGTCGTTGAACAAGGTCTCGACCGCCCGCCCGGCCTCCTCGCGCGCCCGCTGATCGGTCTCGGCGACATAGATCGGGCAGGCCCAGCCGAGCTGATCCGCTGCCGCCTCGTAACCGTATTGCCGGGCTTGGTCGCGATAGCTGGTGTGATAGCGCGCGACGAGGTCGGCCGACGAGAAGGTCACCAGGAACGGGTATTTGCGCTTGGGATCAGCGGCCCAGGCGACGGTCTCGCTCGATCCCTGCGACGGGATCCACACCGGCGGGTGCGGGCTCTGATAGGGCCGCGGCCACAGATTGACGTATTGCAGGCTGAAATGGTCGCCGTCAAAAGCGAACGGGCCAGGTTCGGTCCATGCCCTGATGATCAGGTCGTGCGCCTCATGAAAGCGCTGATGCGAGAAATACGGGTTGGCGCCCGATGAATGATATTCCGAGCCAATACCGCGCACAAAGCCGGCGATGATCCGGCCCTTCGACAGATTGTCGAGCATCGCGAATTCTTCGGCGATGTAGATCGGATTGTTCACCAATGGCAAGGCGCGGCCGAGGATCGCGATCTGGACCCGCTTGGTGCGCTGGATCAGCGCGCTGGCAATCAGATTGGGCGCCGGCATCAAGCCGTACGCGGTCTGGTGATGCTCATTGACGCCGATCGCGTCAAAGCCGAGCTCCTCGGCATAGACCAGCGCGTCGATGTGGCGCGCGTATTCCTCGGCACCCTTGACCGGGTCGTACAATCGGTTCGGCAACACGACCCAGGCCGAGCGGTGCTTTGCCGCTTCCGCAAGATCGAGCGGGCGGTACGGCATTAAATGGAAGGAGACGAGCTTCATGGCGCAACTCCTTCCAGGAAATCGCGGACATGACGAGCGACGAGATCAGCCCGCTCGACATGCGGGAGATGGCCACACTCCTTCAGCATGACGACCCGCGCGTCCGGCAGTCGGTCGCGCCACAGTGCGGCATAAGCCGGCGGCATGATCTTGTCATCGTCGCCCCACACGCACCAGTGCCGGCAATTTGATCCGGTGCAGCCACTTCTCGAGATCGGGATTGAACCAGCGCGGCTGCCAGCCGAGCTTTGCCACCGTGAAGCGGTTCCGCAGCATCAAATCCATCTGCTCTTCGCTTGGGCTAAGCGCCAGGATCCGGTCGGCGAAGGACTGGTCGTGATAGAGGTTGCGCACCGCCTCCTCGGGGCCCCAGATGAAGTTGTCGCCGCAGGGCACGCCCTTTACGCGGATGCCGGCCGGCGCCAGCTGGACGAGGCTCTTGAAGCGCGAGCGGTCGCGGATCAGGATCTCGGCCGCAAGCCAGCCGCCGAGCGAGTTGCCGATCAGATGGATGTGGTCGAGCCCGGTCTGCTCGATGAGATCGAGATAGAACATCGCGAGGTCCGGCATCGACTGGATCCATGGCGGATCATCGGAGCCGCCAAAGCCAGGGTGCTCGGGCACCAGCAGCTCGTAGCTCTCGGCCAGCATATCAAAGAATGGCAGCCATTGTGGCACACCTCCGGCACCGTGCAGGAACAGCACCGTCGGGCCGTGCCCGGCACGGTGCAGCTTGATGGTGACGTCGCGGACCCTGAGCTCAGTGAGTTGCGCCGGCATGTCGTCTGCCTCCTCTCCAAGATGCAGCCTCGGGGAGCGCCAGCATAGTCGTGGAGCGCCGACACGAAAGGCTTTGTCGTCCTGCCTTGTCCAAAAACTTCGCCACTTTCGTCACCCTCGTCTCGATCCCCGTTTGCTTCCGATGCTGGCCATCGCGTAGGTCGTGAACTCACACTCGGTCTGCACGACGACGAAGGTCGCCAAATCGGATGGTGAAGCGACCTTCGCCGAAACGCGCCGCAACGGGCGATATGCGCCGATTCCGGTCGTTCGCGGCATCGAGAGCGTCGGGCAAGGCACGACCTTACAGAAAAAGAGCCCGTTCTGGCCACGCCGGCGGATAGTCGGGGCGGCCCGGGAGCGGACGCTCGCTTCGGCTGCTAAATCAGTGACCGAGACGATTAGAAATGATTATTCCTCCGGTATCCCGGCCCGGCGCAGACCGGCGAAATAGGTGGTTTCGACCAAGAGTTGCGGCGCGCCCCAAGATACTACTGACCGCAAGTGGGCGATGCTGGAATACCGATCGTCGCCGACCAGCCTGCGCGCTTCAGCGAGCTCGGCGCGGGCGCGGCCGGTCTCGCCTTTGAGAGCGTAGGCAGAAGCAAGGAGGGTGCGGAATATTGGGGCCGCTGGCGCGGCGTTGCGCGCCTTTTCGCACCAGACGATCGCCTCATCGGGGCGCGATTGGAGGAGATGCCCGAACCCGATCCGGAAATAAAAAAGACCGATTTGAGGATCCCGCGGACTGAGCCGAATAGCCTGCTCTTGCGTCGGGATAAGCGCCTCTATCGCCCCCGTCACGAACCTGCACCAGCCGAGATGGGAGTGTGCGTGGGCCCAGTTGCGATTGAGCGCGATGACTGTCTCATATTCGGGAATCGCCTCGTCAAATCGGTCCTGCGCGCGTAACACCTGGCCCTTGGCGAAATGCGCGACCGAGCTGCGCGGCGATGCGGCCAAAGCCCGCTCGGCCAAGCCTTCCGCGCGTGCAATATCGGCCGCGGCCGTGCCGGTCATAAAATCAAGGGCGCGGGCCGTGAGTTCGATCGCCAGCCAGCTCTGCGCCGCGATCAAGTCTTGATCGAGTGCCAGTGCCTGTTCGAACAGCGCAATCGCAGTCGTACGGCTCTCGCGCGACGGCGGCTTCAGCCGTACCGCGCGCCCGCGCAAAATGTAATCGCGCGCGTCCGGGCGCTCGCTCGGCCGGGCGGCTGCGGCGTCGACCAGCTCGAGGTCGAGCGCGACCGCGATCCGGTTGGTAATCTCGTCTTGCCAGGCGAACAGATCGCTGGGGTCGCCGTCGAAGCGCTCGGCCCACAGATGCGTGTCGGTTTCGGCGTCGATCAGCTGGGCGGTGACGCGGACCCGGGTTCCCGACCGCTGGACCTCTCCTTCGAGTGCATAGCGCACTCCCAGTTCGCGGCCGATCTGCTTGATGTCGACCGGCTTGTCCCTATAGGTGAAGGCGGTGTAGCGCGAGATGACGAGCATGTCCGGGATGCGTGACAGATCGGTTATGAGATCCCCGGTGATCCCATCGGCGAAATATTGCTGTTCGGGGTCGTTGCTCAGATTGACGAAGGGCAGCACGACAATCGACAGGCGCGGCGTGGCGGGCTGCGAAATTGCAACTGCTGGCACGCTCCGTGCCGGCAGATCGCCGACTGGCGACGCCGCCGAATTCGTGTCGCAATCGGCCGAGCGGGTAGCCGAACCACGGACTGTGCGCCATGCTCGGAGCAGTGGCCCCGAGGCTCCACCGACGTCACGCAGGGCGCGCAGGCCCGCCTCATACTGCTCCCCTACCTCCCCGCTGCGGCCAGCCGCCGCAAGATTGGTGATCAACAGCGCCCAGGCCGTCTCGTCGTAGGGGTCAATACGCACCAGCTCACGCGCATAGGGCAACGCTGCGTCCGGGGTTGATCGGAGACGCTCCATCAAGGCGCGCAGGATTTGCGTCTGAAGCTTCCGCGCGTCCTCGCGCAAACTCAACAGCCAGCTCTGGAATTCGTTGTTTGCCGGCAGGTCGAGATCGGCCAGCAGCGGAGCGCGGAAGGAAGAGGCGGCCTGCACCAGGTCGGATGTCGCCTCGACGCCGGCGCCGACGCAGGCTTGCGCAGACAGCAGGTCGATGGCGAGCGCCTCGGTACGCAGCTCGACACTGTTGCGGTCGGCGATCAAGCGGGGATGCGCCGGATCGTCGATCAGCGGCCTGATCTTGCTCAGGCTCCAGCGCAACGCGCCGCGCGGATCATCCGGCACATCCCAGAAGATTTCGCATAACCTTTCGCGCCGATGCTTTTGTCGACTTAAAGCGAGGTATGCGAGAAGAGCGCGCGTCTTGCGCGATGGCGGCAACGTCACCGTGGCGCCGTCCCGGACGACCTCAAATTCGCCGAGGACCCTAAACTCCAGCACGTGCTGTCCGTAGCTTAACATTAGATTACACGCACCGGCGATTATACATAACCACGTTTCCACCGCAACTTACCACGCCTGTTCCCACGGCCCCGTACACGCTCGATGGCCATTGTTCGGTCGCTGAGAGCGCTTGGCCTCTCGCCGAAAAAGGGGGTCTGTGATGGACATTTCCTATGCCGTTCCAACCGATCGGTTCGCCCGTTGCATTGCCGCATCGAAGCGGATGCGCTGGGACGTCGAGACCGACGTCATTCGCGGCCGGCGGCTCGACCGCGCTGACAAGTTCCTGCCCGACGGGCTCACACTGGCGGGCCGGCTCGACTTCCTCTCGCCGACCGAGCGGATCTTTTTCAGTCAGGTCCAGGGGCGCACTTACGCCAACATGTTCGGGTTGGTCGAGCGCTTCATCGGCGCCAAAGTATTGGAGCTCAGTCGCGACCATTGGCTCGGCGACCAAGTCGCGCTCGAGGCGCTGATCCGGTTCGGCGATGAAGAGGTAAAGCATCAGGCATTGTTTCGCCGGGTCGAAGCGCTGACTGCCGAAGTGATGCCGCCCGGCTACAGTTTTGCCTGGGATCCGAACGAGGTCGCCGCCGCGGTACTGAGCAAGAGCAGCTGGGCAGTGTTGGCATTAACCCTGCACATCGAGCTGTTCACCCAATCCCATTACCGTGAAAGCATTCGTGAGGACGTCGGCCTATCGGAGCTTTACCAGGACGTCTTTATGTTCCACTGGAAGGAGGAATGCCAGCACGCGCTCATGGACGAGCTGGAGTTGCGGCGCCTCGATGCCGGCATCAGTGCTGAGGCGCGCGATGCGGCGGTCGACGAGCTGATCGCGCTGGTCGGGGCCGTCGACGCCATCGTACAGGCGCAGGCCGCTGCCGATGGCGATTACTTTGCTCAAACTTGCGGGCGGCAACTGAGCGCGTCCGACACCCGCATGATGAAGCAGACGATGCTGGAGGCCTACCGCTTTCAGTACATCCTCTCCGGTGCGCGGCATCCCCACTTCGCCAGCACATTGGCGAGCCTGACGACCGAGGCACAACTCGGTCGTATCCACGAGGCGCTCGCTTCCCTTGCTCCCGTACGGATGCTGGAAGCCGCCTAAACCAACCTCAACCCTGATCGCATGAAAGGATCCAGATCATGTCCACGGCTGTCAAAATGCAAGATCATTCTTCCCTGTCTTCCGGCAGCGTCGTCAACGGTATCGACACCGATGCCGTGCATACGCTGATTGAGAGCGTCGAGGCCAATCCCGCACAGGGCATGACGCATTGGCAGGTCGCCAGTAGCTGGCAGGGCGGCATGCGCATCGCGGGCGCGGGTCGAGAGCTTTGCGATCGGCGGCAGCAATGTGCCCCGCCGCTTCTCGCTCGACATCGACGAGCCCTTAGAGCTCGGTGGCGGCAACGCCTATGCCAATCCGCAGGAATATCTGCTCGCCGGCTTCAACGCCTGCATGATGGTGGGCTACTCGGCGCTCTGCGCGCTGCAGGGTATTGCACTGCAAAAGCTGGAGATCACCACCGAAGGTGACATCGACCTGCGCGGCTTCTTCGGGCTCGATCCGTCGGTCGCTCCCGGCTATCGCGAGCTGCGCACCCGAGTGGTGATCAAGGGCGACGGCACCGATGAGCAGCTCCGGAAGATCCACGAGATGGTGCTGGCGACATCTCCCAATTTCTACAACGTCACCCGCGCCGTCACGGTCGTTCCGTCGCTAATCATTGAGTGACCGGAACCGAGCGCGCAGCGCGTTCAACGCTGCGTGCTCGGACAGCGCGCATCACCTGTCGGTTAAGTGAAAATCGCTACAGGAGAGGTACGATGACCATTTCGTTTCGCCGATGCAAAAAAGCCCTACCAATCATCGGCGGATTGGCATTGCTTATGACGGGCTCTGTCGTGACCGCTGCGCGAGCCGTCGAACCCGAAAAGCAGCCGATATACGCGAACATCGCGAGCGGTCTGCTCTGCGGCACCAGCAGTAACAATCAGTGCCTAGTCCCAGCGGGACGGCGGCTGATCATTGAATATGTCTCTGGATATATCTTCGCGCCGGTATCGTCGGTGGGAACCAAGAGCGTGACGATGGCCGTCACGGATCCGGGGCTCGGCCTCAACGGGGCCGGGTTTCATATTTTCCCCGCAACCAAGATCAACACGGCAGGCACAACTGACGTGTTCGCTTTTTCAGCACCGCTGAAGATGATGCTGCATCCAAACGCCACCTTTTATTTCTCAAACGTGGCAGGTATCTCAGTATCTGGTTATTTGGTCTCGTTCACCGGCCCGTAACCGGAGGATTTGATACCGCGAGCTGAGCGACAGAACGCCCGGGCTGTCCTTGGAATCGACGGGAATGCGATGGAGCCGCTAGCAAGATCGTTTCTCTCGCTGGCAGTAGCTCCAACATTCTGACGGTGTAACACTGCGCGACCCCAGCTCAATTGTCTCAAGCGACGCGAGCCGCTCCCGCACCTCCGGTATGTCTCGCAAGCGCGGGGAACTCCGAGTTTAAGTAATCAGTCCCGAGAAGCGCGGCTTGGAATTCCTCCCATCACCCCGCCGCGACGCGCACTCAATGGAGGGAGGTCCGATAATAGGAGGAGGACACATGTCGATACCACTTCGTCAAATACACGCCGGATATCGAAGCCGTCGATCCCCGGTTCGATGAAACCCTGCAGACGGTAATCGCCAAGACCGAACGTTACATTGCCGGGTCGGTCACGACCGAAGGCACCGGCCGCGCCGTCCGCGATGCACACGCCAAAGGATACGGACTGGTCAGGGCCGAGGTCGAGATATTGGATCGGCTCCCAGCCGAATATGCGCAAGGCATTTATGCAAAGCCTGGAACGCACGACGCATTGATCCGCTTTTCTAACGGCTCGCCGCACGCCGGAGCCGACGCGCGGCTTGGCGGCGCCACCGGATTGGCGCTGAAGATGTTCGGCATCGACGGTCCGACCCTCCTCGAGGATCAGCCCGACACGCACACCTTCGACTACGCCAACATCGACGCGCCAATCTTTTTCTGCAATACGATCGAGCATTATCTATTTATTCAGGAGTTGTTCGTAGAGGCGCCGCTATACTTTGCGCAAGGCACCCCCGGTCGGCACCGTTTTTTTCGAGACTTCCTGACCGGCAAGGGAACACTGGACCAGGATCAGTGGGCCTGGGACGAACTCCTCGCGTTCCTCACCGTGGCTCAGACACGCCCCGTGAACCTGTTGCTATCCACTTACTGGACGATGGGTGCGGTTCGGCACGGCGACTATATCGCCAAGGTGCGTTTCGCGCCCGAAGCGGGGTCTGCTAAAAACGTGGTCAAGCGCACCCTCGACCTTGCGTCGGCCTCGGAGGTGTACCGCCCCGCTCTCGTCGCCGAACTACGGGATCGTCCTTACGAATTCGACATCCAAGTGCAACTGTGCGCCGATCTAGCCCTAATGCCGGTAGAGGACGTCACCGTCGAGTGGCCCGAGGCGCTGTCGCCGTTCGTCACGGTGGCCAAGCTCCGGATCCCGCGGCAAGACATCTCCGGCGATGACAACCTCGAGAAGATGGATGCGCTCTCCTTTACGCCATGGCGGGTGACGGCCGAGCATGTGCCACTCGGCAACATTATGCGGGCGCGCAAAGAGGTCTATCGCCATTCTTCGATCCTGCGCCATAAGCTGAACAAGCAGCAGCGTACGGAGCCATGCAGCGCCGACGAGGTGCTTACCGTGAAGGGTAAGGTCTTCCCGCGCTGGTGGTGACCGATACACCCTCCGCCCATCCCGACGACCCCAATCAACAATGTCGTCGCAGCGGCCATGCGACTTCAGTCAAGCTCTATTGTCTCGAACATCGCCGAGATCGTATGACATAGATCAATGCGCTGGGGAGCCGGCGGATCGACCTTGCCATGCTAATTCCAGTTGAAGGAACAAACCATGGCAGTACGAGTTGCGATCAACGGCTTTGGCCGGACCGGCCGGATGGCCCTGCGCGCGGCGCATGAGACCAAGTCCGAGGATGTCGAGGTGGTCGCGATCAATGACATCGGCGCTGTCGCGACCAACGCCCATCTGCTCAAATACGACAGCGTACACGGACGTTTCCCCGGCGAGGTCACCACCGGCGATAACTGGATGGATATCGGCCGCGGTAAGATCGTGGTGACCGCGGAACGCGACCCCGCACAGCTCCCCTGGCGCAATCTCGGCATCGATGTGGTCCTCGAATGCACCGGCGTCTTTACTAAACGCCAAGCGGCAGCGAAGCATCTCGAGGCCGGAGCGAAACGCGTGATCGTCTCGGCGCCGGCCGAAGGGGCCGACATAACGGTCGTCATGGGGGTCAACCACCACGAGTTGAGGCCCGAGCACAAAGTCATCTCGAACGCCTCGTGCACAACAAACTGCCTCGCTCCGGTTGCCTATGTGCTGCAACAGGGCATCGGTATCGAGCGCGGCTACATGACGACAATCCATGCCTATACGGGCGACCAGAACATTGTTGATGGCCTGCACAAGGATTTGCGTCGCGCACGTGCGGCGGCGATGTCGATGATCCCGACCTCGACCGGTGCTGCGAAGGCGGTCGGTCTGGTCCTGCCGGTGCTCAAAGGAAAGCTCGATGGTACGGCAATCCGGGTGCCCACCGCGGATGTTTCACTGATCGACTTTAAATTCGATGCTTCTCGCGACACCTCGCGCGAGGAGGTCAATGCACTGATGGAGGAAGCCGCGCAATCGAGCCGACTGCGAGGCATCCTCGGCATCAACAAGGCGCCGACCGTCTCGGTGGACTTCAGTCATGACCCACACAGCGCAACGTTCGATGTGACGCAGACGCAGGTCCTCGACAAACGCTTCGTCCGGGTCCTCGCCTGGTACGACAACGAGTGGGGATTCTCAAATCGCTTGGTCGATGTCGCGGCCTGTTTCGGCCGATTTGGCTGAGCGCATCGAATCCTCATACCCGCGGCCAAAGCCTGGACAACAGCAGCAGAGGATAATGGCTGGAAGGTCGCGTGCTGGCCGGCGTCGCAGCTCTTGCTCCCACCGACGGGAATAATGGAAGCCCGAGGACAGTCAGACTGCACCGCCGAAGCACGATAATCGAGCGCCTCCATGGGGGAGTGCCAATAATGAAGTCGAGGAATAAGGACCAATGAATGCACGTGATGTCATGAGTAAGCCGGTTGTGTCAGTTCATCCCGACACATCGACACGCGAAATCGCGCGGCTGCTGGTCGAAAAAGCGATCACTGCAGTGCCCGTTGTCGACGATAATGGCGCGCCGATTGGGATGGTGAGCGAGGGCGATCTGATTCGTCCCGAGCGAGCCGCACGCGAGGCCAAGCACAGTTCTTGGTTAGAAATGCTCGCGGAAGGCGAGCCCATCCCGAGCGAGCTTGTTGTCTGGCTGCACTCTCAGGCCCACAGCGCGCGAGCCGTCATGTCCGCGCCTGTCATTACGGTGAGCGAGGATACGGAGCTCTCCGAGATAGCGCGCGTGCTCGTCACTCACCAGATCAAGCGCGTGCCGGTGGTTCGAGATGGCCGGGTCACGGGCATTGTCGCGCGCGACGATGTGTTACGCGCCTTGGCCTCGAGCAAGGCAGATTTGTGATGCCACTCATCGGCACACAATCCATCAACCATGGTTTCCATCCCGGTCGCCGGGCAGATCAGGGATAACGATATGCTTGGTTGGATCGTTCGACTCGTCATGTTCATAGCGAGCATTATCACGGGTTGGTTTGTGGCGCGCGATACTGCAAGTCTCGACGTGATCGAAATGGTGGTTTCGCTGTTATTGATCATCCTCTTTCTTGCCGTCGGAGCATTCTGGCCATATCTGGTGGCCTGGTTTGCCGACCGGCGCGCCGTGCGCCGGTCGCGTGCTCCGTCCGGCACCGGGAATGTCCGTCCATGATCCACTGGGCGGGCCTATATCATCTGCTGCAATACGAGAAAAATAGCCCATCAATAACGGTGCTATGAACGGCGCCTATCTTACTGCGATCGCTGCACTCACGAGCAGATGGGGTCATGCGGCGCATCGCACAAAGATCTGAATCGCTGTCCCCTGCATTGTCCAAGCGGAATGACTTGACCTGGATCAATGCCACGACTCATCGCGGGCCGTAGCGTCTGCCGAGGGAGCCGGGCTCCGGAAGGAGCCTTGACGGTCGTGATGGCGCTGGAGAAACGGTCATGTCGACGGCGGACACTAGATCCTCGGTTAGCCTAAGCCGGAGGCCACAATCCTCGGCAGACAACACGGAGCCCGAGGCTCCGGCTGCGCCGAAACCCGCAAGAAAGCGAAAGCTGCCAGTGTGGGTACTGGTGCTGGCTTGCATCGTGGCGCTCGGCGGTGCGGGCGCCTGGTACTGGTGGCAGCAGCAGCTGAATGCATTGCCCCCGTACATCGCGGCAGCGAATGGCCGCCTCGAAGCGGAGCAGGTCGAAATCGCGACCAAGTACGCGGGCCGGATTGCTGTCGTTCTCGCCAAAGAGGGAGACACGGTCCAAGCGGGCCAAGTCCTCGCGCGCATGGACACGGCCGAACTCGAGGCGCAGCTGCAGTCGGCCAAAGCCCAAGTCAGAAAAGCCGAAGCAGAAAAAGTTGCGGCGGAGGCGCAAATCGTTCAGCGCATCAGTGACCGGACGTTCCAGGAACAGGAGTTGCGCCGTACCAGCACCCTCAATAGGCAAGGGTGGGCAACGGGCGAAAAGCTCGACGATATTTCCAATCGGCTGAAGCAGGCCCAGGCGAACTACGACTTAGCCGTCGCAACCCGCGATGCCGCTGCAGCCGCGATCACGGCGGGGCAGGGCGAAGTGGCGCGGCTGCAGTCGCAGATCAGAGATTCGACGCTGATTGCGCCGACCTTCGGGCGCATTCAGTACAAGCTGGCGCAGCCCGGGGAGGTGCTTTCGGCGGGCGGCCGGGTCCTCACATTGCTGGACCTCAGCGATGTGTACATGACGATCTTCGTGCCGGCGCGCGTCGCTGGCCCCCTCGGCGTCGGCGATGAAGCGCGCGTCACGCTTGATCCTCGTCCGGGATATGTGTTCCCGGCCAAGATCACCTTCGTCGCCACCGAGGCGCAGTTCACGCCGAAGACGGTCGAGACGCCCGAGGAGCGCGAGAAGCTGATGTTCCGGGTGAAGCTGTCGGGTGACGCCGCGCTTCTGAAGCAGTACGAAAAACAGCTCAAGACGGGGATTCGTGGCATTGGGTATGTGAGGACCGAGCGTGACGCTGCCTGGCCCGCCCAGCTGACTGTAAAGCTGCCGTAATGACCGATCCCGCTGCGAGGCTGCGGCGCGTGTCGCACCGGTACGGCCGGACCGTCGCGCTCGACGACGTGACCCTCGATATACCAGCGCGTTGCATGGTCGGTCTCATTGGGCCGGATGGTGTCGGCAAATCTACCTTGCTCGCGCTGATTTCGGGTGTGCGCCGGATCCAGGAAGGCGAGGTCTTTGCATTGGACGGCGATATGCGAGACCCGGGGCATCGCCGCTCGAGCCTGCCTCGCATCGCCTACATGCCCCAGGGCCTTGGGCGCAACCTGTACCCGACCTTGACGGTGTTCGAGAATCTCGACTTCTTCGGCCGTCTTTTCGACCAATCCAAATCCGAGCGCGAAGCGCGCATCTCGGAATTGCTCGTCGCAACCGGGCTCGATCCTTTTCCCGACCGCCCGGCCGGCAAGCTCTCCGGCGGCATGAAGCAAAAGCTGTCGCTCTGTTGCTCGCTGATCCATGATCCCGACCTCTTGATCCTCGACGAACCGACCACCGGGGTCGACCCGCTGTCGCGCAGGCAATTCTGGGAGCTGATCGACCGGATACGCGCGCGGCGACCGCGCATGAGCGTCATGGTTGCCACCGCCTATATGGAAGAGGCGGAGCAGTTCGAGTGGCTCGCCGCAATGGACGACGGCCGCGTAATCGCCACCGGATCGCCCGAGGAATTGAGGGCAAAGGGCAACGCATCGACGCTGGACAACGCGTTCATAAACCTTCTGCCTGAAGCCAAACGCGCCGGCCATCAAGCCGTCATCGTGCCGCCGCGGCGGGCAACGGGCGGTCCACCCGCCATCGAGGCCGAGGGGCTGACCCGCCGCTTCGGCAAGTTCACAGCGGTCGATCACGTGAGCTTTCGTATCGAGCGGGGCGAGATCTTCGGGTTTCTCGGCTCCAACGGCTGCGGCAAGAGCACGACGATGAAGATGCTCACCGGCTTGCTCGCCCCGACTGACGGAGAGGCGCTACTCTTTGGCCGCCACCTCGACTCTGGTGATATGGCGACACGAGAACGCGTCGGCTACATGACGCAGGCGTTCTCGCTTTATGGCGAACTCACCGTCCGGCAGAACCTGGAGCTTCACTCCCACCTCTTTCGCCTTCCGGAAGACCGCAGAGCGGCTCGGGTTCAGGAGCTGCTCGAACGCTTCGGTCTGCTCGGTGTTGCCAACAATCGGCCCGAAAGCCTGCCCCTCGGTCAGAAACAGCGCCTGCAACTTGCCGTCGCGGTCCTGCATGGACCCGAGGTGCTGATCCTTGACGAGCCGACCTCGGGGGTCGACCCGGTCGCTCGTGATTCCTTCTGGCAGTATCTGATCGATCTTTCGCGCGACGAGGGCGTGACAATCTTCCTCTCGACCCATTTCATGAACGAAGCGGAGCGTTGCGACCGCATTTCGTTGATGCACGCGGGTGAAGTCCTCGCTGTCGGAACGGCGAAGGAGCTGACACAGCGGCGCGGAATGGACAAGCTCGAGGACGCATTCATCGCCTACCTCGAAGATGCGGCCGGGAAGGAACCGGGAGCGAAGCCGATCAGGGCCGAGGTGCCGCTCGAGACAGTTTCCTCGGGGCCGGGGCTGACTCGCGGGCCTTCAGCCCACGGACTAGTTCCGCGGGCATGCACGCCGAGCGGGACAGCCGAGGCAGTTTCCACGGATGGCCGGATCAAGTCCGGGTATGACGGACAGGAAGCAGGGCTGAGTCAGAGCACAAAGCTTTCGCTGCCGTCTGCGGCATCGCGGTTTGATTTGCGCCGGCTGTGGGCCTATGCGCGCCGGGAGACGATGGAAATCCTGCGCGATCCGATCCGCCTCACCTTTTCGTTCCTCGGTCCACTGATCTTGATGCTGACCGTCGGCTACGGCATCTCGTTCGATGTCGAACACCTCGCCTACGCCGCGTTCGATCAGGACCAGACCAACGAGAGCCACGAACTACTCGAAAACTTTTCAGGGTCGCGTTACTTCGGTGAACATCGGGACGTCTCCAGCGAAGCCGAACTCGATCATCGCCTTAAGAGCGGAGAGCTGAAGCTCGCGCTCCAGATCCCGACGAACTTTGGCAAGGACCTGCTGACGGATAAGCGGCCGGAACTGTCGGTTTGGCTCGATGGTGCGATGCCGTTCCGCGCCGAGACGGCAAGCGGCTATGTGCAGGGGCTGGCGCAGACCTATCTGACCGATCAGGCAGCCAGGGGCCATATCGCGGGGCTCCGGCCGCTGCCGGTCAATCTCGAGGCGCGCTTTAAATACAACCAGGCGTTCAAAAGCGTTTATCAGACTATTCCCAGCACCATCATGCTCGTGCTGATCCTGATCCCAGCGATGATGACGGCGGTCGGCGTCGCCCGCGAAAAGGAGACCGGGTCGATCGCCAATTTCCGCTCGACGCCGATCACCGGCGTCGAGTTCCTGCTCGGCAAACAACTGCCATATGTCGCGATCGGGCTCGCCAGTTTCATGACACTTTTGCTGGTGGCGGTATACTTGTTCGGTGTGCCGGTGAAAGGATCGGTCGCGGCCCTGCTTGCCGGGGTTTTCGTCTACATCGGCGCGGCCACCGCTTTCGGCCTGCTCGTCTCCTGCTTCACCTCCACTCAGATCGCCGCCATTTTCACCACAACGATCCTGACCCTCGTGATCGGGATAAATTTCTCGGGGCTGCTGGTCCCATTTTCATCGCTTTCGGGAGCTGCCCGCTGGATCGGTCTCGGCTTCCCGTCGGGATGGTTCACGCAAATCAGCCTCGGAACCTTCACGAAGGGCCTCGGCTTCGCCGAGCTCTGGGCCGACCTCCTGGTGCTTGTCGTCTTTGCGCTGGGGTTCGTTGCTGCGGCAACGCTCATTCTGCGCAAGCAGGAGGCGTGATATGGCCTTGCGGCTTGCCAATGTATTTCAGGCTTGGGGTCAAGGAGCTATACAGCCTTCGCGCCGACCCGATCCTGCTGGTGATGATCGTTTATGCGTTCTCTTTCGCGGTTTATGCGCAGGCGACCGGCGCAAAGACCGAGGTGGAGAATGTTGCAGTCGGCATCGTCGACGAAGACGATTCCGAACTCTCACGCCGGATAGCCGGCGCAATCCTCGAACCGCAGTTCAAGCGGGCGGTCCAGTTAACGCCTGACGAAATCGATCCCGGTATGAATTCCGGCCGCTTCGTATTCGTCTTGGAAATTCCTCCGAAATTCGAATCCGATGTTCTCGCCGGCCGGCGCCCGACGGTGCAGATCGATGTCGACGCAACCGCGCTGACCCAGGCCGGGGTCGGCGCCGGCTATCTCCAGAACATCATCGAACAGGAGGCTTTGGGCTATTTGCAGCACCGCGAGGGGGCGATAGCCTCGCCGATAAATCTCGTGATGCGCACCGCCTTCAACCCGAACCACAAATCCGAGTGGTTCCTGGCGATCATGGCGGTGATCAACGACATAACAATGCTGACGGTCGTTTTGACAGGCGCGGCGCTGATTCGCGAGCGTGAACATGGAACCGTTGAACATTTATTGGTGACGCCGGTCACATCGGCCGAAATCATGCTCGCAAAGATCTGGGCCAACGGCCTCGTGATCGTTGTGGTCGCCATCCTGTCGCTGTGGTTGGTCGTCCACGGCGCGCTGCGGGTACCGCTCTCCGGCTCGATCGCATTGTTCATTGCCGGTACGGTCCTCTACGAAATCTCGGTCGCAGCTCTCGGCATTCTGCTCGCAACCTTCACCGCCACGATGGGCCAGTTCGGGTTGCTGGTGGTCCCGGTGCTGGTCATCCTGAATTTGCTGTCGGGCAGTGCGACGCCGCCGGAAAGCATGCCTCCCTGGCTGATAGAAGTGATGAAGGTCACGCCGACCCCGCACTTCGTCAGCTTCGCTCAGGGCGTATTGTACCGCGCTGCCGGTCTCGACATCGTCTGGCCGCAGCTGGCCGCTCTCGCCGCCATCACGCTCGTCTTTTTCGGCGCGTCGCTGGCGCGGTTCAGGACAACGATCGCGAGCTTCGGATAGGTCTGTTCCGGCTCTCGAGAGTTTCGACCCCGAGAGCACCTTGGTGATCGCGGCGGTCGCGTCGGCAAGCCCTCAATGCGTCCGACCGAGGCCGTAATCGCGCCGAACATCCGCACCAGGAAGGAGCGGCAAAAGGGTAAACACCGACTCCGACGAGTATCCATGAAGGCGACGAACCCAAAACCACGACTAACGCGGATTTGGCGCCGGCACGCCCGCCGCGTCGGCGGACAGGCTCGTCGAGCGCGCCGGACTGACATTCCCCTTGTTGGATTGACTTAGATCAAGGCGCGGGCGAGCCGCAGGATCGAACCTGCGACCTCGCGGCCGCCAAATCCTCGACAGCGAGCGAGCGAAAACGCAGCGGAATAAATGCGAATGAACGATGCAGATAGGCTTCGGGCGTTGGCGTCTTGGTACCGCGAATTCGCCGAGCGAGCCGGTACTCCGTGGATTTGGGAGGGGCGATTGGCGACAGCGGACAAGTTGGAGAAGGACGCCGATCGCCTGGAAAAAGAACTCGGCCCAAAGCGGGATAAGCGGAGAACATCGTCTCATCCGATTAGCCAGTGAGCCGGTCATGAGCCGGAGCGTCGCATTCGTCGTGCTCTGAAGGTTGTCGCTTCGAGAGGCAATCCGAGACTGCGGGTGCAGGTGGCGCTAGCGTCGGGGATCACCGCTTAGGCGTCGTACCGTCGGGCGCATCGACCGGCGAAAACCAGACAAAAACAGGGTCGGTGTGCCGCAGCGAGCGCATCGCCAAATAGACTCGACCGCTCGAGATCGATCACGAGCTCAGCCCGGCGGCGATTTTCGCCGATCCGTTCAAGCCACGCGCGATGTGACCGGACCGGCGCGATCGAACACCGCAGCGCCGCCCATCCGATCGATCCAGGCCGGAATGATCTGCATCAATGCGGATGTCCGGCTCTCATAAGCAAGCTGTCGCAAATGAGACCGTAAAGAGGAGTGGATCCAATGTCGGCAAAGGTCCTGCGTCCGTTGGTTCGACGACATTCGGCTCAAGGACGTCCCTGCGGTCGGCGGCAAGACCGCTTCTCTCGGCGAACTTTATTCACTGCTCGGCGCCCGGGTCCCGGAAGGGTTCGCGCTGACTGCGGCGGCCTACCGCGACGCGCTCGGCGAAGCCGGGGCCTGGGAGGAGCTGCGCCGACTGCTCTCGGATTTCGACCATCACGATGTGACGGTTCTCGCTGAGCGGGCCGCGGCCGCACGAAAGATCGTTTACGAGGCGACCGGCAACACCTGGCTGCGCGAAGAGATCGCCCGAGCGTATCACGCGCTCGAAGGGAAATGCGGCGCCGGCGTCGCGGTCGCGGTGCGCAGCTCGGCGACCGCCGAGGACCTGCCGACCGCAAGCTTCGCCGGTCAGCATGAGAGCTTTTTAAATGTGCGCGGCGAGGCCGACGTAATCGAAGCCTGCAGGCGCTGCTTTGCGTCGATCTTCACCGACCGCGCCATCGTCTATCGTATCGACAACGGCTTCGACCATTTCAAGGTCGCCCTGTCGGTCGGGGTGATGAAGATGGTTCGCTCCGATCTCGCGTCGAGCGGGGTCATCTTCACCCTCGACACCGAATCCGGCTTCCGCGATGTGGTTTTCGTCACCGGGGCCTGGGGTCTTGGCGAGAACATCGTGCAGGGCAAGGTCGATCCCGACGAGTTCTACGTCCACAAACCGACTTTCCGGCAGGGATACCGCGCGGTGCTGAGCCGCTCGCTCGGCGGCAAGCAGATGCGGCTCGTCTATGCCGGCGGGCACGGCGACGCCAGCACACAGAACCTGCGGACAACTAAGGTGGACCGCGAACGATTTTGCCTGACCGATGCGGAGGTGCTCGATCTCGCGGATTGTGCGATCCGCATCGAAGATCATTACTCGCAGCTCGCCGGACATCCCACGCCCGATGGACATCGAATGGGCGAAGGACGGCAAGGAGGGCAAGCTCTACATCGTCCAGGCCCGCCCCGAAACGGTCGCCTCGCAGCGGGTCACGGGCGCTTTCGAGACCTATGCGCTGAAGACCGGCGGTCCGGTGCTGGTCACCGGACGCGCGGTCGGCGAGAAGATCGCCTCCGGCACGGTCCGACGTGGTGGCCGGTGCGCACGACCTTTCCGCCTTCCACCCGGGAGAAGTGCTGGTGGCCGAGGCGACGAGCCCCGATTGGGAGCCGGTCATGAAGACTGCGGGGGCGATCGTCACCAGCCATGGCGGGCGCACCTGCCATGCCGCGATTGTCGCCCGCGAGCTCGGCGTGCCTGCGGTGGTCGGCGCCGAAGGGGCGCTCGAAAAGCTGCGGACCGGGACGGTCGTCACCGTCAGCTGCGCCGAGGGCGAAGCCGGCAAGGTCTATGACGGCCAGCTCCCGTTCGAGGTCACCCGAGTGCCAGCGGGCGGGGTGCCGCGGCCGCGAACCGAGATCATGCTCAATTTGGCCAATCCCGAGCTCGCCTATCACACCGCGATGCTCCCCAACGATGGGGTCGGGCTCGCGCGCATGGAGTTCATCATCAACAACCACATCGGCGTCCATCCGATGGCGCTCGTTTCCCCGGACAAGGTCGCCTCGAGAACGGCACGGGCCGCGATCGCAAAGCTCGTGCGGAATTATCCACAACCCATCGATTTCTTCGTCGAAAAGCTCTCAGAGGGCATCGGCACGATCGCCGCCGCATTCTTTCCCAAGCCGGTCATCGTCCGGCTGTCGGACTTCAAGACCAATGAATATGCCAGCCTGATCGGCGGCGCCGGGTTCGAGCCGAAGGAGGACAACCCGATGCTCGGCTTCCGCGGCGCCTCGCGCTACGCGCACCCGGCCTACGCCGCCGGCTTCGCGCTCGAATGCGCGGCACTCGCCCGGGTCCGCAATGAAATGGGGCTGATCAATCTGAAGATCATGGTGCCGTTCTGCCGCCGCGTCGCCGAAGCCGAGCAGGTGATCGCGGCAATGGCGCAGCACGGGCTCCAGCGCGGCGAGAACGGCTTGGAGATCTACGTGATGTGCGAGATCCCCAACAACGTCATTCAGATCGACGCCTTCGCGCAGCAGTTCGACGGCTTTTCGATCGGCTCCAACGACCTGACGCAATTGACCTTGGGGGTCGACCGCGATTCCGAGATCGTCGCCTTCGATTTCGATGAACGCGACCCCGGCATGCTCGAAATGCTGCGGCTCGCCGTGACCGGCGCCAAGCGCAACCATCGTCACGTCGGGATCTGCGGCGAGGCGCCGGCGAATTATCCGGAGATTGCGCAGTTCCTCGCCAGGCTCGGGATCAACTCGATCAGCGTCACCGCGGCGAGCCTCTTACGCACGATCACCGCCGTGTACGAAGCCGAGCAGTCGGCGGCCGCTCGCCCGGTTGCCGCCGAGTAGGGGGTCTCCATGCAGCCGATCGTCACATTGACCATGAACCCTGCGCTCGACATCGCCACCGCGACCGATCGGGTAGAGCCGACCCATAAGCTGCGCTGTACAGCACCGCGCTATGATCCGGGCGGCGGCGGCATCAACGTCGCCCGCGCGGTGCACGCGCTAGGCGGCCACGCGGTCGCGATTTTCCCGGCCGGCGGTGCTGCGGGCGAGATGATCCGGCATCTGCTGGACGAGGAAGACGTCGCCTACGACGCCGTCGCGATTACCGGCTTCACCCGCGAAAGCCTCGCCGTCGAAGAACGCGCGACCGGCAACCAGTTCCGCTTTATTCTACCCGGACCCGAAATCTCGGAAGAGATCCAGGAGCACTGTCTCGACCAGCTGGCGCAGCGGGCGAGCGAAGCAGATTACATTGTTGCCAGCGGTAGTCTGCCGCTCGGCGTGCCTGACGATTTCTACGCGCGGGTAGCGGCCCTCGCCAAGTCGCTCGGCAAAAAGCTGGTTCTGGACACTTCCGGCGCTGCGCTCAAACAGGCCGGCGGCGGCATCCATCTGTTAAAACCGAGCCTGCGCGAGCTGCAAGATCTGGTCGGGCGAGAAATCCGCACCGAGCGCGAGCAAGAATGCGCGGCGCAGCAGATCATCGAACAGGGCCGCAGCGACATCGTCGTCCTGTCGCTCGGCGAGGAAGGCGCCTTGCTGGCAACAGCAGAGGGGAGCGAGCGCTTTGCTGCGATCCCGGTCGCGGCGCGAAGCACGATCGGGGCGGGAGACAGCATGCTGGCCGGAATTGTCCTCGGCCTGTCACGCGGCCTCGCGCTGAACCAAGCCGTCCGCTTTGGCATGGCGGCCGGTGCTGCAGCACTGCTCGGCTCCGGGACCGCGCTGTGCCGGTTTGCCGATGTCGAGCGGCTTTACGCGCAGATGTCGCCGACCCAAACGCCTTGTCGTATGCCGCCAGCGGCGGTTGCTGATCCCCAGCTCTTCTGAACCGCTGAAGATGCGGCGCTCTCGAAAAAGCGCCAGAGCGACAGCGACAAAGCCGTCACTTTCACAGAGAAGGCTTGACCATGAAAGCTCTCGTTTACCAGGGACCTGGAAAGAAAGCGCTCGAAAGCCGACCGATGCCGGAGATCGCCGGGCCCACAGACGCCATCGTTAAAATCATCAAAACGACGATCTGCGGCACCGATCTGCACATCCTCAAAGGCGACGTGCCGACCTGTGCGCCAGGCCGCATCCTCGGCCATGAAGGCATCGGAGTGGTCGAAAAGACCGGGCCAGGCGTTACCGAATTTCGTCCCGGCGACAGGGTGCTGATCTCGTGCATCTCGTCATGCGGACGGTGCGAATACTGCCGCCGCGGGATGTATTCGCATTGCACCACCGGTGGCTGGATCCTCGGCAACTCGATCGACGGCACCCAAGCCGAATATGTGCGCACGCCGCATGCCGACACCAGCCTCTATCGTATCCCTGGCGGAGCGGATGAAGAGGCGCTCGTGATGTTGAGCGACATACTGCCGACCGGCTTCGAATGCGGCGTGCTGAACGGCAAGGTCCAGCCGGGCAGTACCGTCGCGATTGTCGGCGCCGGCCCGATCGGCCTGGCGGCATTGTTGACTGCTCAGTTCTATACCCCCGCTGAGATCATCATGATCGATCTTGACGACAAACGCCTCGAAGTCGCCAAGCGCTTTGGCGCAACCGCGACAGTCAATGCCGGCGCCGGCAAAGCGGCCGAGGCAATCATGAAAATGACCTCAGGGCGCGGCGTCGATACCGCGATCGAAGCGGTGGGCGTGCCGGCAACCTTTGTGCTCTGCGAGGATATCGTCGCGCCCGGCGGCACCATCGCCAACGTCGGCGTGCACGGCGTCAAGGCGGATCTGCATCTCGAACGCCTCTGGTCGCAGAACATCACGATCACGACCCGGCTCGTGGATACCGTCACGACGCCGATGCTGCTGAAAACCGTGCAGTCGAAAAAGCTCGATCCGACGGCGCTGATCACGCACCGCTTTACGCTCGACCGTATGCTCGACGCGTACGAAACCTTCAGCCACGCCGCCGACACTGGGGCGCTAAAAGTCATCATCGCCACCTGAGGCGAGTTGAGCTGTGATCCAGAAGCTTCGAGACCTGATGCCGGTGGTCGATCTCACCCGCGAGAAGGGTACGGGTCCCTTCCGCACCCGGCGCCCGGTCTATGTCGACCTGCTGCCACCCTGCAACAACGCTTGTCCCGCTGGCGAGAACATCCAGGCCTGGCTCGCCCTCGCCCAAGCGGGCAAGTACCGCGCAGCCTGGGAGATGCTGGTGCGCGATAATCCGCTGCCGGCGGTGCACGGTCGCGTCTGCTATCACCCCTGCGAACAATCGTGCAATCGTGATGCGCTCGACGCCCCCGTCAGCATCCACGCGGTCGAGCGCTTTCTCGGCGACCTCGCGGCAGCGGAGGGTTGGAGGCTGCCCATCGACGCGCCGCCGAGCGGCAAGCGCGTCCTTGTCGTCGGCGCCGGACCGAGCGGGCTCTCGGCCGCCTATCACCTCGCGCGTCTCGGCCATGCCGTCGAGATCCACGAGGCCGGGCCGGTTCCCGGCGGCATGATGCACTTCGGCATCCCCGCCTATCGCCTTCCGCGCGCTGATCTGATGAAGGAGATCCGCCGGATCGAGGAAATGGGCGTGCGGATCACGTTGAATCACAAGGTCGAGGATGTCGTCGCGGAGCGCGATGCCGGACGCTTCGATGCGGTCTTCATCGCGGTCGGCGCCGATGTCAGCCGCCATGTCGACATCCCGGCGCGGGATGCGGCCAAGGTGCTCGACGCCATGACATTACTGCGTGAGGCCGAGACCGACGAAGCGCCGCGCCTCGGCCGCCGCGTCGTCGTCTATGGCGGCGGCAACACGGCGATGGATGCGGCGCGCACCGCCAGACGCCTCGGCGCGCACGAGGCGCTGATCATCTATCGCCGCGACCGCGCTCACATGCCGGCTCATGCCTTCGAGGCCGATGAGGCGATCGCCGAGGGGGTCAAGATCAAGTGGTTGGCAAGCATCAAAGAAATCGCCGGCCCGACCCTCACGGTCGAGCGGATGAGGCTCGACGCGGCGGGAAGGCCGCAGCCGACCGGGGAGATTGAGACCCTCGAGGCCGATGCCGTCGTGCTGGCGCTCGGCCAAGAAACGGACAGCGCGTTCTTGAAGCGCGTGCCCGGTATCGAATTCAAACCGGATGGCACGGTTATTGTCGGCCCCGATATGATGACCGGACACGCCGGCATCTTCGCCGGTGGCGACATGGTGCCCGGCGAGCGCACCATCACCACCGCCGTCGGCCACGGCAAGCGCGCAGCCCGCAACATCGATGGATGGCTCACCGGCCAGGGGTATGCCGAACCGGCCCAGGCGCCTCTTGTTTCATTCGACATGCTGAACCTGCCGGTCTTCAGCGATGCCGATCCAGCGCGACTGAAAAGGAGCTGGCAATCTCGCAGAGACTGAGCGGGTTTGAAGAGGTCGTCGCGGGCCTCAGCGAGAAGGAGGCGCGCTACGAGGCGCAACGCTGCCTATCCTGCGGCAATTGTTTCGAATGCGACAATTGCTGGGCCGCCTGTCCGGAGGACGCCATCGTCAAGCTCGGCCCCGGGCGCCGCTACCGCTACGACTACACCAGATGCACCGGCTGCGCCGTTTGTTTCGAACAATGCCCTTGCCATGCCATCGAGATGATTGCCGAGCCGGGATGACGAGTGCCAATGCGGCGGATCGCGGCAAGGAGGATGCGATGAGCCAGCACACTGCGACGATGGACGGCAATACGGCCGTCGCCCATGTCGCCTATCGCGTCAACGAAGTCTGCGCGATCTATCCCATCACCCCGTCCTCGACAATGGCGGAGCTTGCCGACGAATGGTCGGCGCTGGGGATCAAGAATGTTTGGGGCAATGTGCCCGTCGTCCAGGAGATGCAGAGCGAGGGCGGCGCCGCCGGCGCGGTGCACGGGGCGCTGCAGTCGGGCGCGTTGACGACGACCTTCACCTCGTCGCAGGGCCTGATGCTGATGCTGCCCAATATGTACAAGATCGCGGGCGAGCTGACGGCGACGGTGTTTCACATTGCCGCCCGGTCTGTCGCAACTCAGGCGCTGTCGATCTTCGGCGACCATTCCGATGTGATGGCAGCGCGGACCACCGGCTTCGCGCTCCTCTCCTCGGCTTCGGTGCAGGAAGCCCATGACAACGCGCTGATCGCCCAGGCGGCGACGCTCGAGACGCGTATCCCTTTCGTCCATTTCTTTGACGGATTCCGCACCTCGCACGAGATCAACACTGTTGCGCTTCTCGGCGACGATCAGATCCGCGCGATGATCGATCCGGATCTCGTGCGCGCGCACCGCAAGCGGGCACTCGATCCCGAGCACCCCTTCGTCCGCGGCACCGCCCACAACCCGGATACGTTCTTCCAGGCGCGGGAGTCGGTGAACCCCTTTTACGCGCGCGTCCCGGCGGCGGTTCAGGCTGCCATGGACCGCTTCGCCGCGCTGACCGGCCGGCACTACCGTCTGTTCGATTACGCCGGTGCGCCGGACGCTGAGCGGGTCGTCGTGGCGATGGGCACGGGCGCCGAGACAGCGCGCGAGACGGCCGCGGCGCTGCAGGCGCGCGGCGAAAAGGTCGGTGTCATCCAAGTGCGGCTCTACCGGCCCTTCGCCGGCGAGGCCTTCGTCGCGGCAGTGCCGCCGAGCTGCCGGGCGCTCGCCGTGATCGAGCAGACCAAGGAGCCGGGCGCGCCCGGAGAGCCGCTCTATCTCGATGTCGTGGCCGCGCTGGTGCAGGGGGTCGCCAGCGGCGCGCGGCAGACGATGCCGCGCGTCATCGGCGGCCGCTACGGCCTCGCGTCCAAAGATTTCAACCCGGCTATGGCCAAGGCTGTGTTCGACGAGCTGGCACAGCCTGAGCCGAGGAACGGATTCACCATCGGCATCGAGGACGATGTCTCCCATACGAGCCTCGCCTATGACCGCAATTTCACGATCGAGCCACCCGAGGTTGTGCGGGCGGTCTTCTATGGGCTCGGCGCGGACGGCACCGTCGGCGCCAACAAGAACAGCGTCAAGATCATCGCCGAAGAAGCGGGACTTCATGCCCAGGGCTACTTCGTCTACGATTCGCACAAATCGGGAGCGCAGACGATATCGCACCTGCGCTTCGGGCCGCGGCCGATCCGGGCGCCCTATCTCATCCGGGAGGCCAATTTTGTGGCCTGCCACCGGTTCAACTTCATCGAGCGCCAGGACGTGCTGCGGGTCGCGGCGCCGGGGAGCACTTTCCTCCTCAACAGCCCCTATGGTGCCGACGAGGTGTGGAACCATCTACCGCGCTCGATGCAGCAGCAGATCATCGAGCGGAGGCTTCGCTTCTTCGTCATCGACGCTTCGAAGGCAGCGCAGGAGGTGGGGCTGCGGGGCCGCATCAACACCATTCTGCAGACCTGCTTCTTTGCCATCTCCGGCGTATTGCCGCGGGACGAGGCGATCAATCGCATCAAGGATTCGATCCGCAAGACCTATGCCGAAAAGGGCGAGGAGGTGGTGCAGCGCAATTTCCGGGCGGTCGATGGCACGCTCGATCGCTTGCACGAAGTCAAGGTTCCGGCAGACGCGACGAGCCACTGGGACCGCGCGCCCGTTGTGCCGGCGGAGGCGCCGGAGTTCGTCCGCAAGGTTACCGCCAAGATGTTCGAGGCGCGCGGGGACGAGATCCCAGTGAGCCTGATGCCGGTCGACGGCACCTTTCCCTCGGGCACCGCGGCCTTCGAGAAGCGCAACCTTGCCAACTCCGTGCCGGTATGGGAGCCGGACATCTGCATCCAGTGTGGCCAATGCAGCTTCGTCTGCCCGCACGCCGTCATTCGCGCGAAATACAATCATGCGGACAAGTTCGAGGGCGCCCCGGCCACCTTCAAATCAGCGCCGATCAACGTGCGCGGCTTCCCGGATGTGCGCTTCTCGCTGCAGTTCTACGTCGAGGACTGCACGGGCTGCGGGTTGTGCGTCGAGATTTGTCCCGCCCACAGCGCGACGGAGCCTGACCTCAAGGCGATCAACATGCGCGACAGGCTGCCGCTGATCGAGCCGGAACGGCGCAACGTGGCATTCTTCGAGGCACTGCCGGTCAATGACCGGGCGCGGATCGATTTCGCCAATGTGCGCGGCGTGCAGTTCCTCGAGCCGCTGTTCGAGTTCTCCGGCGCCTGCGCCGGCTGCGGTGAGACTCCGTACCTCAAGCTCCTATCCCAGCTTTTCGGCGACCGCGCCCAGATCGCCAATGCGACCGGCTGCTCGTCGATCTACGGTGCTAATTTGCCGGTCACGCCTTGGACAAAGAACCAAGAAGGCCGCGGACCGGCCTGGTCGAATTCCCTGTTTGAGGACAATGCGGAGTTCGGGCTCGGCTTCCGCCTGGCGGCGGACAAGCATCTGGAACTCGCGAAGACGCTCGCGAAAGGCTTGCACGACAAGCTCGGCGCCACGCTCGTCGATGAGATCCTGAGCGCGCCGCAGGTGCAAGAGTCGGAGATCCGCGCTCAGCGCGCGCGTGTGGCGGAGCTGATCTCACGGCTGGAGGCGCTTCCCGACGATCCGATGGCGAAGGACCTTCTGTCCGTGGTTGATCACCTGGTCCGCCGCAGTATCTGGATCGTCGGCGGCGACGGCTGGGCCTACGACATCGGTTATGGCGGACTTGATCACGTACTGGCGTCGGCTCGCGACGTGAACGTGCTGGTGCTCGACACCGAGGTCTACTCCAATACCGGCGGCCAAGCCTCGAAGGCCACACCGCTCGGCGCGATCGCCAAATTCGCCGCTGCGGGCAAGCGGGTGGCGCGCAAGGACCTGGCGCTTCAGGCGATCGCCTATGGCAATGTCTACGTCGCGCAGGTCGCAATGGGCGCTAACCTCCAGCAGACCCTGCTGGCTTTCCGCGAGGCCGAAGCCTATTCGGGCCCGTCTCTGATCCTCGCCTATTGTCATTGCATCGCCCACGGCATCGATATGCGGCTCGGCCTGCACCAGCAGGATCTTGCCGTCGCTTGCGGCTACTGGCCGCTGTTCCGCTACAATCCGGCAATGCGCACGATCGACGAGAACCCGTTCCGCCTCGACTCGCCCCGGCCGACGATCCGTTTCCGCGACTACGCGTACAACGAGCTCCGCTACAAGGCGCTCTCGCAGCTTCGGCCGCACGAAGCCGAAGAGCTGCTGACGATGGCTCAGGCCGGGGTCGACGAGAAGTATCGCACCTACGAGGAGATGGCCGGCTGGGCATCGAGCCGCTTCCATCCGGCGCCCAGCGGGGCGTGAACCAAAAGAAGGCCGGCCGATGGACCTCACGACGGCGTATCTCGGCTTCAAGCTCAAGAACCCCTTGATTGCATCGGCCTCGCCGCTGACGCTCGATCTCGACAACATCCGACGCCTCGAGGATTACGGCGCGGCCGCGGTCGTGCTGCCCTCGATTTTCGAGGAACAGATCGAAGCCGAGGCGATCGAGATCGAACGGCTTACCACGGCGTCGAGTGAGAGCTTCGCCGAGGCGCTATCCTATTTTCCCGCCGCAATCGGCAGTTGGAGCGAGCCGCGCCAGTACCTCGACATTATCCGGCGGGCGCGCGAAGCGGTCGCCATCCCGGTGATCGCGAGCCTCAACGGGATCAGCCCGTCGGGCTGGCGCGATTACGCCCGCATGGTCGAGCAGGCCGGCGCCAGCGCGATCGAGCTCAACACCTATTTCATTCCCTCCGACCTGCGTCTGAGCGGTTCTCAGGTCGAAGACGCCTATCTCGAGACGCTGAAGGCCGTGAAGGCTGCCATTTCCATCCCTGTCGCGCTAAAACTCAGTCCCTATTTCAGCGCCTTGGGCCATGTCATCCGCGCGCTCGACGCGGCGGGGGCGGATGGGTTCACGCTGTTCAATCGCTTCTACCAGCCCGACATCGATTTAGTCCAACTCCGCCTGCACTCGGACATCAGCTTAAGTCATCCGGCCGAGATCCGGCTGCCTTTGCTGTGGATTGGCGTTCTTGCCGGCAATGTCCAGGCCGCACTGGCGGCGAGCACCGGCGTCGACAGCGTCGACGAAGTGATCAAGTACCTGCTGGTCGGAGCCGACGCGGTAATGACGACGTCTTCGCTGCTGCGTCACGGCATCGAGCACATGACGACACTCGTTGCTGGTCTCGAACGCTGGCTCGAAGCGCGGAATGTCAACTCAATTAACCTGATTCGGGGCAAGATGAGACGCGGCGCCATGCCCGATCCAACCGCCTTCGATCGAGCCAATTACATCAATATACTGTCCACCTCAGATTTACATCGATCTCGGGAACTTGATCTTTAACTTGGCTCAGCGACGCCGACAGGGCCGGGCAAGACAGATTTCAAGTCGCCGCTCAAGATCGCCACTGCTACGACAACCCTAAGAGATGGGCAGCCGGAGGCAGGAGGAGGTCACGATCTTCCAACAAGCGGTAGATGCGATCGCAACTGAGGGGCGCGCGCGACGCCGCCCGGCGACCAACGGCGGTAAAACACCGATTTAGCGGTCTGGGCGAGCACCAGGTAGCACATGGTCAGCCCGGCAATCGCCAACAGGAAGGAGGCAGAAGGCGGAGCGAAGCCGAACCACGCTGCAAGCGGTGTAAACGGCAGCACGACAGCAAGCACAACCACCACGACAGAGGTGATGGCGAGGAGAGGATGCGGGCGGCTCTTGAACGGATTGCGCCGGGTCCGCAGCACGAAAATAACGAGAACCTGGGTGGCGAGCAATTCGATAAACCAGCCGGTCTGGAACAAGGCTTGGCTCGCGTGAAAGACAAACAGCAGTAGGCCGAAGGTCAGAAAGTCGAATATCGAGCTCACTGGTCCTAGGACCAGCATGAAGTTGCGGATAAAATTCATGTCCCAATGCTCAGGTTTCTCAGTGATCTCGTTGTCGACCTGGTCCAGCGGGATCGACATTTCGGAAACGGCGTAAAGCAGGTTATTGAGTAATACTTGCACCGGCAGCATCGGCAAGAATGGCAGGATCAGCGTCGCCCCGGCCATTGAGAACATGTTCCCGAAATTCGAGCTCATCGCCATCATAATGAATTTCATAATGTTGCCGAAGGCGCGCCGTCCTTCGCTAACACCCCTTTCGAGCACGCCGAGGTCCTGCCTCAGGAGGATGATGTCAGCCGCGTCCTTGGCGACATCGACCGCGCTATCAACCGAAATGCCGACATCGGAGGTGTGCAGCGATGGTGCATCGTTGATCCCATCGCCGAGATACCCGACCACGTGACCGCGGCGCTTCAGCCCAAGTATGATTCGGTTCTTTTGGACCGGCGTGACCCGGCAGAACAAATTGGTCTGCTCCAGCCGCGTGGCGAACGCGTCTTCGCTCAGGCCTTCGATCTCAGCGCCAGTCAACAGCCCGGTCACAGCAATGCCGAGTTCATTGCAGACATGCTGCGCCACGCGCTCGTTGTCGCCGCTGAGTATCTTGACATTGACACCCTTTGCCTCCAGCGCCGCAATGGCTTCCCCTGCACCGGCTTTCGGCGGATCATAGAAAACGACGAAACCGGCCAAGACCAAATCTCGTTCGTCGGCTACTGTCGCCCCCGAACAATCGGGATCCATCTCCCGCCACGCGACGCCAAGGGCGCGAAACCCCTCTGCGCTGAGCTGGTCGAAGGACATGGCTGCGCGGCCCCGCGCGGCGTCGTCAAGCAGGAGGGGATCAGCGGCACCCGGCTCCTCATACCGGGTCGCGAGCTTGATGACATCTTCGGGCGCGCCCTTCGTTATCAGCAGGCGGCGATTTTCACGTTCGAGGAGGACCGAAACGCGGCGTCGTTGGAAGTCGAACGGCACCTCATCGATCTTGATCCAGCCGGCATCGCGTGCCGGGCCGGACTCGATGATTGCGATGTCGAGCGGGTTTCTTAACCCCGCCTGGAAATGGCTGTTGAGCCAAGCAAGGTCGAGCACGCGCCGGCAATCGGCCCCCGAGAGTGCAATCTGCCGCGCGAGTTTGATCTCCGCTTTTGTGAGCGTCCCCGTTTTGTCTGTACACAGCACATCCATGCTGCCGAGGTCATGGATTGCGCCAAGACGTTTGACGATCACGTGGGCCTTGGCCATGCGAATGGCGCCACGCGCGAGCGTTACCGAGACGATCATCGGCAAAAGCTCGGGCGTGAGCCCGACAGCGAGAGCCACGGCAAACAGAAAGGTTACCAGCCAAGGTCGGTGGAACACTCCTACATTCATCAGCAACACAAACAGCACGAGGATCTCGGTCAGGCGCACAATCAGCATACCGAACCGGCGTGTTCCCTGTTCGAGCGCCGTCGGCGGTGGCGCCCGCCGCAAGGTGCTACTGATCTGGCCAAGCTGGGTCGCCAACCCCGTCCCGCAGACCACAAGGCAGGCCGAGCCGTTCATGACTGAACTGCCCATAAAGGCGGCATTAGTGGCCGCGGCGATTTCCTCAGTTTGCACGCCTTGGTCGCATGCGTGTTTCTCAGCTGGATAGGACTCGCCAGTCAGCAAGGCTTCGTTGACAAAGAAATCCCTGGACTCGACAAGACGTCCGTCTGCGGGGACTAGATCCCCGGCGGCGAGCAGCACAACATCGCCAGGGACCAGGTCCTGTCCGAGTACTGTTACCTCCTGTCCATCCCGTAGGACCCTCTCCTTGAGCGCCACTGAAACCTTGAGCGCCTCGGCAGCCTCCTCGGCCCGGTATTCTTGCACGGTGTCGAGCACTGCGCTCATCAATACAATGGTCGAAATGATGATGAAGCTGGTCAGATCGCCGGTCAGTGCGGAAATCGCCGCCGCCACCAACAGAATGATCACAAGCGGGTTGCGGAACCGACCCATGAATTTGAGGGGCAAAGACAGACGCTGCCGCGCCTCGAGCGTGTTCGGACCATAGCGAAGCCGCCGCGTGGCGGCCTCGGCAGAGGTGAGGCCATTTCTGCCGGTTCCCAGCTGCTGCTCCAGATCGGCAAGCGAGACCTGCCAGAATTTCCGCTCGGGCGCACTATCCGGTCTCATTGCAACCCGTGTGGGACCTGTTGGTGTTCAATCGCTCACCGCTATCGGGTCGTGCGGCGTGCCCCTCCCCGACCGCGTCCCGAGCGATTGGCGACATCGGTTGGGCGACGGGATAGACCCGCATTGCAGCGGCTATCGCCGACAGGCCATAATGGCGCCCCGCCCGGATTTGCACCGTCATTGAGCCGACCTCCAAAGGCCTGCGCGAACATCCGTGCCTCGGCCTCGGCCGAAAAGAATATGCGAAACGTGATGCCGGGACCGCCCGACGAGTGCTCGAATGCGGCTGCCTCAATCCGGTGGTGGTCGAGCCATCTTCGCATTTGTTGCATCGCGCTCGCCAGATCATCACCGATGCAGCGGATTTCTACGATATAAAGCATCACGATATGACGCCTTTTGGTTCGCTGTTGACAGAGTCCTGCCGATCGCGTGAACTTGAATTGACTCAAATCAACGCCCCTGTATTTTCGCAATTTGCGGGCGCCGGCAATACCACTCCGTAGTAGCGTTTATTTGTAAAGGGACAAAATTTAAGAGAGAATATCATGGATGAGCTTGTCAGGTTCGTAACAGAACAAAATATCAACAAGTTTACTGATCAACTATATAACGAGACCGATCCGCAAAAGCAGGAAGTGTTGCGCAATCTGTTACTCGAAGAAGAAAACCGGTTTGGATTTTATTCCGGCCAACTCGAAATTACTCAACGTCACCTCTTTGAGGTCAACTCACGCATTAATCGACAGAAGCAATTGATAACGAAAATGGAAACCAACGGGCATGATATAGGCCAAGCAAATCAGCTTTTATTTTTATTGGTAGAGATGCGAACGCTTTTTGACGAATTGTATGTCTCAATATTGAATAGAATTGATAGAAATGCACTTTGACGAAATATTTTGTGAGCTGATCTGTCTTTTACAGAGCGGCAAATTTAGCTGACAACACTGACGCTCGCTCACAGCTCCAAATTTGTGCTTTTGTCGCCGGGTTCCCAATCTGATGTTCGTCGGTGCCGAGCCATGCCTTTAGCCCGCGTGTTTGATCCAGCTCAATTCCGGTCGGCGGTAATCTGATTATCAAAGTGGCTTAACGTCACACCCAGGGCGAAGCCGCAATGGGCCCTGGCGGCTGGGGCCGGTCACTAACGCATCAGACGAGGGGATCATGGCGACCAAAACGCAAATCGTCGATTTTTTGGGGGACAAAGCGCTCGTCCTGCCTGCGTTGTTGGACAATGCGATTGTCGCCAATGAGCAGGCGAAGTATGTGCTCGGTCTGCTGCAGATTGCAGCGAACAATGCGGATAACCCGTCAGAGGCAGCGCCGCCGACCCTGAAATCAGAACGTGAGGTCTGTGGGCTCGGTGATGCGAGCTTTGACCACTGTGTGGCCGATAGCCTAAGTGACGGACATGGCAATTACAACATCCCCAACGCCCAACGGCTGATTGCCGTTCTTGATCAGGCGATGGCGGCGATGCTGGCTCCGTTGGCTTTGATCGCTAGCAGTTCGGACGCGGCGGCCGCGCGCCACGAACCTTATCGCCGACGTCTCGAGCAGCTTGTACGTGCCCGACCAGCGATCGTTGACGATATGCTGAGCCAAGAAACCATCACAGCGATGACCTCTGGCAGGCCGGCTGCGGGGGACGGCTTGCACCTGCTGATCATGGATCTGCATAAGGAGCTGAATCAGCTGCAAGCCGACATCTCGACCGAAGAGGTCGACGGCGCGCAGGCCTATGGCATTTCAGAAGCCGATCGCCCGTTGATTGCCGCTTTTATGCGAGGCGTCAAAAAAACCGCTCCGCTGAAATTCGACCATCCCGGTCTGGCGACGATAGCGGCGCGCTCCGGCGGCGCCCTGCTGATCCAGAACGATCTGGGTACGACCGCTGCCCACGTCTTGGTGGTCCGTATTTCGCAGATGGAGGTCGTGTTCACCCATACCGACATCCACGCGCAGCGGCTCCGCTTTTTCCAAAGCCTGTTCGATGGGACCGGGACGCAGTGGGACGAAGTGCAGTCGCACCAAGCGTCAGCGATCGCCAAGGGCGATCTGTTCTATGTCGCGCGCGGCCGCTTTACCGCGCAAGACGCCGCCGCCTTGTCCGGCTTTCTGGAGCGGCTCGGGTCCCGTCTGGTGTTTCTGATCGATTGGAACCGGGCCCGCAAGCGATTGCGATTGCTCGTGCCCAACGAAACCGCAGTAAAAATCCTGCGATGGGCCGCCGATCATGAGTTCGGCCATCGCGGTTTCTTGATCATGGGCGGTGAGCGGCTCGTCTACGATGCGCTCGAGCAGGCCATAAAGACGCCATTGCGCTATGGGGAGCCGCTGCATGAAATGATCGGCGACGAGGTCGCGCGGGACTATCTGTGCTTTGTGTTGCAAATCACTGCGCGCGGTCTTCTCCAACATCAATCGGCAGAACTGATCCGCGATCAGGTGCGGGCCGAGCTATTCAATCATTTTCGCTCCGCCGAGCAGCGCCTGCTGAGCGATATCGGGCGCCACGCGGCGATCATTCTTCAGCTTGCCGGCAGGCTGCGCGGAGTGTTGCGCCAGGGGCCGGCCGCAGCCGGCGACGCGCTAGCCCAGAATGCGGCGCAGGCGAAGCTGGCGGAGACCCGCGCCGATGAGATTGTCAGGCAGACGCGCTTGACGGTGCGGCGAATACCCGGCACCGATGTCTTTAGCCAGATCTTACAGATTGCCGATGACGCGGCCGATGACCTCGAAGAGGCCGCGTTTCTCGCCGGTTTGCTATCGGGGTGCGCCGGATCCTCGCAACTGCCGGCCTCGCTGCTGGCCCTGTCCAATTGTCTTGTCGAAGGCGCTCAAGTTTTCCAGCGCGGCATCGGCGCGGCGCAACACGTGCATCGCGGCGGCGAACGCGAGAACATGCAACAATTTCTCGAGGCGGTTGACCAGATGGTGACAATCGAGCATCAGACCGACGAGCAGGAGCGCGCGGTAACCGTGGCCTTGATCAAGTCGGACATCGATTGCCGGCATCTCCATCTCGTCAGCGGGATCGCCAGTCATTTCGAATCAGCCGCCGACGCGCTGTTGCGCGCCAGCTTGATATTGCGCGATCATGTTCTCGGTGAGGTCATGTTCGCGTAGCGGCGATGCGATGCTGCGCGAGCCGCGAGGTCTGCCATGGAGCGGCCCGGCTTCTGCCGAATTGGCATTATCAATCCGGCCTGCTTCACCCACTGCCTGAAGTTCTCGGTCGAGTAGCTGCTCTTGATGCAGATCAAGGCGTTCGCGGCAGTAATTAATAAACCTTGTCCCATCCATAGTGTTTGAGCCCAGGGAAGTAGATTCTCGGCATTGGCCACTCGATTCTAAGCCGCGGAAAAGGCATGCAGCGTGATAAATTCCAACGCCGGATCAGAATCGTCGGGATACTGCCGGCGATCGCGATCGCGACGGTGGCGATCGTCGTTGCTTGCGTTCAGGCGCTGCCGCCTCTGACCGACGCGCCAAAGACTACTGCCCCAGCGGTTTATGCTCCGGCGCCTCCGACCGTCGCGTCAACTGCTATTGCCCCAGCAGTTTATGCTCTGGGTCCGCTTGAGGTCGATGGCGAGACTGCGAGGCTACGAGCGGCCTTGCACCATGAGGTGCCGAATTTGATCGTTGATGCGCCCGAGGCAAGTCGAGAATGGACTGCCCGCGCACAATCCGCGATCGCCACGAGCGATTTTAAGATCGATCATCCGCAGTTTGTTGTTGTCGTCGACCGCAATCCTCGTATCCAGCAAATGCGAATTCTATTGGCTCAGTCCAATAAACCTTGGATGGACCTGGGCGGCACCAAGGTTTCGACTGGCCAGACCGGACGGCGCGACTATTACGTGACGCCGACCGGGGTCTTTTTGCACACCGACGCGATCTTGGATTGGCGCGCTGAAGGAACCTTCAACGAAAATCACATCCGCGGTCTCGGGGTCAAAGGCATGCGCGTCTGGGATTTCGGCTGGCAGAATGCGACCAAAGGCTGGGGAACCGGGGAGACCGGCGACATCCGCCTGCTGCTGCACGCGACCGACCCGGCTTATCTCGAGCGCCGCATCGGCCATCCGGCATCAAAAGGGTGCGTGCGTATCCCGACGGCGATGAACCGGTTCCTCGACCGTCACGGGGTTCTCGACGCCGAATATGAGCACGCCGCAAAGGAGGATCCTCGCTTTGCTGCGCTACTGCTTCCCGATCGGACCCCGACCGTACTGGCCGGCGAGGCTCTGATCATGTGGCAGTAATTAATAAACCTTGTCCCATCCATAGTGGTCGAGTCGAGGGAAGTTAGATTCTTGGCATTGGCCACTCGATTCTAAGCCGCGGAGACGCATGCAGAGCGATGAATTCCGACGCCGGATCAGAATAGTCCGGATACTGCCGGCAATCGCCGCGATCGCGACGGTGGCGATCGTCGTTGCATGCGTTCAGGCGCCGCCGCCTCTGACCGACGCGCCAAAGACTACTGCCGCAGCGGTTCATGCTCCGGCGCCTCCGACCGTCGCGTCAACGGCTATTGCCCCAGCAGTTTATGCTCTGGCTCCGCTTGAGGTCGATGGCGAGACGGCGAGGCTACGAGCGGCCTTGCACCACGAGGTGCCGAATTTGACCGTTGATGCGCCCGAGGCAAGTCGAGAATGGATTGCCCGCGCACAATCCGCGATCGCCACGAGCGATTTTAAGATTGATCATGCGCAGTTTGTTGTTGTCGTCGACAGCAATCCTCGTATCCAGCAAATGCGAATTCTATTGGCTCAGTCCAATAAACCTTGGATGGACCTGGGCGGCACCAAGGTTTCGACTGGCCAGACCGGACGGCGCGACTATTACGTGACGCCGACCGGGGTCTTTTTGCACACCGACGCGATCTTGGATTGGCGCGCTGAAGGAACCTTCAACGAAAATCACATCCGCGGTCTCGGGGTCAAAGGCATGCGCGTCTGGGATTTCGGCTGGCAGAATGCGACCAAAGGCTGGGGAACAGGGGAGACCGGCGACATCCGCCTGCTGCTGCACGCGACCGACCCGGCTTATCTCGAGCGCCGCATCGGCCATCCGGCATCAAAAGGGTGCGTGCGCATTCCGACCGCGATGAACCGGTTCCTCGACCGCCACGGCGTTCTCGACGCCGAATATGAGCACGCCGCAAAGGAGGATCCTCGCTTTGCTGCGCTGCTGCTTCCCGATCGGACCCCGACACCACTCGCCGGCGAGGCTCTGATCATCGTGGACTCGGCGGGGAGTCCGCCCACCACCGCACAGACGGCTGCTGCTGCGGCGCATTCCGGCGATTGACCATCGAATACGGGCCGTTCCACCGGCGATCCGCAGCTGGCCAAACTCGGCGGGACAGTCGGTTCGTCGTAATCGTCGAGCAGTCAAACCCGACCGAGTCGAGCACTCTGATCAAAGCAGGTCGATGAGATTGGCAACCGGCGAGCCCGTACCGCACGAGCAATCCGCCGCCGCCGCTCGCGCCAGCAATCGCGCCGGCGAGGGCGGGATGACCGCCGGTTTGGCAAACCGAAGGTCGGGGTTCGAATCCCTCACCCGGCACCACTCCGGCACCAGGCTCCGACCACCCGCGAAGCATCCGGCGATTGCCGCCGGGCGGCCGTTAAATTACGGTCGCTTTCGGCTGCCCGATGAAGATAGGACGCGAACGATGAGCGTGGCGCAGACGACGGTGCCGGAGAGTTTTGTAACGGCCAAGATTTGGCCGGCGCTCGACTACAGCCGGGTGCCGTACCGGCTTTACCATGACCCCGAAATCTATCAGCGCGAGCAGCAGCGGATCTTTCACGGCCCGGTATGGAATTACCTCGGCCTCGACGCCGAGATCCCCAACCCGGGCGATTTCCGCGCCACCTATATCGGCGAGACGCCGGTCATCTTTAATCGCGACGAGACCGGCGTTGTCCGCGCCTTTGTCAATCGCTGCGCGCATCGAGGCGCGTTGGTGCGGCGCGAGCTCGCCGGCAATGCGCGCGAGCACATCTGTATTTATCATCAATGGTGCTACGGGCTCGACGGGCGGCTCAACGCGATCCCGTTCCGTCGCGGTATTCGCGGCAAGGGTGGGCTCGACCCGAGCTTTGACATGGGGGCGCACGGGCTCGCGGCACTGCAGGTCGGGCAAATCGGCGGCGCGATCTTTGGCACCCTTGCCGCCGACGCCGAGCCGCTCGAGGATTTCCTCGGGCCGGCGATCACCGCACAGATCGAGCGGCTGTTCACCCGTCCCGTACAGGTCCTCGGCTATAACCGCCAGCGCATCCACGCTAATTGGAAGCTTTACGCCGAAAACACCCGCGACAATTACCACGCGAGCCTATTGCACGAGTTTTTGCTGACCTTTGGCCTCGACCGCTCGACGCAAAAAGGCGGGGTGACGATGGACGCCCGTCACCGCCACAACATCACCTGGGCCGAGGCCGACAGCGACAATGCCGATTTCGCTCACCAGGCCTACAGCGATGCCCGGATCCGCAACGACTACCTGACATTGCAGCAGCCTGATCTCGTCGCCTTCCGGCGTGAGCGCAACGACGCGCTGAACCTGGCGGTGACCTCGGTGTTTCCGTCCTCGGTCTTTGTGCAGATCTCGAACAGCCTCGCGATCCGCCAGATCCGACCGCGCGGCGTCGACGAGTTTGAGGTGTTTCAGACGATGATCGGCTATGCCGACGACCCGCCCGAGATGAAGCAGCACCGGCTGCGCCAAGCCAATCTTGTCGGCCCGGCTGGACTCGTCTCGATGGAGGATGGCGAGGCAATCGAGATCGCCCATCGCGCCACCCGCCCCGATCCCGACCGCAATTCGGTCATCGAATTGGGCGGCGCCGGCGCCATTTCCGACCGCGACTACCGCGTCACTGACGTGCCGTTGCGCGGCTTTTGGTCGTATTACGCCGAACTGCTCGGCATCGAACCGGCCGGCGCGGTGCGTTGAACGCGGCGCTTACAATTCGTCGAGCAAGAGCTTTGCTTCGATCAGATCAGCGGTGTATTGCCGGCATTATGCCGCCGGGAGCGCGATCATCAGCTCGAGACTTGATCTGAACATCGGGTCCGAGCAGGATTTCCGCGGCTGGTTAGATTATGTCGACACTTATTTGGCGGTATGGATGCCCGGCTACCAAAAAGGTGAAAACCTGTATCGAGCCGCCCGATGACGGCCGAGCGGACGTTAATCCTTGATCTGCTCGCCGATTACGGCGCCTTGCTCGATCACGGTAATTACGCCGCGTGGCTTGGCTTGTTCGCGCCCGAATGCACTTACAATGTCGTGCCGCGTGAAAATTACGACCGCGGGCTGCCGGTCGGGCTGATCTATTGCGACAGCCGCGCGATGCTCGAAGACCGCATCATGGCGTTGCGTGAGGCCAACAAATACAACATCCACACCGACCGCCATCTGATCGGGCTGCCGCGCCTGAGTAGCACCAACGGGCTCGGGGCCGACGGGCTCGCGATCGAGGCACCCTTTGCGGTCTACCAGACCGACCAGGAGGGTGCGACCCGGCTGTTCGCGACCGGCCTCTACCAGGACCGGCTGGAGCGTGCCGGTGCTACCCTCAAGATCCGCGACAAGCTCGTCCTGCTCGACACCTTCGCGGTCCCAACCCTGCTCGCCACCCCACTTTAACCCGCCTCAAGCCCGCTCTCACCTCGGTCGCGAGCGCACCCAATTCGGTCACCGCGCGCCGCAGGTCGCCGGCTGTTTGCTTGTCGAGGGTGTGCCGACGCGTAGCAGGTCGACGTCGACCTCGCTGTCGACAATCAACACAGTCCATTCCTGCTGGGATCAGGCGCCGGGGGCCCCCGGTCCTTGGACAGTGATCACGATCCGGCGGTTTTTTGCGCGGTTGGCGGGCGTGTCGTTGGGCGCGACCGGATGGGTGTCGCCAAATCCCTTGGCCGAGATGACGTTCGGCTTGATGCCCTGGGAGATCAGATAGGTCACGACGGCGCCGGCGCGGCGCGACGACAATGTCAGGTTGTCGTTGATCCCGGCCCGCTGCAGCTCGGGCCCGACCGGCGTGTTGTCGGTATAGCCATAGACGACGATTGCCGCGTAGGGCAGGCCTTTGAGCCGGGGAACGATGTTGTTCGCCAACTCGGCTTTGCCAGCGGGGCTCAGCTGATAGCCGCCGGGCGGGAACAGCAAATCGCCGGCCTCGACAAAACTCGCCTCAGCCTGCAACGTCGCGAGCTGTCCCTGGAGCTGCTGGTTTTGCGCTTCGAGCTGTTGATGTTGCGCCTGCAACTCGTCATAGGCGCTCTGCGAGACGCAGCTCGATAACAACAATGCGGCTAGCGGAATGGCGGTGAGTGTGACGGCGCGCCTTGTGATCGGGGGTGACGCAACGGGCATGGCGCTTCGGCTCCTGTCGTGACCGGCGTCACGCCGCCGGCGCGCCCGGGCCTTGGATCGTGATGACGATCCGCCGGTTCTTTGCCCGGTTAGCCGGGGTGTCGTTCGGGGCGACGGGTTGGGTATCGCCAAAACCCTTGGCCGAGATGATGTTCGGGTTAACGCCCTGCGAGATCAAGAAAGTGACGACAGCCCCGGCGCGGCGCGATGACAAGGTCAGATTGTCATTGATGCCGGCGCGCTGCAGCGCAGGCCCGACCGGCGTATTGTCGGTGTAGCCGAAAACCACGATCTTGGCGTTCTGCAGACCCCGGAGTTTGGGGGCGATGTTGTTCGCCAACTCGGCTTTGCCGGCGGGGCTGAGCTCAAAGCCGCCCGGCGGGAACAGCAGATCGCCAGCCTCGACAAAGCTGGCCTTGCGCTGCAACCCCGCAATCTGCGCCTGCAGCTGCTGGTTTTGCGCTTGCAGCTGCTGGTTTTGCGCCTGCAGCGCGTCATAGTCGCTCTGTGAGACGCAGGCCGACAGCAGCAGCATCGCAAGCGGGATGCTGGCGCTCGCGACGGCGCGTCTTTTGGTCGAGAAAAATCTGCGGACCATGACGGTGGTGCTTTCGGTGGCGCGTTTTCTCGAATAGCCAGGCATGCCGGTCGGTACGGTTTCGACTTAGCGGATGCGGTCCGGATCGGCCAAGGGTTGAACAACGCTACCGCCGGTGCACCCAATAAGCAAACGGTTTTGCCTCGCGAGCTGACAATATGCGGACCTCGAGCGCAGATCTTAGGGCAATTTTTCCATTGGGCTGCGCCGCCGACTTGGCGATCAGGCCGCAGCTGGGGAAACCTCGGCGGCGATTTTGTCGGCCAATTCGGCTTCGGCGCGAGAAAGGTCATAGGCGATCTGTAGACGCAGCCAAATCGCGGCCGAGCCGCCGAAATAGCGGGCCAGGCGAAGTGCGGTTTCGGGCGTGACCGATCTTTGGCCGCGCAGGATCTGACTGATCCGCGACGCCGGGAGGCGAAGTGCCAGCGACAACGCGTGTGCCGACAGAGAGCGCGCTTCCAACTCGTCTTTCAATACTTCGCCGGGATGCGGCGGCGGTCCGGCGAGCGGGCCTATGCGAGCGATTGCCATCGGTTGGTTCTCCTCAGTGGTAATCAACGATTTCGACATTCCAGGCATGGCCATCCCGGAACTCGAAGGTGATCCGCCACGGTCCGCCGGCCGAAATCGCCCATTCGCCGCGCCGTGCACCCCGCAGGCGATGAAGACCGACCGACTTCAGGCCGGTCAGGTCTTCGAGGCGGTCGGCCTCATCGAGCAAACGCAGACGGCGTCGAGCCAGGGATTCGTCAAGCCCGGGAAATCGGCCTCTTCCTTCTTCGGCAAAGCGCTGCGTCGTCCGATTGGCCCATGACTTGATCACCCGATCACTATATAGAACGAAAGGCGTTAAACGAGGGACGAAATCTATCTGCCGTGCTGCGCGTTCCTGCTCACTTGCGCGCCCGCGCCGCTCCGATAAGTTCGCAGCGATGACCGTGCTCACGACCACACTCGATCCGCGCTCCGACGGGTTCCGCGCCAACGCCGAGGTGATGCGGGAGTTGGTCGCGGATTTGCGCGCGAAGTTTGCTGCAGATCGAAGAGGGCGGCGGGGAGGCAGCGCGGAAACGGCATCTGGCGCGCGGGAAGTTGCTGCCGCGCGAGCGGGTGCGGCTATTGCTCGATCCGGGATCGCCGTTTCTCGAATTCTCGGCATTGGCCGCTTACGGCATGTATGACGGCGAGGTGCCGGCAGCCGGGATCATCACCGGGATCGGGCGGATCATGGGAAAGGAATGCGTCGTCGTCGCCAACGACGCGACCGTCAAGGGCGGCACCTATTTTCCGATGACGGTCAAAAAGCATCTGCGCGCCCAGGAGATCGCCGGCGAAAATCGACTGCCGTGTCTTTATCTGGTCGATTCCGGCGGGGCTTTTCTGCCGGCGCAGGACGAGGTGTTTCCCGACCGCGACCATTTTGGACGCATCTTTTACAATCAGGCGCAATTGTCGGCGGCCGGGGTGCCGCAGATTGCACTCGTCATGGGCTCGTGCACCGCGGGCGGCGCCTATGTCCCGGCGATGAGCGACGAGTCGGTTATCGTCAAGGGGCAGGGGACGATCTTTTTGGGCGGGCCGCCTTTGGTGCGGGCGGCGACCGGCGAGGTCGTCAGCGCCGAGGAATTGGGCGGGGCGGAAGTGCACAGCCGCACCTCCGGCGTCACCGACCATTATGCGGTCGACGACTATCATGCGCTGGGCATCGCACGCCGCATCGTCGACACGTTAAACCGAAAGAAAGAGGTCGGGCTCGATCTGCGCAAGCCCGCCGAGCCGCTCTACCCCGCCGAGGAATTGTACGGCGTCATCCCGCCCGACACGCGCCACCCCTATGACGTGCATGAGATCATCGCCCGCCTCGTCGATGGCAGCGAATTCGACGAATTCAAGCAGCTTTACGGCCAGACCCTGGTGTGCGGCTTTGCCCATATCTGGGGATATCCGGTGGCGATCCTTGCCAATAACGGGATCTTGTTTTCCGAGAGCGCGCTGAAGGCCGCGCATTTTATCGAGTTGGCGGCGCAGCGCGGCATCCCGCTGGTCTTTTTGCAAAACATCACCGGCTTTATGGTCGGGCGCAAATACGAAGCGGGCGGCATCGCCAAGGACGGCGCCAAAATGGTCACCGCGGTCGCCACCGCCGCCGTGCCGAAATTCACCGTGATCATTGGCGGCAGCTTTGGCGCCGGCAATTACGGCATGAGCGGGCGGGCCTATTCGCCGCGCTTCCTGTGGATGTGGCCGAATGCGCGGATCTCGGTGATGGGCGGCGAACAAGCCGCCTCGGTATTGGCGCAGATCCGGCGCGATACCCGCGAAGCGCGCGGCGAGGCGTGGAGCAGCGACGAGGAGGAGGCGTTCAAGGCGCCGATCCGCGCCCAGTACGAGACCCAGGGTCACCCTTATTACGCGAGCGCGCGGCTGTGGGACGACGGGGTCATCGACCCGGCCGACACGCGGATGGTGCTCGCCTTGGCGATCTCGGCTAGCCTCAACGCGCCGATCGAGCGGTTTGACGGCAGCAGGTTTGCGGGCGAGCCGCGCCGGTTCGGCGTCTTTCGCATGTGACCGAGCAGACCGAAGCTGCTGCTACCGCTCGAACGCTGGTGCGAATGGTGGCGCACCCCGAGCCGCTTCATGCTTGATAAGTGCATCGATGCTCGATGAACGATGGCGGCAACGGAGAAAGATGTCAGCTCATGCAGGGTCAGCGTTTCACCATCAGTCAGCCGGGCTCGATCAGGGACGATAGGCGTATCCGCATCCGCAATTGGCAGGACAAGATCAGGGATCCGGCCTTGACGCTTCTGTTGGCTCTGTTGCTCCTCGGCGTTTTTATCGCCGAGCCGCTCGCGGCGCGTGGTCTGCCGATCGCGCGGGTGATCACCTTTACGGTGGCTTTGGTGGCACTGCTGATTGTCGTCATGCTCTCCCACCGCCGCGGACCTATCATTATCAATCTGCTAGGTTTTGCGGCGGTCGCAGCGGTTTTAGTGAGCCAATTGCTCGGCGCGGAATGGCCGTTGCTGGCAAAGGACATTCTCCGTCGCGGCGGCGAGATTATCGCTTGGTCGACCTTGATCTGGGTGGTAGCCCACGCTGTCTATGCTCCGGGCCGCATAACCTCCAATCGCCTCCAAGGCGCCGTCGTCGTCTATTTGAGCGCGGCCATGATATTCGCCTCGATCTACGGCCTGATTTGGGAATTGCAGCCCGATGCCTTTGCCCATTTGCCTGCATCAACAGGCGGCGAAACGGAAACTGCAGCCTTGATGTATTTCAGCCTGACAACTTTGACGACGACCGGGTATGGCGACATCCTCCCCGTCGATCCTTTTGCCCGCAGCCTTGCCAATTTGGAGGCGGTAATTGGGGTATTCTATATCGGGATTACAATTGCGCGCCTCGTCACTCTTCAACTGTCAGACCGACCCCACTGACCGGTGATATGGCCGATCAGGTCGGCTCTGGCTTCCAGCTCTTCGGTATCCCTTGGCATTTCGTTAAAATCGGGCTTCCGCTGTTTGGCGCTCCACCCAGTCCGAGGCCGCCACCTCATCGGGTCCGGGAAAGCTCGGATCGTGCCGCGGGATCACGGCGCCGGCGAGGTTACCCTGGCGGGATGCCGCGCGGTGCCGCGAGGCCGAAGCGTCAGCAGCCGCGAACAACAACACGCACACGATTGCGACAACCCAGGCGGAGGCGACTATTCGCCAATCGCGATGCGATCTCTCCGCGACGCGCCACCCACGCTCTCCTTCGATCTCCGGCATGGCTTCATCCTGTATTGTTGCGGTGCAACAAATAGGGGCACCATGGCCAAGCGCATCCCCGTCGGGGCGTCCTGTCGCAGCGGCTTGCTCTGACAGGCTGAGCAGCAGAGGGTTATTTATCGCGCGCAGGCTCATATCACGACGCCACACCCATCTTTTGCAGGCGCGTTTACGCAGGAGCGCGCGAGGCGGTCCGCCAACCTGTCGTATTGGTCGGCGATTGCCAGCAATTCCGCCCGCTCCTGCCATCGATGAGGCGCTTCGGCTTCGCTTCGCAGATGTGCAGCAGTGCGTCGATATCGTCTGGCCCGAAATTCGGGGTGTTCGGCGATTTCCATCGGGGCTTCCGGTGGTGGTTGTCAGCGCGAGGCGCATCCTTAGCACCGGCCGATGGGTCGATCTGTGAACCGCGTCACACCACGACCGGATGCCGTGATGATCGCCAGAGCGGCGGTTGAGGTTCGTTTAGCTCTTGGGCGACTTAACGATCGGGCCGAGAAAATGGGGCCGACGACTCGGCAGCGAAGAGCCGCCGGGCATGACACCCGGCGGCTCCACGACCAACGTACACTCGACTGAACCGGCCCTTTCAAAAACCGATTTTTGGACCGGCACCACGGAGATGGTGCGAGTGGGTGACGGCGAGATTTCACCAACATTAATTCGCCGTTAGCGTTCAGCGGCAGCTCAGTTTCCGATCTGAAACCGCATCGGCGTCGGGTCAATCCATCGCGATATGATTGGAATTGCAGGTATTCAGAGGGGAGGTCGCGGGTGAGCGGCGGGCTCGCTTCATGCAAGTCGCCCATGCTCTGGGGAGGCGCCAAACCGCGCGTTGTGCAACAGTGATGCTGCTAATCTGCTGCATGCATCGCTGTTTACCATCTTTGCTTCGCATCAGATTTCTACCGGTAGCGGTCGTCGCCACGGTACTGCTAGCCGGGTGCGGATCGGAGGGCGGGAACGCCAGCCTCGGCCCCGATCCCGGGGGCGGTTTTTATTGTCCGCATAATGCGTTTGAAGGGTGCGTCGGACCTTAAGCGGAGCGCCGCGCGCCTTCCGGACCGGAAGCGAGTGCGATCGGCTCTTCATTACCCGCGGAATTCGACGCCATAACCCATATCTTTGACCGGAGTGTCCGATCCGCCATCGGAGAGCGGGCCGGCGGGTTTAAGATGTAGCTTGCGTGGAATTCGGGATCGGATCGATGCCCAGCGATGCCGCAAAAACTTCCCCAGCCAAAATTTCTCAAGCCAGGCGCGGCTGAACGGCTGTTCGGACAGGCCCTCGTTGCGCTCGTTCGGGTCGGCCTCGTCCGCGGCCACTTCTATGTGCTCGAAGTGCGCGGGCGAAAGACCGGCAGGGTAATCTCGTTGCCGGTAGACCCGATCGAGATTGGCGGCAAGCGGTACCTGGTCTGCGCCCGCGGCGAGTTCGAACTGGGTGCGCAATGCCCGCTCGGCTGGCGAGGTCGTGCTGATGCGCGCAATGCGGCGGCGACGGTTTGCCGTGCGCGAGCTGCCGTCGGAGTTGCGGCCGCCGATCCTTAAAGCCTATCTCGACCGCTTTGCCGCCGAAGTGCAGCGGTTCTTTCCGGTGCCAAAGGGCTCGCCGGTGGAAGCCTTCGACGAGCTCGCGCCGCGCTACCCGGTCTTCGAGTTGCAGCCGCAGGACGAGGCCGCACCCGTGCCCGGCGCGGCGTCGCACTGAATCCGCCGCATAATCAATGCCGTGTCGGTATCCGCACCGGCATCGATCGGAAGCCGTGGATGAAGTTCGAATAGGTCCGCCGCGCCTCGCCGACCACCTCGATGACCGGGTAGCGCGGCAGGATCTCCTCCCACAAAATACGCAGCTGTAATTCGGCGAGGCGATTGCCGACGCAGCGGTGGATGCCAAAACCAAACGACAAATGCTGGCGCGGCCGCGGCCGATCGATGATGAACTTGTCGGGGTCGTCGATCGCGTCGGGATCGCGGTTGCCCGACACATACCACATGACGACCTTGTCGCCCTTTCTGATCGCCTTGCCGCCAAGTTCGGCGTCAGCCTTCGCGGTGCGGCGCATGTGGATGACGGGTGTAACGTAACGAATAATCTCCGGCACCATGCTGGCGACGAGATCAGGGTTCTGTCGCAGTTTTTGATATTGGTCCGGGTTTTGGCTCAGCGCCAATAGCCCGCCGGTCATTGAATTGCGTGTCGTGTCGTTGCCGCCAACAATCAGCAAGGTCAGGTTTCCCATAAACTCGCGCAATGGCATCTCGCGGGTCGCCGCACCGTGCGCCAGCATCGACAACAGGTCGAATTTTGGCGGCTCCTTGGCCCGATCGTTGAACAGTGCCGCCATCGTCTCGGCCATTTTTTTCAGCTCTGCAAAGCGCTCCTCTTCCGAATGCACCGGCGCGTCGGGCGCGTTGACATTGGCGATCGCGACATCGGACCAGTAAGTCAGCTGGCGCCGTTCTTCCCATGGAAAGTCGAACAACGTCGCCAGCATCATGGTGGTCAGTTCGATCGAGACTTTTTCGACCCAGTCGAAGGTCTCGCCAACCGGCAGCCCGTCGAGCACGCGGCGGGTGCGCTCGCGGATCGTCGCCTCCATCTCGGCAAGGTTCTGCGGCGCCACGATCGGGCTGACGACTTTGCGCTGCTCGTCGTGCTTGGGTGGGTCCATCCGAATAAAGCTTGGTCGCACCAAGTCCGCCGGCTGATCCTCGATCTGAATGCCGCCAGTCCCAGCGTCCGAGGAGTAGATGCCGTGGTTGACCTCGACCTGCATGATGTCCCGGTATTTGCTCACCGCCCAATATGGGCCGTAGCGACTTTCCGGGCACCAATGCACCGGGTCGTCGCGACGTAGCCGTTCGAAGTAAGGGTACCAGGTATCGTCCTGATAGAGCTGCGGATCACTGACGTCGATTTGCTCCAGCGGGATCGACGATGCGTTTCCCGTGGTGGTTTTCTCAGCTATAGCTGCCACTGCCGCCTCCCGTTCGTTAATCTGTCTTTAATGCTGCCCCTCCGGCATGCGCACAACAAGACCGTCGAGGTCTTCTCGCATCGCGATCTGGCACGACAGACGAGAATTAGGTTCTGCTGCCGCGGCAAAGCTCAACATGCTTTCTTCCATCGAGCCGGGCTCCGGCCTGCCAGTTTTCTCGAGCCATGCGGCATCGACATAGACGTGGCAGGTCGCACAAGCGCACTCCCCGCCACAATCAGCATCGATGCCGGGTACCCCATTATTGACGGCGCCACGCATCACCGATAAGCCCACCGGAACCTCGACCGGATGTTCGCTGCCGTTAAATTCGATGTAAGTGACCTTGGGCATTGACCCTGCCTCCCGCTGCACATCTTATCGGCGAACTCAGGCGGTCGCGATTATTACTGTAACCTGCTTGTGGCGCCATGGCGTCAGTGGATGCACTGGTCGACCTCACCAGCACATCCGCGCATCGCAGCGTCAGGAAAGCCGCAGGGCGGGTTCGGCTACCGCCCTCAGGTGTGATTTTCCCGATTGTTGTTGCCAGAAAAAGCCAAGGGCTCAAGATCGACGGTCCCGTCCAGGCGCATTTCGCTTTTCTTTCCATCGAGCGAGGATTTCATGGCCGCTGCCGCCGCCGAGCCAAAGCCGACCGTAATGCGCCTTGCCGAGGATCTCGCGGCCGGTCGCACCACCAGCCGGGAGCTGATCGAGGCGGCGCTGGCCCGGATCGCCGATCCCGCCGGCGAGGGGGCGCGCACCTTTACCAAAGTCTACAGCGACAGCGCGCGTGCCGCCGCCGATGCCCAGGATCGTTTGCGGGCAGCCGGCTATGTCGCCTCGCCACTCGCCGGATTGCCGGTGTCGATCAAGGATCTGTTCGACGTCGCCGGCGAACCCACCCTGGCCGGCTCCAAGGCGCTCGACGATTTGCCCCCGGCACAGCACGACGCGCCGATTGTCGCGCGTCTGCGGACCGCCGGCGCCATCCTGATCGGCCGCACCAACATGACCGAGTTCGCCTTTTCCGGCGTCGGCATCAACCCGCATTACGGCACCCCCGGCAATCCCGCCGACCGTCGCTGCATTCCCGGCGGTTCCTCGTCGGGTGCCGCAGTCTCAGTAGCCGACGGCGGCGCTATCGTGGCGATCGGCACCGATACCGGTGGCTCGGTGCGGATCCCGGCGGCATTGTGCGGCATCGTTGGTTTTAAGCCGACGCAGAAGCGGATTTCGCGCGCGGGCGCCACGCCGCTGTCCACGACCCTCGATTCGATCGGACCGTTGGCGAACAGCGTCGCTTGCTGCGCCATTGCTGATGCGGTGATGGCCGGCGAAGAGCCGGTCGTGCCGTTGCCGGTTGGGGTCGAGCGATTGCGCCTCGGTGTGCCGCAGAGTTTCGTGCTCGATGATCTCGCACCGGAAGTGGCGACGGCGTTCACAGAGGCTTGTCAGACCTTATCGCGCGCCGGGGCGCGGATCATTGATCTGCCGCTTACCGAGCTTGGCGAATACCGGCGGATCAACGCTCATGGCGGCTTTGCCCCGATCGAAGCCTTCACTTGGCACCGGCCGCTCCTCGCCCGGCGCGGCAGCGACTACGACCCTCGGGTGAGGTCCCGCATCGAGCGCGGCGGCGGCATGACCGCAGTCGAATACATCGAGCTTTGTGCCGCGCGCGCCGATTTGATCGCGAGGGTCGCGGCCCGCACCGCCGATTTCGACGCCTTGCTGATGCCCACCGTGGCGATCACCGCGCCGCCAATCGCCGCCTTTGCCCGGGACGAGGATTACTTTCGGCTCAACGCGCTGATCCTGCGCAACCCCTCGGTGATCAACTTCCTTGACCGCTGTGCCGTGACCCTGCCGATCCAGCAGCCGGGGACCATGCCGGTCGGGCTGATGGTGGTCGGTGAGCACGGCGATGACCGGCATCTCCTCGCGGTCGCGCGAGGCATTGAGGCCGCGCTCGCCGCTCCAAGCTGACTGGCTGCGATGGCGAGCCCGTCATTATCGCTATTGGGCGGCGTTCTCTAGTTTTTGGTTTTGTCGACGAGCCGGTTTTCGCCGATCCACGGCATCATCGCCCGCAAGCGTTCGCCGACTTCCTCGATCGGGTGCTGCGCGGCGCGGCGGCGCAATGCCTTAAAGCTCGCCTGGCCGGCGGTGTTCTCCAACACCCATTCGCGCGCGAAGCGGCCGGACTGGATGTCGCTGAGGACTTTTTTCATCTCGGCGCGGACGTGGTCATCGATGACCCTCGGCCCGCGCGTGTAGTCGCCATATTCGGCGGTGTTCGACACCGAATAGCGCATATTGGCGATGCCGCCTTCATAGATCAGGTCGACGATCAGCTTGACCTCGTGGCAGCATTCGAAATAGGCCATTTCCGGCGCATAGCCGGCTTCGACCAGGGTTTCGAACCCGGCCAGGATCAGCGACGTCAACCCGCCGCACAGCACCGATTGCTCGCCGAACAGATCGGTCTCGCATTCCTCGCGGAATGTCGTCTCGATGACCCCGGCGCGGCCACCGCCGATCGCCGAAGCGTAGGAGAGTGCGATTTCGACGGCGTTGCCCGACGGGTTTTGCTCGACCGCCAACAAGCACGGGACGCCGGCCCCGCGTAGGTACTCCGAGCGCACGGTGTGGCCGGGTCCCTTGGGCGCGATCATAAACACGTCCATGTCGGGCCGCGGCTCGATCAGCCGGAAATGGATGCTGAGCCCGTGCGCCACCGCGAGTGCGGTCCCCTCGCGCATGTTGTCGCGCAGATCGGCGGCATAAAGCTGCGCCTGCAATTCGTCGGGCGCCAGCACCATGACGATGTCGGCCCATTTGGCCGCCTGCGCGTTGGTCATGACTTTGAAGCCGGCATTCTCGGCCTTCTGCGCCGAGGCCGAGCCCGGCCGCAAGGCGACAACGACGTCCTTGACCCCGCTGTCGCGCAAATTGTTGGCGTGCGCATGACCCTGGCTGCCATAGCCGATGACCGCGACCTTTTTCGACTTGACCAGGTTCACATCTGCATCGCGGTCGTAATACACCCGCATTTCCTGTCTCCTTCCGGGGATTTGTCGCCCCGCCAAAGCCGGGGTCCGGAGTCTGCGCCGAAGCGTTGGCCCCGGGTTCCCGCTGACGCGGGAATGACGAAACTAGGGCAAACCCGAAGGGGCCGCCTAAAAACTCGTAGCACCGCGCGAAATCGCGACGGCGCCGGTGCGCGAAATCTCGACCAGGCCCAACGGCTCCATCAGCGCGATAAAGGCGTTCAACTTCTCGGCCGAACCGGTCATCTCGAAGACAAAGCTCTCGATCGTCGAGTCGACGACGCGCGCGCGAAAGATGTCGGCGAGCCGCAATGCTTCGATGCGCTGCTCGCCCTGGCCCGCGACCTTGACCAGCATCATCTCGCGCTCGACAAACGGCCCTTCGTCGGTCAGGTCGTGGACCTTGTGCACCGGCACCAGACGAGAGAGCTGCGCCTTGATCTGCTCGATGATCATCCGCGTGCCGGTCGTTACGATCGTGATCCGCGACAAGCTGTTGCGGCGATCGACCTCAGCGACCGTCAGACTTTCGATGTTGTAGCCGCGCCCCGAAAACAATCCGACGACGCGCGCCAGGATGCCGGGTTCGTTGTCGACGAGAACCGCAATCGTGTGCCGTTCTTGCCCGTTCTTATCGGCGCTCACCCCGACGGCTCCGTCAGACGAGCACCATGCCTTCCTCCGAGACCGGTTGCTCGGCCTCGTCCTTGGGGCCAAGCAGCATCTCGTTATGCGCCGCCCCTGACGGGATCATCGGGAAGCAATTTTCCTTGGGATCGACCGCGATATCGAGGATCACGGCACCCGGCGTCTTCAGCATCCAGGCAATCGCATCATCGACCTCGGCAGGGTCCTCGACCCTGCGGCCATTGGCGCCAAACGCATCCGCCAGTTTGACGAAATCCGGTAATGCCGCGGTGTAGCTTTCGGAATAGCGGCCGCCATGCAGCAATTCCTGCCACTGCCGCACCATCCCCATGTATTGATTGTTCAAGATGAAGAGTTTGACCGGCAATCGATACTGCGAGACGGTCGACATTTCCTGGATGTTCATCAGGATCGAGGCTTCGCCGGCGATGTCGATAACCAGTGCGTCGGGGTGCGCGATCTGCACGCCGATCGCCGCCGGCAAGCCATAGCCCATCGTGCCGAGCCCGCCCGATGTCATCCAATGATGCGGCTCTTCGAATTTAAAGAATTGCGCCGCCCACATTTGATGTTGGCCGACCTCGGTCGTCACATAGACGTCGCGGTCGCGGGTCAGCGCGTAAAGCCGTTCGATGGCATATTGCGGCTTGATCACGCCGCGGCAGCTGCGGTCGTAGCGCAGGCAGTCGCGCGCCCGCCACTCCTCAATCTGACGCCACCATTCGCTGCGGTCCCGGGTCGGCCCCCCGCGCGGCCAGGCCTCGATCATCGCCGCCATGGCGTGGCCGACATCGCCGATGATCGGCAAATCGACCCGCACATTCTTGTTGATCGAGGATGGGTCGATGTCGATGTGGATTTTCTTCGATCCCGGTGAAAAGGCGTTCAGCCGCCCGGTCACCCGGTCATCGAAGCGCGAGCCGACCGCGACCAACAGGTCGCAGCCATGCATCGCCAAATTGGCCTCGTAAGTCCCGTGCATGCCGACCATGCCGAGAAAATGCGGGTCGGCCGCCGGAAAGGCGCCGAGACCCATCAGGGTCAAGGTGCAAGGGGCGTCCGTCCGCCGCACGATCTCGGTAAAGCCGGCGCAGGCTTCCGCCCCGGAATTGATCAGCCCGCCACCGCCATAAAACAATGGCCGCTTGGCGGCCGCGATCATCTCGATCGCCTCGGCGACGCGCGCCGGCTCCGGCACGACCTGCGGCCGATAGCTCTTGTGACGGCCATCCTCGGGATTGCTGTAGGGGCCGAGCGCAAACAGCACGTCTTTTGGCAGATCGATCACGACCGGCCCCGGCCGGCCGCTTTTGGCGACGTAAAACGCCTCGTGCATCATGCGCGAGAGGTCGCGGACGTCCTTGACCAGGTAATTGTGTTTGGTGCACGGCCGCGTGATGCCGGTCGTGTCGGCTTCCTGAAACGCGTCATTGCCGATCAGGTGGGTCGGCACCTGGCCGGTGAGGCATACGACTGGCACCGAATCCATCAGCGCGTCGGTTAGCCCGGTCACCGCATTCGTCGCACCGGGGCCGCTCGTCACCAGCACGACACCGACCCGGCCGGTCGACCGGGCATAGCCCTCGGCGGCGTGAACGGCCCCCTGCTCATGGCGGACCAGAATGTGGCGCAATGCGTTTTGCTTGAACAACGCGTCATAAATCGGCAGCACCGCGCCGCCGGGATAGCCGAAAACGACATCGACGCCCTGGTCGACGAGCGCCTTGATGACGATTTCCGCTCCACTGATCGGCTCGGCCGACATGACATGCTCCTGAGCAACGAGAGGAAGGTTGTGTGAGGCGCGCCGTAGCGCCTGCTGGCCTCACAAGGCCGCGCAACCTAGTCGGCTATCCCCGATGGGTCAACAAAAACCCGTCAATAAACTGACGTGAGCGGTGCAACAAACTTTCCGAAAATTGCTCATCGAGGAGCAAATCGGGCTGCATCTGATGGCGAAACCACGTCATCTGGCGCTTGGCATAGCGGCGCGTCGAGCGTTGCGCGGTTTCGATTGCTTCTGCCAGCGCCATCTCGCCGCGCAAATAGCCCAAAAGCTCGGGCAACCCGACCGCCTTCATCGCCGGCAAGTCGGGATCGAGCCCGCGCTTGGCAAGCCGCTCGGCTTCGGCCACGGCGCCGCGGTCGATCATCGCCGCAAAGCGTGCATCGCAAGCGGCGTACAACCGATCGCGCGGCGGCATCATCAGGATGGTCGCGAAGCGGCAAGACGCTGCGGAATGCGGCCGGTTGTGCCACGCGCTGATCGGGGTGCCGGTGGCGCGCGCCACGGCATAAGCGCGCACCAGCCGCTGCGTGTCGCCGGCGTGCAGCCGCCGCGCCGAGGCCGGGTCGAGTTCCGCCAGCCGCTCGCGAAACACCGCGCCACCGAGCTCTCGGTGGAGCGCCGCGGCCTCATCACGGACCCGCTCGGGAATTTCCGGAAACGGCGCCAGTCCGTGCTGCAAAGCGCGCAAATAGAGCCCGGTACCGCCAACGACGATCGGCAGCCTCCCGGTTGCGGCAGCAGCTGCAATCTCGGCGAGGGCACGGTCGCGCCACGCTCCGACCGAGCCGCGCTCCGCCGCGTCAAGGAAGCCGTAGAGACGGTGCGGCGCGCGGGCCTGCGCGCCAGGGTCGGGTCGCGCCGTCAGAATTTCGAGATCGCGGTAGCATTGCAACGCGTCGGCATTGATGACGACGCCGCGCAGTTGCTCCGCCAGACCCAATGCCAGGGCCGATTTGCCGCTGGCGGTAGGACCGGCGATCATGACGACGCTTGATGTGGTTTCACACTTGTCGAGCGGGCCCGTGCGAAGGTAGGAGGCTGGCCGATGCGCCATGTCCTCACCCTGATCGCCGCCGGTCCCGATCACCGTCTCCCCGGACTGGCCGCCATGATCTGCAAAACGCTGAGGGTTGCGGCGGAGCCGGTTTGGCTGGCGGCCGAACAGGCTTGCGATCTCGTGCTCGATACTGCCGAGCCTGGAATTATCGAGGAAACGGTGCGCGCGCTGATCGGCGAGGCGCCGGTCGATTCCGTGCTGCAGCCGCTCGCAGGTCGGCGCAAACGGCTGCTCGCCGCCGATCTCGAATCAACGATCATCGAAAACGAGATGCTCGACGAACTGGGGTCGATGCTTGGGCTCGGATCTGAGATCGCTGACATCACATCGCGGGCGATGAATGGCGAAATCGATTTCGCCGAGGCGCTGGCAGCTCGGGTGGCCTTGTTGGCCGGCATCAAGAGCGAGGTCCTGGCCGAGGCCGCCACCCGGATCCGCCTGCGCCCGGGCGCCACCAGCCTGGTGGCAACGATGCGCGGTTCAGGCGCGGCGACCGCGCTGATTACTGGCGGTTTCACCGTCTTCGCCGACCGAGTTGGCGCCGAGCTCGGCTTTGACCGCGTCATCGCCAATCGATTGGAGATCACCGACGGCAGAGTGACCGGCCGGGTTCTATCGCCGATCGTCACCGGCGAAACCAAAAGACAGGCATTGCTGGCATACGCCGCCGAACTTGCGATCGCACCGGCCGCGACGCTCGCTGTCGGCGACGGCGCCAACGATCTGCCGATGCTGAATGCCGCCGGCCTCGGGATCGCCTTTCATGCCAAACCAGCAGTCGCGGCTGTTGCGCGCACGCGTTTGAACCACGCCGACTTAACCGGGCTCCTTTATGCCCAGGGATACCGCAAAACCGAATTCGCCGCCTGAGCCGATCCCTAGCCCTGGTCGACGCGAAGCGCAATAAACCGCAAATCGCCCTGCCGCTGAACCAGCAACAGAATGGATTTGCGCCCCGACTTCTTTGCTTCGTCGATCTTGGCGGCCAGCTGCTCGGGGTTTTTCACCTCCTGCTGCGCCGCCTCCATGATCAAATCGCCGGCGTGAAAGCCCTTGTCTCCAGCCGTGCTGTCTTTCGCGACATCGACGACAACGACACCCTTCGCATCCTCTCCGAGCGAATACTTGTCCTTGAGCTCCGGCGTGATGCCGGAAAGCGTCATTCCCAGCGTCTTGACGACGGCCCCTGTGCCCGGAGTGGTTTTCTTCGGACCCGGTTTGGCGCTCGCTTGCTGCTGGTCGCTTTCTTCGAGACGGCCGACTTTCACCTGGACGGTGGTCTGGGCGTGCTTGCGCCAGAGCGTCACCGGAACCGATTGGTTGACAGGTGTTTCCGCCACCAGCCGCGGCAAGCGCCGCATGTCCGTGACATCCTTGCCGTTGAAATCCAAGATGACGTCGCCGGGCTGGATACCCGCGGCCTGAGCGGGCCCCTTGTCGCTGACGCTCGCGACCAAGGCGCCGTGCGCCTTGCTGAGCCCGAGGCTCTCGGCGATCTCGTCGGTAACCGCCTGAATTCGGACACCGAGCCATCCGCGGTGCACAGTGTGATCGTTTTCGCCCTTTAGTTCGGTGACGACCTCTTTGGCGAGCGCCGAAGGTATCGCAAAGCCGATGCCGATCGAACCACCCGAGGGCGAGTAGATGGCGGTGTTGATGCCGATCACCTGGCCGTCCATGTTGAACATCGGGCCGCCGGAATTGCCGCGGTTGATCGGCGCGTCGGTCTGCAGGAAGTCATCATAGGGACCGGAATTTATGTCGCGCTGACGCGCCGACAAAATCCCCGCGGTCACACTGCCCCCGAGCCCAAACGGGTTGCCGATCGCCAGCACCCAGTCACCGACGCGCGCGGCGTCGCTGTCGCCCCAGTTGACCGCGGCAAGCGGCTTTTCGGTATTGACCTTAAGCAGCGCGATGTCGGTCTTGGTGTCGCGGCCGATCACCTTCGCCTTCAGGTTGGTGTTGTCGTGCAAGATGACCGTAATCTCGTCGGCGTCGGCGATGACATGATTGTTGGTGACGATGTAGCCTGACGAGTCGATGACAAAGCCCGAGCCGAGCGAGGTCGCCTTGCGCGGGGTGACGTCCGGGTGCTCGCCCTTGGGTAGGTTGCGCTGGAGAAAGTCGTGAAAAAATTCCTCGAAGGGTGATCCCGGCGGAAACTGCGGCATATCGGGATTGCCCTGCTCGACGCCGGCGGTCTTTAGCGTCTGGGTGGTCGAGATGTTGACCACCGAGGGCAGCAGCTTCGCTGCTAAATCGGCAAAGCTGTCGGGCGCCGGCCGCGCCTGCGCCGGTACGGGCGCGATGCCGGTCACCGCAGGAAGCAGGGCTAGGATCGCGGCAAATGCAACTCGGAGCATGGTGCGGCGCAACAGGAGCAGTGGGCGAAACGGCACCTCAGTCAACTCCTCGTGGAGCCCCGACCGTTCAGCTTGAACGATCCTAGCGGGCGCTATTCCTGACAAAACACATGACTCAAGACTACGGGAGAAGGCGCTGCCAAGCCAGCCGCTTTCGCAGCGCACAGGATCCCAGAGGCGATCAGCGGTGGCCCCAGTTGGCTCAATGGCGGACCAGCCAGACGAGCGCCACGCCGAGACAGGCGGCGGCGAGCCCGGCCGTTCGCAACATCTGCGGCGGCAGGGTGGTGGTCCGTGCCGCCGCCTTTTTCATGCCTTCCGGAAACACCGCATAGAGACAACCCTCGATCACCAAAACGAGACCGAGAGCCGTAAGCAGATCGCGCATTATCCGACAAATCGGCGATCATGGTCCGGGCGACCCGGCGCGTCTCATTGCGCGCCGGTTTTGGGTGTTGGCGGCGCTGCCTTGGGCGGGACCCCGTTCGGGTTGGTGAAATAGCGAAAGAAGTCACCGTCCGGGGCCATCACGAACGACGTCGTGTTCCCGGTCAACGCGTCGCGATAAGCCTGCATCGACCGGTAGAAGGAAAAGAAATCCTTATCCTGGTCATAGGCTTTGGCATAGATCGCGGTCGCCATGGCGTCACCTTGGCCGCGGGTGATCTGCGCACTGCGCTGGGCCTCGGCGAGAATGACGGTCCGCTCGCGATCGGCTTTGGCGCGCACCGACTGCGCCGCCTCCGCACCCTCGGCGCGATACTGCGCCGCTTGCTGCTGACGCTCGGATTGCATGCGGGCAAAGATGGCCTGGCTGTTTTCAGGCGGCAGATCGGCGCGGCGAATACGCACATCGATCACATTGATGCCGAACGGTTTCGCCTGAACCGCCACCTCGTCGCGAATCTGCCGCATGATCGCGGCGCGCTGCGCCGATAACAACGCCGACAAGGTCACATTACCGATCACCCGGCGCAGGCTGCCGCTGACCAGCGCGTTCAGCCGGGCGCGCACGGCCGCTTCCGAATTGACGGTTTGATAGAACAGCAGCGGGTCAGTGATGCGGTAACGAGTATAGGTATCGACGACCAGCCGCTTTTGGTCGGAGGCGATCACCTCCTCCGGCGGCGGCTCGAAATCCAAGAGGCGCTTGTCGTAAAAGATCACGTTCTCGACAAACGGCCGCTTAAACTGCAGCCCCGGATCGCGGATCACCCGCCGTGGCTGGCCCAATTGCAGCACCAGCGCCTGCTGGGTTTGATCGACGATGAAGAGTGCGCTCAGGGTGAGGATGCCGATGGCGACCAGCACCACGGCAACGATCGCTAGGACGCGCCGGTTCATCACTGTTGCGTCCCGGACAATGGCGGCACTGATGGGGTCGACTGCATCGACTGCGACGCCGTCCCCCCACTCGAGGTGGCGGCAGCGCCCGCAGGCTTTGCCGGCTCACCCTGTGGCGCCAGTCCCGGTAGCGGCAGGTACGGCAACACGCCGCTGCCGCCCTGCGCCGATCGATCGATGATGACTTTGTTGGTGTTGCGGAGAATGTCCTCCATCGTTTCCAGGTAAAGGCGCTTTTGGGTTACGTCCTGAGCCGCCTTGTAGGCCTTGTAGACCTCGTCGAACCGGCCGGCATCGCCCTGGGCGCGGGCAGTCACCTGTTGGCGATAGGCTTCAGCCTCCTGCGTGATCCGAACGGCGTTGCCGCGCGCCCGCGGAATGATGTCGTTGGCATAAGACTCGGCCTCGTTGCGCAGCCGGGCCCGGTCGGCGATTGCGCGCTGCACGTCGCGAAATGCGTCGATGACCGGGTCCGGCGGATCGACCCGCTGCAACTGCACCTCGGTCAGCTCGATCCCGGAGCCGTAATCGTTCAACAGTGATTGCAACAGCTTTTGCGTCTCGGTCTCGATCTTGCCGCGGCCCTCGGCCAATGCTGACGCGATCGGCGTTTCGCCGATCACTTCGCGCATCGCACTTTCGGCCGCCGATTTGACGGTCATCTCGGGGTCGCGGATATTGAACAGATAGGCTTTTGCGTCTTTGATGACCCAAAACACGGCAAAGTTGATGTCGACGATGTTCTCGTCGCCGGTCAGCATCAACGCTTCCTCCGGCACCTGCCGCGTTGCCACGCCGCGCCCGGTGGCGCTGTCGGCACTGCGGTAGCCGATCTCGGTACGGTTGACGCGGGTAACGCTCGGCGTCAGCGCGGTCTCGATCGGGGCCGGCAGGTGGTAGTTCAGTCCGGGCTGCGTCGTGCGATTGTAGGCGCCAAAGCGCAGGACGATGCCGACCTCGTCGGGCAGCACGCGATAAAAACCGCTCGCCAGCCAGATGACGACAATCGCGATCAGGACGACGGCGACCCCGGTGCCGGTCCCGAACCCGCCCGGCACGATGCGCCGGACCCGGTCCTGGCCGCGCCGCAACCACTCCTCAAAATCCGGCGGGTAAGGATTGCGACCGCGCGGTCCCTGCCCGCCGCCGCTCCCATTGTTGCGAGGGCCGCCGCCCCAGGGGCCACCGCCGCGAGGACCGCTGCCCCACGGACCGCCCCCTTGACTTTTCCATATCATCGAGACTGAACCTTTCCGCGGCGCTGGGCCGGGATCCAACTGCCCTCGGGCTGCGGTCCTCAAAGCGCGACGCGCAAGACTTGCGACCCGATAGAGGGCGCGCGCCGGTGTTGTCAAGCGCGGGCCGCGGACCCAGATTTTGTTTGGCTCGCGCCGTCCGCGAATGGTCCCAGCGGCACCTGTGCCCGGCAGGCGCAGTATACCGTTTTATTTCGTCGGTGTGGGCGGTTTAGCGGACCAACTAAATCGCTCGCGCGTTTCCGGGTTGCCTGCCGGATTGAGGAATTAGATGGCTGTCACTGAAAGACAAGTGGTCGAGGCGCTCTCCGGCGTCACGGACCCCGACCGCGGCGGCGACATCGTGTCGCTCGGCATGGTCTCCGGGATCGCGATCCGCGACGGCAATGTCGCGTTCTCGATCGAGGTCGAGCCCGAGCGCGGCCCACGATTGGAACCGCTGCGCAAAGCCGCCGAACGGGCCGTGGACGCATTGCCGGGTGTGCTCTCGGTTACGGCGGTGCTGACCGCCCAGACCGCCCCTCGTGGCAGGACGGCACCGCAACCGGCGGCGCCTCAGACAGCGCCGTCCGGGGCCGGTCGTCCGGGAGCGGCCGCGGCGAACCGGCCGCAGCGTGGCGCGATCCCCGGCGTCGGCGCGATCATCGCGGTTGCTTCGGGCAAGGGCGGGGTCGGCAAATCGACGGTCGCCGCCAACCTCGCGTTGGGATTGAAGGCCAATGGGCTCAGCGTCGGCGTGCTCGACGCCGATATTTACGGGCCATCGATGCCGCGCATGCTCGGGATATCGGGCCGGCCGCAATCGCGCGACGGCAAGACCTTGCAGCCGATGCAGAATTACGGGCTGCGGGTGATGTCGATGGGATTTCTCGTGCCCGAAGACACCCCGATGATTTGGCGCGGGCCGATGGTGATGAGCGCGTTGCAGCAGATGCTGCGCGAGGTCGAATGGGGCGCGCTCGACATCCTGGTTGTCGACATGCCGCCCGGGACCGGCGACGCGCAGCTGACGATGGCGCAGCAGGTGCCGCTCGCCGGCGCTGTTATCGTTTCGACCCCGCAGGACATCGCGCTGTTGGACGCGCGCAAAGGGCTCAACATGTTCCTTAAGGTCGATGTGCCGGTGCTCGGCATCATCGAGAATATGAGCTATTTCCTGTGCCCGCATTGCGGCGGCCGCAGCGAAATCTTTTCGCATGGCGGCGCCCGGCGCGAGGCGCAACAGCTCGGCACTGAATTCCTCGGCGAGGTGCCACTCGATCTGGCGATCCGCGAGACCTCCGACAGCGGCCATCCGATCACCGTGTCCGACCCCGACAACCCCTACGCCGCCGTTTTCCGCCAAATCGCCGCGCGCGTCTGGGAAAAAGTCTCCGGCGAAAGTGCGATGCGCCCGCCGCCGCGCATCGTGGTCGAGTAACCGCAACTATCGGTTTTCTCGGTGGTGGACTGATTGCGTTTTCATCCTCAAGTCGGCGGGATTGGCGCTGATGCATACTCCCGCTGATGTGCTGGTGCAGAGCTACGAGCTGCGATCCGCGGTCTAGCCCGCTTGAAAGCCGAACCGCGTATGGCATCGGCCCCGAGGTGAATTCACCGCACTGTGCGCACCGGCGGCACTTCCGCCGGGACGATCAGATTGCAGCCGGTGGCGGACTTAATTTCGTCGACCGTAGACGCCGGGGGCGATTTCCTTTAGTTCGAGGCCCCGCGGCGTTACCGCGAACAGGCCGAAATTGGTCACCACCAGGTTGACGACGCCGCGCGCGGTTGCCGGGATCGTGCAGCGTTCGACCAGACGCGGGGCGCCATTGCGGGTCTGGTGCTCCATCGCGACAAAAACATGCTTGGCGCAAGCCGCGAGGTCCATCGCGCCGCCGATGCCGCCGCCCTGCTGCCCCGCCATCTTCCAATTGGCGAAATCGCCGTTTTCCGCGACCTCGTAGGCGCCGAGCACGGTCACGTCGATCCGCCCGCTGCGGATCAGCGCAAACGAGTCGGCGTGGTGCACGATCGCCGCGCCAGGCCGCAAGGTAACGTGCTGGCCGCCGGCGTTGACGAGGTGCAGTCCTCCTTGCCTGAGGCCGCGAGCGGGCCGTAGCCGATCACGCCATTCTCGGAGTGGAAGATGATCTCCTTGTCGCCAAAATCGAAATTCGAGCACAAGGTCGGGATGCCGATGCCGAGATTGACGATCCAGCCATCGCCGAATTCCATCGCCAGCCGATCGCACATTTGCTGACGGCTGAGCCCCTTTGCCCTCTCGCTCATAATCAGGTACTCGCTGGCAGTTGCGGCCACCACCCCTCGGGCGGCGGTGGGATTTTGACAATGCGGTGGACGAAGATCCCCGGCGTGTGCACATCGTCGGGATCGATCGCGCCGACCGGCAGGATGTCCTCCTCGACCTCGACGACCGTGACCCGCGCCGCCATTGCCATGATCGGGTTGAAATTGCGCTGCGAGCGGCGGAACCGCAGATTGCCCGCGGCATCGGCCTGATAGGCGCGGATCATCGCGTAATCGAGCGGCAGGGCATGCTCGAGCAGGTATTCGCGACCGTTGAAAACCCGTGTCTCGCGGCCTTCGGCGAGCTCGGTGCCAACCGCCGCCGGTGTGTAGAAGGCGGGGATGCCGGCCCCGGCGGCGCGCATTCGCTCGGCTAGCGTACCCTGCGGCACCAGTTCGGCCTCGATCAGCCCCTTTGGCGACATATTCCGACAGGATCAGACGCTGCGAGGCGCGGGTCGGCGCGGTAAAGGCGCAGACCACTTTGCTGACCTGCCCATTTTGGATCATCTGACCCATATCGGGCGACTCGGGCGGCAATGTGGCGCCACCGCGCGTCGAATTCGAAACGCAGGTCAGCCCTTTGGCTCCTTGCGCTGCCACCGCGCCATAAAGGTTGATCGGCATCCCGACGACCGCGAACCCGCCAAAGCCGATCGTCGCGCCATCGGGGATGTCATGCACCGCCTCGGCAAAGCTGGAGAAAATCTTACTCTTGGCGCTCATTCCCCCCGCCCAAATCTGATTGTCACGCATCATCATGCGGCAGGCGACGACCCGCGGCAACATATCGAAAAGGGGTCATCGAGATCGGCAAAACCTACAAGGGCAAGCCTCGGAGCGCGGGGGCGACCGACCGCCGACCATGAGACGGATTTAATTCTGGTGTCGTGAAGCAAAACCGGGACAATAAATCCCGCCGTCCCCGCGAGAAGGGACAACGTGCTTTGGAGACGCCATGACCGCCGCCAGCCTCGCCCCCGCCCGTCCTAAACCCACCCTGACGCGGGTGATTGTCGCTGCCTCGCTGGGCAACGCGATGGAGTGGTTTGATTTCCTGGTTTACGGGTATTTCGCGGTCACGATCGCGAAAGTATTTTTCCCGACGACCAACGAGACCGCATCGCTGCTGTTGACCCTCGGCACATTCAGCGCCTCGTTCCTGGTGCGCCCGATCGGGGCAATCGTGATCGGCGCCTATACCGATCGCAAAGGGCGCCGGGCCGGGCTTACGTTGTCGATCGCGCTGATGGTTATCGGCACGACGATGACGGCGTTGATGCCGGGCTACGCGACGATCGGGCTCGCCGCACCGATTTTGATCCTTGTCGCGCGGCTGGTTCAGGGGTTTTCGGTCGGCGGCGAGTTCGGCAGCGCGGTCACGTTCCTGGCCGAGCAGACCGCCTCGCGCAAAGGCTTTGTTGCGAGCTGGCAATGGGCCAGCACCGGGATCACCGGCTTCCTGGCCTCGGGGTTCGGCATCATCCTGGCCAGCATCTTGTCGCCAGAGCAGCTGACCGATTGGGGCTGGCGCGTCCCGTTCCTGTTCGGGATTTTGGTCGGCCCGTTGGGGGTCTACATCCGCCGCCGGCTCGATGAGACGCCGGAATTTGTCGAGATCAAGCCGACCCGTTCGCCGGTGCGCGACATGCTGCGCGAGCACCCGATCGAATTCCTATTGGCGATGGGCGCCTCAATCATCTCGAACAGCTCGGCCTACATCATCCTTTACATCCCAACCTATGCGGTCAAGGAACTGCATCTGCCGCAAAGAACCGGGTTTATCGCGACCTTGATCGGCGCCGTCATTCTCGGCATTGCCTGCCCGTTTGCCGGCCACCTTTCCGACAAGTTCGGCCGCAGCGGGCTGTTGAAGGCCACCGCGTGGCTGTTTCTCCTTACCACATACCCGGTATTTTTTCTGATGGTCGCGTTCCCCTCGGTGTGGACGGCGATTTTCGCCGCGGGCTGGCTCAGTCTCGTCAAGGCCGGGTACAGCGGCGTGTTGCCGTCGCAGTTGGCCGAGCTGTTCCCGACCCATGTCCGCGGGATCGGGGTGGCGCTCAGCTTTAGCATCACCGTGACGGTCTTTGGCGGCTTCACGCCGTTTGTCTCGACCTGGCTGATCGCGATGACCCACAACAGCTTGTCGCCGAGCTTCTATATCATGTTCACGGCGGCGCTCAGCATCATCGCCCTGGTCTTTGTCCAACGCCGCCGCTATCCGCGCGAATACCCAGCCGTCCAGTCGGCCGACAACCTTCAACAACAAGGCGCTGATTAGCATGGCGCACGTCAGCGCAGGTCGCGCCCCGCGTCGGCGAAACTAGACCAGATGTCCGCTGAGCGCGGGGCGACCCGTGAAAGCGGCGGATATCCGCTCGCCGGAGGCGTGGACGGGACCGGTGGGCTAGCGGCAGAAGCGGATCGGGAGGGTGACGGTGCGGCCGAGCAGGATCACCGCGCCGAGGCGGTGGGCGCCGTTCCAGACGATGCGGCCGGCGCGATTGGGGCGGGCATGGACCACAACCGGATCGTCATCGCCGCGATCTTCCCAGGCGCCCCTTGCCATGATCGCAGCGTAACGGGCGGAGATTTCGAGGAGGATCACCCTTGCTTGCGGTGTGGGAAAGTGCGGTTGCAGCCAGGTCTCGGCGGTCGCCGGTCGGATGGCGCAGCGGATCAGCTCCGGATCGAATTGGTGATAACCGCCTCCGAGGCTCGGCGGTAGGCCGGGGTGGCGAAGCCGATAGTCTTCGAGCGCATCCGCCGCATCGATCATCAGCGATACTCCCGCACTGCGTTACCGCATTGTCGGAAACACCTGTTGCTGGAACAAGAGCCAAAGCGGGTCTCGAGCACAACGGGAAGGTTGCGGCTCGCAAGTGCTGATGCAGTCCGGTTCTCGATCACCCCCTCACCCTTCCCTCTCCCCAGGGGAGAGATTTGAGGAGGATGCGCAAAAAGCCGTTTTTGTCTCGTAGTAATCCGCCTTGGGTTCGGGCTGATGTACGCGCGGGGATATGATTGAACGGCGACTTACAACCGATGCACGGTCGTCGCGTCAATTCCCGACAATTCCCGGTTAGCTACAACAAATTCCCGGTTGAGGCGCCAAAAATTCCCGTTTGGACGGGCCAAACTTTGTCCTTAACCTACTGACATTATTAGTCTATTTGGAGGAATCGCGAGGTTTTGGCGCAAAAAATCCCGGATCTTTCCCGGTTGCACGGGAAATTCGGCGCGGCGAGGCCCGCTGCCGAAATTGGGGGCTATTCCGCGGCGGTTTTTGCTTCGGTCGGGTGCTCGACCATGCCGGTGGCTGGCGCCATGCCGAAGACGCGCTGTTTGACCCCATCGCGCAGCCGCTGGAAGACCACGTACAGCCCGGGGATCAGGAAGATGCCGATCACCGAAGCGGCGAGCATGCCAAAAAACACCGCGGTCGCGACGGCATGGCGAGTGACCGCACCGGCGCCGCCCGAGATCAGCAAGGGCACCAGCCCGAGGATAAAGGCAAACGAGGTCATCATGACCGCGCGGAACCGGGCGCGGGCGCCGTTCAATGCCGCGTCGGCGACGGCGAGACCCTCGCGCCGCGCCTCCATCGCGAACTCGACGATCAGGATCGCATTTTTGGCGGCGAGCGCGATCAAGACGACGATGCCGATCTGCGCGAACACGTCGTTGGGCAGCCCGGTCAGCAATAAGCCGCCGAGCGCCCCCGCCAGACCGATCGTGATCGAGACGATGACCGCGGCCGGCATCGCCCAGGATTCGTAGAGGCCGACCAGCACCAGATAGGCGAACAGCACGGCTAGCGCGAGGATGACCGTCGTCTGGCCGGCGGCGATCTTTTCCTGGTAGGCGGTGCCGCTCCACGAATAGCCAAACCCCGGCGGCAGTGTCGCCTTCGACACGTGCTCCATCGCCGCCAATGCCTGACCCGACGAATAGCCGGAGGCCGGCCGCCCCTGGATCGCGACCGCGCGCAGATTGTTGAAGCGGTAGATGTAACCGGGGCCGAGCACGTTCTCGGCGGTGGCGAGGGTACGGATCGGCACCAGCGCGCCGTTTGCCGCGCGGACATGCACCTCGAAGATATCGGTGGGGTGCATGCGCTGCGCTGTTTCGGCTTGCAGCACGACCTGCCAGGTGCGGCCAAATTTGTTAAAGTCGTTGACCCGGTAGCCGCCGAGCGAGGCCTGCAGCGCGGTGAAGATGTCGTTGATGCTGATCCCCAAGGTCTCGGCCCGCTCGCGATCGATGTCGAGCCGGATCAGCGGGGTCGAGGCGCCATAAGTGGTGAAGACGCCGGCCACTGCCGGATCGTCGTTCGCCGCCTGCACCAGCCCGCGGGCGACCGCTCCCATCTCGCTCGCCGGCGCGCCCGAATAGGATTGCAGCTGGTACTCAAACCCGGCCCCGGTGCCGAGACCGATGATCGGCGGCAGGTTGAACGGCACGACAATCGCGGCCGGGACTTTCAGGAACTCGGCGCGCAGATGGTCGAGTACGCCCCAGACGCTTTCGGCGGCGTTGTGGCGGTCTTCGAACGGGGCGAGGGTGACAAAAAACGTCGCCTTGTTGGATTGGTTGATGCTGTCGATCAGGCTGTAGCCGACGATCGACGTGATCGCCGCGACGCCGGGCGTCGCCTTGGTGATGCGCTCGACCTCGGACGCGACCTCGGCGGTGCGGTTCAATGAGGCGCCCTCGGGCAGTTGCGCCTCCATCAGCAGCGCCCCTTGATCCTCCTCCGGCAGAAATCCTGACGGAACGGCGCGGCCGAACCCGACGATCAGCACGACGGCAACCCCGACGAGCGCCAGGGTCAGCAGCATCCGCGGCGCGATCCGCCTGACGACGCCGGCATAGCCCGCCTGCATGCCGTTGATGCCGCCTTGCATCGCGCGGATGATCCGCCCGGGCCCGCGGCCGTGCCGCAGCAGTAGCGCGCACAGTGCCGGCGACAAGGTCAGCGCGTTCAACGCCGAGATCAGCATCGACACCGACACCGCGACCGCGAATTGCTGGTAGAGCTGGCCGACGATGCCGGGGATGAAGGCGACCGGGATAAACACCGACAGCAATACCAAGGTGATCGCGATGATCGGCGCGGTGATCTGCTGCATCGCCGCCTTGGTGGCGTCGGCCGGCGACATTTCGGGATGCTCGGCGATCATGTGCTCGACCGCTTCGACGACGACGATCGCGTCGTCGACGACGATCCCGATCGCCAGCACGAGCGCCAATAGCGAGATCGTGTTAGCCGAAAATCCGAGCGCCAGCATCGCGGCGAAGGCGCCGACCAGCGCTACCGGCACCGCGATGATCGGCACCAACGTCGCGCGCAGGCTGCCGAGAAACACAAAGACGACGATGGCGACGAGCGCAAAAGCCTCGACCAAGGTCGAGACCACCTTGTGGATCGAGGCGGTGACAAAGACCGTCGTGTCGTAAGGGATTTCCCAGGTCACATCCTCGGGGAAGCGCTGGGCCATGTCCTCCATCGCCCGCCGCACATTTTGCCCGGTCGCGACCGCGTTCGCCCCCGGCGCCAGATAGATCCCCATCGCCGAGGCCGACTGACCGTTGAAGGTCGAGAACACGTCGCCCGATTGGGCGCCGAGCTCGACCCGAGCAATATCGCGCACCCGGATCAGCGAGCCGTTGGGTTGGGCGCGCACGATGATCGCGCCGAACTGCTCGGGGGTTTCGAGCCGGCCTTGGGTGGTCAGCGGGATCATCCGCTGTTGCGCTTCGACTACCGGCGCACCGCCGATGCGGCCGACCGCGGCCTGCACATTCTGCGCCCGCACTGCGTTGATCACGTCCTGCGGGGTCAGCCCGAGCCCGGTCAGCCGGTCCATATCGAGCCAGATGCGCATCGCGTAGTCTTGCTGGCCGAACAAATTGGCCTGGCCGACGCCGGGGATGCGGCTGATCGTGTCGCGGATGTTGATCAGCAGGTAGTTCGACAGGAACAGGCTGTCGTGCGTCCCTTTGGGTGAGCGCAGTACGACGACCTGCAGGATCGCCGAGGATTTCTTGTCGACCTTGACGCCGTTCTGCTGCACCTCAGACGGCAGCCGCGACATTGCCCGCTGCACCCGGTTCTGGACATTGACCGTGTTGGTTTCGGGATCGGTGCCGACCGCGAACGAGATGGTCAGGCTGTAGGAGCCGTCATTCCCCGAAAACGAGCGCATATAGAGCATGCCGGTGACGCCGTTGATCTCGCTTTCGATGACCTGCGCCACCGTCTGTTCGACGACCTCGGCATTGGCCCCCGGGTAGCTGGTCGTGACCGACACCTCGGGCGGTACGATGTCAGGAAACTGGGCGATCGGGATCACTTTGAGAGCGATCAGCCCGGCCAGCGTGATCAGGATCGAGATCACGATCGCAAGCCGCGGGCGATCGACAAACACGGCCGAAATCATCGGCGTTTCCCCTGTTGCGCGCCGGCTCAGGCCGGTGGCGCGTTACTTGGTGCGACGGTCAATCCCGGGCGCACCCGCGCCTGGCCTTGGACGATGACCCGGTCGCCGGCGGCGAGGCCGTCCTTGACGATCGCCGTGCCGTCGCGCTCGATTTCGACTTTGACCGCGCGCCTGACGGCCTTGTCTTGTGGATCGACGACAAAGACGTAAGTCCCGGCCTGATCCTGCGCGATCGCCGATTGCGGGATGACCAGCGCCTGCGTTGGTTTTCCGGCTTCGAGGATGACGCGCACGCTCATCCCATCGACCAGCGCGTCCTTGGGATTGGGGAAGACGGCGCGCAGCGGCACCGAATCGGTGTTCGGGTCGGCCTGTACGCCCATGAAGTCGAGTTTCCCCTGATCGCCATAGGTCGAGCCGTCAGCGAGCCGGAGCTTGGCAATCAGCTCCGCGAGGTGCTCGGGCGGCGTATCGCGTCGGGCCGCCAGCAATTGGCGCTGGCTGACATTAAAGACCACTTGGATCGGGTCCTGTTTGACGACGGTCGCGAGCACGTCGCTGTTCGGGCCGACAAGGTTACCGGGAGAATACGCCGCCTGACCGATGCGCCCGGTCACCGGGCTCTTGATCTGGGTGTAGGACAGATCGACCTCGGCCGCCAGCTGCGCCGCCTGAGCCTGTGCTAAGCCGGCCTGCGCCTTCAACAGCGCCGCTTCGCGCAAATCGAGTTCGGATTGCGGGATGGTTTTGGTCTTGATCAACTCACGCCCGCGGCGCGCCTGCAGATCGGCGAGATCGAGAGCGGCCTTTGCGGCGGCGACCTCGGCCTTGCGCTGGGCGAGCGTCGCCTCGAACGGCGCCGGGTCGATCGTGAAAACCGTTTGTCCTTCCTTAACCAGATCGCCTTCCTTAAACAAACGCGGCCCGAGATAGCCGGCGACTCGCGCGCGCAGGTCGGCCTTGTCGACCGCCTTGACGCGGCCGACAAATTCGGCGGTGCCCGATACGTCACGCATCTCCGCTGGCGCCACCATTACAGCGGGCGGTGCGGGCTGCGCCGATGCCGCGGCGGCGCCCGCCCCGATCGCCGCCAGGATCAGCATTGTGCGCGCCAGGGCGCGCCAGTTGGAGCTTCGCGACTGGTTCATTACAGCTCGATTCGCCTCGATCGGCGGGGGCGCTGTTGCGCGACCTTTAATGTGCGCGGTTCCTGACGAAAATGGCGCCCCCGTGGGCCGCACCTATTACAGGACGCTTCCGTTATGGCAAGAGCAAGATCAGCGGCGGGTTGCTGGTCCTAACTTCGTTGACATCGTCGGGGGGCAGGCTTATTTCCGAGCGCTCTGACACGCCCAGGTGGCGGAATTGGTAGACGCGCTAGATTCAGGTTCTAGTGGGCGATTAGCTCGTGGAAGTTCGAGTCTTCTCCTGGGCACCAAATCTTGGCGAGATTACGTGCGTTAACGCTGAATGACTTATTGGCTTCATCGCGGCGATCTCCCCGAGGGCGTCGATTTTGGCGCTGCTGTGGCGGTGGACACCGAAGCGATGGGCCTCAACCCGCATCGCGACCGGCTATGCGTCGTCCAGCTGTCGGCGGGTGACGGCGACGCCCACCTCGTTCAATTCGCGCCCGGGATGTACGATTCGCCGCGGCTGCGCCAACTGCTCGGCGATCCGTGCGTGACCAAGCTGTTTCATTTTGCGCGCTTCGATTTGGCCATGATCCATCATTACCTCGGAGTCATGGCGTTGCCGGTCTACTGCACCAAGATCGCCTCACGACTGGCACGCACTTTCACCGATCGTCACGGTCTGCGCGATCTGTGCAAAGAGCTCTTAAATGTCGACTTATCAAAGCAGCAGCAGAGTTCGGACTGGGGCGCCGCGACATTGACCGAGGAGCAGCTGCGCTACGCCGCCTCGGACGTGCTCCATTTGCATGCCTTGCGCGCCCGGCTCGATGCGATGCTGGTGCGCGAGGGCCGCGAGACCTTGGCCGCGGCGGCCTTCACTTTTTTGCCTCACCGCGTGTTGCTTGATCTCGGCGGCTGGGCGGAGCAAGACATCTTCGCGCATTGACCGGGCGCATCGGGGGAGAACTTCGTCACGCTGCTATTTATTCGAGCGGTTCGATGCGCGCCTCGGCTGTGAACGGCAAGATTGCCGTCGTCCCCACCGACACCGGCTCGCCGCCATTACTGGAGAGCCGCTGCGCCGAAACCGATCTTGAGGTCGCCCGGCGGGTGCTGAGGGCCGAAATCACCGGGCTTGAAAAGCTCTCGGCGGCACTTGGCGAGACTTTCACGATGGCGGTCGATTTTTGCGCCGCCGCTCGCGGGCGGATCATCGTCACCGGCATCGGCAAAAGCGGTCACGTCGCGCGCAAGATTGCCGCGACCTTGGCCTCGACAGGGACGCCGGCGCAATTTGTCCATGCTGGCGAAGCAAGCCACGGCGATCTCGGCATGATCGCCGCCGAAGACGCAATCCTCGCTCTGTCGAATTCCGGCGAGACGACCGAGCTTGCCGACATCATTGCGTATTCGCGGCGGTTCGACATCCCGCTGATCGCGGTCACCGCAGGTCGCCGCTCGACCCTTGCCGCCGCCGCCGACGCAGTTCTGCTGTTGCCGCCCTCGCCCGAAGCTTGTCCGATGGGACTTGCCCCGACGACTTCGACCACCGCGATGATGGCGCTTGGCGATGCCTTGGCTATCGCACTCCTCGAGCGGCGCGGCTTTTCGACAGCCGATTTTCACTTATTCCATCCCGGCGGCCGGCTCGGGCGACGGCTGTTGCGGGTCACCGATATCATGCATGTCGGCGACGCTGTGCCGGTAATCTCGCCCGATGCCCCGATGTCCGAAGCAATTCTGGTGATGACGGCCAAGAGCTTTGGTTGTGTCGGCGCCTGCGATGACGAAGGACGGCTGGTCGGGGTCGTCACCGACGGCGATCTGCGCCGCCAGATGGGCGATACCCTGCTCGGACGATGCGTCGCCGAGATTATGCACCCGTCACCAAAGAGTATCGGCCCCCATTCTCTTGCCGCCGAGGCGCTGGGGCTGATGAACCGCTTTGCGATCACCGCTCTATTCGTCACCGATAATACGGGCCGTCCGATCGGCTTTTTGCACATGCATGATTGTTTGCGTGCGGGAGTGGCGTAAGCAGGCGAATATGGTGGCGATGAAGGCTCTGGAGCGCAGTGCGGATTTTGAGCCAAGCCTGCCGACTATTGCAGCGGCGGCGCCCTTGAGACGCGTGCGCGGCGACCGCTACAGCCGGGTCGTAGCGTTCCTCAAGCGCTTGCTGCCGATGATCGGAGCCGCCCTGTTGCTGCTCGTCGCCGCATGGCCGCGGCTTGTGCCTCTGTTCGAGACCGTAAAGCTGACGGTTTCGGGGATCGATCTGCGCGGAGCGCGCGAGCTTAACATGTTAAACCCGAGATATGCCGGCACCGATCGGCTGAACCGGCCCTATGTGATCACCGCCGCGGTCGGTCACCAATTGCCCAACCGCAGCGACCTGATGTCGCTCGAAAAGCCACGGGCCGAAATGATCGTGCACGGCGGAGCCACCGTCGTTCTGACCGCCGCGACCGCGATGTACCAGTCGCAGCCGCAGCTGCTTGATCTATTTGGCGACGTCACTCTGACGCACCAAAACGGCAGCCGCTTTGTGACCCAGCGGGCGCATGCGAATTTGGCGAACGAAACCGCCGAAGGGAATGTCCCGGTCGAGGGGCATGGTCCTTCCGGCGACATCTGGGGGCAGGGCTTCCGCATCCTGGATAAGGGCGACACCATCGTCTTCACGGGGGATTCGCGGGCCATTCTGCGCGGTACCAAGGCCACTGAGACCGTGACCCAGCCGTCGGAACCACCCTCCGAGGTGCTGGCAACCGCAGCCCTGGTCGAGGCCGCGGCAGTGGCGCCGGCGCCGATCAGCCAGCAACCGGCAGTTGCCGCAAAGCCCGAGCCCGCGCGATCTACCGCACCAAGAACGCAACCTTCCGCGTCGACAACGCATCATTCTGCAAGATCCCATCTGCTTGCCCGGCATCATCCCCGGACCTTGGCGCCGCCGGCAGCGCCCGTAACGCGCGAAGTCGAACATCTTGCTGATTAAGTGCATCGCGCCACGACGGCGGGCACCCAGAATGGCCGTTGTGACGCTACGCCTAGTACCGGCGTTTGCCGTGGCGCTCATCGCCTGGGCAGTGGGGCCAGTTTCGAGCGCGGCTCAGGGTCTCAATCCCCTGGGGCCGTCCCGCGATGCCCAGCCGATAAATATAACTGCACAGTCCGGCATCGAATGGCAGCAGGATAAGCAAGTCTATGTCGCTCGCGGCAATGCCGTCGCGGCTCGCGGCACCAGTGAGGTGCATGCCGATACTCTGATCGCCCACTATCGGCCAAGCAAGAGCAAGTCGGCGGAGGGCGGAAACGAGGTCTATCGCCTCGACGCCGACGGCCATGTCATGATCAAAGGGCCAAACCAGACGGTGGTTGGCGATCAGGCGATCTACGATGTCGATCAGCAGATCGGAATTGTCACCGGCAAGCAGCTGAGGATGACAACCCCGACCGATGTCGTGACCGCGCGCGACAGCCTCGAATGGTACGACCAGCAGCAGGTTGCGGTGGCGCGTGGCGATGCCATTGCGGTCCGGGGCGACCGCCGTATCCGCGCCGATGTGCTGACCGCGCACTTCATCAAGGACAAGAGCGAACCCGGTGCTGCCCAGCCCGGGACAAAGTCGAAACCCAGCGACCCAACGGCAGCCAAAACCACCCTAGCAAGGCCGGCGGCCGGTGCGGCAAAACCGGGCGAGGGGGGCGCCCACACCAAGGCAGGCCCCGCCGGCGGCCCGCTCGATCCCGGTCAAGGTAGTTCGAAGATCAGCCGCGTCGACGCCCAAGGCCATGTCGTCGTCGTCACCACGACCGATGTCGGCCGCGGCGATTACGGGGTATACAATGCCGAGACGGGCATAGTGACTCTGCTCGGCAACGTAACGATCACCCGGGGACAAGATGCCATCAAAGGCCAATACGCGGTTGTGGACCTGAACACGAATGTCAGCCGCATCATGACGGTCGCCGCCAAACCCGGCGCTCCGGCGCCGCGCGTGGAAGGCCTGTTTTATCGACAGGACACGACGGCCGGCGCGAATGCGGCCCAGAAGCCAGCAGCAAAACCCGCTGCCGGCGGAGCGCCAAAATCATGAAGGCCTTCGCGGCGTCGCTTGGCCTTGTTTCACGCCGTACAGCTGGAGCACGGCCTCGGCTGGTCGCCGAAAATCGCCGCCTCTCGGAGCGCAGTGTGGCGCGGCGCGAGACGCCCGATGAGGGACTTCGCGGACACGGGCTGGGTAAAAGCTTCAAGCGGCGGCCGGTTCTGCGTGCGGTAAACGTTTCTCTGCAGCGCGGCGAGGTCGTCGGGCTGCTCGGGCCGAACGGAGCGGGCAAGACCACCTGTTTTTACATCATCACTGGGTTGATCGCGGCCGATACCGGTGTCGTGACGCTTGACGGGCAGGACATCACCGATCTTCCGATGTATCGCCGGGCGCGCCGTGGGATCGGTTACCTGCCGCAGGAGGCATCGATTTTCCGCGGCCTGACGGTCGAACAGAACATCCGGGCGATCCTGGAGGTGGTCGAGCCCAATGTCGAAGCGCGCGAGACGATGCTTGATTCTTTACTTGGCGAGTTTTCGATCACCCATCTGCGCCGCGCGCCCGCGATGGCGCTGTCCGGCGGCGAGCGGCGTCGCGTCGAGATTGCCCGCGCGCTTGCCACCCAACCGCATTTTATTTTACTCGACGAACCGCTCGCCGGGATCGATCCGATCGCGGTCGCCGATATCCGTGATCTGATCGGCCATCTTAAAGATCGTGGGATTGGAGTGTTGATAACCGACCATAACGTGCGCGAGACACTTGAAATCGTGGACCGAGCGTATATACTGCACGCAGGTCAAGTATTAATGGAAGGCTTGCCCGCAGAAATCGTCGCCGATGCTGACGTAAGGCGGGTTTTCCTCGGCGATCGGTTTAGCCTATAAGCCGCTCCGAGCGGAGCGCGATGTGAATAGAATGGGTTTTTCACAGCGGCTTGAACTGCGCCAGTCACAGGCGTTGGTGATGACGCCGCAACTGCAGCAGGCAATCAAGATGCTGCAGCTCTCAAACCTCGAACTGAACAATTTTATCGACGCCGAGATCCAACAAAACCCTCTGCTGGAGCGGCGCGAACCGACGGGAGACGAGCCGCTTGCCCAGGCCGATACCGCAAATGGCGCCGAGCTATCCTCAACGGCGGCGCTGCCCGAAGGCCTGGCGGGTGATCTCGCGGTCGATGCAAGCGAACACTGGCATGCCGCATCCGGCATTGAGGGGGACGGATCCCTCAACTTTGCCGAGGAGCCCCAGGCTTGGCATGGCCGGAATGGGGCGCTCGTCGCCGATGACCGTCCTGGGCTCGAGCACGCTGCAGCGCGGCCTCGCACCCTGCGCGAGCACGTTCTCGAGCAGATTGGAACCGACCTCTCCGACCAAGCCGATCAACTGATCGCGCTCCACATGCTCGATCTACTTGACGAGAACGGTTATATCGGCGGCGGGCTCGACGGGGTCGCGGCCCTGCTTGATTGCGATCCGGTGCGGGTCGAAGAAGTTCTAGCCCGGCTTCAGCAATTCGATCCCCCCGGCATCTTTGCCCGTGATTTGCCCGAGTGCCTCGCACTCCAACTGCGTGACCGCAATCGGCTCGACCCCGCAATGCGGGCGTTATTAGACCATCTGCCGCTCCTCGCGGCGCGCAACATTCCCGCACTGATCCGGGTCTGTCAGGTCGATGCCGAGGATATGGCCGAAATGATCTCCGAGATCAAATCGCTCGATCCTCGGCCGGGGTTGGCCTTCGACCCGCCACTAGCACAGCCGGTTGTGCCCGATATCCTAATGCGGGCTCAGCCGGACGGCGGCTGGATCATAGAACTCAACAACGAAACTTTGCCGCGCGTCCTGGTCAACAACAAGTATCACGCCAGGATCAGCCAAGTGGCCCGTAGCAAGGCAGAAAAAGACTACCTTACCGATCGCCTGCACGCCGCCAACTGGCTCGTCAAATCGCTGCACCAGCGCGCGACGACGATCCTCAAGGTGGCGGCTGAAATCGTCCGCCAGCAGGATGCCTTTTTCCGTCGCGGGGTGCAGTCGCTGCGGCCGCTGATCCTGCGCGACATCGCCGAGGCGATCGGCATGCATGAGAGCACGGTTAGCCGGGTGACCAGCAACAAGTACATGGCCACCCCGCGCGGTCTCTATGAGCTCAAATATTTTTTCACCTCCTCGATCCCCGCGTCGAGCGGCGGTGACGCGCACTCCGCGGAAGCGGTGCGCCATCTGATCCGTAGCTTGATCGATCGCGAAGCGCCCGGAGCGACGCTCTCCGATGAGCGTATTGTAGAATTGCTGCAACGCGACGGGGTCGACATTGCCCGCCGCACCGTCGCCAAATATCGCGAAGCGATGCGCATTCCTTCGTCGGTTCAGCGGCGCCGCGAGAAAATGCTCGTTTTCTAAATGGAGTGGGATGGCTTGCTCGCTTTTGTTAAGCCAAACCGGCAACAGCGCGGACCCGCCGCTTGACCGGGTCTATCCATCACCCAATTTCTTCATAGGATTTCGTTAGAGTCCCTCGATCTTCAGCGGAAAGGCGTTGCCACCCATGCAGCTGACGGTCACGGGCAAGCAGGTCGACATCGGCAATGCGCTGCGGGCGCGTGTCGAGGGAAGCCTCGAATCGATCCTGACCAAATATTTCAAGACCGCGATCGAGGCGCATGTCGTCATCGCGAAGGAGGCCCACCTCGCCCGCGCCGAGGTCTCGCTGCATATCGGCCGCGGGATCGTCGTCAATGCGAGCGCGGCGCGCAACGACGCCGCTAGCGCTTTCGACTCTGCGGCCGAACGTGTCGCCAAACAGCTGCGCCGTTACAAGCGCCGTCTGCGCGACCATCATGCCAAGATGCCGGAGTTGGTAGAGCCCGTGGAAAGCGCTCGCGACTACGTGCTGGCGCCGCTGGCTGAAGACGATGTCGAGGAGCTGCCATCCGCAGGAGCGCCGACGGTAATCGCCGAGATCAGCACCGAGGTGCCACGGCTGACTGTCGGCGAGGCGGTGATGCGCATGGATCTCGCCGATGCACCGGTGCTGCTCTTTCGCAACCGGTCCCATGGCGAGCTAAACCTTGTTTACCGCAGGCCCGACGGTAATATCGGGTGGGTCGATCCTGTGCTCGATCCGGCTCGGCGCGAGCGGCGGGTCGAACCGTTGGGGCGCGCCATCAGTTGACCCGTTGTTGCACTCAGTCGGTTAACGCCCGCGGATATTTGGCTTGGGTGCCGCGGATGCGTGAGCGCGGATGGGGTAGAGGTCGCCGGAGGACAGCCGGGCCAGAATATGGACATTAGCGAGTTGATCACGCCGCGCAGCGTAATCGCGCAGCTGCGGGCGACGAGCAAGCGACAAGCGCTGCAAGAGCTTGCGAAACGCGCTGCCGCGATAACCGGGATCCCCGACCGCACGATCTTTGATGTGCTGAGCGAGCGCGAACGCCTTGGCTCGACTGGCATCGGGATGGGTATCGGCATCCCGCATGGCAGATTGCCAGGACTCGACAAATTCTACGGAATTTTCGCGCGGCTCGAGAGGCCGATCGCATTTGAGGCGATCGACGACCAGCCGGTCGACCTACTCTTTCTGCTTCTGGCTCCGGAAAATGCCGGCACCGATCACCTCAAGGCGCTAGCCCGGGTGTCGCGGTTGCTGCGCGATCGCGCGGTGTGCGGGAAGCTGCGCGGCACCGACAATCCTGATGCGCTCTACGCCCTACTTACCGACATGACGGAGAGCGACGCGGCTTGACCGCCGCTCAGTGTACGCTCAGCGGCTCCAGATCGTGCTGACGCACGGTTGCGAATGCAACATCTCGATCCGGCAGCACGGCGATCTCGGTCCCATCCGCGGCGTGGACGGCGTAACCCGTAGCCCCGTCGATCACGACCCGCTTGATATAGGCGAGGTCCTGGACCCCGAGCATCGCTAACTCGCTCGCTGACATGTACTGAATCCGTTCGATGCTGTTCATTTTCTGCACCTAGTTCTGCGGGTTCGCCGGTGGTTTTGGCTCGGCCGTGGACCCGCTCTTGATCTCAACAGTTCTGACCCGGCTTTGGATCTCCGGTCGCACCAAATCGATGTGGAGCAAACCGTTATCGAGCCAAGCCCCGCTGACCTCGATCCCCTCCGCCAAAACAAAGGATCGCTGGAACTGCCGAGCCGCTATTCCGCGGTGGAGATAAACGCGATGGGCGTCGTCGGTCTGCTTGCCGCGGATGACAAGTTGGTTGTCTTCGACGGTGATGCCGAGATCTCCCATTGTGAACCCGGCAACGGCGAGCGTAATGCGGAGCGCATTCTCCTCGAGTTGTTCTATATTGTAAGGGGGATAGCCGTCGCTCGAACCCTTGCTGACCCGGTCGAGCGCCCGCTCAAAGTGATCAAAGCCGAGTAGCAACGGTGAATTAAACAGCGACAATCGCGACATTCATTCTTCTCCTCATTGCGAGCGAGAAACCGCTGCGGGACCCTGATGCGGCGCCCCAATGCGGATCACTTGCGAATGAATATAATGTAGGTTGAGCAAAGCCGCGATCAACAAGGGCGCTTTGGCCGGCTTCGGCGCCTGCGGCAGCGAATATGCGGGCCAACGCTTTTGCAATCCGCGAGCCGCACCAATATCTGGTCGGCGCGGATTTTTCCGCGTCCGTACGGGCCGGTGACATGTCGAAAGCGATGCTGAATTGGCGCATTCTTCTGGCGCTCGTCTGCTGCGCCTTTATGGCGCTGGCGCCGGCGTTAGCCGAAGCGCGAGCGGGCAGCTCCTATGGGGGGCGCCCGTCCAGCTTTGGCAGTCGGGGGGTGCGCAGTTGGGACAACAACGGCGCGCAGCCGCTAAACCGCAGCCTTGCGCCGCAGACACCGAGCCGACCCAACGTCGCTCCGGGTATGCCGGCTCCCGCCTATGGCGGTAGTTTTTTTCAGCGGCATCCATTTCTGACCGGATTGGCGGGTGGACTTTTTGGATCGTGGCTGTTCGGGCATGCGGCCAATGCCGAGGGCGTCGGCGGTGGCGCCGGTTCGATGTTCGGCACCCTGGTGTGGCTCGCAATCATCGGGCTTTTGATCTGGTTTGCCGTACGGCTGTTCCGGGGCCGAGCGTCCTCGAACGGATGGCCGGGTATGAGATCGGCGGGTTTCGGGCCGCGCTCGGCTGGAGCCGCGGCAGCTCCGGCAAGTCGTTTCCGCGGCCGCGACGTCAATGTCGGCGACGCCGACTTGCAGGCGTTTCAGCAAATCCACGCCGCGATCCAGGAGGCCTGGAGCACCGGCGACCTCGGGTCGATGCGCCGGCTGATGACCCCCGAAATGCTGAGTTATTTTTCGGAAGAGCTGAGCCGCAATACCAGTCGCGGGTTGCACAACATCATCGACAACGTGCAGCTCGTCAAAGGCGAGCTGACCGAAGCCTGGGAGGAAGGCGATCTGCAATACGCGACCGCTGCCTTGCGCTGGCGGGCGATCGACTATGTCCAGCGCCTTGGCGCACCCGCGGGCGACCGCAATGCTTTGGTCAGCGGCGATCCGCGGACACCGGGCGAGTTTGAAGAAGTATGGACGTTTGTTCGCCAACGCGGCGGGAACTGGCTGCTCTCAGCGATCCAACAGGTCTGATCACCGACGACGGCGTGGCCATCGACCGCCAGCTCCAAGTTATCGTCTGTGGTATCGCGGCAAGCGGTCATCCGCGTGGTAGTCGCGCCCATTTGGCGGCAGCATCCGACGGCTACGGCGAACTGGGGAACGCGTTCTTCGGATCACGGCGGGCGGCCTCGGTCAGCAGAGACACCGGCGCTTTTATCGGCACCGCGCTGAACGTAGGCCGGCTTACAGTTTCCTGATCGATTTATCTTAACTATACTACCTAAGGACGTTGTAAGAACGGAATGCGATAAAGCACGGCCGATGGAAGCGTTCGAAACCCGCCGGATCGGGCGTACCGCGATCGAGGTAACAACGCTCGGCCTGGGCTGCGCAACGCTTGGCGGGACTCGCCTGGGGGTCGGTCGCGGGGAAGCAGAGGCGATCGTTCGTGCCGCCTGGGCGGGCGGGGTACGCTACATCGATACCGCGCCCTATTACGGCTTCGGTCAGGCCGAGCGGTGTGTCGGCGACGCAATGCGGGGTGTGCCGCGCGACAATTGGGTGCTGTCAACAAAAGTCGGGCGCTTGCTGCGCCCGCGAGCAAAACCGGTCCAGCCAGGTGATCATCCGATGCCGTTCGAGGTCGCGTACGACTATTCGTACGACGGCATCATGCGCTCGTTTGAGGACAGTCTGCAGCGCCTGGGCCTAGCGCGGATCGACATCCTCTGTGTCCATGACATTGGCGCGAGAACCCACGGGCGCGCGGCTCATCCGGAACTGATGCGCACCTTGCGCGAAAGCGGGTATCGCGCCTTGGAGGGTCTGCGGGCTGCCGGTAGCGTGCGGGCCATCGGGATCGGGGTCAACGAGCGGGAGGTCCTGCTCGAAGCGCTGGAATGGGGCGCCTGGGACGTTTTTCTGCTGGCCGGCCGATACACCCTGCTCGAACAAACCCCAATCGAGGATTTGCTGCCGAAATGCGCTGAAGCGGGCGTCTCCATCGTGGTCGGCGGGCCACTGAACTCCGGCATTCTCGCCGGGCGCGACACCTGGAACTACGCGCCCGCACCCCCCGAGATCATCGCCCGCGTCGAGGCAATTCGGGCGGTTTGCGACAGAAACGGGGTGCCGCTTGCCGCCGCTGCCTTGCAGTTCCCGCTGGCCCATCCGGCGGTCGCAGCGGTCATCCCGGGACCGCGCAACGTCGCTGAGTTCGCCGCCAATCGCGAATTGTGGCGGCGCCCAATCCCCGCAGCATTATGGGCGGAGCTGCGGCACGCCGGATTGCTCCATCCGCAGGCGCCGACGCCGAGCTAGCAGGGTTGTCGCGCGCCGGAGATCACTCGACCTTTTGCGCTGGCGCCGGCGATATGGTACTTCGGTTCGACCTGGTGGCCGGTCAGATCACTCCCTCTTCGGCGAGCCGCTCGACATCGCTAGGGGTTCGGCCGAGCAATTCGGTCAACACCCACATATTGTCCTCGCCGTAGCAGGGTGCTCCGCGATTGGTCGGGCCGCCGATATAGGCAGGCGTGGCGCTGAACTTCATCGGCAATTCATAGATCGGCCACGTGCCGATCTTGGTGCCGGTGACCTCGGTCAGCCATTTCAGGTGGCGCAGCTGCGGATCGGTCTCAACCCGGTCCTCGGCGTTCTGGCAGACCCCGGCCGGCACGCCGGCGCGCTGCAGCCGCATCATGCATTCGTAGCGATCCTGAGTGCGGGTCCACGCCTCGACCGTTCGATCGAGCGCATCCTGATGCTGCAAACGGTGCTCGAGCGTGTCGAAGCGGTGATCGTCGAGCCACTCGCGGTGGCCGGCGACCTCGGCCAAGGCATGCCATTCGGGATCGCTGAAACAGGCGATCGCGATCCAGCAATCCTTGCCCTGACAGCGATAAGCGCCGTGGGGGGCAGCCGGCTTATAGGGCGAGCGGTTGCCGTAGCGCCGCCATTCGCGGTCATTGGCCGACCAATCGAGGATCGTGGCGCCGGTCAGGAAGATCCCCGACTCGCATTGCGAAGCGTCGATCCACTGGCCCTCGCCGGTGCGCTCGCGATGATAAATCGCGCCGAGCAATGCCAGCGCATAGCCGTAGGCGCCCATCCAGTCGAGATAGGAGTAGCCCCAGCCCACCGGCATGGCGGGCTCGGGCAAGCCCGACATATCGCCTTGCCCGCCAAAAGCGGCGGCGACCGGGCCGACGGTGCGCATCCGGCCATAGGTGCCGTGCGCCCCCATGCCCGATTGCTGGATGTAGATGATGTCGGGCCGGATCGACTTCATCACGTCGTAGCCGAGCCCAAGGCGCTGCAATACGCCGGGCGAAAACCCTTCGGCGACGACATCGCAGACACGCACCAAATCCTTGGCGATCTGCAATCCCTTGGGGTGGCGGATGTTGAGTGAGATGCCGCGCTTGCCGGCATTCTTGTTGTTGAACTGGCCGCCCATATCCGAGTCCCTGACGCCCGGCAACGGGCCGGTCGCGGCGTCGCGCGCGATGCGGCCGCCGACCGGCGCCATCGCCGCCAACCGCGTGTCGGGATTGTCTTTCCACTCGACCTTAAAGCTCTCGGCGCCCATCGCCGCCAAAAAACGGGTGCCGCCTGCGGAGGCGAGAAACCACGCGAAGTCGAGGATTTTGATGCCTTGCAGAGGGAAGGGCTTGTTGTGCATGGCCGAGAGCCGCGGGTTCGCGACCCGGCGCGGTTCGGCCGGCACGCTCGGCTGCCGCTTTGCTCCACCGAGAATGGCCGAGGTATCCTCACCGAGCAGCGGGGCGCGCCGGCCGACCTGCCAACTGGTCTTGTTGCTTAGCCATTTGCTGGTCGGATAGCGGTAACTTCGGCCCTGTTCGGGATGCGGCACGTCGGCAAAGGTGCCGCGCGTCAGCCAATGCTCGTCAAGCGCGTTTTCATGCGGCTTGCGCAGCGGCGCCCACAACAGCCCGGCGTCCTGCGCCTCGCGCCACGGCATGTCCTTATAGGTCCAGGCGCGGACAAAGCGCTGCACGACATCGAGCATGTGCGCCCGTCTTTCGTCACTTCCGGCGGTGCCAGGCACTTGCCGCCCGCGCAAATCGGCATCGGGCGGCGGCGGCTCCAGATCGGCCTCGGCGCCGTATTTGGATAGCAACGGCACCAGGTTCTTCAGATCGCGCGCGCCCATGCCGTGGGTAATGAACCAGCGCCCGTCCTTCGTATGACAAATGCCCGGCGAGTGGTTGGGAAATTCGGCGGCGTGGCGGTTGGTCAGCCGCCATAACGGCACCCGCCGCATGACCCAATACATGATGTCCTGCTCGGGGTTCTTTGAGACTGCCTCGTGAATGGCGACCGACACGTCCTGACCTTCCCCGCTGCGTTCGCGGTGGATTAGTGCCGCGATAATACCCGTCGCCAATTGCTCGCCGGCGATATGATAGGCGTGCCAGATTTGCGGTGCGATCGGCGGGGTGTCGTATTCGAGGTTGGGGTCGGGGTCGTAGCCGCAATTCATCATGACGCCACCGAGCGCCAGGTGAATTAAATCCGAACTCTTGAAATCCGCCCACGGCCCGTCTTCGCCAAAGGGCGTCATCCGCGCCGTCACCAGCTGTGGAAAGCGGGTGTTGATTTCGCCACGGTTGAGCCCGAGCGCCTGGTTCAGCCCGCCGCAGCTCGCATCCAGCAGGACATCCGCGCCGCCCAGTAGACCCAGCAGATGCTCGCGCGCTCTCGGGTCAGGCAGGTCGAGAACAACCGATTTTTTGTTTCGATTGTAATTCCAGAAGAACAGCGAACGCTCGATACCCGGCTGGTCTTCTAGAAACGGGCCGATCCGCCGCGTCGCATTGCCTTCGGGTGGTTCGACTTTGACCACCTCGGCGCCGAGCCCGGCGAGCAGCAGCCCGGTGTATTCGGCGCGTTCGTCAGCGATCTCGATCACGCGGATCCCAGCCAGCATTCCGGGACCGGCGTTACCCATCATCTCGCCCGGGCCCCGCGAGATCTTGACTTCGTCCGACACGGCTTTTTTCTCCCGATTGGGAACCAGGACCTAAAACTCAGCGCTGGCCCGAAGAAGTGGCTGCCGATTGTGGTCTACGGGGCGGTGATGTCAACTTGACGGTTACGGGTTTGGTCAGGTGTCGTCGGCAATCAATTACGCCAACGATCTTGTCGCCCAAGGTTAATGTCGAGCCGGGTATTGACGGCGACGATGATCGGCTGTGCGCCGAATTGGGGCGCCTCAATCGATCGCACCTACCAAGCCGATCGTACCCGGCTTTGATGCTGTCGTCCGGCGTCATCGCCTGCTCGACATGATCACTCGCGCCTCGGACATCGCCATCGAGCAGGAAGCGCGGTAGCTTGATCACGGTATCCCCTCAATCCGGCGACCCCGGAGCCTCGATCGTGTAAGCCTGCAAGCGCGGTGCTCCTCCATGGAACGTCATAAATTCGGCAATTCCGACCTTACGGTTTCAGCGATCGGGCTCGGCTGTTACGGCATGTCGGGCGCCTACGGTCCGGCGAACGACGCAGAGTCGATCGCCACGCTTCGCCGCGCGATCGATCTCGGCATCAACTTGCTCGACACCTCGGCCAGCTACGGCGAAGGCCACAATCACCGCTTGATTGGCGAAGCGATCCGCGGTCGCCGAGATGAGGTTGTCATCCACTCGAAAAGCGGAAGCCCGCGCGACGGCGGCCCAGACGCGGTGCGCGGTGGCGGCGATCCGCGTTATCTGCGTCAAACCTGCGAGCAAAGCTTAAAGAATCTTGGGATCGAGACGCTCGATGTCTTTTGCATGTCGCGCGTCGATCCGAACGTGCCCGTTGAGGAGAGCGTCGGCGGCATGGCCGAACTCGTCAGCGAGGGCAAGACCCGTTTCATCTCGCTCTCAGAGTGCTCGGCCGAATCGCTGAGGCGGGGCAATGCCGTTCATCCGCTTGTTTCGCTGCAGATGGAGTATTCGTTGTTCTCGCGCGACGCGGAAGAGCAAGGCCAACTCCGCGCCTGCAATGAACTCGGCATGGCAATGATGGCCTACGCCGTGCTCGGACGCGGGCTCCTGAGCAACCAGGTTCCCAAAGCGGAGGAATTGGCGCCGCACGACGTTCGCCAGAGCCTGCCCCGCTTTCAGAGTGTTCACATCGAGAAGAATCTCGGACTGCGCACGGCGCTTGAGGGCATTGCGCGCCGCAAGAACGCGACCCTCGCCCAGCTCGCGATCGCCTGGCCAATGGCCCAGGGAGAGCGCGCGGGAGTCTTTATCGTCCCGATACCCGGCGCCAAATCGCGCAACCACCTCGAGGAGAATGCGCGTGCGGCCGAGATTGTGCTGACGGCCGAGGATCTGGCGGAGATCGACCGCATCGTCCCGCCCGGCGCCGCGTCTGGCACTCGCTACCCGACAGGACAAATGCACCGAGTGAATGTGTGAAGCGCGAGTCTCCGCTGGCCGCGCCGCTGAGGGTTCGGTAAAAGAGCGGCTGAGACCGTCCCACAAGCCAATCAGCCCACCGATCGCCGGGAAACCGGATGTCCACGAGCTTGTGGGGACAGGTCGCGGGCGCATGTCACACTGATGAGGAGAGAAGGAAATGTTCAGCCATATCATGGTCGGGAGTAACGACATCGCGCGGTCGAAGAAATTTTACGACGCCCTATTTGCCGCGATGGGTGCTCAGCCCGGTACCGAGGACGCCAGAGGCCGGTTGGCCTACACGCACAATGGCGGCCGTTTCATGGTGTCCAAGCCGATCGACGGCAAGCCGGCCAGCCATGCGAATGGCGGCACGATCGGCTTTACGATGAGCAGTCCCGAACAAGTCCAGGCATGGCACAAAGCCGGTCTCGCGAATGGCGGCACGTCGATCGAGGACCCGCCCGGGGTGCGCCAAGGGGCCGCCGGACAGATGTATCTCGCTTATCTTCGCGATCCCGACGGCAACAAGCTGTGCGCGCTTCATCGCATGCCAGCCTGAACCATCGCAGATCAAAAACAAAGGAGGGCCGTCCTTTTGGGGCGGCCCTTTTTGCGCGGTTCTCTCTGCCGCTGTGCGATTTAGCGGTTTTGCAGCCGATAGCGGAGCCAAACCGCGCCGCCGTCCAACACCTCGCAGCTCATCAGCGTCATCGACGTGATCGGCGCCGCGACCCCGGCCTCCTTGTCGCTGGAGTCGAAGATGCTCGGCGCACCTTTCGCGCCATCGATCGCGGGGCAGATCGCAATGCTGATCTCGTCGATCAGACCGGCCCGCAGAAAGGCCCCGTTCGAGCCGCCGCCGCCTTCGAGCAGCAGGCGTTCGATCCCGAGCTCGCGATTCAGGATTTCCAGCGCCAATCTCAGATCGAGCTGCTGCGCGCCGGCGAAGATGTAGGAGACGCTGTCCCGGCGCAGGCCCGCCAGATGGGCGTCGGAGACCTGCTCGGTCAACACCACGACGATCGGGTCGCCACCGATATCGGACCGCCCCCAAGCGATCTTGCCTCGTGCATCGAGCGCGATGCCGTAGGCGGCGGCATCACGGCGGGCGAACCAAGATTCCCGCGGATAGGTCTGATCGGTGTGATCGGGGTAAGCCTCGGCCCTCGCGTATTCACTGCCGGTGACGCGGCCGATCAACCACGAGCCGCCGCCGAGCTGCTCATGTATGCGCTCGAACAGCCCCGGCATGCGGTTCTCGGCGGGCCGCCAGCGGCTGCCGAGAATGCGGCCGTCGACGCTCGCGTTCATGTGGCAGATTACATGCGGCTTCATGGTTGCGTTTCCTGTCGCGTCCGCGGGCCAGTCACCGAAACTCCTTAAGTACGTGACTTGCCTACAGGGGGAGGATGGGGTGGCGCTCGGGTCCAGCATCCTCTGACCCGAGTGAGGATAATGACACGCCCAGGAGCCGAACGCCTTTTGTAACAGGAAAGAGAGGTTCGAGCAGTGCGCCGCCAATCTCTTCAAGTTCGGCGCGGGTCGTGATCTGCGTCCGGCCGGTGCGGCTCCGCGTGATTTGCCGGAAGTTGGCGAACTTGACCTTGACGGTGACGGTACGCCCACGCGTACCGGAACGCTCGCAATACCCCCAGACTTTGTCGATGATCTCTTTGAGAGCGTCGTGCGCGACCTCATAGGTGAGTAGATCAGCAGGAAACGTGTTCTCGACCCCGATGGATTTGCGTATTCGGTCGGCGCGGACCGGCCGTTCGTCGATGCCCCGCGCCGCCCAGTAATAGTAGGAGCCCATTTTCCCAAAATAGCGCTGCAAAAAGTCCGGGCTCTGCGCCCTTAGGTCCAGCCCGGTCTCGATCCCCAGTTGCTTCATCTTTTTGGCGGTCGCGGGCCCGACACCGTGAAACTGCCTGACCGGCAAGGTCTCGACAAAGTCAGACCCCATTTCGGGAGTGATCACAAAGAGCCCATCAGGCTTGCGGTAATCCGAGGCAAGCTTGGCGAGAAACTTGTTGTAGGACACGCCGGCCGAAGCCGTAAGCTCGGTTTCGGCGCGGATGGTTGCGCGGATTTGCTCCGCGATCCTTGTCGCCGAAGTGATGGCCTTGAGATTTTCCGTCACATCGAGATAGGCCTCGTCAAGCGATAACGGCTCGATGATCGGCGTGTATTCGGCGAAGATCTGGCGGATTTGCTCAGAAATTTCCTTGTAGGCATCGAACCGCGGCTTCACGAAGATCAAATCCGGACATCTGCGCTTGGCCGTCACTGACGGCATCGCAGAGTGCACGCCGAATTTGCGCGCTTCATAGCTCGCTGCGGCGACGACGCCGCGTTCCCGCGATCCGCCGACCGCAACGGGTTTGCCGCGCAGCTCGGGATTGTCGCGCTGTTCGACCGATGCGTAGAACGCATCCATGTCGATGTGGATGATCTTACGCGGCCTAGGCGCCGGTTCGGCTCGTTGGTCCTCCGCGTTGTCTTTGGTTGCCATCTCCGCCCCTCCCCGATCGAGCCCCGGTGAGAGCAAGGGTGCGCAAATCTTCGCCGCCTATCGCTTGGTTGATCAAGAGGTGATCGAGGGTATGTTGCACCCGACTAGGGAAGGACCAGCATGAACGATCCCGTGGATGTGTTGATTATTGGCGCCGGCGCCTCTGGCGCGGCGGTGGCCTGGAGTCTCGCCGAGACAAAGATGCACATCCTCTGCCTCGAACAAGGGGGTTGGATGAACCCCGCAACCTATCCCAGCACCGGCCGTGACTGGGAAGCGCGCGGAATGGTCGAGTATTCCCCCAATCCCAATATTCGCGCCCGGCCCGAGGACTACCCGATCAACGACGCCCATTCGCCGATCAAGGTCGCCAACTTCAACGGCGTCGGCGGCGGCACGATTCTTTACGCCGGTCACTTCCCGCGCTTCCATCCGTCGGATTTTCGCGTGCGCACGCTCGATGGCGTCGCTGACGATTGGCCGATCGACTATGCAACCTTGGAGCCGTTCTACGACGAGAACGACCGGATGATGGGCGTGTCCGGCTTGGCAGGCGATCCTGCCTATCCGGCGCACGAACCGATGATGCCGCCGCTGCCGCTTGGGCAAGTCGGGCACGACATTGGCGCGCGGGCTCAACAAGCTCGGCTGGCATTGGTGGCCGTCCGACAGCGCGATCGCCTCGGAGGATTATGAGGGGCGGGCCAAGTGCATCAATCTCGCACATTGCACCTCGGGCTGTGCCCAAGGCGCCAAGGCAAGCACCGACATCACCTATTGGCCGGCCGCGATCCGCGCCGGCGTCGAGCTGCGGCCCCATTGCCGGGTACGCGAGATTACCACCAATGAGCACGGCATGGCGTCGGGCGTGGTCTATTACGACGCAGATGGGGTCGAACAGTTTCAGCCTGCGGAAGTCGTGATCCTCGCCTGCAATGCCGTCGGCACAGCGCGCGTTCTGCTCAATTCCGCGTCGGCGCGGTTTCCTAGCGGCCTGGCAAATTCCAGCGGTCTCGTCGGCAAGAACCTGATGTTCCACCCCTATGCCCGCATCGCCGGCTATTTCGACGACACGCTCGACGGCTATCGCGGCCCGGGGAATTGCATTTGGAGCCAGGAATTCTACGAGACCGACCGCTCGCGCGGGTTTGTGCGCGGCTACACGTTTGAATTCTCGCGAGGCCAGGGGCCGGTAATGGCCGCGGTGCATGGTATGCAGATCGGTCGCCTGCCTTGGGGCGCTGAGCACCACCGCGCTTATCGCAAGCTGTTTTGCCACCGCACCGGCATGGTGGCGATCTGCGAAGACCTGCCGGAGGAGCACAACACGGTCACGCTCGATCCCGAGCTCAAAGATTCCAACGGCATTCCGGCCCCGAAGATTACTTACACGCTGAGTGAAAACAGCCGCCATATGCTGGATCATGCGGTGACCAGGGCCAGCGAGATCCTGCGCGCTGCCGGGGCCAACGATATCTGGCATGTAGCCCCGATCCCGGATGGCGGTTGGCACCTGATGGGCACCGCGCGGATGGGCACCGACCCGGCACGGTCGGTGGTCAATGAATGGGGCCGCAGCCACGACGTCAAGAACCTGTTCATCGTCGATGGCAGCATCTTCGTGACGTCGGCCGGCGTGAACCCGACGCGCACCATTCAGGCGCTGGCGCTCTACATCGCCGATCAGATGAAGCAGCGCCTGGCCAATTTATTCGATTGAGGCGAGCGATGTCCGGCGATAGCCCTCTGACCCCAGCGCAGAGCGATAATTTACGCGCCATCGCGGCCGAGATCATCCCGGCCAGCGCGGAATTCGATGTGCCCGGCGCGGATGATCCAGCGATCCAAGCCGACATCGTGGCGACGCTTGGCCGCGAGGCGGGCCTGGTGCGTGAGGCATTGGACGAAGTTGCGCGGACTAGCCGGTCAGCCGTTCGCCAGTCTCGACCCGGCACAGCGGGAGGCGGTAGCGACGCAACTGCGCGCTAAGGGCGGGGCCGCGGTGGCAGCGCTGACCCGCGTTGTCCTGCAGTGTTACTATCGCGACGATCGCGTCGTCCGTTCTCTGGGATTAGAGCCGCGGCCGCCCTTCCCCAAGGGACATGTATTGGAGGATGGCGACTGGTCGCTGCTCGACCCGGTCCGGGCGCGACCGCCCTTCTGGCGCCTCGCCTAGCCGTCCCGGTACTTCGACATTGCATCAATCTGGATGCCCGAGGATCGACACGGTCGCCGGTTCGCCGGGACTGAACGATTTCGATGCCGCGAGCCAATCGAGTGACGAGTGAATTCGGTGTCTTTCACGAATGGGGGTATGGTTGCGGGGGGAGGATTTGAACCTCCGACCTTCAGGTTATGAGCCTGACGAGCTACCGGGCTGCTCCACCCCGCGGTGATGGTGATGCGATTGTCGGGTGCGGTTTAGGGCGTGGGTTGGTGTGGGGTTGGCGGCGTGGGGTCGTGTCGGTACAGCGGCCCTGAGGTGTGGCCGGCGGCCGACGAGCATCGTGTAGGTTGGGTTGCGGGGCGCGCCCAACGATCGGATTTGGGGTTGGCGGGGGGGTGTGGGTGGGGGCTGCGAGAGCCTGGCGGCGACCTGCTCTTCCGCGTCTTGAGACGCAGTACCATCGGCGCTGAGGGTTTTCACGGCCGAGTTCGGGATGGGATCGGGTGTTTGGCCCCTCGCTGTGGCCACCAGGCTGTCGCAGCCCCCGTGCCTAAATGCTAAGAATGCGCTTTAAATGCTAAGAACGCCCGAGAACCGACAGCGGCGGAAACAACCGAGGACGGCGGAGAGACCTCACCCAGAGCGGTGATCGGGCACGGCGCGGCTATGTCTCCCGTCTGCGGTTGCCCTGGCTGGTTGTCTTGGGGCCGTTGCTTGGCCTGTCGGCTCCTTGGCCTATCGGCCGTGGCGCGGCGGAATTTGTGAATGTGTTGTGAGGCCCGATCGCGCGCCTGGTGCAGCGCCCGGATCGGGGGAAGTGTCGTTATGGCTGCTGCCGCGTGCTGGCTTAGCGCCCTAGTCTGGCGCCGCCATTGAGAATGGCGCTTGCCGCTGCACGCCGGCGGTTGCCCGGCTGTTGGCGAATGCACGCCAACAACTTAAAGGATCGAGCGGTTTCGAGCGATTAGTACCGGTCAGCTCCACGGATTACTCCGCTTCCACCTCCGGCCTATCAACGTGGTGGTCTTCCACGGCTCTCGACGAGACCTGGTTTTGAGGGGGGCTTCCCGCTTAGATGCGTTCAGCGGTTATCCCGTCCGCACTTAGCTACCCGGCGTTGCGGCTGGCGCCACAACCGGTCCACCAGAGGTGCGTCCCTCCCGGTCCTCTCGTACTGGGGAGAGCGCCTCGCAAGTCTCGAACACCCACGGCAGATAGGGACCGAACTGTCTCACGACGTTCTAAACCCAGCTCACGTACCGCTTTAAATGGCGAACAGCCATACCCTTGGGACCTGCTCCAGCCCCAGGATGCGATGAGCCGACATCGAGGTGCCAAACGACGCCGTCGATATGGACTCTTGGGCGTCATCAGCCTGTTATCCCCGGCGTACCTTTTATCCGTTGAGCGATGGCCCTTCCACGCGGGACCACCGGATCACTATGGCCGACTTTCGTCTCTGCTCGAGCCGTCGCTCTCGCAGTCAGGCGGGCTTGTGCCATTGCACTCAACAGCTGATTTCCGACCAGCCTGAGCCCACCATCGCGCGCCTCCGTTACTCTTTGGGAGGCGACCGCCCCAGTCAAACTACCCGCCATGCAGGGTCCCGGACCCGGGTAACGGGCCGCGGTTAGATGCCAGAGATCGCAAGAGCGGTATTTCAAGGTTGCCTCCACCCCAACTGGCGCCAGGGCTTCATCGGCTCCCGCCTATCCTACACATGCGATCCCTAACACCACTGCAAAGCTGTAGTAAAGGTGCACGGGGTCTTTCCGTCTGACCGCGGGAACTCCGCATCTTCACGGAGAATTCAATTTCGCTGAGCCGGTGTTGGAGACAGCGGGGAAGTCGTTACGCCATTCGTGCAGGTCGGAACTTACCCGACAAGGAATTTCGCTACCTTAGGACCGTTATAGTTACGGCCGCCGTTTACCGGGGCTTCAATTCAGAGCTTGCACCCCTCCTCTTAACCTTCCGGCACCGGGCAGGCGTCAGACCCTATACGTCGTCTTGCGACTTCGCAGAGCCCTGTGTTTTTAGTAAACAGTCGCCACCCCCTCCTCTGTGCCCCCCGCCCCGGCTTGCGCCGAAACGGGGCCCCCTTCTCCCGAAGTTACGGGGGCATTTTGCCGAGTTCCTTCAACACCGTTCTCTCACACGCCTTGGTATGCTCTACCAGTCCACCAGTGTCGGTTTCGGGTACGGTCTTTGGTGCCGGTGCTGTTTCCCGGAAGTCCCACACCGCCCTGTCAATCCAATAAGACAGAACGATTTTCGGCCTTCGTCACATTCCGGCAGGCGGAGGAATATTAACCCCCTTCCCATCGGCTACGGCTCTCGCCCTCGCCTTAGGGGCCCGGCTAACCCTGCGCGGAATAACCTTGCGCAGGAACCCTTGGACTTTCGGCGTGAGGGTTTCTCACCCTCATTTACGCTACTCATGTCAGCATTCTCGCTTCCGATGCCTCCAGCACATCTCGCGATGCACCTTCGCCGGCCTACGGAACGCTCCGCTACCGCTTCAGAAGACAGTAATCAGGAATCAGTTATTAGAACTGCCGGCAGAGAGGCCGGAGAGCATCCGGGCAATCTCCTGGTACTCGCCGCGCCAGCGCTCCGCCACATCGCTCGCAATGTAGCCAAGATCACGGCAATAGAGCACCCATACCTGCATTTCGTCGGCCGAACCAATGGCCATGATCAGAAAGCGGCGAAACTCCGGTCGCGATTGCTGCTGCCGGCCAAAGCCCTCGGCGAGGTTGGCGCAGATCGATTTTGACGCCCGCCGCACCTGGTCGGCTAGGGCGAACTGCTCGATCCGCGGAAACTCCAGGCTCGCTCGGTGCACGTCCAACGACACCCGATAGGCCCGCCGGAACACCGCGAGATCCTCGACCCGGCTGACAAAGCCCGGCATATCCCGCCTCGCTTCTGATCACTGATTACTGATTACTGTCTTCTGAAACCCGCAGCTTCGGTGCGTGGCTTGAGCCCCGTTACATTTTCGGCGCCGGACGGCTGATAGACCAGTGAGCTATTACGCTTTCTTTAAAGGATGGCTGCTTCTAAGCCAACCTCCTGGTTGTCTTGGCCTTCCCACATCCTTTCCCACTTAGCCACGACTTGGGGACCTTAGCTGGCGGTCTGGGCTGTTTCCCTCTCGACGACGGACCTTAGCACCCGCCGTCTGGCTGCCGACCTCTACTCGCCGGTATTCGGAGTTTGGTTAGGTTTGGTAAGGCTCGCGCCCCCCTAGCCCATCCAGTGCTCTACCCCCGGCGGTAATAGTCGACGCTCTACCTCAATAGATTTCGCGGAGAACCAGCTATTTCCGAGTTTGATTGGCCTTTCACCCCTAGCCACAAGTCATCCCCTACTTTTGCAACAGTAGTGGGTTCGGTCCTCCAGTGCGTGTTACCGCACCTTCAACCTGCCCATGGCTAGATCACCCGGTTTCGGGTCTGATCCCGGCAACTCAAGCGCCCTATTCAGACTCGCTTTCGCTGCGCCTACGCCTAACGGCTTAAGCTTGCTGCCAAGACCAACTCGCTGACCCATTATACAAAAGGTACGCCGTCAGCCCAGTTATCAGATGACAGTAATCAGGAATCAGAACTGCCTCGGCCGGGCTCTCGCCGCACCGGGTAGCCGACAGCGCTTCCGCCATCGGTTCTGATAACTGATCACTGATTACTGATAACTGAACCTCCGACTGCTTGTAGGCATCCGGTTTCAGGAACTATTTCACTCCCCTCGTCGGGGTGCTTTTCACCTTTCCCTCACGGTACTGGTGCACTATCGGTCACTGAGGAGTACTTAGGCTTGGAGGGTGGTCCCCCCATCTTCAGACAGGATGGCTCGTGTCCCGCCTTACTCAAGGATCGCTTGGCCGGTTTCCCGTACGGGGCTGTCACCCGCTCCGGCCCGCCTTTCCAGACGCTTCCGGTACCAAACCAAACGACCACTGGCCTCGTCCGCTTTCGCTCGCCACTACTCGCGGAGTCTCGGTTGATGTCCTTTCCTCCGGCTACTGAGATGTTTCAGTTCGCCGGGTTCGCCTCCTCACCCTATGAATTCAGATGAGGATACCCGTTGCCGGGTGGGTTGCCCCATTCGGAGATCCCGGGATCAACGATCGCTCGCATCTCCCCCGGGCTTTTCGCAGCGTGCCACGTCCTTCATCGCCTCTCAGTGCCAAGGCATCCACCAGATGCCCTTGTTTTGCTCGATCCAAGACTGTCGGAGCGACCGTTGCCGGCCACCCCAACACCCCGGACAACCGCCGCGCACAGGGGCAAGCCCCATTTTGGCAGGGCCCCCAATTTGGCAGGGCTCCCCGTTGACAAAGGTTTCCCTTTGCCAGGGTTTCCCCGCCGGCGCGGCGTCTTCCATGAAGACACTTCTCGGACGGCCCGCATGCGAGTTGATACCCGCACCTCGGCGCCGTCCGCCTCGGTCACATTCACAAATTCGCTTTACCCGTTCAATCAACACCGCCCCGGACACCCGGTCGCCGGCGCGGGACAGATCCCGCCCGGTTGACCCGACCCCGGAACAAACCTGGTCTTCTCCGAATGTCGTTCATCAGGGATCAGATGATCAGATATCAGTGATCAGAACCGGCCAGGCGCGGGCCGTGCCGCTGTCGTCCGATAACTGATGCTGATGCCTGATGTCCCAGCGCGGCGCGCCGGCCCTTAGTGGAGGGCGCTGTGGGGAAGCACCGTGATAGAGGCGCCATGGTGGAGGTGAACGGGATCGAACCGATGACCTCCTGCTTGCAAAGCAGGCGCTCTCCCAACTGAGCTACACCCCCGCACCAGATCACAGAAGACAGTAATCAGTGATCAGAATTGTAGCGGCAAGGCCCCGCCTCGCTAGGCGATCAGCGATTTTATGCCATCGGTTCTGATGACTGATTACTGTCTTCTGATCACTGAACCTGGTGGGCCAGGGAGGATTTGAACCTCCGACCTCACGCTTATCAAGCGCGCGCTCTAACCAGCTGAGCTACTAGCCCGACCAGAGGACAGCGGACAACCAGCCGACGACAGATCATCTTCCGTCCTCTGCCGTTATCCTCTGCCGTCCGGCGAACGGCGTTCGCCCCGACATTCGGGAGAAGGGATGCGCAGACGGCGGCCTGGTGCCAGAGACCAGTAACCAGTGATCAGTAATCAGAATTACCGCACTGCCAGTCTCCAGCGTTTGTGGATAATCAGAAGAAGCGCCGCAATCAGTTCTGATAACTGATTACCGATAACTGTCTTCTGAATTCCAGAAAGGAGGTGATCCAGCCGCAGGTTCCCCTACGGCTACCTTGTTACGACTTCACCCCAGTCGCTGACCTTACCGTGGTCGGCTAGCTCTCTTGCGAGTTGCCGCACCGCCTTCGGGTAAAGCCAACTCCCATGGTGTGACGGGCGGTGTGTACAAGGCCCGGGAACGTATTCACCGCGGCATGCTGATCCGCGATTACTAGCGATTCCGACTTCATGCTCTCGAGTTGCAGAGAGCAATCCGAACTGAGACGGCTTTTCGAGATTGGCGCAGGGTCGCCCCCTTGCATCCCGCTGTCACCGCCATTGTAGCACGTGTGTAGCCCAGCCCATAAGGGCCATGAGGACTTGACGTCATCCCCGCCTTCCTCCGGCTTGTCACCGGCAGTTTCTGCAGAGTGCCCGGCCAAACCGCTGGCAACTGCAGATGAGGGTTGCGCTCGTTGCGGGACTTAACCCAACATCTCACGACACGAGCTGACGACAGCCATGCAGCACCTGTGTCCCGGCCAGCCGAACTGAAGGATGGGATCTCTCCCACCCATACCAGGCATGTCAAGAGCTGGTAAGGTTCTTCGCGTTGCGTCGAATTAAACCACATGCTCCACCGCTTGTGCGGGCCCCCGTCAATTCCTTTGAGTTTTAACCTTGCGGCCGTACTCCCCAGGCGGTGTGCTTAAAGCGTTAGCGGCGACACCGAAGAGCTAGGCTCCCCAACGTCTAGCACACATCGTTTACCGCGTGGACTACCAGGGTATCTAATCCTGTTTGCTCCCCACGCTTTCGCGCCTCAGCGTCAGTATCGGTCCAGAGCGCCGCCTTCGCCACCGGTGTTCTTCCCAATATCTACGAATTTCACCTCTACACTGGGAATTCCACGCTCCTCTCCCGAACTCAAGCAAACCAGTCCCAAGCGCAGTTCCCAGGTTGAGCCCGGGGCTTTCACGCCTGACTTGATCCGCCGCCTACGCGCCCTTTACGCCCAGTAAATCCGAACAACGCTCGCCCCCTTCGTATTACCGCGGCTGCTGGCACGAAGTTAGCCGGGGCTTCTTCTCCTGCTACCGTCACAATCGTCGCAGGCGAAAGAGCTTTACAACCCGAAGGCCTTCATCACTCACGCGGCATTGCTGGATCAGGCTTGCGCCCATTGTCCAATATTCCCCACTGCTGCCTCCCGTAGGAGTTTGGGCCGTGTCTCAGTCCCAGTGTGGCTGATCATCCTCTCAGACCAGCTACGGATCACAGGCTTGGTAGGCCGTTACCCCACCAACTACCTAATCCGACGCGGGCCCCTCCAAAAGCGATAAATCTTTCCCCGGCCAAACCCTAAGATTTAACCGGGCGTATGCGGTATTAGCCGAAGTTTCCCTCGGTTATCCCCCACTTCTGGGCAGGTTCCCACGCGCTACTCACCCGTGCGCCACTCTCTTGCGACCGAAGTCGCAAAAGCGTTCGACTTGCATGTGTTAGGCATGCCGCCAGCGTTCGTTCTGAGCCAGGATCAAACTCTCAAGTTTAACCCAGGACCGCCGGCCCCAAACCGCACCCTCAACAGAAGGCCGTCTCAAGCCGCCGGCCCGATCGTTAGGGCCTCTAAAACGTTCGCATCGATGCGCGAACTTTAGAGCAGCCCCACCAACATCATGCCCGCATTTCTGCAGACATCACGCCGGCTCGGCCGCCGTCCGCGCATCCCTTCCCTTAGCTCACAATCTCAAACAACACCGGTCCCCAAGCCAACGCCCAAAAGGCCACCGCCCCAAAGGCCACCGCTCAAGAACCAAAATCTCCGGGCCGATCCAGGCATCCTGCGACACCGACCAGACCCGC
>CAVTLC010000037.1:0-94878 GCA_963735445.1 uncultured Alphaproteobacteria bacterium
GATCCCGATACCGGCCCATTTGAGGTTGCGGGCGAGCCGCAAAGGATCGGCATTGACGAACAGATTGACCAGCAGCAGGAAGCCCGCGAGCAGTATGACGCCGCCAATCAGGAACAGCATCGCCGCCGCCTATGCGCCTAGACGTCATGGCCGGGCTTGTCCCGGCCGTCCACGTCTTCCTTAGTCAAGACCATCTCGGTTCCTAGACGTCGCCGCCCGGATCAAGTCCGGGCAAAGCGTACTTTGAGCACCGCCATGCTGAACACATCGTAATCGTCTCGGTCAGCCTTTGAGCTGCGAGGTCAGCTGCAGCACCTCGCCGCCTTTGCCCTCGCCATAGGCGGCGAGCGCGCGATAGCCGCCGGCGGCGTAAACCGCGACCGCCGCGAGCAGATCCTTCAGACGGCCGGCGCTGGAGAGGTCAAAGCTTAAATAAGCGCCGTGCGACAGGCTCGCCATCTGCTTGAACGCCGCCGCCACCGCTGGATCGCGGCCTTCGTGAAACAGGAAAATCGGCACGCCGAGCAATCCCAATTCACCTGCCAACCGGCACAAGCGATCGACTTTTTCCTCCATCGCATCGCCGACAAAGACAAGCGCGTTGACCCGGCGCCTGCCGGTCTCGCGTATGGCGTGGCTCAACACCCGCTCGATCTGGGTCTCGCCGCCGACGCAAAAGACCGAGCGCATGATGCGGTGCAGTTCGGCGGCCGTCGTCACCCACCGGCTCGCCTTACATTCGGCAAAGCCGCGGTAGAATACGAGCTGGATTTCGAGCCCGCCCAAACCCGCCGTCGCCTCGAACATCTCGCCCTGAATATGGCAAGCGCGGTCCCAAGTCGGCTCGCGGCTGGCGGTCGCATCGAGTGCAAAGATCAGCCGCCCGCGGCCGGTAGTTGCGCGCGCCGGCGCCTGCTTCAGCTTTTCGAGAAAATCGGCGACTTCGGCCGAATGGCGTTCAGTCGGGAGTGCCTTGCCGTTGTCACTCATGGGGCAGCCTCGTCATGCCGGGCGCAGCCACACCGAGGTGTCGTGGAACACGGCGCCGCCGCGCGGCAATCCTGGATCGGCGCTGGTCAGAAGATTGATGCCGATCCCCTCCTCAAAGGCGTGGTTGGGCCAGACCCCTTCGACAATCACGACACGCTTTTGCAGCCCATCAAAGGCGCGGGCGTGGACGACGACACTGCCTTTGCCGTTGCCAAGCCGCACGCGGTCGCCCTCGGCAAGGCCGAGACCAGTGAGGACCGAAGGATGAATCAGTGCTGTCGGGCGCCCCTCGCGGGCGACGCCCGAGGGCGTGTTGTTAAAACTCGTGTTCAGAAACGAGCGCGAGGGAGCGGCGACGAGGCGAAATGGCCGCTCGGGATCGCCATCATCGGTAACCGCAACATGGTCGGGAAAGGCCGGCAGCTTCGCGTGCTCAGGGCCGAGAGCCGCCCAGCCGGCGCGAAAATGGAATTTCTTGTCGGCATGACCAAACCCGTCAAGAAAATGACTCCTGGTGAATGGCGGACAGCAATCGAGCCAGCCATCATCAGGAAATTCGGCCACCTCGGGCAGGCCGCTCGCCCGCAACGTATGGTCGATCAATTCGAGCGGGGTCATCTCAAACCCGCGGTGCCGCGCTCCGAGGCGCTTGGCGAGCGCACAGACAACATCGTGGTTCGAGCGGCATTCGGCGTGAGGCGGCAGGATCGCCCGCGCCAGCTGCAGATAGGTGTGCGCGCCCGCGGTGTAAAAATCGTCGTGTTCGAGAAAGGTCGTCGCCGGCAGCACGATATCCGCCATCGCCGCGGTCTCGGTCATGAATTGCTCATGGACGCAGACGAACAGATCGTCGCGCGCAAAGCCCTGGCGAACGAGACCCGATTCCGGAGCGACGGCCATTGGGTTGGTGTTTTGGATAAAGAGTGCGGTGACGGGCGGACCGTCACCGAGATCGCGGCGATCATTGGTCAGGATCGGGCCGATGCGCGACTGATCGAGAATGCGGGTCGACGGATCGAGAACATCGAGCCCTTCAAGCAAGCTGCGGTCGAGCGCCACCAGGCCGTGGTTCGATTGCAATGCGCCGCCGCCCTCATATTGCCAAGCGCCGGTGACGGTCGGCAGACAGGTCACCGCGAAGAGCTGCGCCGAGCCGTTGCGCGACCGCGAAAAGCCATACCCGACGCGGATATAGCTGCGTTTCGTGCGTCCATAGAGCCGCGCGAAGTCGACGATGACATCTTCCGGAACCCCGGTGATTGTCGCCGCCCAGGCCGGATCGCGGGCGGCCAGATGCGCTTCGAGCCCGTCGGGGTCATCAGCATACCGCGCCATATATTCGCGGTCGGCATAGCCCTCCTTGAACAGCACATGCATGACCGCACAGGCGAGCGCGCCATCGGTGCCGGGTAGTGGCATCAGATGCAGGTCAGCCGCTTCGGCGCTCGCGGTGCGGTAGGGGTCGATCACGACCAGCTTCGCGCCCCGGTCCCGCCGTGCCATTGTGATATGGGTCATCACATTGACCTGGGTCGAGACCGGGTTGCCGCCCCAAACGACAATCAGATCGGCTTTGGCCATCTCGCGGCCGTCGACGCCGCGCAACACCCCGACTGCCGGCGCGCCATCCGGTGCCGGTCAGCATGCTGCAAATCGTCAAATCCTCGCGCGAATAGCGCATCGCGTGGCGCAGCCGGTTGATGCCGTCGCGCTGCACCAACCCCATCGTGCCCGAGTAATAATAAGGCCACACCGCCTCCGAGCCGTGGCGCTGCGCGGCACGGGTCAGCCTTTCGGCGACCTCGTCGAGTGCGGCGTCCCAGGAGATTGGTGCGAATGCGGCACGGCCGACGCCCTTGTCGCCGATCCGGCGCAACGGTTGCGACAGCCGGTCGGGATGATGCTGCCGCTCGGCATAGCGCGCGACCTTGGCGCATACCACGCCCTGTGTGTAGCTCTGGCTCGCCGCCCCGTGAATTCGCCCGATGCGGTTGCCGTCGATGCGCTCGACCTCGAGCGCGCACGCACTCGGGCAATCGTGCGGGCAAACGCTGGGCAAAATGTCGAGAGGCAAGGCGGTGCTCCGTCCTGGTATTTTGCGCGACGAGACCCAGGAATATAAGGACGGGGCCAGCAGGTCGATAGATCGCAGGCAGCCGCAGGTAGCCCACCAATCTGATAAAGGATTGCGGCCGGATCCTTGCTCCACAATTCGGAGCAACCGAGCCCAGCGCACATCGCCGCGGCACTCGGATGAAGGCGGCGCTGTGGCTGCACCAACGGACTGACCGATCAGGTCAGTAATGGTAGCCAATTGGTTGCCATAACCAGGGGCAACCAATCGCAACGCGGTCTAAGACTTTAATTTATTGGAGCGGGCGAAGGGATTCGAACCCTCGACCCCAACCTTGGCAAGGTTGTGCTCTACCCCTGAGCTACGCCCGCGCTCCGCCGCGGCAGCTTGGCCGCGACCACATGCTCGCCATGATAGCGACGGCCGAGCGCTTTGCAAGGTCGGCGTCAGGCGCGCTTGCCGCGGTCAGCCGCGCGCGGCATCGTTGGCTGATGTCTACCTCACTGACACCAGAGGATCTGTTTCGACGGTTGGATGCGCTCGGGATTGCACACCGCACCGCAACGCATCCCCCGGTGTTTACCGTCGCTGAAGCGGCTGCTATGCGCGGCAACCTCCCCGGCGGTCATTGCAAAAGCCTTTTCCTGAAGGACAAGAAGGGGGCGTTCTGGCTCATCGTCATGCTCGAAGAGCGGCGCCCCGACCTCAACAAGCTCGCCGCCAGTCTTGGCGCGCCGCGGTTTTCGTTTGGCAATGCCGACGATCTCTTTTCCCTGCTCGGAGTCCGGCCCGGCAGTGTCACGCCGTTCGCGCTGATCAACGATACCGAACATCGGGTGACCCCGGTGCTCGACCGCGACATGCTGACTTACAATCCGCTCAACTACCACCCGCTCTCAAACGATCGCACGACCGCGATCGCGGCCGATGATCTGTTGCGGTTTATCGCGGCCTGCGGTCACCAGCCTCGCATCGTCGACCTTGCCGAGATCGAGCGCGGCCCAACCCGGTAATCGCGGCGAGTGCGTTGGCGGCGGGCAAGCTTTCGCGGTGCCGGCGCTTGTCTTCGCCCCGCGCTGCCGCCATGTTGTTGGTCGATATGTAAGAGGAGAGCGATGCCGAGCGAACCTTTGATCGGCGGCGCTGCTGCCACCCCCGTCAAGGATGTCACCACCGCCACCTTTATGACCGAGGTCGTCGACGGCTCGTTCGACGCACCGGTCATTGTCGATTTCTGGGCGCCGTGGTGCGGCCCGTGCCGTCAACTCGGGCCACTTCTCGAAAAGACCGTGCGCGCCACCAACGGTGCGGTGCGGATGGTGAAGCTGAACATCGACGAGAACCCCGAGATCGCGCAGCAAATGCGCATCCAGTCGATCCCAGCCGTGTATGCCTTTAAGGACGGGCGGCCGATCGATGGGTTTGTCGGGGCGTTGCCTGAAAGCCAGGTCAAGCAATTCGTGCAGCGCATCGGCGGCGGCAAGGGTGGCCCCTCGCCGGTCGAGGAAGCAATGGCGATGGCCAAGGAAGCGCTGCAGCAGGGCGACCATGGCAGCGCCAGCGCGATTTTCTCGCAAGTTTTGCAGCGCGAGCCGGCAAATGTCGAAGCCCAGGCCGGTCTCGCCCGCGCCCTGATCGCGGGTGGGGATCTGCGAAAGGCGCGGCAACTCCTCGACCGGGTAGCGCAAGAGGATGCCGGTCATGCCGAGATCGCGGCTGCCCAGGCGGCACTCGAATTGGCCGAGCAGGCCAAGACCGCAATGGCGTCGGCGGGCAAGTTGCGGGCCAGGCTGGCGGCAAACCCGGATGATCACGAAGCCCGAATGGAACTCTCGACCGCACTTTTCGGCAGCGGCGAGCGGGAGGCGGCGATCGACGAATTGCTGACTTTGTACAAGCGCGATCGCGAGTGGAACGAACAAGCCGCACGCAAGCAGCTCGTCAAGTTTTTCGAAGTTATGGGCGGCACCGATCCGCTGACTTTGAGTGCGCGGCGCCGGTTGTCGGCTCTGATGTTCTCCTGAAGGGAGGCGCGCGATGAGCGAGCGGCCCGGTATAGCGACGCTATGCGAGACACTGCCGATCTTCCCGCTTGCGGGCGTCTTGCTGTTGCCGCGCGGGCGGCTGCCGCTCAATATTTTCGAGCCACGCTATCTGGCAATGACCCGCGATGCGCTCGCCGGCGACCGGTTGATCGGCATGGTCCAGCCGAGCGACCCCAATCAGCCGGCCTCGGGAAACCCGCCCGTTTATCCGACCGGGTGCGCCGGCCGCATCACTTCCTTCTCCGAGACGGACGATGGCCGCTATCTGATCACACTGACCGGGCTGTGCCGCTTTCGCATTCGCGAAGAACTGCCGCTACAGAGCGGCTACCGCCGCGTCATCCCGAAATGGGATGAATTCGCCAGCGACCTCAGAAATCCGCGAGAATCCGGCTTTGACCGGGAGCGGTTAATGCGCAGCCTGCGCGCCTATTTTGAGAAGCACCAGATCAAGGCCGAGTGGGATGCGATCAATTCGGTGCCGGGTGAGCGCCTCGTGACCTCGATTTCGATGGTGTGCCCATTCGAACCCAGCGAGAAGCAGGCTTTGCTCGAAGCGCCGGATCTCGACGAACGCGCCAAGTTGTTGACGGCGATTGTCGAAATGGCCGTCATGGATCAGCCGAGCGAAGGCGGCGGTGTGCGCCATTAGCGCCGACCGCACCCGGTGAGATGGAGGCAAGTATGGAAGGGGTGTCCGAGGTCGATCCGAAACTCCTCGAAATCCTGGTCTGTCCGCTGACCAAGGCGCCGCTCCGTTACGATCGCGAAGCTCAAGAATTGATCAGCGAGGAGGCCGGGCTCGCCTATCCGATCCGCGACGGGATTCCGATCATGCTGGTCGACGAAGCGCGCCCGCTGCGCGACGACGAAAAATTGACCAAGAGCCTGCCGTCACCCTGAGGGCATCGTGGCGAGCGCCGGGGAAGCAACGCGCTGGCCGGTCGAACTCCGGCTCAAAAAGGCTGAAAAGCTGCTCGAAATTAGCTTTGACGATGGCAGTTCCTTTCGGTTGCCGGCCGAATACCTGCGCGTCGAGAGCCCTTCGGCCGAGGTTCAAGGACATGGTCCAGGTCAACGGACACTGGTTTCCGGGCGCGCCCATGTCGGCATTATCGGTCTCGAGCCGGTTGGTAACTATGCGGTACGCATCCTTTTCGATGATCTTCACGACACCGGGATTTTTTCGTGGAGCTACCTGCACCAGCTTGGCGTCGAATACGATCGTCGCTGGCGCGCGTACATTGACGCCCTAGCAATGAACGGACTGAGACGCGAGCCGGATCGTTCCTGACGGAACGGTGCAGTCAACGCCTTGAGGCGATCGCCCCAAGCGGTTCAGGTGACTGCCGGCGGTACTCGGGCACCAGCCGTTCGAGAAGCTGCAGCATCCGTTCTTCGCGGCGTTGGCGGGCGGCTTCTTCGATTTCATCGATCGAACGAACCAGCACGCCATAATCGGCGGTTCGCGGCGCGGCGAGGCGGATCGCCGGGCTCTTTGTCCGCATCAGCGGCTCGTCGGCATGGAAGAGTTCTTCGTGCAGTTTCTCGCCGGGGCGAAGGCCGACAAACTCGATTTCAATGTCGCGACCGGGCCGCAAGCCGGCAAGGCGGATCATCTGCTCGGCCAGATCAACGATTCTGACCGGCTCGCCCATATCGAGAACGCAGATCTTGCCGCGAAACTCGGATGTCTCGGGCTGTGGCGCCAGCGCTGCTGCCTGTAAGACGAGTTCGACCGCCTCGCGCACGGTCATGAAAAAACGGCTGACGTCGGGATGGGTCACGGTCAAGGGGCCGCCGGCCGCGAGCTGCCGGGCGAAGAGCGGCACCACCGACCCGGTCGAGCCCAACACATTGCCGAACCGCACCGTCACAAATCGCGTGCCGCCGCCGGCCACCCGCCGCGACTCGTACAGGTCAAGCGCCTGGCAAAGGCTCTCGGCAACGCGCTTGGTGGCACCCATAACGCTCGTCGGGTTGACCGCCTTGTCGGTCGAGATCATGACGACCGTCGACACGCCAAAGGCGCGCGCCGCCTCGGCGACGTTGCGGCTGCCGGCGATATTGGTCAGCACGCCTTCGGTGGGGTTCGCTTCCACCATCGGAAGGTGTTTGAGGGCCGCGGCGTGGAAGACGATTTCGGGCCGTTCGTCGGCGAGGACCGCATCGATTTGCGCGCGATCGCGGACATCGCGCAAGACAGGCACAAGCAACAATTGCGGCTGCTGCTCGCGCAATTCGATATCAACCGAGTAAAGCGCGAACTCGCTGGAGTCCAACAGCACCAGGCGAGCCGGGGACAGCGCAGCGATTTGCCGCGACAACTCAGCGCCGATCGTGCCCCCGGCGCCGGTGACGAGGACGCGGCGGCCCTGGATCAGTCGCGACATGCTGGCGCGGTCCAGTACCGCCTGGGGGCGACCCAGCAAATCTTCGAGCGCGATCGGCTCCAATGCCCGATCGGGATCGTCGAGATTGCGTTGGAAATCGGTCAGCCGCGGCAGGCGTGCCAATGGGATCGCCAGCGCATCGGCCCGGTCGAGCAGCTTGCGTACCTGGTCGCCCGACAGGTTTCTGGCGGTGATGATCAGCTTCTGCGGGCGTTTGCCGCGCCGGTCGAGCCGGGCGACAACCTGTTCAAGCGAATCGATCGTGCCAAGCACCGGAACCCGGTAGATCTCGCGTCCGACCCGCGAGGGTGTGTCGGCGAGCACGCCTACTACCCGGTAGACTGCGCGCGGATTGTGCATCATCTCGCGGATAAAGGTGTCGGCCCCCTCTTTGGCGCTGATCAGCAAAACCGGCACGGTCTGGTGCTTGGCGCGTTCGAGAACGTGATCGAGCCCACGGTCCTTAAACAAGCGATAGGCAAGACGCGGCGCGCCAAGCAAAGTGACGAGCACAAACCAATTTATCAGAAGGGTCGAGCGCGGCAGCGTTTCGAGCCGGGTCAATACAAACATGAGCGGCAGAAAGACGAGAATCGTCAGGCTGACGGCACGAGCGATGTTGTAGAGGTCGGGCAGCGAGGCATAGCGCCAAATACCGCGGTATAGCCCGGTAAGCCGATAGACGACCGCCGCGATCAGCGTAAAGGCGAGGATGTAGATCGCGGTCAGCCGCAGCTGGTAACTGACAACTTCGCCACCAATCCGCAGATAGAGCGAAATGACAAACGACAGCGCCGCCATCGCAATGTCGTGCAGATAGGCGAATACCGCGCGCCGATTGTCGGGAAGGATTTTCACGGAACCCCTATATCGGAAATGGAGAGACTCCGAAACCAGGCAGCGCGCACGCGATCCCAGTTTTCGCCGCGTCGCAACAATGATGCAGCGCGAATGTGACCCAGTCTATATCGGCCAGCCCCCAGCGCCTCTAAGATAACTGCCATGAGCTGGAGGCGGCTCTATCAGATTCTGCAACCTGAAACCGCCGGCACCGCCGCGCGGGCGTTTCGCATCGCCCATCACGCGATGGTGGTTCTCGGGATCGCCATCATGCTTGCCGACACGGTGGCGCCCTGGCGCGAAGCGCATTATCGCATTCTGGACGCAGGCTTTCAGATCGTCTGCGCGTTTTTTATCGCCGAATACGTCGTGAGGCTTGGTGCTGCCGCCGCCGCTCCGGCGGCGCATCGTCGCGGCTGGCAGGCGCGGCTCGTCTGGATGGTATCCGGAAGCGGTTTGTTCGATCTGCTGGGCGCGCTGCCGGGCGTGCTCGATGTGACCCTAAACTCGAAATACGCGAGCCTCTACGGCTTTGTCTGGGCCTTCAAGCCGATCCGGTATTCGGCCGGTCTGGCGAGCCTGCAGCGGGTGATCAGCCGCGCCCGCCATGCACTGCTGTCTGTCCTGCTCGCTTTCGGTATCGTGCTGCTGGCTGCCGCCAGCCTCGCCTATCTCCTCGAACGCAACGCCCAGCCCGAGCTGTTCGGTTCGATCCCACAGGCGCTGTGGTGGGCGATCGTCACCCTGACGACAACCGGCTACGGGGACGTTACACCGATTACCCCGGCGGGGCGCGTGTTGGCCGGCGTTGTCATGGTCTCCGGCATCCTGGTCTTCGCGTTATGGGCCGGTATCCTCGCGAGCGGCTATGCCGAGGAATTGCGCCGCCGCGAATTTTTGCGGACCTGGGACCTCGTCGCTAAGGTGCCGTTCTTCAATAACGTCGGCGCTTCGGCGATCGCCGATGTCGCCCGCCTGCTCCGGCCGCGCGACTATCCGGCTAGGGCGGTCATCGTGCGCCGCGGCGAACGCGGTGATTGCATGTATTTCATTGCGTCCGGCGAGGTCGAGGTCCGCCTCAGGCCGGCTACAGTGCGCCTCGGGCCTGGAGAGTTTTTTGGTGAAATTGCGCTTTTGACCGGCGGTCCGCGCAACGCAACGATCGTTGCGACTCAGCCCTGCACATTGCTGACGCTCGACATCGTCGATTTCCGCCAGCTACTCGGGCACCAACCGGAACTTGCGCGCGTCGTCAGCGAAGAGGCGGAGCGGCGGCTTGCTACCGCACGCCCGGGGCGGTCCGCGACAAACGATGAAGTCGTCGCGTCAGACGATCATGTCGAGCGAGTTTCGTCATCTGCGATGGAGCGAACGAGCGGTTCATAATAACGCGCCGGGAAACCGGCTGCGTTTCGCGCCGCGTAGTTGAACGGCGGCTTCAGCTCACCCTTGAAGTACCGACTGACCCGGTCGTGGAAAACCTGCTCGGGAACAAGGCCTTGGGCCTGGCAAAAGGCGTCGAACCAGTGCCGGCCGACGGCGACATGGCCGATCTCTTGTTGATAGATAAGCTGAAGGACGGCGGCACTCCCGGTGTCGCCGGCGCGCTCGAGCCGAACCGCCATCGCCGGTGTCACATCAAGCCCACGAGCTTCCAGCACCAGCGGGACCACCGCGAGACGGGCGAGCAGATCGCCGCTCGTCACTGCTGCGGCTTCCCATAGGCCGTCATGCGCCGGCAAGTCGCCATAGCGGGCTCCTAAGTCGGCAAGACGGCCGGAGAGCATCAAGAAGTGCTCGGCCTCCTCCGCCGCAACCCCGACCCAATCGTCGAAGAATTCGCGCGGCAAGCGGTTCGGCACGAAGCGCGCGACGATGTCCCAGGCGAGATTGATCGCGTTCAGTTCAATATGGGCCAGCGCGTGCAGAAGCGCGGTGCGGCTCGCGAGCGAGCCGAAATTGCGCCGCTTGGGCATATCCCGCGGCGGGCGGAGTATAGGGCGAGAGGGCCGCGCCGGTCGCATCGGCGGAACAGCATTGCCGATTGGCATCGCCCCGGTGGCCCACGACGCGGCCAAGCTCCGGCTAGCTTCCGCTTTCTCGGCCGGATCCGCGGTATCAAGGATGGCGACCGCGCCGGCGGTCAGGGTATCGACGATCAGGGAATAGGTGGTCAGAGCGCCTGCGCCGCCTTCAGAACTTCAGCGACGTGGCCCGGCACCCGTACTTTTCGCCAGACGTTGCGGACGACGCCCGATCCGTCGATCAAAAATGTGCTGCGGTCAATCCCCATGTATTTACGTCCATACATGCTCTTTTCGACCCAAGCGCCATATTTCTCACAGACTTCGCCGCTAGTGTCTGAAGCGAGAACAAACGGCAAATCGTGCTTTTTTTTGAATTTGTCGTGGGAAGTAACCGAGTTCTTTGAGATTCCGATTACGACGGCGCCGGTTCCTCCATAATCCGGAAACGAGTCGCGAAACCCGCACGCCTCGGCGGTGCAGCCGGAGGTGTCGTCCTTTGGGTAGAAATACAGCACCACTTTCTTGCCGGCGAGTTCGGACAGGGTGATGCTGCCGTTGCCATCGGTTGGCAACGTAAAATCGGGGGCCTTCTGCCCAGGTTCGATGCTCATTTTCGGCTGTCTCCTGTCTGATTCGCCTTATCCGTGAGGGCGCGCGCTGCCGGTCCGTCGATCAGGCGATCGTACCAGCGACTGACCTGCGCCGTGGCGGCGGTGATATCAGCGTCGAGCCGAGCGATGTCAACAGCACCAGCACAGTGCGCCAGGGTCGCCGCATCTGGCTCGCGTAAAGCGCCATCGCGCGGGCCGCTTTCGCCGATAAGGGTCAGTAGACCGTGGACGCGCTGCAGCAGTGCCGCTGCGCTGCTCAATTGTTGTGCGACCGAGGGCTCCAAAACCCCGGCCATGCCCAGCGCGCGTAACGCGTCGGCGGCAGCACGATGCAACACCTGCGGCCGCGCTGCCGCCTCGCGCAGCATCAGGTATTGCACGATAAATTCGAGGTCGATTAAGCCGCCGCGGCGGTGCTTGAGGTCCCATCGCGACGGGCGCGGGTTTTCGGCCGCGATCCGCCGGCGCATATCGGCGATGTCGGTCACGAGCCGTTTCGGCTCGCGCGGTGAGCGCAAGACGGAATCGATCGTATGCGCGATGCGCTGACGCAGCCGCTCGTCACCCGCCACCGTGCGTGCGCGGGTTAAGGCCATGTGTTCCCAGGTCCAGGCGGATTCGCGTTGGTACCGATCAAAACTTTCGAGGCTAGAGGCGATCGGCCCTGAGGAACCCGACGGACGCAGCCGCATATCGACCGGGTAGAGCGACCCTTCTGCGGTCTGCGCGGTGATTGCACCGATCAAGCGCTGGCTCAGCCGCGCGTAATAAGTCGAGGTCGAGAGAGGCTGCGCGCCGTCCGATGCCACGATCGCAGGTGGAGCATCGTAAATCAGGATCAGGTCTAAATCTGAAGCGAGGGTCATCTCGCGGCTGCCGAGACGTCCCATGCCAATGACCGCGAAAGCGCCGCCCGGCACCCGCCCGTGTCGCCGAGCAAAATCATCCTCGACCGCCGGGACAAGTGCCGCGACCGCGGTCTCGGCGATGTCGGCCAAGGCCCTCCCCGCCGCATCGCCATCAATCGCGCACCGCAACAGCTGCACGCCGACCTGGAACCGCCGCTCGCCGGCCCATCGTCGTAGCGCGTCGAGCGTGTCGGCAAAATCAGCGGCCCGCGCCAACACCTCCCCGAGATCGGCGGCGAGCCCGGACTGCTCCGGTAGCGGAGCAAAGAACTCGCGCGTCAGAACCGCATCGAGCAAAGCCGGCCGCTGCGCCAATTGCCCGGCGAGGCGCGGCGCGCCCGCCATGATGTCGGCAACCAGGGCCAGCAACCCCGGATTAGCCTGAAACACCGAGAACAGCTGCACGCCGGCCGAAAGCCGTGACAGGAACTGGTCAAAGCGGCGAAAGGCTTCGTCCGGATGCGATGTTCCGCCAAAGATGCGCAATATCTCCGGCACCAGTTCGGTCAGGATTTCACGCGCGCGTTGGCTGCGAGTAGCGCGCATCCGGCCATGATGCCAACTGCGCACCAGCGCTGCGATCGCAGCCGGATCGGTAAAGCCAAGCCGCGACAGCGAAGCGAGAGTATCCGGGTCGTCCTCGGTGCCGGTAAAAACGAGATTGCCCGGTCCGGCGAGGCTCGGCGACTGCTCGAACAACTCGGCATAGTGGCGCTCGACCGAACTCAAATGTGCCGTCAGATCGGCCGTGAAATCGTCGGGGCCGCGGTAACCGAGAAACGCCGCTATATGCGCGATCCCGTCGCGATCCGGCGGAAGACGGTGAGTCTGCGCATCATCGACCATCTGCAATCGATGTTCGAGCCGGCGCAAAAAGCGGTAATCGGCGACCAGCGCCGTCGCCACTGGGGAATCGACGCGACCGGCATCGGCCAGGGCGCGTAACGCCTCACAGGTTGCCCTCACGCGCAATTGCGGCATGCGGCCACCCCAGATCAACTGTTGGGTCTGGGCAAAAAACTCGATCTCTCGGATACCGCCGCGGCCGATTTTGATGTCGTGACCTTCGACCGCGATCTGGCCGCCGCCGCGATGAGCGTTGATTTGGCGTTTGATCGAGTGAATATCCTGAATCGCAGCAAAATCGAGATTTTTTCGCCAAATATACGGGGTGAGCTCGCGCAGAAACCGCTCGCCCGCAGCGCGGTCGCCGGCGACTGGTCGCGCCTTGATCAGCGCGGCGCGCTCCCAATTCTGGCCGACGCTTTCGTAATAGGCCATCGCCGCCGCGACTGACATCGCCAGCGGGGTAGAGCCGGGATCCGGGCGCAGCCGCAAATCGGTGCGGAACACATAGCCGTCGCCGGTGCGCTCCTCGAGGATGCGCACGAGATCGCGCGCCAGCCGGCTGAAGAAGGGCTGGGCGCCGTCGCGCGCGCTCACCGGCGACTTCGCCGGATCGAAGAACAGGATCAGATCGACGTCGCTCGAATAGTTCAATTCCCGGGCGCCGAGCTTTCCCATTCCGAGCACGATGAGGCCGCTGTCGTGCTCGGGATCGGCCGTATCCGCGAGCACTATTCGCTTATTCGAGACTGCCTCGCGCAAGAGATAGCGAAGCGCTGCGCCGATCGCCGCCTCGGCAAAGCGGCTGAGGGCTTCGGTCTGCTGTTCGAGCGACCACACACCGGCAAGCTCAGCGACGGCGGCAAGCAATGCGGTGCGCCGCTTGGCGATGCGCAGCCGCCGCATCAGCGCTGGGGCGTCCTTATCGCGCTCGTCGGGATCCTCGACCGCCGCGGCGATCTCGGTGAAAAGCGGATCCGGCCCCGCCTCGACGAGCCTGGTTAGAAATTGCCACTCGCGGACCGCGAGCCCGCTCAAAAATGGCGAGTTGCCAAAAATCGATCCGAGCAGCTGTTCGCCCGAGAGCGAACGGCTCCATTCGCGTGCGGCCGCAGCAGCGGGTCCTGGCTCGGCGTCAGCGAGAGCGGCGTGCCACGCTTCGAGGCCGAGCGAAAGGCGGCGCCGGTCTGCCGGTCGCGGCAGTCCACCGTCATCAAGGGAAAGCCGCGCCAGGAGCTCCATTTCTCGATTTATGTTATCCGTGTCCAGAGTTCATTTGGGGGAGGCGAGCAGGAAACAACTCAATCCCGTCGGAGGTTTCCTCGTTGATAAATTGGGTTGGAGAGGCCCGGTGACAAATCATTATCGGCCGCTCGAAATATCGGATTGACGCCTAACACAAGTGATCGAGATCATGCGGCGCAGCAGGGTGGCGGCGACGTCTTGAGCGACAGCCCTGGGTCGGACTATCAGTAATCAACGGGAGGAAATTTGTGCCGATTTCCAGGGAACAGCGTGATTTCGCGGGCTAGAGTGGCGTTACTATGATGCTTGCCTGGCGAATCCTATTACATGATAAGGGACGGACAGCGCTGGCGCTGGGCGGAATCTTTATGGCGATTCTGCTGGTCTTTATCCAACTCGGGTTGTTTTTTGCCGTGCCGCAGGGAGGGATGTTGCTCTATGACAATATGCGGTTCGACCTGTTGCTAGTCTCTGATCAGTACGAATATCAGGCGCAGCCAGGTGCTTTTCCCTTGAGCCGTCTTACCGCTGTCCGTGGGTCGCCGGATGTCGCGGAAGCAACACCCATTTATTTCGGGGTCGTCAAATGGAAAGGCGGCGTGGGCGAGACGTGGCCCGATCTGTTCCTGATCGGCTTCAACCCGGCGAGCGATGTCTTAACGCCTGACAGCATCGAAACCCAAAAAAGCGCGTTGTCGCGGCTCGACACGATTCTCGTCGACAGCTCGACGCGACCGATTTTTGGCTCGCTCGAGACCGGCCGCGTTGTCGAGATTGGCGACCGCAAGGAGACGATCGGCGGGCAATACAATCTCGGCACCGGATTTATGGGCCTTGGCGTCGGGCTCGCCAGCGACAGCAATTTTTCGCGGCTGATGGCTAGGCGCGGGTTGGCCTTGGTCAATCTCGGCGCGATCCGACTAAAGCCGGGGATCGACCTGGCCCGGGCGGCGGCCGATCTGCAGAAGCTGACGGGCCCCGGCACTCGGCTCTTTAACCGCACGGCGCTCGCCAAACATGAGAAATCCTACTGGACCAGCCGCACTTCGGTGGGCCTGATCTTCGGCTCGGGCCTGCTGATCTCGATCGTGGTCGGGGTCATGGTGGTCTATCAGATCGTCTCGACCCAGGTGAGCCGGCAGCTGCCCCAATTCGCCACCCTAAAGGCGATCGGCTATGGCGATGGCGCTCTTGCCGGCACGGTCTCGGCAATGTCGCTGATGATCGCGGTCGCCGGATTTGTTCCGGCTTTGGCCGCCGCGGTGCTGCTGTACGATGAGATCAGGCAAAAGACGCTGCTGCCGGTGACGATGACCGTCGCTCATATGGGCGAGGTATTCGCGGCATCGTTGGTGATGGCCGCAATCTCCGCCTTGCTCGCGGTGGGCGGTCTACGCCGCGCCGATCCCGCCGACGTATTCTGAGCGCCGCAGCGGAAATGGCGGTCGCTTTTTTCATTCCGCGCCGAGCCGGGTCGAATCCGGTTCCGCTCGCGTGGCGCAGCCTGACCTCGAACAAGTGGCGGCTGTTGCGTTCGAGTGCCGGTATCGGATTTGCAGTGCTGCTGATGCTGATGCAGCTCGGTTTTGAGAAGGCGTTTTTCGACGCGTCGCTGCAAGTGCTACGCGGGCTCGACGGCGACATTTTTGTACAAAGCATCCACAAATATCAATTTGCGACCCAAGACCCGTTTCCCACCAGCGTTTTGGCCGCCGCAAAGACGGTTCCGGGGGTGGCGAGCGTGCGGCCGCTTTACGCCGACTGGTTTGATCTGTTTTGGAAGAATCCGGCTGACGGTAAATCGTACCTGGTCCGCGTCTTCGCTTTTGATCCGGACGAGCCGGTGTTTCTTTTCCCTGAAGTGAACGCGGCGCGCGCGCAGCTGAAGACGGCCGGCACCGTTCTGGTCGATCGCCGCGCACGGCGCTTTCTCGGCATGGATCGCGGGTTCACCCGGTCCGAAATCAACGGCGTCAACGTCGACATCGTCGGCAACTTTGCGCTGGGTCCGGATTTCGTCAGCGACGGAACCGTAATCATGAACGAGCGCACATTCGCGAGTGTCGCAAGAGGGGTCGCGGGGAACCCGCCGGGGGCCGAGCTCGGTGTGATCAAACTGGCGGCCGGCGCCGAGCCGGCGACGGTGCAGCGGGCACTGCAAAAGGCGCTCCCGGCCGATATCACTGTCATGACCAAGAACCAGTTGATTGCGTTCGAACGCGCCTTTCAAGCCGATGTGTCTTCGGCCGGTCCGATTTTTGCCATCGGCACAATCGTCGGCTTTGTGGTTGGTATGCTAATCTCTTATCAGATCATCTTTACTGAGGTTTCCGACCAGTTGCCGCAATACGCGACATTAAAGGCGATCGGCTATCCAACCGTGTATCTGTTACGGGTGGTGCTTGAGCAGGCGGCGTTGAATGGGATTGCCGGTTGGATCCCCGCCTGGCTCCTCAGCCTCGGCCTCTATCGGCTGATCGGGCAGATCGCCCTGCTGCCGATGCATATGAGCCTCGGCATCGCCTTGGTAAGCCTTGGCCTGACCCTCGGCATGTGTCTCGTTTCGGCGGCAATCGCGGTTGGCCGGGTGATCCGGGCCGACCCGGCGGCGGTGTTCTGATGTGCGCGATGTTAGCTGAAGCGCCGGCCCCGCCACCCGCGCCGGTGGCCGCTCCGGCCATTACCGAGCCGGTGGTCCGGGTCGACGGGCTCAATCATTTTTACGGTGAGGGAGCCGCTCGCAATCAGGTTCTCTTTGACAATCAGATCGAGGTGCCGCCTGGTGAGCTAGTCGTGATGACCGGCCCTTCCGGCGCGGGCAAAACGACTTTGTTGACCCTGATCGGCGCCCTGCGTTCGGTTCAGGAAGGCACAATCGAAGTTCTCGGCCGCGATCTGTCGCGGCTGTCGCCGCACGGGCTCGTCGAAGTGCGTCGCGACATCGGCTTCATCTTTCAAATGCATAATTTATTCGACGCGCTGACCGCCTACGAAAACGTCAAGATGGCGATGCAGCTCGGCCACGAGCGGCCCGACCAGATGCGCCGACGCGGTAGCGAAATTCTCGAACGTCTCGGCCTTGGCCATCGGATCGATTACAAGCCACGCAACTTATCAGGCGGCGAGCGCCAGCGGGTGGCGATCGCGCGCGCCCTGGTCAACGGTCCGCGCCTCGTCCTCGCCGACGAGCCGACGGCAGCGCTCGACCGGGAGTCGACGAGAAAAGTGATCGATCTGCTTAAGGCCACAACGGTCGAGCACGACGCGGCGGTTCTGATGGTCACCCATGACTACCGAATTATCGAATCCGCCGATCGCCTGGTGCATATGGTCGACGGACGGATCGTGTCCGATGTCGTGCTGCACGATGCACTGCGGATTTGCGAATTTCTGCGCGCGGTGGACCTTTTCCGGGCTCTGACCCCGACGCAGCTCACCAACGTTGCCGAAAAAATGAAAAAGCGCCAATTCGATGTTGGTGAAACCATCATTCGCGAGGGCGAGCCTGGCGAAGAATTCTTTCTGATTTCCGACGGCGAGGTCGATGTCCTTCGCGCCGACCACGAGGTGGCTCGTCTTGGGCGAGGCGACTTCTTTGGCGAGGTGGCGCTGATTAGCGGCGAGCCACGCAACGCGACGGTCCAGGCGACCGAGCCTCTCGATACTTTTGTGCTCGGCAAAACCGACTTCCAGTCCGCGATTGACGCAAGCGCACCATTTCGCGACCAGCTTTACCGGGTCTATTTCTCCCGCCATTAGCGGCCTCGAGCGCAGTTTTTCGTAGCGCCGAACACTCTTTGATCCGAGCCACAGGCCGCAGTCCGGCGGCAAGCACGCACTTGCCACTTTCGGTCAATGGGCCTATCCCACGCGTGTGGCCGAGATTGCATCGGACGCCGGGAGAGAGGAAACCGACCTCGCGGCCGTCGGCTTGCGCCGCGAAACGCGGTTGCGCGACAGCGAGCTGTTTTTGCTCGTCCTGGCTTTGGTCGTCGGAGCCGTCGCGGGACTGGGTGTTGTCCTAACCAATCTGGCGCTGGGTGGCGTCCGGCAGCTGGCGTTTGGTGTTCCGTTCACCGCGCATCTCAGCGAAGTGACCGGCATCGGACCGCCGCGCGTCCTCGTCATGCCGATCATCGGCGGTCTGCTCGTCGGACTGAGCGCAGTATTGCTCCGCCGCTGGCGCCCGCGTGAGGTCGTCGACGCGATCGAGGCCAACGCCCTGTTCGGCGGCCGAATGTCGGTCGGCGACAGTCTCGGATTGGTCTGGGTAACAATCTTGTCGGGCGGTTTTGGGGCCTCGGTCGGGCTCGAAGCCGCTTATACCCAGCTCGGCGCGGCAATGGCGTCGCGGATCGGGCGCTATGTCAGGTTGCGGCGCGACGATGTTCGTCTGCTTGTCGGCTGCGGTGCCGCTGGAGCGATCGCGGCAGCTTTTAACGCGCCGCTGAGCGGATCGTTCTACGCTTTTGAGCTGATCATCGGCAGCTACACATTGCAGGCCCTGGCGCCCGTTGGCATTTCCGCGCTCACGGCCGTGCTCGTCGTGCGCTCACTGTTCGCCTCAAATCCGATCTTTGTTGTCTGGCACGACGTAACGTTGTCGCCGGCGGACTACATCGCCTTTTTCGGCATGGGCTTGGCTGCGGCCGGGCTCGGCATCGCGACGATGAAAGGCGTGACATCGACCGAAAACTTGTTTCGCACCCGAGCGGTGCCACGCTGGGCACGGCCCGCGCTAGGCGGCTTACTCGTCGGTCTGATGGCAGTGCCGTTCCCGCAGGTGCTCGGCAGCGGTCATGGTGGCATTCTCGTCGACTTGCACGGCGGCTTTGATCTGACGTTTCTCGCCGGGCTGGTCGTCGCCAAGATCGTCGCCTCAGCAGTATCGATCGGCTCGGGATTCCGCGGCGGGCTGTTCAGCTCCTCGCTGTTCCTCGGCGCCTTGTTCGGCAGTTTTGTCGGCGGGCTGCTGACCCAGCTCGGCTATGGGCTCAGCACCGATCCGCTGATCTACGCACTCGTCGGAATGGGCGCCGTCGCCGCCGCGATTGTCGGGGCGCCGATGACGATGATCATGCTCGTCTTGGAGACCACGGGAAATTTCACAGCGCTGATCGGCGTGATGGTCGGGGTCGTAACAGCGGCGATCGCGGTCAGGCATTGGTTCGGCTACTCATTCGCGACATGGCGCTTCCACCTCCGCGGGCTGACGATCCGCAGCCCCGAGGATGTCGGCTGGATCAATGAACTCTTGATCGGCCCGATGATGCGCCGCGACCCCGCAGTGATCTCGGCCGCTCTGTCGCTCGACGAATTGCATCGGCGCTATCCCGCCGGCAGTACCAAGCAGGTGTTCGTCGTTGATGGCGACGGGCGGCTGTCGGGGATCGTGGATCCCGCCGAAACCCACGGCGTGGGCGGCAAGGACGATCCCAAAACCGTCGGCGAGTTGCTGGCGTCCCCACCGGTGCATCTGTTGCCCGGCGACGATCTGCGAACCGCGCTCAACCGCTTTAGCGAGGCGAGACAGGAGACGCTGCCGGTGATCGATAACCCCGATGGCCGCAGGGTCATCGGCTATTTGAGCGAGGCTTACGCGCTGCGCCGTTACGCCCATGAGCTCGAACGTCATCGTGGTTCGCGGCCGGATGATGCCGGGATTTTCAGCCCGGCTGCCGGCGATGTGTCGTTCGAAACGCGGGAACCGCAACCCGAAAATTAGGCCGGCGGTGTCGAATGTCACCGGTCACCTGGCTTGGCGGGCCAATTAGTGCATGTCGGCGACGTGAGCAGCTGGCTGGACACGCTCCGGTGCCCTCCGCAGACAAAAAACAAGGGTTTCGGCGTCATATTACCGCCCTTGTTGATCTTGGCGTTCGCGATGGATTACTACATTCGGCAGCTTGACGCAGGTGCGACAACAGGCGGACAGGGAAGGACAGGAACATGGCGCAGGTTGCGCTCCGAAATATCGTCAAGATGTTCGACAAGACCCCGGCGGTGCAGGGCATCGATCTCGACATCGCCGACCGCGAGTTCATCGTTCTCGTCGGTCCTTCGGGCTGCGGTAAGACGACAACGCTGCGGATGATCGCCGGGCTTGAGGAGGCGACCGCCGGCGAAATCTACATCGGCGACCAGCTCGTCAACGATGTGCCGCCCAAGGATCGCGACATCGCGATGGTGTTCCAGAACTACGCGCTCTACCCGCATATGACCGTGTTCGAAAACATGTCGTTCGGCCTGCGGCTGAAGAAGTTTCCGAAAACCGAAATCAAACAGCGGGTCGAAGCGGCGGCCCGCATCCTCGATATAACAGCCCTTCTCGACCGGCGGCCAAAGCAGCTTTCCGGCGGCCAGCGTCAGCGCGTCGCGATGGGTCGCGCGATCGTGCGTAATCCTAAAGTATTTCTATTTGACGAGCCGTTATCGAACCTCGACGCCAAGCTGCGCGTGCAAATGCGTACTGAAATCAAAAAGGTCCATCAAAAGGTAACGACCACGACGGTTTACGTGACACATGACCAGATCGAAGCGATGACGCTCGCTGATCGGGTTGTCATTATGAATGCCGGTCGGATCGACCAGATCGGAACGCCCTACGAGGTCTACCATAACCCCAAGACCAAGTTTGTCGCGGGCTTTATCGGCTCGCCGACGATGAACCTGCTTCCCTGTCAACTTGTGCAGAATGGCAGCGGTTTAACGGTCCGCCTTTCCGACGAGCTGTCCTTCCCGGTCCCGGCAACTCATGAGGCGCGCTATCGTCCCTATGCTGGCAATGAACTCTTGTTCGGTCTGCGCCCAGAACACATAACCGAACCGCGGGGCGACGCGCCCCCTGGAGCGGTGCCGTTCTCGGTCCGGCTCGACGTGGTAGAGCCGATGGGGATGGAGACGATGGTCTACTTCGTCGTAGGGGGGGTTGAGGTGTGCGGGCGCGTCGAGCCGTCCGCCGCCGGCGCTGCGGGCGAGCCGATGTCGCTTGTTGCCGACCTCTCCAAGATGCATTTGATGGACCCGCGTACTGAGCAAGTGATCTGATCCGCCCGCGGGAATATCCAAAGGACCTCGGCGGCAAGATCGTCGTCGTTACCGGCGCCGTGCGGGGTATCGACCTGGAGTTCGCCCGCGGTCTTGATGCTGGCGGCGCGCAGATTGGCTCTGCCGCACAACCTCGCGGTTTACAGCGGCTCGCGTCGCAAGTGAGCGCTGCTTAAGGCGCTGACGAAACAACGGCGCCGGGTTTGGTCACAAATGTTTCAGCGCGCGGGCGAGTGCGCAAAACTGGGTGACCGTGAGTTCCTCGGCGCGGGCGGTCGGCGCTACCTGGGCATGCGCAAGCAAGGTTTCGACCGGGACACCGAGCGTTTCGAGGCTAGAGCGCAGCATTTTACGGCGCTGGCCGAACGCCGCCGCGGTGACGCGCTCGAGCAGCGGTTTTGCGGCTGGCGCCAGCGGCTCGGATCGCGGCAGGATTGCGACGACGCTCGATGTCACCTTTGGTGGCGGGACGAAGGCGCGCGGCGGAACATCGAATAGAATGCGCGGCTCGGCCAACCATTGCGTCAAGACCGAGAGCCGCCCGTAAGATTTTGTCCGCGGCGTTGCGGTCAGCCGCAGCGCCACCTCACGCTGAAACATCAGGGTCAGGCTCTCGAACGCGGTAATCCGGTCGAGCCAGCCGAGCAATAATGGGGTCGCGATGTTGTAGGGCAGGTTCGCGACAATCTTTCGCGGTGCGGGGACGAGCGCGACGGAATTGAGTTCCAGTGCATCGCCGGCGATGATCTCCAGCCGCCCCGGGTAGACCAGGGCAAGCTCCCCGAGTGCCGCGAGGCAACGCGGGTCGCGCTCGATCGCGACGACATGTTGCGCGCCTTCGGCCAGGAGGGCGCGCGTCAGGCCGCCGGGGCCGGCGCCGACCTCGACGACGTTAGCTTCGGCTAACGGGCCGGCGGCACGGGCGATACGGCGCGTCAGGTTGAGGTCGAGCAGGAAATTTTGCCCCAGCCGGCGACGCGCCGCGATTCCGTGCCGGGCGATAATTTCGCGCAGCGGCGGCAGCGATGCCTCTGCCGCTACGGATGACTCGCTCAGCCGCGAGCCTCATCCCGCGCGCGGCGGGTCGCCGCCATGTCCGCGGCCAGGCGCAATGCCGAAATCAGGCTGCCGGCGCGCGCCACCCCTCTCCCGGCAATTCCAAACGCGGTGCCATGGTCGGGCGAGGTGCGCACAAACGGCAGTCCCAATGTGACATTGACACCGCCATCAAAGTCGATCGTCTTGATCGGGATCAAGGCTTGATCGTGGTACATGCACAGCGCTGCGTCATAGGATTGCCGCGCCTCGGCGTGAAACATCGTGTCGGCGGCAAGCGGCCCCCGCGCATCGACCCCTTCGCGCCGCAACGCCGCGATTGCCGGCTCGATGATTTCGATCTCCTCGCGGCCGAGCCCGCCGGCCTCCCCCGCGTGGGGATTGAGCCCAGCGATTGCGAGCACCGGGTTCTCAATGCCGAAATCGGCCCGCAGCGCGGCAGCGGTGATCCGGCCGGTGGCGACGATCCCTTCCGAGGTCAGTGCATCGACCGCCCGGCGAAGTGCGAGATGGATCGTTACCGGCACCACCCGCAGCTGGGGGCAGACCAGCATCATGACCGGGGTGAGCCCGTTGCCGGCGAGTTCGGCGAGATACTCGGTGTGACCCGGATGGCGAAACCCGGCGCGGTAAAGGCTGTCTTTATGGATCGGATTGGTGACGAGCGCCGCCGCCGATCCCTCGCAGACATCGTCGACAGCGGCCTTAATCGATCCGATAATCGCCGGAGCGTCGGCGGGATCCGGCTCTCCCGGTCTCCCACGCGGCCGCGTTGCGATGGGTATTACCGGAAGCGCCGAAGCGAACACCTCGACGGCGTCCCCGGGCATTTCGATCGCTCGAACCGGCACTGGCCAGCCGAGCTGGGCGGCAAGTTCGGTCAACCGGATCGGGATCGTCTCTGAGGTAAAACGCTGGGACCCGATCAGCTCGAGCAAGCCATGCCTTGAGGGCAATTTCGCCCCCGATTCCGGCGGGCTCGCCCATCGTTAAGGCCAGCGGCAAAGCGACCAGGCGCTTAGACCCGGACATCAACAAACGCTACTCGTCGCAAATCACGCAAATAGCGCTGCGCCAGCATATCGACGCGACCGCGCATCAGGCTCTCGGCGACGTCTTCGCGCGTCGTGGCGGCGGCTTTCGGCTGATTTTTGCTGCACACCATGATGACCCCAACGCCGTTCTTTTGCAGGATCGGCTGCGATGCTTGCCCGATTCCCAACCCTAGCACCGCGCTGCGCATTCCCGGCGCGATCTGGTTCAGCCGCAAATCACCCTGGCTTGACAGTTGAGGCGCTTCCGCCTTGCCGATCCGCACCATGTCCTCGCAATTCTTTGCCTCGGTCTTAACGCTCTGAGCCCGCGCGATCGCGGCGCGGCGCGCCTCATCGCTGGACTGCGGCGGCAGTGGAAAGACGACCTGCACGATATGCAGCACCGTATCGTCCTCGCTCGGCGCTCCGCCGGCGCCACGCCGGTCGAGAACCAACAACAAATAGTAGCCGCCGGGAGCGCGGATCGGCGGCGACAGCTCGCCCGGGCGCATATCCGCCACCGCCTTGGCCAAAGGCGGGCTCAGTTCATCAGGATGAACCCAGCCGATGTCGCCGCCGACCGCCGCGGTCGCCGACTTCGAGAATTGCTGCGCCACGACGGAAAAGCGGGCGCCTTGCTTCATCTGTGCGATCAGCCGTTCGGCGAGTTGGCGAACCTCGTCATCCTGCCCTGGATTGTCGACGGTGAGGAAGATTTCGGCCACTCGCTCCTCTGGCGTCTTTTCGTTTTGTTTGAGGCGCTTCATCGCAGCGTCGATCTCATCATCCGAGACCGGGTCGGTTTCCGCTGCCATCTGCCGAATCAGCTTGGCCCATACAATCGACGCCGTGACCTGGCTGGTCAAGGCGCTCCGCTGGATGCCATTGGCCTTGAGGACTTCGTATAGCTGATCAGCGGTCATTTTGTTTTGCTGCGCGATCGAGCTGACTGCCTTGTCGATCTCCTCTTGAGACGCCGTAATGTTTTTACGTTTCGCTTCCTGCAGCTCTAACTTCTCATCGACGAGCGTACGCAGAATCTGAGCGGCCACGCGTTTGCGCGCCTCGGGCGTATCGGGGATCGCCGTCGACAGTGCAATCATGCGGATGCGCGAACTGAGATCGGCGACCGAGATCACATCGTCGTTGACAACCGCAGCGATCCGCGTCTCGGGATAGGCTGGTGTCGCCGGTTGCTGGCCAGGTCCGCGCCGCTGCGATAAAGATGGGCTCGTGGGCGCCTCGAGCACCCGGGGAGAGGCCGCGGGCGCCGCCGCGAGTGTCGCCGCAAACACCGCCCCGAAGATTTGGAAGATAAGCAACCACCGAACAAGTGGCATGGCCCGATGTCCAAAATAGCTCCCGGGCGCGATCTTACACCTCTCCGCCAGCGGCGTCGCCGAAAGCCGATTTAGCGTAGGTTGGCAATATCGAAAGTCGGATCGAGATCCCAACGGGATGAGCCCGGTGCCACTCATTGTGAGGTTCCGCCAAACGACGCGATATTGCCGCCGATTTCGCCGATGTTCTTAAACACGAGGCTGAATAAGACAGAGTAACCCGGGGTAACCGCACCGTTGCGGATCCCCGATTGCGTAAGCGCACCGACAAAGGCCATGCATTCGTCCTGGTAAATCGCCGAGATGGAAGCGTAAAGGCTGCTGTTGGCGGAGGTCGTGGTTGTCACGCCATTGATAATGTTGGTGCTCCCGTTGAGGTTGAGAGTTTCGCTACCCTGCAGGGACCAATACCGCGTTAGCTTTGCCGTGGCGTTGAAAGAAAGTTGTTCCTGCTTTCCGTAAAGCACTGACTGCCCGGTGGTCGGGTTGGTGGCGACATCGCTCGCGGTCTGGGCCGGGATAAGAATATAGGTGGCGCCGACTTTCAGATTTTGCGGCCCCGTATAAACGGAAGCCAATTGTTCCCGGTAGGCGAGGTTCGTTCCGTCGAGGCGAAATCGATAAATCAGATCGAGATATGAACTGGGCTGCAGCACCACGCGGCCGACAACGTCGGACAAACGATTGAACGCGCCCGATCCCGGCGGCAGAAAGGGATTGACCTCCGCGCGATAGCTCTGACCGACAAGGGCGCGGTAGCTGCCGCCATTATTATCGTAAAGACCGAGCTTCAAGCCGTAATCGACCCGCTGGCCGGTATCGACGATGTCGTAGCCGGCGAGGCGGTCGGGACGAAACAGCAGCGAATCGTTGTAGTTGAAAGAGAGGCTGTCCTCGTTAGGTATCTTGCGTTGGTTGCCGCCGTTGGGGCCGGCGTAAACCCCAGCAATCGGTTCGATCACCGGTGTCAGGAGACCGCGGTGGATCAGCGGGAAACTCCAGGTCAGCCCGACCTGCGGAAAAATCCGGCCGGTCACAAAGTTGGGGTTGATCGGCTCGGCCGGTGGCATTCCGTCGACCGGGAAATAGGCCGACGGCAAATCGGGGTTCGACACCGGGCTCAAATCGTTGACCCAATAACCGTCGCCCCGAGCGCTGGCATAAAGCTTGTACTGACTGCCGATTCCGTCTCGGAACGTTGCGTCCCACGCGGCGCCGAGCGATACCCGCCTGGTCTGCGTGCCCTCCGCGCGGACAATGTCCAGAAGGTTGCCGTTTAGGTTCCACCGTCCGCCAAGTGCGTCGGGCTCGCTCTGCCAATTGCGGTTGATGACCGGCAACACGATCGGCTGGGTCGAAACCCCGACCCCCGGAATCAAGGGCTGGAAAGCGTAGGCATCGATATCGGTCGACGAACGCAGTCCAAAGCCTTCGAGATAGGCACGGCTGATTTCGGCATTCAGCGGCGGATTTCCGAAACCGAATTGCAGCAGGTAGCTCTGATCGGTGGTGCGCTGCAGATTGAGGCCGGTCCGCCAATCCGGAGCAAAGTCAAATTCGGCGGTCGAGTTGATGTTGCCACGCAGCTGGCCGCCACTCACCTGCGCCGTGTTCGGGTTGCTGAAATTGATGCTGCCGAGGGCGTCGATCGCGCCATTGCCGAATTGTTGCCGGTATTCGGTTTCGAAAACCGGCCCCGCTTTGCTCGTTATGCGCGGCACGAGGGTGATGTCCTTGTCGGGACCGAGCACGAGGAAATAGGGAATGGTGACATTCGCGCCGACGTTGCTGGACCCGCCGAAGAACGGGGTCAGAAAGCCGCTGGCGCGTTTCACCGAGGGGTCCGGCATCGACAAATAAGGAAAATAAAAAATCGGCCAGCCGTCGATTTGCATTGCGACGTCGCGCATTTCGATCAGCTTGAACTCTCTGTCATCATCGATCTGGCGGGCGACGAACTGCCACGCCGGCGGCGCGCTCGGGTCGTTGCGGCACAAATCGCACGGCGAATAGACGCTGCGCCGCAGCTCGATCCGATTTTTGTTGGTCAGCCGCGCCGTATTCGCGGCTAATCGCGAGCGATCAGTCAGCAACATCCGAACGCTCTCGGCAAAGCCGTCACCCATTGCCTTGCGAAGCTCGAGGTAATCGGCAAACACGATCTCGCCGGTCGGTCGCGACAGGCTGACATGCCCCGACGCCGTAATCGTATCGGTGCGCTGGTTATAGGTTACCGTGTCCGCGAGCAGCACGTCGCCGTTTTGCGACAGCTCGACATTCCCGCGAGCAATCGTCAAACCAAGGTCATCATTGTGCTCGAGTTCATCGGCGCGCAAGACGATCGGCGCATTCTGGTTTTGTTGGGCCGATCGGGAGAAGCCGAACTGTGCTGCCGCCGGGAAGACGATCGCAACAGCTGCAGTCAACCCCAGCAGCACCGCCATCAGCAGGAGTGGCGAACCGATCCGAAATCTACCCTGCCGGTGGTCGAGCCCCGGCCACCGCACCATCACCCGTCTTCCAGATGCAGCAGGGTCGAGATGCCGAAGATTAGGCTTACCCCGGTCGGGGTCCAGGCGGCCAGCGCCACCGGAACCTTGTCCGAGATGCCAAGCGCGAAGACAATATTCGATACCACAAACAGGATGAACCCGCTCGCCACGCCGCCGACGATCATCAACGTCGTACCGCCGCGCCGCTGCATCCGTAGGCTGAAGATAGCGGCGATCAATACCATGGAGCACAATAAAAATGGACGGGCGAGCAGGACATCGTAATGCAGCCGATGACGCTGCGCGGGAAATCCGGACCGCTCAAGCAATTCGATAAAGCCCGGCAGATCCCAAAAAGACATTGTCTCCGGCGAGGCAAAGCTCTGTTCGATTTTGTGGGGGGTCAACTGGGTCGGCAACTGCCATTGAGTAAAAGTCTCGGGCGGCTTGTCTGGGCGCCAGCGGACACCGTCTTCGATCAGCCAGTTGCCGGTTTCGAGCCGCGCCGCCCGCGCATCGATTCGCGACGTGAACCGGGTATGATCGTCGAAAAAAAAGATCGAGACGCTGTCGAGCAGCCGATCGGGTGAGGCAAATTTGCCGCCGTGAATGATGATCTGGTCCCCGGTCCGGTCGCTCTGGCGCAGCCAGAAGCCCGCACTCGACAAAACCGTTTCGCTCGGGCCGCCACCCCCAAGAACCTGGGCATCGAGCTTTTCAAAGGCCGCCGCGGCCCGCGAAGCAATCGGGTTGAAGATAGTGACGGCGATGACCCCGATTAGCAGCGCCACAAGGGCCGCCGGCATCAGGAATTGCCATACCGAGACGCCTGCGGCGCGCACGATGACAAGCTCGTTGTTGCGGGTCAGTCGCCAAAAGGCGAGCATCGTTCCAAACAGCACCGCGAACGGCAGCACATCTTGCGCAGTCTGGGGCGACTGAAGAGCCGCCATCTCGAACAACAGGCTCAGCGTCGCCTGTACTTTTGACCCGCCGCGGCGAATCAGCTCGATGTAGTCGGCCAGAAAGGTGACGACCGCCATCGTCCCGAAAACACCACAGAACCATAAGAAAAAGTGGCGGGCGATATAGGCGGATAAAGTTTTTCCGAGGTGCATGCCCGGCCGCCTCGCCAGCAAAGCGGATGGTTAGCGCGTGCGGGCGGCCGCAAAAGCCGGCCAGCGAACGCCAAAGCGGATTCCACGATGCTGCAAAATCATCAGACTAACCACGAAGGGTAATAGGTTGATCACGTACATCAGCGGGATCGCCTGTTCAAAGCGAGCCGCCAGATTATTAACGCCGAGGCTGCCTGTCTGAAACAGGAACGCGACCCCGACGGCGAGCATAACGCGGTTAGCCTGCCCGCGGCGGCTGAACTCGCCGGGCAGCAGACAGGCGAGGGGAATCAGGGAAAAGCCGAGAACCGAAAGCGGAACCAGCAGCCGCTGATGGGCCTCCATAATAAAGCTCCGCCGTATGACCAAGTCATGCGTCGTCGGGAACATCAGCTCTCCGAGAAAGCGCTCCTCGGCCCCACGAAAGCGCACGACCGGGGCATCTTGCAAGCTGCCGAGGTCGAGTGTGTAGCGTTGGAACGTCAGAACCGAAAGTTTGCGGGTTTGAGGGTCCAGTTGTTGTCGGTTTCCATTGAACATGACAATCCGCGAACCCGCGGGCGTATCGATAAACGCGGCGCGCTCGGCAAGGATTGTGACCGGTCGTTGTCGGTCGCGGTTGTCGTTGATCAACAAGCCTACGACATCGCCGTTGGCGTCGCGATTGCGGATGTAAAATGTCAGCTTGTCCGAAACCGTCGTAAAGGTGCCCTCTTGGATCAGGCTGGAGACGAAGCGGTTGCGGATTTCGAACTGCAAGTCCTTAAACGCCTGGCTGGTCACTGGCAGCACATAAAGCGACAGGCTCATCAATATTGCGAAGGCGATCGCGGCCAGAATCAGGACCGGCCGAGCAAGCGACATCGGACCCAATCCTGCCGCCCGCATGACGACGAGTTCGCTCTCGGTGGTCAACCGGTTAAAGGTGAGCAGCACCGCGACAAACAAACCGATCGGCAGCACGATGTCGAGAAACCGCGGCAGAATTAACATTGCCAGATAAAGGAAGACATCGAGAGATAGACCGCGGTTGACGATCAGATCAATCAGCGGAAGCGACTGGGCAAGCCAAACCGCCGCACTGAGCGCCGCCGTCACGAAAATCATGACACCCAAGCACTGCCGTAAGATATATCGGGTAACGCCGCTCATCGACGCGCGATCATAGGGAGGCGACCCGGCGCCGGCCAGAGCCATCGTCGCGCCCTCGAAGATGACGGTCGCAAGGTTTTGGTCAGCCACACCACTGATCAAGAGCCATTCGCATTGGGTGGGAGTGTCGTGGCATTCTCAGTTCGCCCGGCGGGAGCGGTCCAGCCGACAGCATTACCCGCACGTGACGGCGCCTCCTGTGACGGATCTGCCGGCGCTGTTGCCCCGCTCGCGGGAGCGACAATACCGGGAAACGCCCGATGCGAACGGCTTGTTGCTGCCCCACCGGATACCCCTTTGGTGACGCCAATTGCTGTCGCAGCGGCGGCGCTGGGGCTGCTGACGATTTTGCGGCTGGTTATGGCAGCTTTGCTGCCGCTGTCACCCGATGAGGCTTACTATTGGGTTTGGTCGCGCGCGCTGGCGCCGGGCTATGCCGATCATCCTCCGATGGTGGCGCTATGGATCCGCGCCGGAACGTGGGTTGCCGGCGAATGCGCCATCGGCGTCCGGCTGCTGGGGCCGCTTTCGGCGGCGCTCGGTTCGGCATTGCTCTGGGACACCGCAGAGCGTCTGCTGCCGGCTCGAAACGCCGGCATTTGGGCAGTCTTGTTGCTGAATTCGATGCTTTTGGCCGGCGCCGGAGCGATCATCGTCACGCCCGATTCGCCGCTGCTGTTTTTCTGGACCTGCGCGCTGTGGGCGATGGCGCGGCTAATCGCCGGGGGGTCGGGCGCGTGGTGGCTCGCGGTCGGCCTGTTCGTCGGCCTCGCCATCGCAAGTAAGTATACGGCGGTGTTGCTGGTGCTTGGCATCGCTCTCTGGCTAGCTTCGGCAGGGCGAATATGGCTGATGCGGCGTGAGCCCTATCTCGGCGCCGCGTTGATGCTGATCGTCGTCACGCCGGTGTTGTGGTGGAATGCCTCCCACGGATGGGTCAGCTTTTTGCGGCAAGGCGGGCGGGCTGGGAACTGGTCGCCGGAACGAGCGCCGCAATTTCTGCTCGAGCTTTTCGGTGGCCAAATCGCCCTTGCCACGCCGCTGATTTTTCTACTCTGCGCCGCTGGAATGGCGCTCGCCGCGCGCTCTGCTTGGCGCGGATGGGATCCGGCCTGGAGCTTGCTCGCGATCCTCACTCTGTTCCCGGTGCTGGTCTTCGTGCAGCACGCGATCGGAGACCGGGTCCAACCGAATTGGCCCGCCATAATCTATCCCGCCGCGGTCATCGCGGCGGCCGGATTGAGCGCACGCTTCTGGCGCAGGCTGCGTCTTCCGGCGATCGCGCTCGGCCTACTGATGACGGGCGCCGTTTATGTGCAAGCGGCGTTCATGCCGCTGGCCTTGCCGGCCAAGCTCGACCCGATCGCACTTCAAATGTCGGGTTGGCGGGGTCTCGCCGCCGCCGTAGCAGACGCCCGCCGTGCTACCGCCGCCAGCTTCGTCGCGGCCGACAATTACGGCCTCGCCGCGGAATTGGCCCGCCACCTCCCCGCGGATGTGCCGGTGATCGCGATCGGTCCGCGGTGGTCGAGCTTCAGCCTGCCGGCAGCCGCGGTCGACGGCATGTCGGGCCTGCTGGTGCAATCCGAGCACCATGCCACGCCAATCTGGAGCGCGGCCGAGGTGATCGGGACCGTCACTCGCGAAAGCCGCGGCGTTTTGGTCGAAAGATATCGGCTCTATCGGGTCCGCCCCGATCATTCCACAAGCGCCGTGCTTCTGCCCCATCCGTCCAGCCGATAGTCGATGGCCAGAGCGGGTTTGGAGAACACCGGTAATCGACAGGCAGCGGCAGAGCTGTGAAGAGCAGCGGCACGTCAATTGCGGTCGCTGGCGCGATGGGGTCTGGCCAGATATATCTAGCCGGCAAATATCTACTGGCGGACTCACCCCGTGCCGCCGCCGGTGGTGGTGTCGCCGCAACGTCTTCGAGGTCGCTTGATGAAGATTAGTTTTGCCAAGCCGGACCTGCCCCGTTCGGGTGCCGCTGTGGTCGGAATATGGGAGGAACGCGTATTGACCCCTTCCGCTCGCCGGCTGGACGAGGCAACGGATGGAGCCATTGCGCGCGCGCTCGCGAGTGCGGCCCGCTTCCATGGCAAGAAAGGCGATTTGCTGTCGATCATAGCGCCGGCAAAGCTGCCCCTCAGCCGCATCGTCCTGGCCGGTTTCGGTAAGCCTGAGAAAGCGAATTCGCGGATTTTCGAGGAGGTGGGTGGAGCGCTGGCGGCGCATTTGAACGGTGCCGGGGAGAGCCAAGCGACAATCTCGGTCGATGTCGCGGAGGGGGTCCCGGTCGCCGCCGGCGATGCGGCGGCAGCGCTGGCTTTGGGAACGCAGCTGCGATCGTATCGCTTCGACCGGTACAAGACGAAAGAGAAGCCCGAGAAAAAGCCGTCTCTGCAGCAGCTGACGATTGCCACCGACGCACCTGACGCGGCGCAGCTAGCGTATCAACCTCTCGAACAGACGGCCGAAGCCGTTTGCTTTACGCGCGATCTCGTTTCTGAGCCGGGCAATGTGATCTACCCCGAAACCTTGGCCGAGCAGGCCCGCACGCTCGAAAAGCTCGGGGTCGAGGTCGAGGTGCTCGACGAGGCAGCGATGCGTGAGCTGGGCATGGGTGCGTTGCTCGGCGTCGCCCAAGGCAGCGCCAAGCCGCCGCGGCTCGTCGTGATGCAGTGGCGGGGAGCGGGCAAGGACAAGGACGATGGCCAGCCGGCGCCCCTCGCTTTTATCGGCAAGGGGGTCACGTTCGACACCGGCGGCATTTCGATCAAGCCCGCCGCCGGTATGGGCGAGATGAAGTGGGACATGGCCGGCTCCGCGGTCGTCATCGGCCTGCTTCGGCTGTTGGCAGCGCGCAAGGCCAAGGTGAACGCCATCGGCGTTGTCGGCCTTGTCGAGAATATGCCGTCCGGCACGGCACAGCGGCCCGGCGACATCGTCACCTCGATGTCGGGGCAAACGATCGAAGTCTTGAACACCGATGCCGAAGGCCGGCTCGTACTGGCCGACGCCATGTGGTATTGCCAGGACCGCTTCAAGCCGCGGCTGATGATCGACCTCGCAACCTTGACCGGTGCGATCGTCGTCGCGCTCGGGCACCACAACGCCGGCCTGTTTACAAACGACGACGAGTTGGCAACGCGGCTGATCGAGGCGGGCAAGGCGGTGGGCGAAGAGGTTTGGCGCCTCCCGCTCGCCGAAGCCTATGACCGCGACATCGACAGCGACGCTGCCGACGTCAAGAATATCGGCGGGGGGCGCGCCGGCGGCAGCATCACCGCCGCCCAATTCCTGCAGCGCTTTGTCAACAAGGTGCCTTGGGCGCATCTCGACATCGCCGGAATGGCATGGTCGAGCAAGGATGCGCCCACCGTGCCGAAGGGGGCGACGGCGTTTGGTCTGCGGCTACTCGACCGCTTTGTGGCGCAATATTACGAAAAGGAATAGCCGCTGTTGGCGGAGGTCGGATTTTATCATCTGCTGTCGACACCGCTCGAGCGGGCATTGCCGAAATTGCTCGAGCGGGCCCGCGCTCAGGGTTATCCGATTGTCGTGCGGGCCGGTTCTGCAGAGCGGGTCGCTCAGCTCGAACTCGGTCCTTTGGACCTATGAGGAGGCAAGCTTTTTGCCGCATGGCACGGCCCGTGACGGCGCTGCTGCGGCACATCCGATTTGCCTGACCGAGCGCGACGACAATCCGAACCAGGCGACCATGCTGGTATTGATCGACGGTCTCGAAGCCGCCGATCTTTCGGCCTTCGCGCGCAGTGCCGACATTTTTGACGGCAATGACGAGAGTGCGGTCGAAGCCGCCCGTGGGCGCTGGCGCCGCGCACGCGAGGCCGGTCACAATCTGACGTATTGGCAGCAAACAGAAACCGGATGGGAGCGCCGCGCCTGACGGAAGGCCGGTTTGTCGGCAATTGCCGCGATGTCGATCGGGCGGTATAACCCCGCCCGCTCGTCGATCGTGAAAGGTGCCGATGGCCACTGAACGGACGCTGTCAATCCTCAAACCGGACGCTACGCGGCGCAACCTGACCGGGACGATCAACGATCGCTTCGAACGCGGCGGTCTGCGCATTATTGCGCAGAAGCGACTTCACCTCGGCAAAGAACAGGCCGAGCGATTCTACGGAGTGCACGCGCAGCGGCCATTCTTTCGCAGCCTGGTCGAATTCATGACCTCCGGGCCGGTGGTCGTTCAAGTGCTGGAAGGACCCGATGCGGTCGCGGTCAACCGCCAAATCATGGGCGCTACCGACCCCGCCAAGGCGGAGCCCGGTACGATCCGTAAAGACTTCGCTGAATCGATCGAGGCGAATTCCGTGCACGGCTCTGATTCGCTCGAAAACGCGGCGCAAGAGATCGCTTTCTTCTTCTCGGCGATCGAAATCTTTCCCTAGTGCAAGTCAGCGGGCGTTCCGAAGCGAGCGGAAGCGCTCGCGCCCCGCTCCGATCGGCCAACCCGACAAAAAAGCTCGCGGGATTACAGGCTTGGCTAGAAGCCGGTCTTTGTCTGGTAGCTCTCTTGTTCTTGCCGCTGCTGGTCGTGGTGCCGCGCGGCATCGCCGCTCTCGCGACCGTAGCGATGGTGATCGGTGCCGGACTGGTACTTTCACAGAGCGGCCGTCCCGTCTTGAGCGGTGTTGCGACCGTTCCTGCGGCCATATTTGCGGCGCTGGTGGTCTGGGGTCTTTGGTCGGCATTGTGGTCGCCCGATCCGATGCATTCGCTGCCGCGAGCTGCGAAGGTCACTGCCCTCGTCGTCGCCGCTGTGGGTATGGGAACGGCCCGATTGGTTTCGGCCCCGCGGCGGCTGATGTCGTTTCTGCTCGCGGGCTTTACGATCGCGCTGCTGATGACCACGGTCGATCTCGCTTCGGGCGGGGCGATCAGCAAACCGTTTTCGGACCGGGTCTACCAGCCCGCCTGGCTCAACCAGGTCTCGGTGGCGTTTGCAATCCTATTGTTGCCCACGAGCGCCGCGTTGATAGAGGCCGGGCACCGGCTCTTCGGCTTGTGTTTGCCGCAGCCGTTACCGGAGCAGTTTTCGCGCTCGTTGGAACCGCAGCAAAGGTGGCGCTTGCCTGTGGCGTACCCGTCGCGCTGCTCTGCTATTACCACCGTGCCGCCGTCACCCGTATCGCGGCTGTACTCTCGGTTCTAGCCATCGTCACTGCGCCGTTCACATTTGCTCGCATCGATCATTGGGCGGGGCTCGTCCACACCGCCAACTCGGTCAAATTGTCTGCCGGCCACCGGCTGTTGATTTGGTCTTTTGTCGGAGATCGCATCGCTGAGCATCCCGTGCGCGGCTGGGGACTCAACTCTTCGCGTGCGATCCCCGGCGGCAGCGATCCCATTCGGCCTAATGAAACCTGGCTGCCTCTACATCCGCACAATGCTCCTCTCCAGATTTGGCTTGAGCTCGGCGTCCCGGGCGCGGTCTTGTTCGGGTTGCTGGGCGGCTGGTTTTGGCTCGCTGTGGGCCGCGCCGATTGGCCGCGGCTCTACGCTGCGGCGGCATGCGGCAGTCTCGCCACGGCCTTTGTCGCATCTGCCGGTACCTATGGCGTCTGGCAGGAGTGGTGGCAGGGCACCTTGGCGATCTCGCTTTTTATGGTCTTAGTCATGGCGCGAGTAGCGATGTCGAACGTAGAGCGGGGGTAATGCGCGTCTTTGCTGCCCTGCCGATGCGGCATTGGTGTGATGCGGCGCCTTTCGCTTTAGCGGCGGAAGAAGCCGGGTTCGACGGCCTGATGACGGTCGAGCTTGGCCACGACCCATTTCCCCCACTCGCTTTTGCTGCTCTTGCCACCAGGCATATCGCACTGACGACATCAGTTGCTGTCGCTTTTCCACGCAGCCCGACGGTGATCGCGAGCCAAGCTTGGGATCTCCACGCGAATTCGAGCGGGCGCTTTGTTCTCGGACTGGGGAGTCAAGTCAAGGGGCACAACGAGCGCCGCTTTGGCATCGCATGGAGCCCGCCGGCGCCGCGGTTGCGCGACTATGTGCTCGCTTTGCGCGCGATCTGGCGATGCTGGGAAACCGGCGGTCCGCTCGACTATCAGGGAGAGCACTATCGGCTGACCTTGATGACCCCGGATTTTTCGCCGGAGCCGACCGGGCTGCCACCGATACCGGTGGCCATCGCCGCGGTTGGCGAGGCAATGTTGCGGGTCGCTGGCGAGGTATGCGATGGCGTGCGGCTGCATCCGTTGTGCTCGCGCCGATATCTCGAGGAAGTATGCCTGCCGCAGATTCGAGAAGGGATGCGGCGCGGCGGCCGCGACCGGCGGCATTTCGAGCTGCATGGCGGCGGCTTTGTCGTTACCGGGCCCGATGAGGCGGCGGTGGCAGCGGGCGTCGACCAGGTGCGTCGCCGTGTTGCCTTTTATGGCTCAACCCGCAGCTATCGCCCGATCCTGGCATTGCACGGGCTCGACGATCTCGGGCTGAAGCTGCATCGCTTGTCGGTCGAGCAGCGCTGGAACGAAATGGCCGCGGAAGTATCCGACGAAGTCGTTCGGCTGTTTGCCGCCTGCGGCACCTATCGCGATATCGCGGCGGCGATCGAGGCGCGTTTTGGCGGGCTCGCCGATGCGATCGACTTAAACTTCGCCGCCGGCGCTCCCGCCGGATTGCAACGCGAGCTGCTGAAGGATATTCGCCGCATTCCCGGCATGTTCGAGGGGTTTCTCACCGGCGAGGCGCCTAATATTGATGGATCAGTAGAACGCCGCTGCTGATCAATGCAATGCCGCCGATCTGGGGCCAACCAAAGGGCTCGCCCCACAGCATGTGGGCGAGCAATGCCACGATCGCGTAACTCACCGAAACCGAGGGAAAAGCGAGTGAAAGCGGGATCCGCTTTAGCGCGATGATGTAGCACAGCGCCGCGGCAAAGTAGATCGCGAGGCCAAAGAGGGTTAATGGGTCTAAAAGTTGCGCGCTGATTGTTGCAGAACTTGCGGCAGCCGATTTCAACGTAACTTGACCGACGATCCCGAGCAGGATCGATGCCGCGAGGCAGGTATAGTAGGCCCACTCTGTCATTATGCGGATACCGCCGTGCTGTATGCCGCAAAAGCCTAAGCCAACGACCTGAATTCTTTATTGTTGAGCGCAATGCTTCGCATCATAAGCCAGCTGCGGACATCAACGCCGCGAGAACGCGATCGGCTGCGAAGTACTCGCGGGCGACTTCGCGCGCCGCCCGGCTATGCAGACGGTAGTTTGCGGAGATGGCATCGATGCCGTTGATCGCTTCCTCCATCGTGGCAAAATCGAACAATCCCCGCCCAACCGGATAGAACTTGCTAAACCCGGTGCGCATCGTCACGACCGGACGACCAGCGGCGAGATAGCAGACGCTGCGGTCGCTGAACCAGCCGCTATTCGGCCGCACATAGATGTCTTTTGCCACGGTGAACTCGCCGCGCGAATTGGCGATAAAGTCGCGATAGGCCTCCATCCCCGCCGAGATCGGGCCGGGATCGACGAGGCTCCAGCCGGCATCCGTCACTCTTCGGCGTATCTCAGCATCCGGCGGGTCCATCGCCAAGCTGAAGCAGGTCCCCGGCTGTTGTCGGGGAAGATCGAGAAAGCGCAAGAAGTTCAGGTGTTTCGACCAGACATATCGCGAGCCGGCGAACTCGATGTTCTTGCCTTTGTTTTCCCAAGTGGCGATCGTCGAAAAGCTGGGCGGCTCGTCCACCGTTTCCGGCCACAGGTCGAGGACGACCGGAGGTCGCGTCGGGCGCCAGTCGAGACCGGAGAGCGGTACCGGGCAGTCCGCTGATCCCAAATTTTCTCCGTAGCTGAAAAAATGGGTGTGTGCGTCGAGATAAGCTCGGGCTGCCGGGTCGGCCTTGGCATACTTGATCTGTTCGTAAATGGGGTCGCTGTCGACCATGATTCGTATCGGGCAGGCCAGGTGCTCATCGCGCAGTTGCGTTGCACCGCAAAGGTTTATCAAGCCATCGGCTTCGCGATAGAGCCGCTGCACGTGGTCACGCGTCAATCCGTGCCATTCGTCGTGGATTGCGTCCCAATAGGCCCAGCGGCCGCCGAGGCCATGGCTCTCCATCGACCGCCGAAGAAACCCGACATTGTATCCGCAATCCATCATCACACTGGCAACGCGGGGATCATACGGATTTGCGCCGCCGTCCTCGATGTACCAGACGTCATAACCAAGACGTTGAAGGCCGACCAAATAGTGCATCGCCTGCCAGGCAATCCCAGCAAGCGGCATCTGGCCGACGAAGTGGAGGAGGATTACCTTGCCGCGCTTGGTCAATTGGGTGCATCCGTAGCCGTGTCGCGCGGCACAACGGATAGAACAGCGATTAATTTCCCCGGTCCGTGGGGCGGCGATGATCGGCCAACGCTGATCGGGTCCACGATCATCGGCGGTGGCGCAAGACCCCAGGCCGCGTGGGGTTGCCCGCTCAGCCCCGGCTATGTTAGGCACAAGAACGATGATCGACAGTCTTATAGGATGGCTGACTGGCGAGCCGGCAGCGGATGGCGGGCGCGCGCCGCAGGACGAACTCAAAGTGGCTTTAGCTGCGCTGCTTGTTGAAGTCGCCCATAGCCACGATCATTTCGATGAAAGAGAGCGCGCCGTGGTGGCGCGATTGCTCCAGCGTCGGTTCAATTTGTCACCCGCCGATGCGTTGCAATTGCTTGCTGTCGGAGAGCGCGAAGCCGATCGCTCGGCCGAGTTGTTCCATTTCACACGGATTATAAATCAGCGGCTCTCGTCCGAGCAGCGGGTCGAACTGATCGAGATGTTGTGGGAAGTCGCCTACGCCGACGGGCAGCTTGACGAATATGAGGATAGCCTGCTGCGGCGCGTCGGCGGGCTGATCTATGTTCCGGACCACGAACGCGGAGCGGCGCGCCAGCGTGTCTTAAAGCGGCTGGGGATAAGCGAGAGCCTTTGACCTCGCGCGGAACCGGCCGCGACCAAAGCCGAGGAAGAAGCCCGAACAATGACTTACGTTGTCACTGAAGCCTGCATCCGATGCAAATATATGGATTGCGTAGAAGTATGTCCGGTCGATTGCTTCTACGAAGGCGAGAACATGCTGGTCATTCACCCCGACGAATGCATCGATTGCGGGGTGTGCGAGCCGGAATGCCCGGTTGACGCAATCATTCCGGATAGCGAGCAGGAGGCCGACCGCTGGGTCGAGTTAAACCGCGAATACGCCAGCTCCTGGCCGAACATAACCCGCAAGAAGCCGGAACCGCCCGATGCCGACGAGTGGAAGGAGGTCGCCGATAAGTACGAAAAGTTCTTCAGCCCGAAGCCTGGCGGGACCTAAGCGTCTGTGGGTGATTGGTTTCGATAAGCGCGGTATGTGCTCCGGGCATATGTGACCCGCTGGCTATGTCGGGGCCGTTCATGGTATTAGTTTGACAGTGCCTCTGACGCATTCCTCCCCGCTGCCGCGCCTTTGTTCAAGCGGCGGGCGATCGCTACCACTCGCGCAGCGCGGGTTGGAAAGTCCCGGCAACATTCCTCAGCACGATAGCGAGAGACGCCTATGACGTCGGAAAAACCCTCATTCCTTGTTGGCGACTTGGTCGTCTATCCGACGCACGGCGTAGGTAAGATCGTCGGGATCGAGACCCAGGAAATCGCGGGTCATACACTCAGTGTGTTTGTGGTCGCGTTCGATAAGGACCGAATGACCCTTCGGGTGCCGCTTTCAAAGGCGATAGGCTCTGGCCTGCGCAAGCTCTCGAGCCGCAAGGAGATGGATGCTGCTCTTGCCAAATTGCGCGGGCGATCGCGGGCCAAGCGCACGATGTGGAGCCGCCGGGCCCAGGAATATCAGGCTAAAATCGCATCGGGCGATCCGGGTTCGATTGCTGAAGTGGTGCGCGATCTTTATCGCAATGTCGGCCAGCCGGAGCAGTCCTACAGCGAGCGCCAAATCTATCAAGCCGCCCTGGACCGGTTTGTGCGGGAATTCGCCGCAGTCGAACGGATCGATGAGACGACTGCGACGCAACGCATCGAGCAATTACTGACCGCCTAAACAAGACGGCCGCCAATGCGAGCGGCGGAAAGGGGGTGTTCGCGACACGCCCGCAGCGCAATTTTGTGCAATTGCGAGATGCCCGAAGGGTGTGGGCTATCGCTTCCCCGCACGGGTCGGCGAAATCACTAATCAGTCTCCACGACAAGATCAGCCAGCGATTTGAAAACGGCGATCGACTAGTCTATCTCGGCAACTACCTGGGCCGCGGCGCGGCGATCCGGGAAACAATCGATGAATTAATCGATTTCCGTCGGCGGGTCCTCGCACGACGCGGCGGTTTCGCCTGCGACACGGTCTTCTTGCGTGGCGCTCAGGAAGAGATGCTGCACAAGCTGCTGCAGCTTCAGTTCGCGCCCAATCCCGCCGAAGTCTTGAATTGGATGGTCAAAGCCGGGATCGAGCCGACGGTTCGCGCCTATGGCGGCGATCTGCAGCAGGGTTTAGCGGCGGCTCGTGGCGGGCCGCAGACAATCACGCGCTGGACGAGCGCTCTGCGGAATGCGATCAACGCTGCCCCCGGTCATACCATGCTATTTTCGGCGCTGCGCCACGCGGCCTTTACCAGCGACAACGGTGTCTTGTTTGTCCATGCCGCCGTTAACCCGATGCGCCCGTTGGCGGCGCAAGGGGACGCATTCTGGTGGGGCGACTACGATATTCTCGACCTCGCTAAGCCGTTCGACAACTTCCGGCGCGTCGTCAGAGGGTTTGAACGCCGACATCGCGGGCTAGTCGAGAGTCAGTTCGCGGTATCGCTCGATGGCGGTGCCGGTCTCGGTGGTCGCCTGCTTGCCGCATGCTTTGCGCCGGACGGCAGCTGTGCTAGAGCAGCTCGAAAGCTCTGGCGCTGGCTGAGGGCGACAGCAGGACCGATTGTCGCGTCGGCGGGTATTTTGCACGCGCGCCGTCATTTATTCCTCGCGGAGCAGTCACGCGGAGGGAGCGAGATGGCCCACATCGACGATGCTGAGACGCGGCGGGCAAATCTGAATTTCGTGCGCATCGCGATGCGCACCCCTCTGCTGTCGCGCGAGTATGAACTCGACCTCGCTCGGCGCTGGCGCGAGAACGGCGACGAATTTGCGCTGCAAGAACTCGTCAGGGCGTATACGCGGCTTGCCGTTTCCGTAGCCGGCACGTACCGCCGCTACGGGTTGCCGATGGGCGATCTAATCCAGGAGGGGAATATCGGGCTACTCGAGGCCGCGATGCGCTTCGAGCCGGAACGCAATCTGCGTTTCTCGACCTATGCGATGTGGTGGATCCGCTCGGCGGTGCAGGATTATATCCTGCGCAATTGGTCGATTGTACGTACCGGCACGACCTCGGCACAAAAGGCGTTGTTCTTTAACCTTCGGCGATTGCGAAACCAGATCGCCGAAGCCTCCGACGGCCCGATGACCGACGAGGCGCGGCGACAAATCGCCGAGGCGCTGCATGTCGCGATCGGCGATGTCGAGAGCATGGAGACGCGGCTCAGCGGCGGCGATCGCTCACTGAATGCGCCGCTCGGCCCCGACAGCGAGGCCGAAGCGCAAGACCTTCTGCCCGACTCGCAGGCCAATCCCGAAACCGTCGTGATCGGTATGCGCGATGCCGAAGCCCGCTCGCGCTGGCTCGCCGAGGCCTTGGGTGAGCTTAGCCCGCGCGAACAACGCATCATTCGGGAGCGCCGTCTGGCCGAGCAGGGGATAACCCTGGAAGCGCTGGGGCGCGAGTTTGGCGTGTCAAAGGAACGGGTTCGGCAGCTCGAGCATCGGGCTTTGCGCAAGTTGAAATCGGCAATTGGCCGGCGAGCCGGCAACCCGAGCGACATGTTTATTTGTTAAGAGCCAGTCTCTAGATCGCGGTGTATCCGCCATCGACGAGCAGGTCGCTGCCGGTCACAAAACTCGACTCGTCGCTAGCGAGAAAGACCGCAGCGGTGGCGATCTCGGAGGGCTGGCCGAGCCTGCCGAGCACGTGTTTCTCGGCCATCGCGGCGCGCGCGGCCTCGAAGCTGCCATAGCGGCGCGTGAGCCGTTCGGTTTCGACAGCGCCCGGCGATAACGCGTTGACGCGGATGCTTTGCGCCGCATGATCGATGGCCATGACTTTCGCGAGCTGAATCAAGGCACCCTTCGTGGCACAGTAAGCCGCGCGCCCGGCGCTGCCGACACGGCCCAATTGCGAAGCGATCAGGATGATCGATCCGCCGCCGCTCGCGATCATCAACGGCAGAGCGGCTCGGCACAGCAGAAACGATCCGGTCAGATTGACCGCTATAACCTGCTCCCAATCAGCCACCGAGGTCTCGACGACGCTACCGCCGCTGTCATAGGGGGCGGCGCCGCTCACCAGAATGTCGAGACGGCCAAAGGCGTCCCGGACCGCTCGCGTGACCGCCAGGGTGTCGTTTTCGCTCGCTACATCGCAGCGGTCAGAGATGGCCCGCCCGCCCGCCGCCTCAACGAGGCGTGCGGTCTCCTTGGCGCCCGCCAAATTGATGTCGCAGCACGCGACCGCAGCACCCGCCTCGGCGTAGGCAACGGAGATTGCGCGGCCGATGCCCCCCGCGGCGCCGCTAACGAGCGCTGTCTTGCCGGTCAGCTTCATTCAGCCTCCCCCGCGATTGTCACAACATCACCGTACCGGCGTCGATCGCGATGGTTCGACCGGTGACCGACGCTGCCGCGTCCGACACCATACTCGGGGAGGGGTCATGCGCGTTGACGCCCGGCTCTCTATCCGGGAGAATCACTACATGAGAAAGGAGATCATAACAATCGCGGGATCCCCTGGGTCAGGCAAATCCTCAACCGCACAGCAGTCGCCGCCGCAACCCGACCGAACCGTTGAATTTCGACCTCGTGCTGAATACTAAGCACAACGGATTAAAAAAGTCGCGGCAATACAATACTCGTCTCCGCAAAATGCTGCGCTCGAGCCTCGAAACCTCGGCGTTCTGGGAAAGTCTTGCTTGCGCATGCCAAGGTAGCGCCGACCGCCCGCGCAGAGGAGCTCACGGTCGCCCAGTTTTGCGCACTCGCTCCGAGCGATAGCGGAGGACTAGCGGGTCCGCCTATCGGTGACGGGGTAATTTCCTGAAGGCATTCCCTAAACCGTCAACAAAGTGTCATCGTCGATGCCTAGGATCGCGGCGCTTTTGACATTAACGGAGCAAAAAATGCCCATGTTATGGCGAAGCGCCGTTCTCGGTGCGGGGCTGCTGGCGGCCTCAGCGGGCCTCTCGGCCCATGCCGGTGGCGATGGCGGCATTGGCGGCAACGGCGATTGGGGGTTCGGCAACGGCATCAAGCGGGTGCTGCTGATCAGCATCGACGGCATGCACGCACTCGATTTTATCAACTGCTCACAAGGCATCAGCGGCGTCAACGGCGGCACCCCCTATTGCCCCAATCTCGCCGCGCTCGCGGCGGACTGGTGTCAATTATCTCGAGGCTTCCACTTCGAAGCCGTCCGATTCCTTTCCCGGGCTGATGGCATTGGTCAGCGGCGGCTCGCCGCGAACCGTCGGTGCTTTCTATGACGTCGCCTATGACCGCGTGCTCGCGCCGCCCGCAACGACTACGGGCAACGGTGTCGCTGCCGGGTCTTGCACGCCCAACACGCCGAATGGCACGCGAACCGAGTACGAGGAGGGCATTGATATCGACCAGTCCCTCCTGAACGGCGGAGCCCCTGGAGCCTCTCTCACCGACGGCGGCATTGCGTCGATCGACCCGCAAAAGCTCATTCGCGATCCGTATAAGAGCTGCGCGCCGGTCTATCCGTGGAATTTCGTCCGGACCAACACGATCTTCGGGGTCGTGCATAAGGCCGGTGGCTACACCGCCTGGTCAGACAAGCATCCTGCCTACTCGTCGGTCTCCGGCCCCGGCAATGGCAAGAATGTCGACGATTACTACTCCCCGGAGATCAACTCGAACGTCGTGGCGCTGCCCGGCGTGTCACTACCTCTGCCCGGCAATCCATCTTGTGATCCGGTCCGGGACCCGACAAACACAGGTTCGTGGACCGACAGTTTCGCGAACATCCAATGTTACGATACTCTGAAGGTTCAGGCTATCATTAACGAGATCAACGGTAAGGATCACACTGGCCAATATCGCCGCCCTGTTCCAAGCGTGTTCGGGATGAACTTCCAAGTAGTCAGCGTCGGCCAGAAGCTGATTGAAAAATCCATCGGGGTGAAGGGCGGCTATCTCGACAACATCGGCACGCCGAGCCAAGCGTTACTCAACGAGATCGAGTTCGCCGACACGTCAATCGGCCAGATGATCGCGGCGCTCAAGCAGAATGGGCTCTACCGATCGACGTTGATCGTCATCTCAGCCAAGCACGGCCAGAGCCCGATCGACAGCCCTCGGTACCTCGGCATAGGAGTTCCGCCCGGGAGCCCGATCACGACATCGCCGGCAACCATCCTGGACAGTCTGCTCCCGCCCTCCGAGCAGCCATCCAACAGCCCCCCGGGGATCGGGCCGACCGAGGATGACATCTCGCTGCTCTGGCTGTCGGATTCGTCACAAACCGAGCAGGCCGTGCAAACGCTGGAGCAGACGTCGCCAGCAACCAGCAACATCGCCGGGATTGGCGAGATCTTCTCGGGGCCAGGCATCGCCCAGATGTTCAACCCGCCGGGGCTCCCGCCCAACGGCGACCCGCGCACGCCGGATATCATTGTCCAGCCAAATATCGGGGTCACCTATTCGGGAAGCACCAAGAAGCTCGCCGAGCATGGTGGTTTTGCGCATGACGACACGAACGTGATGATGCTGTTCTCCAACCCGTCGATGAAGTCCTCGACGGTCTACAGCCCGGTAGAGACGATGCAGGTCGCGCCGACGATCCTGGCGGCGCTGGGTCTCGATCCGAATAATCTGCAATCGGTGCAGACAGAGGGAACCCAGGTCCTACCGGGCCTCGGTCTCGACAGCGGCAAATCGCCTTATTAACCGCTTGCTACGATAGGCGCCTCCAAACGGGGCGCCTATCCACCAGCGCGCAGGGAGCCGACGAACTCGGCGAGCCCAATCTGACGGGTGCGGCGCAGCCGTTCGGCAGCGACGATCGCCGTTGCCTTTGCCAGGCTGCTTTCAATCGTGTCGTTGACGATCACGTAGTCATATTCCAGCCAATGGCTGATTTCTTCGGCGGATTTGGCCATTCTGCCAGCGACGACGGGAGCGGCGTCTTGGGCGCGGGCCCGCAGGCGCTCCTCGAGTGCCGGAAGGCTCGGGGGCAACACGAAGACAGCGACAAGATCATTCCCCATCTTGGCGGCGAGCTGTTGCGTCCCTTGCCAATCGAGATCGCCAACGATGTCCCGCCCGGCGGCAAGTGCCTCATCGATTGGCCGGCGGGGCGTACCATAGCAATAACCAAAGACCGCCGCGTGCTCCAACAGCTCGCCCCTGGCCACCATTTCGTCAAAACGGGCCTGGTTAATGAACCGGTAATCGCGACCATCGATTTCGCCCGGACGGGGCGGCCGCGTCGTCACCGAGATCGAGAGCGCGAGGTCAGGATCCTGCTCGACGAGGCGCCGTGTAATCGTCGTCTTGCCCGCCCCGGAAGGCGAAGAGAAGACGAGCAGCAGCCCACGCCGCCGGATCCGCGTGGGATTCATTCGATATTCTGAACCTGTTCTCGGAACTGCTCGATCACTGCCTTCAGAGCCAGCCCCGTGCGGGTCAGTTCGATATCGGCCGATTTCGAGCACAGCGTGTTGGCTTCGCGGTTCAGCTCCTGGCACAGAAAGTCAAGTCGGCGGCCAACCGCCTCACCATCATCGAGCAGTTCGCCGGCCTGCTCGATGTGGGCCCGCAACCGCCCTATTTCCTCGCGTACATCGGCGCGTGCGGCAAGCAGCGCCACCTCCTGCGCGATCCGCTCTTCGGGAAGGGCGGGTGAGCCGGCGCCGATCAAATTTGCCAAGACCGCGAGCAACCGGTCGCGGATAGCTTCGGGTTGTCCTGCTGCGCAATCAGCCGCAGAGGCGGCGAGAGAATCCATCTCTTCGAGTTGAACGCGCAGCAACATCGCGATCCGAGCACCCTCTGAAGCGCGGGCCGCCGCCAGCCGCTCCAGAGCCGCGGCCCAACTGCGCAGGATTTCGGCGTGGCGCGCTTCAGCGGTCGCCTCGTCTTCGTCCTCGACGGTTTCGATCACGCCGCGCAATGCCAGCAGCCCGTCGAGCCGCGGCGGGGCCGCCTCGATTTCGCCGGTCAGCTCATTGGTCAGTGCGACCAGCTGAGCCAAGGCCTCGCGGTTGACCCGCAACACCGGCGCCGCGGTGCGGGTGATGCTGAGGTTTGCGGAAAAGTTGCCGCGGCGAAAACGCTGCGTCAGCGAGGCCCGCAATTCCGGCTCCAGCGCATCAAAGCCGGGGCCGAGCCGCAACCGCACATCGAGAGCGCGCCCGTTGACGCTCTTGACCTCCCATACCCAGGAAATCCCGTGCGCCTCACCCTGCGTTCGGGCAAAACCCGTCATACTGGCCAAAGCCACGCCGTATCACCTTCACTATCGCCTTTGAGCCTTATAGCGGCGGCGGCGAACGCCAACAACGCCGCCCTGCTCCCCCGCCTTAGTGAGCGGCGCTCCCCGGCGGATCCGGCTCGACCAAAGCGCTTCGCCGGTATTGTGCAACATTGCGGTTGTGCTCGGCGAGCGTCTTGGCAAAGACGTGCCCGCCATTACGGTCGGCGACAAAGTACAGATCATCCGTCGGCGCCGGCCGAGCGGCAGCACGGAGCGCCGCTATCCCAGGGTTGTCGATTGGGCCGGGCGGAAGCCCGGTTTCGAGGTAGGTGTTGTAGGGGGACGGCGTCTGTAGATCGTTGTGGGTCAGCGGCCGGTCGAGCTTTTTTTCGCCGCCGTCGCTCAACGCGTAGACCACCGTCGGATCGCATTCGAGCCGCATGCCAAGGCGCAAGCGATTGATAAAGACGCCAGCGATATGGGCGCGCTCGTCGGCGTGCGCCGCTTCGCTTTCGACCAATGAGGCAAGAGTTAGCATTTGCTGCGGCGTCACCAGCGGCAGATCGGATTGCCGCTTGGACCAGGCAGCCGCCAGCGCGTGGCGCATCTCGCGCTGCATTTGCTCGATCAGCTCCGTACGCCGCTCGCCATAGCTGTAGAGGTAAGTATCGGGCATCAGGCTGCCCTCGGGCGGCGGCGCTCCGGTCGGACCGGCAAGCGCCGGCGCTGCCTGGACCAATGCGATCACCTCGGCGCTGGTCAGCCCCTCCGGGATTGTTAGCTTATGCCTTACGGTCTTTCCGCTGGCGATGATGGCACTCGCCTCAAGTGAGCTAGTGCCGGCCGGAAACTCGTACTCGCCGGCCTGCAATCCCGAGGCTTCTCCCGATAAAATCGCGCTGGCCTCGAACAGCAGCCGCTGCCGAACGACCCCTTCCTTTGCAAGGAGATCCGCGACCTTGTCGAGGCTCGTGTGCGGCGGGATCACGACAGTTCGCGCCTGAGCTAGCGGACCCGGTCCGATCATCTCGCGGTAAACCCACCAGCCGGCGGCGCCCGTGACCGCGACAAGGATCGAGACAGTGACCAACGCCCAACCCACCAGGCGAAGCCATCCGCTCATTAGATCGACGCTAGAAGTTTACGCCGGGAGATAAGCCGCTCACGGAGGGCCGGAAAAGACCAAAGAGGCGTTGGTGCCGCCGAAACCGAAGGAATTGGTTAGGACATAATCAACCCGGCGCTTTTTGGCTTCCTTCGGAACGAGATCGATATCGCAGGACGGGGACGGGTTGTCGAGGTTCAGTGTGGGCGGTACCGCGCCCTCGCGAATCGCGAGGATCGAAAAGATCGCCTCGACACTGCCGGCAGCACCCAGCAGGTGACCGATGGCGGACTTTGTCGACGACATCGACAGCTCGTACGCGTGCCGACCAAACAGCCGCTTGACGGCGCCGAGTTCGATCTCATCGCCGAGCGGCGTCGAGGTGCCGTGGGCGTTGATGTAGTCGATCGCCTCGAGTGGGATTCCGGCGCGGCGCAAGGCATTGCGCATCGAGCGAAAGGCGCCGTTGCCGTCCTCGGCCGGTGCGGTCAGATGATGCGCGTCGCCCGACATGCCGTAGCCGATCACCTCGGCATAGATTTGGGCACCGCGATGCCGGGCATGATCCAGTTCCTCGAGAACCAGGATGCCGGCTCCCTCACCCATTACAAAGCCGTCGCGGTCCTGGTCCCAGGGCCTCGAGGCCCGAGTCGGGTCATCGTTGAATCCGGTCGACAAAGCCCGCGCCGAGGCGAACCCGGCCAGACCCAGCCGGCAGATTGCGGCTTCGGTGCCGCCGCACACCATCACATCGGCGTCGTCGAGCATAATCAGCCGCGCCGCGTCGCCGATCGCATGCGCCCCGCTCGAGCAAGCGGTTACGACTGCGTGGTTGGGTCCGCTGAAACCGTAGCGGATCGAGACATGCCCGGAAGCAAGATTGATCAGGTTCGCGGGTATGAAGAATGGCGAAAGCCGGCGCGGACCGCGCTCGTGCAAGGTCAGCGCGCCTTCCGTAATCCCGGATAGACCGCCGATGCCCGAGCCGATCATGACCCCGGTGCGCTCGCGAGCTTCCTGCTCCTCGGGCATCCATCCGGCATCTTCGACCGCCTGGGCCGCCGCCGCGAGCGCGAAGACGATAAAGCCGTCCATCTTGCGCTGGTCCTTTGGCGCCACCCAGTCATCGGCGTTGAACAAACCGGAGGCGGTGTCGCCGCGCGGCACTTGCGCAGCGATTCTCGCCGGCAGATCGGAAACGTCGAATGTTTGAATTGCGCTGACCCCTGAGGCGCCCGACAGCAGACGCTGCCAATTCCGTTCGAGGCCGATCCCCAAGGGCGTGACCAGCCCCATCCCGGTTACAACGACGCGCCGCATAGCCCCCTCATCTGGTCAGCGAAGAGGTGCGTCGGCATTTGGCCCGCGGCCGCGTTCCCATCGCGATGAATAAGATGGCTCAGCTATGCGACTCGATAAAACTGACCGCGTCTTTGACGGTCACGATTTTTTCTGCTGCGTCATCGGGAATCTCGCAGCCGAACTCTTCCTCAAAAGCCATCACGAGTTCAACGGTATCGAGGCTGTCGGCCCCGAGATCGTCGATAAAGCTCGCATTCTCGGTCACCTTAGCTTCGTCGACACCCAAGTGCTCGACAACGATCTTTTTGACCCGCTCGGCGACGTCGCTCATCCGTAATTCCCCTTAGTGGCTGGCGTGAGATTGGTTCCGATACGCAGCTGCGGACGCCATCCGCCGTCATAGTGTCGTCGTTGGGGGCCGCGTCAAGTCGCCGGTCACTTATCATGATTTCATCGAGCGTGCCAATTCGGCTCAATCGATCTCTCTCGGCGCGACGCTATAGCATGGCCATGCCGCCATTGACGTGCAAGGTCTGCCCGGTGACGTAGGCCGCCTCCGCGCTCGCCAAATAGACGATTGCCGCGGCCACATCAACCGGAGCACCAAACCGGCCGCTGGGAATCGCGGCGCCGAGCCGGGCACGTTGCTCCTCCGTCAATTTCTCGGTCATCGCGGTGTCGATGAACCCGGGCGCCACGCAATTGACGGTAATGCCACGGCCCGCGACTTCGGCGGCAATCGATTTCGACATGCCGATCATCCCCGCCTTGGCCGCCGCATAGTTGGCCTGGCCGGCATTCCCGGTAAATGCCACGATTGACGTCACGCCGACAACGCGACCATGGCGGCGGCGCAGCATGCCGCGCAGGGCGGCGCGCATAAGCCTAAAAGCGGCGGTCAAATCGATGTCGAGGACGATCCGCCAGTCCTCGTCCTTCATCCGCAATGCCAACCCGTCTCGGGTCACCCCGGCATTGTTCACAAGGATGTCGATGCGTCCCATCGCGATCTCGGCCTGCTTGACCAAGTCCTCGGCGGCATCCGATTCGGCAAGGTCGGAGACCGCGATATGGGCTCGCTCGCCGAGTTCGTCCGCTAGGGCCGCAAGCGCCGCCCGCCGGGTCCCGGCCACTGTGACCTCGGCTCCCTGCCGATGGAGCGCTCGGACGATCGCCCCACCAATTCCCCCCGAGGCCCCCGTCACCAACGCCATCTGCCCGGTCAGATCGAACATCTCGTGATCGTCCCGCCCGCGGATTGTCTCAATACTCAGATTCTTGTCCTGCCGCATGCTAGGGCGACAGGAAGACCGGAGCGCATTACCGTTCGCCGATCAAGGCGGTGATTTCGGCGGGTGTCCCGATGCAGCTAGCGAGCATATTGGGGGTGATGCGCTTGACGAGACCGGTCAGTACGCGCCCGACCCCTATCTCAACAATTCCTTCGACCCCTGATGCGGCGAGACACAGGACGCTCTCGCGCCAGCGCACCATTCCGGTCACCTGCTGGACCAATAAGTCTTTGATTTGCTCGGGCTCTTCAACCGGGCATGCGGTTACATTGGCGACCAGCGGCACCAGCGGCCGGCACAAGCGAATTTTGGCTAAGGCTTCAGCCATCGCGTCGGCGGCGGGGGCCAGCAACGGCGAATGAAACGGGGCACTGACCGGCAGCATCACCGAGCGGCGTGCACCATGCTCGCGGGCAATCGCGATCGCCCGCTCGACGGCGCTGGTGTGACCGCTGACGACGGCTTGGCCGGGCGCGTTGTCGTTCGCGACAGCGCAGATTTCATCGTGATCGAGCCCGGCGCGCGTTGCCTTGAGCGCGACCATTCTAGCTGCCTCGGCATCAAGCCCGATCAGAGCTGCCATGGCGCCTTGACCCACCGGCACAGCCCGTTGCATCGCCCGTCCACGAAGTTTCAACAGCCGCGCCGCGTCGCCGACGGTGAGCGCTCGCGCCGCCGCGAGAGCCGAGTACTCGCCCAGCGAGTGGCCGGCAACGAGAGCGATGTCGCGGCCGATATCAAAGCCGCCTTCGGCTTCGAGGACGCGGATGACCCCCAAGCTCGCCGCCATCAAGGCCGGTTGCGCATTCTCGGTCAGGGTCAGCTCGCTTTCCGGCCCCTCGAACATCAGCCGCGATAACGGCTGCGACAAGCGCATCGTCGACCTCGTCAAAGAGATGACGGGCTGCCGGGAAGGCGGCGGCGAGGTCGCGTCCCATGCCGACCGCTTGCGAGCCCTGGCCCGGAAATACGAAAGCACGAATCATTCCGATCACACCCCCCTTAAACCCCAACCGGTCGATCTTGTCCCCCCAAGCCGGCCGCGCCATCTTGTCTCGCGACGACGTTTCTGTATAGTCGATAGCTCCCTTGCTGGCGGTGGCCGGCTTGACCCGAATGGCGCTAGCGCTCCGGGTCCCTAATGATCCGAAAGGGATTTGTCTAGTATGGCCCTCTACGAAAACGTGTTTATTGCGCGACAGGATATCTCTGGCGCACAGGTCGATGCTCTGGCGGACAGCCTCGTACAGCTGATCGCCGACAATGGCGGCGAGGTCAAGAAGCGGGAATATTGGGGTCTGCGCAACCTCGCCTACCGCATGCGAAAGAATCGCAAGGGTCATTACGTTCTGCTGAATCTCGACGCGCCGCCGGCCGCCGTGGCCGAGCTCGAGCGTACGATGCGCATCAATGAAGACGTATTGCGCTACTTGACCATCCGGGTCGACGCGCATGAGGAGGGGCCGTCGGCGGTAATGCAGAACCGCGGCGGTCGCGATGACCGTCAGCGTCGGGGTGATCGCGATCGCGATCGCTACGGCGATGGCCGTGACGGCGAGCGGGGTGAGCGCAGCGACCGCGCCGCCGAACCGGCGCCGGAACCGGTGGAGGCGTAAATGGAGAGCCAATCTCCCGGCGGCCCAGGACGCGGCGGCGCGGCGCGGCGGCCGTTCTTCCGCCGGCGCAAATCGTGCCCGTTTTCCGGTCCGAACGCCCCCAAAATCGACTACAAGGATGTCAAGCTGTTGCAGCGCTTTATTTCTGAGCGCGGCAAAATCGTCCCGAGCCGGATTACGGCGGTGTCGACCAAGCGGCAACGTGAGCTGGCCCAGGCTATCAAGCGAGCGCGGTTCCTCGGGCTGCTGCCCTACATGGTCAAGTAGCCGGCTCTTGGGTTTGCCCGCCGGAGTGCGGGAGTTTTATGGATCGGCTCACAACTTTCGGCTCCGGCGCAGTTCTCGGTGGCGTTGCCGCTGCGCTCTATTTGGTGGTGCTGACCGGCTCGCCCGGCGCGCTATTGCTCGTCTATTTATCGCAACTGCCGCTTTTCGCCGCTGGTCTCTGGCTCGGCATTGGGGCGGTCCTGGCTGCCGGGATCAGTGGCTCAACCGCCGTTTTGTTGGCGGGCGGCTGGTCGGCGGCAGCCTTGTTCGTCATGCTCAACGCAGCGCCGGCGGTGCTGCTGGTGAGGCAAGCCCTGCTGGCGCGGACCGGGCCGGCGGGTGCGTGCGAATGGTATCCGCCGGGGCTATTGACCGCTTGGCTCACCGGGCTCGGGGTCGCCGCGCTCGGCGCTGCCATCTTTTATCTCGGCGGCCCCAGCGGCATCGAGACGTCGCTGAATACGATGTTGGCCCCCGCGCTCGACCAATTTGCCGGAACCGGCGACGCCAACCACGAGGAATTGATAAAAATGCTGGCGTTGGTAACGCCGGGAGCGCTTGCGACCTCGTGGATGGTAATGACGGCGAGCAACGCGATACTGGCGCAAGGAGTCCTAACGCGAATTGGCAAGGCGTGGCGGCCATCACCCGATCTTGCGGCCTTGACATTGCCGCCTTGGCTTTTCGGGTTTTTGGTTGCGGGCGTGGCGCTGCTGTTGCTGGGGGGCAGCGGACGTTTCTTCGGCGTCAACCTTCTGATCGTATTGTCGGTCCCGTTCAGCCTTTCCGGGCTGGCCGTGCTGCATACGGCGGCGCGCCGGCTGCAGCGTCCACAGATTCCGCTGACGGTGTTTTATGTTGTGGCCACCTTGTTCGGCTGGCCATTGCTGCTGGTTGCGGTTTTGGGTGTGCTCGAAATGCCGCTGGGGTTGCGGCGGCGGTTGACGCCCCCGGGTTCTTTTGGAGGAAAGATCGAATGATTGAACTGATCCTGCTCGAGCGCGTCGAAAAGCTCGGCCAGATGGGACAACTCGTCAAAGTTAGGCCAGGGTTTGCCCGAAACTATCTGTTGCCGCAAAAAAAGGCGCTGCGCGCGACCAAGGAAAATCTGGCTTATTTCGAAACCCAACGGGCCCAGCTCGAAGCGAGCAATTTGCAGCGAAAGAGCGAGGCTACGGACGTCGGCGGCAAGCTCGAAGGGGTGACCGTCGTGCTCGTGCGCCAGGCCGGCGAGAGTGGTCAGCTCTATGGCTCGGTCTCGGCCCGTGACATCGCCGAGGCGGTGACCGAAGCCGGTTTCACCATCGAAAAGCGGCAAGTCGTTCTGGAAAAGCCGATCAAGAATCTCGGCCTGCATCCGGTGCGCGTGGTGCTTCACCCGGAAGTGTCGGTCATGGTCACTGCCAATGTCGCTCAGTCGGCAGAGGAAGCTGCGATGCAGGCCCGCGGCATTGACCCGCTGCGGCTTGCCGATGAAGACGATTTCGATGAAGACCGCACCGCGCCCACCGCGGTCCAATCCAGCGAGGCGAGCCCCCAATAGTACGCGAACCCCTTGAAACCGCTCCGCGATGTGTCCGATATTAGCGGCAGGCTACCCTGTTCGGTCTCGTCGCGATGCTACTTGCGCGTTTGTTCGAGCGGATTATCACTGAAGGTCGTCTGCGAGTAATCGATGCCGGCGGGGGCCTCCACGACTTTGCCGGAGCGCCGGGGCCAAGCGCCGCAATTCGGCTCAAAGACCCCGCGTTACATCGCAAACTTGTTATTCGGCCGAATCTATATTTTCCGGAGGCCTTTGTTGACGGCAGCCTGACGATCGAAGAGGGAAGTCTTTACGACCTTCTCGATCTGTTGCAGATGAATCTCGATGCACTGCCCGATGGCGTTCTGTCCCGGCTGCTAAACGGGCAGCACGCGCTTCTGCGCCGCTTTCATCAGTACAACCCGCTATCGCGCGCGCGGCAGAACGTGGCTCACCACTATGATCTGTCGGACCAGCTTTATGAGCTGTTTCTTGATCGCGACCGGCAATATTCTTGCGCCTATTTTCGCGGAGACAGCCAGGATATCGAACAGGCGCAGTTCGACAAGAAGCGGCACATAGCCGGAAAATTGTTGTTACAGCCGGGGCAGAAAGTGCTCGATATTGGCTCGGGCTGGGGCGGCCTGGCGCTCTATATCGCAGCCGAAAGCGGTGCCCAGGTGACGGGCCTGACCCTTTCGGCTGAGCAGCACAAAGTCGCGACCCGGCGTGCTGCGGCGGCCGGTCTTGCCGACCGAGTGCGTTTTTACCTTCGTGATTACCGCGAGGAGACCGGACAGTACGATCGGATCGTTTCAGTCGGCATGTTCGAGCATGTCGGCGTCAACCACTACGCCGCGTTTTTCGCCAAGGTCAAGTCGCTGCTGACGAGCGACGGGGTGGCGTTACTGCACTCGATCGGCCGTATGCAAGGGCCGGGTTCGACCCCACCATGGCTCCGTAAATATATCTTCCCCGGCGGCTATGTCCCGGCCCTCTCCGAGGTCGTGCCGGTGGTCGAGCGCCAGCGGCTATGGATCACCGACATCGAGATCCTTCGGTTGCATTATGCCCGCACCCTGCGGGCCTGGCGGCGGCGCTTCGAACAGAATCGCGAGCGTATCAAAGCGATCTACGATGAGCGGTTCTGCCGCATGTGGGAGATGTATCTGGCCGGCTCGGAACTGGCGTTCCGGCGCGGCGGGCAAATGGTGTTTCAGATGCAGCTCGCCAAATCGCTCGATGCCGTACCGATCGTCCGCGACTACATGGTCGATTGGGAGCGCGAGCGCAGTTCGGAGGCCGACGTCGCCGCCTGACGACCCCCAGGTTCCACAGCCTGGGGATTCTTCTGTTCGAGGTTCAGCGGTCCCCCGGTGATAGCCTCGCTGCATGGAATCGACGATGGCTTCCCGGGTCACACCATTACGTGCGACCGATCCCGAACTGGTCCGCATCCCGCCCTTCAACAACGACGCCGAACAAGCCCTGTTGGGCGCGCTGTTGATCAGCAACGCAGCGTATTCCCGGGTTTCGGAATTCCTGTTGCCCGAGCATTTTGGGAACGCCGTCCACGCCCGGATTTATGCGGCGATCGGCAAACTGGTCGAGCGGGGGCAGATCGCCAACCCCGTCACCTTGAAGAACCTGTTCGATCAGGACGGTGCGCTCGCCGAAATTGGCGGCGCGCAATATCTCGCCCGGCTCGCCGGCGCGGCGGTCACGATCATCAACGCCGAGGATTACGGCCGCCACATCCATGACCTCTACCTGCGGCGCCAGCTGATCGTCCTTGGCGAAGACGTCGTCAACGACGCGTTCCGACAGGACCTCGACGACCATGCTGTGGACCAGATCGAACGCGCCGAAAAAAAACTGTTCGACCTCGCGACCTCGGGGCAGAGCGAAGGCGGCTTCCGCGCCTTCAGCGCCGCCTTGTCGAACGCGATCGACAGCGCCGAAGCGGCATTCAAGAAAAGCGGCAAGACGGTCGGCGTCGCGACCGGGTTTGTCGATCTCGACAGAAAACTTGGCGGGCTGCATCCCTCGGATCTGGTGATCCTTGCCGGCCGGCCGTCGATGGGCAAGACCGCGCTCGCCACCAATATCGCGTTCAACGCGGTGCGCGCCTATAAGCCCGCGATCGGTCCCGATGGCCGCACAATCGCCGAAGACGGCGCCGTCATTGGTTTCTTTTCGCTCGAAATGTCGGCCGAGCAGCTCGCCACCCGGATGCTCGCCGAGGAATCGGGGGTCAGCTCCGATCGCATCCGGCGCGGCGATGTCAGCCGTGAGGATTTCGACCGGTTTCTGCAGGCGAGCCATCAGCTGCAATCACTCAAATTCTTTATCGACGATACGCCGGCCCTCAGCGTGTCGTCGCTGCGCACACGCGCGCGCCGGCTGATGCGCCAGCAGGGTCTGGGCCTGATCGTCGTCGATTATCTGCAGCTGCTGCGCCCATCGGTGCAGGTGCGCTCGCTCGAAAACCGGGTTCAGGAGATTTCCGACATCACCCGTGGGCTGAAGGCGCTCGCAAAGGAACTGAATGTCCCGGTATTGGCGCTGTCGCAATTATCGCGTGCGGTCGAGGCGCGAGAGGATAAACGGCCGATGCTGGCGGATTTGCGCGAATCGGGTTCGATCGAGCAGGATGCCGACGTCGTTATGTTTATCTTTCGCGAGGAATACTATCTGTCGAGGGGACAGCCATTGCGCCGACCCGACGAAACCGATGACAAGTACAACGACCGCTATGAACGCTGGCAAAGCCGATACAATGAGGTCTACGGCACGGCCGAGATCCTTATCGCCAAGCAGCGGCACGGGCCGATCGGCACGGTCAGGCTACATTTCGAAGCCGAGACAACCAAATTCGACAATTTTGCGGGCCCCGATTACATGCCGGAAAACGCTTAATCGGCCCTCGCTGCTGATCCTGTCTCGCCAATGGTGAGCGCGGCGATTTTTCATATCGTTGCGCGGGTGCGCGGCGTCGATGCGGCGGAAGCGGTGCTAGCCGTCCTCGATGAGGCGGTGGAGACGGTTGCGGCGTTTGAAACCTCGCCCGGCGAATGGCGCCTCGAAGCCTATCCGCAATCAAGTGCATTAACGCCGGCTCTGTCGGCTCAGCTGGCGCTAGCCGCGGTCAGCGCCGGCGGCGAATTGCACGAACTTCGCGAAGAAAGGCTGGCAGCCCGCGACTGGCTTGCGGAAAACCAGCTCGCCTTTCCGCCGGTTCGCGTTGGGCGCTTCTTTATTTACGGCTCGCATCACCGCAGCCGGGTCCCAGCTGGCGCCCTTGGCATCATGCTCGATGCCGCGACCGCGTTTGGCACGGGCGAGCACCCGTCTACTCGCGGCTGCCTCTTGGCGCTTGAGGCGCTGGCACAGCGCCAGCCAATCCGGCATCCCCTCGATATCGGCACCGGCACCGGCATCTTGGCGATTGCGGCGGCAAAATTATTGCGCCGCCCAGTGCTGGCCAGCGACATTGATGCCGGCTCGGTCTTCGTCGCCCGGCATAATGTCTCCCGTAATAGCGTTGCGAAGCTGGTGCGGGTCGAGCGCGCGGTCGGCTATCGCGACCGCGCGCTGCGCCGTAATGGCTACGATTTGATTTTAGCGAATATCCTGGCGCGGCCGCTGGCATTCATGGCGGCGGATCTTGCGCGCCATCTCGCCCCCGGGGGGCGAGCGGTGTTGTCGGGATTGTTGCGCCGGCAGGAAGCGATCGTGCTGGCGCCGCATCGCGCGCTTGGCCTCGCCCTCGAGGCCAGGATCGTCATCGACGGCTGGTCGACCCTAATTCTGCGGGCCGGCTCAAACCGAAAAATTGGCAGCGCAATAGCGCGGCCCCACCTATAGACCCGATCGGGTGGACAGTCCGGTCAGCCGGGCTTCCGCCGACCAAAAGCTCGCTTGTTCCGGCGATGGGATCGGATCCGTGTCGAAACCGCGGACCCCGTCACCCTCGATCAGACCACGGATCTGCGAGCGGCGAATGCCGATATCGGCGAGCGAGCGGTCGTCGAGCGCCATCAACTCGGCATAGGCGCGCTGACGCCGTCGCCAGTCGGCGATGGCGCGGCCCGCCGCAATGAAAAGGTTGAGAATGGACATACCTATACTCCCGTGCTTGGCTTTTGCTGCACTGCACCCGAAATGGTGTCAGATGGCAGATTCCACGAGCGAAGTTGTTGCAATTCAGCCATGTGGGGGTTCTGAATAAGTACGCGTGCCGGATGAGGAACTGACCATGACAACCAATCAATCGGCCCCCGACAGCGCCGCGCCCGCCGATGCCGCGATGGGGCGGCTGCTGCGCGAGGCCAGATCGCCCTATGACCCGGACGGCCTGCGAGCATTGATCAAGGGCGTGCTCGGCGCCCCCGCGGAAATCGGCACCGAATGGCACCGCCTCGTCGCCGATCCGATGCCGCCGGCATTAGCGCAGGTGCTCGAACAAATGCAGGGCGAGATGGCCGCCGCTTACCGCGACGGTCTCTCCCGCGAGGATTTCGCGCGGGTGTCGCGCGCCGACCGGCTCGCATCTCTGCGCCGGGAATTGGCGGCGCGTGGGCTCGACGGCTTTGTCGTGCCGCGCTCGGATGAACATCAGGGCGAGTACGTCCCGCCGCGCGGCCAGCGCCTGACGTGGCTGACTGGCTTTACCGGTTCGGCCGGGCTAGCGGTTGTGCTGCGTGAGCGCGCGGCATTGTTTGTTGACGGCCGCTATACCTTGCAGGCGGCGCAGCAGGTCGACGGCAATCTGTTTGAAATCCATCATCTGATCGACGAGCCGCCGGCCCGCTGGCTCGGCAATGCACTAAAAGCGAGCGAGACCCTGGGCTACGATCCCTGGCTGCACACGCCCAATGAAGTCGAACGCTATCGCGCTGCCGCCGAAAAGGCTGGCGCCAGCCTGCGCGCTGTCGAGGGCAACCCGCTCGACCGCGTCTGGCAGGACCAGCCGGCGGCACCCTTGGCGCCGGTCGTGCCGCATGCTGATACCTTTGCCGGCGAAACTGCGCAGTCCAAGCGCGAGCGCCTCGCCCGCGGCCTCGCCGAGGAAGGGGTCGCAGCGGCGGTCTTGACGATGCCCGAATCGATCGCGTGGCTGCTCAACATCCGCGGTGGTGACGTGCCGCACACGCCCTTGCCGTTGTCGTTTGCGATACTGCGCGGTGACGCCAGCGTTGCCCTGTTCATCGATCGGCGCAAACTGGCGCCTGATTTCGAACGCCATCTCGGCAATGCCGTGACCGTGCTGCCGCCCGAGCAATTGGGGCCGGCGCTCGATGCACTCGCCGCCCAGGGTGCGCGGGTGCAGGCCGACCCGGCGACCGCGGCGGCGTGGATCTTCGACCGGCTCGAAAAGGCCGGCGCCAAGATCCACCGCGCCGCCGACCCCTGCGTGCTGCCAAAAGCCTGCAAAAACACCGCCGAGATCGCCGGCACCCGCGCCGCCCATCGCCGCGACGGCGCGGCGTTGACCCGCTTTCTGGCCTGGCTCGCACGCGAAGCACCCAAAGGCGGGCTCACCGAAATCGCCGCCAGCGACCGTCTCGAAGCCTTTCGCCGCGAGGGCGAATATTTCCGCGACCTGAGCTTTCCGACGATCTCGGGCGCCGGCTCGAATGGCGCGATTGTCCACTATCGGGCGATGCCGGAGACCGAAAAGCGGCTCGAACCCGGCAGCCTTTATCTACTCAATTCGGGCGCGCAATATCTCGATGGCACCACCGATGTGACGCGTACGATCGCGATCGGCGAGCCGACCCAGGAGATGCGCGATCGTTTTACCCGCGTGTTGAAGGGCCACATCGCGCTGGCCTTGGCGCGCTTTCCGAAGGGCACGACCGGGACCCAGCTCGACGCCTTTGCGCGACGCGGGTTGTGGCAGGCCGGGCTCGATTACGATCACGGCACCGGGCACGGGGTCGGCAGCTATCTCGGCGTGCATGAGGGGCCGCAGCGGATCTCGAAGGCAGCGAGCACCCAGCCCCTGCTGCCCGGCATGATCATCTCGAACGAGCCCGGCTATTACAAAACCGGCGCCTACGGCATCCGCATCGAGAATTTGGTGCTGGTGCAGCCGGTGGACGGCGGCGGCGAGCGCGAGATGATGCACTTCGAAACACTGACCCTGGCGCCGATCGACCGCAATCTGATCGAGCCGTCATTGCTCGACGACGCGGAGATCGACTGGCTCGACGACTATCACGCCCGTGTCCGAGACACCCTGACGCCGCTCGTCGACCCCGACACCGCGCAGTGGCTCGCCGAGGCCACTCGACCGATCGCCCGCCTGCCACACGCCCGCAATCGCGCCCTGCCGTTTCTCGCGCGTCCGGGGCGGAGCGCCCGATTTAGACAGATCCCCTGCATCGACGTTAGCACCGGTACCCGGCCAAAACGGCTCCTACAACCACTCCTCGTCACACCGGCGAAGGCCGGTGCCCATGGCTGAAATGGATCCCGACCTTCGTCGGGAAGACGATGTGTTGGTGGCGAAAGCTTCTGGTTCCGAAGTTCGGAGCCGCCCCGCGCCCGATCACATTAGCGCTCGGCGGCTTGCCGCGCCTGTTGCGCTACTTCCCAATTGCGCCCGTCAAAGAACTTGGCCGGCCGCAACGTCGCGGGGTCGATGCCGTCGAGACAGCGGGCGTTGACGTCAATCTTGTCGGGGTCCGAGCGCGGCACATAAAACGGGTGCATGCCGCAATGCCGGCAAAAAATGTGCTTGGCGGTGTTGGTGTTGAATTGATAGGTCGCGAGATCGTCGCCGCCTTGCAACAGCTCGAAATCTTCCGGCGGCACAATCAAGTGCAGAATGCCTTTCTTGCTGCACACCGAGCAGTTGCATTCGAGCAAATCCGCTAGATCGGCGCGCACCCGAAACCGCACCCGTCCGCAATGACAGCTCCCGTCATAACTTTGGAGCATCGCTCACTCCGCTTTCCCGATCCGCCGTCATTGTAGCACGCTGTCGCCGCGCGCGCGGGCCAGCGATCATCCATCCCAGCTTTGGACGCGCGCTCTGAGAGCCCCCGTTTCGCCTACTTCGCTACCCGCATTGAGAGCTCAGGAAACCTAAGCTTGCCGCGGCCCGAGATCCTCCGAGATGACAAGATCGAACGACTAGCGGGCTAACTGCCGAGGATCGTTCCGACCGGGATCTCGGCCTCGGTCGAGGCGATCTTGGGGCCGTCATCGAGACGTACTCTCGACACCTCGACGTAACCGCCTTGCGCGAGGATCCGCAAACCTGCGGGGCCGGCTGCGACCACCTCGCCAATCTTTTTGCCGCGCACTGCGCCAAAGGTCGGCGCGGTGATCTTTTTGGCGTCGAACAGATAGAGCTTTTTGTCGCCGTACATAGTCCAGGCGCCGGGCGCCGGGTTGCAGCCGCGGATCAGATCATAGACGAAGTCGACATGATGCGCCCAGGTGATGCGGCTTTCGGCCTCGCGCACCCAGCCTTCGTAGGTCGCCTGGCTCTCGTCCTGGGTCGTCTCGGTAGCGCGGCCGGAGACCACGAGATCGGCGGCCTCGACCAGCGCCTGAATCCCGAGCGGAAAGATCTTGTCGAAATAGAGCGAGCCGGCGGTGTCGTCGGGGCCGATCGGCACCCGCTTTTGCAAAACCACGGGGCCTTCGTCGAGACCCGGGGTCGGCCGGAAGATCGACAACCCGGTCTCGCTGCGCCCGCGAATGATCGCCCACGGGATCGAGGACGGCCCGCGATGCAATGGCAACAATGACGGGTGGAACTGGATCATCCCATGCTTGGGGATCGCGCAGAATTCGGGCGGCGCGAACAGCAGGACATAAGCCATCACGCCGATATCGGCCTTGAGTTCAGCGAGCGCGGTCTTGGCCTCATCGGCCGAATACTTTGGAAAGCGGTATACCGGCAGCTTTCGTTCCTCGGCGGCGGTCACCAGCGGGTCGGGCCGCGCCCCGGGCCGATCCGGGGCGGCAAACACGCCCGCGATCTCGTCGCCGCGCGCGATAAAGGCGTCGAGCGCCGCTTTGCCAAAAGCCTGCTGGCCGACGATGACGATGCGCATTTCACTCCCTCCGATTGTGGCGCTGTGATGCGACAAGGTTCCACGCTTGGCGGCCCCGCGGCAAGCCCGCAGCGCCGGCAATAACCTCTCGCAGCGAGCCAATCCCGCTGTTTCCGGCGCAGCATCAGGGTCAAGCGGGACCGCTGACCCCAGCCTCGGCGAAGGTCGCCATGCCGTTGTGGCAGGCGGCGGCGGCTTTCAGCAAGGCGATCGCAAGTGTCGCACCCGAGGCCTCGCCAAGCCGCATCCCGAGATCGAGCAGCGGCCGCTTGTCCACGCGCTCCAGCAGAACGCGATGTCCCGGCTCGGCCGAGACATGCGCGACGATGCAGTGATCGAGCGCCCTCGGGTCGGCGGCGAACAATACTGCCGCGGCGGCGGTCGCGGCGTAGCCGTCCAGCACGACCGGTATCCGGCCAAGCCTTGCCGCCATCACCGCACCCGTGATCGCGGCCAGTTCGAGCCCGCCGAGCCGGCGCAACATGTCGAACGGATCACTGGCCGCCGGGCGGTGCAACGCTACCGCCTCGCCAACCACACGGCGCTTGTTGTCGAGTGATTCTCCAACCACACCGGTGCCAGGGCCGGTCCACAGCGTCGCGTCGCCGCCGAATAGAGCCGCGCACAACGCCGCCGCCGAGGTCGTGTTGCCGATGCCCATTTCGCCGACGGCCAAGGCATCGATGCCGGGCTCGACCGACATCATCCCGTAGGCCATCGCCTTGGCGCATTCCTCCTCGCTCATGGCCGGCCCTGCAGCGATGTCGCCGGTCGGCTGATCGAGGTTCATCTCGTAGACGCGGAGGTCGGCATCGACGATTCGGCACAGCTGGTTCACCGCGGCGCCGCCGGCGATGAAATTCTGCACCATTTGGGCGGTGACCGAGGCGGGATACGCCGAAACGCCGCGCGCCGCGACGCCGTGATTGCCGGCGAAGACAACAGTGCGCGGATGCTCGACACGCGGCGGATGACGCGCCTGCCATGTCGCGAGCCAGATCGCCAATTCTTCGAGCCGCCCCAGCGATCCTGGGGGCTTTGTCAACTGCGCCTGGCGTGCGGCGGCCGCGGAGCCGGCTTCGAGATCGGGTCCGGGGAGTTGCGCCAACAGGGCGCGCATCTCGTCAAGCGTAGCTGTCGGCTCATCCATGGCCTTGTACTCCGGTGGAGCGCGATCCTGTCCCAATGATGCCTCAAGCCCAAGCAGGAAAACCCGAGAGCGGTCGCTGGGCTTTCGGGTATCCTCGCGACGATGAGCGCCTCGGAACGACCGACCGGGAGGCGGCCGGGCTATGCTGCCGGCTTCTTCACCGCTGTCGGTTTCTTCACCCGCATCCCGATGGCGCGACAGGTTGCGACCGAGTGGACGCTTGTCGACGCCGCCTGGGCTTTCCCGCTGGTCGGAGCCGGCATCGGTGCGGTCGCGGCTTTGGTCTTTCTCGCCGCCCAGCTGGTCAGATTGGGTGATTGGCCGTCTGCGTTCCTTGCGGTGTTCGCCGGGATTTTGCTCACCGGAGCATTGCATGAGGACGGGCTTGCCGATTGCGCCGACGGGATCTTTGGGGGCAACGACCCGGATCGTCGGCTGGCGATCATGCGCGACAGCCGGCACGGAACATATGCTGTGTTGGCGTTGGTGCTTAGCGTCGGCTTGCGCGCGGCGGCGCTGGCGCAGATCGGCGAAGTGATTTTCGCCGCGCTGGCATTGGTCGCGGCGCATGCCGTGTCACGCGCGTTGTTGCCGATAGCGATGTCGGTGCTGCCCCCGGCGCGCGGTGACGGTCTCGGCGCCGGGGCAGGTCGGCCGCGCCCGGCCACGAGCATCGCCGGGCTGCTGATTGGCGTTGCAATCGGCGCCATGGCGCTGGGGCCGCTGCACGGCCTGATCGCAATCGGCGTCGCAGCAGGCGCGGTCGCCGCGACCGCTGCTGTCGTGCAGCGCCGCATAGCGGGCTACACCGGCGACGTGCTCGGCGCGTTTCAGCAGATCGCCGAGATCACGATCCTCCTCACCGCCGCGGCGTTGCGCTAGGTTAGGCTGCGACCCGCCTTCACTAAAACCGCAACTCAGTTGCGAAGCAGCAGCTCGCCCCAGTTAGCCGGGGCTCGGCATCTTCGGGAAGCTCTTGATTTCCCCTTCAAGCTTCACCCAAGGCTGAGCGCTTTCGCAATAGATCTGCATCGTCGGTTTGACCCAACTTGGATCGGCAAGCGTGCCTGCCGGGATCATGATCACATCCGGCATAAGTTCGGCCTCGCCGATGATCGGCGAGGAGCAATTCGGGCAAAAACGGCGGTATGTTGCTTTGCCGGTGTCGCCCCGGCCCTCGTACGTCTTTAGCGGGCCCTGGACGTTTATCGCGGGCTTTGGCACGGCTACGATTACATTAAACGCGGATCCCGACCCCTTTTGGCAAGTGGTGCAATGGCACACCCCCGTGAAGATGGGCTCCGCCTCGCCCGAGTAGTGCACCTGGCCACAAAGGCACCCGCCCTCGATTTTCATTCGCCTCTCCGCTCTGCTGAATTACGGTTCGCACCGCCGGGTGATCTTAGCCGTACCCGTTGCCCTGTTCGAGATTAAACCAAAGACGTCGCCGCGCGGGATGTGTTAGCGTCGCTCTCGCGATGCGACAGGGAAGTCCGGTGCAATGCCGGCGCTGCCCCCGCAACTGTAAGCGGCGAGTCCGCGGCAAAGACCACTGGCCGGGTGTTCGGCTGGGAAGGCGCCGCGGGCGACGACCCCGAGCCAGGAGACCTCCGCATCGCGCGACCAGGGACGATTCCTCGGGCGGAGGAGGGACCAATGCCGATCGATGATGGGCGCCGCGAGCGCCGGCTTCCCCCGTAACATTGGTGCTGGGCGGCGCGCGATCGGGCAAGAGCCGCTATGCCGAGCGACTGATCGAAGCCGCCGCCGACTGCGGCACCTATTGCGCCACGGCAGAGGCGCGCGATGCCGAGATGACGGCGCGCATCGCCGCGCACCGGGAGCGGCGCGGCCCGTTCTGGCAGACGGTTGAAGAACCGCTGGCGCTCGCTCCGGTGATCGCGGCGGAAGCACAAAGCGAACATCCGTTGCTGATCGATTGCCTCACGCTGTGGCTCTCTAACGTGATGCTCGCCGGGCGTCCGATCGAGGAAGAGGCTGCTTCGCTGTGCGCGGCGTTGCGCTTGGCCCCCGGCCCGGTGGTGCTGGTCGCGAACGAGGTCGGCATGGGCCTTGTCCCCGAAACGCCCCTCGGTCGCCGCTTCCGTGACGCTGCCGGGTGGCTCAATCAAGAAGTCGCCGCGATCGCCGACCGCGTCGTCTTTATTGCCGCCGGCCTGCCGCTTACCCTGAAGGACAACTGAGCCGTGCGACGGATTCCGGCGACGGTGATCACCGGCTTTCTCGGCGCCGGCAAGACCAGTCTCGTGCGCCACCTGCTGGCGCGCGCGCAAGGGCGACGGCTCGCGGTCGTGGTAAACGAATTCGGCGAGCTCGGCATCGACCGAGAATTACTGCTCGGGTGCGGTGACGAGACCTGCAGCGAGGACGACATCGTCGAGCTTGCCAATGGCTGCTTGTGCTGCACTGTCGCTGACGATTTTCTCCCGACATTGACGCGGCTGCTGGAACGCCAGGCGCCGCCTGAGCACATTCTGATCGAGACTTCGGGGCTGGCCTTGCCAAAGCCTTTGGTGCAGGCCTTCGCCTGGCCCGAAATCCGCACCCGCACAACGGTCGACGGCGTGCTGACGGTGGTCGATGCAGCGGCGCTCGCCGATGGCCGCTTTGCCGACGACCCTGCGGCCGTGGCGCGTCAGCGCGCCGCCGATCCGGCGCTTATTCACGACAACCCGCTCGAAGAGGTGTTCGGCGATCAGCTCGCCTGCGCCGATCTGGTGATATTGAATAAGACCGACCTGATCGGCGAAGAAACCTTGGCTGCCCTGCGCCGGGAAATGGACAAAAAACTGCGGCCCGGGGTGAAAGTGCTCGCCGCCTGCGATGCGGCGGTGCCGCCCGATGTGGCGCTCGGCCTCGCTGCCGCGGCCGAAGACGATCTCGCCCAGCGGCCGTCACTGCACGACATGGCCGAGGCGCACGACCATGATGATTTCGAGAGCTTTGTACTGACACTTGGACCGGTCGCCGATGGCGCCGAGTTTGTCGGGCGCCTGCGGGCCGCTATCGCCAGGCACGACGTGCTGCGGGTCAAAGGGTTCATCGACACACCCGGACGCGGCCGGCGCGAGGTCATCCAGGCCGTCGGCGATCGGGTGCAGCGCTATTTCGACCGACCGTGGCGAACCGGTGAGGAGCGCTCGAGCCGCCTCGTCGTGATCGGGGAGAAGGGGCTCGATCGCGCCGCCATCGCCGCAATGCTGGGCGGCTGATGCATCTCTTGGCGACGATACCCGGTACGATCGCCGACGGCATGGCGGCGGTCGATCTCGCCCAGACGCCGGGGGAGATCGTCGTTCTGTCGAGCGCCGACACCGAACTCGCCTTGCTGGCGGCGGCGCAAAGATGGCGGCGCGCCGAGGATCCGATGACGCCACGGCTCCGGCTGGCATCCATTCTGCGGCTCGGCCACAATTTCTCGGTCGACCTGTACATGGAGACGGTCGCCGCGGCACGACTGGTCGTCGCCCGCATTCTTGGCGGGTCAGCGTATTGGCCCTACGGCGTCGAGCAGCTGGTCGAAACCTGCCGCGAGCATGGGATTCCGCTGGCGCTCTTGCCCGGCGACGACAATCCCGACCCCGAATTGACCGAGCTGTCGACCATCGCACCCGATTCAGTAAAGCGGCTGTGGCGCTACCTGGCCGAGGGTGGGCCGGCAAATGCCCAGAACTTCTTGCGTTTTTCCGGAACCCTGATCGGTCACGACAGACCGTGGGCCGAGCCTGCGCCGCTGTTGCGCGCTGGCCTTTACTGGCCGGGTCAGGCCATGCCCAGCCTCACCGATATCGTCGCCCGATGGCGTAGTGAGCTTGCGCCCGCGGAAGCGGGGGGCGGCGTCATCCCGATCGTCTTCTACCGAGCATTGGTGCAGTCGGGGAACACGGCGCCCGTCGATGCTCTGGTCGACGCGCTGGTCGCCAGAAAGCTGCGGCCATTGCCGGTCTTCGTGCACAGCCTCAAGGATGGCGAAGCGGCGTCGTTGCTGGAGCGCCTGTTCGCCGAAGCACCGCCCGCCATCATCCTGAACGCGACCGGCTTTTCGGTGCGGGCCGGCTCGGCGGCGGACCCGCTGGCGGCGGCCGACTGCCCGGTGTTGCAGGTGGTCTTTGCCGGCAATGACGAGGAGAGTTGGCGCAACGGAACAAGAGGGCTCGGCCCGCGCGATCTGGCGATGAATGTCGCGTTGCCGGAGATCGACGGGCGCATCTTGTCGCGTGCGGTGTCATTCAAGGCGCCGCTCGGCCGCGATCCCGAAACCGAAGCCGATCTCGTCGGTTATCGCCCGGTCGCCGACCGCATCGACTTTGTCGCCGATCTCGCGCGCAATTGGGCGAGGCTGAGGGCAAAGCCGCCGGCCGAAAGGCGGGTAGCGCTGATCCTCGCCAACTACCCGAACCGGGATGGCCGCATCGGCAACGGGGTCGGTCTCGACACGCCCGCTTCGGCGATCGCGGTCATCAGGGCATTGGCAGCAGCTGGCTACCGGACCGGCGAAATGCCTGATGACGGTCAAGCGCTGATCGAGCGCCTGCTCGCCGGCCCAACCAATGCGCAGCCCCGGCGCGCCGGCCTCGGAAACACTCTCGTTCGCCGAATATTCGGCGTTCTTCGCGACGCTTTCACCCGCGGTGCAGCAGGCCATCAGCGAACGCTGGGGGCCGGCCGAGCGCGACCCGTTCTTCCGCCCGGGACGGCTCGATTGCGGGCGGTTTGCGATCCCCGGGTTTCGCGCCGGGAATGTGGCGGTGCTGATCCAGCCGGCGCGCGGCTACAACATCGACCCGAAAGCGACCTACCACGACCCCGCCCTGGTGCCGCCGCACGGCTATCTCGCGGCTTATGCGTGGCTGGGCGCAGGATTTTCGCGCCGACGCGGTCATTCATCTCGGCAAGCACGGCACGCTCGAATGGCTTCCCGGCAAGGCGTTGGCTTTGTCGGCGGAATGCTTTCCGGAGGCGGTCCTCCCGCCATTGCCCCATCTTTATCCGTTTATCGTCAACGATCCGGGTGAGGGCACGCAAGCCAAGCGCCGCGCCCAGGCGGTGATCGTCGATCATCTGACCCCACCGCTGACGCGCGCCGGAAGCTACGGCCTATCGGCCGAACTCGAACATTTGATCGATGAATATTACGAAGCGGCACAGGGCGATCCGCGCCGCGTCGGACTGCTCGCCGCAGCAATCCTGGAGCAGGCCCGCGCCGCCGGCCTCGATGGCGATTGCGGCATCGCGCCAGACGACGAACCGGCGACAGCATTGCGCAAGCTCGACGGTTTCTTGTGCGAGCTGAAGGAATTGCAGATCCGCGACGGGTTGCACGTGTTTGGGCAAAGTCCCGATGGTGACCGGCTCGACCAATTGCTGGTCGCCTTCGCGCGCCCGGCCCGCGGCTCATGCCCGGAAGATGCGTCGTTAATTCGCGCCCTTGCCGCCGATCTCGACCTTGGCGCCGACCCGCTATCGCTCGATCCCGCCGAACCCTGGACCGGCCCGCGCCCTGAGTTTCTTGCCGGAGGGGAGCCATGGCGAACCGTCGGCGATACCGTCGAACGGCTGGAAACGCTGGCCCTGCGGCTCGTTTCGGGAGAAGCACAGCCGAAACCCGAGTGGCAGCAGACCCGCGCGGTGCTCGATTGGATCGAGCGCCATTTGCGGCCGGCTGTCGCGGGCTGCGGCGGCGCCGAAATCGCAGGATTGCTGACCGGCCTCGACGGGCGGTTCGTGCCTCCCGGTCCGTCCGGTGCGCCGAGCCGCGGCCGGCCCGAGGTGTTGCCGACCGGCCGCAATTTCTTTTCGATCGACACGCGCGCGGTGCCGACCGAGGCGGCTTGGCAGCTCGGCTGGAAATCGGCGGCGATGCTGGTCGAACGCCACGCCCAGGAATACGGCGTCTATCCCGAGCGGGTGGCGCTCTCGGCCTGGGGCACCGCCAACATGCGCACCGGCGGCGACGACATCGCCCAAGCGTTGGCGCTGATGGGCGTGCGTCCGGTCTGGGAGCGGGCGAGCGGCCGCGTGACCGGGTTCGAGATCATGCCGGCTTCGGTGCTCGACCGGCCGCGGGTCGATGTCACGCTGCGGGTGTCGGGGTTTTTCCGCGACGCCTTCCCGAGCCTGATCGATCTCGTTGATTCGGCGGCACGCGCGGTAGCGGCCCTCGACGAGCCGCCTGCGGCCAATCCGCTCGCCGCCCGCTTTGCTGCCGATCGCAGCGCGCTTATGGAGCAGGGCGTGACACCGGACGAAGCGGCGCGGCGCGCCGGTTATCGCGTCTTTGGCTCAAAGCCCGGCGCCTACGGGGCGGGACTGCAGACCCTGATCGACGAGCGGATCTGGGAGGACGAGGCCGATCTCGCCGATACCTGGCTCGGCTGGAGCGGCTACGCCTATGGCGCCGGGGCCGAGGGCCGCGCCGAGCGGGTGATGCTCGAACAGCGGCTCGCGGCCGCGGATGCGGTGCTGCACAACCAGGACAATCGCGAGCACGATCTGCTCGACAGCGACGACTATTACCAGTTCGAGGGCGGGTTGGCGCTGGTCGTGAGGCGGCTTTCGGGCCGCGCACCGGCGGTCTGGCACAACGACCATTCGCGGCCCGAAAGGCCGGTCATCCGCAGCTTGCGCGAGGAAATCGGCCGTGTCGTGCGCGGCCGGGCGGCGAACCCGCGCTGGATCGCCGGGGTCATGCGTCACGGCTACAAGGGTGCTGCTGAGATCGCCGCGACGGTCGATTATCTGTTCGCCTTTGCCGCGACAAGCCGCGCCGTCGACGACGCGCATTTCGACGCGCTCTACGACGCCTATCTCGCCGACGACAGCGTGCGCAGCTTTATGGCCGAGCATAATCCGGCTGCACTTGCCGAAACCAGTCGGCGGTTTCGCGAGGCGATCGATCGCGGCTTGTGGCGCCCGCGCCGCAACAGCGCCCGCGAGGCTCTGATGCAAGGGAGCGGCGCGTGAGCGATCACACCGGCGGGCCGTCAGTGCCGGCCCTCAACCACCCCACTCTTCGGGCTGGGTCCACCCTCTCCCGCGCTGCGGGAGAGGGTGCCGAGCGCAGCGAGGCGGGTGAGGGCGAAGAGGAAAAAAACCGCCGCCACAACGAAAAAGCCGCGCGGCGCAAGGCGGCGCGCGACCGCATGCTGGCGACGAAGACCGAGGAGCGCGGGCTGCTGATCGTCCACACCGGCAAGGGCAAAGGCAAATCGACCGCCGCCTTTGGCTTGGTGTTGCGCTGTCTCGGCCACGGCATGCGCGTCGGCATCGTCCAGTTTGTCAAAGGCGTGTGGAATACCGGCGAACGGGTGGCGCTCGAGCGCTTTGGCGATCTGGTGACCTGCCGGGCAATGGGCGAGGGCTTTACCTGGGACACGCAGGACCGCGCCCGCGACATCGCCGCCGCGCAACGGGCGTGGGAGGCGGCAAAGGCGATGATCGCCGACCCGTCCTACCGGCTGGTATTGCTTGACGAACTCAACATCGTGTTGCGCTACGACTACCTGCCTCTCGATGAGGTCGTTGCGGCGCTAAAGCAAAAGCCGCGCGATCTGCACGTCGTCGTTACCGGCCGCAACGCCAAGCCCGAACTGATCGATGCGGCCGATCTCGTGACCGAGATGACGCTGGTCAAGCATCCGTTCCGCGACGGCGTCAAAGCCCAACAGGGCATCGAATTCTGAGATGATTCACATCTTTCCTCGCATTACCGGCGAAAGCCGGTATCCATTTCCGCCGTGGATCCCGGCCTTCGCCGGGAAAGCGCGATATCGGTATAACCGGCCGTTCTTCCTCCTTGCGGAGCGCAGCGAGGCGCGGTGGCGCGCGCGCTGATGCTGCAGGGAACCGGGTCGGATGTCGGCAAGTCGCTGTTGCTGGCCGGCTTGGCGCGCGCGTTCACGCATCGCGGCATGGAGGTGCGGCCGTTCAAACCGCAGAACATGTCGAACAACGCCGCCGTGACCGCCGATGGCGGCGAGATCGGCCGCGCGCAAGCCTTGCAGGCGCGGGCCTGCCGGGCGGAGCCGGTGACCGACATGAACCCGGTGCTGCTAAAGCCGCAATCCGAGGGCGGCGCTCAGATCATTGTCGACGGGCGGGTATGGGGCAGTGCCACGGCGGCGGAATATCGCAACCTTGCGCCGAGCTTGCTGCCGCGGGTCCTGGGCGCGTTCGGCCGCCTCGCCGAGGCCGCCGATCTGGTGCTTGTCGAAGGCGCTGGCAGCCCCGCCGAGATCAATCTGCGAGCGGGCGACATCGCCAATATGGGCTTTGCCGAGGCGGCTGATGTTCCGGTCGTGCTGATCGGGGACATCGAGCGCGGCGGCGTCATCGCCCAACTCGTCGGCACTCATCTCCTCCTGTCGCAGAGCGAGCGCGCGCTGATCGCCGGCTACATCGTCAACAAATTCCGCGGTGACACCCGCCTGTTCGAGGGGGGCATCGCCGCGATCGGCGAGCGCACCCAGTGGCGCTCGTTCGGGGTCGTGCCGTACTTTGCGGCTGCCGAGTTGTTGCCGGCCGAAGACTCGCTCGCCCTCGCCCACTGGAAGAATCCTCCCCCGAAGGGGAGAGGGAGAATGGACGCGCGGAGAGCGCGTCAAAATCGCGGTCCCGGTATTGCCGCGGATCGCCAATTTCGACGATCTCGACCCGTTGCGCGCCGAGCCTGATGTCGAGATCGTCATGGTGCAGCCGGGTCGGCCGCTGCCGCGCGATGCGGCATTGGTGATCCTGCCAGGCTCGAAGGCGACGATCGCCGATCTCGCATTTTTGCGCGCCGAGGGGTGGGACATCGACATCCTGGCGCACCGCCGCCAAGGCGGACGCGTGTTGGGCCTGTGCGGCGGTTACCAGATGCTCGGCCGAACCATTTCCGATCCGCTCGGCATCGAAGGCCGGCGCGAGGAGGTTCGGGGTCTCGGCCTGCTCGACATCGATACCGTGCTCGGCGCCGAAAAGCGGCTGCGGCCAGCCGTAGGCGTCGATGTCGCGACCGGGATGCCGGTCACGGGATACGAAATGCATCTCGGCGAGACAACCGGACCGGGGTTGGGACACCCGATGTTGCATCTCGCCGGCGCCCCGGAGGGTGCGATCAGCGCCGACGGGCTCGTCGCCGGGTGCTATTTGCACGGCCTCTTCGCCAGCGACGGGTTCCGCCGCGCTTTTCTTGAAAGGCTCGGCATTGTTGCCGGCGAATTTGCGTACGAGCATAGAGTCGAGACCACCCTCGATGCGCTTGCCGCCCACCTCGAACGGCATCTCGACCTCTCCGCGCTGCTTGCCGCGGCGCGGCCGCCGCGGGTCAGGTAAAGAGACCGTGATGCGCCGCGAACCAAGCCCCGATCACCAAGCCCCATTCGATCAGGCACGCGTTCCGGTAAATCATCAGCGCGCGGGCGATGTCGGCCGGCGCCGCGCGCGCGGTGCCCTCGCCGACCCACGGATCGGCTACCACCCCCTCGGCATAGCGGCGTGGCCCAGCCAGCGCCAGGCCGAGGGCGCCGGCCATGGCACCCTCCGGCCAGCCGGCATTGAGCGAGCGATGCTTGCGCCCGTCGCGCAGCATGATCAGCAATGCCCGCGATGGCCGACCCTCGCGGGCAAAAAATGCGGCGGCAGCAATCAGAACGCCGCTGATGCGCGCCGGCACAAAGTTGGCGAGATCGTCGAAACGAGCCGCGGCCCAGCCAAAGGCAAGATAATGCGGCGTCCGATGCCCGATCATGCTGTCGAGCGTGTTCGCCATCTTGTAGGCGAAGAGCCCGGGCAGGCCGAGCACCAGATACCAGAACACCGGCGCTACGACCCCGTCGCTGAAATTCTCGGCAAGGCTTTCGATCGCGGCGCGCGCGACGCCATGCGCGTCGAGGCTCGCCGGGTCGCGGCCGACGATATGCCGCACCGCCTCGCGTCCGGCCAACAGCCCGCCATCGGCGAGCGCCCGCGCGACCGCGGCGACATGGTCGAACAAGCTGCGCTGCGCGACCAGGACCGCAATCAGCAGGATCTCGATCGCGACGCCCGCGAGGCTGCCGCGGCACAGCTGCTCGATGACCCACCCCAATGCGGCGGCACCGCCGACCAACACAATGACCGTGATGATCCCGCGCGTGCGGCGCGACTGTTCGCTGCGGATCTCGCGATTGAGTTTGCGGTCGAAGAAAGCGACTCCGCGTCCAGCGAGGACAATCGGATGCGGAATACGGGCGAATAACGCGGGCATGTCGCCAAACCACGCATCGATCGCGAGGCCGGCGGCGAGCAGCAACAGCGGGTCGGCGACGACCGGGGGCATGGCGGCGGCACTCTCGGCTGCGGGTGGGAAGGGGTCAATTGATGACGCAAACGGGGGTATTGCTCTGCGGGCATGGCAGCCGCGATCCCGAGGCGATCGGCGAGTTCGAACTGTTTGCCAAGGCATTGCGCTCGCGTCTGCCGGGAGTTGATTTCGCGACCGGTTATCTCGAATTCGCGCGGCCGACGATCCGCGATGGGCTCGCCGCACTGGCGGCGCGCGGCGCGCGGCGAATCCTCGCGGCGCCCGGAATGCTGTTCGCGGCAAGCCATGTCAAGAACGACCTGCCGTGGGAGGTCAACAGCTTCGCAGCCGACAATCCCGGGCATCGAGGTGCGGTTTGGTCGCGACCTCGGCATCAGCCCGAAACTGCTGACGGCGGCTGCCGACCGCATCGCGGCGGCGTTGCCGAACGCCGGCGCCGATCTTTCCGACAGCCTGTTGATCGTTGTCGGACGCGGCACCAACGACCCCGATGCCAACTCCAATATCGCCAAAGTCGCGCGGATGCTGTGGGAGGGAATGGGGTTCGGCTGGGCCGAAACCGCCTTTAGCGGCGTTGCCCATCCACGCGTCGACACCGCGTTGAGCCATTCGGCGCGGCTTGGCTTCCGCCGCATCGTCGTGTTCCCGTATTTTCTGTTTACCGGCATCCTGGTCAAACGCATCTACGACCAAAGCGACACGGTGGCGCGTCTCTTCCCTGACATCGAAATCGTCAACGCGCCTTATCTGCGAGACCATCCCGCGGTGCTCGACGCATTCTGCGAACAGGTCGAATTGTTGGGCGAGGGTTCGCCGGCGATGAACTGCCAGCTCTGCAAATACCGCACGCAGATCATCGGCTACGAAGCCGATGCCGGGGCGCCGCAGGCCGGTCATCACCATCATGTCCGCGGCGTCGGTCTCGGCGGCGGACAGGCCGAGCCACACGATCATCCAAATGGTCACGACCACCACGATCACGACCATCACCATCACGACAGGTGATGTTCGATACTTTCATCATGGTCGACTGGAGCGCTGCGAATGTGCCGCGTACCGGGCGTGACAGCATCTGGTTGTGCCGGCGCGATGCCGAGGGCGAGACTCTTGTCAACGCGCCGACCCGCCACGCGGCGCGAGAGCTGATCAGCCAATGGCTGGAGGCAGCGAGCGGGCGGCGGGTTCTGCTCGGCTTTGATTTTCCATTCGGCTACCCGGCTGGGTTTGCCGGCCGGCTCGGACTGTCCGGTCCGCCGTGGCGCGCGGTATGGGACGAAATCGCAGCGCTGATCGAGGACGATAAAGAAAACCGCAACAACCGGTTCGATGTTGCTGAGGCGCTCAATCGCCGAGTCTCGGGCGGCGGTTTTCCGTTTTGGGGCTGCCCGAGGGCGCCCGCTCGGACGCATTTGGCGGGGAAGCATCACCGACGCCACGATACTGATGGGTTGGCTGAACGCCGGCTCGTCGATCTCCACATTCCGAGCGCGCAGCCTTGCTGGAAGCTGCTCGGGACCGGCTCGGTCGGTGGTCAAGCCTTGACCGGCATCCCGGTCGCGCGTGCGTTGCGCGACGACCCGCGCTGGCGCGGTCGGACACAGGTGTGGCCGTTCGAGACCGGCCTGCATCCGCCGGTCGAGGCACAGCTCGTTATGGCCGAGGTGTATCCGTCATTGTGGGCGGTAAAGCCCAGACCCGACGAGACCAAGGATGCCGCACAGGTCCGCGCTGTCGCCGGCTATCTCGCCGCGCGCGACCAGGCTGGAGAATTGGCGGCGCTGTTTTTCGGCGATCCGGGGCTGACGCCAAAGCAACGCGAGCAGGTCGAACGCGAAGAGGCGTGGACCCTCGGCGTCACCGCCGCGCGCCAGCGCCCGATCGCGGTTTCTGTTGACATTGACCCCGACAGTTTCACCCCCGCCGAGCCGACTCCTTGCTCAAGCCGTCGCCAGTCAGCGCCAATCCCGCCAACAGGAGGTCAGGACACCGGTCGTTCCAGTATCGTCATCCCGACGCAAGTCGGGATCCATTTCGGCTATGGATACCGGCTTTCGCCGGTATGACGAGGTGGCTTCAGAACCTGAAGTCAAGAAACTGACCATCTCAGAGACTTACTCTTCCCGCCACCGTCGGGAGACGGGGTTGCCGGATGAGGGCTCGGAGATCAGGGCCTACACCTACCTCCGCGATCCGGCGGCGATCACCCGCAAGTCATTGGCGATCGTCCGGGCCGAGGCAGATCTCACGCGCTTTCCGCCGTCGCTGCGGCGGGTGGCGGCGCGGATCGCTCATGCCGCGGGGGATGTCGCGATTCTCGACGACCTCGCCTTTTCGGCAAAAGCAGCCCGGGCGGGAAAGGCCGCACTCGAGGCGGGCGCGCCGATCCTCGTCGACGCGACGATGGTGATGGCCGGCATCAACCGCAAACAGCTAACCGCCGCGAACGAGATCCTGTGCTTCTTGCGTGATCCTGCGGTGCCAGAGATTGCCGCGGCACAAGGCACTACTCGCTCGGCTGCGGCTGTCGAATTATGGCGTCCGTATCTAGACGGCGCCGTGGTCGCGATCGGCAATGCCCCGACGGCATTGTTTCGTTTGCTCGAAATCCTCGCCGAAGGTGCGGGAAAGCCGGCGCTGATCCTGGGTTTTCCGGTTGGTTTTGTCGGCGCGGCCGAGGCCAAAGCAGCACTTGCCGCTTTCGGGAATGGAATCGATTTCATTACCTTGCTTGGCCGGCGCGGCGGCAGCGCGATCGCAGCCGCTGCCGTAAACGCTCTCGCAGCCGCCCGATGAAGGCTTGGCTCGCGGTCATCGGCATCGGCGAGGATGGGGTGGCCGGCCTGTCGGCGGCGGCGCGCACATTGATCGAGACCGCGGAAATGTTGGTCGGCGGCAGGCGGCACTTGGACATGGTCCCGTCGGAGGGCAGCGCCGAGCGCCTGGTATGGGAGCGCCCGCTCGCCCGCACGATCGATACGATCGCAGCAAATCGCGGCCGCAGAGTGGCCGTTTTAGCGAGTGGCGACCCGCTCTGGTACGGCGTCGGCGCGGTTCTGGCACGACGGTTCCCGCCCGACGAAATGATCATTTTACCGCAACCGGGCGCGTTCAGCCTCGCCGCCGCCCGGCTCGGTTGGCCGCTCGCCGATTGCGCTGACGATTAGCTTGCATGCGCGCCCGCTCGATTCTCTGCGCCTTCACCTGACGCCCGGCCGCCGGATACTGGCACTGTCCGAAGACGGCGAAACACCCGGCCGGCGTCGCCGCCTTGTTGACCGAGCTCGGCTGGGGTCGGACCCGGCTGACTGTATTCGGCCACCTCGGCGGACCGCGCGAAACCGTCATCTCGGAGGAAGCGCGCTGCTGGGGCGAATGTCGTGTCCCGGATCTCAACACCATCGCGCTCGAATGCGTTGCCGGGCCGGAAGCTCGCCCGTTGTCGCGTCTCGCCGGACTGCCCGACGACGCGTTCGAGAACGACGGCCAGCTGACAAAACGGGAGGTGCGCGCCGCGACCCTCGCGGCGTTGGCGCCAATGCCGGATGAATCATTATGGGACATCGGCGCTGGCTGCGGCTCGATCGCGATCGAGTGGCTGCGCGCCGGGGAAAGGTGTGCCGCGGTCGCGGTCGAGCGCGACCCGAGTCGCGCGGCGACGATCGCGCGCAATGCCGCATCGCTCGGCGTGCCGGCGATTGCGTGTCGTTGTCGGTTCGGCCCCCGAGGCGGTTCACGGCTTGGCGTCGCCGGACGCAATCTTTGTCGGCGGCGGGATCAGCGCGCCCGGATTGCTGCCGGCGCTGTGGGCGGCGTTGCGGCCGGGTGGGCGGCTCGTCGCCAATGTCGTGACCGTCGAGGGCGAGGCACGGCTGTTCGAGTGGCAATCGCGTTACGGCGGGGTATTGACCAGGATCGCGGTCAGCCGGGCCGAGCCCGCCGGCGTGCATCTGATGTGGCGGCCACTCGCGACCGTCACGCAATTGGCGCTGGTCAAGTCCGGTTGAGATGAGAGTCGGGCGGCCTGGGCGGCTTTACGGGATCGGGGTCGGGCCCGGCGACCCGGAACTCCTAACCCTAAAGGCGCTGCGGCTGTTGCGCGCCGCCGCCGTGGTCGCCTATCCGGCGCCCGATCATGGCGATAGTTTTGCGCGGGCGATCGTCGCCGAATGGCTCGATCAAGGGCAGCGCGAGATCGCGATCCGCTTCCCGATGCGTCCGGGACCACCACCCGCTGAAGTTTACGACGACGCAGCCCAGGCGATTGCCGCCGACCTCGACTCAGGCAGCGATGTGGCAGTGCTGTGCCAGGGCGACCCGCTGTTTTACGGCAGCTTTATCGGCATCCTGACGCGGCTAGGTCACCGCTACCCCGTCGAGATCATTCCCGGCGTGTCGTCACTGACCGCCTGTTCGGCAGCCGCAGGATTGCCGCTGGTGACACGTGACGAGACGCTTACCGTGATGCCGGCAACGCTGGGCGAGAGCCAACTTGCCCATCGCCTCGCCGCGTCCGAGGTCGCGGCAATCCTTAAGCTCGGTCGCCATTTGCCCAAGGTCAAACGCGTCCTGGAACAGCTCGGCCGATTATCGGATGCGATTTGCGTCGAGCACGCAAGCATGCCGGAACAGCGGGTGCGACCCTTAGCCAAAATCGACGAGGCGCCCTATTTCTCGATGGTGCTCGTCGGCAGAACCGCAGCGCGCTAACCCGCTGCGTCTATTCCCGTCTCCGTGTCTCGACTGCTATACCCGCTCGCATTGTCACACCGCCATCCTGGATCATGGAGAGCCGTATGGAGCACGTTGCCGATCGGCTGACATTGTTTTTGTTTCGCCATGGCGAGACCGACTGGAACCGGGAAGGGCGGCTGCAGGGACATACCGACACCCAGCTCAACGCGAACGGCATCGCCCAAGCCGAGGCGCTCGCCCAGCGCCTGCTGGCCCACCGTCTCGATGCCCTCGTATCGAGCGATCTGTCGCGCGCGCTAACGACTGCGCGGATCATCGGCGAAATTCTGAATGTGCCGTTGATCACCGACCACGGGTTGCGGGAGGTCAGCGTCGGGCTGGCCGAGGGCATGCTGTGGGAGGAGGCCAAGGCGCGTTTTGGCGCCGAATTGACCGAGCGCTGGTACAGCGACGACAACGTAGCGTTTCCGGGCGGCGAGACCGGTGCCGCGACATTGACGCGCGGACTGGCGGCAATCAGGCGTTTCGCCGATGCCTATCCGCATCGCCGCATCGGGGTTTCGACGCATGGCGCGATGGTGCGACGCCTTGTCAAACATGCGTTGCCGGCGGGCGCCACACCGGTCAGAGCCCGCAATGCCGCGCTCTTTGTCCTCGATTACGAGCCGGCAACCGATCGGCTGGCGCTGATCGAGGCCGACTAGCGGCGCTCTCAGGCGAACGGACGATCGCCCTTGATTTGGGTGCGATGCATCAGCCGTCGCGCATTCGGGTCGAATTCATCGCGGCGGTGCAGGACGCAGCGATTGTCCCACATGACGAGATCGCCGACGCGCCACTGCTGATACCAGGCGAATTCGGGCTTGCTCGCGTGTTCCCACAATGCATCGAGCAAAGCTTCGCTGTCAGCGAGGTCAAGGCCCTGGATGTAGGCGTTGCGGCGGCGGCCGAGGAACAGCGCCTTGCGGCCGGTGACCGGATGCGTGCGGATGATCGGATGGTCGGCGCCGGGAGCCTGGCGCGGATCGCTGACCTCGGAATAACCGCGGCGCAATTCGCCGGCACTGTTGCGGCTCGAATCATGCCGGCACAACCGGCCCTCGACCCGCCGTCTCAGATCGTCGGGCAGCGTTTCATAGGCGAGATACATATTGGCAAAGCCGGTGTCGCCGCCCACCGCCGGGACTTCGAGCGCGTATAGGGCGCTGCCCATCGGCGGTTCCGGATTGTACGACATATCGGTGTGCCAGATCGCCTCGTAAGCGCCGAGCGCCCCGATAGCGACGCCGTTCTCGATGATGTTGGAAATTACCGAGACGTACCGGTTGCCCTCTTCGGCCGAGTTGACGTAGCGGTCCTCGCCCGCGATCTTGACCCGCGCGGCGGCGATGACCGGCGCCAAATCGAGTTCGCCAAACAGCGCGCTAAACCGCATGAGCTGGTCGTCATCCAGCCGCTGGCCGCGAAACCGCAGCACGAGATGGTCGGCCCAAGCCTGCTTTATCGCGGCGACCGTTGCCGGAGGTAGCGGCTGCGACAGATCCACCCCCTCGATATCCGCGGCGAGTGCTGCACCGGTCGGCCGCACTGTTACAACTTGCCGCTCCAAAACCTCGGCCATCCAGTTTCCTCCGTCACGATCAATAAATCGGCAGGTCATCGCCGGCCCGCATTGGCTTCAGCGGCGGCAGCATATCATTGGGATCGAGGTCCAGCTCGTACATCGCCATATTCAGCAGACAAAAATCGGGTTGCGGTGGCTGGACCAGTGCGATCGCCCCGTCGCGGAACAATTGTTCGAGCCGCGAGCCCTTAAAGATCCCGTGTGCGCCTGCCAATGTCAGTGCGGTGCGCGTGATGCGGGTTACCGCTTCGCCGACGACGTATTTGGCGCGGTACAGCGCAGCTGTGGTTTTCGCGGTCGGCCCCTCGCTGTCGCTGAGCCAAGCCGCGTGATAGGTGACAAGGCGGGCGGCTTCGAGTTCGGCGCTCATCTCGGCTACATGCCGGCGGACATCGGGCTGGTAGGCGAGCGGCTGAGCGTAACCCGATGGCTGGCGCGTCTTGACCACCCTCACCGCCTCGCGATAGGCCGCGGCGGCGACCCCGAGATAGACGGCCGTATACGAGCCCCAGAACCAGTTGATATGGGCTTGCCGAAACGGCCTGATGTCGTCGGACTGGAAAACGACGGCACTCTCCGGGACCCAGCACTCGTCGAGGATCAGCGCGTCGCTGCGCGTCGCCCGCATGCCGAGCGTGTCCCAGTTGGGATTCACCTTTCGGCCGTCTGCGTGTCGCGGAATCAGGAGAAAGATCCCGGCAAACGGGCTCGTCGCCCCCTCGGGATAGGCAAGCACCATGCAGTAATCGGCGGCTTCGAGCATCGACGCAAACATCTTGCGCCCGGAAACGCTGTAGCCGTCGTTGACATACCGCGCCCGCGCGGTGATCGGACGCGCGCCGATCAGCGAGGTTGTGCCCGGCTCGGAGAAATTGCCGGCAATCAGTTTACCCTCTTTGACCACGAGATCGGCGATGCGGCGTTTGATCTCTGGCGGTACTTCGGGGCTCTCCATCACCGGCATGACGACGGAGGCGTGCATATTGAAGGCAAGTGCGGTTGCGGGGCAGCCCTCGGCCAAAGCTTCGAAGGCGAGCGTGTGACCGAGCAGGCCGACCCCGCCACCGCCCAGTTCTTTCGGGATGTTGAGCGCGTAAAAGCCTTCGCCGCGTAGCCGTTCGTAATTTTCGCTCGGATGGCTGGCGTCGCGATCATGCTCGGCCGACCGGGTGGCAAAATCGGCGGCCAACTCCCGGCAGCGCTGCTGCAGCCGCTGTTGCTCGTCGGTCAGCCGGAAATCCACGCGCGCGTCTCAGCCACCGCGCCGGCGCTACATGCTCAGCCGCGGGCGAGCGCGTAGACCTGGGTCCCTGATGGCGGTGGCTTCAGCGCGGTCCAGGTCTCGCCGCCGTCCTGGCTCGACCAGACTTCGCCGCCGTTGGTCGCGCAGGACATCAGTGCTGGCTGCCTTTCGTCGAAGGCAATCTTAAACATCGTGTGCGGCACCGGTGCGCCGATATCGACCCGGCTCCAGCTGTCACCGCCATCGCGGCTGTGCAGCAACGTCCCGGCATCGCTCTGAAAACCGGCTCCCGCCGCCACCCACAAATGGCGCGGATTGCCGGGCACCTCGCGGATGTCGCGGCAGTAGATGTAGCCCTTCGGGTTGAGCGGCTCGAGCGGAACGTGCTGCCAATGATCGCCGCCGTCATCGCTGCGGAACATCCCGGCCCGCGCGATGCCGAACACGCTGCCGGGCCGCCAGCGGCTCGCCAAAACCCCATGCATGTCGACCATGTCGTCGTTGAGGTATTGGCCGTGGCTGAGATTCTCCCAATGCTCGCCGCCGTCTTTCGAGCGGATCGTGCCGCCGACTTCGATTGCGCCATAGAGATAGTCGGGCTCGCTTGCGCTGGCGTCGAGCATCAGGACGCGCTTTGCCGGATTGGCGCCGGGCGCCGTCGTGATCTCCGGAAAACGGACGCTGACCGGCAGCCGCGTCCAGTGCTCGCCGGCATCGTCGCTGCGGTAGATCTCGCAATTCTCATAGCCGACGAGGATCGTGTCGGGGTCGTGCGGATGAAACAGGATCGACCACACCGGCAAGCCATGGTCGGGGACATTGACCTTTTCCCAGTGCTCGCCACGGTCGGCGCTGCGATAGGGACCGGACTGTGTCCCGGCATAGACGATGTCGGGGTTTTGCGGATGGACGGCCAAGGCCCGCACCGCCGGCATTTCGGGCAGGCCGCGCTGCAGCGGTTCCCACCCGTCGTCGCCATCGGCCATGCGGAACAGCCCCGAATCCACTACCCGGCCGCGCCCGGTTTCGCCGGCCAGCCCGAGATAGATGTACGACGCCCGCTGGTTCGATCCGTTACTCGTCATCGCAATTTCTCCTCGCCTGTCGTGGTGTTGTGAGCCTATTCGAATTGCATGCCGATGGTTTCGGCGATCAGCGCCGGCCGTTCCGATCCCTCGACTTCCATCGTGCTCTCCGAGGTGATGCGCACCCCGCCGCCCTCGACCGGTTCGACCGACTTGATCTTTTGCCGCAGCCGGATGCGCGACCCGGCCGGCACCTGGCCGGTGAAGCGAACCCGATTTGAGCCGTAATTAAGCCCGCGCGACCGGTTCTTGACCCGGTAGATCGTCGCCGCCAGCCGCGGCACCAGCGACAACGTCAAATAGCCGTGGGCGATTGTCTTGCCGCCCGGCATTTCACGCTTGGCCCGCTCGACATCGACATGGATCCATTGATGATCGCCGGTCGCCTCGGCGAATTTGTCGATGATCGCCTGGTCGACGGTGAACCAATCGCTGACGCCGATCTCTTTACCGACATATTGCGCGAGATCGGTCGGCCGCTCGACCTCGATCATCTTTTCTCCCTCTTTGGCATTGGCGCTGCACCCGGTGCCGTGTTGATTCTGCCTACAACAGATTACGGGTCTCGCTCGGCGGCCGCAACGGATGCGCTATACCAAGATTGCCTTGTTGACCTTTGGTGTCGGGCTGGTGCTTGGCCTCGCCGTCGTGGTGGCCGATGTTGCGCCGCTGGCGCGCGCGGCGAGCGGTTTGATGGCGCTGGCGCTGTTCGCCATTCCGCTCGGCATGATTGTCGACTGGCGCCTCGCGACAAAATCCCAACGACGACCTGCGAAAAGGCGCAGGCCCCCTAGCCGTCCGAGAGCATCGGCGCCGGCCCGCGCCACGCCGCGGCCGCGCAAACCCGCCACGCCAAAGCGATAGGGTGACGTCGGCATCCCGCCCGTAATAGGATCGGTCCCGGAAACACGCGGCGATCCGCGCCGCGAAGTCATGCGGAGGAGACCAATGGCGAAGAACAAGATCGCGATCGTCGGTGCGGGCGCCGTCGGGGCTTATGCCGGGGCGCATATGGTGCAGGCGGGCGAAGACGTGACCTATATCGACCCGTGGCCCGAGAACGTCGAGGCCATCCGCAGCGACGGCCTGCGCGTCACCCACATCCGCGATGTCGAGCCGTTCACCGTCAAGCCGCGCGTGTTGCATGTCACCGAGGCGCAGCAGCTGGCGAAAGAAGCGCCGATCGATATCGCCTTTGTCTGCATGAAATCCTACGACACCGCCTGGGCAACGACGCTGATCAAGCAGTACCTGGCGCCGACCGGCTATATCGTCTCGCTGCAGAATTGCATGAATGAGGAGACGATCGCCGGCATCGTCGGCTGGGGCAAGACCTTGGGTTCGATCGCCAGCTCGATCACCGTCGAGCTGCATGCGCCGGGGCAAGTGCGGCGGGCGGCGGGCAAATCGGGTTCGCGGCACACCGTGTTTCGCGTCGGCGAGGTGCATGGCCGCGTCACCGACCGCGCCAAGGAAATCTGCCGGCTGGTGAGCTATGCCGACAGCGCGATGGTCACCGAGAATTTGTGGGGCGAGCGCTGGTCAAAGCTGGTGACCAATGTGATGGGCAACGGGCTGTCGGCCTGCACCGGCATGATCACCCGCGACATGACCAAGAACGACGCGATCCGGCATTTCTCGAACCGGCTTGGCAGCGAAGCGATCCGCGTCGGCCAGGCGCTCGGCTATCACTTTGACGAAGTCAGCCACATGGATCCGGAGACCCTGGCGCGTGCCGGCGAGGGCGACCCGGCAGCGCAGAAAGAGATCGATGAGCATCGTCTCGCCGAAGCGAGCCGACCCGGCGGCGGCGAGCACCGCCCGTCAATGGGTCAGGACATGGTCAAGGGGCGGCGCACCGAGATCCAATTCCTCAACGGCTTTGTCGTTAAAAAAGGCGAGGAAGTCGGGATCGCAGCGCCCACCAACAAAATCCTGACCGAGATCGTGACCAAGGTCGAGCGCGGCGAATTGAAACCCGATCCCAAGCACATCACCGATCTGCGGCTGAACTGACCCGACGATCGAGGGACTCTCACCCAGCGAGCCGAGGGCCTCGGTCTCCCTTCTCCCGCACTGCGGGAGAGGGTGCTTAGCGCAGCGAAGCGGGTGAGAGCCAACCGGGAGACTAACCATGCTCGCGATCGTCAATACCCCGACCGGCGGTTCGCCAATCGAGATACGCGAAGTGCCCGAGCCGACCCCGGCGGCGAACGAGGCGCTGGTCGAGGTCCGCGCGTTTTCGTTGAACCGCGGCGAATTACGCCTGATGCAGACCCGCGCCGAAGGCTGGCGGCCGGGACAGGACATCGCCGGGATCATCGTGCGGGCGGCGGCTGATGGGACCGGCCCAAAGCCCGGCGCCCGGGTTGTGGCATTGACGGATAATTCCGGCTGGGCGCAACGAGCAGCAGTGCCGACGCACCGCATGGCGGTGCTCGCCGACAATGTCGCTTTCGAAGCGGCGGCCGCATTGCCGGTCGCCGGGCTGACAGCGTTGCGCACATTGCGCCACGGGGCGCCGTTGCTCGGCAAACGGGTCTTGGTCACCGGCGCGGCCGGCGGCGTCGGCCATATGGCGGTGCAGATCGCGGCACGCTCGGGCGCGCATGTCACCGCGATCGTTGGCTCGCCCGAGCGTGGCCGGCATGTCCGCGGCGCCGTCCGAATTGTCGAGGGCATCGACAAGGCGGATGGGCAATTCGGACTGATCCTCGAGGCCGTGGGCGGCGCGTCGCTTGCCGCCGCGATCGCTCGCATCGAGCCGAAGGGAACGATCGTCATCTTCGGCAATTCGTCGGGTGAGCCGACCTCGATCAATTTCCGCGATTTTGCCGAGCACGCGAACGCTCGCATCCAGAGCTTTTCCTATTTCAGGTCCGAGCCGGAGGAGCGCTTCGCCTCCGATTTGGCGCTCTTGGCGTCGCTCGTCGCGGAGGGTTCGCTGCAGCTCGAACTCGTCGTGAACAGCTGGCGCAACCTAGCCGAGATCGGCCCGCAATTGCGCGACCGGCACATCCCAGGCAAAGCCGTGTTTCGGGTCGAGCCCGACTGACCGCCTAGACTAATCCCGAGGGAAAAATGGCGACCGACCGCATTCATCTCAGCGTCGAACAAGCACGTGATCCCATGCGTATGGTCCGAACGTTTAGCATTGCGGGCCTCGTGGCCGGCATCATGCTGGCGGTCTCGTTCAACAACTTGGCGTTCGCGCAAAAGCACGGCGGCATCCTCAAGCTGTCACATTTCGACAGCCCGGCAAGCATGTCGATCCTCGAAGAATTGACGCGCGCCGCCGAGCAGCCAATGATGGGGGTGTTTAACAACCTCGTCCTTTACGATCAGCACATCGCGCAGAACAGTCTTTCGACGATCCGGCCCGATCTCGCCAAGAGCTGGGCGTGGAACGAGGAAGGCACCGAACTGACCTTCCCACTGCGCGAAGGCGTGAAATGGCATGATGGCCAGCCCTTCACCGCCAAAGACGTCAAATGCACCTGGGATCTGCTGATGGGGACCGGTAACGATAAGTTGCGGGTTAACCCGCGCAAGGCTTGGTACAGCAATGTCAAAGAGGTGACGGCCAAGGGCGACTACGAGGTCACCTTTCATTTGAAGCAACCGCAGCCGGCCCTGCTGGCGTTATTGGCGTCGGGTTGGTCGCCGATCTACCCGTGTCATGTGCCGGCGCGCGAGATGCGCCAGCATCCGGTTGGCACCGGCCCGTTCAAGTTTGTCGAGTTCAAGCCGAACGAATACATCAAGGTCGTCCGCAACCCCGATTACTGGAAGCCCGATCGTCCCTATCTCGATGGCATCGAATACACGATCATGCGCGAGGCTGGCCCGCGTAACCTCGCCTTCTTTGCCGGCAAGTTCGATATGATTCCGTTGGGCGTCACCATTCCGACACTCAAGGATTTCAAGAGCCAGGCCCCGCAAGCGATCTGCGAAGTTCAAACCGCCAATGTGCCGCGCACACTGCTGGTCAATCCGGCGGCTGCGCCCTTCGACAATCCCGAATTGCGGCGGGCGATGGGGCTGGCGTTTGATCGCCAGGCCTTTCTCGACATCATCAACGAGGGCAAAGGGGTGATCGGCGGCAACATGATGCCGCCGCCCGACGGTGCTTGGGGGATGCCGCCGGAGGTGTTGCAAACCTTGCCCGGTTACGGGCCCGATGTTCAAAAGAACCGCGCCGAAGCGCGCAAAATCATGGAGAAGCTCGGCTATGGGCCGAATAAGCGCCTCGCCGTCAAGCTCTCGACGCGCAACTTTCCGGCGTGGCGCGACCCGGCGGTGATCATGATCTCGCAACTGAAGGAGATCTACATCGATGCCGAGCTCGACCTCGTCGATACCGCACTCTGGTATTCAAAGATGGCGCGCAAGGACTATACCGTCGGCGCGGTTCCGATCGAGAGCGGCGTCGATGATCCCGATCAGATGTTTTTCGAGAATTACACGTGCGGGGCAGTGCGAAACTATAGCGGTTATTGCAACCCCGAAGTCGACAAGCTCGTAAACAAGCAATCAATGGAAGCCGACCCGGCAAAGCGCAAACAGATTGTGTGGCAGATCGAGCGCATGCTCGCCGAGGCGGGGGTCCGACCGGTGCTGTTCTATCCGGCCGGCGCCTCATGCTGGCAACCCCAGGTCAAGGGTCTGACACTGATGACCAACAGCATCTACAATGGCTGGCGCATGGAAGACGTCTGGCTCGACAAATGATGTGCCGGTGGGCCGAGGTCACCGGCGCCGACCTCCCGCATGCGGCGAACAACGGGGCGCCTTTCCATAGCGTCTGGCTTGATGTTTAAGTCTAGCGTAAGCTCGGGTTAGCGGGTTACCCGGATTTAGCGGAGCGCATTGATAAGACTGGTCGGAAGTCGCCGCAAAAGGCGTCGGGGCCAAGGCTCGGGGAGGAGCAGGGATGGGGCGAAGGCTTCTGAGATGGGTCGCCAGCGGGGTTCTCGCGGCAGCGATATTCGCAGCTGGGCCGGCGCTGGCCCAAAAATCCGGCGGCACACTGAAGATTTCGTTTTTCGACAATCCCGCGAGCATGTCGCTGCACGAGGAGGCGACCGGGGCGGCGCTGCGTCCGATGATGGGCGTGTTCAACAACCTCGTCATGTTCGATCAGCATGTCGCACAGAACAGCCCGGCTTCGATCATTCCCGATCTGGCGACCAGCTGGAGCTGGAGCGAAGACGGCAAGGAGCTGACCTTCCCGCTGCGCAAGGGCGTCAAATGGCACGACGGCAAACCGTTCACTGCCGCTGACGTCAAGTGCACCTGGGATTTGCTGACCGAGAAGAGCAGTCAAAAGCTCCGCGTCAACCCGCGCAAGACTTGGTATCTCAACCTCGAAAACGTGACGACGAACGGCGACTACGAGGTCACCTTTCACCTGAAGCGGCCGCAGCCGGCATTGCTGTCGCTGCTGGCATCCGGGTGGTCGCCGGTCTATCCCTGCCACGTCTCGCCGGCCGACATGCGGCGTCACCCGATCGGCACCGGTCCCTTCATCTTTGTCGAATTCAAACCCAACGAATACGTCAAGGTCAAACGCAACCCGGATTACTGGAAGCCCGGACGGCCCTATCTCGACGGCATCGAGTGGGACATCATCAAGGATCTCGCGACACGCAACCTGACGTTCATCGCCGGCAAGTACGACATTTCCTCACCCTATGGCACGACGGTGCCGTTGCTGGAAGACGTCAAAAAGCAGGCGCCGCAGGCGATCTGCGAAATGACTGCGACAAATGTTGCCCGCAATCTGATCCTCAACCCCGAGAAACCGCCATTCAACAACCCGGATTTGCGCCGGGCGGTGGCGCTCAGTCTCGACCGCAAGGCATTCATCGACATCATCACGCAAGGCAAGGGCGATATCGGCGCCACGATGCTGCCGCCACCGGAAGGCTTGTGGGGGATGCCGCCGGAGATGCTGGCGACATTGCCCGGCTACGACCCCGATATCGCCAAAAACCGTGCCGAAGCGCGCAAGATCATGGAGAAGCTCGGCTATGGCCCCGACCACCGGCTCTCCGTCACCTTGGCGTCGCGCAATATTCCGGCTTACCGCGATCCGGCGGTGATCCTGATCGATCAGCTGAAGCAAATCTACATCGATGCCGTGCTTGAGCCGGTGGAGACCGTCAACTGGTTCCCCAAGATCTATCGCAAAGATTACACGATCGCGATCAACGGGACCGAGAGCGGTGTCGATGATCCCGATCAGCAATTCTATGAGAACTTTGTCTGCGGTGCGGTCCGCAACTACACCGGTTATTGCAACAAAGAGGTCGACAAACTGATCGACCAGCAATCAGCCGAAGCCGACACGGCGAAACGCAAAAAAATCGTGTGGGAGATTGAAAGGCGTTTGGCCGAAGACGGCGCCCGGCCGATCATCTTCTACCCGCGCGGCGGCACCTGCACGCAGCCCTATGTCAAGGGGCTGACGACGATGGTCAACAGCATCTACAACGGCTATCGCATGGAAGACGTGTGGCTCGATAAATAACCTGGCCGGCGGGCGGGAGAAGCACATGGCGGGGGGCTATTGGCGTCAAGCGGTAATGGGCGGGCTGCTGCTGACGGCAGCGATGGTTGCGCCGGCATCTGCGCAAAAAGCCGGCGGCACACTGCAGATGCTCGATTTCGCCAGCCCGGCATCGATGTCGATCCACGAGGAATCGACGATCACCGCCGGCATTCCGATGATGGGGGTGTTCAACAATCTGGTCGTCTTCGACCAGCACGTCCCGCAGAACAGCCTCAAATCGATCGTGCCCGATCTGGCGTCCGACTGGTCCTGGGACGAGGACAGAACGGCGCTGACCTTTCATCTGCGGCAGGGCGTCAAATGGCATGACGGCAAGCCGTTCACCGCGGCCGATGTCAAATGCACCTGGGACAGGCTGCGCGGGGTGGATGCCGATAAATTCCGCATCAATCCGCGCAAGGCGTGGTATCGCAACGTCGAGAATATCACGACCACCGGCGAGTATGAGGTCACCTTCCATCTGGCGAGACCGCAGCCCTATCTGATAGCGCTGCTCGCCTCGGGCCAGTCGCCGGTCTATCCCTGCCATGTATCGACGGCGCAGATGCGTCAGCACCCGATCGGCACCGGCCCGTTCAAATTCGTCGAATACAAGCCGAACGAACGTATTCGGGTGACCCGAAACCCTGAGTATTGGAAGCCAGGGCGGCCCTACCTCGACGGCATCGAATACTCGATTATCGCCAGTCCGGCGACGCAGGTCTTGGCCTTCGCCGCCGGCAAGCTCGACTTCACCTTCGCGACGATTCCGCTGCTAAAGGATTTGAAGAGCCAGGCGCCGCAGGCGGTATGCGAGGTGGTCATGGATAACAACAGCCGCGACCTCCTGATCAATGGCACCAAACCGCCTTTCGACAACCACGAATTGCGGCGCGCTCTGGCGCTCTCATTCGACCGCCGAGCCTTCATCGATATCCTTGCCGCTGGTGAGGGTGCGGAGGGCGGTGCGATGCTGCCGCCGCCCGATGGTGTGTGGGGCATGACGCCCGAGGCCCTGCACACGCTGCCCGGTTACGGCGTCGATGTCGCCAAAAGCCGCGAGGAGGGTCGCGCGATTATGCGCAAGCTCGGCTACGGGCCGGACAATCGGCTAGCAGTCAAGCTGGCGACCCGCAATATCCCGGGTTATCGCGATGCCGCAGTCGTCGCGATCTCGCAGTTGCGCGAGGTTTATGTCGATGCGGAACTCGAACTGGTCGACACCGCCAACTGGTTTCCGCGCGTCATGCGCAAGGATTACAAGCTCGGCCTCGACGTCAGCACCGGTGGCCTCGATGAGCCCGACCAGAAATTCTACGAGAATTACGTGTGCGGCGCCGAACGCAACCTGACCGGCTATTGCGATCATGACACCGACAAGCTGATCGATGCGCAATCGATGGAGGCCGACCCGCAGAAACGGCGTCAGCTGGTCTGGGAAGTGGAGCGCCGGTTGGCGCAGGACGCCTCGCGGCCGGTGCTGCTGTACGCGCGCTTTGCCACTTGCATGCAGCCGCGCCTGAAGGGGCTGACGACGATGACCAACAGCCGGTTCAACGGCTGGCGCATGGAAGACGTGTGGCTCGACAAATAATTCGAGGCCTGGATTGAACAGGCCAACGGAGGAAGAGCAGTGATCCCGGTGTCTCGCGCAGTCTATGCGACGGCGGCCTTGCTGACGGCAATTCTATCGGCGGCACCCGCCCGGGCGGAAAAAACGGGCGGCGTCTTGCGAATGCCGATAATCACCAGCCCGGCCAGTATGTCGATTCACGAGGAATTGACGATTGCGGCGCTCGGTCCGATGATGGGGGTGTTCAACAACCTGGTCATGTTCGACCAGCACGTGCCGCAGAACAGTCTCCAGTCGATCGTACCGGACCTCGCTTCGAGCTGGTCGTGGAGCGAGGACGGAAAGGAACTGACCTTTAAATTGCGGCAAGGCGTTAAGTGGCACGACGGCAAGCCATTCACCGCCAAGGACGTTCAGTGCACCTGGGATATGATCACTGGAAAGTCGAGTGAAAAGCTCAGGGTCAATCCGCGTAAGTCGTGGTACCGAAACCTCGAAGAAGTGACCACCAACGGCAATGACGAGGTCACGTTTCATCTAAAGCGGCCACAGGCCTCGTTTATCGCCCTGCTCGCCTCGGGCTGGTCGCCGGTCTATCCCTGTCATGTGCCGCCGCGCGATATGCGCTCCCACCCGATCGGCACCGGCCCTTTCAAATTTATCGAGTTCAAGCCGAACGAGTTGATCAAGCTTGTCCGCAATCCCGATTACTGGAAGCCGGGACGCCCCTATCTCGACGCGGTCGAGTACACCTTTGTTTCGACCCCAGCCACCGCCAACCTGGCCTTCGCCGCCGGCAAGTTCGACCGCACCGCGCAAGGGATCATGTCGATCCCACTGATGAAGCAGCTCAAGCAACAGGCGCCGAATGCGGAATGCACGGTGGTGCCGTGGAACATCCCGCGCCAAATGCTGGTCAATCGCGGCAAGCCGCCGTTCGACAACCCCGAACTCCGTCGCGCGATGATGCTGGCTCTCGATCGCCGAGCCTTTATCGATATCCTGAGCGATGGGCAGGGCTCGATCGGCGGCGCGATGATGCCGCCCCCGGCGGGAAGCTGGGGGATGCCGCTGGAGGTGCTGCAAACTCTCCCGGGATATGGCGCCGATGTGGGCAAGAACCGCACCGAAGCGCGCGAAATCATGAAGAAGCTCGGCTTCGGGCCAGATAAGCGGCTGGCAGTGGTGTTGACGACGCGCGACGCCCCGGCTTATCGCGATCCCGCCGTGCTGCTGATCGATCAGCTAAAGGAGATCTACATCGACGGAACACTAAAAACGATCGACACGACACAATGGTACCCGACCGTCATGCGCAAGGATTACGCCATTGGCTTGACAGTCAGCGAGAACGGGCTCGACGATCCCGACCAGCAATTTTACGAGAATTTTTCTTGCGGCGCGGAGCGCAACTACACCGGCTATTGCAGCGCCGAGGTCGACAAAATGATCGACCGGCAATCGAGCGAGCCCGATGTTGCGAAACGGAAACAGATAGTATGGCAAATCGAGCGCAAGCTGGCGGAGGACGCGGCCCGTCCGGCTATTTTCTATCCGATGTCGGCGGCCTGCTGGCAGCCTTATTTCAAAGGCCATACGATGATGGTTAACGGCAATTACAATGGTTGGCGGTTCGAGGATGTGTGGCTCGACAAATAGGCCTTGATTCCGAGTTCGTTCACGCAGACGCGATCGACCGTGACGACTAAGGCATGCTAGCTTCGCCTGACGCGATTGCCGGGGCCGACCCGGTATAGGGAGGGAAGGTTGGGTTCGTACCTGGTGCGGCGCTTTGGGCTGATGCTGGTGACCCTGTTCGGGATCTCGGTCATCATCTTCGTGATGTTGCGCGTGGCGCCAGGCAACATCGCCGACATCTTGTTCGACGCCGCGGGTTTCGTCGACCCGACGGAGAAGAAAGCGATCATGGCCCAGCTTGGCCTCGACAAGCCGCTGGTCATCCAATACCTGACCTGGATCGGCGGTCTGCTGCACGGCGATCTCGGCTATTCCTATGTGTCGGATCGCCCGGCCATAGCCGAAATCTTGCCGCGCATTCCGATCACCGCGCGGGTCGGCGCACTGGCATTGACCTTTGCCGTCTTGATCGGCGTCCCGCTCGGGGTCATCAGCGCCGTCCGCCAGAACACCCGTTTTGACTACCTGCTGCGCGTCTTGAGCCTGTCCGGCCTGTCGATGCCGGCCTTCTGGCTCGGTCTCTTGGTACTAATGGCCGCGGTCTCGTGGTTCGGCACGATCCCGATCTATTCCGACGCGCCCAAGAGCTTTCTTGCCGGCCTCGCCATGTACAGCATCCCGGCGGCGGTGGTGGGCTTTCGCAGTTCGGCGTTGATGATGCGGCTGACCCGCTCGTCGATGCTCGAAGTCCTAAATCAGGATTACATCCGCACCGCGCGCTCGAAGGGCGCCTCCGAACGCGTCGTCAACTATCACCACGCGCTAAAGAACGCGATGTTGCCGGTCGTCACCGTAATCGGTATCGAAGCTGCTTTTTTGATGGGCGGTCTGATCGTCACCGAGACTGTGTTCAACATCCCGGGTGTTGCGCGTTTTCTTGTCGAAGCGATCCGTTGGCGTGATTATCCGATCGTCCAGAACATCATAATGTACATCGCGATCATCGTCGTGATGATCAACTTCCTCGTTGACATGCTGTACGCGGCACTCGACCCGCGCATCAAATATTCCGACTAGCCGGCCCACCCCGATACTTAACGAGGAAATGCCGTGAGCACCATCGATTACCGCGCCGAACTCGCCAAGGCCGGGGCCAATGTCGACAGCCGCTGGAGTGCGATCCGGTTTTTTGTACGACGCTATCCGCTTGGCGCGATCGGCGCCGCGATCATGGGATTGTTTGTGTTCGCGGCGATTTTCGCGCCGCTGATCACGGTCTATGACCCGCTGTCGACCAATGCCGCGCTGTCGCTCGCCCGACCGAGTGCAGCGCATTGGCTCGGCTGTGATTTTATGGGCCGCGACGTCTACAGCCGGATCGTCTACGGCGCGCGAATTTCGCTCGCCGTCGGCATCGGCTCGACCATGCTCGGCGGCGGTATCGGGGTCCTGATCGGGCTTTCCTCGGGCTATCTCGGTGGTTGGGTCGATCTCGCCGCCCAGCGCCTGATCGACATTCTGCAATCATTGCCATTGATCGTCATGGCCTTGCTGATGGCGGCGTCCCTGGGCCCGTCCTTGCACAATACGATCATCGCGATCTCGATCGCGCTGATCCCATCTTCCGCCCGCATCGTGCGCGCCAACACCTTGTCATTGCGCGAACTGCCGTTTGTCGAATCCGCCAAAGCCGTCGGCATGGGCGAAATGCGCATCGCGTTTCGGCATGTCCTCCCCAACACCCTCGCGCCGTTGATCGTGCTCGGAACCGCGCAACTTGGCGCGACGATCCTGATCGAAGCGACGCTGTCGTTCCTCGGCCTCGGCGTTCCCGAGCCGCATCCCTCATGGGGTCGGATGCTATCGGAATCGGCCGCCGAATACGTCCGCACCGCACCCTGGCTAGTGATTTTTCCGGGCCTCGCCATCAGCGCCGTCGTTTTTGGCACCAATCTGTTGGGCGATGCGATCCGCGACGTTCTCGATCCGCGGCAACGCAGCTGAGGCAAAGGTCACATCACGATGCCAGTGCCGGGTGACAACGCCCCGAAGATCCTCGAGATCGAAGGGCTGCGGACCTACCTGTTCACGCGCTCGGGCGTCGTCAAAGGCGTCGATGACGTGTCGTTCTCACTCCACCGCGGCGAGACATTGGCAGTGGTGGGTGAATCCGGTTGCGGCAAATCGATGACCGCGTTGTCGATCATGCGCCTCGTGCCCAACCCGCCCGGCCGGATCGTCGACGGCCGCATTATGCTCGAAGGCAAGGATTTGGTGCCGCTCGCCGAGAACGAGATGCGCGACATCCGCGGCAACCGGATCTCGATGATCTTTCAAGAGCCGATGACGTCGCTGAACCCGGTATTGACGATCGGCAGCCAGATCGCCGAGGCGCTGCGCTTGCATCAGGACCTCTCAAAGAGTGCCGCCGCCGACAAGGCGGTCGAGATGCTGCGTCTCGTCAAGATCCCAGAGGCGGCGCAGCGGTCGCGGGAGTATCCGCATCAGCTGTCCGGCGGGATGCGCCAGCGGGCGATGATCGCAATGGCGCTGGCCTGCAATCCGCGGGTGCTGATCGCCGACGAACCGACGACCGCGCTCGATGTAACGATCCAGGCGCAGATCCTCGATCTGATCCTCGAATTGCAAAGCAAGCTCGGCACCGCCGTGATCCTGATAACGCACAATCTCGGCGTCGTCGCCGAAACGGCGCAGCGGGTCATTGTCATGTACGCCGGCCGCAAGGTCGAAGAGGCCGATGTCGAAGCGCTGTTTGAGGAGCCGTTGCACCCCTACACGCATGGCCTTTTGGCTTCGATCCCACGGCTTGCGGTGATGGGCGGCCGGCCCGCGAATGGCGCCGAGCGTCTCAAGGAAATCCCCGGGATGGTCCCGGCGTTGAGCAATCTGCCGCCGGGATGCACTTTTGCGCCGCGCTGCGCTTTTGCCGATCAGCGCTGCCGGATGCAATTCCCGCCTTACGAGCAGATCCGGCCCGCTCATTGGGTCGCCTGCTGGCATTCGGAGAAGCTGTATGGCGGCAATGCTTAGCCCGGCCACCGCCGTTGCGCCGGTCGCGCCGTCGCCAATTGCGGCTCCGGCCATCCCGGTCATCGAGGTCGCCGGTCTGCAAAAGTATTTCCCGATAAAAAAGGGGTTGTTGAGGCGCGCTGCGGGCCAGGTTTACGCTGTCGACGGGGTCAGCTTTTCGATTGAGCGCGGCGAGACCTTAGGTCTTGTCGGCGAGTCGGGTTGCGGGAAATCGACTGTCGCACGCACCGTGATGCGATTGATCGAACCGACCGGGGGCTCGATCAAGCTCAACGGCGCGGAAATCACGCATCTCGGTAAAACCGCTATGCGCCCGCATCGCCGCCAGATGCAGATTATCTTTCAGGACCCGTTTTCATCGCTCAATCCGCGAATGTCGGCGGGCGATATCGTCGGCGAGCCGCTGCAGATCCACGGGATCGCCCACGGCAGAGAAAAAGAAGAGCGCGTCGCTGAATTGTTCGACCAAGTGGGCCTGCGCCGCCAACAGATGCAGAGCTTGCCGCACCAGTTTTCCGGCGGTCAGCGGCAACGCATCTGCATTGCCCGCGCGCTCGCCTTGAACCCGCAGCTGATTGTCGGCGACGAGCCGGTCTCGGCACTCGACGTGTCGATCCAGGCGCAGGTCATCAATCTGATGATGGACCTGCAGCGCGAAAAGAATTTGTCCTATCTGTTTATCGCCCACGATCTCGCCGTGGTCGAGCATATCAGTCACCGCATCGCGGTCATGTATCTCGGGAGAATTGTCGAATACGCCGACAAGGAAACCCTGTTCACCACCCCGCTGCACCCCTACACAGAGGCATTACTGGCGGCGGTGCCGGTCCCCAACCCGCGCATCAAACGGCGCAAGCATCTGCTCGAAGGCGATGTCCCGAGCCCGGTAAACCCGCCGCCCGGCTGCACCTTTCACACCCGCTGCCCCTATGCCGAGGCCCGCTGCCGGGTCGAGATCCCGGTATTGCGCGAAGTCGCCGCCGGGCACCACGTCTCCTGCCACC
>CAVTLC010000038.1:0-29566 GCA_963735445.1 uncultured Alphaproteobacteria bacterium
CTATGCGAGCGCGTCGAGCAGCACTTTCGCGGCTTTCAGGTCAGCCGTACCAAACCCTTCGGTAAACCGCTCATAGACCGGCTGGAGTAGCGCTGTCGCATCGGCGGAACGGCCCTGATCGCGCCACAGCCGGGCGAGACTGGTGGTGCAGCGCAGTTCCCAGGACAAGGCCTCTTGGCGGCGCGCCCAATCTAGGGCTTGCTGGAAGTGGACCTCGGCCGCGGCGGGGGCGTTCGGTACACCCTCCAACAGACGAAGCTCGCCTTTAACGCGCAGCAGCTCGGCAGTATTCCAGCGTCCTTCCCCGTGCTCCGATCGTGCGAGCGCTTCTCCTATGGTCACCAGCCCCTCACCCACTTGTCCTGCAGTGCCCAAGGCTTCGGCGAGCACACCGAGAAATCCTGTGTAACGTAAGACGTAGCCGGTCCTCCGAAGCTCGTCGAGAGCGGATCGGAGAAGCGATAATCCAACGACGTCTCCGCGCCTGATCAGCAGCACGCCCTTCCAACAGCGGCCCCAGATCTGCCAAACCTCTAGAGAATGCCGTTCCGCATGCTCGATCAGCATCGCCACGAAGTTTTCCGCTGCTGCCAGATCACCAACGAAGTGCGCTATCGGGCACGCCGCTTGAGCCAGCGCATTGCACAACGAAAGCGCATGACCACTTGCTCGTGCACCGTCAACGCTGGTTTGCGCGGTATGGACGGCCTGCTCCGGGAAACCTTGAAGCCAAAGGACATGGGCGAGAATGCAACGCGCCGCCGACGGCTGGTCGAATTGAAAGCGATATAATCTTACGCGATCGATGGACGGGGTCGAACGAGCGAGCATGCGCTCGATGTGATGGCGCGCATTGACTTGGTCTCCCAGATAATGCAGCGAGGTCCCCACCATGCGGTCGCCAACGCGCAAATTTGCCGGGTCCGTCCGGTCCGCTGCGACACTGCAAAACCTTTGGGCAAGCCCCAGTTCGGTGCGATGCTCGCCGCTTATCGATCGATAAAAAGACAGACCCCAAAGCGCCGATAGCTGAACCGTCGTATCACCAAGAGACTCGGCGAGTTCCAGAGCGCGCGTCAACGCGGCGCCAGTCTCGGGTATTGGGCCTCTCGTATACATCAGCGATGCGCCCAATGCCGCATAGAGCTGCATTTCGGAATGTTGCGCTTGGGCCGAGTGGGGGCCAAAGCTGGCGAGCGCTTGTTCGACGCGCCCGCGACACTCCTCCATCAGAGACAGCTGAACCCACAGTGGCACCGATGCGATCGTGAGGGCGACGCCCATCGACGGATCGCCATTGAGCGAGAAAGCCCAATCCAGCGCTGCGCGGATATTGTCGATCCGTGGGACGTAGTCTGCCAGCCATTCGTCGGTCGGGCGCGTCTCTGCCTCCGTCTCTGCGCCTTCAAAAACATCCAGATAGTGACGAGCATGGCGGCGCGCCGCCGCATCGAACTCGCCGGCTTGAACGAGCTTCTCCAGCGCATAAGCTCTGGTCGTTTCGAGCAGCCGATAGCGCACCGTCGCGCCGCCAGGGTCCGCGGTCACAAGTGATTTCTCGACCAGGTTCGTAACGCAATCGACGACGTCCGGCGGACCAATCTCGTCATCCGCCGCTACCGCCCTCGCGGCCTGCAGAGTGAAGCCGCCAGCGAAGATTGCCAGGCGACGCAACACCACGCGCTCGGTTTCGGTCAGGAGCTCATGGCTCCAGTCGAGCGTCGCCCGCAGTGTCTGATGACGCGGCATTGCGGTGCGATGGCCGCCCGCGAGGAGCCGGAAGCGGTCGCCGAGCCGGGCTGCAACTCCCTCTATCCCGAGGGTGGCGGCGCGCGCCGCGGCAAGCTCGATCGCCAGCGGGATGCCGTCAAGGCGACGACAAACTCCGGCGATCGCGGCCATGACAGGTGCGTCGGGCGAAAACTGTGGCGCGGACGCGCGTGCCCGCTCGACGAACAGGCGAACAGCGCCGTAGCGAAGCTGGTCCTCGCCGGCTGGGCTGCCTTCCGGCGGCAGAGCGAGCGGCGGTACCGGGTAAACCCACTCGCCGTCTGCGCGGAGCGGCTCGCGGCTGGTGGCGATCACGCGTGCTGCCGGGTTTACCCGCAACAACGACTCGGCCATCCCTGCCGCTGAGTCGACCACATGCTCGCAATTGTCGAGTACGAGAAGGAGCTGCTTCGAGCGGAGCGCGTTCGCGACAGATAGCGGCGATGCAGTGCCTGAAGGGAGTTCGAGCCCGAGCGCGGTAGCGATAGTGACCGGGACGAGCTCGGCATCGGACAGCGGCGCGAGCTCGATGGCCCAAACCCCATCGGCAACGTCGGGCAATAGGCGCCGAGCGGCTTCCAAACTGAGCCGGGTCTTGCCGATGCCGCCGGGCCCGGTCAGGGAGACGAGCCGATGCGCGGCAGCAAGGCTCACGATTTCGCGCAGCTCGTCTTCGCGGCCGATCAGCTCGGACACCGGCTCCAGCAGGTTCGTCGGCGGCAGAACTGTTGCCGCCTCCGCCGCGGTCACCCCGGCACCGGGGCGCTCGTCCGGGCCGGCCGCCAGGCTGCGGATCTCGCCGGTAAACTGGTAACCGCGTCCGGCCACAGTGCGGATCAGCCCGCGCTCCGCCCCGAAGGCAGCGCGCAACGCCGAGATCTGGGCTTGCAGGCTGTTGTCCTCGACGATCCGGTCGGGCCAGACGCGCGCCATCAGCGCGTCCTTGCTGACAACAGCCCCGCTGGCTTCGAGCAATGCTATCAGCACGTCGAAGGCGCGCCCGCCGAGCCTGATCGGCCGGCCGTCGGCAAACAGCTCGCGGCGCTGCGGGGCCACCCGGAAACGCCCGAACACGACGCTCGCCGTAGAGTCGGAGGCGGAATCCATCGAGCCCCATTATAGAGGCGCGTCAGCAAATTTCAGGTTTTTTCAGAGCCCGGAGAGGCCCGATTGGGAGCGAGCGGGCTAGGAAGTGCCCGTTTGCAGGGTAGCCGGCCCACGCTTCGCGAGCGTGTCGAGAAGCGCCTTTGCGGTCTTCAGATCAACCGTGTCGAACCCTTCGGTAAACCGATCGTAGACCGGCTGGAGAAGCGCCGTCGCATCGGCGAAACGGCCCTGATTACTCAGCAGCCGAGCGAGGCTCGTGGCAGCGTGCAGTTCCCAGGAGAGCGCGCCTTGCCGACGCGCCAAGTCAAGCGCCTGCCGGAAGTGATCCTCCGCCGTTACCGCGGCTCCGGGCGCGTTTTGCAACAGGAGAAGCTCGCCCTTGACGCGGAACAACCCCGCAATCAGCCAGCCTTCGGTATGCTCGGATCGCCCGATCGCCCCATCGATCATGGCGAGCCCGTCGGTGATCTGCCCAGCACGGGCCAAAGCTTCCGCCATCAGGAACGTGACTTGCCGCAAGGCAGCGAACCTAGCTTTGGCGAGTTCGTTAAGGCCGGCGCGCAGCAGCGGTAATCCGGTGGCGAAATCCCCCCGCTTAATGCCGAGCACACCCTGATAGCTGCGGCCCCAGGCTTGCCAGAGCGCCAGTGCAGCCCTTGTCGATTGGTCGAGGAGCATCTTGATGTAATGTTCCGCCGCAGTCAGATCGCCGACCAACAATGCGATTGGACATGCCGCCTGGGACAGAGCGTAACACAGTGAATTTGTGTGGCTCGCCGTCCGAGCGTCTGCGATGCTGCTTTCGACGGCCCGCATCGACTGATCCGCAAATCCCTGTAGCCATAGGATCCGCGCGAGGACGACGCGCGCAGTGACCTGCTGGTCGCTTTGGAAGCGAATGATTTGAGACTTCTGGGCAACAGGGGCATAGTGAGCGAGCATGTGCTCGAGGCGGTGTCGCGCGCTGGAGTGGTCGCCCAGGTAATACTGCGAAACGCCGATCATCCGCTCGCCAATCAGCGGATCGTTCGGGTCGGACTGCTTCGCCGCCAGGCTATAGAAGCTTTGCGCCAATGCCAGAGCGACGCGATGCCGACCGCTGACGGTTTGAAAGAACCATAGGCCCAGCAGCGAGCGCAACTGGTACTCGGCATCGTCAAGTCTCTCCGCAATCTCGAGGACCTTTGTCCAGGCCGCACCCATCTGAGGAACGGTGACAGCTCCAGTATGTATTTGCGATGCGCCAAGCGCGGCGTGGAGCTTCATCTCGCAGCGAAGGTCTCGATCCACTTCGCGCGCGATAGCGGCGAGAGCCCGTTCGACCCGGCTGCGGCATTCCTCCATCAGCGACAAATGCACCCACAGCGGCACCGCGGCGGTAGTTAACGCCAAGCCGATCGATGCATCGCCGGCCGGCGAAAACGCCCAGTCGAGCGCCGCGCGCAAATTGTCGATCTGCCGCCCGTAATCGCCCAGCCACTCAGTCGTGGGCCGCGTCTCCCATTCGCTTTCGGCCCGTTCGAAGAGATCCCGATAATATTCGGCGTGGCGGCGCGCGAGCAGCTCGCATTCGCCGCCTTCGGCGAGCTTTTGGAGCGCGTAGGCCCGCGTCGTGTCGAGCAGGAGGTAGCGCGCGACGGCGCCGTCGACCTCCGCCGCAACGAGCGATTTCGCGACCAAGCTGGAAACCCCGTCGACAACCTCCGATGGCGCGACCTCGGGGCTCGCGGCGACCGCACCGGCCGCCTCCAGGCTGAAGGTACCGGCGAAGATCGCCAGGCGACGCAAGACCATGCGCTCGGGCGCGGTCAGCAGCTCGTAGCTCCAGTCGAGCGTCGCACGCAAGGTCTGGTGACGCGGCAGTGCGGTTCGCCGGCCGCCGGTCAGCAATCGGAAGCGATCATCGAGGCGGGCACTAAGTTCCTCGACGCCGAGTGCGGCGGCGCGCGCCGCCGCCAGCTCGATGGCGAGCGGGATGCCGTCGAGCCGCCGACAGATCGGCGTGATCATAGCAAGGTGCTGGTCCGGCGCGAAGTGCGGCTCTGCCGCCCGCGCCCGCTCCACGAACAGCCGAACCGCGCCGTATTGCCAGGGATCGTCGCCCGCCGAGGCGGGCACGGCGAGCGGCGGCACCGGATAGACCTGCTCCGCCTCGGCGCGGAGCGGTTCGCGACTGGTGGCGACGATGCGCACCGCGGAGCCGGCTCGCAGCACCGCCTCAGCCAGCGCGGCGGCGGCGGCAATCACATGCTCGCAGGTGTCCAAGACCAGCAACAACCGCCGGTCGGCGAGCGCCTGCGCCACACGCGGCGCCGAAACCTCGCCGCCGCCGAGATCGAGGCCGACCGCCGCAGCAAGGGTTGCGGGGACCAGATTGGGATCGGCAAGCGGCGCAAGCTCGGCGACCCAGACCCCATCGGCAAATTGCGGCGCCAACTGGCGCGCGACCGCGAGGGCGAGCCGGGTCTTGCCGATGCCGCCCGGCCCGGTCAGGGTGACGAGCCGATGCGCGGCGGCAAGGCTCACGATTTCGCGCAGCTCGTCGTCCCGCCCGATCAGCTCGGAAACCGGCTCAGGCAGGTTAGTCGGCGGCAGTACCGCTACCGGCTCCGCCGCGGTCACCCCGGCACCGGGACGCTCATCCGGGCTGGCCGCCAGGATGCGGATCTCGCCGGTGAACTGGTAACCCCGTCCGGCAACCGTGCGGATCAGGCCGCGATCAGCACCGAGAGCGTGTCGCAGCGCTGAAATTTGGGCCTGGAGGGTGTTGTCTTCGACAACCTGACCCGGCCATACGCTGCGCAGCAGCGCATCCTTCTCGACGACGGCTCCGTGCGCCTCGATCAGCGCCATCAGCACGTCGAACGCCCGCCCCCCGAGCTTCATCGGTTGACCATTGGCGTTCAACTCGCGGCGATGCGGCGAAATCCGAAACCGCCCGAACTCCACGATCGCCAAAGCTTCGAGCGTGAGTTCCATAGCCCGGCATTATAACCGCCGTTCGCAGACGGCTTCAGGATTTTTCAGCAACAGGGCCAGTCTGCGATACCCGTCAGCGGGTGAACCGCATTTTTCAGGCTAATTCACGCAGTGGCCAGAGCCTTAACGCTTACATTTTTCGGCAACCCAGCCCGGACCTCGGTCTGCGGACGCTGGATCAAAATCTGGAGGAGCCATCATCATGTCTCGGCGCAGCGTGAGTTGTCTTGCAGATACGGGAGCAGGGTCTTTTCGTTTCGGTAGACCAAGCGAGCTTATAGAAGCGAGCAGCGGTAGTGGAATGTCCAGCGGGCAGCGAACCTGCGATGCACAGCCATCGGAAAATCGTGCAGCAAAATCGCCGTTGCTAAATGTCAACCAAGTAGTTCAGCCGACTGCCGCTGCTGAGCCGCGTGAGATCGGTTTCGACTGCTTTCGCCTACGGCCGAGACAGCGGCTTCTGCTGGACGGGGAGAAGCCCGTCCGGCTCGGGGGGCGCGCCCTCGATCTTTTGATCGCTCTACTTGCTCGGCCTGGCGAGACGGTCAGCAAGCAAGAGCTAACGGCAATGGTCTGGCCCAATACTTTTGTCAATGATGGCAATCTCAAAGTCCACATCTCGTCGCTCCGCCAAGCGCTGAGAGACGGTGAGGCCGGTCGTCGGTACATCTCGACTGTGTCTGGGCGCGGCTACTGTTTTGTGGCGCCGGTGACTTTATCGTTTGAAGAGGAGCTCCAGCCAGAACTGGCCGCGCCGCCACAATGGCGGCACAACCTTCCGGCGTTGCCGACCCCGCTGATCGGCCGTGACAATGCGATCCGCAGACTAATCAATAAGGTGTCGCGCCATCGTCTGCTGAGCGTGGTCGGACCGGGCGGGGTCGGCAAGAGCAGCGTGGCGATTGCGGCCGCGACGGGTTTGATCGGCAAGTACGCGGATGGCGTCCGGTTCGTCGATCTGACAGCCATCAGCGATCCGCAGCTGGTCTCCGAAGCCGTGGCGGCGACGGTCGGGCTGGATATTTCCGACAACGGCCCAAGCCCCGCCCTGATGCAGTTCCTTGGCGACAAACAATTGCTGCTCGTGCTCGATACTTGCGAGCATGTCATCGACGCCGTCGCTGCCCTGGCGTTTCGAGTGCTCAGAGCAGCACCGGGCGTCCATATTTTGGCGACCAGCCGTGAGCCGTTGCGCGTTTCCGGAGAATATATTTATTGGCTTCCGCCTCTGGAGCAGCCGTTGATTTCGACTGGCTTCAGTGCACGCGAAGCGCTTAACTTTCCTGCCATTCAGCTGTTCGTTGAGCGCGCGGCGAGTGCCGCCGGCGAGTTTGAACTGCGAGACACCGACGTGCCGGCCGTCATCGACATTTGCCGAAAGCTCGATGGACTTCCGCTTGCAATTGAGTTTGCTGCCATCGAAGTAGCTAGCTTTGGAATCGGTGCTTTGGCCGCCCGTCTCGATGATCCCTTGCGGTTGCCGACGCAGCAGGGCCGGGTCGTCAGCGCGCGACATCGCTCTCTCCGTGCCTCGCTCGATTGGAGCCACGGGCTGCTGCCGGCTGGCGAGCAGGCCGTGTTGCTCCGCCTCGCAGTCTTTGGCGCCAGTTTTACGCTCGAGGCTGCCGGTCATTTGGCATCAAACCTCACCCCTGGCGAAATCGCCGAAGAGGTGGCGGCACTGACCGCGAAATCGTTGCTCACTGTGGATATCGACGGATCCGGCCCACGGTTTCGGATGCTGAACACGACGCGCGCCTACGCCCTTGAGAAGCTCGCGGAAAGCGGTGAGGTCGATGCGGTGTCGCACCACCAAGCGGGATATGCCGCGGCGGTGCGGCGGGCAGCGTAAGATTATTACGGCGCCGCCCTCTTCCAGGTAAGTCGAATTGTCGGGAACCCCTGGCCGCCCGGATGCCTCACCACTATTAACCAGGATTTACTCGCGTTGCGCCACGTTGCACCCAATTTAAGGTGACCGTGAGCGGCCGGAGTTGTCCCCTCCGCTGCAGAACCGCTTTGTAACAACTTTTTGGGATCCTGAATGCGAGGGTAATGGATAATGGGCTACATCTCCGGTTTCCCTTCAGCTGAAACGGGCTCAATGAAGCTGAGCGGGCGCGCTTTTGCGCCAGCCACGACGACAGACACCGTTACGATGCCCAGATCGCTGCGGCTCGCGACATTGCCGGTCGATAAAAGACCGCGACCCAGTCGGCGGCCGCTGGCTGTGGCGATCTTTTCTATTGTATTGATGTCGTCGCTCGGCTGGGCAGTGATACTGGGTATGTGCTATCTTCTTTGAAAGAGGCGCGCGAAAAACACCCTCGCTGGCGCCCGCGGCCGGAAGATGCAGATGGATTTAGGGATCGTGAGGCGCCCTAGTACATTGGCCCCGTGGTGCAACTCGGCGCCATCCGGCAGAATCGCGGGAGGTAAGGGTTCACACCGTCTCCTGACGCACTTTGTTCGATACGGCTAGGTGCACGAGACGTTCCTGGCGAGGCGCATATCGGAGTGTGCCTTGTAGGTTCAACTGTTGGCGCTGGCGCATCTCCCTCTCGGCCTTCTAGTCTGGTCCAAGCGCATGGCCGCGTTGCCTTCGGCCGGCTTTTTGTTCACACTGGAAGCCTATGACGAACCTGGATCGTCGCTGGCCGTTTAACGTACTACCGATTGCGAAGTACACGGTCGCTCTCGGTTCGGTTGCCGCAGCGCTTGCCGGCTCGCGGTTGCTGGACGATTTTGCCGTCACCGCCCCAGTATCGCTCTTTCTTTGTGCCGTTATGTTCAGCGCCTGGTTTGGCGGTTTCGGCCCGGGCTTGCTCGCAACTGTCCTCTCCATTCTTGCGTTCAAATATTACTACGCGATGCCGCTTCACAGCTTGGCGGCGGATGTCAAAGAAATCCCACGCATCTTCGTGTTCGCGCTCTCGGCGCTTTTCGCCGGGTTGCTGAGCTCTGCCCAAAGGAGTGCGACGGAATCGTTCCGTCGGGCGCGCGATGACCTCGCGGGAACAGTTCAGGCGCTCGCTGCAAGCAACGAGGCATTGCGCGCCGAGAGCGCCGAGCGTGTTCGGGCGGAGGAGGCGTTGCGCAACGCACAGGCGGATCTCGCGCGCGTCGCAAGATTGACGACAATGGGTGAGCTCGCAGCGTCAATCGCGCATGAGGTGAACCAACCGCTGATGGCCGTCGTGACCAATGCGGACACCTGCGTGCGATGGCTTGCGAAAGATCCGCCGGATCTCGACGAAGCGCGAAAAGCCGCGGACAGGATCGTCAGCGCCGGCCATCGTGCGGGCGATATCATAAGAACCATCCGAACCATGGCCCGAAAATCAACCATTGATACGACGCGGTTTGATATAAATTCGGCCATAGTCGACGTCTTGGCGCTGACCAGCGGCGAATTGCGGCGACATGACGTGCTGCTCGAGACCGAATTATCCGCCGAACTCGAACCGATCTCGGGCGACCGCGGCCAAATGGAGCAAGTCATCCTTAATCTCACCGTAAATGCGATCGAGGCGATGGCGACGGACGACCATCCTCCGCGAGTATTGCGGATAACCTCTCAAATGGCTCGGGAGGATGATGTCCTTATAGCGGTAGCGGATACCGGTGCGGGGCTTGATCCGGCGACGGGCGACGGCATTTTCGATGCCTTCTTTACGACCAAACCAGACGGGATGGGGCTGGGGCTGTCGATCTGCCGCTCGATTATCGAAGCGCATGGCGGCCGGCTGTGGGCATCGCCAAATTCGCCTCGAGGCTCAATCTTCCAGTTCACGGTGCCGACGGCGACTGGTGAGGCGCTGAATGAAACTTCCGGATAGCGAGGCGGAGGCGACGGTCGCCGTCATCGACGACGATCCGGATATCCGCCAAGCGCTTGGCGGGCTGCTGCGATCGGTAGGCCTGCGTGCCGAGCTGTTTGCCTCGGTTCAGGAATTTCTTGATGCCACCAGGCCGGATCTCCCCGGTTGCCTGGTTCTCGATGTCAGACTCCCGGGGCGCAGCGGGCTCGATTTTCAGGAGCAGCTGGCCCAAGCGGATATGCGCCAGCCCGTTATCTTTATTAGCGGCCATGCCGATGTGCCGATGTCGGTGCGGGCGATGAAGGCCGGCGCCATCGAGTTCCTGACCAAACCTGTCCGCGACCAGGATCTGCTAGACGCGATCCAGCTGGCAATTGCGAAGGACCGCGTCCGCCGGGACGAGCAGAGAATGGTTGCGCAGCTACGCGCTGATTTCGATACGCTGACGCCGCGTGAACGTGCCGTCATGACATTGGTGGTAGCCGGCCGCCTCAACAAACAGATCGCCGCAGAGTTGGTACTGAGCGAGGCGACGGTCAAAGTCCACCGCGGCCATGTGATGCAAAAGATGCGCGCCCAGTCGGTGGCCGAGCTGGTCAGGATGACCGATAAGCTCGCTCTTTCTTAGAAAAGGCCGTCACCCTCTACGACTAAAGTGTAATAAGCTTTGGTCTTTGTGCGGACTGCGTGCGACGCTCGTCCAATTGCTTGATTGCTTCACCGGCGCCACCTTTCGCTGCGAAAGGATATGGCTGTGCCAAGAACGCCCCTCATTGCATGTGTTGACGACGATTTTTGGGCGCGCGACGCATTGCGTGGGCTTTTAAGGGCGTTGGGTTTCTCCCCCGAGGCATTTTCGTCCGCTGAAGAGTTTCTGCAATCTCCGAGGTTGGCTGAGGTGTCGTGCGTGATCACGGACCTACACCTGCCTGGAATGTCCGGGGTTGAACTGCAAGGGCGACTGGCCGCATTGGGTTACCGCATTCCGATCATTGTGATTACGGCCTATCCCAATAACCGGGTTCGTCAGCAGGCACTGAGCGCCGGGGCGGTCGGCTTTCTTGAGAAGCCCTTCGATACCCAGGAGCTGTTGGCCTGTATCACTGCGGCACTTCGTGACCGGCACGATAATAACGAGCACCCCTAGTCAACGGCCAGGGCGGTGGAGCGACAGATCCGCAGAGGCCCAGCCGCCCAGGACCAAGCGAAAGGAGAAAGCGTCATGCAGCAACCCTGGATCTCGCAGCAGTTTGCGCACGAACCGCTACTCGGCTGGGATCGGCCGAGCGCCAGAAAGCAGGAGGTGAGGGCGACGGGCAACGCGGTCATTCGCTTTGGACGATTTTCTGTGCTGTCGCGCGCCCGCCGCGTGCTCGTCGATGGGCAGCCCATCGAACTCGGCAGCCGCGCCTTCGATCTTCTGATGGTGTTGATCGAGGCGGCTGGCGCCATTATCACAAAAAACGAGATCGTCAGCCGCGTATGGCCTGACACGGTGGTGTCCGACGACAATCTGAAGGTGCAGATGTCGGCACTGCGGAAGGTTTTGAACGAGGATCGCGACCTGATCAAAACAATCCATGGGCGCGGCTATGTGTTTACTGGCGAGGTTACGAAGACATCGGTCGAAAAGGACGCCTTCGTCTCACTCCAAAGTAAGCCGGCCTCGTCGCGACTCGGTCCGGCGCTCGCTTCCACTCACGAGCCCCAGCCCACCATCGTGGTAATCGATGACGATCCAGATATCCGCGATGCGCTTCGAGGCCTGTTGCGATCTGAAGGTCTCGGTGTCGCTGCGTTCGCCTCCGTTCAAGAATTCCTCGACAGTCCACATAGGGACCTACCGGCGTGCCTGGTTCTCGACGTGGGACTGCCCGGGCGCAGCGGGCTCGATTTTCAAGAGGAGCTGAGGAAGGCAAATCTACACCTGCCGATTATCTTTATCAGTGGTTGCGCCGATGTCCCGATGTCGGTACGGGCGATGAAGGGCGGCGCGGTGGAGTTCCTGACCAAACCTGTTCGCAATCAGGATTTGTTGGACGCAATCCATCTTTGCATTGGCCGGGGCTCGGCGCCTTGCGACGTTCCGAGCGATAATCGCGGGAGCGCGGAAATCTCGGCACCTTATAGATCAGCCCTGCTGCTATAACCAAAGAGTGAACTTTGCGTTTTTGTGTCCGAACACTAACCAACCACGCGTTATTCAAAATTGACGGAGCTTTACGATCTTTAACTTTCCACCGCGCGACAGTGATATCACAATCCAAGGCAAGGTCCGACTGCGGCAGTCGTGTTTTTGCGCTTGCGCCTGCACTCGCCCGTTAGCGTCACAAAACTCCGCGGCACTCCGGAGATGACCGATGACCCCTCCGCCCGGCGCTCACATCATTAGCGAGATCGTTGTTCCGGCCGTCCCGTTCGCGTTGAGCATGTTGTTGATTGGCCTCGCCCTGCTTTTGCTCTTCTGCATCGCGCTATCGGATCGCCGGCGATGAGCAACACAACCTCGCAACCTGATGTTGTACGGACGGCCGCTTCGTCCGCAGGTTCCGACAAACTCGCCGCTAAACACACGCGGCGACCGCCCCTCCTCGTCGGGCTGGTGATGATCGCGGTTGTCGCTGCCGGTTATTTCGGCTGGCAGCAATTCACTCACAGCCCGCGCCTGCCGCCCGCGCCCCCGCCGCCCGTTCCGGTCATCGCGGCAACCGTGCAGCAAAGCAATTTTCCGATCGTACTGACCGGGATCGGCAATGTGACCGCGCTCAATACGGCGACGGTCCGCAGCCAGGTCACAGGGATGATCGTCAATGAGCCTTTCAAGGAGGGACAATTCGTCAAGAAGGGCGAGCTCTTGGCCCAGATCGATCCCCGCACCTATCAGGCGCAGCTCGACCAGGCCGAAGCCAATCTCGCCCGCGACCAAGCCCATCTCGAAAACGGACAAATCGACCTCAGCCGCTATATTCCACTGCAAAAGCGAGGATTTGCGCCGCAACAGCAGGTCTCTACCCAGCAGGCGATGATCGCCCAGGAACAGGCGACGGTCAAAGCCGATCAGGCGGCGATCGAATATGCCAAGGCCGAATTGAGCTATACCAACCTGGTCGCTCCGTTCGATGGCGTCACTGGAATTCGTCTACTGGATGTCGGCAACATCATCCAACCCACGAATGGGGCCGCCTCTTATACGACCGGCGTCGTCGTGGTCACCCAGGTGCAACCGATCAGTGTGATATTTACATTGGCTGCAACCGACATTCCGCAGATCCAGGACGCGCTCGCAGCGGGCCAGGTGAAGGTCATCGCCCTGAACCAGGACGGCAAGACCGAGCTCGACACCGGCACCCTTGCCGCAATCGACAACCAGGCCAATACCACCTCTGGGACGATAAATCTAAAGGCAATCTTCCCCAATCCGCGTCGCCAGTTGTGGCCGGGCATGTTTGTTACTGTCCGCGTCGTCACTGCGGTGCAGGATAACGGCCTGACGGTGCCGCTCGACGCGATCCAGCAGGGCCCGCAAGGCCAGTTTGTTTTTGTCGTTGGCCCGGATCACAAGGTTTCGATGCAACCGGTCTCGGTCCGCGAGACGCTGAACGGCGAGGCATTGATCGACAACGGTCTGCGCGCCGGAGAGACCGTCGTCGTGCGCGGTCAGTATCGGCTCACACCCGGCACCGTGGTGTCGCTCGCCAATCCGAACGATCCGGCGGGGGTGCCTAACCCGACCCCGGCGAGCGCGGGACTGTTGCCATGACCCCCACCTTTCCCTCCCCCGGATGCGGGGGAGGGGCAGGGAGGGGGCAAGCGCGGAGCCGTATATGAATATCTCGGCGACATTTATCCGCAAGCCGATCGCCACCGCGATGCTGATGGCGGCGATCCTGCTGCTCGGGCTGATCGGCTACGAGTTGTTGCCGGTGGCGGCATTGCCGAACATCGACTCGCCGACGATCCAGGTCACCGCGCAATTGCCGGGCGCGGACGCGCAGACTGTCGCCGGCACCGTCACAACGCCGCTCGAACGGCAGTTTGGCCAGATCCCCGGGCTGACGCAAATGACCTCGAGCAGCGCCACCGAATATGCCGAGATCACATTACAATTCGATCGCAGCCGCACGGTCGATTCGGCGGCCCAGGATGTGCAAGCGGCAATCAATGCGACGGCGGGTCAGTTGCCGCCGACAATGCCAAATCCGCCGATCTACCGGAAAACCAACCCGGCCGACACGCCGGTGCTGATGCTGGCCTTGACCTCGCAAACGCTGCCACTCACCACGGTCAGCGATTACGCCAACAGCATCCTGGCGCAGAAGATTTCACAAATGCCGGGGGTCGGTCTTGTCGGAATTGGCGGCCAGCAGAGCCCGGCGATCAGAGTCCAAGTCAACCCGGCGCAGTTGGCGGCGGAAGGCCTCGACCTGGAGGCGGTGCGAACCGCACTGGCGACGGCCACGGTTGACCAGCCCAAGGGCACCTTGTACGGCGCCAATCAGGCGTTTGCGCTGCAGACCAACGATCAGCTGCTGACGGCGCAAGGGTTCAACGACTACATCCTCGCCAACCGAACCGGAGCTTACGGCACGAGCGGGCCGATACGCGTTCGCAATGTCGGCCGGGCCATCGTCGCTCCGCAAGATGTGAATTTAGCGGGCTGGATGAATACCGAACCAGCCATCATCATCGCGGTGCAGCGCCAATCGGGCGCCAACGTCATCGCGACAGTCGACCAGATCAAAAGAGCGCTGCCGCAGCTCGAAGCCTCGCTGCCGCCGTCGATCAAAATCCATATTCTGTCGGACCGCACCCAGACCATCCGCGCCAGCGTCGCCGATGTTCAGCACACGCTGCTGTTGACAATCGCGCTGGTGGTCGGCGTCATCTTTCTGTTTCTCCGCAAACTATGGGCGACGGTGATCCCGGCGATATCGGTGCCGATGTCGCTGATCGGCACATTTGCGGTCATCTATATGCTCGGCTACAGCCTCGATAATTTGTCGCTGATGGCGTTGACCATCGCGGTCGGGTTTGTCGTCGACGATGCGATCGTCATGATCGAGAACATCGTGCGGCACATCGAGGAGGGAAAGACCCCGATGGAGGCCGCCCTGCAAGGGGCTGGCGAGATCGGTTTTACGATCATGTCGATCTCGATCTCGCTGATCGCGGTGTTCATCCCGCTGTTTCTGATGAGCGGCATCGTCGGTCTGCTGTTCCGCGAGTTCGCCGTCACGGTCGCGGTGGCGATCGTTGTCTCGGTGATCGTCTCGCTGACCCTGACGCCGATGATGTGCGCCCGTCTCCTGACGGCGGATGAGCAAGACGCATTCGGGCCCGATCTCGCGCGCGCTCGAGGGGTTCTTCGACGGGCTGACCGCGGCTTACGATCGGGCGCTTGTTGTCGCGCTGCGCTACCGCTTTGTCACCTTGATGGTAATGATCTCGACCGTCGTCTTGACCGGCGTGCTGTTTGTCGAGATCCCGAAAGGCTTCTTTCCGCAGCAGGACACGGGTCTCATCGTCGGCATAGCCGAGGGCGCGCAAAACATTTCGCCTGACGCAATGAAGGACCGCATGCGGGCGGTGCTGGCGGTCGTGACCAAGGACCCGGCGATCGCCGCGGCCAACGCCTACATCGGACCCGGCGGGCCGACCGTAACCGAGAATGACGGCCGCATGTTCATCACGTTGAAGCCCCTCGGCCAGCGGACGGCCAGCGCCGATCAGGTTATTGCACGCCTGAACAAGGCATTGCAGCCGGTCTGGGGCATCACCTTGTACATGCAGGCCGCACAAGACATCACGATCGGTGCGCGGCTGTCCAAGACCCAATACCAATACACGCTGGTCGATGTCGACAGCGACGAGCTCGATCACTGGGCCCCGATCCTGTTAAAAAAAATGCAGGCATTGCCCCAGCTGACCGATGTCGCTAGCGACCAGCAGAGCACCGGCCGGGTCATGAAAATCGCGATCAACCGCCAGCTTGCCGCGCAGCTTGGCATCAGCCCGTCGGTTGTCGATTCGATCCTTTATGATGCGTTTGGCCAGCGGGTCGCGGCACGCATCTATACCAGGCTCAACCAGTATTTTGTAATCTTGGAAGTCGAGCCCGGCTTCCAGCTCGGACCCAATGCGCTGAGCCGCATCTACGCGACCTCGTCGAGCGGCACTGAGGTGCCGCTCAGCGAATTCGCCGCGATCACCTCGACCGTCGCGCCGATCGCGGTCAACCATCAGGGCCAGTTCCCGTCGGTGACGTTGAGCTTTAATCTGCCCCCGAACGTCTCGATTGGCGACGCCGTGACCGCGATCCAAAAAGCCACCGCAGATCTCCATCTGCCGCGTTCGATCGCTACGAGCTTCCAAGGCAGCGCGCAGGCGTTTCAGAATTCGCTGAGCAGCACGCCGATCCTGATCCTTGCCGCGCTGATCGCGGTCTACATCATCCTCGGCATGCTGTACGAGAGCACGATCCACCCGATCACAATCATCTCGACCCTGCCCTCGGCCGGGCTCGGGGCATTATTGACCTTGATGCTGTTCGGCATGCCGCTCGATGTGATCGGCATCATCGGGATCATCCTGCTGATCGGCATCGTCAAAAAGAACGGCATAATGCTGGTCGATTTTGCATTGGTCGGGCAGCGTGAGCGCGGGCTCGGCACCGAGGAGGCGATCCACGAGGCGTGCCTTCTGCGCTTTCGCCCGATCCTGATGACGACGATGTGCGCGCTGCTCGGCGGGGTGCCGTTGATGCTCGGCACCGGCATTGGCTCGGAAATCCGCCAGCCGCTCGGCTACGCGATCGTCGGTGGCCTCCTTGTGTCGCAACTGCTGACACTGTTCACCACGCCGGTCGTCTACATCTATATGGACCGCCTCGGCCACCTGTTCCAACGTAACCGGAATGATATTCCTCGTGCGGCAGTAGTTGGAGACTAACCTCCTAACTGGGTTTGGCATTGGCCGGCAGCTTTGTCCGCCTCTGCAAGTACAGGTTCACTGCGGGAATCGCATACAGCTTTTACCTAAGTTAACGCCAATTTACTGGGCTCTGTGACTGCATCACCCAACTATTTAAAATGCGAATCACCAGAATTGGTAACTCGGTTCGCACGAGCCAAACAGGAGTTGGGTATGACGATGAGGACTCTTTATTTCACCGGAGCGCTCGCGGTTTCAGCGCTCCCGTTTGCGGCGGGAGCGCAGTCATTGCCGATGTACAACCAGCCTGTGCCCAATGCTGAGGTATATGCTCAGTCGGCCGAAGCGTGTCCTGCCGGCTGGGTTTGGGAGCCGTCAGGATATCTTTCGAGCGGCAAATGGCGCCCCGCCCACTGCGCACCGCGGAACACAATCGCGTATTGACGGAATAGCGGGAAAACGCGGCCGCGAGGCAACGTCTCGCCGCCGCTTCGGGGTGTATTCGAGACTGCGAGATGCCGCTCAACCGCCCGATGACGGTCATCGATACGGGCCGCCGCTCGGTGGGAATCCGAAGGGAGCGCGCTCGATTGAATATGGAGACATCATCCATGACAAGGACAACAGCGGCTCAGCCAGCCGCAAAATCATTCTCGCTGTTCATTGCCGCCGCGGCGATCGCGGCCACTCTGGCGGCGGTGCAACCTGCGGCGGCTCAGCGAGCGGGAGGGCTGTTTGGTGAGGGCAGCGCCTCGACTTCGATGCTCGCACCCGGGATGCGGCTGCACGCGGTCAATCCCAGCCTGTCGCTCAGCACATCGGCGACCAGCCCGCTCCAAGAGCAGATGCAGGACGACTACGCCACCAGCCTGATGGGCGCGCAGCGCCAGCTATTGCAGGAAAATCCATCGGGTAGCAGCCGTAGCGAACTTTCGATCGGCAGTCAGCTCAACGGCTATATGGGGCCGCGTTAGTGCTGTCTCGGTTGCGATTAAAAATCGCCACGGCCGGGTTGCTGGTCGTCCTTCTCGGCTCCTCGGCCGGGTGGGCGGCTGGCGATCCGAGCGCCGGCCAGGCCGTCTTCGCAAGCCATTGCGCCGTGTGCCACTCGATAAAGCCCGGCGACAATAAGACCGGGCCGTCGCTTGCCGGCGTTGTCGGCAGCAAAAGCGGCACGGTGCCCGGGTTCAATTTCTCTGCGGCAATGAAAAACGTCAACATTACATGGGACGACGCCAGCCTCGACAAGTTTCTCGCCAACCCGACCGGGTTCATCCACGGCACCATGATGTTCGTCGGTCTACCAAACAACAGCGATCGCGAGAACGTCATCGCCTACCTGAATACGCTGAAGAAATAATGCAGTCGGCCCGGCGACCCTGCTGATCTCTCGGAGAAAGTTCGATGGCACAGATCAATATCAATGGCGTCCAGCGCAATATCGACGCCGATCCGCAAATGCCGTTGCTTTGGGCTATTCGCGACATTATCGGCCTAACCGGCACGAAATTCGGCTGCGGCGTCGGAGCGTGCGGTGCTTGCACGGTCCATATGGACGGTCAAGCGGTCCGTTCCTGCCTAACAATGCTCGCCGACGCGCAAGGACACCAGATCGTAACGATCGAGGGCCTCAGCGCCGACGGCACTCATCCGATCCAGCGCGCCTGGCAAGCGCACAACGTCCCGCAATGCGGATATTGCCAGCCGGGCCAGATCATGCAGGCCGCGGCCTTGCTCAAAGAAACGCCGCGGCCCACCGAACAGCAGATCATCGATGCAATGTCAGGAAACATCTGTCGTTGCGGCACCTATCAGCGCATTCGCCAAGCGATCAAATCGGCCGCGGAGGGGGTGTGATGACTGGCATTACCAATCTGAGCCGGCGCGAAGTATTGAAAGGTGTTGCGCTCGGCTCCGGCTTAGTGCTCGGCCTCCATGTCGGATCTCGTAAATTTCCGTTTGGCGGGGTAGCAGAGGCGGCCGATGCAAGCAGCAGCTTGTTTGAACCAAACGTCTTTTTGTCGATTGACGACACCGGTCTCGTGACGATTGTCGCGAGCCGCGCCGAGATGGGCACCGGGATCAAAACCGATCTGCCATTGGTGCTGGCTGACGAACTCGAAGCCGACTGGAGCCGAGTAAAAATCGTCCAGGCGCAAGGCGACCCCAAATACGGCGACCAGAACACCGACGGGTCGCGTAGCACGTGGCAATTTTTCGGACCGATGCGGACAGCCGGCGCCACCGCACGGCACATGCTCGAAGCGGCGGCGGCCGGGGTATGGCAGGTTCCAGCCGGCGAATGCCGGGCGCAAAACGGCTTTGTCGTGCATTCAGCGAGCGGTCGCAAGCTTGCCTTTGGCAATCTCGCCAAACTCGCGGCGACGATGCCGGTGCCGCCGTCAAACCAGGTGCGGCTGAAAGACCGCAAGGACTGGCGCTACATCGGCAAGCCGCACCCGATCGTCGATCTCGAGGACATCGTCCGCGGCCGCGCGATCTACGGCATCGACGTCGTCATTCCGGGAATGAAATATGCCTCGATCGAGCGCTGCCCGGTCTATGGCGGCAAGGTCAAATCATTTGACGCCAAGGCCGCGCTCTCGGTCGTCGGTGTCGAACGCGTCGTCGAAATACCGGCGACTCCGATGCCCTCGGGCTTTAAGCCATTGGGCGGCGTCGCGGTAATTGCCAATGACACTTGGTCGGCGCAACAGGGCCGCCAGCGTCTCAAAATCAACTGGGATTACGGCCCCAATGCCGGCTACGACACCGAGACTTATCGCGCCGAACTCGAGGCGACTGCCCGCCAGCCCGGCAAAGTCGTGCGCAATGACGGCAATGTCGATGGCGCACTTTCGGCTGCAATAAAGCACGTCTCGGCGGATTATTTCGTGCCGCATCTGGCGCACGCGCAGATGGAAGTACCCAATGCGGTCGCGCACTGGGTTGCCAACAGCTGCGAGATCTGGGCGCCGACGCAACATCCGGCGCAAGTGCGCCAGACCGTCGCTCAGGTGCTCGGTCTGAATGAGGCCGATATCACCATCAATGTAACCCTGCTCGGCGGCGGCTTTGGTCGCAAATCCAAGCCCGACTATGTTGCCGAAGCAGCATTGCTGTCGCGCATGGCCGGCACTCCGATCAAGGTGACGTGGACGCGCGAAGACGATATTCAGCACGATTATTACCACGCGGTCTGCGCCCAGCACCTCGAAGCCGGGCTCGACCAAGACGGCCGTGCCACCGCTTGGCTGCACCGCACGGTGTTTCCGCCGATCGAAGCGACCTTCCAGCCGGATGTCGTTTACGGCAGCGGCGGCGAGCTGGGGCAAGGAGTCGTCGACATGCCCTACGACATCCCCAACGTGCGCTGCGAGAATGGGGCAGCGGCAAACCATGTGCGGATCGGGTGGTACCGCTCGGTCTACAACATTCCGCATGCTTTCGCTGTCTGTTCGTTTGCCGACGAACTCGCCGTTGCCGCCGGCAAGGACCCGGTTGAATATCTGCGAGAATTGCTGGGGCCGCCGCGCATCCTTGATTTGAAGGCGCTCGGACTGCGCGTCGACTATCCGAACTACGGAGTCGATCAGCTCGCCCCCGGAATCGCCGATCAGTATCCGATCGATACCGCGCGGTTACGCGGCGTCGTCGATCTCGTCGCCGCCAACAGCAACTGGGGTCAGCAGCTGCCGCCAAGGCAAGGCCGCGGCATTGCAGTCCATCGCAGTTTCCTTAGCTATGTGGCGGTCGTGGCACATGTCGCGGTCGGCAACGACGGCCAAGTCACGATACCGCGGCTCGACATGGCGATTGATTGCGGGCTCGTCGTTAACCCGGATCGAGTGCGCGCCCAACTTGAAGGGGCCGCAATCATGGCCATCGGCAATACGCTCTACAGCAACGTCACATTCAAACAAGGACGAACCCAGCAGAGCAACTACACCGATTACCTGGTGGCGCGCACCGACATCACCCCGCAGACCCACGTCTATTTTGTCGAGAACGACCATTTGCCAGGTGGCGTCGGCGAGCCGGGCGTGCCACCGACCGGGCCTGCGATTTGCAATGCGATCTATGCAGCCACCGGCAAACGGATCCGGGCCTTGCCGGTCGACCCGCAGCTGCTAAAGGTCTGAAGAAATGGGAAGGAGCATCGACCGGTATAGCCGCGGCAACGTATTTATTGCTCGCCTCGGGGCTTCCGACGGCCCGTCGACCTGAAGAAGGACGTCTGAATACGAGAGCGCCACCGATCTCCGCTGGGATCGCTGACGCTGATCGCCATCGTCAAAGGGGCAGGGATTACCGGGACGAGCTGCACTTCCTCTCGCCGCGGCTGCTTCAACCATTCGATAGCATGCCACAGCGGCGCGCTATCGCGCCAATCTTCCGAGACAAAACACCTGCGCCGGGGCGGGCTTGACCGAGAAAATGCTCGCTCGACAGCAGCCGTTTGACGCGTGGCTGCGACACTACCGCGACTAAAAACTTGGCGGCGATCTTTACCAACCCTGCCCCACTCGCGTACCAAGCGTCACGAAGTTGATGTAATTCAAACGCGGATGCCCGGGTCAACCCCGGAGACAGTCCGGGGGCGTGAACCATGGAGCCGTCTTTGACCCGATCCGAGTTTGCCGTGCCGATCGAGGAGCGCTGGTTCGAGGACTTCGTCCCCGGCACGGTTTATGAATTCGGTCATATGGAAGTCAATGAGGCGGAGATTATCGATTTTGCCCGCCGGTTCGATCCGCAGCCGATGCATGTCGATGCGCAAGCGGCAGAGCTCGGCCCGTTTGAGGGGCTGATCGCCAGCGGCTGGCATACCGCCGCGCTGATGATGCGGATGTTTGTCGAGCATTTCCTGCCGGGGCATGCAAGCCTCGCCTCGCCCGGCATCGACGAGTTGCGCTGGACCCGCCCGGTGCGGCCCGGCGATGTGCTGCATCTGCGGGTGACGGTGCTCGAGGCGACACGCTCGCGCAGCAAGCCCGATCGCGGCATGCTGCGCACCTTTATCGAGGTGCTGAACCAAAATGGCGACGTGGTGATGACCCTAAAACCGATGAACCTGCTGCGTTGCCGAAGCCCGCTCCCCTCTCCTCCCCCGCACACAGGGGAGAGTTAGGGTGGGGACGATCGCCTGCGCGCTCGCCGGCCAGAATAAGGCGGGATCGGCCCTGTGAAGATCGGCATCGTTTCCGATGTGCACTGCAACCAGCATGGGCTGCTGCGCGCGCTCGACATCATGGCGGATTGCGACGAACTGATCTGCCTCGGCGACAGCATCTACGAGTACCGTTTCTCGAACGAAGTCGTTCAAATACTCCGCGATCGTGGCGCGCATGTAATTCTCGGCAATCACGAAGAATGCTTTCTCGGGCCGCACGGCGGCCGCGCCCGTATGGCGGGGTGGATCGACCGCTCTCTGCTCGGGTGGCTTGCCGAGCGCCCGCATCGGCTAGAGCTTGAGGCCGGTGGCAAAAAACTATTGCTTGTGCACTCGACGCCGTGGGAGCCGCGCGGCGCCTACATCTTTCCGCACAGCTCAGAATTGGAGCGTTTCGCCGAGGCCGATGCCGATTATGTGTTCTACGGCCACACGCATCATCAACTGGTGCGCCGGGTCGGCCCCGTGCTGGTGATCAACCCGGGCTCGGCGGGTGACGCGCGCGACAACGCCAATGGCCGGCAATTGAGCTGCGCGGTCCTCGACACCGCGAGCGATGAAGTTGTGGTCACCGATTACCCGGACAGCAGCCGCTGACTTCGCCGCTTGTGACGCCAATAGCTACTGGCGGGACCACAGTGGCTGCTCGGTTGGGCTTACCGGCGCTGCCAGGTAAAGACGGAAGAAACCGCGTAGTTCCACACGACGCCGACCGCAGCACCCGCGAGGCCCGACGCCCACCAGGTGTAGTGCTGTGCAAAAGCCGCCGAGGCGATGCCGACATTGGCGACCGCGCCGAGGCTGCATACGGCATAAAATGACAGCAGCCCGGTGATAAAGCGCCGGCCGGTAAGACGCCGGTCGCGATAGGTCAGCGTGTTGTTCAGGACAAAGTTGCTCGTCATCGCAACAAAGGTTGCGAGCGCTTGCGCCGCCGGGAACGAGACGAGCTTTAAGCCGAGATAGAGCGTCGTAAAGTGGACGACGACGCCCGAACCGCCGATCGCGGCAAACGAAACAAAGCGGGCTGGGACATAGCGACCGACCAGCTTGTCGGTCAGCAGCATCAAGTATTCCCAGACGACAAGGCTGTCGAGCTTGCTCTCGCCATGCTGGCGCTGGCCAAACACGTAGGGGATCTCCTTGAAGCGATAGGCGGTCGGGGTCGAGGCAAACAGATCGAGCAATATCTTGAAGCCCTGTCCCGAAAGACGTCTGACCGCCTGCTCGAAAGCCGGCCGGGTCAGCATAAAGAACCCGCTCATCGGATCGGTCAGATGGGCGGCGACAACCATCCGCGCGAGGCGCGTCGCGACATCGCTAATCGTCGCTCGGCGGCGATCCCACTCGGCGATCCCCCCACCGAGGGTATTTCGGCTGCCGATCACCACATCGAGGTTCTCTGCCTTGAGCGCCGCGAGCATCTGCGGCAGCAGGGTCTCGTCGTGCTGCAGATCGGCGTCGATCACCGCGAGATAAGGGGCGCTACTCGCAAGCATTCCCTCAATGACCGCGGTCGACAGGCCGCGGCGGCCAATCCGCTGTAAACAGCGGATTCGCGCATTCTCCGCGGCGAGGGCGCGCACGATCTCGGCGGTGCCGTCGGGCGAATCATCGTCGACAAAGACAACCTCCCAATCGATCCCGCACAAAGCCGCGTCGAGGCGTGCAAGCAGCGGCTCGATGTTGTCGCGCTCGTTAAAGGTCGGCACCACGACGGTGAGTTCGGCTCCCCGTCGCGACAGCGCCGGCCCGGGAGTCGACGGCCCCGGCCAGCGCCGCGGCCTCATCGTCAAATAGAGATTGCGACTGCATCGGCCCTGTTAAGATGATCCCGTGAGAATTGGCCGGTGATCTCCGATCAACTGTGCCTCAACAAAATATCCGATGCAACGGCTGCGCAGATCAGAATGATTACTAACCGATAATTTTTCAGACTTTACGCAATATCGTGAAGTGGTGAATCATGCGGAACCAGGATTATAGATGGTGATTAATTTCTGACTAAGAGTGAATGCGAGCCGAAAGGTCGGGCTTCGGAAAACGCTGCGCGGCTTCTCCGTCGTCAGCCGGGTTTGCGGCTGAGAAACTCCCGGAAACCTTCGCGCGGGTGATCCGCAGCAAGCCAAGAGCCGCGAGCATCCTCTTCGGTCGCATAGCGGTCGCGCCAACCCATGCCGATTTCGTCGTGCAGCAGGCGCTTGATGCCCTGCACCATGCGCGAGTCATTTTTAGCAATCATATGAGCGATTTCGACCGCGGTCTCGATCAGCCGCCCCGCCGGAACCACCTGGTTCAGTAAACCGATGCGCTCGGCCTCCTCGTGGCCGACCACCCGGCCGGTGTAGAGCAATTCCTTGGCCTTTGGCAGCCCGACCAGCAACGGCAATGACCAGGTCGAATTGACCCGGCCATAGCTCGCGGCAAGAAAACGGAATTGGGTGCGCTCGCAGCCGATGCGCAGATCGAGCGTGGAGGACAGCAAGGCGGCGCCGCCATAAGCCAGCCCGTTGATCGCACCGATCAGCGGCTTGGCAAAGCTCGCGATATGCCAGGTCGCCTCGCCGCGGAAGGTCTGGCGCTGCGCCAATTCCTCGCCCGACAACCCGGCCATTTCATGGATATCGGCGCCGGCCGAAAAGGCGCGCTCCCCGGCGCCGGTCAGGATCACCGCTTTGACCGCATCATCGGACTCGTATTCGGTCAGCGCCTCGTCGAGTTCACGAACCAGCCCAAAACTCAGTGCATTGAGCTTTTCGGGCCGGTTCAGGGTGATCACCGCGATGTCGTCGTGACGCTCGGTCAGTATGAACTCATGGCCCATCTTCTGCTCTCCTCGCCGCACGTTGCCCGATCGTGGTTATCATTGAACCGGTGCCAACCGACAAGATACGTCACCACGCGACGGCTTGTGTTGCAACACGCGGCGGGCGGGTCCAAAGCCGTCGTCGACTCTCTCCCGCAGCTAGCCCGCGATTAAGAGCGGGGTCAGCACATCGGGGTCGGACAGCATCGGGTAATGGCCGGTGTCGATTTCGAGGTATTTGCCGCCGAGCTTTTCGGCGGTGCGGCGTTGATGCGCCTCGCCCGGGTTGGGGGCTTGACGGCAGCGGATCACGGTCGCTTTCCACGGCCGCGACCAAAAGCTCTTCAACGAGACCGGTTCTTCCATCGCCGCGATCGGGTGCGGCGTGTAGCGCGCCAACGCAAAGGCCCGCACCGCCGGCGCCAAGCCCGCGAAGCTGCGGTTCTCGGCGTCTTCGCGCGACGGCCCAACCGTCAATTCGCTCGTGACCCGCGGCGTCGGCCGGTTGACGATCTGGGCGACCCGTTCGCCATCCATCAACGCCAGCGCGTCGACAAACACCAGCCGCCCGATGCGGTCGCGCGCCAGTTCGGCAGCCCGGCACAGCACCATCCCGCCGGAGCTGGTGCCGGTCAGCACGACATCGTTCAAATCCTCGTAAAACAGCAAATCGGCGATCTCCGCCGCATGGGTCTCGACCGAAATCCCGGGGCGCAGCGAATGCCGCCGGTCGCCGCAGCCATCGAGCGATGGCGCATAAACGAGGTGTCCCTCTTCGCGCAGGCGCGTTGCCGTCGGCTTCCAGATCCAGCCGCCCTGATAGGCGCCGTGGATCATCACGTATGTCGCCATCTCTTTCTCCTATTCCGATTATGTCGGCGGAACCCGGCGCTCAGCTCTCGCCGAGAGCGGAGTGACGATCCGCCAGGCTCAGTCCGGCTTGACCCAGGGCGGGTGCGAGCCGGGGTCGGGCTTTGACACGACGATCGGGGCGGGCGCCGATTTCGGCTTGGCGGCGCCGTTTTTGACCGGTTTGATCGTGGCGCCGTCGAGCTCGACATTGATCTCCAACAGCGAGGTTTCGCCCGACCGGGCGACATTGACCCGCAGCATGTCGTCGCGAATGTCGATGTAACGGCCGACGACGTCGAGCAGCTCTTTTTGCAAATCCGGCAGGAAATCGGGCGCCTTGCTGCTCGCGCGCTCATGGGCGAGCACAATCTTCAAGCGGTCGCGGGCGATCGCGGCGGTGTTCCGGCGCTCCGGAAACAGTAAATCGAGGAGCCGCATCATGCGCGTCCGAACAGGCTGCGGAAAAAGTTGCGCCGCTCGGGTCGTAAAAAGCGCAATTCACGGTCTTCGCCGAGCAGGCGGGCGACAGCGTCGAGATAGGCCTGACCCGCCGGGCTGCCCTCGTCGAACACGACCGGGGTTCCGGTATTCGAGGCTTTCAACACCGATTCCGATTCGGGGACGACGCCGAGCAGCGGGATCGACAGGATCTCTTTGACATCCTCGATCGCCAGCATCTCGCCTTTTTCGACCCGCTCGGGCGAATAGCGGGTCAGCAACAAATGGACCTCGACCGGCTCCATGTTTTTTTCGGCGCGCCGCGATTTCGAAGAGAGGATGCCGATGATCCGGTCGCTGTCGCGCACCGAGGAGACCTCGGGGTTGGTCACGATGATCGCGGTGTCGGCAAAGTACAGCGCGGTGATCGCGCCATGCTCGATCCCGGCCGGGCTGTCGCAGATGATGTAGTCGAAGCTTTCTTTCAGCTCGTCGAGCACGCGCTCGACCCCTTCGCGCTTCAGCGCTTCCTTGTCGCGGGTTTGCGAGGTCGGAAAAACATAGAGGTTGTCGTTGCGCTTGTCTTTGATCAGCGCCTGATTGAGCTTGGCGTCGCCGTTGATGACATTGATAAAGTCAAACACGACGCGGCGCTCGCAGCCCATGACGAGATCGAGATTGCGCAGCCCGACATCGAAATCGATGACGACGGTGCGGTGGCCGCGCAACGCCAACCCCGAGGCGACCGCGGCGGCGCTGGTCGTCTTGCCGACGCCGCCCTTGCCCGAAGTGAGCACGATAACTTTTGCTGGCAAAAGACCTCCCCCTTCCCCCGGCCGGCGTCAAATGCGATGCCGGCCACGCGGCGAGCAGCACTCGGCATGTGCCGCGCGCCTCAGGATGATCGTCAATTACGGGTAATGGTCAACCGGTCATCGACGAGCGCTATCTGCACCGGTAATCCGCGCTCTTCCGCGGGCATTTGCTCGCTGACGAGGTAGTGGCCGGCGATGCTGACGAGTTCGGCCTCGAAGCGGCTGCAAAAGATTCGCGCTTCGGCGTCGCCCGGCGGCTCCGGCGAGGGCGCGGCCGCGCAACGGTCCGTACACATGGATGTTGCCGTCGGCCATGATCTCGGCGCCGGGGCTGACCGCCGCGGTCACGATCAGATCGGCGCCGCGGGCGTAGATCTGCGTTCCCGATCGCACCGGCTGGTTGATCAGCCGGGTCCTTGGTTCAGCCCCACGCTCGATCTGGGGCGAGGGGGTCGGCGGCGGGTTGGATAAGGGCAGGCTCGGTTGGGCCGGGCCGGGTTGGGGCGCGCTGGGTTGTGGCATGCTGGGTTGTGGCATGCTGGGTTGTGGCATGCTGGGCTGGGGAGAGCTCTGGGGCGGCGGGCTTGGCGCTGTGGCTTGTTCGGACGCGCGCGGCCGGCGCGGACCGGTCGAATTGGGGGCGAAGCTTGCGAGCCCGGCCGCCGCGGCAGCCTCGACTTGCGCCGGAAGCGCATTCTGCACCCCGACCAGGGTCAGGGTATGACGGCGCAAGGTATTCTTGGCTGCGGCGAAGTGCTCGGCATTTGCAAATTCGGCTTCGTTCCTGAGGTCGAGCACGACCGGCGCGTTTAGAAAAAAGCGCGGGCTGCGGCGGATCTGCTCGGCCAATTCCGCCTCAAAGGCGGGGTCGCGCAGCATTCCCGCGCGCACCACCATGACGGTAAACACCGCCCCCTGAACCAGACTACCCGCCATCCGAGATTTGCCGCCCCCGCACCTCAATCAAATCGGGTTAATCCCAAACCGCGCCCCCCGCAACGAGTTTCGCTGCGCGGCACCGCTTCAGTTGGCATTCCCGCTCAGCCGAGAGTGCTGCTCTGTTCGGCATCAGCTACGACGGGTAATGCCGCAAACCGGCCATAGCCGACCCTGCCCAGAGGTCTCATTCCTGCCGGCACAGATCACCAGCGGCGCCAGCACTGGCGGCGCCCTCCGCCGGCCCGCCGCTTTCAATCGAGCTTCTCCGCTGCCTCGTTCAAACCCGTACCTTTGCAGCCGCGCACTTTTGCACTCAACAGCTGTTCTCCCCCCAATGCTGGCTGGCAAGGCGGATTAAACTGATCGTCCTCAATCTCCTCGGGCACTCCGCAACCTGCTCAATGCAAGGCGCGCGATAGCTGGTGGCGCCTGGTCCGGGATGGCGAAGACCGAACTGACATTGATCTCGCACAAAACATAGCTGTCTTCTCCCGAAGCGGTGCGTGGACCGTAGAGAAAGTCGGCGTCCCAGATGATCGGAAGCGACACGGTGTCGATGCCGAGGACCTGCATCATTTGCGGCGTCCACTCGGTTTCCATCTTCGCCCTGAGCGCCTGAAACGGCTCCGCGTCAGCGCCATGCATAATGCGCGGGCCGGGTTGCGCGGCCGGGGAATCCAGACCTTCGGGCGGCGGCGGTATCAGCGCCTTGATGTATTGGTGTCCGAAGCCAACGACCTTTTCGGCACCCATATAGCAGCGGATCATGCCGTCGGGCAGGCGCGGCTGAAACGGTTGATCGACGATGCATCCGCCGTCTGCGAAGTAGGGCTCGCAGCGTGCCATGAACTCCACCAGCGGCAGTTCTTCGGGCAAACTCCCGCGGAGCGCGTGCAGGACGCACACGATACTCGCCTCGCCGGCTGGCTCGGAAACCAGTTCGATCTTCCAAACCCCTTGGCCGCCATTGCCCCGGTTCTGCTTGAGGACACGTGGGCCGGCCGATTGCAGTCGTGGCGGGAACGCGGCGGCGAATTCGGCCGCCGTGCGGTAGAGGTGGGTGTCCGCGCCCCATCCAAGATGTTTGGTGCGGTGCAGGACTTCTTTAACGCCCATTTTGAGGATCACGTCGGGATGCGCGCTAACCCACGGCCCCCGCAACGCCACATCACGCAGCAACGCGTCTAACACAGTTCGGGTCTTTCCCTGATGCAGCGGATCGACCCATACGAGCACTCCGTCAACCGCCAAAAGCTGCTCGCGTACCTCGTCGACAAAGTTCTCGTCAAAAACCACCGGCTCGGCCTGGATGCCAAGTGCCGCCAGCTCTTCAAAGACACGATAAAAGCGGTTGTTTTCGGCGGTTGCGGCTCGTCGTGCCTCGCGATCGCCGCGCCACACAATCGCGATTTTAAAGGGATTGGAGTTGGGGTACTGTCCGTTCATGCGGCACTCCTCGCACAGCGAGAGGTGCAGAGCTTGGACAGATTGTCTAACGGGGTGCCTGCTTTACCCCAGAACCGAGATATAGGCGCTCCTCGCGGAGACGGCAACCGGGAATTCCGCTTTTGGGCTCGCCGCGGCGGGACGATTTAGTCAATCTCTCCACATCTCTAGACTGCCGAAACGTGATGCACGTGAAAGCCGCGCGAGGAACCTGATCGGCGACATCGCTTGGGGTCGGCCGGACCGCGCGGTAGGTCGTTTGACACGGCTTGAGACCGGGTGTTAGCTCGACCCCAGCGGTGGACGGATACAAAGGAGAGGGGAATGGCCGGGGCTCTTGATGGCATCAGGGTACTGGAACTGGCGCGGTACCAGGCGGGGCCGCGCGGCGGCATGATCCTTTCCGATCTCGGCGCCGAGGTCATCAAGATCGAAAAATTGGGCGGCGAGGAGACCCGCCAGTCACCGCCACTGGTGCGCGGCCAGAGCG
>CAVTLC010000039.1:0-76732 GCA_963735445.1 uncultured Alphaproteobacteria bacterium
GACAGAGTTCGCACACCGGGCGGCGGTTGTGTCACAATCGCCTCGATGCTTGCCGTTGATCGAGGAGGATCCCGATGAAAGTCGCTAATGCCGTCGCCGAAATCCTGAAGCGTGAAGGGATCGAGTACCTGATCGGCTATCCGGTCAACCCGATCATCGAGGCCGCGGCCGAGGCCGATATCCGCACGATCATGGTCCGCCAGGAGCGGATCGGGCTGCATATGTGCGACGCCATCGCCAAGGTGACCTCGGGCGACAAGATCGGCGTCTTTGCGATGCAGCACGGCCCCGGCACCGAGAACGCCTTTGGCGGGGTGGCGCAGTCCTTTGGCGACTCGACCCCGGTCGTCGTGTTGCCGGCCGGCTATGCCCGCAATATCAACCAGGTGCATCCGAACTTTAATGCCGCGCTCAATTTCCGCCACGTCACGAAAACATGCGAGCAGGTAACCGTCGCCAACGCGACAGTCGAGGCGCTGCGCCGCGCCTTTACGACGGTCAAGAACGGCCGCCCGGGCCCGGTCTTGGTCGAGTTCCCGAGCGACCTCCTGCGCGAGGAGGTGCCGGACGCGCTTGTCGGCGAATACCAGAAGACGCCAAAGCTGATGAGCGCCCCCGACCCGCAATCGGTCGCAAAGATTGCCGAGGCGCTCGTCGCGGCCCAGCGCCCGGTCATCGTCGCCGGCCAGGGCGTCCATTACGGCAAGGCGTGGCCACAGCTGAAGGCGCTGGCGGAATTGCTCGAAGCCCCGGTCATGACGACGCTCGGCGGCAAAAGCAGTTTCCCGGAAAACCACCCATTGTCGCTCGGCTCGGGCGGCATCGGCATCGGCGCGCATCTCTGGCACGTGCTGCAGAACGCCGATTTGATCTTTGGCATCGGCTGCAGCTTTACCCGCACCTCCTTTGGCACGGCGATGCCAAAGGGGAAGAAGATCGCGCACGCAACGCTCGACCCCTACGCAATCAACAAGGACGTGCCGGTCGAACTCGCCGCGGTCGGCGACGCCGGGCTGACGCTCGACGCGCTGCTCGCAGAGGTCAAAGACCGACTGCACGGCAAGACCCGCGACCGGCTGCCGGCGGTGACGCGCGAGATCCGCGGCCACCGGGAAGAATGGATGGGCCAGTGGATGCCGCGGCTGACGCAGGACACAAAGCCGTTATCGCCCTACCGCGTGATCTGGGAATTGCTGCACACCGTCGATGTCAAGAACACGATCATCACCCACGACGCCGGCAGCCCGCGCGATCAGCTGTCGCCGTTCTGGGTCAGCGAGGTGCCGCTGTCCTATCTCGGCTGGGGCAAGACCACCCAGCTCGGCTATGGGCTCGGGCTCGCAATGGGCGCCAAGCTCGCCAAGCCCGACAAGCTCTGCATCAATGTCTGGGGTGATGCGGCGATCGGCTTTACCGGCATGGATTTCGAGACCGCGGTGCGCGAGCGCATCCCGATCCTGTCGATCCTGATGAACAATTTCTCGATGGCGATCGAGCTAAAGGTCATGCCGGTCGCGACCGAGAAATACCGCTCGACCGATATCAGCGGCCATTACGCCGATTTCGCCAAGGCCTTGGGCGGCTATGGCGAGCGCGTCACCGAACCCGGCCAAATCCAGGCGGCGATCCGGCGCGGCATCGAAAAGACCCGCGAAGGCACGCCGGCATTGCTCGAATTCATCACCGAGAAAGCCGTCGACGTCTCCCGCTTCGGCTAAGTAAACCCGCCGTCGATCCGGGAGCCTTTCGCACACGCGGAGGGCTCCCGCACGCGGCGCGCCCTAATCCGAATCCTCGTGCGTCGGAATAGACTTCAATCTCTGCGGTAGCGTGGTCTGTGGCTCGCGGCGACAGTTATCTCAGCCCGACGCCCCTGAATGAACTCGTGCTCAGCCCATAATCAAATCAATAGTGTTCGCTCGTTGAACGAGATGATCTGCTTCCGAGCACGGAACAAAGAAGGGCGGCCGTTCGAACCGCCCTCCACACGCTTGCATGATCTTGGGTGGCCTCTCGGGCGTCATTTAGCCTCGCCGAGCACGGTGAAGCCCTGCTTTTGAAAGGCCGGGCGCGCTGCTGGGGATTCGAGAAAGGCGAGGAATTTTGCGGCGTCGGGGTTCTTGCTCCCCGCCGTTAGGGCGATCGGGTAGATGATCGGCGGGTGCGTGTCCTCGGGAAACACGCCGGCGATTTCGACATTGGGATCGGCGGCGGCGTCGGTCGCATAGACGATGCCGAGCGGCGTCTCCTGGCGGTCGACATAGAGCAGCGCGGCGCGGACGTTTTCGGCGCCGGCGACATGCGGCATCACTTGCTGCCAAATGCCGAGTTTCTCAAGCGCCGCCTTGCCGTATTTGCCGGCCGGCACGCTGTCGGGATCGGCCATTGCCAGCCTTCCGCCATGCAGCAGACCGACCAGGTCAAAGCCGGGCTTGATGTCCACCTTGATGCCGCTGCCCGTCGGCGCCACCAGGACCAGCTGGTTGCCGAGCAGGTTCCGCCGCGACGCAGGCAGGATCAGATTGCGCTTTTGCAGATAGTCCATCCAGGCGAGATCGGCCGAGATAAAGATGTCGGCCGGGGCGCCGCTCTCGATCTGCTTTGCTAACTGAGAACTGGCGGCATAGGAGATCTTTAGCCGGCGCCCCACCCTGCTTCTCGAAAGCATGCGTCGCATCGTCGAGCGCGTTTTTCAGACTAGCCGCGGCAAACACGACGACATCGGCGGCCCGCACCGGTTGCGATGGTCCAAACACCATCAGGCTGGTGGCGGCGATCACGATCACGGCGACGCGAACGCGCATCCTCAAAGGCATCGATTATTCCCCGTATTGCCCAGCAACAAAGATCGGAGCGAAAACAAAGCGCAACGCCAAGTGTGACCTCCGCAATTTGTGCTTCGGGATATGAATGTCGGGCGATGATGCGTAGTCGATATATCCGACTAAATATATCGATGTCAAACATTCCCCATCCCGCCGCCGGCTGCCGCGATGCTCTGACCATCGCAACGGCTGCGCGCGGCGGCTCGATCGGCTAAACTCCAGGGATGGCGAGGCTAACCTTGCGTCTCGATTTCGGGCCAGGGCAGGCGGTTGGCCACGGTAAGATCCGTTTGCTCGAAGCGGTCCGCGAGTTCGGCTCGATCGCCGCGGCGGGGCGCTCGATGGGAATGTCGTATCGCCGCGCCTGGCTGCTAATCGACGAGCTGAACACCCTCTTCGACAAACCCGTAATCGCCACCAAGCATGGCGGCCAGCATGGCGGCGGCGCCGAATTGACCCCTTTCGGCTCTCGAGTCGTCGAGCAATACCACGCAATCGAAGCCAAGGCCCACGCCGCGGCGGCCGCCGAACTCGAAGCGCTGTCGTCGGCGACAGTGAAACCTGCGGCCGACGGTTGAGGCGTCTAAGCTCGACGATGCGGTCGCCATAGCGTCAGCGCCGGCTAATCATCAATTGTAAAACCGGGGCTTCGATACTGTCGCATGCTGGGGTAGGCTGCACTATCCGCCATTTCCGGAGCCGACGAACATGCCCGATAGCGCCTCCCCGCCCGATTTCACGCCGACCAAACGCACGCGGGTGCGGCGCATGCATGAGCGCGGCCGTTATGATCGCGAAACCGTTTACGCGATCCTCGATTCCGCATTGCTGTGCCATGTCGGCTATGTGATCGACGGGCTGCCCTATGTGACGCCGACCCTATTCTGGCGCGAGGGCGAACAGCTCTTTTGGCACGGCTCGTCGGCGAGCCGGATGCTGCGCCGGCAGGCTGAAGGCATCCCGGTTTGCGTCACGGTCAGCCATGTCGACGGGTTGGTGCTGGCGCGCTCGGGCTTTCACCATTCGCTGAACTACCGCGCCGTGATGGCGTTCGGCAATGCCTCGATCGTTGCTGACGACGACATCAAGACGGCAGCGATGAACGGTTTTGTCGAGCGCCTTTATCCCGGCCGGAATGCTCAGATCCGGCCGATCCTGCCGCAGGAATTGAAGGCGACGACATTGATGAGCATGGTCATCGACGAGGTCTCGGCCAAAGTCCGCGGCCATGGACCGGTCGACGACGAACCGGATTACGCACTCGATTGCTGGGCCGGCGTCGTCCCGATTGAGACGCGCCTCGGGGCCGCGATCCCGGACGAGCGGTTGAAGCCGGGCATCCCGATGCTGGAAGGGCTCGACCATTTGGCTGAGGGTGGTCTGCTGTCACAGATCCTGCACGCGGCTGGCGGGGCGGGAGAGCGATTAGTGGAGACGACACCGCCGTCGCTATCGCTTGCCGCCGCGCGCAGGCCCGGGCAATTCCTGATTGGCAAAGCGCTGATAATACATCGCGAAAATTGGCAATCTTCAGAGCCATGACCGAGATCAGGCTGGTCCACAGTTCGGACCTGCATGTCGACGAAGGGCGGATCGCCGCCGAACATCAGGGCGATGGCGCCGCCGGACTGGCGCTGGTGTTGGCGACCGCCCAACGACTGCAAGCCGATATCGTGCTTTTGGCGGGTGACACGTTCGAGACGCATCAGCTGAGCCCCGCGGTGATCGACCGCGCCGGCGGGCTCCTCTCCGACGCTGCTATGCCGATCGTGATCCTGCCGGGCAATCATGATCCGGCATTGCCGGATTCGGTATACGTCAAGGGCGGTTACGCGCAGATCCCGAACCTCGCGATCCTCGGTGTGACCCATGAAGAGGCGGTGGCGTTCGAGGGGCTCGACCTTGAGGTCTGGGGACATGCGCATCGCGATTATTTCGACACGCCGCCATTGCGCGGGCCGCGGCCGCGCTCAACCAAATGGCAGATCGCGATCGGGCACGGCCACTACGAACCGCCCGCCACCCGCGCCAATCCGTTGCGCCCATCCTGGGTTTTTGGTGATGAGGAGATCGCGGCAACCGCCGCCGATTATCTGGCGCTCGGGCACTGGGACCGGCCGGTGCAGGTCGGCGACGGCACGGTCCCGGCCTATTACTCGGGTTCGCCGGAATTGGCGAAGACTGTAAACCTCGTGCGATTGACCATGACGGGCACGGTCTTAGTCACGCGCGAGCCGCTGCGCCGCTAACCGCCACCCACGCTCGGCATAGCCGGCCGCTTGCTCAACCGCGCAAGGCGGCGATCTGCTCGGCAGTATAGCCGATTTTGCTCAGCACCTCCTCGGTGTGTTCGCCGAGGGCAGCGGCAAAGGGCTGCGCCGCGGTGGGCGCGCCAGACATGCGGAAAGGCGGGTTCAGCGCCAAAAACGCGCCACCGGCATCGGCGATCTCGGCAAGGGCTTGGCGGTGCGCGAGCTGCGGATCGGCCATCGCTTCCTTGACCGTGCGATAGGGCGAGGACGGGACGCCGTGGCGGTCGAAAATCGCTTGCACTTCGCTGGTGGTCAGCGTCGTCGACCAGACTTCGAGTTCGTCGACGAGGTCGCCCCAATGCTTGCGCCGGTCGGTGTATTTGGCAAAGCGCGGGTCGGTGATCCATTCAGGATGACCGCTGGCGGTCGCCAGGTTCTGAAAGGTGCGCTCGCTGGCGATTGCCGGCATGATAAAGCCGTCCTTGGTCGCGATCGGCCCGAAGATCGGGCGGCCCGGCGGCGTCACCGGAAACTGGGCCGCCTGGATTTCGCTCAACGTCAGGGTCAGCATGCTCTCGAGCATCGACACGTCGATCATCTGCCCCTCGCCAGTCAGCTGGCGCTGATAGAGCGCGGTCATGATCGCGCCAAAGGCGTAGGTCCCGGTCAGCACATCGGCGATAAAGATGCCGCAGTAATCCGGGCGGCGGGTTTCGATCTGATGCGCCAGTTGCGCGAGATCGTAGCCTGAAGAAGCGTGGATCACCGGCGCGTAGGCCGGCAATTCGGCCGAGGGACCGGTCTGGCCGTAGCCGGAGATCGCGCAATAGACGATATCGGGCTTGATCTCCTTCATTGCCGGATAATCGAGGCCAAAGCGCCGCATCACGCCGGGACGGAAATTCTCGACCACGACATCGGCGGTGGCCACCAGCCGGCGCGCCGCCTCGGCTCCGTGCGGCGATTTGAGATCGAGGACGATACTTTTCTTCCCCGCATTCAACTGCCCAAAGCTGGTGCTGGCGCCGTCGCGCAGCGGGGGGCGAGTGCGCATCATGTCGCCCTCGGGCGCCTCGATCTTGATGACCTCGGCGCCGAGATCGGCAAGCAGCCGCCCGCAATGCGGGCCGGCGATCGTCGTCGTAAAATCAAGTACGCGCAGCCCGCCCAAGGCGCTGTTCATTCCGTTTCCTCCGCCCCAAAACATCCATGCAGGGTCGAGACAGAGGGAGAAATGTCAAGCGATGCGAATACGGCTTGGTCCCGAGATGCGGCTTGCGTTTGCAGGGGTTCGGTGCCAAGAGAGCCGCCGGCAATCAAAATAGGGGGGTGACATGGCGTTCCGTAATATTCAGGCCGGGATGGCGACTTATCGTGGACATGGCGGCGCTCGCGGCGACGCGTACTATGCGCATCCGAGCAATGACGGGCCGCATCCGGGGGTCGTCGTCATTCATCACATGCCGGGCTGGGACGAATGGACATGCGAGGTCGCGCGTAAATTCGCGCATCATGGCTATGCCGCGGTGGCGCCGAGCCTTTACTTCCGCGTCGGCGACGGAGCCGATGAGGCGGTTGTCGCCAAGGTCCGCGAGAGCGGCGGTGTTCCCGACGAACAGATGCTCGGCGATGTGACCGGCGCCATCGATTTTCTGCGGTCGCAGCCGCATGCCAGCGGCAAGGTCGGCGTTATCGGCTTTTGCTCGGGCGGCCGACAGACCTATCTCGTCGCCGGCAAACTATCGCATCTGGTCCAGGCGGCGGTCGATTGCTGGGGCGGCAACGTCATCGTCGACGACAAGTCGCGGCTGACCGCGGCGCAGCCGACGGCGCCGATCGAGTTTACCCAAGGGATCAACTGCCCGCTGCTCGGATTGTTCGGCAACGAGGATCCCGAACCCATCGGCCGACCAAGTCAACCGCACCGAAGCGGAACTGAAGAAGCATGGCAAGAATTACGAATTCCACCGCTATGACGGCGCCGGCCATGCCTTCTTTGCGCATTACCGGCCAAATTACCGCCCCGAACAGGCGGTCGATGGCTGGCACAAGGTGTTCGCGTTCTTCCACAAGCACCTCGGCGCACCGCGCTCGTAGCCGCTGCGGGCGCACCGAACTCGGCGGCCGAAGCGAGCGATGATCGACGCTGCGATCGTCGGGCTCGGCCGCTGGGGCCGAACTCTCGTCGGGTCGGTTCAAGGCAAAAGCGATCGGCTGCGCTTTACCCGCGCCGTCGTCCGCAGCCTTGAACCGCATCGCGGCTTTGCCGAGGAGTTGGGCCTCGCACTAACCGACGATTTCGAAGAAGTACTGGCCGATCCCAGCGTCGCGGCCGTAGTGCTGGCAACACCGCATTCACTGCATTGCGAGCAGATCATCGCCGCGGCCTCAGCTGGTAAGCATGTGTTTTGTGAAAAGCCGCTGACTCTGACAAGGGCCGAGGCGGTGCGGGCGATCCAAGCCTGCGAGGCAGCCGGAATCGTCCTCGGCGTCGGCACCGACAAGCGCTTTTATCCGGCACTGCGCGAACTGGCGCGGCTCGTCAAAGAAGGCGATCTCGGCGAGGTCATCCACCTCGAAGCGCATTTCAGCAACGAAGTCGCCGGCGGGTTTTCGCAGTGGCGGTTTTCAGCCGAGGAATCGCCGGCCGGCGGATTGACCGGGACCGGGATTCACATGCTCGATGCGATGATCGAGATGGCCGGACCGGTTCGGCATGTGCAAGCTCTGCTGCTGTCGCACAAGCCGCCGCCCGACCCGCTCGACAGCCTCTCGGTGCTGCTCGAATTCGAACGCGGGATCAGCGGCACGTTGGCTGCGGTGCGCTCGACGCCGATGTTTACCCGTTTACACGCCTTTGCCCGTCACGCATCGGCCGAAATGCTGGGCCGCACCGAACTTGTACTGCGCAAAAGCGGGGCGGAGCCAAAGCGCCTGACCTTCGCGCCGGTCGACACGGTCCGTGTTAACCTCGAAGCCTTTGCCGACGCCGTCACGGGCAGAACCCCCTACCCGATCACTATCTCGCAAATCCTTGCGACGGTTTCCGCCTTCGAAGCTATTACAAAAGCAGTCAAAACCGACCAACGGGTCGAGGTCTAGGATTTCTACGAAATTTTTTTGGTTGCGGCATTTCGGGCCGAGAGACTTGGCAGCCGAAACATTTTAACTGCCGATCGATAACCGGCAAGGACTGGCGCAATTGCTTCGCCGAATACAGTTTGCCGTCGCGACGGTAATCGTCACCGCTGTCATTATCTATGGCTCTCTTTATCCATTTACGTTCCGCCCGGCGGTCGAGGGCATCGATCCGGCGTTGCGTACTCTTATAGAAAGCTGGGCCGAGCCACCCAGCCGCACCGATCTCATCGCGAACATCCTGCTTTACATGCCCTTCGGCTTTTTTGCGGTCCTCGCGCTGAGCAGGAACGCCAGCGTGGTGGGTCGGGTCGTGTGGGTTACCCTGATCGGCGGGATGCTGAGTATAAGCATGGAGCTAGCACAGTATTTTGACGCCGATCGCGTTACCAATGCATCAGATGTCTACACCAATTCATTCGGCGCCCTGATAGGTGCGATCGGCGGCAGCTTCATCGGGGGACGCTTTCGCTGGCCCTTACTTGCACAGATCGCGGCCGCCCGCGTCCCGATGCTGATCCTCGTCGCCTGGATCGGCTACCGGCTGTACCCGTATGTTCCGACGATCGATGTGCACAAGTATTGGAGCGCCCTCAAACCGTTAATCCTGTATCCCAGCCTGACGGGCTATGATCTGTTTCGCTACACGGCGATATGGCTGACGATTAGTGCATTGATCGAAGCCATCCTCGGCGCGGGGCGGGCATGGGTGCTGTTTCCGCTGTTTGTCGGGTGCGTACTCGTCGGCAAGGTCATGATCGTCGATACCTCGCTGAGCGTTGCCGAGGTGACCGGAGCTGCGTTGGCGATTGTCGTGCGCGGTCTGCTCGCGTTCAACGCATCTTTGCGGATCACGCTCATTGCGCTCGCCTTTTACGGCTATGTCGTCGCAGACCGGCTTGAGCCGTTCCAATTCAGCACCATTGCGCGCCCGTTTGTTTGGACACCGTTTTTGGGGTTCATGTCGGGCGATCTCAGAATCGATATTTTGTCGTTTCTTGAGAAATTTTTTCTTTATGGCGCTGCCATTTGGCTCCTGACCCGGGCCGGGCTGCGGCTCGGCACCGCTACTCTGCTGATAGCGCTGACCTTGTTTGTGACGAGCCAGGCAGAGCGGTTTTTGCCGGGCCGCTCGGCGGAGGTGACCGACGCGATCATGGCCCTGCTCATTGGCGCAATTTTCGCGCTGATCCGGAACGAACCCAGCAATGCCCGCGAGAGCGTAAGGGCTAATTAGCGGCGGGGTTGGCGATAGTCGAGCGACCAGCCACATTAGTTCTCGATCACGCGGGGAATGCCATGGCGAACGACACGGCGACGGCAGCGGCGGGCCGGGACTTTATTCGCGACATCATCGAAAGCGATCTCGAAGCCGGCCGGACGAGCGAGATCGTGACCCGATTTCCACCGGAGCCCAATGGCTATCTGCATATCGGGCACGCGAAGGCGATCTGCCTCAATTTCGGGGTCGCGCAAGAATATGGCGGGCGCTGCCATCTGCGTTTCGACGACACCAATCCGGCGCGCGAGGAGCAGGAATACATCGACGCCATCAAGCGCGATGTGCATTGGCTTGGCTTTGACTGGGGGCCGCATCTATATCACGCATCTGATTATTTCGATCAGCTTTACGATTGGGCGGAATATTTGATCGCGCCGGCAAGGCCTATGTCGACGATCTGTCTCCGGAGGAAATGCGGGCCATGCGCGGCAGTTTGACCGAGCCCGGCCGCAACAGTCCGTACCGCGACCGGGAAATCGCCGAGAACCTGGATCTGTTTCGCCGAATGCGCGCCGGCGAGTTCCCCAACGGCGCACGGGTACTGCGCGCCAAGATCGATATGGCCTCGGGGAACATCAATTTACGCGACCCGGTGCTGTACCGCATCCTTCACACCGCACACCCTCGCACCGGCACGAAATGGTGCATCTATCCGAGCTACGATTTCGCCCACGGCCAGTCGGACGCAATCGAAGGCGTCACTCATTCTTTGTGCACCTTGGAATTCGAGGATCATCGGCCGCTTTACGATTGGCTGCTTGATAATCTGCCGGTCCCGTCGCGCCCGCGCCAATATGAATTCGCGCGGCTCAACATCAACTACACGGTCCTTTCAAAGCGATTTCTGACCCAGCTGGTGAGCCAGGGCCGCGTTGCAGGCTGGGATGACCCCAGGATGCCGACCCTGGCGGGATTGCGGCGGCGCGGCGTGCCGGCAGCGGCGATCCGAGATTTTGCCCGGCGGGTCGGCGTCGCCCGGGCCAATAGCCTGGTCGATGTTGCGATGTTTGATCATGCAGTGCGCGAGCATCTCAACAAATCCGCGCTCCGGCGGATGGCGGTGTTGCGGCCGCTCAAACTGATCATCACTAATTATCCCGAAGGCAGCAGCGAAGAACTCGAGGCCAACAACAACCCTGAGGATCCCTCGGCCGGCACTCGGCCGGTTTTATTTGGCCGCGAGCTTTACATTGAACACGACGATTTTATGGAGAACCCGCCGAAGAAATTTTTCCGCTTGATGCCGGGCCGCGAGGTGCGGCTGCGATACGCCTATTTTGTTACGTGCCGCGAGGTCGTGAAGAATGCTTCGGGCGAAGTGACTGAGATTTACTGCACTTACGATCCAATGACACGCGGCGGCAATGCCCCGGACGGCCGCAGAGTTCAGGCGACATTGCATTGGGTCTCGGCGGAGCACTCAGTTCCAGCGGAAATTCGGCTGTACAATCCGCTGTTCACCCGCCCCGATCCTGGAGCCGGCGGCGATTTCTTTGCCGATATAAACCCAGAATCGCTGGAAATCCTCGAACACGCCCGGGTCGAACCGGCGCTGACCGAAGCCGCTATCGGCGAGCCGGTGCAGTTTGAGCGTCAAGGCTATTTTTGCCTCGACCCCGACTTACGCCCGGGCCGACCCGTCTTCAATCGTGCGGTCGGTCTGCGCGACAGCTGGGCCAAGGCAAAGTCGAGCGGTTAGCGCCGCCGGGCATGCGTATATCAGGACGATCCAATCCAGAGAGCGCTCAGGCTTGCTGGCACGATTCTCCGCCGAAGCGCCGCGCCTTGTAGGATCGGGTTAGCTGTGGTCCGTTAGCTGTGGCTGGTTAGCTGTCGCTGGCCGATCAGCTATGCTTGATATCCGCCAGCAGCTTTTCTGCATTTGGCTTCTCGGGGAAAGCCGCGCCAGTGCCGAGCAGCTTTTCGAGCATTGCCTGGGCATCCGCGGCGCGACCAGCGCGCTGCAGCGCAGCCGCAAAATGATAAGCGATTGCCGGATCCGCAGGAGCCGAGACGTTCGCGGCCCTAAGATATGTCAGAGCCTTGCTGGTATCGCCCTGCTGCAACAAAATCCATCCCAGCGTGTCATCGATCTGAGGCGCAGTCGGCGCAACCGCGACGGCCCGCTCCGCTAGCTGTCGCGCCTTGTTCAAATCTCCCTTTTGTTGATAGAGCCAGGCAAGATTATTCAAGATAGCGGGGTCGACAGGATGCGAGCTGAGAAGCTTTTCATACTGCGTGATCGAAGCATCGTAATTCTTGTTCTGGAGATATAGCGATGCCAACATCGAGGCGGTGGGAAAACTGGTCGGGTCATCGCTGAGCCGAGTCTGCAAAAGGGCCACCGCCTTTTCGGGATTGCCCGTGTGATTATACAGCCCGGCTAGCGCGCTACGCAGGCCATCGTCTTTCGGTTTAGCGGCTAGGTCGCGTTCCAGCAGCCCAATAGCTTCCTTGCTGCGCCCGGCCTTATCCAGTAGTTCGGCGGAGACCGTATCGTAGATCGCGGGGTTGTCCGGATCCTGTCGCGCGAGGTCGCGCGCTTCGGCCAAACCGGCATCGACGCCGCCGATTTCCGCCGCGACCCGGATCAAGTTGGCCTTGATCGCCGCATTTTGCGGGGCAAGGTTGAGCGCCGCTTGCAGCACCGACCGCGCCTCAGCGTAGTTCTTCGCCGCGTTTAGAGCAGTAACGTAGCGAAACAGGATCGGCGCCGAATTGGGTGCGAGTTCATGCGCTCGCTTATAGGTCGCAATGGCGGCCTGCGTGTCGCCCGCTCCGAGCTGCGCCCGAGCCTGCGCGTCGAGAACATCGTCGTTGGAAGGAAACTTTGCAGCCGTTTCAGACGCGGCGGCGGTGGCGTTTTTCCAGTCTTGCTGCGAAATGTAAAGATCGATCAGCTTAACCGCCGGGGCCGGGTTGTCAGGCGCTGTTGAAGTCGCGCGCTTGATATTGTCGATCGCTGCCGGCCAGTTTTTTTCTGCGATCGCAACATCGGCTAGTCCAAGTAAGCCTGTCAGGTCATTCGGTTTTTTCGCCAGGAGTTTGTCGTAAACTTTGCGCGCCTCAACAGTTTGACCAGTCCCGAGATAAAGGGCTCCGAGGCTCGCATTCGCTGTGGCGTTTTCGGGATCGGCCTTCAGCCGCGCTGTCAACAACCCCTCGGCCTTGTTGAAATAACCCAAACGTATGTAAAGACGGGCCAGGGCCGCCATTACATCATCGTCGCGTGGCCGAGCCGCAGCAGCTTTCTCCAGCGCCGTTAAGGCGTCGTTAAAACGCCCGGCATTCTGATAAATCTGGTCTGCGACCAGGACGTACGCATTGCTGGATGGGTCGTCCTTGGCGTAAAGGTCGGCGAGCGAAATAGCGGAATCGACACCATCCGTTTGAGCGGTAACGCGGATCAAAGCGGCTTTTAGAGCGCTGTTCTTGGGATCCCGTCCGATCGCCGTTTTTAGGACGTTGGCGGCGGTATGGTAATCCTTGGTTGAGCTGAGGAGGCCGACATAGCGCGACAACAGCGCCTCGGATCCCGGCGCCAATTCGTAAGCGCGCTTATAACTAGCCAACGCGCCCACGGTGTCGCCCGCAGCAAGCTGAGCTTGCGCGACCGCCTCACTGACGTTGAGATCCGAAGGGAATTGCGCGCTCAGCGCACCCGCCACCGACGCAGCATTCGCCCAGTCATGCTGGAGCGAATACAACCGCACCTGCGCCAGCCCAGGCGCTGGATCGTTCGGCGCGGCGGTACGGGCGCGATTGAGGTAGTCCTTGGCTTCAGCCCATTTCTTTTGCTCGACAGCGATGTTGGCCAAGCCGAGCAGAGCCGCCTCGTCATCCGGTTTTTTTGATAGCGCCTCTTGGTAGAGTTTCTGCGCGTCCTCGGTCCGTCCGTTTGCTAGGTAAAGCGCCGACAGGTCGGTTCTGGCCGGTGCGAAATCCGGGTTCTGCTGCAACGCGGTGCGGAAAGCAGTTTCTGCCCCCGGAACGTCCTTTTGCGCCGCTTTGACCATACCCGACAGCGTCAAATACAGCGGGTTCTTAGCATCGCGTTTGACCAAGGCTGCTGCAACTTGGGCCGCTTTTTCGGTTTGACCGGCGCGCAACTGCACCAGAACCAGGGTCGGACCCGCCACCGAGGCGCCGGCATCGGTGTCGAAAACACGTTCTAGACTCGCCAAGCCCTCTTTGCCTTGCCCGGCGCCAATTTCAGAAATCGCGACGCGCGTCTGGATCGCAGGATTCTTGGGATCGAGCGTCGCCGCCCTCTCAAATTGCTTGAGGGCCAAGTCGGCTTTGCCATTCGCCATATAGGCGTTGCCGAGCAACGTCAGCGTATCGGCGTCCGCATTCGGTTTAGCGGCGATGGGCTTCAAATAGTCGATCGCGCGGCCTGGCGCGCGTTGCCGCAAAGCCGCGACCGCGGCAAGACGGTCCGCTCTGATATCGCCGGGAGCCAATGCGATGTACCGGGTCAGGAGCGATTCCGCTTGCGCGTTTTGTCCAAGCTGCAGTTTGGTCGCACCCTGCAGGTAATAGCCCGCCGGGAACTCCGAGAAAGAGGGCGACAGCCGGTCAAGCAGACGATCCGCGGCGGCGTACTGACCTTGCTTGGCTTGCTCCAAAGCATGCAGGTAGTTGGCGAGGACATTGCCGGGCTCGGATTTGAGGACAGGACCGAGATCCTGGTCGGCGGCGGCGTATTTGCCCTCGGCAATATTGAGGCTGGCCCGGCTTAGACGTGCGGGTACACTCTTTGGATCGGCTTGCAGGGCGGCGTCGAAATCACTCAGCGCCGCCTTTGTGTCTCCCTTAGCCCGCGCCAATTCCCCCTTGACCAGGAGAGCCTCGACCGACCGCGGATTGGCGGCCAAGACTTCATCCAGCAACCGGTTCGCCTCCGCCGAGTTGCTCCCACCCAGCAAGCGCGCCAAGGCGATTTTTGGCTCCGCCGCCGTCGGGTCGAGACGAACCGCATCCTGAAGCAGCGTCTGAGCTTTGGCGGGGTCGCGCTGTCGCGCCGCCGCTAGGCCGAGAGCTCGGCGCACCTGGCTTTCAAGCGCGGCAGGCCGGTCGCCGGGCCGGACCGTATCGGACAAGTCCTGGAACTTTCCCTGACGCAGCAGGGCGTCGATCAGCACCGGGAGATAGTCGGCCTCAGCTGCGTTGTGCTCGCGCGCCGCGCGGGCCTCGCGCTCGGCACGAATTGGATCGCCGAGCTGCAGATAAACGCGAGCGAGCCGGGCTCGCAGCTTACCATCCTCGGGCGCTTCGCGAATCGCGTTTTGCAATTCGATTGCGGCCGCTTTCAAATTGCCGTTGGCGATAAACTGGTCGGCATTCTTGACCGCGGCCGGGGAATCCGCGGCCTGCACCAGCGACCCGCCAGCGAGAAAAGCCACAATCCCAAAAGCGACGCAGGACCGCGAAATTCGGCTGCGAATCCGAGGCATTGCTAATTCCTTCCGACCTTGCGCAGGCGGCTAGCCCTCGACGCCGAGCTGGTGCTGTTGCATCAAGTCATAAAGCGTCGGCCGGCTGATCCCGAGCAATTTTGCTGCTTTTGACAAGTTTGAGCCTGTCTGGGTCAATGCCAATTGAATGACCTCGCGTTCGGCGCGGGCGCGCGCCGCTCGGATGTCAAGCGATTTCACATCCTCCTCCGGCCACGACAAATCCAGATCTGCCGCCGAAACGAGTGGTCCATCTGTCATCACCACCGCGCGCTTCACTCGGTTTTCCAACTCGCGCACATTGCCGGGCCACGGATGCTCCCTTATTGCGGTAAGGGCCGAGCCGGCAAGGCCGCGCGCTGTCCGCCCGTATTCGGCAGCGAAGCGGCGCAGGAAGAAGCTTGCCAGAACAACGGCGTCGGCCGGTCGTTCGCGCAACGCCGGGATCTGGATCGCGACCTCATTCAGCCGATAGAAGAGGTCTTCGCGAAAACTCCCCTCGGCCATCATGCGGTCCAGGTCCTGATTGGTCGCGCAGACGATTCGAACATCGACCTGGATCGGGCGGCGCCCCCCGACCCGTTCGACTACCTGATCCTGCAGAAAGCGCAACAACTTGACCTGCATCGGCAGGGGTACATCGCCGATTTCGTCGAGAAACAGGGTGCCCCGATGCGCGCTCTCGATCCTTCCAATGGTTTGCTTAAGAGCGCCGGTAAAAGCGCCTTTTTCATGGCCAAACAATTCGCTTTCGAGCAGCGTCTCAGGGATTGCGGCACAATTGATTGGCACAAACGGACCGTCCGCCCGACGGCTGAGCTTATGGATCGCGTGGGCGAGCAACTCCTTGCCGGTGCCGCTCTCGCCCAGCAACAACACCGCCACGTCGGTCGGAGCCAGCTTCTCAATGTTGCGCAGCACGCGCATCATTTCGGGGCTAGTTGCGATAATGCCGTCGATTGGCGAACCGTGGTTGGCGGCCTCGTTAAGACGACGATTCTCGGCCTCGAGATCGAACATTTGCTCAGCGCGGCCGACGATCATCCGCAGCACCTCGATGTCGATCGGCTTCTGATAGAAATCATAGGCTCCGAGCGCAATCGCGCGCAACGCGTGCTCCCGCGTTTCATTACCGGTCGCGATGATGACCTTGGTCCCGGGCGACACTTCGCGGATCTCGCTCAATGTCGCCAAGCCTTCCGATGCGCCGTCGGGGTCTGGAGGCAGGCCGAGATCGAGAATGGCGACCGGCACCCGCTGGGCGCGGATCAGCGCAACCGCTTCCTGACGGTTGCTCGCCGCATGCACCTTGTGCTCGGAAAAAGCCCAACGCAGTTGGCGCAGAAGCCCGGTGTCATCATCGACAATTAGCAGGGGTCTGACCTCTGGGGGTCTGATCTCCGGGGGCCTGACCTCCGGAACACTGAGCACTGGGGCGACGCTATTCATGCGATCACTGACGAGGTTGCGGCCACGCGGCTCTCTGCAAGCGGTAAAATTATGCGCATCGTCGTTCCGAAGCCGGGCCGCGATAAAACTTCGAGATCGCCGCCTGCCATCCGAATCAACTCGCGGGTCTGAAATGCTCCGATGCCGTAACCCCCGGATTTTGTTGACCGAAACGGAAGAAACAGTTCGTTGCGAATAAAGGCTTCATCCATTCCAGCCCCACGGTCAACGACATCGATCACGAACCGGTCGCCCCGACGATGCGCTCGCAGCACCACAGGCTCCTCGGGAGGAGAAGCCTCGCGAGCGTTCTGGACGAGATGGGTTAGCGCCGAACGGAGCTTGTCGGGCGCGATCGTCACATTGCAGGGTTCGCTTTCGTCGTGACTATCGTTCTCGACCGAGAATTCGCCCGCCACCGCTGCGACGATCGCCAAAGGGTTCGCGTGTCGCGGAGCCGCCGCATCTTCGGCTTTCAGCTGACTGAGCAGTTTGTTCATCCGGGATACGGCATTCTCGACAGTCTTGAGCATATCGCTCTGAAATTCGGGATTGTCTATGTAATGACGTGCATTCGCGATAATTAGACTCAGCTGGCTTGCAAGATTCTTGATGTCATGAACAACAAATGCAAACCGCTTGCTATACTCCGTTAATAGTTCCGCGTCGCGTAAGCTCCTGGTGGAGCGTTCTTCGGCGAGATAGCTGGCGGCTTGGCGGCCCGCAGCACGCAGCAAATCAAAAGCCTCCCAATCGAGGACAATCGGGTGATTCGCCCGATCAAGCACGACGAAACCGACCAATTCCTGGCGATGCGATAGCGGCACCGCAAGCCAAGCCCGCGGCGGCGCGAATACCCAGCCTTCGGTCGATGGCTCCTTCGCGCATTCCTGGATCCAGGCGCCTTCGCGGAAACCGGACAGAAATGGATCATCGATCGGCACGACGTCAGCATGCTCGATATGCGCATGCCATGCGGCTGAGGGGCGGTAGCCAACCCCAGGGCTCGCCGACCACAAGGTTCCAGCGGGGCTGTCGACGAATTCGGCTAGTGCCCGAATAATCCTTACCTGTAGGTCTTCTGCTTGCCGCGAGTCCGAGATCAGATCGATAAATTTGAGCCATTCGACCCGATAGTCGTACCGACTAGTAAAGAAATTCCTCGAAATCAGAAATTTAAGCCGCTGCCGGTAGCTCCCTGAGGAGAGCACGGTAACCAGCACGACGACGCTGCCCAACAGCATCGCCAATTGCAGGACAAGCCCCCAATCGCCGCCGATTCCGTGCAGCAGCATGGCGACGATCGCCACGGCGAGCAGAAAGCACCCGCTGGCAAGAAGTGTGGCGGTGTGAAAGACCACTTGCCGAGAAACATGGATGTCGACCCGCCACTCGCTGTTGCGTGCCATGGCCAATGCCAAGAGCGGCACCGCAAAACTCGCCGCAATCGCTCGCCCCAGCGCCAACCCCGGATCAACCCGGCCACGGGTGATGAAGGCGTCCGAAAACAGGAAGAGTTCGTATGCGAAAAGAAGACCGATGGCCAAGCACACCGGCCAAACATGCCAGCGACGCCAAGGATCGGTATTGCGCCACAAATTCTCGACCGTCAGCAATCCGAGGACGCCGAAGCCGATGCGGACGAGCATTTGCGCGAAGCCCTGCCCCTCAGCGAGAATTACCGCACGGAGATCGACCGCAATCGCGACCGCGCAAAACACAGCGGCCGCGATCAGGTAACGCCGCTTATGTTGGGAAGCCTCGCCGCCGCCAGAGGTGACGAGAGAGACCGCAAACAGAAGCCAAGCCGATAACCGGATGCTGTCCAGCAACGCCAACACCGGAGCAGGTGTCAAGCCCGCCGCCGCAGTCGCGCCTGCCCACACCGCCGAAGCGAGACAACAGCCGATAATCGCAGTTCCGGTACGACTCGTTCGCCCGCGCAAGCCCATCAGCGCGATAATCAGGACGAATGCGAGGGCGCATCCCGAATAAACCGTTTCAAGAACGATCTGGGCCAGCGTCGTGATCCTATCTTGCGCCGTAATTCCAAAATACAACTCGGACGGTCTGAAGTAAAATCAAGAAGTCTAAAAATATGCTGCGGTTCTTCACATAATAGAGATCGTAAGATAGCTTACGCCGGGCATCTTCGATCGAGGCGCCATAGGGGTAATTGATTTGCGCCCAGCCAGTGATACCGGGACGAACCCAGTGCCGCTCGTTGTAATATGGGATTACCGCGGCAAGGTTGTCGACAAAAAACGGCCGCTCCGGCCGCGGACCGACAAAGCTCATGTCACCGCGTAACACATTGAGTATTTGCGGAATTTCGTCGATGCGTAGTTTGCGGATGACGGCGCCGACGCGGGTAACCCTCGCATCCCCTTTGGACGCCCATTGCGGCCCGGTCTCGCGTTCGGCATCCGTCCGCATGCTGCGGAATTTTAGGATCGTAAATGTCCGGCCGCGATAACCGACTCGCTCCTGGCGGTAAAGGATCGGTCCTTGGCTGTCGAGTTTGATCAGGCAGCAGACGGCCAACAGCAACGGCGCCGAAAATGCCAAGAAGGCGAGACTCACGACGATGTCGAAGGCGCGTTTCAGAAATTCATCGAACACGCCACAACGGAAACCGTCAGAGTAAAACAACCAGCTTGGGCGCAGCGCCTCGAGATCGACGGTCCGTGTCTCGCGCTCCCAAAAGTCGAGAAACTCGGTCACCCGGATCCCGGCGAACTTGCAGTGCAGCAGCTGCTTTACCGGCAGGCCACGGCGATCATCGGGTGCAACAACGATTTCGCTGGCGCCGAGTTCGCAGCCGAGTTCGGCGAGCGCGTCGGGGCCGCTCTCGGGCCAATCCACGGCGCCGGCGCTCACTATGCCGCGCTCGCCGGGCATGCGGATAAAAGATACCGGTACGAAATGCTGGTTTTCGCCAATCTGGACCAACTGGGCGATACGGGCCGCCTGATTACCGTTGCCTAGCACAGCGACGCGCCGCTTTAGCAGCCCGCGGCCGAGGGTGATCAGAAAGGTGCCGCGGGTGACTGAAATGCAGCCTAGCCAAATCAGGGTGGCCTTCAGCGGCAGATTTGACGTGTTCGATAGGTGCGGCAGCCCATCTCGCCAATACATTGCGGCGACTACCGCTAACATCAACACGAGGACAAAAGCGACGGCGATCTTGCTCAGCAGCAAGCGGAAATCGACAAAGCTCTGCTCCCCATACAGGCCGACCGAGATCATCGTGACCACGGCAGCGACCGAGAGGCCCGCCGCGAGCTGCGCGGGAAGAGCAGTGACGCTGAATATAAACGGGGTCGTCTCCCCGGACTGAGACAGCATCTGGTAGAATGCGCCAGTGATCAGCAGCGCGTCGAACGACGCCAGCAGCACGACCGAAACAGGGACGAAGTGTCTAAACAGTCTTAGCTGCATCGCAAATTGTAAATTTCGCTAATATGCCGGCCGACCGCGTCGAGCAACCCCGCCCAGAGCGTCTTATTATAATAACCGCAAAAAGCACCGACGTCCAGCGGAACACTGTTGACACTTATTTTCGCGGCGCACGCGAGGCGTGCACGTGGCAAAATCCAAAGTGTCGAGGTTAATGCGAGCTGTTACCGCACGTAAAAGGCAACGCCGGCTCGGCGGCTCGGTCAATCGGCCGCAGCGCGTCGGCCGGCTTCAACCGCATCCGCGGGATTGCTGAGCTGTCTCTCACCGAGACCGGCAAGCACTGCGTGATGCTGATCGAACAACCGACGTATCCAGTCGATGACCGCGCGCACGCAAGCTGCCCGCCGCAAGTCACGGTGCACGATAACCCAATAATCGGCGGCCAACTCCGGAACCGGATCGGTGACGCGCTCAAGCAGCGGATCGCGGTCGCCGGCATAACAAGGCAGCAGCCCGGTGCCGACCCCGGCACGTATCGCCTCGAGCCGCACGGCGAGGCCGGTGGCGCGCAGAACCACTCGGCCACCAGTGTTGCGGATGTGGTGGTCGAGCCAGCGCGCACTGATGTAGTGGGCCTGTTCCTCGGTGTAGGTAATCCAATGTTGATCGCGTTCTGCTGCCGGCCGGCCGTCGGATCGGCGGCGATAGAGCGCGCCCGCGATGGCCCCGACTTTCGAGACAAACAGATTGCCGGCCTCGGGCACGCCGTGGCGCAACGCCAGATCGGCATCGCGGCGCGCCAAATTCGCGGTCTGCGGCGACTCGACAAGTTCGAGAGTGATGCCTGGCGGCAGGCCGTCGCCACCCGACCGGCCGCAGTGCCGGGCGAGAAACCCTTCGGCCCATTCCCCGACCGAGACCCGTACCGTGCCGCTCAAATCAGGGGAAGCCGCGACGCGGCGGCGTTCGAGCGCCAACGCGGCGTTTTCAAGCCGCTCGGCCGCAGCCACCAGCGCTTCGCCCGCGGCATTGAGGCGTAACCCGTCGGGCAGGCGATCGAACAATGTCGGACCGCCAAAGGTCTGCTCGAAGGCGGCGAGCCGCCGGCCGACAGTCGGTTGGCTCAGCCCAAGCGCCCGCCCCGCGGCACGCAGCGAGCCGTGCCGGGCGACCGCCAGGAAAATCCGGATATCATCCCAGTTCATTTCCAGTCCATAACGAGAAGGCGATACGTTCCCGTATCATATTGTCTCACGATTATCTATGGCCGCCATCATAGCGTATCGCCTAAATTGGCCATAGCACGACGCCGAAGCTGACGACTTGCGGCCTTGCGGATCGAACTGGCGCCATCACGGCGGCCGATCACGGAGTGAAGGCGGATGTATTTCGATCGGAAATTGTGGCAGCTGACGACGGGGCTACGCGGATGGATCGCGTTTGCCATCCTGTTAGGGCTCGTCGCCTCGGTCGTTGGCATCGCGCGCTTTGCGGTTCTCGGCGTCCTGCTGTCGCATGTCTTCGCGGGCGGCGGTTTCATGACGATTGCTATCCCGGCGATCGGCGTCGCCGCAGCCGTAGTTTCGCGCGGTGTGATCGAGCATCACCGAGCAATGGTCGCGCATCGCACCGCGGCGCGGGTGCAGGAGGAATTGCGCGCCCGGCTTTACGACAAGATCGCCGAGTTGGGGCCGGCTTGGTTTGCCGGCGAACGCACCGGCGGGGTCATGCTGTCGATCGTCGACGGGGTCGAGCAGCTGCAAACCTTTTTCGGTCAATACGTTCCGCAAGTGGCGATCGCGGTGCTGACGCCATTGGCGATTTTCGCCTTCATTGCCTTTTGGGACGTGCCGGTCGCGACGGTGATGCTGGTGTTTGCGCTGATCACGTTGATCGCTCCGACGGTCTTTATCCATATCGAGCGCCGCAGCAGCCAGGGCCGTCAGCAGGCGCTCAAATCATTTGGCTCCGAATTCCTCGACGGCGTCCAGGGATTGCCGACCCTAAAGGCATTCGGGCAAAGCCGCGCGTTTGGCCATCGTCTGGCCGAGCGGGCCCGCGAGCTCTGCGACTCGAGCCTGCGCGTCTTGTCGACCGGCGTTATGACCCGTGGCATCACCGATTGCGGCGTCGCGATCGGCGCTGCGGCGGCCCTGAGTTTGGCGACGTGGCGGGTGTCGCATGGACAGATGAGCATCCAGGCGCTGCTAATCGTCCTGATGGCTGGAACCGAGGTGTTCCGTCCCTTGCGCGACCTCCGCATGGTGCTGCACCAGGGTATGCTCGGCCAGTCTGCCGCCGCTGGGATCAATGAGCTGTTCGCCGCCGAACCCTTGGTGCCGCCGTCCTCAGTGGGCTTGGCGCAGCCACAGAGTTTGGCGCAGGCCAATGTGCCGCTCGTCCCGACGATCGCCTTTGAGGACGTCCGGTTCTCCTATCCCGGCGGCCGCGGGGCGGCCCATGACGGACTGTCATTCACCGTCGGCGCCGGCGAGAAGATCGGTATCGTCGGACCGAGCGGTTCCGGCAAATCCTCGGTCGCGCGCCTTTTATTGCGGCTGTTCGACCCGCAACAAGGCAGGGTCCTGATCGGCGGGCGCGATCTGAAAACGCTCGATCCCGAAGCGGTGCGCCGCATGATCGCGGTCGTGCACCAGGACACGTACCTGTTCTACGGAACGGTCGAAGAGAATTTACGGCTTGGCAAACCCGACGCGGACCACGACGAGATCGAGGCCGCGGCGCGCGACGCCAACGCCCACGAATTCATTTCGCTGTTGCCGCAAGGCTACCAGACGATGATCGGTGAGCGCGGCGTCATGCTGTCCGGCGGTCAGCGCCAGCGGCTGGCGATCGCCCGCGCCTTATTGCGCGATGCGCCGATCCTGATTCTCGACGAGGCATTGTCGTCGGTCGACGCCGAAAACGAGGCGGTGATCCAGCAGGCGATCGACCGCCTATCGGCCGGCCGCACGACTTTGATCCTAGCGCATCGGCTGTCGAGCGTGATCAGCGCCGACCGCATTCTCGTCCTCGACAAAGGGCGCGTCGTCGAACAGGGCCGCCATGCCGAGCTGATTCGCCATGACGGGCCGTATCGGCAGTTGATGGGATCGCAGGCCGAAGAGCGCGACGGCGATGTTGTGCTCGACGAGGAAGTGAGTTCCCCGCTGGCGGCGAGCGAGCGCGAGCAGATCGAATCGGCGGCGGCGACCGCACCAGCCGAACTCGCGAGCGCGGCGGCAGCGGTCGGCTGGCCCGCTACAATCGGTACGCTTGGTGCGGATCATCAGGCCGTGGCGACGGCGGTTTGCGATCGTCATCACCTCCGGCATCGCGCGGGTCGCAGCTTTTATCGGTGTTGGCGTTGTCAGCGCGCTCGCCGTCGCGGCAGTCAAGACCGGGGCGCCCTACGGCTATTTGTTGCTCCTATTGGCGCTGACCGCCCCGCTCGCAGGGTTGCTGCACTGGCTCGAATCGTGGCTCGCGCATGACATCGCCTATCGGCTGCTGGCGGAGATGCGAGTGGCGTTGTTCGACAAGCTCGACAGCTTGGCGCCCGCCTATCTGATGCGCCGCCGGTCGGGTGATCTGATCGCGCTTGCTTCCCAAGACGTCGAGACGGTCGAATATTTCTTTGCGCATACCGTGGCGCCGGCGTTGGTCGCGGTGCTGGTGCCCTCGGCGGTGCTGATCGCGCTAGCTGTCGTCGCCTGGCCGATAGCATTGGCGCTGTTGCCGTTCGTGCTGTTCGCGGCCTTGGCGCCGGTGCTAACGCGGGCGCATATCGACCATCTCGGAGCCCAGGCACGCGACGCGCTCGGGTTAATGAGCGCCTACATCACCGAGACGATCCAGGGCCTAGCCGACCTCGTCGCGTTCCAGGCAGTCACCGGCCGCCGCCGAAATTTTATCGAGCTCGTGCGCGGCTATCAGAAGATCCGGCTCGAATTGCTCGCCGATCTGTCGGCCCAGACGGCGCGGCTCGAAACCGTGACCGGACTCGGCGGACTCGCGGTCGCGATCGTCGGTGCGCGGCTCGCCGCCGAACACCATCTGCTGCCGACTACCCTGCCCCTGCTGATTCTGATCGCGCTGTCGTCGTTTCTGCCGATATCGGAAATCGCCAATGTCAGCCGGCAGCTCGCGGATACAATAGCGTCGACCCGCCGACTCTATGCCGTGCACCGCGAACAGCCGGCGGTTGTCGATGGGCCGCTGCTACCACCCGAGCCCAAGGGCGGCTCGGCGATCCGCTTTGAGGCGGCGAGCTTCACCTATCCCGGCGCCCGGCGGCCAGCCCTGAGTGCCGTCACCCTCGACGTCCCGGCGGGGGCCACCCTCGCATTGGTCGGCCCATCGGGCGCCGGCAAGACAACGATCGCCAATCTGTTGTTGCGGTTTTGGGACCCGACCGCGGGCCATATCCTGATCGATGGCGTCGACCTGCGCGATTTCGAGCTCGACCATCTGCGCCGCCGCATCTCGCTCGTCTCGCAGGACACGTATTTGTTCAACGACACCTTGCGAGCCAACGTGGCGCTGGCTCGGCCCGAGGCGGACGAGGCGGCGATCCACAAGGCACTCGAACAGGCAGCCCTCGCCGAATTTGTCGACAGCCTGCCGGAGGGGCTCGATACCCGGGTCGGCGAGCGCGGCGTTCAGCTATCCGGCGGTCAGCGCCAGCGGGTGGCGATCGCCCGCGCCTTTCTCAAGAACGCGCCGACCCTGGTGCTCGACGAGGCGACGTCGCATCTCGACGCGGTCAGCGAGGCGCAGGTGCGTGGCGCGCTCGACGCGCTGATGCGCAACCGCACGACGATCGTGATCGCCCATCGCCTGTCGACGGTGCGCAACGCCGATTTGTTGGCGGTGCTCGACCATGGTCGCCTGATCGAGACCGGCAGCCACGCCGAACTCCTCGCCAGAAACGGCCTCTACGCCCGCCTGATCCGCCATCAGATCGAGGGTGCCCGGCAACCCCTGCGCGCAGTCGGGGATTAGAGTCGCAGGAGGCATTCTCCGCTGGCCAGGTTCGTCGCTCATCCCACATCTTCGGCGAATGCAATTACACCCCGCCGGAGATGCCGATGCCCGACGATCGCCGCGTGACGCTTTACCATTGCCCGCACACCCGGTCGACGGGCGCGCTGATCCTGCTCGAGGAATTGCGGCGCGCCCTATGATCTGCACGTGCTGAATATGAAAGCCGGTGAGCAGCGCCAGCCGGCTTATCTGGCGATCAACCCGATGGGCAAGGTGCCGGCGATCAGGCACGGTGATGCGGTCATTACCGAGCAGGTCGCGATCTATCTCTATCTCGCCGATCTATTTTCCGAGGCCAGGCTCGCCCCGGCTAATCGGTGACCCACTGCGCGGCCCTTACTTGCGCTGGATGGTGTTCTACGCCGCTTGCTTCGAACCGGCGGTCGTCGACCGCGCCGCCAAGCACGAACCGGCGCCTGTCATGATGTCGCCCTATGGCGACTACGACACGATGCTCGCAACCGTCGTAAGCCAGCTCCACAGTGGACCGTATCTGCTCGGCGAACGGTTTAGCGCTGCCGACGTATTGTGGGGAACGGCCCTCGGTTGGACGACGATGTTCGACCTGGTGCCAAAAGAGCCCGTAATCATGGATTACGTGCAGCGCATCGGCGCACGCCCGGCGACCGCGCGCGTCCAGGCCAAGGACGCCGAACTCGCCGCTGCACAGCAGCAACCCGGACAGTAGTCGTCATTGTGCGGGGGCGCGGCCGCTGACTTCGGCGCCGGCGTCGGGCGCCATCCTCAAGAAGAACGGCACCGACAGCAGCGAGATCATCGCGACTGCCATAAACACCGGGTAGAAGTCGGGTGCGGCCAGTGCCGTGCCCCCACGTAGAGTCAGTGCTGTGTGCAGCAGCAAGGCGGCGGTGGCGACGCCGGCGGTTTGCGAGAGTTGCTGCGCCATGCTGGAGAGGCTGGTCGCTCGGCTCAGCATCGCAGGCGGCACATCGGCGTAGCCCAAGGTGTTGATGCTGGTCATCTGCAACGAGCGGAAAAAGCCGCCGATCAGCAATGCCAGGAAGATTACGAAATGCGGCGTATCCGGCCGGAACAGGCTGTAGCCAAACAAGAAAGCGGCGCTGATGACCGCATCGCCGACCAACACAAGGCGGAAGCCGAAGGTGCGCAGGATGCGCACCGCCGAGGTCTTCATCAGCATCGCGCCGGCGGCGCTGGCGAAGGTCAACAGGCCGGAATGCAAGGCGCTGAGGCCGAACCCGACCTGCAGCATCAACGGCAACAGAAAGGGGAGAGCACCAAGCCCCATGCGGAATAAAAAACCGCCGATCGAGGCCGAGGCATAGGTCGGGATTTTGAATAATGAAAGGTCGATGATCGGGTGCGACACCCTCCCAGCATGACGGACATAAAGCGTCAGGCAGATTGCGCCGATCGCCAGCAGGGCGATCACGGCTGATGACGGCAGCGCGCCGCGTCCGACATTTTCAAAACCGAAGGCGAGCGTCGCGAGCCCGACACCCGTCAGCAGAAACCCGCTGCGATCCAACGGACGCCGGCCGGTCTCCTTCAAATCGCCGACGAGCAGGTTCACTAGAATGATGCCCAATATCCCGATCGGAATATTGATAAAAAAGATCCAGCGCCATGAGGCATAAGTAACGATAAAGCCACCGAGCGGTGGGCCCATCACCGGGCCGATCAGCGCCGGTACGCTGACAAACGACATCGCCCGCACCAGCTCTGACTTTGGCACGGTGCGCAACAGCACGAGCCGCCCGACCGGCACCATCAAGGCGCCCCCCATCCCTTGCAGAATGCGCGCGCCAACCAGCTCCGGCAGCGTGGTTGAGATGCCGCAGGCAATCGAGCCCAGGGTAAACACCACGATTGCGAAACTGAACACCCGCCGCGCGCCGAAGCGATCTGCCGTCCAGCCGCTGATCGGGATAAACACCGCAAGGCTGAGCAGGTAACACGTGATCGCGACATTGAGGCGCAACGGGGTTTCGCCGAGCGAATGGGCGATTGTCGGCAGGGCCGTCGCAATCACGGTCGAATCGAGGTTCTGCATGAACATCGCGCAGGCGACGACAAAGGGGACCAGTGATTGGCGCGACAGGGTCAGCCGCATGCGCGGACCTCGCAACAATGCCCGCCGATGGTCGATCTATCGGACCCTCTGAGCGCGGCGGGGTCGAGAGCGCTTGTCAGCGCAATGCGGACCGGCAAGAAATGAGGAGCCGACAGTCTTGGTCTACGCGAGACAAGGTCTGGTCCAGGGGCACCACACGGCAGATCATGGTGGAAGCATATCATAGCAAACATATACAACAGCCGGCTCGCTCACAAAAGCGGCGCTGCCGAAAAGCTCGGTTGCACCCAATGCTCAGCAGATGCCGCGTGGCCGGCTTCGCCGTTCTGGCATTGCTGATGGGCTGCGATCCGGTGCAGATCATCGAGGGGTCGGACACCCATGTCTCGATCCGCTATGACGGGGTTATGAACGGCCTCGATCAGGCAACCGAACTCGCCAACAAAACTTGCGCGCAGCACGGCAGGACGGCGAGACTGCGCAAGACCTATTACGAAGGCCTCGGCGCCGGCGAGCGCTTCGCGTTTTTCGACTGCGTCTAGGGGTGCGGACCTCCCCTGCACTGACGCAGTTGACCATACCGCGCAGAAGGCTGACAGTTTGAATAACAGATCGGGGCGATCGGCGCATTCGCACGTATGGTCATCGAGAACTAGCAGGGATAGACTGACCGTCAGTCCGCGCCGCGGCAACGAAGTACGACCCAGGAGGGAATCCTATGCCTAACGACCCAACGCCCGAAACCAACGGTCAGACCCCCAACCTGCAGCAAGGGGCTCTGAACGGGGTCCGGGTGGTCGATTTGACCCAATTCGAGGCGGTACGTCCTGCACCCTGACCTTGGCATGGCTCGGCGCGGAAGTGATCAAGGTTGAGGAGCCGACCCGGGGCGAGCAGGGCCGCGGCGCGTCGACCGACAAAAAGGGGGTCGATTCCCAGTATTTCATGCTGCTCAACGCCAACAAGAAGAGCGTCACCGCCAATCTCAAGACAGAGCAGGGCCGCGCCGTCCTGCGCGGATTAATCGAAAAGGCCGATGTCTTTGCCGAGAATTTCGCACCCGGCGTGATCGAGCGGCTCGGCTTTGGCTATGACGTGGTGCGCGAGATCAATCCTCGCGTCATCTATGTCTCGGTCAAGGGCTTTGGCGACGACAGCCCCTACAAGAATTATCTCGCCTTTGACATGATTGCGCAGGCGACCGGCGGTGCGATGTCGATCACCGGCGAGGCCGACGGCCGGCCGATCAAACCGGGTCCGACGATCGGCGACACCGGCACCGGGCTGCACGCCGCGATCGGGGTCTTGGCGGCGCTTTATCAGCGCCAGTTCACTGGCCAGGGCCAGAAAATCCAATGCGCGATGCAGGAATGCGTGATCAATTACGGCCGCATCTCCTATGCCGCCCAGTATTTGTGGGGCCATGCCGCGCCGCGCTTGGGCAATCAGAGCATCATGGGCACCAATTCCCCGAGCGAGGCCTATCCGTGCAAGGGCGGCGGCCCGAACGACTACTGCTACATCTATACCTCACGCGCCAACCAACAGCATTGGGAACGAATCCTAAAGCTGATGGGGCGCGAGGATCTGATCGGCGATCAGCGTTTCGACAGCCCCGAGGAGCGGTTCAAGAACCGCCATGTGGTCGACGAAATGCTCTCGGAATGGACCAAGCAGTACGACAAGCTTGAGGTCATGCGTCGGCTTGGCGAGCAGGGTATTCCCGGCCGGCGCGGTCATGGACACGATGGAACTGTTCAACGATCCTGACCTCAATCGCCGGGAGATCTTTGTTACCGTCAAGCATCCGGTGCGCGGCGATTTCAAGATGCCGGGCTGGCCGGTCAAGATGAGCGGCTCGAAAGTGCCGATCACCGCCTCGCCACTGCTTGGCGCCGACACCGACGCGGTTTACGGCGAACTCCTCGGGCTCAGCAAGGAAGAGCTCGCCAAATTGCGCGAAGAGAAAGCCATCTGACGAGAGCGCGTCCGCCTCACGGGCTGTCTCGGCCGGGATAGGATAATTCCGGCAATCAGGAGCCGGACGGGCGATCGCCTGTCCGGCTTTCGATTTTCAACCGAAATCTCTGGGGAAGTCAGATGAGCGCAGTCCCGGGAGCAGCGGGCAACCCTCCAGTTATTGGCGCAGCCACGCCGATCAGCACCGGCTCCAGCGATGGGAGCCGGCCGAGAGCTACCCGGACCCGGCAATCCGCACCCTCGATCCGCGCTTTAACGCGATCAAACCGCCGTTTAACGCTGCCGTCGAGCGGCTTGCGACCGGCTTTCGCTGGGCCGAGGGGCCGGTGTGGTTTGGCGATGGCCGTTATCTGTTATGGAGCGATATCCCGAACAACCGCATCATGCGCTGGGATGAGGAGACCGGGGCCTGCGGCGTTTTTCGCAAGCCATCCAACAACGCGAACGGCAACACCCGCGACCGCCAAGGCCGACTTGTCACCTGCGAGCACGGCGGCCGGCGAGTGACCCGCACCGAGTATGATGGCGCGATCACCGTCATCCTCGATCATTTCGACGGCAAGCGCCTCAATTCGCCAAACGATGTTGTCGTCAAGTCCGACGACTCGATCTGGTTCACCGATCCGCCGTTTGGCATTTCCGGCTATTACGAGGGCGAGCGCTACTCACCCGAATTGCCGACCAATGTCTACCGCGTTGACGGCAAGACCGGCCAGGCGAGGGTTGTTGCCGGCAATGTGAACGGTCCCAACGGGCTGTGCTTTTCGCCTGACGAGAAGCGCCTCTATGTCGTCGAGTCGCGGTCGCAACCGCGCCAGATCCGCGTCTTCGATGTCGTCGACGACGGCGCCCGTCTCGCCAACGACCGGATTTTTGTCAGCGCCGGCGAGGGATCACCCGACGGGTTTCGCTGTGATGTGCACGGCAATCTTTGGTGCGGCTGGGGAATGACTTCGGCATTAAACGGCGTCGTCGTTTTCGCCCCCGACGCAACGATGATCGGCCAGATTGCGCTGCCTGAGCGCTGCGCCAATTTGTGCTTTGGCGGCCGTTGGCGCAACCGGCTGTTTATGGCCGCGAGCCAATCGGTATACGCGGTTTACGTGAATACCGAGGGAGCCTCCGGCGGCTGAGGTTTGACGTAGGCGCGCCGTGGCCGCGTTTGTGCCGCGACGCTTTGCCATTCTCGTTCTCGCGACTACCCTCTATGGCGTGAAATCGCATCGCGTTATGCTACTAGTAGGATCGGCAAACTTGACTTATGGTTTGCCGCTCAACTGCCGGAGGAACGGATGAAGCGCCTATTCCTGCTGTTCTCAATCCTGTCGCTTGTGGCCTGCTCCCACGAGCAGCCACCGCCACCAGCGCCCCCGCCGGCGCCTCAGCCAGCACCGCCGCCCGGCGGCGCAGATGAATGACTTCAAGGTTTACTTCGGTTCGGGTAGCGCCAGTCTGACGTCGGAAGCCCGACAGATTGTCGATGCCGCCGCCGCCACTGCCAAATCCTCAGGGACGCCGGTTCAGGTTATCGGCCACACCGACGCCGTCGGCTCGGCCGCGCTCAACCAGCGTCTCTCGCAGCGCAGGGCACAGGCGGTCGCGCAAGAACTGGCCCGGGCCGGTGTCGCACAAAACGAAATCACCGTCAGCGCGGTTGGCGAGCAATCAGCCTCAGGCGGAAAGTCGGCGGAGAGCCGGCGGGTCGAGATCGTTCTCGGTGGGGCGGGCGCACCGCCGCCGCCACCTCCGGGACCGCCGGGAGCGCCGCCGCCACCAGCGCCGGGCTCATAAGCAGCCCGCTAACGACGCAAAAGGGCGCCCGATCGGGCGCTCTTTTCGTTTGCGCTCCAGCCTTTATCGCCAAGCCCTGCCCGGACAGCGACCCTCGCCTCGTCGCATTTCGAGACGGATCCCAGATAATTGATCGACTGCGCCCAGCGTAGGTAGGGCCGAACCGACGACGCGCGAGCCAAGCGCCGGTTTGACCGAGCCAATCAAGGTCCTCGGGAAAACCGCTGCGCCGTGCGGAGCGTGGGCTTATGATGGCGCCAGCGGTTATTGCAGCAGGCGGGTCGGGTGATGAGCGACATCCAGCATTACATCGGTGGAAAAAGGGTCGAGGGCAAAAGCGGCCGCGGCGGCGATGTCTTCAATCCGGCGACCGGGGAGAAGATCAGGCGTGTTGCGTTTGCCGAGCCGGGTGAGGTCGATCAGGCGGTACAGGCGGCCGCGGCGGCGTTTCCCGGCTGGGCCGCGACCCCTCCCCTCACCCGCGCGCGCATCATGTTCAAGTTCCTCGAACTCTTGGCGCGCGAGCACGATGCGTTGGCGCGGCTGATTTCCGAAGAGCACGGCAAAGTCTTCTCCGACGCCCAGGGCGAGATCACCCGCGGTGTCGAGGTCGTCGAGTTCGCCTGCGGCATCCCGCATCTGCTGAAGGGCGAATTCACCGAGCAGGTCGGGCGCGGCATCGACAGCTGGTCGGTGCGCCAGCCTTTGGGGGTATGCGCCGGGATCACGCCGTTCAACTTCCCGGCGATGGTGCCGATGTGGATGTTCCCGGTGGCATTGGCTTGCGGCAACACCTTTATTCTGAAGCCGTCGGAGCGCGACCCATCGGCCGGGCTGCGCATCGCCGAATTGCTGAGCGAGGCCGGGCTGCCGCCGGGCGTCTTTAATGTCGTCCACGGCGACAAGGCCGCGGTCGATGCGATCCTGCACCATCCCGGGATCGCGGCGGTCAGCTTTGTCGGCTCGACCGCGATCGCCGAATACATCTATTCGACCGCTGCTGCCGCTGGAAAGCGGGTGCAGGCCTTGGGCGGCGCCAAGAACCACATGGTGGTGATGCCCGACGCCGATCTCGATCAGGCGACCGATGCGCTGATGGGCTCGGCCTATGGCGCGGCCGGCGAGCGCTGCATGGCGGTGTCGGTCGCGGTCGCGGTCGGTGGCATCGGCGACAAGCTGATGGACAAGCTGGTGCCGCGGGTGCGGTCGCTAAAGATCGGCCCCGGCACCGACCCCGAGGCCGAAATGGGGCCGCTGGTGACCCGCCAGCATTTGGACCGGGTGCGCTCTTACGTCGATCTCGGCGTGCAGGAAGGTGCGAAACTCGTCGTCGATGGCCGCGGATTGAAGCTTCAGGGCTACGAGGACGGGTTTTTCCTCGGCGGCTGCCTGTTCGACGAGGTCAAGCCCGAGATGCGCATTTACAAGGAGGAGATCTTCGGGCCGGTATTGTCGGTTGTGCGCGCCCCCGATTTCGAAACCGCGACCAAGCTCGTCAACGATCATGAATACGGCAATGGCGTCGCGATCTTCACTCGTGACGGAGACGCCGCGCGTGAGTTCTCCAATCGCGTTCAGATCGGCATGGTCGGCATCAATGTGCCGATCCCGGTGCCGATGGCATTTCACAGCTTTGGCGGCTGGAAGCGGTCACTGTTTGGCGATATGGCGGTGTACGGCACCGAGGGCGTGCGCTTCTACACCCATCTGAAGACGATGACCGCTCGCTGGCCGACCGGCATCCGCGCCGGCGCCGAATACGTCATGCCGACGATGCGCTGACGACTTTCGCGAGACGATTGGGAGTGGGATGCGCCGCTAAGGGGGCTTAGCGGCCGCGGTAGTGTTTGTAGAATTCGACGACTTGCGGGGTTTGCTGGAAGCCCACGAGCAGGTTCAGGTCGCTGCCCTTATGGCCGCCGAGCGGGATTGTCAGGACGATGTGGTCGGTAATACCGGCTCGGACCTGGTCGGGCTCGAAAGTGATGCGGACGGGAAATGTCCTTTTGCTCAACACCTGCTGGCCGGGCGCGGTGACCGCGACGAAATAGGTCACGTCGACGGCGTTAGCCCTGCCGGCGGGACCGCGCTGGCCGATCACGATTACGTCGAGCGTCATCTGCACTAGATCGCCGCTGTAATCACAGCTGCGGTCGACTTCGCTCAAGACGCCGTAATATGCCACATTGTCGGGTCTCAGTTCTGCTGAGGGCCCGAATACCGCCGTGTTGGCGAGCGGCCGCAAGATTACTGCTGCTGGGCAGGCCTGCTGCGGTTTCGACGAAGACGAAAACCAGCCGCAACCCGAGAGGGCGAGGAGGCCGAAAAGTGCGGCGCCTCGTGCAACTTGCGTCTGCCTCACAGGCCGTTATGCGTGCCGTCGCAGAAAGGCTTACCCGCGGTCTGCTTGCAGCCGCACAGCCACACCTCCTCGCTCACCTCGGCGGTGAACGGGACCGGGGTCAGCCCGGTGCCCTTGTGCGAGCCGTCGCAGAACGGCTGGCTGGCGCTGCGCCCGCAGGCACACCAGAAATACCTCTTGCCGGCTTCGACGTTGATGCCGTAGGGCTCTTTTTGCGCTGGAATCGGTTGTTCGGCCATCTTCTTCCCCCACCGTCGTCCTGCCGGCTCCGCGCGCTGCGGCGGCGGTTTTGCGGCGCCGGGACTGTATGCGAGCCGCGGACGGCAAACAAGCCTGCGCGCTTCGCTGCGCTTTCTTGAGGGCGTGCACCGCCGATGGCTGTCTATACCGATGTCGCCGACGACGAACTCCGAGCCTTTGTCGCGCTCTATGACATCGGCGAGGTGTTGTCGTGCAAGGGGATCGCTGAGGGGGTCGAAAATTCGAACTATTTGGTCACGACCGAAGCCGGCAACTTCATCCTGACGCTCTATGAAAAGCGGGTGGCGCGCGAGGATCTGCCGTTCTTTATCGCGCTGATGGAGCATCTGGCAAAAAACGGTGTCGCCTGCCCGACGCCGTTGCATGGCTGTGACGGCGCCGCGTTGCGCGAATTGTGCGGCCGGCCGGCGGCGATGGTGACCTTTCTCGCCGGCATGTGGCCGCGCCGCATTCAGCCGTTTCATTGCGCCGGGGTCGGCCGCGCGCTCGCTGCTTTGCACCGCGCCGGGGCGTCGTTCGGGATGCAGCGAGCAAACAATTTATCGGTCGCGGGCTGGCGTCGGCTCTATGAAATGAGCGCGGAGCGCGCCAGCGAGGTTCAGCCGGGACTGGCCGACGAACTCGCCGGTGAATTGCGCTTTCTTGAAAGCGCCTGGCCGAACAGCCTGCCCGCGGGCGTGATCCATGCCGATTTGTTTCCGGACAATGTGTTTTTTCGTGATCGCGAGGTTTCCGGTCTGATCGACTTTTACTTCGCCTGCACCGATTTTCTAGCTTACGATTTGGCAGTGTGTTTGAATGCCTGGTGTTTCGAGCCGGACGGCAGTCTCAACGTAACCAAGGGGCGGCTGTTGCTCGATAACTACCGACAGGCGCGGCCATTGTCGCCGGCCGAACTTTCGGCTTTGCCGTTGCTGGCTCGGGGGAGCGCCTTACGCTTTTTGCTGACGCGGCTGTTCGACTGGCTGAACCAGCCGGCTGGAGCATTGGTGCGGCCCAAGGACCCGCTCGAATTCCTGCGAAAATTGCGGTTTCACCGCACTGTCGCCAGTGTTCGCGACTACGGTCTCGATGCCTGACACCGGCGCGCCCGATGACGGTGAGGTCGAGATCTTTACCGATGGGGCCTGCAGCGGCAATCCGGGGCCCGGCGGCTGGGGCGTGATCCTGCGCTACCGCGGTGTCGAAAAGGAGCTCTCCGGGTTCGAGCCCGCCACCACCAACAACCGCATGGAATTGATGGCGGCGATCGCCGGTCTCGAAGCACTGAAACGCCCGTGCCACGTGCGGCTTTACAGCGACAGCCAGTATTTGCGCGATGGCATTACCAAATGGATCCATAGCTGGAAACAACGCGGGTGGCGCACCGCCGACAAAAAGCCGGTCAAGAATGTCGATTTGTGGCAACGGCTCGAAGCCGCCGCACAGCACCACCAGGTCGATTGGGTGTGGGTGCGCGGCCATGCGGGACACCCCGAAAACGAGCGTGCTGACGCACTCGCCCGCGCCGTCATTATCCGCGCACCAACTGCTGCAAGCTCAGCCGAGAGCTAGCGGAAATTGCGGCTCGGGATGACGATGTCGCGGATGTCGTAGCCCGGCGCCTTGACCGGAACGGCAAAGGGCGGTTTCGCGGAGGATTGCAGCGCCTCGTCGCCGGTGCGGTTACGCAAGCTATTGAGCCGCGGGGTCAAATCGTCGAGTTGCTCGGCGACGACATGGATGACGCTCTCTTCGCGCTGCAACTTGCCGGTGCAGCGCAACAAAGTGGCGCCCAACGCGGCGCGCCGAAAACGCTCGAGGATCGCTGGCCAGACGATTAGATTGGCGATCCCGGTCTCGTCCTCGATCGTGATAAAGACGACGCCATTGGCGCTGCCGGGACGCTGGCGGATCAACACGACCCCGGCAATCCCGAGCCGCCTTTCGATCGGCAAATGCGCGAGGTCGGCGGCGGTAACCAGCCCCTCGCCGGCGAGTTCGCCGCGCAGGAACGCCAGCGGATGGCGCTTTAGGCTCAAGCCGGTGGTCGCGTAATCCTCGACGACATGCTCGCCCAACGGCATCGCCGGCAACAATGCCGCGGCGCGGGTTTCGCTGTCCTCTCCGGCACCCATGATGATCCCCTCTCCGCCCTTTAGGGGAGACAGGGTTGGGGTGATGGGGGGAGACCCGCACACCGACAGGGATGGGTCGACCGCAGCGAACAGTGGCAGCGGCGGGTCTCCCAACGCCTTTAATGCCCACAACGCGCGGCGGCGGTCGAGCCCGACCGAACGAAACGCATCGGCTTCGGCCAGGCGTTCGAGCGCGGCATGGCCGAGCCCGCTGCGGCGCCACAATGCTGCCGGATCGGGAAAGCCCGAGCCGCGCGTAGCGACCAGCCGTTCGGCATCGGCTTCGGAGAAGCCCTTGATCTGACGGAAACCGAGCCGCAATGCGTATCGGCGGCTGGTGTGATGTTCGTTAGATCTAGTTACTGCAATTTCTGTCTTGTCATACCGGCGGAAGCCGGTATCCACCGCCGAAGTGGATCCCGACTTTCGTCGGGATGGCGATGCTACAGATGTCGCGAAATTCTGTTCGTCATTCCTTCGAAAGCGGGAATCCAGAATTCCGGCAACCGTCGCTCGCCCCCCTGTTCCAGCCAGGGGCAAGCTCTGGATCCCCGCGTTCGCGGGGGTGACGATCGCATGGGTCGCCGTGACTTCGATTGGCTCTAGCGTGCAGTCCCACAAGCTGTGGTTGACGTCGGCGGGGCGCACCTCGACGCCGTGTTCGCGCGCGTCGCGGACGATCTGCGCCGGGGCGTAAAACCCCATCGGCTGGCTGTTCAGCAGCGCACAAGCAAAAACCTCGGGATAAAAGCACTTGATCCAGGCCGAGACATAGACGAGCAGCGCAAAGCTCGCAGCATGGCTTTCGGGAAAGCCATAGGTCCCGAACCCCTCGATCTGGCTGAAGCAACGCGTCGCGAAGTCGCGATCGTAGCCGTTCTCGACCATACCGGCGATGAACTTGTCGCGGAACAGATGGATGTCGCCGTTGCGCTTGAAGGTCGCCATCGCGCGGCGCAGCCGATCGGCCTCCTCCGGTGCGAAACCGGCGCCGACAATCGCGATCTTCATTGCCTGTTCCTGAAATAACGGCACGCCCAAGGTCTTGCCAAGCACCTGGCATAACGCCTCGGACGGATATTCGACCGGCTCACGCCCGGAACGCCGCCGCAGATAGGGATGCACCATGTCGCCCTGGATCGGCCCCGGCCGGACGATCGCGACCTCGATCACAAGATCATAGAATTCGCGAGGCTTAAGCCGCGGCAGCATCGTCATTTGGGCGCGGCTTTCGACCTGAAAGACGCCGAGCGAATCGGCTTGGCTCAGCATCTCGTAAACTTGAGGGTCCTCGGCCGGCACTGTGGCGAGTTCGAGATGGCGGCCATAATGCTTGTCGAGCAAGTCAAAGGATTTGCGGATACAGGTCAGCATGCCGAGCGCCAGCACATCGATCTTTAAAATGCCGAGCGCGTCGAGATCATCCTTGTCCCATTCGATGACGGTGCGGTCCTCCATCGCCGCATTCTCGATCGGCACCAGTTCGGACAAGGGTCCGCGGGTGATCACAAAGCCGCCGACATGCTGCGACAGGTGGCGTGGGAAGCCGGTCAGTTCGGCGGCGAGATCGAGCGCCAGACGCAGAGTGCGGTCGCCAGGGTCGAGGCCGGCCTCGCGCACCTTGATATCGGCGATCGGGTCATTGCTCCAGCCCCAGACAATGCCGGCCAAGGCGGCGACGACATCGACCGACAGGCCCAGCGCCTTGCCGACCTCGCGGATCGCCGAGCGCGAACGATAGCAGATCACGGTGGCGGCAAGTCCGGCCCGGTCGCGGCCGTATTTCTCGTAGATGTACTGGATGACTTCTTCGCGCCGCTCGTGTTCGAAATCGACATCGATATCGGGCGGCTCGTTGCGCGCGGCGCTTATAAAGCGCTCGAACAACACGTCGATGCGCGCCGGATCGACTGCGGTGATGCCGAGGCAATAGCACACGACCGAATTGGCCGCCGAGCCGCGCCCCTGGCACAGGATGCCGCGCCGCCTGGCAAACTCGACGATGTCATGCACGGTCAGGAAATAGCGAGCGTAATCGAGCCGCTCGATCAGCTGCAATTCGTGCTCGATCAGCCTGCGGATTTTTTCGGGGATGCCCCCGTATTTCGCCGCGCTTCCTGTTTTTCCTTCCCTTTCTCGCCCAGCGACATCCCCCTCAGTGGGAGGAGAGGGTTCAATTGCTGTGGGCGAGGACGAGGGACGATCGGAGAAGCGATCGGCGGCGCCGGCCCAGGCGAGATCGGCGAGGCGCTGCTGCGGGGTGCGGCCGTCTGCGGCGGTCTCGTCCGGGTATTCGTAGCGCAATTCGTCGAGGCTGAAGGTGCAGCGCTCGACAATTTCGAGGCTGCGGGCGACCGCTTCCGGATACAAACGGAACAGCCGCGCCATCTCTTGCGGCGATTTCAGATGACGCTCGGCATTGGCGGCGAGGCGAAAGCCGGCCTCTTCGATCGTGCAGCCTTCGCGGATGCAGGTCAGCACATCCTGCAGCTGCCGCCGCTCGGGCAGATGGTAGAGCACGTCGTTGGTCGCGACCAGCGGCAGCCCCGCCATCTCGGACAGTGCGGCGAGATGCGTAAGATGGCGAGCATCGTCACCGCGATAGAGGTGATGCGCAGCGAGATAGGCGCGGCCCCGAAAATCGGTCGAGATACGGGCAGCAAAGGCGGCGAATTCCGCTGCATCCGGCCCCCACCCTAACCCTCCCCCGCAAGTGGGGGAGGGAATGGGAGGGGGTAGCACGACGACGATCTGGCCAACGCCGTGGGCGGCGACATCGGCATATTCGAGACGGCATTCGCCCTTTGACGCCCGGCGCTTGCCTGAGGTCAGCAGCCGCGTCAGCCGGCCATAAGCGGCGCGGTCCTGCGGAAAGGCGAGCAGGCTGATGCCGTCATCGAGATCGAGCCGGCAGCCGACGACGAGACGGATGCCGACCTCCTTTGCCGCTTGATGCGCGCGCACGATCCCGGCCACGCTGTTATGGTCGGTGACTGCGATCGCCCGGTGCCCGAGCGCCGCCGCAGTCAGTACCAGCTCGGCCGGGTGTGACGCGCCGCGCAGGAACGAGAAATTGGTCGTGACCTGCAGCTCGGCATAGCTGATTGCAGCGCTGCTCATCACAGTGCACCGATACCGTCATTGCGAGGCGCGAAGCGCCGCGGCAATCCCATTCGGGCGGAGCGTGAGCGGAACGAGATTGCTTCGCTGCACGCTCGCAATGACGGCGCTATTTCGGACAGCATGATGAAGTTGTCAGGCGAACACGCCATGGACATACCAGCACGGCGGATGACCGCCATCGGGCAGCCCTGCCCGGAACAGCCAGAAGCGCCGGCCCTCTTCGTCTTCGACCCGGTAATAATCGCGGATCGCGTCGACAGCAACGGAGGCGCCCGGCCGCCACCACTCTTCGGCGATCCGCTCCGGCCCATCGGCGCTTCTGACGCGATGCCCGCGTCGTCGCCAGGTGAAACGAAACGGCGGGTCGTCTGGCAATAGCCACGATGCCTCGACCGGCTCCGGCGGCTCGAACAGCCGGATCGGACGCGGTGGTTTCAGTCGGTCTCCACGCCGTTGTCCCCTCCCCACCTCGCTGCACTCGACACCCTCTTTCGCATTGCGGGAGAGGAGGGACCTAGCCCGCTGATCTGGGTGGATGAGGGCTCGGCGACTGGCGCCTTGATCGAAGCGCGCTCAGGGATGTGGCTCTCGCGGGCCTCGATGCGTGACACCGCGGCAAGGCCGAGGCGGTTACCGAGCCGGTCGAAAAGGACAGAGATGCTGTCCCCACTTCCTTCCTCCGTTCCTTCCCCCGCCCAAACCGTGGCGCTGCCCCCTCCCCTTTCCTCCCCCGCTTGCGGGGGAGGGTTAGGGTGGGGGCGGGGCAAGCCGATCTGCTCGGGACCCAACCGCTCGACCGCAAAGGCGGCGAGGATCACGTCCTCGATGCCGAGCCCGGGGTCGATCGTATCAATCCGCTCCTTAAAGAGCGCGGCGATATGATGCGGATCGCGGCTCGGCCGTGCCGTGCCGAGCGTCAGGCGCTCGACCCGACCGTCGACCCGATGAAAGGCGAGCACCAGCCGCCGCGCCCCGGTCCCCTCGCGCGCCAGTCGCGTAACGAGATCCTGGGCCAGCCGTTCGGCCGCTAATGCCAGATCGGCGGGATCGGCGATCGGCTCGGCAAAACTCAACCGGACCCGCCGAGAGGGTGTTTCGCCCAGCGGCGACAACGGCTCGGGCAGATCATCAAATGCCTGGTCGAGGCGCTGCGCCACGGCTTCGCCAAAGCGGCATGCCAAGGCCGAGCGCGGCATCGCATAAAGATCGCCGATCCGCTTTAGCCCGACCCGCCGCAGACCTTGCGCGAGTCGCCGGGTCGAGCCGCAACGCCTCGACCGGCAGCGGAGCGAGAGCGGCGCGTGCATCTCCCGAGGGCAGGATCGCGGGCCGCCGGCCGGCTTCGCCAAATCGGGCATAGGCCCAGGCCGCACCCAGCGTGTCGGCGACAGCGATATTAGCGGTGATGCCTTGGCGCCGAGCCGGGCCACGAGATCGGCGGCGAGAGCCTCTTCCCCGCCCCACAGATGGGCGCAGCCGGTGATCTCGATCTTGATGCCGTCAGCCCCATCGGGTGCGGTCCACGGGCTGTAGCGGCCGCACCATTCGGCCAGGCGGCGCAGGGAAGCGGCGTCTTTGGCGGGCTCGGCGGCGGCGGTGGCAAGACCCGGCACAAACGACAGCGCATCCGCGAGCGGCATGCCGGGGGCAAGGCCGGCGTTCATTGCGGCCGGGTTGATCGCGGCAAGCAGACGCCGCCCGGCCGTGTCGATGACCGTGGCGAACGGGGTCTCTTCAGCCGGTGCGGCGGTTTCTTTCCCCCGGCCAGACAGCGCTGCCGACCGGCGCCGCCGATCGATTGGCCAGCGTGGCAGCCAAAGATACAGTATCCGTCGCATCCGACATCCTTCCTTCCCGAATTTCGACCTCCCAGCATGCCGGCTCGCCGCCGCGGCAGCGCAACAGCTCCACCCGCCAGCGCGGATGCCCAATCCCGGGCTCCTCCTTCGGAGAATTACCTCCCGCCATCCCGTCACCCCCGCGAAAGCGGGGGTCCAGTACCGCAAAGGCTGTAACGGCCGCCCCTGGATCCCCGCTTATGCGGGGACGAAGTGTGGAAGGAGTCGGGATAGGGATTGGCTGCGACGGCAAGGCTTGGATGCGCCAGCGCGTCATGGCGGCGTTTGGCAGATTGCGTTCGCGCGCCGCCTGCTCGCTATTGCGCCAGCGCCGCAAGGCAAAAGCGGTGATGCCCGAGCGCTCGGCGGCGAGCTGTAATCGGCGGCTCGCCACATCGGGCAAGGTTCCGATCTCGCCTACCACCGCGGCCACACCCGATGTGCGCAGACCTTCTTCCATCGCCCACAGGATCTCGATATCGCGCGCGGTCCGGACCAAAACCAGCCGCGCCGGATCGAGCCCCTGGGCGGCAAGACCGGGTCCATAGAGATCCGGCCGTGCGAGGCACCACAACACAACGCCGTCTCCTGCCAAGGCGAGCCGCGCAACGATGGATGCGGCAAAGGCGGCCGCGAGTGCCCCATCCTCCTCGTCGCCGCCAGCGCCGAGGATTTCGTGCAAGGCGCCGCGCGCAAGACCGCCACCCGGCAAGACCCGATCGACCGCGGCGAGTCCAAACGGCATCACTCCGTGCGCCGTCGTTGTCGGCCGCTCGATCTGCCGGACCCGTTCGCGGAGTGTCAGCAAAAGATCGCGCGGCATGCTCGTGAAGTCCCAACCATGTTTCCTATTTGTTCTTTTATGGTTGGGTTGTCAACTGCTGCCGACTGAACCCCCGGTCGCCTGATTGCAAGATTTCGTTTGGTGAATCAACCGCCAACCCTAACCACCAGGAAACCAACGCCGCCGGCAGCTCGTTCTTTTATAGAGAACACGCGTGAGGTCTGCCATGTGGTGGTGGTTTATTCTGTGGGTTATCGTCATCTGGCTGCTGTTCAGCAGCTTTGGTTACTATGGATACCGTCGATCCAATTATTATACTTCGTGGGGACCATCGGGCGGTATCGGGCTTTTAATTGTCCTTTTCATTGTTTTCTGGTTGGTAATAATTTTCGCCGGCCCGTGGTGGGGATGGTACGGCTGGTGGTGGTGACCGCTCCCCAATGACACAGCAGCCGGGGTTAACCCGCGGCAGACAGCCAAGCTCGTCAAGCGGCGGCCGGCCTCGGCGATGTCCTCGGTTGGCCCGGCGAACGACAGCCGCACCCAGCCGCCGCCGCGGATCGGGTCGAAATCGAGACCGGGAGTGATCGCCACCCCGGTGTCGGTCAGCAGCCGCCGGCAGAATTCCTCGCTGTCGCGGGTCAATTCCGAAACATCGACATAGAGATAGAACGCGCCATCCGCCGGAGCGAAACGGGTCAGACCGGCGGCTCGCAGTGCCTGGATCAGCAGATCGCGATTGGTGCGATAGCGCGCGACATGGCCGTCGAGTTCGGTGCGGCAGCCAAAAGCCGCGACCGCCGCGAGCTGCGACAATGCCGGCGGCGAAATGTAGAAATTCTGAGCCAGGCATTCGACCGATCGCGCGAGATCGGGGGGCGCCAGCATCCAGCCGAGCCGCCATCCGGTCATGCTGTAATATTTCGAAAACGAATTGACGATGATCGCCTGCTGTCCGAAAGCACGCGCTGTCGCCGCCTCACTCTCATAAGTGATGCCGTGATAAATCTCGTCCGAGACCAGGCGAATGCCGCGCTCGCGGCAAAATTCGACGAGCCGCGCCAGCTCGCCGGCGGCGATCATCGTGCCGGTCGGGTTGGCCGGGCTGGCGATGATCAACCCGTCGAGCGCGCCGGCCTCGGCGAGCAATTCCGGGGTTGGCTGATAATGGCTGTTCTCGCCGACCTCGAGCAATACCGGCTCGATGCCGAGTGCGGCGAGAATGTTGCGATAGGCGGGATAGCCGGGAACCGCGAGCGCCACCCGGTCTCCGGCCTCGAACGCGGCGAGAAACGCCAGCTGAAAGGCGGCCGACGAGCCCGTCGTGACGACCACTTCAGACGGGTCGACCGACAAGCCGTACTGCGCACCATAGTGCCGGGCGATCGCCTCACGCAGCGGCGCTATGCCGAGCGCGTCGGTGTAGCCGATGCGAGCATTATCGAGCGCCTGGCGCGCCGCCTCCAACACCGCCTGCGGCGCCGGCGTGCCGGGCTGGCCGACTTCGAGGTGGATGACATCAGCCCCCGCCAGCTCGAACTCGGTGGCGGCGCGCATCACATCCATCGCGATAAACGGCGGCACCAACCCGCGGCGAGAGGGACCGATCGTCATGCCCGCCGCCCGCACCCTTCGGGCTTAACCACGCGGCGCGTCGAAGCCGGGTGCCGCAACAAGCGATCCGCCGGTCGGATTGGCCGCCGCACCAATTCGCCACCGCAATTTGGGCACCGCCCCGCGAGAACGCCCTCCGCGCAGTCGCGGCAAAAGGTGCATTCATAGGAGCAGATGCGAGCATCGGGCGACGCCGGCGGTAAACTACGGTCGCAGCATTCGCAATTCGGCCTCAACTCAAGCATTGCATTCATCCGAGCTCGGCATGATCGCCGCGTGACAAGGTTGCCAGAGGCAAGCGGGTTTCGTTATCACGACACACTCCCGCTGCCCGAGGAAAAACAACATGACAGAGACGAGACCCGCCCGCCTGATCGGAATGTCGGGCAGCCTGCGCACCGGCTCTTATTCGAATGCGGTGCTCGAAACCCTGCGTGAGAAATTTGCCGGCGTGGCCGATCTGACGGTTTGGGATTTGGCGCCGATCCCGCTCTACAACCAGGATTTCGAGGGCGAGAAACGCCCGGCGCCGGTCAAGCAGCTACTCGCCGCCATCGCCGATGCGGATGGGTTGGTATTGTGTGCGCCCGAATTCAACCACAGCATTCCCGGTGTGTTGAAAGAACGCGCTCGACTGGGCATCGCGCCCGGCCTTCACCTCGGTCATGGCGTATAAGCCGGTGGCGATCATGGCGACCTCGCCCGGCGCGATAAGCGGCGCCCGTTGCCTCGAACACATGAAGGTGGCGCTTGATTCGATGATGGCGCGCGTCGTCTTGGCCCGCGAATGCATCATCACTTCGGTCGCCGCGAAAATCCGCGACGGCCGGCTGGTCGACGAAACCTGTCTCGGCTTTGCCTCTGGGGTGGTCGAGGAGTTGCTCGCCGAAATCCGGCTGCGGGCGATGGCGAAGGCGGCCGCCGAGTAGAGGCGGCGATGCCCGACAACAACACGGTGCTGAGCGAAATCGACCGGCGCGGCGTTGCCCGGGTCACCCTGAACCGGCCTGAGGTTGGCAACGCCTATAACGGCGCGCTGATCGATGGGCTAATAGCGACCTTTGCTCGACTGGAGCGCGCGCCCGCCCTGCGCTGCGTCGTGTTGCGCGGCGCCGGCCGGCATTTCCAGGCCGGGGCCGATCTCGCGTTTCTACGCTATCTCGGCACGGCGCCGGCGCAAGAAAACCTCGATTTCTCGCGAGCCACGATGACCGCAATCGACCGCTTGCGGCATTTCCCGCGACCCACTGTAGCGATCATTCAGGGCGGGTGCTTTGGCGGCGGCGTCGGGATCGCCGCTGCCTGCGACATCGCGATCGCCGCCGAAGACGCCATCTTTGCAATCAGCGAGGTGCGCTGGGGCATCACCGCGGCGCCGATCATCCCGCTGCTCGTCGACCGTCTCGGCCAGCGCGTTCTGGGGCGGCTGGCGTTGACCGGCGAGCGCTTTACAGCCGACGAAGCATTGCGCATCGGGCTTGTTCACGAAATCTGCGCCGCCGATCAACTCGATAATATGGCCGAGCGCGTTGTCGACAATTTGCTGGCGGCCGCGCCGGATGCGGTCGCAATGACCAAGGCGCTTGTCGCCGAAGCGGTCGACAATCCCGATACTCCGGCCTTTCGCGAGCGCATCGTCAACGAGGCTGCCGGCCGCCGCCGCCTGCCCGAAGCCGCCGAAGGTACGGCGAGCTTTGCCGAAAAGCGTCGTCCGGCGTGGCACCCCGATCCGACGCATAAAACCTAGCGGTCACAATGACCTCGGAGCGCTCGCCGTTATCAGCCGGGGCTTGAAGCGGGCTTTTCGTTGATGCAGCGGAGCAGCTTCCAATAACCGAACAAATTGCTCGGCCGGACCTCGCGAATCGATAGCCGGCTCGCCCGCTGGAAATCCTCAAACGGGAAATCGGCGTGAAAGCCGATATGGCGTGCGAGGTGCGCCAAGCGTTTTTCCATAAACCGCGCCAGTCCGTTTTCGCTGGTGAAGTGGTTGACGACGACAATCGTGCCGCGAGGGATACAAACTCGTCGCATTTCCGCAGCGAACCGAGCCGGATCGGGCACCACGGACGCAACGTACAGCGCCAAGACGGCGTCGAACGAATTGTCGGCAAATTCGAGGTTCTCCGCATCCATGACATGCAGACCCTCGACATGGGCCAGACCCATGCGCGCGGTGCGACGTTTGGCTTTTTCCAGCATCTCGGCGGAGACATCGATGCCCGTCACCCGCGAATCTGGCCGGAAATGCGGCAAGGACAGACCAGTCCCAACGCCGACTTCGAGAATGCGTTGCCCCGGCCGGTCGTTGGCGATCCGCACCGCTTCCTTGCGCCCGGGGTGAAACACCGGCCCGAACAGGAGATCGTAAGAACCGGAAAACCAACGGTAAGTGCGGATCGTGTCGTTAAGGTCCATCGTCTCGCCCTCGTCAAATCGACAGGACAAACGCCGTACGCCGCGGCTGTTCTCCCAAACCGCCGGTTTTTGACGTTTTCGTTAAGATAGGCCTATCATGACAAGGCGGTTACGTCACGATTTCCTGACGACCGGTCGAGCCGGACTGCGCTGCCCGGACTGAGCGGCGGGGCTGAACGGGCGATTGTCGAACGTGCATTCTCTGAACGGCTGGAGCGGCGCCTAGATCAGCGTGATGCGCTCTACCTCTTGACCCTTCTGGCCATCGACAATTTCTGCCCGTACGCGCTGACCCGCATCGAGCGTGGTAACGCCGCTACGGCGCAGCGCGGTGATGTGGATAAACACATCCTTGCCGCCGCCATCCGGCGTAATGAACCCATAGCCCTTTTCGGGCACGAATTGCTTCACGGCTCCTTCAATCGTCAGCGATGGACGCGGAGCGCGGCGATCAAAGCGGCTGGTCCCCGCAGAGGGGGATGAGGTCGCGGTGCTGTTATCGATCTTCAGAACGCTGGTCACCAGCGGGCCTTTAGCCCCGTCGCCGACCTCGCATCTCAGCAAAACCCCCTCGCGCAAATCTTCGTAGCCGGCGCGGCGCAGCACCGCGACAGGCAGAAACGCGTCCGGCGAGCCGTCAACCGGGGTGACAAAGCCAAAGCCCTTGCTCGCGTTGAACCACTTTACTTTGGCCTCGACGCGACGGCCTGGCAGGGTGTCTTCGCGAAAATAGCCGGGGCGACGCTCGTACATGGCTCCTCAAACGTGGAGGTGATCGGGCAATGCGGCTGATTACCCTATTAAACTGCAGCGAAATAGTCGCCCCTCGCCTTATCGCTGCTTGGGTCAGCGCAACGATCGCCTTCGACCTATTCGGAAAACGCGACCATTCGCTGGTTCTGTTCACCAAGCCCCTCGACCGACAAGCGCACCCGGTCGCCGGGCTTTAAAAAGCGTGGCGGCTTAAAGCCCATGCCGACGCCGGACGGCGTCCCGGTCGGGATCACGTCGCCAGGCAGCAAGGTCGTGAAATGGCTGACATAACTGACGATGTGATCGACCCCGAAAATCAGGTCGGAGGTATTGCTGTTCTGCCGACGCTCGCCGTTGACCTCGGTCCACAACGCGAGCTTGCCGGGATCGGGCACCTCGTCCGACGTGACCAGCCATGGACCGATCGGACAGAACGTGTCGGCGCTCTTGCCCTTGGTCCACTGCCCCAGGCGCTCGATCTGAAATTCGCGCTCCGACACGTCGTTGACGACGCAAAAGCCGGCGATGTGTTTGGGCGCTTCATGCACCGCGATGTAGCGGGTCACGCTGCCGATCACGATCCCGAGTTCGACCTCGTAATCGGTTTTTTGCGAGCCCTTTGGGATCATCACATCGTCATTCGGGCCGCAGATCGAGGACGGCGCTTTCATAAAAAAGATCGGCTCGGTCGGGATCGCCGCCCCCGCTTCTTGCGCGTGCAGCCGGTAATTGAGCCCGATCGCGACGATTTTGGAGATCGCACCGACGCACGGCCCGAGCCGGGGGTTGCCCGGCACCAGCGGCAGGGTCGCGGGATCGAGCCGCCGTAAGCGGTCGAGTTCGGCGGGCGCCAAGGCGGCGCCGTCGATATCGCGGACAGAGCCGGACAAATCGCGGATCTTGCCGTCACGATCGAGCAGGCCGGGTTTTTCCTGACCCGGCGGCCCGTAGCGAAGGAGCTTCATCGGCAGTGCCTCCTATTGCAATTCAGAGCGTTAAGCTGGTCAAAGCGTAAAGCGGGCAGGCGCACAGCTAATCAGAGCGTAAAGCCGCCGTCGATGATATGGATGGCGCCGGTTGTGAACGACAATTCATCCGAGGCGAGATAGACTGCAAGCGCTGCAACTTCCTCTGGCGTGCCGAGCCGGCCCAAGGGCTGGCGCTCGACAAACGCCCGGCGCGCCGCCTCGCTGCCGCCGACCACCCGCACGCCCTGCGCCGCGATGCGGTCTTCGAGCGACGGGGTCTCGATTGTTCCCGGGCAGATCGCGTTGCAGCGGATCCCCTGGGTGATGAAATCGGCCGCCACCGATTTGGTCAGCCCGATCACCGCCGCCTTGGTCGCGCCGTAGACGCAGCGATTGGGCGCGCCTTTCACCGAGGAAACCGTCGAGGCCATGTTGATGATCGACGCGCCCGCCTCGCGCTCCAGCATCTTTGGCAGAAACGCGCGGATCATCATAAACATCGAGCGGACGTTCAGCACAAAGGACGCATCCCATTCGATCGGGTCGGCGTCGAGGATCGTGCCGTGATGCACAAACCCGGCGCAGTTGAACAGGATGTCGAGCGGCCCGAGTTCGTCGGCGAGCGCCGCAATCGCCTGATCGTCGGTGACGTCGAGCCGTCGCGTCGCAATCAGCGCATCGACCAACGGGGCTAGCTTGTCATCGGCGATATCGGTCGCCAACACGCTGGCGCCCTCGGCGGCAAAAGCGAGTGCGGATGCGCGGCCGATGCCCTGCCCCGCCGCCGTCACCAACGCTCGTTTGCCCGCGAGCCGTCCCGCCATCGCCGCCGCCTCTACCTGCTCGACGGGACGAAATTGCCATGCCTAGCGCATGACTGCAAATCGGATGCGGCTAGGCCTCCCGCCCTATGGTGTCGCCGGCTCTCTCTCTCGCACGTAGGGTTCAATCAAATAGTCGAACCTGTTCGGTTCGACCTTGATTTGGAGAACAAGTCCAATCTCGCTGGTTTGCTTGGTGTCCAATGAATAGTCGCCCAGACCATCATCATCCGAGCGGAAACCGGCGATCCGCTTCACCTCATTAACCAGAGGCGCGGGAACTGCGTATGACATCACCGGACGGTCAGACTCCCGATCGTAGGCGATCAACCGATAAGTAATTTCCACCTCAGGGCTCCACGGTGCGCGCCGGATCGGCGCTCTGAATTTGTCTGCCCGTCCCACGGTCAAACTCGCCGATGTGCCGTCCTCTTCTATAATAGGCCTCCACGGTGCCGTGCTGATAATCCCATTCGAGAATTGTTCCGTCCTCATCTCGCCAGCGACGCCGCAAGCCACCGCCTGCTTGGCGCGGCGTTTTCGCTCGCACGCGGACTGCGTTCGGAAAGCCAGGAAGGATGTTGTCTGCGGGCGGCGGCACTGGTCCGGCGCGGCGCACCGCGAGGTCTCGAATTCAAAACCGCTCAGCCGAGCGCTTTTTGGGTTGCGAGGTCGTCTTCGATAAAGGCTTGGACGGCTTCGTCGATATTGGCGTCGGCGGTAAAGCCGAGGGCGGTCGCGCGTGGGGCGGCAAGCGCCTGCGGCCAGCCGGCGACGATCGCCTCGATTTGGGGATCGTGCTGCCAGCGAATCCGCGCATGTGCCGCCGCTCCGCCGGCGCGGCGCACCGCCTCGACCATGTCGCCGACCGCGACCGAAAAGCCGGGCAGTTGTAACGAACGGTTGATGCCAAACGCCTCACCCGGCAATTCATGCGCATGGTGCAGAGCGGCAACGACCCGCCGCGGTGAGGCCAGCGCCATGACGAGGTCAGGCGAGACCGGGCAGATCGCCTCCTTGCCGGCCAACGGTTCGCGGATGATCGAGGAGGCAAAGGTCGATGCCGCCCGGTTCGGCAATCCCGGCCGCACGACGACGGTCGGCAGGCGCAGCGCGCGACCGTCGACAAACCCCTTGCGGGTGTAGTCATTGACCAACAGTTCGCCGATCGCCTTTTGCGTGCCGTAAGAGGATTGCGGCGTCAGCGGCGTGTCGTCGCCAACTTCGGCGGCAGGCAAGGCGCCGCCGATAGACCGCGAGCGAACTCGCGAAAATCAGTCGCGGACAGGCGCCGAGCGCGCGACAGGCGTCGAGCACGGCGCGGGTGCCGTCGAGATTGACGCGATAGCCGAGATCGGTGTCGGCCTCGGCCTGCCCGCTGACCACGGCGGCGAGATGAAACACCACCGCTGCTCCGGGGAGCAGCAATCGGCGTACGGTTTCGCGGTCGGCGATGTCACCGGTCACGACCTCGAGCCGCCGGTCGTCGGGCAATGGTAGCGCCGAGGGTGCGTTGTCGAACAACACCAGTTGCTCGATCGCGCCGAGGCTGCTGCCACGCTCCAATAACAGCATTGCGAGCCGACGGCCGAGAAAGCCGCAGCCGCCGGTAATAACGATGCGCATCGAATACTCCTACTGCGGAACGCGCGAACCCGATCTCACCCCCACCCTCTCCTCCCCCGCATGCCTGGGGAGGGTTAGGGAGGGGCTCCCCTTACCGCCGCGCGATTAGCCGTGGATGCCGTAACGTCTGGCCCAGCCTAGCCCGGCGCGGGTCTCGCCCTTGGGGCGGTATTCGCAGCCGATCCAGCCCGCATAGCCGATCTCGTCCAACAGGTCGAACAGGAACGGGTAATTGATCTCGCCGACATCGGGCTCGTGGCGGCCGGGATTGCCGGCGATCTGGATGTGCGGATAACGGCCGGCGAGCGCGCGGATACGATGGGCGAGATCGCCCTCCATGATCTGCACATGATAGAGGTCGAGCTGGAGCTGCAGATTGGGGTGGGCGACGCGTTCGATGATTCCCATCGCCTGGGTCGTCGTGTTTAGAAAATAGCCGGGGATGTCGCGGTTGTTGATCGGCTCGATGATTGCGGTCACCCCTTCGGAGGCGAGCCGTTCGGCGGCATAGCGCAGATTGGCGACATAGCTGCGCTCGGCCTCGGCGCGGTCGTGACCGTCGGGCACGAGCCCCGCCATGGCGTGCACCAGCCGGCACTTTGTCGCCTTGGCATAGGTCAATGCGGTGTCGACTCCGGCGCGGAACTCCGCTTCGCGCCCGGGCAAGGCCGCCATGCCGCGCTCGCCCTTGGCCCAGTCGCCTGGCGGCATGTTGAACAAGGCTTGGGTCAGCCCGTGTTTTTCGAGCTGGGCGGCGGCGGTTTCGGGCGGATGGTCGTAGGCCCCGAGATATTCGACCGCCTTGAACCCGCATTCGGCGGCCGCCGCAAAGCGGTCGAGAAACCCGATTTCTTGGAAAATAAAACTCAGATTGGCGGCGAATTTCGGCATAAGCGGCGCTCCCCGGCTGAGGACGATTGGTTGACTTACCGGCTCATTTGCAGCCGGTGCAACGGGCCGCTAGTGTTTCCCGGTGGGCGAGGGAAGGCAAGGGAGGCGACGGATGGGCGTGTTGTTGGGGGCGATCGCCGACGATTTCACCGGCGCGACCGATCTGTGCAACACCCTTGTCCGGCGCGGCATGCGCACTGTGCAATTGATCGATGTGCCGCGGCCCGGGACCGAGATCCCCGATGCCGAGGCATTGGTGGTGGCATTAAAGAGCCGCACGGTCCCGGCCGCCGAAGCGATCGAGAAAAGCCTCGCCGCACTCGGCTGGCTGCAACAGGCGGGCGCGCGGCAGATCCTGTTCAAATATTGCTCGACCTTCGATTCGACCGATGCCGGCAATATCGGCCCGGTCGCCGAGGCGCTGATGGCGGCGCTCGGGACCGATTTCACCCTGTTCTGCCCGGCATTCCCGGAGGCCGGCCGCACGATTTACAAGGGTTATCTCTTCGTTGGCGACGCATTGCTGTCGGAATCGGGGATGCGCGACCACCCGCTGACGCCGATGCGCGATCCGTCTCTGGTGCGGGTGCTGCAGCGGCAGAGCAAGGGCCAAGTCGGGCTGGTACCATGGGCGACCGTCACCCGCGGTGCCGCCGCGATCGGCGACGCCTTTGCTTCGCTGCGCCGAGAAGGTTTCGCGCACGCGATTGTCGATGCGATCGAAGACCACGATCTCGAAGCGATCGGCGAGGCCGCGGCCGATTTCAAATTAATCACCGGCGGCTCCGGCATCGCCCTCGGGCTGCCCGGACAATTTCCGCCGCCGCGGTCTGCTCGGCGACGCGGTTGCGGCCGACGCCCTCCCCGCGATCGAGGGGCCGGCGGCGGTGTTGTCGGGCTCATGCTCGACCGCGACCCAGGCGACAAGTCGCCTATTTCAGCGAACGCCGGCCGGTGTTTACGATCGACCCGATCGCCGCAGCCGAGGCGCAACGTCGCGGCGCAGGCGCTGTCCTGGGCAAAGCCGCTGCTCGCCGACAAGCCGATCCTGATCTCCGCGACGGCGCCGCCTGAGAAGGTCGCGGAAGTCGCAGGCTCGCTCGGCCGTGAGCGCGCCGGCGCTGTCGTCGAGGAAACGCTCGCCGCGATCGCGCGCGGCCTCGTCGGGCACGGCGTGCGGCGGCTGGTGGTTGCCGGCGGCGAGACCGCGGGGGCGGTGGTGCAGGCGCTGGGTGTCACCGGCCTGCGCATCGGCCGGCAAATCGATCCGGGCGTGCCGTGGACGGTAAGTCTCCCGGCGAGGCCCGGCGAACCCGCTTTGGCCTTGGCGCTCAAATCCGGCAATTTCGGCGCTCCCGATTTCTTCCTGCGCGCCTTTTCGATGCTGTCCGGAGACCAGGGAGCCCCAAAATGACCGACGCGAAATTGCGCGAGGCGATCTGCACGATCGGCGCCTCGATTTTCAACCGTGGCCTGACCGCCGGCTCGTCGGGAAACATCAGCGTGCGTGTCGAGGACGGCTGGCTGATGACCCCGACCAACGCCTCACTGGGCCGGCTCGACCCGGCGCGCATATCAAAGCTCGATGACGGCGGCCGGCTGGTCTCGGGCGACCCGCCAACCAAGGAAAGCTTTTTGCACCGCGTCATGTACGAGGAGCGCGCCGGGACCGGGGCGGTCGTGCATCTGCATTCGACCCATTCGGTCGCGGTCTCGTGCCTGGCCGAGATCGACCCCGCCGACGTATTGCCGCCGATCACCGCTTATTACGTGATGCGGGTCGGCCGGCTGCCGCTGGTCCCCTATTTCAAGCCAGGCGATTTGACGCTCGCCGAGGCGGTGCGCGGCTTTGCCGGCAAGCACCACGCCGTGCTGCTCGCCAATCACGGGCCGGTCGTTGCCGGCTCAAGCCTCGATGCTGCGGTCAACGCAATCGAGGAACTGGAAGAAACCGCAAAGCTCTATCTGCTGTTGCGCGGCGCCAAGACCCGCTATTTGACGCGGGCACAAGTTGAGGAACTCGAAACCGGCGGTTGATGATCGAGGGGTCCGCCGCCGCGGCGCTTGTGGGGAGGGGAGATGAAACGCATCGGGGGTTTGGCGCTGGCAGCGTTGTTCGCGGCCTGGGCGGCGGTATTGAGCGCACGCGCCGCGGAGCCGATCACAATCGGCTTCAGCATAGAAATGACCGGGCCCGTTTGCGGTTGTCGGCAAGACCGGGCTGCTCGCCTTCAAGATCTGGGAAGATGAAATCAATGCCAAGGGCGGCCTGCTCGGCCGGCCGGTCAAGCTCGTCTATTATGACGACCAGAGTAATCCATCGCTGGTGCCGGCCATCTACACCAAGCTGATCGATATCGACAAGGTTGACCTGTTGATTTCGAGCTACGGCACCAATCTTGTCGTGCCGGCAATGCCGGTCGCGATTTCGCACAACCGGCTGTTCTTTGGCCTGTTCGCGCTGGCGGCCAATGACAATTTCCATTACCCGAAATACTTCTCGATGCTGCCCTTTGGCCCCGAACCGGTAAAGACCTTCGCCGAGGGCTGGTTCGACCTGGCGGCGGCGCAGAACCCAAAGCCGAAGACGGTGGCGATCGTCGCCACCGACGCCGAATTCCAGCACAAGGCTGCGGAAAGCGCGCGCGAGCACGCCAAGGCCAAAGGGATCGACATCGTTTATGACCGGGCGTATCCGCCGACCACGGTCGACTTTACGCCGATCGTCCGCGCCGTGCAGGCGGCGCAACCGGATCTGGTCTACATCTCGTCCTATCCGTCGGATACGGTCGGGATCCTCCGTTCGGTCGGCGAGCTCGGTCTCCACACCAAAATGCTCGGCGGCGGGCTTGCCGGATTGCAGGCGGCAGCGATCAAGATGCAGCTCGGCGAGACCGCCAACGGCATCGTCAATGTCGATCTGTGGGAGCCGGTCCCGACAATGCAATTCCCCGGCGTCATGGATTTCATCAAGAAATACCAGGCGAGGGCGCCGGCAGCAGGGGTCGATCTGCTCGGCTATTTCTTGCCGCCCTTCGCCTACAGCGAATTACAGATCCTCGGCGACGCGATCGCCGCAACCAAGACTCTCGACAACGACAAGCTCGCCGAATACATGCACTCGCACCCGTTCCATACAATCGAGGGCGACATTGCCTTCGGCCCCAATGGCGAATGGACCGAGGCGCGGCCGATCTGGGTGCAGTACCACGACATCGAGGGGCACGATGTCGACCAGTTCCGCGGGTCGAAGACCGTGACGATCCTCGCCCCGCCCAAGTACAAGACCGGCGATCTGATTTATCCGTATAGCGACGCACGGAAGTAGCCTCTCATTCGACATTGGGAGGCATGGGTCGGCTTCCGATCCCGTACTTTCGTTTATGACGAGTTCAGCGGAGCACCAGCAAACACGATCGATTAGCGATCACAGATCGCAATCAAGGTCGGATCTGCCTCCATACCCGGTCGTGACGCTGGCCTGCGTCGCGATCATCACCGGCGTCCGGCTGGCATGGCTCGCGCTGCAGCCTGCCGACCTTTACCCGGACGAGGCGCAGTACTGGTTTTGGGCAAAGCACCTTGCCTGGGGATATTACTCGAAGCCGCCGCTGGTTGCTTGGCTGATCGCATTGACGACCTGGCTGTTCGGCGACAGCGAATTTGCCGTTCGGCTGGCGGCGCCACTGCTGCACGCCCTCACCGCGATCATCGTCTACGCGATTGGGGCGCGGCTTTACGGAGCCCGGACCGGGTTTTGGTCGGCAATGGCCTACGCCACGCTGCCTGGAGTATCGGTGTCGGGCTTTATCATATCGACCGATGCGGCGCTGCTGCCGTGTTGGGCGGCTGCACTCTACGCCTTCATTCGCGCGCGCGATGAGGACGGGTGGCGTTGGTGGATTGCGGCGGGCGTTGCTATCGGGATTGGGTTGCTCGCCAAATACGCAATGGCGTATTGGATATTGTCGGCATTCGGTTTTGTCTTGCTCTTGCGCTCCGAGCGCCGGCATCTGCCGCGGCTGCTCGCGGCGATCGGCCTCGCCCTTGCGATCTATTCGCCGAATTGGTGGTGGAACTGGTCGCACGGCTTTGTCAGTTACCGGCACACTCTTGACAATGCCGAAATCGGCCTGTCGCTGTTCCACCCAAGCGCATTCCTCCAATTTCTTGGATCGCAATTTGGCGTCTTCGGACCATTGATGTTTGCCGCGCTGATTGCATTGGCGGCGCAGCCGCGCACGCTGGCCGAGCCGCACGCCCGACTGCTCGCTGTCTTTGCACTCCCCACTTTGACGATGATGTTGGTCGTTAGCCTGTTGTCGCGCGCCCAACCCAACTGGGCCGCGCCGGCTTACGTCTCGGCGACGGTATTGGTAACGGGCTGGGCGCTACAGCGGGGCTGGCGCAGGGCCATGGCCTTTTCTATTGCAATCAACACGGCGGCGGCAGTGGCAATCTTTGCTGGTTATCCGACGCTGACGGCATTGGGCATCCAATTGCCGGCGAAGTACGACCCGCTGCAACGATTGCGCGGCTGGCACGAATTAGGCCAAGTGGTTGGCAAGGAACTGGCGCGCCATCCCGGGTTTACGCTGTTTGCCGATGACCGCGAGCTGGTGGCAGCGCTGATTTACTATGTGCACCCGCACCCCTTCAATGCCGTCAAATGGGATCTGCTGGGGCGCGTCAAGGACCAATGGGATCTGACCAACGACATGCGCAAACATCTGGGGGGCAACTTTCTGTTGGTCTCCAGATACCCGAACCTGCCTGCCGAAATGCGCCCGAGCTTTGCCGCGCTCGATCCCTTGCCGCCGATCCAAATCAGAGTCGGCGCGGGGATGACCCGCACCTACGGGGTCTATCTCGCCTACGGCTTCAAGGGTTACCCGCAAGACCGCCACTGACCGGGCGAAGCCGGTGGCCGAGATAGAGCGGCAATGTCAGTGCCGGCCGGTCGTCATGCAGCACCGCTATCGGCGGCAGAGGTTCGATCTTGTCGAAGAGTTTGCCAAAGCGGGCGGCGATCTCGGCCAGCGTTGTGCGCGGCGCGATGATCAGCACATCCGAGCCGGCGTAAGCCGCTAGGGGTGCTACAATCCCGTATTGACGCGGGTCCGGGCCAAGGCACAAGACGCGCATGCGACCGCCGAGCGCGTAATCGATCTTCCCGGCGTCGAGCCAGCGGGTCGCCGCAACCACGAGCCCCGGCCTGCCGAGCAGGCCCCGCCTTGCAAGCTCGCCTCGTAGCGACGTCCAGTCGACGGCGGCCATAGTCGGGTCTTGCCCCGACGGGAAATAGGTCACGAGTCCGCCAAGCCAATCAAACCGCACCGTGCTGGCGAAAAGACCCGTAGCGATGACGACAAAGACCCCGGTCGCGATCACTGCCCGGCGAATACGACGACTCTGCGGCAAGCGGCGCGCGATATCTTCGCCGAGCAACGGCACCAGCATCAAATAGCCGGGCGCCGTCCAGTGGAACAGAATACGGCTCCAGAGCGAGATCACGGTAAAGAACAGGATCGGCGGCAGTGCCAGACAGACCAGCAGCCAACGATCCCGGTCGGCCGGACCGCGGCGCAGCGCGACAACCCCGCAATACACCAACGGGAGCCAGATCCAGGGCAGGAAAAATACAGCGGCGCCGCCGGTCGCGGCTAACGGACCGAACGGGAAAAAATGGCCGCCGGCGCGACCGCCTTGAAACAGAAACGACACCCAGCCGTGCCGCGCGTTCCAGATCAGCGCCGGCGAAAACAGGATCAGCGCGACCAGGCCCGCCACGTAGGGATGCGGGCGCGACAGCCAGCGGCGGCTGGTTGCCTCGGTCGATAAAAACAGAAATGCGCCCGCGATCGTCAGCGCCGCCGAGTATTTCGAGGAAAGCGCCAGCCCGGAGCACATTCCTGCCGCGAGCCACCAACCCCATGCGGCGCGTCCTTGCGCCGGCAACGCTTTGATCAGGCACAAAACCGCACCGAGCAACGCCGCGATCAATGGCCCGTCCGGCAAAACCCAGCTGGCAGAGGTAATGCCGAGTACCGGCGCAGCATTCAGCACCGCGGCGGCCCACAAGCCGGCGCGCTCGCCAAATAGTGCCGCCGTGACCCGGTACATCAGCACCGTCGACAGCACGAACAGCGCGATAAACGGCAGCCGGACGATCACCGGGCTGTCATTGCCGGCGAGATGCGCTGCCCCCCAGGCCAGCCACCAGGCTATGGGCGGATGATCGAAATAGCTGAGCTGCCACTCGCGCCCGGCCGCGACCATGTAGCTTTCGTCGATGCCGAGGCCGAGCGCCGCCGCCAGCAACAGCCGCAGCGCAAAAGTGCCTGTAATCAGCAAGACCAGCGCGCCCGTAGGAGATTTCGCCCAGCCGCGGCCGGACATAACCGGCGCGCCATACTCGAGCGCGGCATCAGATAGGCCGATGCAATAAGAGGGTGCGCCGTAGCGCCGGTGTCATACCGGCGAAAGCCGGTATCCATGCCCGAGATGGGTCCCGGCCTGCGCCGGGACGACCTGAGTTTGCGCCGTAACCTCAAGGGCTTTGCTGCCGGATCTCGATCGCCTGAGCAGGGCTCGGACAATCTCACCGCGGGCGGAAATATTCCTCGTAGGGGGTGTCGTTTTTGATCAGCTGGCCGCCATCGACGGTCAGGGCGATGCCGGTGACCATGCGGGCCGCATTGCTCGCGAGGAACAGGATTGGGTCGGCGATGTCTTCGGGTTCGCACACCCGCCCTAACGGGATTTTGCGACCGCGCTCGGCTTTGTCTTCGGCGCTCGGCATCGCCCCGCCAAACGCAGTGGCGGTCGAACCCGGGCACACCGCGTTGACCCGGATATGGTCAGGGGCAAGTTCGTAGGCGGCATGCCGGGTCAATCCGAGCAGCCCGGCCTTTGAGGCCGAGTAATTCGCGGTGCCGCCAAACGAGATGCGCAGGCCGGCAACCGATGCAATGTTGACGATGGCGCCGCCGCCGCGCGCCCGCAAATGCGGCAACACCGCCTGGATGCCGTTAAAGGCGCCGGTCAGGTTTACCGAGATGACGCGGTCCCAATCCTCGGGGCCCATATCGGCGATCATCCGCCTGATCGTGACGCCCGCGCCATTGACGAGAATGTCGACCCCGCCGGCCTTGGTCGCGACATCGGTGGCGATCGCGGAAAACCCGATCCGATCGGTCACATCGAGCGGGTAGGCGACGGCGTTGCCGCGGTTTCCAGCAATTTCGCCGGCCACCCGCGCGGCAGCGTCGCCATCGCGATCGACGACCGCGACATAAGCTCCGGCGCGGGCGAAGGCACGGCAGGTCGCCGCCCCGATGCCGTTGCCGCCACCGGTGACGATCGCGACCTTTCCGGCAAAATCTTCAGCCATCCCGTCCCTCCTCTGTGGCAGCGCGGCGCACCCTACAGCCGATCGGCGCTGTCGAGAATGGCGGTCGCCAGCGCATCCGCGGGACCGCGCAAGGTTCGCCCGCTGCCGGCGACGACAAATTCGATGTGGCCGAGCTCGGGCAATCCCGCCGCACGCGGCAACACCGCGAGGCCCTGCGGCACAAAGCCATCCGCCTGAATGCATACCCCAAGCCCGGCCAGGGCTGCGGCATTGAGGCCGCTTAGGCTGCTCGACGTGCAGATGATGCGCCAGCTGCGGCCAGCGCGTTCCAATGCCTCGAGCGCCATCCCTCGGCTGATGCTCGGCGGCGGGTAGACGATCAACGGCAGTGGGCGGTCGGGATCGGCGAGCGCCGAATCGCCTGCGATCCACACCAGCCTCTCGCGCCGCACCAGCCGGCCGCGGTCTTCACCGGGGCGCCGCTTGGCGAGGATCAGGTCCAATTCGGCGGCATCGAGCGCCTGAAACAGAGCCCCGCTCAAACCCACCGTCAATTCGAGATCGACGGCGCGATGGATTCGGGTGAATTCGCGCAACACCTCGGGAAGCCGGCTTTGCACGAAATCCTCGGAGGCGCCAAACCGCACCCGCCCGCGCAACTCGGACACGGCAAAATATTGCCGCGCGCGTTCGTTGGCTTCGAGGATGCCATGAGCGAGACCGAGCATGGCCTGGCCATCGGCTGTCAGCGTGACCGAATGAGTATCGCGGACAAAGAGCCGCCGCGAAGCTGCCTCTTCCAGCCGCCGGATATGCTGGCTGACCGTCGACTGCCGCAAGCCGAGCCGCCGGCCGGCCTCGCTAAAGCTGGCGGCTTTGGCGACGGTCACAAACGTGTTCAGCAGGGTGGGATCAAATTGGCTTATCACGATTTGTGATGACAGTAACAGCGGCGATGTGGCTTCACAATAGGCAGGAATAGCGGCACTTAACGGCCCAGCACGGTTTTGTTTGGCGGACCTTATCGATGAAAACACTTTCACGCTGGCGCCCGGACGGATTCACGCTGGGAATGGCCGCAACGGTGACAATCGCGCTTCTGCTGCCGTGCCAGGGTGTTGGCGCCAGGATTTTCGAAGGCCTGACATCGGTCGCGATCGGGCTCCTGTTCTTTTTACAGGGAGCGCGACTGTCGCGGGCGGCAATTCTCGCGGGCGCATTCCATTGGCGACTCCATCTGTTGGTCTTCGCCGCCACCTTTATGCTGTTTCCGATCGTCGGACTGGCGCTAAAGCCGCTTGCCTCGGGCTTGCTGACGTCGCCGATGCTGCTCGGGCTGATGTTCCTGTGCATCCTGCCCTCGACCGTGCAGGCCTCGGTCGCGTTCACCTCGATCGCCGGTGGCAATGTCGCGGCAGCGCTGTGCAGCGCCTCGGCATCGAGCCTGCTCGGTATGCTGATGACACCGTTGCTGGCCGGGTGGATCTTGCACGCGCATGGTGGATTTTCGCTCAATGCTCTGCGCTCGATCGCTTTCGAGCTGCTGCTCCCGTTCCTAGCCGGCCAGGTGTCGCAAAAGTGGCTCGGCGCCTGGGTACAGCGCCACCGTAGGACTTTGGGATTGGTCGATCGCGGCTCGGTGCTGCTGATGGTCTACACCGTCTTTAGCGCGGCCACTGTCAGCGGCATCTGGCATCAGCTGACGCTCGGATCGTTCGCTGTACTGGTCGCCATCAACGCCGTGCTGCTCGGAGTGATGCTGCTGACCACCGCACTTGGCGCACGCCAACTGGGGTTTTCCCGCGCCGACGAGATCGCAATCGTGTTTTGCGGCTCGAAAAAGAGCCTGGTCAGCGGCATTCCGATAGCGAGCGTGCTGTTCGCCGGGCCATCACTCGGGCTCGTCGTGTTGCCGCTGATGATCTTTCACCAGATTCAGCTGATGGCCTGCGCCGCATTAGCCCGGCGTTACGCCAAGGCCGCGATCTTGGCCGCGGAGCCCAAAGCACTACGGCCGCAGATCGCCTGAACCGTCCCGCTGGCCCGAAGCAACCGCGTTCCTCGGCCCAGCAGCACTGCGATCAAAACCTACCAGAGCATTTCCTGCAGATTCGAAAGAGATGGAGTGACGCTGTCGGGAACCGGCAGCATCTCCCGGTTCCAATCCTCCCACAGAGCGCGCAGCTCATTTAGCAGATCCGGGCGTTTCTTGGCCATATTGCCGCGTTCGCGCGGGTCCCAGCCGATATCGAACAGAAACTCTCGGTCTGCGACTTTCAGGTATTTCCAGTCGCCGCGGCGCACGGCACGCTGGGCACGGTTGGCCATCCGCCAATAAAGCGTCCGCTCACTGGCCGGCATCTGCCCGGTCAGCACCGGCAGCAGATTTCTGCCTTCGAGCGGATAATCCGGATCGGGTGAGACATTGGCGGCGGCAAGACAGCTTGCCGTCAGGTCCATCGTGATCGAGACCTGCTCGGTCACCTGACCCGCCTGGATATGTCCCGGCCACCAGACGATTTGCGGCACCCTGCAGACCGCCTTCGAGCAAATCCCATTTGCGGCCGACAAACGGCCAGATATTTGAGTAGCGCTCGCCGCCATTGTCGCTGGTAAACAGTACCAGCGTGTCCTTGCCCGAATGCCGGACCGCATCGATGACCCGGCCAATCCCGGCATCGAGAATCTCCATCATCTCGCCGTAGATGCGCGGGCTGCCGCCTTCCATGATTTCCGCCCGGTCAACCTCGCGCTCGCGCGCCGCCATTTCGACCGATGGCGCCGACCACGGCCAATGCGGCGCGTTGTAGTGCAGGCTGAGGAAATAGGGGTCGGACCCGGCGCCGGCGGTCTCGACAAAGGCGACGGCCCGCTCGCTCAGCAAATCGGTGACGTAACCCGCCTGTTCGATCGGCAACTCGCCTTCCCAAAGGTCGGGTTCACCCCCTTCGCCCCTATGCGTGTAGTAACCGGTGAAGCCGCCCATGATGCCAAAGAATTCGTCGTACCCGCTCTTCAGCGGGCTGTAATCCGGCAAAAACCCAAGATGCCATTTGCCGATCAGCGCGGTGCGATAGCCGGCCGTGCGCAACAGCGACGGCAAGGTCGGGAAGCCCGGCGGGATGCCCATCTCGGGCTCGCCGCGGTTGACGCCGCGCAATGGCTCGACGAGCCCGAGCTTGAGGCGATACTGGTAGCGCCCGGTGATCATCGCCACCCGCGTATTGGTGCACAGCGGCGCGTTGGCATAGGCCTGGGTGAAGCGAACCCCTTCGCCCGCAAGCCGGTCGAGCGCCGGCGTCCGATACCCGGTCTGGCCGGTGCAGCCGAGATCGGCGTAGCCGCAATCATCGACGACGATGAAGATAATGTTAGGGCGGTCGGGGCTGGGCATACGGGATTCCTTATGGTGTCGGGTTTTCTGCTACCGGAGAGTACACAGGCGAGCCGGAATTGGCATGTGCGTTGCTGGCATCCCATCACTTCCAAGCAAGGAGAATGCGATGACCCGTGACGAGCTGACCCGCAAGATCATCAGCGTAAAACGTGCAAAGGGGCTGAGCTGGAAAACGATCGTCGCCGAAATCGGCGGCGGCTCGGCGGTTTATCTGACCGCGGCATTGCTCGGGCAGATGAAGTTGCGGGCCGACCAGGCCGAGCGCGCCGCAAAATTGCTCGGCCTTGACGCCGAGGAGCAGAGCCTATTGCAGGAGATCCCCTATCGCGGCTCTTTGCCGACTGCAGTGCCGAGCGACCCGTTGATCTACCGCTTTTACGAGCTGGTCCAGGTTTATGGAACGACGTGGAAGGAATTGATCCAGGAGGAATTCGGCGACGGCATCATGAGTGCGATTGATTTCGACATGTCGATCGAGCGCCAGCCCGACCAGAAAGGCGACCGCGTCAAGCTGACCCTCAGCGGCAAATTCCTGCCCTACAAGGAATACTGAGCACCCTGCGTCAGGAATAGCGAGGGCAGGCGGCGGCGTAAACCTGCCGGGACTGTATCGAGTGCTGTGGGACGGGAGTAGAGTGGCCTTGTTGAAGGCATCGACTTCCGAGGTGTGGGATGACCCAGGCGAAGCCGCTTTCGTGAATTGCTGCACCGGGAGGGCATGGTCGTGGCCCCCGGCGCCTATGATTGCATCACCGCCAAATTGATCGAACAGGCGGGTTTTGACGCGGTCTACATGACCGGCGCCGGGACCGCCGCAACCTTCGGCTATCCCGATTTCGGATTGCTGACGATGTCGGAGATGGTCGACAACGCCCGGCGCATCGCCGCTGCGGTCGAGCTGCCGGTGATCGCCGATGCCGACACCGGCTATGGCAACGAACTCAACGTCTTCCGCACGGTGCGCGAATACGAGAATGCAGGCGTCGCCGGCATCCATATCGAGGACCAGGGCTTTCCGAAAAAATGCGGCCATCTTGACGACAAGGAAATCGTGCCGCGCGAGGATTGGCTGGCCAAGATCCGGGCCGCCGCGGCGGCGCGCCGAGACCGGGATTTTGTGATCATCGCGCGCACCGACTCGCGGGCGGTCGCCGGCTTTGATGAGGCGATCTTCAGGGCCAACGCCGCACTCGCGGCCGGCGCCGACATGGCGTTTGTCGAAGCGCCGCAGACCCTCGAAGAGGTCGCCGCGGTGCCCCGCCGGGTCAACGGGCCGTGCCTGTTGAACGTCGTCTATGGCGGCAAAACACCCGATCTCGACCTGCGCGAGGCCGAGACGATGGGCTACAAGCTCGCGATCGTGCCGGGATTGTTGATCAAATGCGTTGTCGGGGTCTGTGACGACGCCCTCGCGGAATTAAAGGCGAGCCACCGTCACCCGCATCCACCCAAATCGATGACCGTGCGCGAGGTCTTCCAGCGCGTCGGCGCCGATGAATGGGACGCGCGCCGCACCCAATTCCGCGATGTCGCCCCAACACGCAGCGCCGCGGAGTAGTTGTTGTCCTAAGACGACCCCGGTGATGTCCGCACGTTCCGAGCACGCTCAACCCCGGATCGCGTCTGAGGCAGACGTTTCCGCCGACGCGGGCCGCTCCCTCTCCCCGCCCGGCAGCAAGAGGGTTGGGATTGCGGGGCGATCTTGGCTCCTCACTTCAAGATCGCGTCCTCTATCGCGACGGGCTGATCTTGGTCATCGACAAGCCCGCGGGCATCGCGGTGCATGCAGGCCCCGGCGGCGGTCCCGATCTTGAGAGTGGTTTTGATGCGCTGCGGTTTGGGCTGCCGCACCCCCCTGCCCTCGCCCACCGGCTCGATCGCGACACTAGCGGCTGCCTGGTGCTGGGCCGCCACCCCAAGGCGCTGCGGCGCTTGGGCGCGCTGTTTGCCGATGGGAAGGTCGAGAAAATCTATTGGGCGATCGTTGACGGTCGCCCGCCGCATGACGAGGGCCGGATCGAAACCGGGCTCAAAAAGCTTACCGGCCCCAAGGGCTGGCGCATGGTCGTCGATCCCGCCGGCCAGCATGCCGTGACCGATTACCGTGTTCTCGGAGCCGGCGACGGTCGAGCCTGGCTCGAATTACGGCCGCGCACCGGCCGCACCCACCAGATCCGCGTGCATTGCGCCGCGCTCGGTTGTCCGGTGGTCGGTGATCCGGCTTACGGCCGCGCGGGCCGCGGGCCGCTGCTGCTCCATGCGCGCTCAATCGCCCTCCCGCTCTACCCGGCGAAACCGCCGATCACGGTGACCGCCACGCCGCCGCCGCACATGCTCGGCGCCCTCGTGCGGCTTGGCTATGATCGCGCCCAGCAACCTGCTGGCGGAAATAGCGGATGACCGGCGCCGCGGTCGAGATCCGACGATTGTCGTCGGGAGACGCCGTCATTTACCGTGACATCCGGCTGGAGGCGCTGCGGCTCGAACCCGAGGCATTCAGCAGCACTTTAGGCAGCCGAAAGCCCGCAATCTCTGGCGTGGTTCGCCGCCCGGCTCGACAGCGCTGCGGTGTTCGGCGCCTTCTCCGGCGGCGCGCTGGTCGGGATTGCCGGGTTCCTCGCCAAGCCGGGGCAAAAGGAAGCGCATAAGGGTGTGCTGGTCGGGATGTATGTGCAGCAGGAGGCGAGAGGGGCTGGAATTGGTCGTCGTCTGGCAGAAGCGGTCATTGAATATGCGCAAACCCGGGTCGAAATCCTGCAGCTGACGGTCGTCAGCAGCAATCAACCCGCCCGGCAGCTTTATCGCAAGCTCGGCTTTGTCGAATACGGGATCGAAAAGAACGCGTTGAAGGCGGGTGGGTGTTATTGGGATGATGTGCTGATGGCAAAACCGCTGTCGCCGACCGAGCCGGCCCGACCGTGATCCCGCGCTACAGCCGGCCCGAAATGGCGCGGATCTGGGAGCCGGAGAACCGCTTCCGGATCTGGTTCGAGATCGAGGCCCACGCTTGCGACGCACAAGCGGCTCTTGGCGTCATCCCGCAGAGCGCGGCGCGCGCGGTCTGGGAACGCGGCCAATTTGAGATCGCGCGCATCGACGAGATCGAGCGCGAGACCCGCCACGACGTCATCGCGTTTCTAACCAACCTCGCCGAGCATATCGGCCCCGAAGCGCGCTTTTTGCACCAGGGCATGACGTCGAGCGACGTACTCGACACGGCACTCGCGGTGCAATTGAAGGAAGCCGCAGACCTGTTGCTCGCCGATCTCGACGGGCTGCTCGCCGCGCTGAAGCGGCGCGCGTTCGAGCACAAATACACGCCGACCATTGGCCGCAGCCACGGCATTCATGCCGAGCCGACCACCTTTGGGCTGAAGCTCGCCGGGCATTACGCCGAATTCGCACGCAACCGCGACCGGCTCCTCGCGGCTCGCAAGGAGATTGCAACCTGCGCGATTTCGGGTGCGGTCGGCACCTTCGCCAATATCGACCCGGCGGTCGAAGCCCATGTCGCCAAAAAGCTCGGGCTCGAACCGGAGCCGATCTCGACCCAGGTGATCCCGCGCGACCGCCACGCGCAATTCTTTATGACCTTGGCGCTGATCGCCGCCGGCATCGAGCGGCTCGCGACCGAAATCCGCCATTTGCAGCGCACCGAGATGCGCGAGGCCGAGGAGTATTTCTCGCCGGGCCAAAAGGGCTCCTCGGCGATGCCGCACAAGCGCAACCCGGTGCTCGCGGAGAATCTGACCGGGCTCGCCCGGCTGGTCCGCGCGACGGTGACACCGGCGCTCGAAGATGTCGCCCTGTGGCACGAGCGCGACATCTCGCACTCCTCGGTCGAGCGGGTCATTGCTCCCGACGCGACGATCGCGCTCGATTTCGCGCTTGTGCGGCTGACCGGCTTGGTCGACCGGCTCATCGTCTATCCCGAGCGGATGCGCGAGAATCTCGAATCATCAGGCGGTCTCGTCGACTCGCAGCGAGTGTTGCTGGCGTTGACACAGGCCGGGATGAGCCGCGAGGACGCCTATGCGGCGGTCCAGCGCCATGCGATGGCGGCGTGGCACGGCGAGGGACGTTTCGCCGATCTGTTGAAAGCCGACCCCGAGATCGCCCGCTACCTCGACGTGCAAACCATCGACGGGCTGTTCGATCCCGCCTATCATCTAAAGCACGTCGACACGATCTTTCGCCGCGTCTTCGGCGAATAACCGCACGGAAGGAAAAGACATGAGCTCGCTGCGCAGCCGAAACGGTCCTCGGATCAAATACACACCGCAGGAAGCCGCGCCCTACGAAACGATCACGGTCGACAAGCTGACCCCGATCATCGGCGGTGAGATCGGCGGTGTCGATCTACGCGAGATCAGCAACCGTCAGATGGATGAGATCCACCGCGCGCTCGCCGAAAATCTGGTGATCTTCTTTCGCGACCAGCACCTTACCCCGGAGCAGCACCTCGATTTCGGCCGCCACTTTGGTGAATTGCATATCCACCCCGCGGCCCCGTCCGCACCCGGGCACCCGGAGCTGATGATCATTCATGCCGACAAGGATAGCCCGCGCGCCAACGGCGAGGGCTGGCACAGCGACGTGTCATGCGATGCCGAGCCGCCGATGGGTTCGATCCTGTACATCCGCAAATGCCCGCCGCGCGGCGGCGACACGCTGTTCGCCAACATGTACGCCGCTTATGAGGCGCTCTCCGATCGGATGAAGACTTACCTCGAAGGGCTGACCGCGCGCCATGACGGCGAGCATTATCGCGGGCAATACGCGAATTACGGGGTAAAGGACAAAGAAAGCTATCCGTCCGCCGATCATCCGGTGGTGCGCACTCATCCGGTGACCGGCCGCAAGGCGCTTTACGTCAATGAGGGATTTACGCGCTACATCAATGGCATCCCGCGCGACGAGAGCACCGGGATCCTGCAGTATCTCTACAAGCACATGGCGAACCCGTTGTTCCAATGCCGCTTCCGCTGGCAGGAGAACTCGATCGCCTTTTGGGATAATCGCTGTGTTCAGCACCACGCGATGTGGGATTACTGGCCGCACACCCGATCGGGCAACCGGGTCACGGTCAAAGGCGACCGTCCGGTGTAGAGCGCTACTCCTTCAATAGCTGCTGTTTGGCCTGCTCGGCAAAGTGCTGCAATTCGAAGGTGACGCGGGCGGGGGTAATCGTCGGATCTTTGGCGCCGAGATCGGCCGCTACTTTGTCGATCACCGTTTTATCGCCGCCCGGCTCGAACTGGGCGTCGACCACGCGCTTTCCATAATCCTCGGCGGCGTCGCCAAGCAGCCCGAGAAGCTGTGCCGCCCATAGGCCCAACAGCCGGTTGCGGCGCGCGGTGACCTTGAAGTTAAATTCCTGATCGTGCTGATACCGGGCTTCGAATTCCCTCTCACGGTCGGCAAAAGTCGGCATCGTCCCCTCCTTCCGAATGTCGTTGCTTGCATCGATTGGATCGGCTTTCGATATGGCCTGATGCTGCGGAACCAGCAAGCAAGAACGCCGCAAACTGAATGTGTACTCTGGTAATCCTGCGCCGTCCCGATCACCGTTGGCCGGTACTGATTGGCGCCAACCGCGACGAGATGATCGAACGGCCGTGGCAGCCTCCCGCGCGCCATTGGCCCGATCGGCCCGAGGTGATTGCCGGGCTCGATGTTCTCGCCGGAGGTTCGTGGCTCGGCATCAACGATTGGGGCGTCGTTGCCGCGGTATTGAACCGAACCGGCTCACTCGGACCGGCGCCGGGCGTGCGCTCGCGCGGCGAATTGGTGCTGGAGGCGCTCGATCATGCCGACGCGGTCGATGCCGCCGAGGCCCTGTCGCATCTCGAACCCGACGCCTACCGCACGTTCAACCTGATCGTTGCCGATGAGCGCGATGGCTTCTGGCTGCGTCATGCCGGCGGTCGGCGGGTCGAGGTTCATCCGATTAAAGAGGGGCTGTCGCTGATCGCCGCCGGTGACATCGACGATCTCGGCACCCGGCGTCTGCAACTCGCAAAGCCGGCGTTTGGCGCCTGGCCGGTGCCCGAACCCGATCAAGGGGAGTGGACGGCGTGGCAGCAATTGCTCGGCAGTTGCCGGGCGCCGCCGGGCGAGCCGGCGACCGCGGCAATGCGCTTTCGCACCGACGGCTACGGCACGGTGTCGAGCGCGCTGATCGCATTGCCAGCGCATGAGGAGCCGGAGCTGCGGCCGGTGTTCCGCTTTGCCTCGTGGCTGCCGGAACAAACCCCGTGGCAGGAGATCAGCCTCGCGTAGCCCGGTTGACAGTGGTTGCATTGCCCGCGCTTCGGGCGACCGCTATATCAAGACAAGTCATTCGCGGCGACGGCGATCCCGATGCAGGCGCGTATCCATGTCAGCCTCAAAACCGGCGTGCTCGACCCACAAGGGAAGGCGATCGGCAACGCGCTAGCGTCACTGGGCTTCACCGGGATCGGTGAGGTCCGCCAAGGCAAGCTGATCGAGTTGCAACTCGACGAAACCGACCCGACCCGCGCCCGCGCCGAGGTCGAGGCGATGTGCCGACAATTGCTCGCCAACCCGGTGATCGAGGATTACGCGATCGAGCTATGCTGAAGCGTCGATGAAGTCGGTCGTCATCATCTTCCCGGGTTCGAACCGCGAGCGCGATGTTTGTATGGCGTTGAAACGCGCGAGTCGGCCATGAGCCGGTACGAGTCTGGCATCGCGACACCGCCCTGCCCGCGGCTGACCTGATCGTCCTGCCAGGCGGTTTTGCCTATGGCGACTATCTCAGATGCGGGGCGATGGCGGCGCACTCGCCCATCATGCGCGAGGTCCGGGCCCGCGCCGAGCACGGCACGCCGGTGCTCGGTATCTGCAACGGTTTTCAGATATTGACCGAAGCCGGGATGCTGCCGGGCGCTCTGCTGCCCAACCGCTCGCTCCAATTTACCTGCCGCGACGTGCACCTTCGCGTCGAGAACAATCAGACGATCTTCACTTGCGGTTATCACGCCGGGCAGACGATCCGAGTTCCGGTGGCGCACCACGACGGCAACTACACCGCCGCGCCCGACACGCTCGACCGGCTCGAAGGCGAGGGACGCGTCGCCTTTCGTTACTGCGCGCCCGACGGCAGCCTCGACGAGGACGCCAACTTCAACGGCTCGGCGCATGCCATCGCCGGAATATTCAACGAGAGCCGTACCGTGCTCGGCCTGATGCCGCACCCCGAAAACGCCACCGATCCCGATCTCGGCGGCACCGACGGGATCGCATTTTTTGCCGGCTTGGCGAACGCATTGCAGTGATCAGCGGCAGTAATGTCACGGCGGCGCTGGCGGCCGAGCACGGGCTGACCGAAGCCGAGTTCGAACGTGCTGTTGCCATTCTCGGCCGGGTGCCGAACCTGACCGAGCTCGGCATCTTTTCGGTCATGTGGAGCGAGCATTGCTCCTACAAATCATCAAAGATCTGGCTCAAGACCTTGCCGACATCGGGGCCGCAGGTCATCTGCGGACCCGGTGAAAACGCCGGGAGTTGTCGATATCGGCGATGGCGACGCGGTTGTCTTCAAGATCGAGAGCCACAACCACCCATCGTTTATCGAGCCTTATCAGGGGGCGGCGACCGGCGTCGGCGGCATTCTGCGCGATGTCTTCACGATGGGCGCGCGGCCGATCGCGATCCTCAATTCGTTGCGCTTTGGCAGCCCGGATCATCCGCGCACCCGCCATCTCGTGGCCGGCGTCGTCGCCGGCATCGGCGGCTACGGCAATTGCGTCGGCGTGCCGACGGTCGGCGGCGAATGCGAGTTCGACCCCGCCTACAACGGCAACATCCTGGTCAATGCAATGTGCGTCGGGCTCGCCCGCGCCGACCGCATCTTCTATTCGGCCGCCGCCGGACCGGGTAACGCGGTCGTCTATGTCGGCGCCAAGACCGGGCGCGACGGCATTCACGGTGCGACAATGGCCTCCGCCGAGTTTGGCGGCGACGCCGGCGAGAAACGGCCGACCGTACAGGTCGGCGACCCGTTTACCGAAAAATTGCTGATCGAGGCCTGCCTCGAATTGATGCAGACCGATGCGATCGTCGCGATCCAGGATATGGGTGCCGCGGGGCTGACCTCGTCCTCAGTCGAGATGGCGGGCAAGGGCGGGCTTGGTATCGAGCTCGACCTCGATCGGGTGCCGGTGCGCGAGACCGGCATGACGCCCTACGAAATCATGCTGAGCGAGAGCCAGGAGCGGATGCTGATGGTGTTGCGCCCGGGTAGCGAGGCCGAGGCGCAGCGGATTTTTGAAAAATGGGAGCTTGATTTCGCGCTGATCGGGCATGTCACCGACAGCGGCCGTCTGGTGCTGCGCATGCATGGCAAGGTTGCGGCGGACATCCCGGTCGGGCCGCTCGTCACCGAAGCGCCGCTTTACGAGCGCCCGTGGCGCCGCACCCCGCCGCAAGACGACATCGATCCCGGCGCACTGCCCGATCGCAACCCGCTCGAATGCCTAAGACAATTGATCGCCTCCCCGGCATTGGCTTCGAAGCGCTGGATCTGGGAGCAATACGACCATCTCGTGATGGGCAACACGGTCAAGCGGCCGGGCGGCGACGCCGCCGTTATCCGGGTCGGCGGGACAAAGGCATTGGCAATGGCGACCGACTGCACCCCGCGCTATTGCCGGGCCGATCCGGTGCGCGGCGGAATGCAAGCGGTCGCCGAAAACTGGCGCAATCTGACTGCGGTCGGCGCGTTGCCATTGGCATTGACCGATAATCTCAATTTCGGCAATCCCGAGCGGCCCGAGATCATGGGCCAAATCGTCGGCGCGATCGAGGGCATGCGCGAGGCCTGTTTGGCGCTCGACTACCCGGTCGTATCCGGCAACGTGTCGCTCTACAACGAAACCAGCGGGAGCGCGATCCTGCCGACCCCCGTAATCGGCGGAGTCGGGGTGATCGCCGAACTCAGCCGTGCCGTCGACCTCGCGCTCAAACGCGATGGCGACAGTTTGATCCTGATCGGCGAGACAACAGGTCATCTCGGCGCCTCGCTCTACCTGCGCGAGATCGAGGGGAGCGAGGTCGGCTCACCCCCACCGGTCGATCTGACCGCAGAGCGCCGCAACGGCGATTTTGTCCGCGCCGAGATCACAGCCGGCCGGCTCGTCGCGTGTCATGATCTCGCCGATGGCGGTCTCCTCGTCGCGATCGCCGAAATGGCGATGGCAGGCATGCGTGGCATTCTGCTCGAGCCGACACCCGCCGACCAACCGCGCCAGGCCTTTTTCTTTGGTGAGGACCAGGCACGTTATCTGATCGAAACCTCCGAGCCCGAGGCGGTACTCGTCAGGGCAACGGCAGCGGGTGTGCCGGCTCGCGTTATCGGCACGGTCGGCGGGGCCGCGTTGACACTCCCTGGCGCTGGTGCCATATCCGTTAACGCGCTGAAGGCCGCGAACAACGCTTGGCTTCCGGGCTATATGGAACGGGTTTGAGCGGGGAGAGCGTCGAATGGCGATGGATGCGGGAATGATCGAGCGGCTGATCAAGGAAAGCCTGCCCGACGCGCAAGTTTCGATCGAAGATCTGCGCGGCGACGGCGATCATTACGCCGCCCACGTCGTGTCCGATGCTTTTCGCGGCAAGACTCGGGTCCAGCAGCATCAGATGGTGTATCAGGCGTTGCGTGGCAGAATGGGTAACGAGCTTCACGCGCTGGCGCTGCAAACCGGCGTGCCGGAAGACTGACCTGACACCAGCTGCCTAACTTTTCGCAAATCGAGGAACAAGACGATGGACAACACGGTTCACGACCGCATCCAGCAAGAAGTCACCGATACCCCGGTCGTGCTGTTTATGAAGGGTTCGCCGGTGTTTCCGCAGTGCGGCTTTTCCGCGGCGGTGGTTCAGATCCTGAGCCAGCTCGGGGTCAAGTTCAAAGGTGTCGATGTGCTGTCGGACCCGCAAATCCGGCAGGGCATCAAGGAGTTCTCAAGCTGGCCGACAATCCCGCAGCTATACGTCAAAGGTGAGTTTGTCGGCGGCTGCGACATCGTTCGCGAGATGTACGAGACCGGCGAACTGCAACAGGTATTCGAGCAAAAAGGCGTGCCCGTCCGCGCCTGACTTTCGCGGGAGCGGTCATCGAGCTCGGCCGCAAAAAATCGTGCGAGGCAAATTAGGATGTCGACGATCTGATCGCCGATTTTGAGCAAGCCGCGGCCACAATAGGGTGAGGCGGCTTTCACGCGTTTCGGTCGAGCGCGCCTGCGCCTGGATCGACGAAGCAACGACTTCCCTTGCACCGGAAGATGTTTTCCTCGAAACGGCAGCGGGACGCGTGCTCGGCGCGGATTTGCGAGCCGCCGAGGCGATCCCTGCCGCGGATTGCGCCGCAATCGATGGCTTCGCGGTCGCGGCCGCAGCCAGCCTCGGTGCCGGAACCTATAATCCGCTGACGATAGCTGCGATTGCGATCGGAGCCGGCGAACCAATGCCGCCCGGAACCGACGCGATCGTGCCCGCCGATCAAGCGGAATCCGATGGATCCGGCCATATCGAGTTGATCGAACCCGTTGCTGTGGGGCTAACGTCGACCGCCGCGGCGCTGTAGCCGAAGCTGGTGCAATTCTGGTCGTGGCGGGGACATGTCTGACGCCGAGACATCTTGGCCTCGCCGCCTTAGCCGACCTCACTGACATCTCCGTGGTCCGCCGCCCGCTGGTGCGCCTGGTGATCGGCGGCCAGCCTCGGTCCGGTGGAAAAGATGGCAACCGGCTGCTGCTTCACGCGCTGATCGCGCGCGATGGTGGTGTCGCTATCGAGGCCAGCCTCGCCGAGGCATTTGGCTCCGGCGCCGACATCGTCGTCCTAGCCGGGACCGGCGGCGAAGAACAGCTGGCGTTCGCGATGGCATCAGCCGGATCGCTCGAAATTCACGGGGTCGCGCTAATTCCGGGAGAGACCGCCGGCTTCGGCCGGACTGCCGATGGTACACTCGCGGTGTTGCTGCCTGCAGCACCCGCCGGTTGCTTGTGGAATTACGAGCTGTTCGCCGGTCGTGCGATCCGCCGGCTGGGCGGGCGTGAGCCCGCGCTGCCTTACGATCCGCGCCAAGTCACGACCGCGCGCAAGATCGTCTCGCCAATCGGCATGACCGAGATTTGTCCGATCCGTCGCCTTTCCGATGGTCGGGTCGAACCAAGCGGGTCTTTTGTCGAGACCGGGTTGAGAGCAGCCGTAGCGGCCGACGGATTTATTATTGTCCCTGCGCAGAGCGAGGGGTATCCGGCAGACGCCTCGGTCAGCGCCTATTTCTATAGGAAGTGCTGAATTCGAGGTAAGTGCTGAATCTGCGCGGAGCCGGTCTCATGAACGATATTCCCGCGACCCTGCGGAGCCTCGCGCGCCAGGAGCAATTCCTCGACGTCCTCGAGCGCGACGAGGCCGAGCGCCGGTTTCGCAGTCATCTCCAGCTCCACCCGCTAGGGTCCGAGAGGGTGCCGTTGGCCCAAGCTCTTGGGCGTGTCGTCGCTAGCCGCATCGTTGCGGAAGTCGATGTGCCGGGTTTCGACCGCGCCAGCGTCGACGGTTTCGCGGTACGCGCAGATGACACGAACGGCGCTAGCGCGCAGACACCGCGCCGGCTGACCTTGCTTCCCGAAATACTGACACCCGGGAAAGAGCCGCGCCTCGCAATCGAACCCGGGACCGCGACCCTGATCGCGACCGGCGGCATGGTGCCGCGCGGCGCCGACGCCGTAGTGATGGTCGAGCACACCGAAACCATCGAGGAAGCCGGCGACATCGCGATCGAAATCCGGCGGCCCGCGACGATCGGACAATTTATCGCTTTTGCCGGAAGCGACATGGCGCGAGGCGAAACCGTACTGCGCGCCGGTCAGGTTCTGACCTCGCGCGAGATCGGAATGCTGGCGGCGGTCGGGCATGCCGAAGTCGAGGTCTGGCGGCGGCCGCGGATCGCGATCATCTCGACCGGCGACGAGATCATTGCTCCCGGCGGCCCAATACGGCCGGGTGCGGTCTACGATTCGAACGCCGCAATTCTTGCCGCCGCGGTCGAGGAGGCAGGCGGTGTTCCCTACCCGCTCGGCATCGGCGCCGATGACGACGCGATTTTGACCGACCTTGTCGAGCAAGGGCTCGTCACCTGCGACATGGTGATCATGTCCGGCGGCACGTCAAAGGGGGCGGGCGATCTCTGTTACCGCGCGGTGGCGCGCTTCAACGATCCCGGCATCATCGTTCACGGCGTGGCGCTAAAGCCGGGGAAGCCGCTGTGCCTCGCCGTGACCGGCGGCAAGCCGGTCGTCGTGTTACCGGGTTTTCCGACATCCGCGATCTTCACGTTTCACGAATTTGTCGCGCCGGTCATTCGCGCCTTTGCCGGCTTGCCCGCGGAACAAGCAGAGCGGCTCCCGGCGGTGCTGCCATTGCGCACCGCCTCCGAACGCGGGCGGACCGAGTATCTGATGGTCTCGCTGATGCCAGGCGAGGATGGCGGTCTTGCCGCCTATCCCAACGCCAAGGGCTCGGGCGCGGTCACCGCCTTTAGCCAGGCCGACGGCTTTATCGCAATCGATGCCCAAGTGGACGCCGTTCCGGCCGGGACCCCGGTGGAGGTGCAGCTGATCGGCCGTGCCAAGCTAGCCGATCTCGTGATCATCGGAAGTCATTGTGTCGGGCTCGATGTCCTGATCGACCGACTCGGCGCTGAGGGGATTTCGGTCAAAGCATTGAATGTCGGCAGCATGGGCGGACTCGCCGCCGCCAAACGCGGCGAGTGTGATATCGCGGCGATCCATCTGATGGACCCCGAGACCGGCGAATATAATCGGCCGTTTCTGACCCCGGCGCTCGAATTGATCGCGGGATATCGCCGATTGCAGGGGGTGGTCTATCGCAAGGGCGACCCGCGTTTTGAAGGCCGTTCCGCCGAGGAGGCGATCTTGGCGGCGTCGGCCGCACCTGATTGCCTGATGGTCAACCGCAACGCCGGCAGCGGCACTCGCATCCTGACCGACAAGTTGCTCGCCGGCGCAAAGCCACCGGGCTACTGGTCTCAGCCCAAGTCCCACAACGCGGTCGCCGTCGCAGTGGCTCAGAACCGCGCCGATTGGGGCGTGGCAATCGAAAGTGTCGCCCGGCAATACGGGCTTGGGTTTATCCCACTGCAGGACGAGCATTACGATTTCATTGTCCCCAAGACTCGAATGAACCGTGTTCCGATTCTGCAATTCCGCCAAATCCTCGCACAAGATGAAGTTCGCGATGCGTTGACGGCGCTTGGATTTAAATATGACGTTTCGCCAAATGCGCGCATTGTTTAATTAACCATGCGCGATATTGTTAAAAACCTCTAATTTTTTAGCCTCCCTGTAAAAAAACTTAGTGATTTTTTTGTCCGACCTGGGGTTTTATAGCTCGCGTTAACACTTCTTAAAGGCGCGGGGTCATAGACCGCCGCGCAAGGCGGTCTCCCAACCGCCTTTCAGCCGGGGGGCAAATTAATGCGAGCGAAGTTGGGCTGGGGCCTCCTATGGGGCGCCATTGTAGTGAGCTGTTTTGCTGGGCATTCCCGTAAGGCGGCGGCCGGCAATTGCGCGCTTTACGCGCGCGCCGTAACCGGCATCGATCTTTATGGTGCTGCCGGCGGCTGGTGGTACGAGGCTGCTGGCCGCTACCAGCGCGGACAGATGCCGGCGGTCGGCTCGATCCTGGTATTCCGGCCCACTGGCGGCTCCCCGTCGGGTCACGTCGCGGTCGTATCCAAGATTGTTGGCCCCTCAATGGTGCTGGTCGACCAGTCGAACTGGTATCATGGCAGAGTCACCCTGGGCACCCCAGTCGCTGACACCTCGCCCAATCATGACTGGACGACTGTCGCAGTCATGAACGTCGATTCCGGCCAGTTTGGCCGCGATAACCCGACTTTTGGCTTTATCTATCCGCAGGTATCAGGCCAGGCGATTACGACTGTCGCCACGGCTGGGTTCCAGCCGCCGCTGGCCGCCGCCCGCACAACCTACGACCCGAGCGAGCAGGCGGGGCTGTTTCATTTTGCGATTGCGGAGGATGACCGATATAGCGGCAGCCGCCGCTGGGCGCATCGGCGAGGCGCAAGGTATTCGTCGCGTTTCGCCGCAGCCTCGCATCGGCATGGCCACAGCGGGTGGCATTCTCACTCGTCAGAGCGTGCAACGCACCACACGCGGACAGCTGACGCTGGCCGACATCCTCATTCGTATCAGATCGCCTCGGGCGGTTGACAGACATAGCGCGGACGCGCCTATCCTCGCCCTCCGCAGCGCGAGGGGAGCTATGCCGTCAGCCAACACCGATCCCGCTTTGTTGCCGGCCCATACTCTGTCGACCGAGATCGGCGCTGGCCGGTTGTCGCCGGTCGATGTCGTCGACGCGCTTCTCGCGCAAATCCGCGCGCAAGACCCAAAACTGCACGCCTATGTCGAGGTCTACGCCGATGAAGCCCGGCTCGCCGCCGAGGCCGCCGACAAGGCGATTCGATCGGGACATCGAGTCGGACCGCTGCACGGGATCCCGATCGCGCTAAAGGATTTGATCGAGATCGAGGGGCGGATCACCACCGGCGGTTCGCAAGTGTGGTCCGAGCGCCGCTCGACCTACACCGCGACGATCGCCCGTCGCATGATCGCGGCCGGGATGATCGTGCTCGGCAAGACCCACACGGTCGAGTTCGCGATGGGCGGTTGGGGCACCAATCAGCATCGGGGCACACCCTGGAACCCCTGGGATCGCGAAACAGCCCGCACCCCCGGCGGGTCGAGCAGCGGCACCGGCGTTGCGGTCGCGGCATGCATGGCGCCCTGGGGCATCGGCACCGACACCGGCGGCTCAGTCAGGTTGCCGTCGTCCTGGTGCGGGTTATCCGGCCTCAAGACCACAATCGGCCGCGTCAGCACCTATGGCGTGCTGCCGTTGAGCCCGAGCCTCGATACCCCCGGTCCGATGGCCCGTTCGGTCGAGGACGCGGCCCTGTTGTATCAGCTGATCGAGGGACCCGATCCCCATGACCCGCGCACCCTGGGACGGCCGCCGGCCGGCGCGTTGGCGACGATGCGGCGCGGCGTCCGCGGGCTAAAGCTGGCGCGCATGCCGGCGATCGAGCGCGATCATGTGTCGGCCGAAATGCTAAACGCCTATGACGCGGCGCTCGACACAATGGCGCGGCTTGGCGCCGAGATCGTCTCGGTCGAGCTGCCACGTCGCTTTTCCGAATACACCCAGCTGACCGGCCGCATCATCGGCGCCGAATCTTACTTCCTGGTCGGTGATCTGATCGACAATATGAGCCTGCCGATCGACGAGGCGGTGCGGCCGCGCATCGCCTCCGGCCGCGGCGTGTCGGCGCGCGAATACCTCGGCGCGTTGCGCGAGCAGGCCGAAGCCAAGGTGGAGTTCGACGCGGCGCTCGGCGATGCCGACGCCTTGCTGACCCCGACAACGACCACCGCCGCGGTCCCGCTCGAAGCGGTCGACCAGAGCACGACGCCGGCCCACTTCACCCGCTTTGTCAATGCCCTGGAACTGTGCGCGCTGGCTATCCCCGACGGCTTTACCGCGGGCGGTCTGCCATTGTCGTTGCAGATCGTCTGCCGCCCCTATGACGAAGAAACGGCATTGCGCATCGGTTGGGCCTATCAGCAAGCGACCGACTGGCACGAGCGCCACCC
>CAVTLC010000040.1:0-31938 GCA_963735445.1 uncultured Alphaproteobacteria bacterium
CTGCGGAATATTTTGTCTATGTTTCCGCCTCGGCGATGACCGGCCGGTTGCTGATCGCTTGGCTGGCCCAAAAACTCGGGCGCCGCAGGCTCGGGATCGTTGTCAGCTTTGTCGCAACCGTTCTCCTTGCGCTCGCCGGCCGCTACAGCACCGCGCTCCTCGGCGGCTTTCCCGCGTTTGTGGTCCTGGTAGCGGCCGCCGCTTTCTTTGTCGAAGGCGGTCTCGGAAACATCACACCGTACACGGTCGAACAATACGGCGTGCGCCTCGGGTCGCGCGCATCGGGCCTCGGTCACGCCGCCGCCGGGGTGGGCAAGATCCTCGGGCCGCTGGCCTTGGCGGTGATCGCCGGGACCGCCAACATTGTCTCGCCAAAAGCGACCCAGGACGCTGTCTTCCCGGCGTTTATGTTTCTCGCCTTCTGTATGTTGCTGGTGGGGTTCGCGTTTCTTTTTCTGGCGCGCGAAACGCATGGCCGCGCGATCACCCTCGATCTCGACGGCGAGCCGCAGCCAGAACCGCAGCCCGCAGCAGCAGCGCGCTAATCAGGCGGGAATTACCCGACTGCTTCGCGGCAGACGCCGATGCGGCGTGCGTTCTTGGCCCAGTAAAAGAGCGGCGGGTCGCCTGCCGCGGTGCCCTGACGCAGGGCGATGGCGCGCGCCAGCATAAACCGGGTGACATCGCGAAAGCCGTCGAGCATGCCCTGCTCGATCCGTCGCCACCCGGCGTCCTCCAGTTCAGGGCTGGCGGCCGGCTCGCCAAATGCCAGGCTGCCATCGCCGAGAAAAAACCGGGTATTGAAGCGGCGGGAGGAGTGCGACGGGGTGATCGCCCGGCCGACATAGACCAACTGATCCATCGCGGCGACGAGACCGCATTCGCGATAAGCCGCCTCGATCGGCGCTCTCGCTGGTCCGTTGCGCGCACCCCTCTCAGCCGGCCTGCCGACGAGCACACCGACTTCCTCCCAGGTCTCGCGGATCGCAGCGCGCGCGGCATGCGCGAGCCGCGACGGAATAGTCTCGGCGCCGCTCTCGATATTCCAAGGCAACCGATCGGGCGCGTCGATCGCACCACCCGGAAAAACATAGACCCCGGGCATGAATCGCGCCGACAACGGCCGCCGCCCGACCAGGACTTCGAGGTTGTCTGTATCGCCGCGCAACAAGATCAGCGAGGCGGCATCGCGCGGCCGCACGGCGCCTGTCCGCCTCTGTCGCGGCGCGCCGACCTGCCCGACCGCTGTGTCGTTCATTTCTTCACTATGTCTGAAATCTTGCTGGAAGGGTTCCGACATTGCTCTCAACCTGCGTCACGGCGGGCGCGCTCGATCGCCGCAATCCAGGTTCCGAGTGCCTGGCGCAATTCGTCAAACTGGTAATGCTCCGGAAGCGAGCCCTCAATGACCGCATTGCGAAGTTGAACCCCTTCGGATGAGACCGTAACCGCGTAGGCGTTGCCGATCGCGGCCGGCTGCGGCGCCTCGCCGCGTTCGACCGCCCCGATCTCGGCCAGCAACGCGCGGGCGCCGTCGAGGTCGCCCTGCACATCGCTTTGGAAAAAACTTGCCAGCACCGCTCCTCGACGGCCGCTGCCCCTGATCGCGCGGCCTTCGAGATGGCCCGCGGGATGGCGTCGCGCGGTGATCAGCCCTGCCGCCGGCGTGCGGCCCCGCGGCATCAAGGACCTCGCAATGGATAGGCGGCCACGATCCGTCCCGATTGATACCAGCCCTCAATCATAAACCCATGCCCCGAAGCACCGACAAACTCACCGCCACGGTGTCGCTGCCCATTGCGAAACGCGTTCAGCACCGCCTGAATAACCTCGTTATCCGACATCGCGTCAGGGAAAAAGGTCGACGAGGCTCGCTTGTCGATCCATTCGCCGGTTGCCGCATCGCGCAATGCCACACGCGCACGATAGACCCCATTCGCATCCGGCGGCTGCGTAACGCGCAGCACTTTCGCCCCCGGTGGGTCGACCCCGTTTGGCCGATGATGATAACCGACCGCTTCGCCGCGCCGGTTGATCTCGCCGGTTTCGATATGCGCAAAGTTAATCGGCGGATCGGTCGCCGTCCATTTGCTGGTCAATGCCGGCGCGCTGTCCCGAGCAAAGGCGGTAATCGGCAGCGCGAGCAACAGCAGCAACAGGATCGCGATTGCAGCGCCGCCGCGCTTGAGCGTCACGGCACTAACTTCCTGTGTAGCTATCGGGAGCGCTAGCGCTGCTCGAACACATCCTTGGCCACGAGTGCCGCGGTCATCGCCGCGGGCCAGCCGGCGTAAAAAGCGAGATGCGTGATCAATTCGCCAAGCTCCTCCTTGCTGAGCCCATTGTCGAGCGCGCGGCCGAGATGCCCGACGAGCTGCTTTTCGCGGCCGAGCGCCACGAGGGTGGCGACCGTGATCAGGCTGCGGTCGCGCTTTGACAGGCCGGGGCGTTCCCAAACATCGCCATAGACCACCTTTTCGGCGAGCTCGATCAGCTTGGGTGCGATCGGCCGGATCTGTTCGCGGGCCGGTGACGGTGGCGTTACGGGCATCTCTGTCTCTCCTTGATCGAGGTGATCGGGTAATGTCGTGCGAACGATGATCCGGGCTAGACTAAGGCGGATCGTTCGTCAGGTGACCTGCGCAATCTGATCGGGAGTAATGCATGCGGATTGCAGTTATCGGCGCCGGCGGCATCGGGGCGATTTACGGCGCCTCCCTCGCCAAAGCGGGGGCGGATGTCGTCTTTGTTGCTCGCGGCGCGCATGTCGCGGCGATGCGCGAAAACGGCCTCCGGATCGAGGGCGACCGCGGCGAAATCCATATCAAGCCGGCCCATGCGACAGACGACATCGCGAGCATCGGGATCGTCGATTACGTGCTGTTTGCAGTCAAATTGTGGGATGTCGAGAGCGCCGGCGAGCAGATCCGCTCGATCGTCGGGCCTGACACCGCCGTTATCCCGTTGCAGAACGGTGTCGATGCCGCCGAACGGCTCTCAAAAATTCTCGGACCCGAGCCGGTCATGGGCGGCAGCGCGTATGTCACCGGTTCGATTGTCGCCCCCGGCATTGTTCGCCAGACCGGTAGGCATCAGACAATGACCTTTGGCGAGCTGGGCGGCGATAACAGCCAGCGTGGCCTGCGCTTGCGTGAACTTTGCGAGGCGGCTGGGTTCGAGGGCGTGTTGAGCCCCGATGTCATGGTCCCGATCTGGCAGAAATTCCTGCTGCTGGCGCCAATGAGCGGGCTCTGTGCGCTGACCCGGCTGCCGCTCGGTAAATGGCGGACCGATCCCGATCTGCTCGGGCTCTACGAGACCGCATTGCGTGAGACTGATACTGTCGGCCGCGCCGAGGGGGTGCGTTTGCCTCCGGACGGTATCGACAGGGCGCTGGCGACGATGTGGTCGATGCCGGACCACCTGATGGCCTCGATGGGTAACGATTTGCTGCGCGGCAATCGCCTCGAATTGCCGTGGCTTGGCGGCAAGGTTGTCGAGCTCGGCCGCCGCCATGCGATCCCGACACCAGCCAACAGCTTTATGTGCACCGCCCTAAGACCCTACACAAACGGCGCCCCGATCTGACATCCCCTTGTGTCTTGCAGCTGTTATGTATGCAAGCATCACCGCAGCTCGGACACAGGAGCATTCGATGGAAGAAGATGTGATTATTCATAGTGATCAAGAAATTTTGGGCGGAGCGCCGGTTTTTGCCGGCACGCGAGTGCCGCTGCGCAACCTGATCGACTACTTGGAAGGCGGCTATAACCTAGACGAATTTCTCGACGCGTTCCCGTCGGTGTCACGAGAGCAGGTGATGGCAGTACTCGAAGCTGCCCACAAGGCTTTGGCTAACCGTGCGCGTATTGATCGATGAGCAGCTGCCACGGCAGCTTACCCATGCGCTTTCGGGGCATAGCGTCAGGACTGTGCAGCAAGAGGGATGGGCTGGTCTTCGAAACGGCGAGCTACTTCGTCGCGCGGCCGCGAGCGGTTTCGATCATTTCATCACCGCCGATCAAGGTCTTAGGTTTCAGCAAAATCTGGCTCACTCGTCGTTATCCGTCATCGTTTTGGTTGCGCCGAGCAATAAGTTGGAAGATTTGTTGCCCCTTGTCCCTCTGATCCTGCACGCAATTCCGAATCTGCGTGCGGGCGATATTGAGCTGATATCAGCTCCCTAGCAGGGAAGAGAGCGCGCACTTCACGTCGCTGGTGGGCGCCATTCGACATTGTCGTCGAGCGGGATCACCGGGCGGGGCAAGCGCTGCCAGTCGAAGCGGCTCAGAACGGGCGACGTCAGACCCGGAAGGTCGACTTCGACGATCTGGTCGGGGCCGAAGAACTCGTCGAACCCGCCGCGGAAATGGCCGCGCGATTTGACGACGACCGAGCGCGCCCGTCCGATGTCGAGCCCCATCATCTCGAAGAATATCGGGTCGGCGCACTGCACCCGATGCGAGATCACGACCACAGTCACGCCGCCGACCCGCAACGCCGCGCACGGCCCGAGTTCGAGCTTCATGCCGGCATAGATGCCGCGCCGGCCGACGCAATTTCCGTCGGTTAGGGCCACGACCCGAGCCGGAGCCGACCAGGGCTCGGAAAATTTGGTGGTCTCCTCGCGGTTGAAGCGGGCGTCGAACTGGTAATGCAGTCCGTAGCGGTGCGCTTCGGCGGCGAGCGGCGGATCGTAGAACACGCCGAGCAACGAGTTCTTGACCCCGGCCTCGACAAATGCCCGCAATAGGAAGGTCGTGTTGCCGCGCCCACCGCCACCCGGGTTGTCGGCGACATCGGCAAAAGCCAATGCCGGCAACGACTGGTCGCGGCCGACCGCCAGTGCCTTTTCAACCGCCTCGTCGAGCGATGTCAGCTGCGGATAAAACCGCGCCCGGTTGGCCCAACCGAGTTCCGCGATTTCGCGCGCCAAGGCCTCGGCGGCATGTTTGTCGTGCCGCGCGGTAACGATGACGGCGAGGCCATTATCCGCGGTGTCGGCAAAGGCAAACCCGCCCATCACCGAGACATTCAAGATCTCCGGGTTCATCCGCTGCTGGCCCAGATTGATCATCTCGGCATATGGGCCGGCAGCGGTCAGCATCGTCACCGTCGGCGGCACGATCGGCAATCGGATAAATGCCGCTTGCGGCCGCATGCCGGCCAACATTTCCCGGATCGCGGCTGCGGCCTCGGCGCCACGCTCGCGCATGTCGAGATGCGGGTTGGTGCGATAGCCGATAAAGGCGTCGAGCGAATGCACCATCCGCGCCGACACGTTGGCGTGCAAGTCGAGGGTGGCGGCGATCGGAACATCGGGACCGACGATGCGACGGACAAGCGCAAACAGCACGCCGTCAGGGTCGTCCTCCTCGGTCGTCAGTGCCGCGCCGTGCGAGCAAATATAGACCGCGTCGACCGGCAGCGCGGCGCGCAGCCTGCGCTCGATCGTGTCGAGCAATTCGAGAAAAAACCCGTGCTCAACCGGACCGTTGGGTTCAGTCATGGCGAGCGCTATACCGACCGGAACCCACGGCCCGGAGGCGTCCATCGCTGCGACAAAACCCGGTGTTTCCGCCAGCATCCGCGGGTTTAGGGCCCGAGCCTCGGCGGCGATCGCGTCACCTTCGAGATAGGTGCGCGCGACGAAGTGCGCCTTGGTCGCGACCGGTGCAAATTTGTTGCACTCGATCGAAAAGCCGAGCAATGCCACGCGTGGCGGGGAAGTTCGAGCCATGGGAGCATCCTAGCGCATTTCCGAAGTGGCACCTGAACTTACTGAAGTCGTCTCGATTGTCAGGGATCGAAAACGGCCCCAACCGGCAAGATTTTGCCGTTGATCCAAATCAATGACGCTCGCATAATCCTTCCTCAACTTTTGGTGATGATGCAAGGCGCGGGCGGCAGTCACACGCTCCGCTCGGGCACGGATCACAATTTGGGGAAAGGAAAGAGGTAATGATGAGGGGGCTTGGGTTAGTATCGGTTGTCGCTGCCTTTGGTTTTTTCGCCGCCGCTAATGCCCAAACGTCGGCTTCTGCAAATCCCGGAGCTTATGACGGCACGTATCATTTTGTCTCTTCCACCAAACTCAACGAGACGTACACGGGGCGCGGAGGAAGAATGGGCCATTGTCCGGAACGGAAACCAGGCCCGCTCCACGTCGTAGGGGGAAAGGCGCATTACACGATGTCCTCGGGACACCAGATCGCAGCAATGGTCGGTCCGCAAGGGGAATTGGAGATGCGAATGTCCGCTCCCGGCACCAATACGCTCGAAATGCACGCCGCCGGCGGCATCGATAATACCGGCACGGCCCACCTACGCCAGCGTGGTACTTCGTGCAGCTACGACTTTGTCTGGAAGAAATAAACGGATTGTGCAGGCTGTGGCGACTCAACCGACGAGTTCGCTGCCGAGCAATCAGGTGATCCCAACGCAAGCTATGTCGAAAGGACACCTGTACCGACCGCACTAGCTGCGGAGCGGCTGCGTCCATCTGCCCTTTGAGAGCCGGTGAGGAAACCGACAACACGAGTCCCGCATTCGGAGGAAACAGATGAGAGCGCTTGTAGAATTCACAAAAACGACGGTGATCGGCGGGTTTCTAATCGTGCTGCCGATCTACGTCTCGCTTCTCTTGGTGGCCAAGGCCCTTAAGGGCCTTGTTGCCTTAGTGGCGCCGATCACAGCCGGGATCCCGGCTTCGGTGGAATCTCGCGAGCTCCTGGCGATCTTGGTGCTTGTCGCCGTCTGCTTTGTTGCCGGTGGAATTGTCCGCACGGGGCCGGGATTGCGGGCAAAAAATGCAGTTGAAAGGGCGCTGTTGGAAAGGCTGCCCGGCTATACACTGCTGCGGGGCCTTGCCGGCCGCCTCACCGGGCAAGCAGACGAACCAGGTTTCGCGCCGGCGCTTGTCGAGATAGAGGAAGCCTTGGTTCCGGCATTGATAGTCGAGAAACTGGAGGACGGTTCGTATACAGTCCTGGTGCCATCGGTACCCACCCCAATGGCGGGGGCACTGTACATCCTGCCGCCCGAGCGGGTTCATCCAGTCGATATCCCGTTCACTGTAGCACTCAAGGTCTTCACAAAATGGGGCACCGGCGCCGGTGAATTCGTCCGGGCGATGCAAGCACAAAAGCTATCGCCGGTCACGTCGGCGGTCGCCTGATAGGCCTCGATCGCAGTGGATCAGAGCGCGCCGGCTTGTCAGACAGGCTGGATGCGGCATCAATATCGTGCGCACTTTCCCATTCGGAGGGCTGCGTTGAAGGGCCGCTCTGATTTTCAGAGCGGCCGGCCGTTTACTGGCGGGTGTATTTGACCACGCGGCGCACGCGGCCCCACTCGCCCGGCTGGACGACGTAAAGATCCTTGTGCAAGTCGACCCAAATCCCGTGGCACGAGCGGTTGACCGGGCCGTCGCCCCAGCGCGCCAGCCGCTCGCCATCGAGCGTCAGGATGCTGATCATGCCGCCATTATGCTCGGGGATGTAGACCGTGTCCTCGTCGTCGACATAGAAGAATGCCGGGCCGATCAGTTCGGTCGGCCATACCTCGAGCAGCTTGCCGCCTTGATCGAAGACCTGCACCCGGTCGTTTTCGCGATCGGCGACGAGCAGGCGGCCGCGGCTGTCGATCCAAACGCCATGTGGCAAATTGAACTGGCCGGGTGCGGTTCCGGGCTCGCCCCATGAAAACAAGTATTTGCCATCGGCGGCGAATTTGTGCACGCGAGCGTTGCCGTAGCCGTCACTGATAAAGAACTCGCCGGACGGCGCAAACGCGATGTCGGTCGGCAGATTGAACGGGCCGCCGCCATGGGTGACCTTTTTCCACGCCGATGAGCTGAAATCATCCGCCGGTACACCGGTATCGGAGCGCTCGCCCTTGACGCCAATCGTGTGCAGCAATTCACCATCGGTGGTGAATTTCATGAACTGGCCATGATATTCGTCGGTCAGCCAGACGAAATCGTTCTCATCGATGCGGATCGCGTGCGGAAACGAAAACAATCCGGCGCCCCACGACTTTAGAAAATTGCCGTCGCGATCGAACACCACGACAGGATGCTCGGAGTTGCGGTTAAAGCAGTAGACGCGGTCCTGTGAATCGACCGAGACCGCACACGCTCTGACATCGAGGCCTTCCGGCGGGCGGGCCCATTCCTCATTGACCTTGTAGGTGTATTTGCCGCTGCCGACGATGGGATCCATCATTTCCCCCTTTCCGTCTTCTGTTTGGTGCGCTTTGCCAGTTGTGATCGTGGAAAGATCGCGCTCGGCCTCATTATAGCAGCCCCGAGCGGCGCGATCGCAAAAGCTTTGCGACGCGCGCAGACCCGGCACCTGGGTCAACCGCTCGCCTCACCGCCGCGGCTCTGATAAACCAGTCGATAGGGCGACCGGCACTGCTGCGGCGCCTCGGAGCTCCGGCTTTCGCCGGGGTGATGGATAGGATCAGGCATCAATGTTGCGGCAGTCGAGCGACCAGGACCGGGGGACGACGCGGCTCTATCTGATTACGCCGCCGGCGTTCGATCCCGAGAAATTCGCGAACAAATTGGAGGAGGCGCTGGCCGGCGGCGATGTCGCCTGCCTGCAATTGCGGCTCAAGGACGTGGAAGATGATGTGATCCGGCGTGCAACCACGGTGCTGATGCCGATCGCCCAGGCGCACGACGTTGCGTTCATCATGAACGATCGGCCGGACCTCGCCGCCGAGCTCGATTGCGATGGCGTCCATGTCGGCGAAGAGGACATGCCGTACGCGGAAGCGCGGCGGCTGCTCGGCCCCGACCGCATCATTGGCGTGACCTGCGGCAACAGCCGCCACCGAGCGATCACCGCCGCAGAGGCCGGCGCCGATTACGTCGCATTTGGCGCCTTCTTCCCGAGCCTGACGAAGGTGGGCACAAAGCACCGCGCCGACGTCGAGGTGTTGCGCGACTGGAGCGACACGACTGTCGTGCCGTGCTGTGCGATTGGCGGCATCACGCAAGAAAATTGCGGACCGTTGGTCGAAGCCGGCGCCGATTTTCTCGCCGTGATTTCCTCGATCTGGTCGTATCCCGATGGCCCCCGCGCCGCCGTTCGCGCCTTCAATGACGTAATAGCCAGCTACGGGCGCGGTCAGCCGGGGCCCTCGAAGAAATAGATCGGGACCCTTGCGGGTTATGAGATCAGGGGCAAACTCGCTCTACATCACGGCCATAGCTGCTGTTCTGCTCGTCTTCACCGGGGCAGCGACGGCAGCGCCCGCGGTCGTGGTCGCGTCCAAAATCGACACGGAAGGCGCGCTCCTCGGCAACATGATCCTGTCGATGCTGGGCGGCCACGGAGTCGCTGTGCACAACCGACTGCAACTCGGGCCGACCAACATCGTGCGAGCCGCTATCCTTGCGGGGCAGATCGACATCTATCCCGAATACACCGGCAATGGCGGGTTATTCTTTCACACCGAAGCCGACCCGGTATGGAAGAGTTGGGCGCGCGGCTATGCCGAAGTGGCCGCTCTTGATCGTGCCAAGAACCACTTGATATGGCTCGACCCGGCGCCAGCCAACAATACTTGGGTGATCGCGGTGCGGCACGATCTCGCCGAGCGCGCTCATCTAAAGACCATGAGCGATTTCGCACGCTATGTACTGGACGGCGGTTATGTTTATCTGGCCGCATCGGCGGAGTTCGTCGAGAGCCCGTCAGCTTTGCCGGCGTTTGAACAGGCGTATGGGTTTCGCCTCAATGATCGTCAATTGCTGACGCTGTCCGGGGGCAACACATCTGCGACGTTACGGGCCGCGGCCGAAGGCATGTCCGGCGTCAACGCAGCGATGGCTTACGGCACCGATGGTGCGATCGCCGCCCTCAATCTCGTCGCTCTCGAGGACGACAAGGGGGCGCAGATCGTCTATGCCCCGGCGCCGGTCGTGCGGGAAGATGTGGTGGCGCAATACCCCCAGATCCCGGGGCTGCTCGATCCGGTGTTCAAAAGCCTGACATTGACGGTCTTGCAGAAACTCAACGCCAAGATCGCAGTCGATGGCGATGATGCCGCAGCAGTCGCCACCGGCTATTTGAAATCGCAGCACTTCCTGCCGTGACTTCACAGGCCGAAGTGGCGGCTCAGCCCCCTCCCCTGACCCGGCGTTTCGACATCTACAATCCCGTATTGTTTGTTTTGGTGATCGCCGCGGCTTTGGCCGCACTTGGTCTCGGCTTTGTCGCGGTCGCCCCGAACCGGCTGATATCGGGGCGGGCGGTTGCGTTATGGACAGCCGTCGGCCCTGTCTTCACCGCCGGGATCGCCGCCATCGCCGCCGCGCTGCTGGCGATCTCGCTGATGCGCCTGCGCCAAGCCGGTTTGGTCATCGCCGCTGTGCTGGGCGGGGTATGGTTGCTGTTAACGCTGAGCGCCGTCGGCGACGCCGCGCGGAACCTCGGGGCCGGGGCGCCGGCGGTGCGAGTCTCGGCGGGTGCAGCGTTTTGGGTCATCGCTGGTTGCGCGGCGCTTGCCGTAGCCGACGCCCTGCAGCGACTGCGCGCCGGCGCGCTGCTGACGGCGGCGGTCGTCACGGCCCTGTGCGCCGGCATCGCAAGCCTCGCATTGTCAGGCTATTTCGACGCGCTATCGATCGCCCGCGAGTATTCTACCCGCCACGCTCTCTTCGCCGCAGCCTTCAACCGCCACATTGCACTGGTCGCCGGGTCGGTCGGCCCGGCGCTCGCCATCGGCTTCCCGTTGGGCGTCGCCGCGGCAAGAAAACCGAATCTGCAGGGGCCATTGTTTGCCGGCCTCAACCTGCTTCAGACGATACCGTCGATTGCGCTGTTTGGGCTTTTGATTATTCCGCTTTCGGCGTTGGCGAATGCGGTCCCGCAATTGGCAGCTTTAGGAGTGGGCGGGATCGGTCCCGCTCCGGCGATTATCGCTCTGATCCTCTACGCTCTGCTCCCGATCGTGCGCAACACGAATGCGGGTATTTCGGGCGTCGACCCCGCTGTCATCGATGCCGCGCGCGGTGTTGGGCTGACGCAGCGGCAGATCTTCTGGCGAATCGAATTTCCGCTAGCGTTGCCGATACTGATGGCAGGGCTGCGCGTCGTCACAGTCCAGACGATCGGGCTCGCGGTGGTGGCGGCGTTGATCGGCGCCGGCGGGCTCGGCACGTTTGTCTTCGAGGGGCTCGGCCAATACGCGCTCGACCTTGTATTGCTCGGTGCTTTGCCGGCGATCGGATTGGCGCTGACGGTTGATTTTCTGCTGCGGCTGGTCTCCCGACTGCTGCTGCGCGCCGAAGTCTAATGATCGAACTCGAAGGTGTGACAAAGCGCTACGACGGCCGGACTGTCGTCGACGATTTGTCGCTGTCGATCCCGACCGGCGAGTTCTGCGTCTTGCTCGGCTCTTCCGGTTGCGGCAAGTCGACGACATTACGAATGATCAACCGCTTGGTCATGGCCGACGCAGGCTCCATCCGGGTCGACGGCGAAGCAATTACTGCATATCCGCCCGAGATATTGCGACGTCGCATCGGTTATGCGATCCAGTCGACCGGACTGTTCCCGCATTGGACGGTCGCCGACAACATCGCGACCGTGCCGCGTCTATTGAAGTGGCCGGAGCCGCGAATCGGCGCGCGGATCGCCGAATTGCTGGAGCTCTTCCGGCTCGATCCCGCCAGTTACAGCGGCAAGTATCCGCACCAGCTTTCGGGCGGCGAGCAGCAGCGCGTCGGTGTCGCACGCGCGCTCGCTGCCGATCCCGGCCTTTTGCTAATGGACGAGCCGTTTGCCGCGGTCGATCCGATCACCCGCGACGCTCTCCAGAGCCGAGTTGGCGCGCATTCACCGCTCGACGGGCAAGACCATCGTATTCGTCACACACGACATTGAGGAGGCGCTGCGGTTGGCGACATCGATCGCGATCATGGATAAAGGTCGGATCGTGCAGCTTGCGCCGCCGCTCGATCTTCTCGAACGCCCGGCAAACGACTTTGTCCGCGAGTTTGTCGGGCACCAGGGCCTTGGCCTGAAACTGTTGTCGGTGCGCCGCGTCGTCGAGCGGGTGCGCCCGGGCGAAACCGCCGAAGGCGAGCCTTTGCCACAGGACACCACTCTCCGCGACGCATTATCGGCGATGACGGCTCGCCATACCGACCGACTGCCGGTGGTTGACGCCGCCGGTCAAAGGGTTGGCATCGTTACCCTTGCCGATCTGATCCGCTGACATCCGATGCGTGGTTCCGCACGGCTTTCGCGCCCCGAGCTCTGGGTCGGGCTGCTGTTTGTCGCGCTGTTGCTGCGGATGGACGCGCTGCGGCCGGTCTTTCGCTGGGCATTCCCCGGAATAACGCCGGTCATTTACGACCGCGCCAGTTTTCTCGAGCTCTTTTTCGCGCATTTTGTCCTCGTCGCGACCGCCAGCCTTGGCGCGTCTGTTGTCGGCCTCGCCCTGGCAATCTTTGTAACCCGGCCGGCGGGCACTCAATTCCGCAGCATGGTCGACACCTTGGCGGCGATCGGCCAAACCTTCCCGCCGGTTGCGGTGTTGGCGATTGCGGTGCCGCTGATCGGCTTCGGCGCGCGGCCGACCGTGATCGCGCTATTTATTTACGGGTTGCTGCCGATCATCGAAAACGCCGTAGCCGGTCTCGAAGGCGTGCCGCACGATGTGCGGGAGGCGGCCGACGGCATGGGTCTGTCGCCCCGGCAGCGGCTCTTCGCCATCGAATTGCCGCTCGCAGCCCCAGTCATCCTCGCCGGCATTCGCGTCTCGGTTACGATCGCCATCGGCACCGCGACGATCGGCTCGACCGTTGGCGCCTTGACCCTGGGAACACCGATTTTTGACGGGCTTGTTGCCGATAAGTTGCCCTTTGTGATTCAGGGCTCGGTTCTCGTCGCCCTGTTCGCGATCCTGACCGACATGTTGTTCGCCCGCCTCGACCGTCGGCTGCGCCGCCATCGCGGATCGTGAGCGAGCAACCTCGCCGCGAACCGGGTTGACGGATATCTCTTAAATTCTCGGCGCCATCGTCCGCGCCGCCAGAGCGGTCATAATCAGCGACAGGCCAAGAAACACCATGTTGATGCCGACGAGAAGGCCGATCGCCCAGTCGGCCGAGCTTGGCCAGCCATCCCAGATCAAGAAGGCAAGAAGCAAATCGACGAGGCCGCTAAATAGGACCCAGCCCCAACTCGGCAAATGCCGCCGGTGTTCGATGGCCAGCAAAATGGCTGAGATGCCCTCGAGGATAAAGAATGCGATCAGCGCTAAAGTCAGGGTCAGCACCCCGGCAATCGGCCGAAGCAGCAATACCAGACCGAGAACGATCGCAAGCAGCGCCGTCGCCAACGCCCAACCGAACCCTGGCATGTCCCGATGTTGCACGAGGGAAACGGCGCGAAAAATGCCGCCGATAAAAAACAGCCAGCCGATAAAGATCGTGATCGCGACGCTGGCCACCTCGGGGACGGCGATCGCCAACAGACCCAGCACCATCAAAACGATGCCTTCGGCGAGAAACAGCTTCCAGTGAGCATGAATTGCCGCCGCGAACCGACCCCGGAGGTCGTCGAGCCCGCTAACCTTGTCAAGTTCGGTCATCTGTCCCCCTCACAGCGCGGCAGCGATTGCCGGACACATCCTAGCGGATCGCTGCGCGAGTGTCCCGTTCCGTACTGTTCAGTTCGTCCTCTTCATTCTTTGTTATGTCGATCAGGCAGCGCGCGCCTGCGCTCAACCTTCATGGGCCGCCGCCTCGATTGCCGCCCGCGACAAAATATCGATTTTTTCCCGGTCGAAATCGGGCGCCTGGCCGATCGATTTGCTGTGGATAACCGCGAAGACGGCAAACCCACCTTGATGCCGCGGCGTGATAAAGTACTCGGTGACGCGCTGTTGGTTGGCGTCGCTGCACGCCAAGACCGCCGTGAACGCTAAACTTTTGCCGATATTGCTGCGAAATCGAGCGGCGGTAAAATCGCCTTTGCACACCTGCGGGTCTACCGCAATCAGGTTCGAGGCGATGCCGATAGCGCTGACCTCGGGCCCGGGCGGGATAATCTTGACCGCGCCTGCGGCATCTTCGGAACGCCACACGGCGGCGAAATCAGCCAGTGCCGCCGGCTTGTCGGCATCCACCAGACGCGCATCGGCGAGGCGGGCTCTATTCAGAAAATCCGTCGCCAAGCGCACCTCCTCGACGGCGTTGGTCCGTGCCGACGGCGCTCCCAGGGGCGGTGGGCGGTGCCATCTGCGCTGGAGCAACGGGCGATAGGGCGGTGAAAGCGAGCGGTGGGGGAGCCGAGGGGGCCTGACCCGTATGGGCTGTCGCATCTGCTTCTTTTGTCACCGCTGCCGCCGGCGCTGAAGTTTCGCTCGAAGCCGCCGATGACGGTCCCGACCGGCTTGGCGTCGCGTCCGCCGGAAAGGTAGCGGACTCTTTCGGCATCGCTTGGGACCCCGGCATAGCTTGGGACGGCCGCTGGCAACAATGTCTTGTCGCGCCACTAGCTTGCGGTGCGAGACCTTGGGAGGCTCCCCCTTTACCGGAGGCCGAGACCGCATCTTCGGGCGAGAGGTTCGACGGCGATTCAGCTGCGGCGACCGATTTCTCCGGCGACGAGAGCGCAGCCGTGGTTTTCTCGCCTGACGTTGAAGGGGGCGCAGTGGCGACGGCATCGGGGGGGTGGTTTGCCGACCCCGCCGCTTGTGGTTCGGTCACAGAACTAGCTGTCTTCGATGCGGCTGGCGGTTCAGAGGCATTCGCCGTCGCGGGTCCAGGAGGTATGGACACGGGTCCGGAAAGCGCCGGCGCCGCAGACCGACCTCCCTCAGCGGGACCGCCCTTTGACTCGGAAGCAGGTGCTGCCGCGGATGGGGAGGAGGACGCTGCCGCGGATCGAGACGCGGGCGACGATGCGGATGCCAGCGGAGATGTCTTTTCTTTGAGCGCGAGCGACGTTTGTACGCAGCTCGTCAGTCGATCCATGACAGCCGGCGTGTCATTAAGCTTGAAAACGAACGATTTTCCTTCGGCTTCAAGGGCGAGTTCGGAGCCCCGGCGAAACGCGTCGATCAACCGCGAGCTGTCCGGCAAGGGAACCAGCAACAATTGGCCACTGGGGATCGTTGCAAGCCGATTGAACGCGGCGCCGTTATCGAGAAGCAGCCGGATCGGCTCTTTCTCATTGGGTGTGAACGACCATTTCGGGTTGATAAACCCAAGCCACCAGCGGTACTCGCCGGTTACCAACACGAACAAATTAATTCCGCTGTCATAGGCTACCCCCGCAGAACAATGGGTAAAGGCGCCGGTTCGATCGTCGGTATAGGCGCCGCCCGTCCAAAAGCCGTGCTTGAACGGCCGAACCGGACCGGCCGCGCCAGCAATCGTGCTCCATAACAGCGACACCGCGACCGCCATCACGGCCAAGCGGGGAAAAGCCATCCAATCCCTCCATCCCTTAACGAAAGTATCATACTTTTGAGCGGGATTGGACCTTTCGGCTGACGGTGCGCCTCGCGGGTACAGCGTTGGGAATGTTCACGCAACTGGCATGTTGACATCGCAGGGGCGCCGCACAGCGCCCAAATCGATGGAGGCATCGCTTGAAACATACATTTGTGATTGCCGGTATTGCGGCGCTCGCGATCAGCGCCCCGGTACTCGCGCAGAGCTCGCCTTCTCTCGCGGCGGTCAGCGCCGAACCCGCAGTAACGCCCGCCATCGTGCTGGCGCAAGCGCTAGTGCCCGCACCGGCCCCAGCGATCGTAGCGACCCCGGCGCCAGGCGCGGCCGTGGTCATCGCTCCGAGCGCGCCACCGCCGCCGCAGGTTGAAGCCCCGCCGCCGCCACCCGCGCCAAGCTATGTTTGGGAACCCGGCCATTGGGCGTGGAACGGCGCGCAGTTTACCTGGGAGGTAGGAAAATACGTCCAAAAGCCGACGGCCACCGCGACCTATGTCCCCGGGCACTGGCAGCAATATTCCGATGGCTGGGGCTGGGTCCCGGGCGAATGGAATTACCAAGGCGTCGGCAGCAGCACGCCGCCGCAGTAAACCGGTACGGCGGTGGTCTCAGAGCTTCGCCCCGAGGCTGCTGCCTTAGCGGAGGCCAAGCGAGCGGAATTCGGTTCGCAATGAGGCATAGGCGAGGCAGCCATAGACGCAGCCGACTACTGCGACGACAACAGCCGTACCGAGTAAAAGCGATTTCAGCTTCATCTTTCGGTCCGAGCCGGTCGCCAATTAGACCGCCGGCCGGCTTCTGATCTCGTCGGGCACCTTGCGCGGCAGGAATTGCCCGTCTTTGAGGTCGGCCGAAAACCTGCCGCCCTCGACGACCACCTTGCCGTGCAACATCGTCATCGACGGCCAGGCGGCGAGGTCGCGGCCCTCCCACGGGCTGTAATCGGCTTCGTGCATGTCGGCGGCGCGCACGATGTGGCGCTGGCGCGGATCGAGCACGACGATGTCGGCATCGGAGCCGACTGCCAAGGCTCCTTTGCGCGGATAAAGCCCCATGATCTTCGCGGCATTGGACGAGACCAGACCGACAAAATCGACCAGGCTGCGGCCGCGCTTCTCGACCGTCTCGGTGTAGATCAATGACAGCCGCGGCTCGACGCCGGCATTGCCGCCGGTCGTGTCGTCGATGCGCCGCCCCTGCAATTTGATCCGCAACGGGCAGCAAATCTCGTCGGTGGCGACGGTCTGGATCGCACCGTGATCGGTGGCCGCCCATAAAGCCTGCTGGTCGGCCGGGAACTTCAATGACGGGTAAGTGTGGTAGATTTGACCATTCGGCTTTTTATAGTCTTCCGAATTATAGAGTAAGTATTGATGCAAGGTTTCGCCGTAGATCGGCACGCCGTTTGTTCGCGCCGCCGCGATCGCCCGAACGCCGGTCGCGGCCGAGGTGTGCATCATGTAGAGCGCCGCACCCTCGATATTGGCAGCGAGCCGAATTACCCGGTTGAACGCCAGATCCTCGGAGAGGGTATTGTGCACCTCGGCCATGTTCTCAAAGCCGGTCCGCTCTTCGCGGAACAGCTTTTCGTACATGTGCATGACGAGGTCGTTATCCTCGGCGTGGATTGCGGCGATGCCGCCCGCTCGGGCCAGAACCTTTAGCACCTCCCATATGTCGCCGAAGTCAACCATGCGGCCCTTGCGGCTGGGCGTAATGTCGGTCGTAAAGATCTTGACCGAGGGATGTCCGGCCTGAACCGCCTCGGCGAGTTGCGGCATCAATTCATGCGGCAGCTTGCCCTGGACCATCGTGTGAAAGGCATAGTCGCAATGGCAGTCGCCGCCCCACTCCCGTTGCCGGCGTTCGATTGCCTGCTGGACATTGTCGCCGTCCCCGACCAGCGCAAAATCGATGATCGTCGTCGTGCCGCCATGCAACGCCGCCTCGCTTACCCGCGCCGGCCCCTCGGTCATCTGGTGCTGGGTTGTGCCGGGCACGACGATCGGCCAGCGGCAATGGACATGCGGATCGATGCCGCCTGGGATGACGATCTGCCCCGCCGCGTCAATGGTGCGGCCAGCGCCGATCGCTCCAAGGCTGCCCGGCATGCCGATCGCAGCGATCTTGCCGGAGACAACCCCGATATCGGCCGGCTCCGCCCCGGTCGGCAAAACCGCGAGACCATTGGCGACGACGATGTCGAACATCTCACTCTCCTCGTACTGCGCAGCTCACGAATTCCAGCAAGACCTTCCCGGGAGCGGGTGATTAAAGCCTGTCAGCGGCCGATGAATTTGGGCGGCCGCTTTTCGCGAAAGGCGGCGACCCCTTCGGCGTTATCGGCGGTCAGGTGCAATTGCGGCTGCACCAGGCTCTCGATGTCGAGATAATCGTCGAGGCTCGGCCCGACTGCGGCGTGGAACAGCTTTTTCGCCAGCCCGAGGGCAAAAGTCGGCGCCGTCGCCAGATCCGCCGCCAATTCTTCGGTCTTGGCCATCAACTGATCATCGGCAACGACGTGATTGACGAGGCCGAGGCCGAGCGCCTCCTCGGCTTCGACGAACCTGGCGGTAAACACCAGTTCTTTGGCTTTCGCCATCCCCAGCCGCCGGGTCAGGAACCAGATCGCACCGCCGTCCGGCGCTAGCCCGATCCGCCGGAAGATCTGCGAAAACCGCGCGGTCTCTGACGCAACCACAAGATCGCAGGCGAGCGCGATGCTCCAGCCGATGCCGACGGCCGGACCGCGAACCGCGGCTATCGTCGGCTTTTCAATTGCATGCAGCGCGCGGATAAAGGTGTGGCCGCCTTGCTGCAGCCGCTGACGCCCACCCCGCAGATCGTGCTCTTGACCGGCCATACGGTCGACATCGGCGCCCGAGCAGAACCCCCTCCCCGCCCCGGTTACGACCACCACCCGGACTGCGTCGTCGTAGCGCAACCGGGCAAAATGATCGCATAGGCTTTGGCGCATCTCGACGCTCAACGCGTTCAGTTTTTCCGGGCGGTTCAGCACGACCTTCGCGACAGCACCCTCGACCGTCAAATCAACCGACATTTCCGCATTCCTCAAAATCAACGGCGATGATTATACCGCCCGCTCGCTGCACTCCAATCAGCCTTGCTGAGCGCGCCTGTCACAAAGCGATCACCTGGCCAATTTGGCGGGGCAGGATCGCACTTGGCAAATTGCGCCCGATATAAGCCCTCGAACATACAGCCTAGCAGGAGGACAGGATGGCCGAGAACACCGAGCAACAGACCGCCACCGGTGGGTTACCGCGGCTCGTCGGCATCAATCACGTGGCGCTCGAAGTCGGCGACATTGAGGAAGCGCTCGCCTTCTACGGCAAGATCTTCGATTTCAGCCTGCGTGCGAAGCGGCCCGGCAACGCCTTTATCGAGCTTGGCGATCAATTCATCAATCTGATGCAAGCGAGCGGCCGCGGCAGTGATCAACGCCGGCATTTCGGTCTCGTGGTCGACGACCGCTCGCGGGTACGCGAATTGGTCAAGGCGGCAGGCGGCGAATTATTGCCGGGGCAGTTTCTCGATTTTCTCGATCCCTGGGGTAACCGGGTCGAGGTTGTCGAATACCGCGATATTCAGTTCACCAAGGCGCCGCACGTCATGAACGCAATGGGGCTCGACCAGACCAAGAGCGACAAGGCGTTGCGCGAATTGGCCGACAAAGGCATGGCGCCCTAAGCCTTCGCATCAGCGTCAAGCGGACGAACGCGATGCATCTATCCAAGATCGCGGCCGGCCGGGCGCCGCCTTTCGACATCAATGTCGTCAAAATCCCGCAAGGCGGCGAACCGGTCGCATCGCCCGCTTAGACGGCTTTATACGCTACAACTTCGCGATGAACTGAAATCGGGATGACGTGGTCGGGTGTATAAAGGGCGGAATTTGGCAGGCGCGCTAGAGCGAAGCGCGCGGTTGGCTATGAAAGGAATTTTCCGCGGGCCAAAATAGCCACGGATTTTTAAGTCTCGTTTAGGATGACGCCCGCGTTGTGACTCTCGGTTCAGGGGCCTATTTTCCGAGGATTGCGTCCTGATTACTGCTTTCGTCGAGGTTCCGCCCGTGACCGAGTTTCTGCCGCCGCTTGCCCCCTTCCCGCGCCTGCGGATGCGCCGCAACCGGCGCGATGCCTGGTCGCGCAAACTCGTCGCCGAAAATGTACTGACCTCGGGCGATCTGATCTGGCCGGTGTTTGTCCATGACGAGGGCCACAAGGCGCCGATCGCGTCGATGCCCGGCGTGTTCCGGTTGCCGATCCCGGCCTTGGTCGACGCCGCGGGTGAGGCGGCAGCACTCGGCATCCCGACGATCGCGGTGTTTCCGGCGGTGCCGCCGGAGTTGAAGGACGCCGAAGGCAGCGAGGCGGTCAACCCCGGCAATCTCGTCTGCCGCGCAGTGGCGGCGCTGAAACAGGCGGTGCCGGGGATGGGCGTGCTGTGCGACGTGGCGCTCGACCCGTTCACCTCGCACGGTCACGACGGAGTCATCCGCAACGGCTATGTCGAGAATGACGAGACGGTCGCGATCCTGCAGCGGCAGGCGGTGGTGCAGGCCGAGGCTGGGTGCGACATCATCGCTCCCTCCGACATGATGGACGGCCGCGTCGGTGCGGTGCGAGACGCGCTCGACGAGGCCGGCTTTGCGCATGTCCGCATCATGTCCTATGCGGCGAAATACGCCTCGGCGTTTTACGGGCCGTTTCGCGACGCGATCGGGTCCAAAACCGCCCTCGGCAGCGCCGACAAGCGCACCTATCAGATGGACCCCGCCAACACCGACGAGGCGTTGCGCGAGGTGGCGCTCGACCTGCAAGAGGGCGCCGACATGGTCATGGTCAAGCCCGGCATGCCCTATCTCGATATCGTGCGCCGGGTCAAAGAAGCGTTCCGCGTGCCGACCTACGCCTATCAGGTGTCGGGCGAGTACGCGATGCTGCACGCTGCCGCCCAGAATGGCTGGCTCGATGGCGATCGCGCGGTGATGGAAAGCCTGATCGCGTTCAAACGCGCCGGCGCTGACGGCATCCTGACCTACGCCGCGGTAGACGCCGCCCGCGCGCTAAAGGCCGGCTAACCGGGCGCAGGAGACCGTCAGCGATCGCCTAGCTTGTCAGTGCGTCGCTATTCTACCTCTCCAGCATTTTGCAACATTAGGCTGCGGACATTCAGCACGGGGACGGGGCGGCTTAGGCCCTTGAGAGCGAGATCGCCCAGCGGTTCGAATTCGGCGATGCTATCGTCGATTGCCGCGGCAATGCGGCGGGTAACCAGTATCTGGCCATCCCCGGCTTCGTCGCACAGCCTCGCGGCAAGGTTGGTTACGGTGCCGATTGCGGTGTAGTCGGAGCGCTCCGCAAACCCGATTCGACCGAGCGTCGCGTAACCCTGGGCGATGCCGACGCCAAAGCCGATTTCATGCCCACGCGCTGCCCATGACCGAGCGAGCGAGGAAACCCGGTCGCGCATCTCGACGGCAAGGCGCAGGGCGCGTAACGCCGGATCCGGGCACGGCACCGGATCGTTAAAAAACACGATCAGACCGTCGCCGGCAAAACGGTCGAGGGTGCCCTCGTAGCGGTGGATCAACGGCCCAAGCGCGGCGTGGTACTCGCCGAGCACCGCCATCACGTCTTCCGGTTCAGCGGTTTCGGAAAAGGCGGTAAAGCCGCGCATGTCGCAGAAGAGCACGACAATATCACGCCGATGATGTTCAAGGATTGCCTCGCCGCCGGAAGAAATAATGGTGTCGGCGATCTGCGGCGCCAGAAACCGCTTTAGCCGGCCGATCCGCTCGATTTCGTCGACCTGCGCGGCGACCCGCTCCGCCAAGGTCTGGTTCAATGCCGCGAGATCGGCTGCTTGCTGCTCGAGGCGCTGCGCCTGCGCCGCCACCGTGTCGTGCAACGCCTTGATCCGCAGCATAGCGCGGACCCGCGCCGACAAAGCGGCGTGGTCAACCGGCTTGGTCAGATAATCGTCGCCGCCGCTCTCCAGCCCGGCGATGACATCCTTGGCGTCGGCGCGGGCGGTGACCAGGATTACCGGGATAAAGGGCAGCGACGTGTCACTCTTGATTTTCTTTAGCGCTTCGATGCCGTCGACCTTTGGCATCATCACGTCGAGCAGCACCAAATCGGGCACCAGCGCCTGGATTTTCTCGATTGCCTCGGCGCCGTCGCCGGCGGTCACGACCTCGTAGCCCTGGCTTTCGAGCCGCATCCGCAGGATCTCGAGATTGTCCGCCACATCGTCAGCGGCAAGGATCAGCGGCGGCTCGCGCATCAAATTAACCCCGGAAGTAACGCTTCAACGCAAAGGTCGCAAAGGCTTCGCGATGGACGCAAAGGATCACAAGACCGTTGACCATTCTGATGATGCCATCACGCATATGCGCAACATTGAAAATTCAGAAGATAACCGAGCCTGTAGCGCCCCAGTCGCAGGTAACTCAACAGCTGGGCCCGATGAACCGGAAGAATTGTCTCAAGGGCCTTAAGCTCGACGACGACAAGATCTCTGATTAAGAGATCGATGCGATATCCGTTATCGATTGTCAGGTTTTCATAGCGCACGGGGAGCAGGACTTGTCGGCGGACGGCCAGGTCCTGTTTTTCTAGCTCGTAGAGCAAACATGTTTCATATGCACTCTCGAGCAATCCAGGCCCGATAGCCGAGTGCACCTTCAGAGCGGCACCGATTAGTTTGTGGCCTATTTGCTCTTCAGTCACCTCAGCGGCCTTCGCGCTTCCTTTGCGACCTTCGCGTTAAATCTTTTTAACGCGCTCTCCAGCAGCCCGGGTCCCACGGTGGAGTGAACTTTCATCGCCGCACCGACGATCGCATTGCCGATTTCATTTTCGGTCAAAGTCGGCGTCCTCCCCGTGACCACTGCGTCCCTCTGCGGTGAAATCTTCACTCGGGCAGGAATTCGCGGATTTTGGCGACGAGCTGGCGCGGGCTGAACGGCTTGGCGACATAGCCGTCGCAGCCGGCGGCGCGGGTTTTGGCTTCGTCGCCCGACAGCGCATAAGAGGTCACCGCAATGATCGGCACCTTGGCGAGATCGGGAATGGCGCGGATGCGGCGCGTCGCTTCATAGCCGTCGATAACCGGCAATTGAATGTCCATCAGGATCAGGTCCGGCCTTTCGCTTTGTGCGAGTGCCACCCCCTCGCCGCCATCGACCGCCTCGATCAGTTCGTAGCCGACGCTGGTCAGGAGATCGCGGATAATGCGGCGGTTGTCCTCAGTATCCTCGACGATCAGGATGCGCTTGGTCATGCCGCCCTCCGTTGCGCGGATGGGCGGCGAGATTGCTTCGCTACGCTCGCAATGACGACAAAAAGGCTGTCATTGCGAGGAGCGTAGCGACGAAGCAATCCCGCACCGGTGGCGCTCATGCCGCCTCCTCCAATGCCGGCTCGACATGCACCGGCAATACGACGCGGAATGTCGATCCCTGTCCCAGGGTGGATTCCACCGAGATCATGCCGCCCTGAATTTCGACCATGCGTTTGGAGATCGCCAACCCCAATCCGGTGCCGCCTTTTTTGCGCGTGCTCGAATTGTCGATCTGCTGGAATTCGCCAAAGATGCGCTCCTGATCGGCATCGGCGATGCCCGGCCCGGTATCGCGCACCTCAAGCGCAAATTGACCGTTCGCAAGCGAGGCGGTAATCCCGACTTCGCCCTGATCGGTGAATTTGATCGCATTGCCGACCAGATTTAACAGCACCTGCGAGACGCGGCGCGCGTCGCCATGCGCCATCGGCATATTGTCTTGCACATCCGTCGTAAACTTCAGTCCCTTTGCCGCCGCCAACGGTTCGGTCGCGGTGACCACCGAGCGCACCACTTCGGGGAGCGCATAATCCTCGATCGTCAGGGTCAGTTGCCCGGCCTCGATTTTGGCCAAGTCGAGCACGTCATTGATCAATGCCAGTAGATGCTGCCCGTTATTCTGCACCCGCTCGAGCACACCCTGGGCCTTTTCCGGCAATACGCCGTAAATGCCGTCGACCAATAGTTCGGCATAGCCCAGGATCGCGTTCAACGGGGTGCGCAATTCGTGGCTCATATTGGCGAGGAATTGCGATTTGTGCTGACTGGCGAGTGCCAGTTGCTCGCTCTTGTCGGCGATCTCGCGGAACAAACGCGCGTTCTGGATTGCCAATACCGACTGGCTCGCCAATGTCTGCAACAAGCGCACGGTCTCGGGCGGAAATTCACCGGCCTCTCGCCGCATCAGGACAATGGCCCCGAGGGTACGCTCTGCGCCCACCAATGGTACGATCAGCGCCGAATGAAAACCGGCGGCGAGACTGGCATCGCGCAATGGCGCGCTCGGGCGCGCGGCGAGATCGACAATCTGGACCGGTGTGCGTCGAGCGGCCGCCTCACCCATCGCGGTCTCAGCCTCGGCAACGCGCAGATCGCCAACGGAATTCTGCAATGCCTCGTCCCAGCCGACTGCCTCCACCAGCCGAAACGCCCGCTCCGCCCTGATATAGCGAAAGATCGCCCCGGCATTGGCCCAGGTCACGCCGAGCGAAGCGTTCAGGATCTTCGACAATACGGCGCGCAGATCCAATGTCGAGCTGACCGCCTGTCCAACCTCGCTCAGCATCTTCAGCTCTTCGACCGAGCGCCCGAGTTCGGCGGTCCGATCGCGCAATTCACTGATCAGGCGCGCATTTTCGATCGCTATCACCGCCTGGTCGGCAAAGGTCGTGACCAGTTCGATCTGCTTGTCGGAAAAGGCTCGACCCTCTGGCGCGCCAAGCCGATGACGCCGATCGGCACCCCCTCGCGCAATAGCGGCACGCCGATCATCGTATGGACGTCCGCCGATCCGGGCATTCGTCCTTGAGCTTCGTATTCCGGATCGATCTGCGCGTCGAGAATTTGGACGGTGCGGGCCTCAAGAGCAGCGCGGCCGACAATCGTGCCGCGGCCAGGACGAAATCGGATTCGCTTCGCTCGATCCGCTCGTATTCTGGCGCAGAAGTCCGACCGCAGCCGCAGCGGTAATTCGCCATCGCTTGCGGTAGATCACCGCCTGGTCGGCTCGGCAGAGCCGCGATGGCGGTTCGACGCCACGGTTTGCAGCACCGGCTCGAGGTCGAAAGTCGAGCGGCTGATGACCTTCAGCACGTCGCTGATTGCGGTCTGGTATTCGAGCAACTCCTGCAGATCGTCGGTGCGCTGCTGCAACTCGCGAAGCAGCCGCGCGTTCTCCATCGCGATCACCGCCTGCGCCGCGAAATTCTGTAACAGTGCGATCTGTTTGTCGGAAAATGGCCGAACTTCTTGGCGATAGATTGTGATAACGCCGAGCACGGCCTTATCCTTTCGCAATGGCACTTGCAGTGCGGTGCGGGCGCCGCCGAGATCGACCAGTGCGCGGCGCTGCGGATCACCCGCGCGATAGGGCTCTTCCGAGGCCAGATCGACGTTGTGCACCAACCGCTCGCCCTGCAGAAAGCGGTAGGGCGCGGTGCCGGGACCTGGGACCATCGTGGCACCAGCGAGGAATTCCGCATAGGGCCGAGGCACCCCCCGCACCGCCTCGGCGACATAGCTCTCTTGATTAAACGTCCACAGACCGCCAAAGGCAGCGTCGCACAAGCGCATCGCCTTTTCGAGCATTGCGTCAAACACCGGCGCGAGGTCGCCGGGCGAGCTGTTGATGACCTGCAGTACCTCGGCGGTTGCAGTCTGTTGCTCCAATGCCTCGCGCGTTTCGGTGAGAAGTCGCGCGTTCTCGATCGCGATCACCGCCTGCGCGGCGAAGTTCTGCAGCAGCGAGATCTGCTTGTCGGTGAAGGGCCGCACTTCCTGGCGGTAGGCAGTGATTACGCCAAGCAGTGCACTGTCCTTGCGCAATGGCACAATCAGAAAGGTGCGGACCCCGCCGAGATCGACAGCGGCACGCGGCAACGGATCGTTCGGGTATTGCGCTGCGACTTCCGACAAGTCGTGGATATGCGAGAGCGGCGCCCCTTCCACCATGTGCCCGAACGGGTCCCCCGGCTTTGGGCGAATCCCCTGTCCGATGAACTCCCAGAAGCGCGTCGCCACACCCTGCAGCGCCACTGGTTGAAATCGTTCACCATCATAGGTCATCAACGCGCCGAATGACGCCTCGCAAAGCGCGTGCGCCTTTTCCAGGATCGCGTCGAACACCGGGGCGAGGTCGCCGGGCGAGGAGTTGATGACCTGCAACACCTCGGCGGTCGCGGTCTGCTGCTCCAACGCCTCGCGCGTCTCGGTCAAGAGCCGCGCATTCTCCATCGCGATGACCGCCTGCGCCGCGAAATTCTGCAGCAGCGCGATCTGCTTGTCGGAGAACGGCCGCACCTCCTGGCGGTAGACAGTGATGACGCCGAGCGAGCGCGTCGTCTTTGCGCAGCGGCACGGCCAGACAGCGTGCGCGCGCCGCCCAGATCGACCAGCGCGCGCCGATCGGATCGCCCGCGCGGTAAGCTCGTCATCGTCGACATCGGCGATGTGGACGACGCGCTCGCCCGCGACGAGCGCTGCAGCGGTGCGCTCGCCCGGCGTGAGCGGCAGCGGCTCGCGCATGCATTCGGCGAACGCGGCCGGCACGCCTCGATGCGCCGACGGCGCGGAAACGCTCGCCGTCGATAGGTCGCAAGACTGCCGAACGCGGCGTCGCACAGGCGCATCGCCTTTTCCAGCATCGCGTCGAACACCGGCGCGAGGTCGCCGGGCGAGGAATTGATGACCTGCAACACCTCGGCGGTCGCGGTCTGCTGCTCCAGCGCCTCGCGCGTCTCGGTGATCAGCCGCGCGTTCTCCATCGCGATGACCGCCTGCGCCGCGAAATTCTGCAGCAGCGCGATCTGCTTGTCGGAGAACGGCCGCACCTCCTGGCGGTAGACGGTGATGTGCGCCGAGCAGCGCGTCGTCCTTGCGCAGCGGCACGACGAGCAGCGTGCGGCACGCCGCCGAGCTCGACCGACAGCTCGGCGCGCGGATCGCTGGCCGGTAGCCTCGTCGTCCGCCACATCGGCGATGTGGACGACGCGCTCGCCATCGACAATGCGCTCGAGCGGCTGATCGGCCGGCGGCGGATACGCGCGCTGCCGCAGCCAATTCGGCGAACGCTCCGGCATCGCCACGCGTCGCGACGGCGCGGAAATGCTCGCCGTCATAGATCGCAGAGCGTGCCGAAGGCGCGCCTCGCACAGGCTGATGCGCCTTTTCCAGCATCGCGTCGAACACCGGCGCGAGGTCGCCGGGCGAGGAATTGATGACCTGCAATACCTCGGCGGTCGCGGTCTGCTGCTCCAAGCGCCTCGCGCGTCTCGGTCAAGAGCCGCGCGTTCTCCATCGCGATGACCGCCTGCGCCGCGAAGTTCTGCAGCAGCGCGATCTGCTTTTCGGAGAACGGCCGCACCTCCTGGCGATAGGCGGCGATGATCGCCGAGCAGCACGCCGTCCTTGCGCAGCGGCACGAACAGCAGCGTGCGGACGCCGCCGAGCTCGACAGCGCGCGCATCCGGCGCGTCCGATAGCTGTCGATCTCGGCCGACATCGGCGATGTGGACGACACGCTCGCCTGCGAGCAGATGCGCTCGTGCGGCGACTGTCCGGACTGGGCCGAACGGCCTTGCCGCAAGCACTTCGCAAGCGCTCCGGTGACGCCGCGCATCGCGACCGCGCGGAACTGCTCGCCGTCATAGAGTCTGCAAGCTGCCGTAGTGCGGCGCCGCACAGGCGCATGCGCCTTTTCCAGCATCGCGTCGAACACCGGGGCGAGGTCGCCGGGCGAGGAGTTGATGACCTGCAACACCTCGGCGGTCGCGGTCTGCTGCTCCAGGGCCTCGCGCGTCTCGGTCATGAGCCGCGCGTTCTCCATCGCGATGACCGCCTGCGCCGCGAAATTCTGCAGCAGCGCGATCTGCTTGTCGGAGAACGGCCGGACTTCCTGGCGGTAGATCGCTGATGACGCCGAGCAGCGCGTCATCCTTGCGCAGCGGCAACGCCAGAGCAGTGCGCGCACGCCGCCGAGCTCGACGACGCGCGCGTCGCGGCGGATCATCCGGTCGATAGGCATCGTCGTCGCGCTGACATCGACGATGTGGACAACGCTCGCCGCGCGACGAGCTGCGCAGCTGCGGCCAGGCTCCGGCTGCGGCCATTGCGGCGCGACGCTGCGACGAATTCGGCCAGATGCGCCGCGTGCATGCGCCGCCAGGCCGGAAGCGCTCGCCGTCATAGATCAGCAGAACCCCGAACGCGGCGCCGCACAGGCGCATCGCCTTTTCGAGCATCGCGTCGAACACCGGCGCGAGGTCGCCGGGCGAGGAGTTGATGACCTGCAATACCTCGGCGGTCGCGGTCTGCTGCTCCAAGGCCTCGCGCGTCTCGGTCAAGAGCCGCGCATTCTCCATCGCGATGACCGCCTGCGCCGCGAAATTCTGCAACAGCGCGATCTGCTTGTCGGAGAACGGCCGCACCTCCTGCCGGTGCTGCGGTGATCATGCCGAGCAGCGCGTCATCTTTGCGCAGCGGCACGCACAGCAGCGTGCGCGTTCCGGCCTCAGTCGGCCAACGCTCGCGGCCATCGGGTGGTCGCGATCGTCCGCCAGGTCGGCGATATGGACGAACGGCTCGCCGTCGAGCAGCGGCCGGTCGACCGGATCGTCGGAGCCCGGCGATACCGGCGCGCAGCACTTCGGCGAGCGCCTCCGGCACGCCACGAACAGCGACCGCGCGGAACGTACTCGCCGTCGTAGGATCGCAGACTGCCGTGTCGCGCTCCGCAGAGGCTGTGCGCCTTCTCCAGCATCGCGTCGAACACCGGGGCGAGGTCGCCGGGCGAGCTGTTGATGACCTGCAATACCTCGGCGGTCGCGGTCTGCTGCTCCAAGGCCTCGCGCGTCTCGGTCAAGAGCCGCGCGTTCTCCATCGCGATGACCGCCTGCGCCGCGAAGTTCTGCAACAGCGCGATCTGCTTGTCCGTGAAGGGCCGCACCTCGTGGCGGTAGAGCCGGATGACGCCGAGCAGCTCACCGTCTTTGCGCAGTGGCATAAGGAGAGTGCTGCGACGCCACGAAAGGGTACGCGCGCCCCCAACTGCGCCAGCACCTTATGCATCGAAGTGTCAACGTGGTTCTCAACCGCCGCGAGGTCGGCGACCTGGACGTAGGGTTCGCCGCCGAGCAAGCCTGCTGGCAGCGCGCTGGTGCCTGGTGCAGCGGTGCGCACCGCCTCGACGAACGCCTCGGGAATGCCGCGGGTCGCAGCGGCCTGAAAGCGCGTCGCCGTCGTAGACCCAGAAGATCGCCGGAGGCGGCATCGCACAGCGCGTGCGCCTTTTCGAGCATCGCGTCGAACACCGGGGCGAGATCGCCGGGCGAGGAATTGATGACCTGCAACACCTCGGCGGTCGCGGTCTGCTGCTCGCGCGCTTCTTTGAGTTCGGCATGGCAGACATCGAGCTGTCGCCGCAACTCGGCATTTTCCCGTTCGAGGGCGGCTTGCCTGTCTTCCAGCATCGTGCTCACGTGCCGGTCCCTCTCTGTTCTGGCGATCGCAGTCTAGCCGTTTTGGCACGGATTACACGGGGTTGGGCAGTGTCTCAGTTTGAAAAACTGATCGGCTGTCCGCTGTCCCGGCGAAAGCGGGACCCATCTCCATACCCGGTTCCTGCCGGACAGGTGGACCCCGGCTTCCGCCGGGGAGGCGGGTAATAATTTGGAGGGTGAAGCATTCAAACTGACTTGGTGACCGCTTGCGAAGTAGCTTCTGGGGCTACGTGAGGTCGATGCAAAAGGTCGGTCTGAAAACGTTAAAAAATAAGCTCAGTGAGTATGTCCGGCTGGCGGCGGCGGGTGAAACGATCGTCATCACCGATCGCGGCCGCGCCGTCGCCGAAATCGTACCATATGAGCGGGGAACTGGCCTTACCCCGTTTCAGGAGAAAGGCCTCCGGGAAGGCTGGCTGACCCCCGCAAAGCGGCCATTTGCACCGTTGCCGCCGCGCAAGCCGATACCCGGTTATACGTTAGAACAATTGCTGGCCGATCTCGACAAGGATCGCGAAGATCGGTGGTGATCTACATCGACAGTTCGGTGCTACTGGCAGACTTGTTTGCCGAGGCTCAGGCCCGACGGGCTGCTCGCCGCGGCGCGGGCGCTTAGCATTCCACTTGCGGCGTTGTGAATCTATCCCGCTCCACTCAGCCGCGGAAGCTGGGGGTGTAGTCTTTCCGGGGGTATTCCTCCCAGTATTGGCGGAAGCCGTGGGCGGTCGCCTCGTGATGCGGGTGCGCGCGCAATTTGTCGACATCGATGTCGACGCCCAATCCGGGCGCGGTCGGCAAATCGATCCAGCCGTCCTGCACGCTCAGCGACGCGGTCGCGATCTCGCGGCACAGATCCTGGAAGTTGACGAAATACTCGGCGATCCGGAAATTCGGGATCACCGCCGAGAGATGCACGGTCGCGGCCAGGCCGACCAGGGTGCTGTTGTAATTGTGCGGGGCCATCACGACCGCCTGCGGCTGCGCCATCGCGGCAATGTCGAGCATCGCGGAAATGCCGCCGACAACGCAGATGTCCGGGTTCAGAATATCGGCGGCGCGTTTGGCAAGGCATTCGAAAAACGCCTCCTTGGTGTAAAGCGCCTCGCCGGTCACGATCGGGATCGGCACCGCGCGGCGCACCTCGGCGACGAGGTCGATGTTTTCGGCAAGGCACGGCTCCTCGTACCAGTCGATGCCGAACTCGGCGAGGCGCTGGCCGATGCGGATCGCGTGCGCCGGGGCAAAGCGGCGATGGGCCTCGATCAGCAACTCGAAATCGGGGCCGAGGGCTTGACGCATCGCGCGGACATGATCGATCGCGAAATCCTCGTCGCGACGATCGACATAGTTGCGCCACGGGCCGGGGAACGGGTCGAATTTGGCGGCGGTAAACCCCATCGCCTTGACCTTGAGCCCGCATTCGACACGCTCGTCGATCGTCGCCCCACGCGACCAGCCATTCGCGTAAATCCGCACCCGCTCGCGCGAGGCGCCGCCGATCAGATTGTAGACCGGCAGGCCGGTGTGCTTGCCGAGAATGTCCCAGGACGCGATCTCGACCGCACTCCACGCCGAGAACAATTCGGGCGAGCCGCGCTTGATCGCGAAATCCTCAAAGATGACCTGGCCGGTATGGCGAATGTTAAAGACGCTGCGGCCGATCAGGTGCGGCGTCATTGTCCGGATGCATTCGGCGACGACGCTCTCTTTGCCGTGGGTGACATAAGCCTCGCCCCAGCCGTAAAGACCGTCCTCGGTCTCGACGCGGCAGAACAGCAGGTCCTTCGAGCTGCCGGTGCCGAGGATAAAGGTTTCGATGCGGGCGATTTTCATGGCGTACCCCTTTAAAACGGCAATGGGGGGATATGAATGGGTTGCGCTCTGCCGCGGAGCCTAGCATTCGGCGCGACAACTGCACCAGAGTGAGCATCTGCGCGCTGCGGCTGAAAGGCGCGGCAGGGAACGGCGGTTGAATTGCCGTGTTTCGTTGACCGAAAGCGCGCAGCAGACGGACCTTTGACCCTCAATGACCGACGAGACCCACAGCTTGCGAGGAGCGGCCCCCGCTGACGGTGCGCTGCACCAGGAAACGCGGCGCGATTTTCTGCAACTGGTCGCGGGCGCAGTCGGCGCCGTTGCGGTGGTCGCGACCGGATATGTTCTTGTCGACATGCTGAACCCCGCGGCCGATGTTCTTGCCGCCGGCGGTCCGGTCGATATCGATTTGACCAAGGTGGCGCCGGGCCAGCAAGTCATCGTTCAATGGCGCGGCAAGCCGATCTTTATCGTCAACCGCACGCCGCCGCTGCTCAAGGAATTGCAGGACGCGAGCCTCGTCAACCGACTGGCCGACCCGAGTTCCGACACCAACCAGCAGCCGCCCTATGCACGGAACTGGCACCGCTCGATCAAACCTGAGTATGCGGTTCTGGTCGGGATCTGTACCCATCTCGGGTGCATTCCCGGTTACTTCCCAAAGCCTGACCCGAGCAATCCGGCGCCCAATTGGCTCGGCGGCTATTTCTGCCCTTGCCACGGCTCGAAATACGATTTGGCCGGGCGAGTTTATGCCGGGGTGCCGGCGCCGTATAACTTGCCGGTCCCGCCCTATCGCTTTCCCGATCAAAAGACGGTGCGCATCGGCGAAGATCCGCCCGGCCAGAGCTGGGATTTTGGGTCGATCGTCCAGATCTGAGCGGCCGACAGTCGGCGCGAAGATCATTCGGCTCAGGTGCTGAACGGTCTCCGCCGCATCGCCATCCGACCGTGGCAAGAATTTCCTGACCGTTCATCTCTTTATGGTGGCGGAAACAGTTATTAAGTCACGTCCGCAGCCACGCGCCAAGCCGCTGAATTTCGATCACATCTTTAT
>CAVTLC010000041.1:0-24977 GCA_963735445.1 uncultured Alphaproteobacteria bacterium
CGCGACGGCATCATGCTGGCGCCTGGCACAGTCTTCCGTCCGCATCTCGAGCGCTCGCCGTGGCTGCGGTTCAACGTTGCCGTCTGCGAGGACGCGCGCGTGCAGCGCTGGCTGCAGCGGCAGGCGGCGGGGCGTAACGCAGCCTCCGGGGACGGCAGCAGCCCCATGTTCATCCTCGCCCGCGAGCGCTGTTTCGACGGAAGTTGAGCCGCTGGCTCGCGTCCTACCGCGGCTTGACAGCGTCGCCCAGCCGAGCAGAGATGCGGAGCCCTTAGCAAAAGTGGGGGAGTTTTGCTAATCTCGCGGGTATCGGAAGGCGGTGGTGCGACGTGCGTATCCGCTATAGCTATCGCGACAACGAAAAGGTTTTCGATCAACCGTCGACATCGGTGGTCATCGGACGGCCGCGACACGGCATCCATGTCGATATCGACCTGACCCCGGACCTTCGGGTGTCGCGGCCGCACGCGCAGATCTCATTTACCGACGGGCAATACTGGATCGAAGATTTAGGTAGCGCCAACGGCACCGAAGTCGATGGAGAACCAATCGGCGCGAAAGGCAAGCTCCCCCTGGAACCAGGGCAGACGGTCCGGATCAGCGAAACGACGTTGGAAGTCGTTGTTTCGCCCACCGCGGTCGAGTTCGGGGCCGGTTGGGGCACGGAAAATCCGACCGTCGTCGAGACCCACGATACGCGGCTCGATATCGCCGAATTGATCGACGCCACCGCACCTGTTTTCGAGCTTGGCGCGCCCATCAATCCCGATCGCGCAAAAGCGCTGGTGCTGCTTTATGAGCTGCCCTTGCGGTTCGCCGGCCAGATCGAACTCGATGAGCTGTTCCAAACGATCATCGAGCAGCTTGTAGCGATCATTCCGGCCGCGAGCCGTGGCGCTCTGTTGCTGGAAGATCCAGAGAGCGGCCAGCTCCTGCTGAAAGCCCACGTCCCCGCCGGCCAGCCATCGGTCAGCATGACGCTCGCGACAAGAACGATGACGCGGCGCCAGGGGTTTATCTGGCGCGAGGGGATTGATCCAAGTCAAAGTCAGTTCCTGAACAGGATCAAGGCCGGCATGTATGTGCCCTTGATCTGGAAGGGTCGCGTAATGGGGGCGGCGTGCGTCGACAATAGCGACGGCGGGACGCTGTTCGCGGCAGACGATCTGCGATTGATGCTGGCGGTCGCACATTATGCGGCGATGGCCGCAATGCAACACCAGCTGCAAAGCGAGTTGCGCAGCAATGCCGTGCTGCTCGGCCGGCTGTTGTCGAATTTCTCACCAAAAATCCGCGACAAATTACTGGTGCGAGCCAGCAATGGGCGGCTTCGTCCCGGCGGCGAGAGGTCCGAGGTCGTCATTCTCGTGTCTGATATCCGCGGCTTCACCAAGCTGACCGCGGGCATGGATACCGATGACGTGATGGATCTGCTCAATGACTATTTTTCGGCGTTGGTCGACGCTATTTTCAAATATGACGGCACGGTCGACAAGATTACCGGTGACGGGATCCTGGCAGTCTTTGGCAGCCCCGAACCGGATGCTCAGCGCCACGAAAAAGCGGTCCGCGCGGCGCTCGCAATGCAAGCGGCAATGAGCGAAATCAGCGAGGAACGCCGGCGACGCAGACAAGTAACCTGCACTATCGGGATCGGGGTTCACTGTGGCGAGGTGCTGCACGGTTTTGTGGGCTCCAAAGATCGTATGGAGTTGACGATCATTGGCGAGGCCGCCAATTGGACCGACCGCTATTGTTCTGGCGCCGGCGGCGGCGAAATCCTGATAAGCCCAGCAATGCATCAACGGCTTTGGCGGCATGTCGACGCTGAACTGGCGATTATCGACACAAAGCATGAAGGCAAGCTGAGGGCCTACCGATTAAAGGGGATCACGGGCTCGGCATAGCGGGCGCAAAGCGTCGCATTCTCAGCCGCTATACTGAATCGTTACAGCACTGACATTATCACGCGCGCCGCATTCCAGCGCACGCCCGATCAATAGGTCGGCTGCCATTGCGATCGAGGCTTCGCCCAGTATCTCGGCGATATCGGGATCGGTAAGCGCCCGGGTCAGACCGTCCGAGCAGAGCAGCAATAGGTCGCCGGGTTCGAGAGCGTCGTGCCGTTCTTCGAGCACGAGTTCTTCGGCGCCTCCCACCAGATTGCACACGATGTTGGCAAGCGGATGCGATGCCGCCGCTTGGGGCGCGATCTCGCCGCGGTCGATCAGGTTCTGGACATAGCTCTGATCGCGGCTGAGCTGGCTCAGTTTGCCGTCGCGCATCCGATAAAACCGACTATCTCCCGCCCACAGGCAAAAGCTTTGGCGTCCGCAGATCATCAGCACGACGATCGTGCTGCCGATTATGGCGTCCGGTCCAATCAGAGCCGCCTCGGCGCGAAATTGCTGATTGAGCTGTTGAAGGCGAGTCTTAAGCTGTTGCACGAAAGATAGGCTAGAATCCGCCGGTGGTAGATCCCGAAGCGCTGCGATGATGGCGCTGCTCGCATAATCGCCGCGTTGGTGACCTCCGGCACCGTCGGCGACGGCCCATAGTCCAACATCTGGGCGCTCGAGCACCGCGTCCTCATTACGCTGACGCACGGTGCCGACATGCGTTCGTGCCGCCGATTGGTACGACATTTTCCTTCCAGGCACGCGACAAAGCCTACTCAGGAGGGCGGTTTCTTGGTTGCCGCCGCCTCTTCGATTTTCAAACGGCAGGTAAAATAATTCAGAACACGCGCTTGCCGCTGCACCTCGAGCAGTGCTGAGCCGCCTATGTTCTCGGCAAGCTGGCGCGCCTCGTCGAGGCGATCCTTCAAGCTTGATACGGCGCGCGCCGTCGAGCCGTCAAAGCCGACCTGCAGAAATTTATCCGGTGTATATTGGGTTGCGCCGATGCGGAAGTCGTCGGGATTGTACGAGCAGGCGGCAAAACGATCTGGGGGCGGTTGCGCTGGTGCTGGTGCCGTCGCTGGTGCGTTGGCCGGCGGAGCGGCAATGGCTGCAGGGCTTGGCGCAGGTTGCGGCTTTGGTTCATTTCCGAGGATTGCGCGCGATGCCTGGCTGCGCAATTGGGTCAGGAGCGACTCGGGGATTGCTCCGACGTTGACTAAATCCGCCAGCGGCAGTCCGGCGTGCTGCTCGAATTCGTGGATTGCCTTATTGGTCTGTGGTCCGACAACACCGTCGATCGGCCCGGGATCCATGCCCAGCCGCGAAAGCATGAATTGAATTTCACGGATCAGGGCGGGCGTCACCGGGAGAGTTTGGCCTTGCGTTCCCACCTCGGCGCCAAAGGACGGGGGCGAATACGATGCGATCGTCACGCCGCAGATCGCCAGGAAAGCGGCGAAGCCCATGGCCGCCGGCTTGCCTCCAATCATCGCGTTTTACGCTCTTGCCGCGAGGTGTTGCCGAGCCGTTCGGAGAAAAGCTTCGCGTTCACCTTCGTCCGGGATGTGGACCGCCAGTACACGACAGAAACTCTCCATCGTCTCGAATTTCTGAAGTTCCCTTCTTACCAGAAGCTTGGCGATTGGGCCGAGATACTGCGTCAAGCTCATCTCGATTGCGGTGATCGCTGACGGGCTTGGGGCTTTTGCAACAATTTGGCTCTGTTCGCGTGTCGGATGGCGTTCCACCGACACCGACGCCGGCGGCAAATCGGAGGCGCCCGCTCCACCTCGGCGCGCTAATTTCAGAAATTCGGCTCGGTCTCTTTGGTTATCGATGTACATGGCTAATAGATCGTACAATACCTCGATATTATGGGTTTGAGTCGTGGCGCGCTTCACCGCGATCGACGCCACCGGCCCGATAAAGGTGGCCAGCTCGCGCTCGATCCTGGCCAAATTTTCAGGACCGGGAGAAGCATCGACCAACGAAATTTCGCCAGCAGCAGGGATCAGATGTTGTCTGGACGAACGAGGCTGGAGCCGCGTCAGCCAGCTGACCGTGGCCGGTACGGTTCGGAAAACCATCGGCAACGGCTTTTGCAAAGGCGCCGGCGTCGGAAAAGCGGCTAGACGGGTCAAACGCCAGCGCTTTGGCAATAACCTGCCGCAACTGATCGGGAACGGCGGGGTTGAACGCTCCGATATCCTCGGGGCCTCGGGTCTCCATCAAGGACATGATTTCAGTGACACTCTTGCCGCGGAATGGTTTCACCCCCGTCAGCATCTCGTAAAAGATCACGCCCGCAGCAAACAGATCGGTTCGCTCGTCGATCGGGGCGCCCGAAAATTGCTCCGGCGCCATATAGGCTGGCGTGCCAAGCAGATCGCCGACAATCGTGAACTCGGAGGCATCGATGCGAGCAATGCCGAAATCGGCCACCTTTATATCGTTATTGCTCAATACAAGGATATTGGAAGGTTTTACGTCGCGATGAATTATTCCATTTTGGTGAGCAAATCCGAGAGCGCTCAATACCTGGCTAATCATCGTGACACTACGGGATGGTTCGAGCGGGCTCGACGTCTTGATCACGACATCGAGGCTGCGTCCATCGACATATTCCATCGCGAGGAACGGGACCCCGTTATCGTCGCCAAAATCTAGAATGGCGACGATGTTCGGGTGAAACCGGCGCCCGGCCGCTCTGGCCTCGCGCCGAAACCGCTGCAACCATTGTTCGGAGCCGCTGCCCGCGATCAGTTCGGGCCGTATGACCTTTATCGCGACCGGGCGATCGATAATCGGATCGTAGGCGCGATAGACGTCTCCCATCGCGCCGCTGCCGAGCAGCGCATCGATGCGATAGCGTCCAATTTGGTCGACTGCCTTCATCCTGTAGCCTAAGGCACCCTGTAGCCGAAGGCGCCGCCGTCAATCATTCAGCTTTGTTCGTCGAGCATTTTCATCGCGTTCTGAAGGCTTCGCCGCATGCGATTAAAGGATGCCGCCAATGTCCCGATCTCGTCGTTGGTATCGCGGACATATTCCGGCGTGTCGAGCTGTCCCATACTGACGCTGTTGGCCATCTTTGAGATCTCGACAACCGGCTTGACCACCAGTGCGCGTAGCAACAAATCGACGATGACGATGACGATCAAAAAGGTCCCGACCAGCGCGAGCATAAACCAGGACAAGGCCTGGTAGGCTCTGTCCAGCGGCACGGCAAGCGGGATCGACACGACTTGGGCGCCGACGACCTCGCCCAGCTTCCACCCGAAGCCGTTTTGCGACCCGTAGAGCGCCACCAATGTAGCGGGCGCGTTTTCCGCTGTGCTGTGGCAGGAAAGACAAGCTTGACTGCCGACCTTCAGCGGTCGGGCCAAGGTTACGAAACGTCCGCCCGGTGTTTCGCGCGTCACCACGGTTTCCCGCTTGCCCGCATCGTTGCGAAAGTCGTTGATGATGTCCGCTTCCCAATCGACGGCTCGATCGCTGACGTTGGTCGGATTAAGAGTGGGTTCGCGATAGCTGTATTCCGGTAATTTTGTACGAACCATTTTCAAATTGCTTTGAGCAGCAAATGACGGAATGGAATGCGGCAGGAACTGCACCTTCATTTGTTGTTCTAGTAGCGGCTTTATGCTTTGCGCGGTGTAAGATCGAATAGCGGAAGCTGCTTCGATCATGATCCGCGCGTTTTGCAGAGCGTCCTCGACCGCGTTCTTGGTTAAAATCTCATAGGCACTCCCCCCCGCCAATCCAAGCCCGACCAAGAACGCCGCACACATTGCCAAGTCGATTTTCCAGCGGATCTTCATCGTTTTGAGCTTCTGCATACGTGTTAAGCGAATAGACAATTCACCATCATCGGTGGAATGTCGATTCGTTAAGGATTCGGGCGCGGATCCGCTCGGCGCTGCTCGTCCAAATCGGCGAGATTCCGGGAGCACCCGGGGCGTGTTCGGTCATCGGCCGCCCGGCTTAGCCTTTCCACTGCATTTTGTGCGACAGGCATAATAGTCGGATCAGTCGCGACCCAGAACCGACAGCATGCCGGCCATTCTGCCGAGGCCGGGCAGAAGTAGTCTTTAGGTATCCCTCGACTTTATCCGTTCTGCGCCTTCAGATTGGCCAGCCCCACCGGCCATCACCCGCGCAATCGCCCGGCTCAGCTCGGTTGACCGGAACGGCTTCGCGATAAGCGGGAACTCATCCGCCGCGCTGGCTTCGGCCCCGGCATACCCAGTCGTCAACAGAACATGCAAGCCGGGGCGCATCGCCTGAGCCTGCCGCGCGAGCGCGACACCTGAGATACCGCCTGGCATTACGAGATCGGTAAACAGCAGATCAAGCTGCTCAGGACCTTGCACCAATTCGAGCGCTTCCTGGCCGTTGCGCGCCTCCAATATTCGATATCCGAGACTCTGAAGGATCTCGACCGCTACCTCGCGAACCTCGGCGTCGTCTTCGACCACCAGGATCGTGCCTGCGCCTGGCCGCGGTTCGCTCGTTGCCGGAGATGACGGGCTGTCCTGTTCGACCCGGGGATCGATGGGCAAATAGAGGGTAACCCGCGTGCCCGCGCCCGGGCTGCTTTCGATGCGCAGCTCCCCGCCCGATTGCTTGACAAAGCCGTATACCGTCGAAAGACCAAGTCCCGAACCCTTGCCGATCTCCTTTGTCGTAAAGAACGGTTCCAGTGCGCGGGCCATCACCTCCGGTTTCATCCCGGCGCCGTTATCCTCGATCGTGATCGCGACATACTCGGCCGGCGGCAGATCGACATCGGCCGGAATCTGCCCCGCCGCGATCTTATCCGTGCCCAGCATCAGCCGACCGCCATCCGGCATGGCGTCACGAGCATTGATGACAAGGTTCATCACAGCGGCCTCGAATTGAGCCGGGTCGAGCTGGCAGCGCGGCAAATCGACCGCGCGACTGATAGAGACCTCAACCGTCTCACCAACAGCGCGCCGGATCAGGACTTCGATCTCCGCGAGCAAGGCGTTCAGGTCTGCCGAAACCGGACGCAGCGCCTGGCGACGCGCGAAGGTCAGCAGCTGCTGGGTCAACTGGGCGCCTCGATCGATTGCGCGAAGCGCGATCTCCGCCAGCGAGCGAGTTCGCTCGCTTTCATGCTCGTGCCGGATCAGGTCCAGGCAGCCCATCGCCGCTGTCAGCAGGTTATTAAAATCGTGTGCGACACCGCCGGTAAGCTGAGCCACTGTCTCCAGTTTTGATAGTTGCTCAATTCTCCGGCGCTCAGTCGTTTCGTGTAAAATGCAAACCGCACCGATGATCGAGCCGACCTGGTCATGGAGGGGGGTGAAGTCGGCGTCGTAGATGATTTCAGCGCCGCGGGCGGGCGAGAAGAAGCGATAATCCCGCATCTCGGCCCGATGTCCATTCAGCGCTTTGCGCCAGGCATCCCCGACCGGATGATCGTCAAATTCAGGGAACACCTGGAAAACCGTTTTGCCCAGCACGACACTGCGCGGCTGGCCGTTTATCCGTTCCATCGCGGCGTTCCAGATGACGTGCCGCAGCTGGTTGTCGACGACGATTATCCCTTCCGAGGTACTTTCGATGATCAATTCGAAGAGCAGCCGTTCGCGACGCAGGCGCTCCTCGATCTCGTCGCGCTCGGTAATGTCCCGGGCGGTCGCCATAATATGATAGTCGCCATCAAGCTGTTCCGGGACGCGGACGAACATCACATCGATCGATCGGGTTACGCCCGCCATGGTTCGATGCGCTGTGTATCGCTGGTTTTCGCCGGTTTGAATGCAGGCCCGCATCAGGCGCAGCGGCAGCTGAGCCTGCTCTGGACCGAGGATTTCCTCGACGGTGCGTCCGACGACCTGATCGTAACTGAGCCCATAGCCGCGCTCCGTCGCGCGATTGAGATCGGCATAGACAAAGCGCCCATCGGCGGTGGCGCGAAATAACGTAAGCCAATCCGGGGAATTGTCGAAAATCGCTTGGATCTGGGCTCGGCTGGCCCCGAGCTGGCGGTTCTGACGTTCAGCCAGCTCTTGCAATCTTTGGGTCAGTTCGCGCAGCCGCTGCTCGCTCACCAACACGGCCGCCGCGCTCGCCTCCTCGCTTTTGCGGCGTCGGGTGCTGTCGATCGTGATCCCGAGCATATGCCCGGGCTCGCCATCGTTCCCGAGTGTCGTACGGCCGAGAAAGACGATCCAACGGGAATCGCCGCGACGCGATGCCAGCCTGGCCTCGATCCGCATAGGACCTGGGCGGCTGCGAAATTCCGAAAATGCCGCAGCAACCTGCCGCCGCTCAGTCGGATGTATAGCCTTCAGCAAGCGCCCGAAAAGGTCGCCGCCTTGATCCTGATCCTGATCGAGGCCGAGATTGCGATACATCTGCTCGGACCAGCACATACGGCCGCTGGCAAGATCCCAATCCCAAGTGCCAATTTCCCCCGCCTCCAGGGCCGCTTGGAGATCGAATTCCGGGGTGGCGGTCCGATCGATGCCCAGTTTCGGAGGTGCATCAGAGGTGTTCAACTCTACCCAGCCTCGGTAGCGCGCTCCAGGCAGTTACCCCGATAGCGTCTTCAGGCCGTGGAGCATCGCCTGATCGACACAGGCCATGATAGGGCCTCCTTTGTTGCCCGAGAAGGACGGTCTCGGCCGCTAGGCTGACGAAGCCCACGCCGGTGGAGGTTCACGATCCCGGTTGGCGGTAGCTCATCAGCCCGGCGCCGGTCTTTGGCGGATGGGCCCGGATCGCGTCTTCGTTCGGCTCGGTACCCCAGCCCGGGGTGTCGGGCACCACGATGTGGCCGTGCTCAAATTGCGGCGCGGTCGTGAATAGCTCGTGGTCCCAGGGCAGGCGGTCGACGTCGACCTCCATAATGCGCAGGTTGGGGGTCGCGGCGGCAAAGTGGACATTCATCATCGTCGCCAGATGACCGTAGAAATTATGCGGCGCGATGTTGACCTCAAAGGCATCGGCCGCTGCCGCTATCTTGATCGACTGCCACACGCCGTTCCACACCGCGTCGATGATCGCGACGTCCATCGACTGCTCGCGGAAATAGGGCAGAAATTCGCGCAGCCCCAGCAGCGTCTCGCATGAGCTAATCGGGTGCGGGCTGGACCGGCGGATATGAGCCAACGCCGGTGCGCTGTAGCTGTCGATTTCGACCCAGAACATATCGAAATCGGCAATTGACTTCAGGATCTTCAAATATCCTTCGGTCTTGGCGTTGAAGTTCAGATCGAGCAGCAACTCCATATCCGCCCCGGCGCCGTCGCGGATGGCTTCCAAATGAGCGCGCAGGTTGCGCAACACGGTCTTGTCGACATTGAGCTCCGGCATGAATGGCACGGCAAAACCCGGACGCCAGCCGCGCGGGGCTCCGCCTTCATAGATGAAGACGTTGGTTTTCAGCGCACCAAAGCCCTTGTCGCGCGCCTCGGCGCCGATCGCGCGGACGCCATCGAGATCGGTGATTGCCGGTTTGAAGAAATTCGGATGATTGATGCGCCAGGTCGCGCAATGCGACCAGTAAACCCGAACCCGGTCACGGATCTTGCCGCCGAGCAGCGCGTGGCACGGCACCTGCAGCGCCTTAGCCTTGGCGTCAAGCAGCGCGTTTTCGATGGCACCCAGCCCCTCGCCGACCACTCCGCCCGCCGCCGGCCGGGTCAAGCAATAGAGCTCGGTATAGATCCGCTCATGCTCGAACACGTTCTGGCCAACAACCCGCGCCGACATGCGCTCGATGACGGCGCTGACCCCGGGGGAGCCGAAACCCTCGTCGAACTCACTCCAGCCGATAATGCCGCTGTCGGTGGTGAGCTTTAGGAAGTGATAATTCCGCCATCCGGCGTCGCAGCGCAGAATTTCGAGACCAGCGACCCGCATCGCGCTCCTCCCTCGCGGTGAAGGCGGCAACATAGCGAAGCCCGGCCGCCGATGCACCGACCTGGATGATTATTACGGGTTCGTCGATGCAAGATTCCTATCGGTTGACGCTCGGCCGCCGACGTTCCCTAATGAGCGCCCGATTGGTACGTATCGGGCGATTTGATCGAATACTCGGGTGAGGGAAGACGCGATGGATGGGTCACCAGCGGTTCTCAATCGAACTTCAACCGAGAAGGCCACCGATTTCGACGCCATTGTCATTGGCGCCGGCGTTTCAGGTCTCTACCAGCTTTATCGGCTGCGCGAACTCGGTCTCAAGGTGCGCGTGTTCGAGACCGGCGCCGGCGTCGGGGGCACGTGGTACTGGAACCGCTACCCGGGCGCCCGCTTCGATTCAGAGAGCTGGACGTATGGCTACTCGTTTTCGCAGCAACTGCTGGAAGAATGGGATTGGCAGGAGCATTTCGCCGCCCAACCCGAGACCGAGCGCTATCTGAACTATGTCGCCGATAAGTTCGACCTGCGGCGCGACATCCAGTTCAACAGCCGCGTGGCGGCCGCGCACTACCGTGAGGAGACGCGAAGCTGGGACATCACGCTGGAGGATGGCAGGCGCTATAATACGCGGTTTCTGATCACTGCCGTCGGCGTCCTGTCGGCGCCGACCATGCCGCGCATCCCCGGCGTCGAGAGTTTCCGGGGCCAGTCCTGCCACACGCATTATTGGCCCAACGAACCCGTGAAATTCGAGGGCAAGCGGGTCGCGGTGATCGGCACCGGCGCCACCGGTGTGCAGACCATCACCGAAGTGGCCAAGACCGCCGGCCATCTGACCGTGTTCCAGCGTACCCCGCAATGGAGTGCGCCATTGCACAACGCCAAGATCAGCGAGGAGGAGATGCGCCGGATTCGGGCCAACTATCCCGAAATCTTCGCGCGCTGCCAGCAGACTTACGGCTGCTTTATCCATGCGACCGACCCGCGCGCGACCCACGAGGTCACCCAAGAGGAGCGTGAGGCATTCTGGGAGAAGCTCTACAGCGAGCCCGGCTTTGGCATCTGGATGGGTAATTTCCGCGATATCCTGGTCGACCGCCAAGCCAACGCGCTGATCTCGGATTTCGTCGCGCGCAAGATCCGTGAACGCGTCAAAGACCCGATCGTCGCCGAGAAGCTGATCCCGAAGAATCATGGTTTCGGGACCCGCCGCGTGCCGCTCGAAAGCGGCTATTTCGAGGTCTACAACCAGCCCAACGTCAAGCTGGTCGACATCACCGAGACCCCGATAGAGCGGATCACGCCGACCGGCATCAAAACCAGCGATGCCGATTACGAATTCGACATCATCATCTACGCAACCGGTTTCGACGCAATCACCGGCAGCTTCGACCGCATCGACATCCGCGGGGTGGATGGGGTGTCGCTGAAGGAGAAGTGGAAGGACGGTCCGCAGACCTTTCTCGGGATCCTGGTGGACGGCTTTCCCAACATGCTGATGGTCATGGGCCCGCATGCCGGGCTCGGCAATTTTCCACGCGCCGCCGAATACAGCGCCGATTGGGCGACGGGGCTGATCCGTTTCGCGCTCGACCGCGGGGTCACTCGAATCGAGGCCACCGCGGCGGGCGCCGCTGCCTGGACCGACCACGTCATTGCGGCGAGCGAGGGCTTGCTGTTCACCGAGGTCAACTCTTGGATGACCGGCATAAACCGCAACGTCGAGGGCAAGCAGGTCCGCCGGATCATGCGCTACAGCGGCGGCCACCCCGCCTTTCGCGAGCGCTGCGAGGCGGTAGCAGAAGCCGGATATCGCGAGTTAACATTAGCTTAGGGAAACCGGCGCGCCGTTGCTGCCCCGCGGCCTCGCCATAGTCTCCGCGGAAGAACATCCGACGGGTGTAGGTTAGCGGTATTCTGCGCCGCAATCGCCGATTACCCGCATCAGATCGCGGGAGTTGGCGAGCACCCTTTCGATTGCGGCGCGATCGTCCGCATCGAGTTTCAAATCAAAAGTGCGCGCGTTGTCGGCGATGTGTTCGGCGATCCCGAGCCGCGCCCCGACGATGACGCCGGCAACCGCTCTTTGATCGAGGATATAGCGCGTCCCGACATTGGCGATGCCGACGCGATGTTTGTCGGCAATCGGCATTAGCGCCGCCAATAATTCCTGGAACAAGGCCCAACCGCCCCAGGCATCGATCATGTGCTTGTATTTCTGCAACGAGGCCGTGGCGAGTTCGCCGCGGACCGGTTCCGGTCGGCCGAGATAGTTCTCGGACAACAACCCGCCGAGCACGGTGCCGTAGGTCAGCATTGCGATGTCGTGATCAGCGCAGAAGGCTGCCATCTTCGCCGCCGGTCGCCGGTCGACCAGCGAATACTGCACCTGGTTCGACACAATCCGGATGCCGTGCTCGGTGATGGTCTGCAGATGCTCGGTGTCGAAATTGGTCAAGGCGAGATGGCGGATTTTGCCCGCCTCGCGCAGATCGGCGAGGTGTTTCAGGGCATCGAGATAGCGCGGGTCGCCGTAATCCCACCAATGGAATTGCAGCAGATCGAGGCAATTCACCCCCATCCGCTGCAATGAGATGTCGACCGCCTGCTCGACAATGACGCGGGTCATCGCGCCAGGGTACGGCACCCATTTGGTAAAGGCCTGAATCTCGCCGAGCCGCTCCTGACCATAGCGGGCGGCGAATTTGCGCCGGAATTCGCCGATCAGATCCTCGGCCGGGCCGTAATGGTCGGCAAGGTCCCAAGTGGTAAATCCGGCTTCGTGATAGCGGAACATCGCCTCGACCGCCCGATCCCGATCGATCCGGCCATGCGCGCCCGAGACCTGCCACATGCCGTTCAGAATGCGACAGATCGCCAGATCGGGGGTGAACTGGAGCCGGCTCGCGGCGGGCAAGGTCATCTCAATTTCTCCGGCGCTACTCGATTCTACCAGGCGGTCAGCCTAAAACAGCGCGGCGGCGCTCGAGACTGGCGGCGGGCCAAAGCTCTCTCGAACTGTAATAGGCCTCGGTGGCCGGGACGCCGTCGGGCAGGGTGACCCAGGGCAGCTTTGAGCGGGTATAGATGTGGATGTCGGGCGGCAGTGCCGCGGGATTGTCCAACGTTCCGACCCGAACAAAGCGCAGCTGTGCCAGCCCGCCATATTCACTCCACACCGCGGTTTGACATTCGGGACAGCGAAAGATGCGGTGCGGCCGGCCACTGTCGGTCGGCATCGACACCGGCTGCGGCTCGCCCGACAGAATTGTGACGCGATCGGTCTCGATCAGGGCGTTGATGACAAAGGCGCTGCCGGTTTGCCGCTGGCAATCGCGGCAATGGCAGCAATGCACAAACATCGGCGCGGAGCCGAGCCGGTAGCGCACCGAGCCACAGGCGCAGCCTCCCTCGAATCCGTCACTCATCGACCTCCTCCTGCTATTTCACCGACCATTTCATAGATCGTCCGCCTGCCATGGTCAGCCGGCAGCGGCAGCCTCCGCCGGCCGCGCCGGGCCAGGCACCCGCGCCAAGCCGAGATGGTCCCGCAATGTCACCCCCTGATACTCACGGCGGTAAAGGCCGCGGCGCTGCAATTCAGGCACGACCTGATCGACGAACTCGGCAAAGGCGCCGGGGAAATAGGGCGGCAGGATATTGAACCCGTCGGCGGCACCGCCGACAAACCACTCTTCGAGAATGTCGGCGATATGCGCAGCCGTTCCGCAGATCACCCAGTGGCCGCGCGCCGCCGCCGTCAGATTGTAGAGGTCGCGCAGGGTCATGTTTTCGCGCCGTGCGGTTTCAAACAGCACCCGCGAAAAGGTACGGCTGTTGCCGTCGGTGGGCGGCGCCGGCACCGGGCCATCGAGCGGATGGCCCGACACGTCATAGCCGATCCGGCTCGACACCAGGATCGCGGCATTGGTCGGGGTCAGCCAGCTCTGCAACAATGACAGCTTGTCCTTGGCCTCGGCGTCGGTCGCCCCGATGATCGGCATCACCCCCGGCAACACCGCGAGCTGATCGGGATTGCGGCCGTATTTAATCATCCGACCTTTGAGGTCGGCATAGGCGGTCTTTGCGCTTTCCAATTCCTGCACGACCGAAAAGACGACATCCGAGGTACGTGCCGCGAGTTCGAGCCCCGAAGGCGAACCGCCGGCCTGGATGATGACCGGATGACCCTGCGGCGCGCGGGCGATGTTCATCGGCCCCTTGACCTGAAAAAACCGGCCCTTGTGGTCGAGCGGCCTGACCTTGGCGGGATCGACATAGCGGCCGGTCGTCTTATCGGCGATCACCGCGTCATCGTCCCAGCAATCCCACAGCCCGGTGACGACATCGACAAATTCGTTGGCGCGCTCGTAACGCAGCTCGTGATCCATATGCTGCTCGCGGCTGAAATTCAGCGCCGCTTTAGCAGCCGAGCTGGTAACCACGTTCCACGCGGCACGGCCGTTGCTGATGTGGTCGATCGAGGCAAAGGTGCGGGCGACGTGATAGGGCTCGCCAAAACTGGTCGAGACCGTGGCGCCGAGCCCGATATGCCGGGTCGAGGCCGCGAGCACCGAGATCAGGGTGGTCGGCTCGAACCGGCACAAAAACGACGGATGGTCGCCCGGGTCCATGACCAGCCCGTCGGAAATAAACAACAGGTCGAATTTGCCGCGTTCGGCAATACGGGCGATCTCCTGGGTTACCGACAGATCGAGGTTGCTGATCGCTGCGCCGTCAAAGCGCCAGCCGGCCGAGTGGTTGCCGGTGCCGAGGACAAAAACCCCAAGATGCATCTGACGGGAGGCAGTGGACATTGGCGAATTCTCCTGTGACCCGATAGGCTCAAGAATAGCCGGTGCGGAAACCAGGCGCAGCGCGGTTTGGGATTGCCGATCGCGATGTGGGGCCGCCGCGATTTATCGCCGCTCCGCACGCGGCATCGCATCGAGCCCGGTGGTGCCCGCAATATCCTTCCACTCCGGACGGCGGACGTTGACCAGTTCACCGAGCGATGCGTAACCCGAGCCCGACAGGCGGCAAACCGGATCGAGCAGCTTGGGATCGATGCGCCCGTTTCTCCACACCGACGGATCGACATGGGCGTGCACGATGCGGCCGAGCACGATATTGGTGTTGCGGTCGGTGACGATTTGCGCGACCTCGCATTCGAGATGCGCCTTGGCTTCGGCGACCCGGAACGGGCGCACCTTGGCCGCCGGCGCGGGGGTCAGCGCGGCCCAATCGAATTCGTCTTCGTCGCGCGGAAAGTCGCCCGAAGTGAAGTTCATTCTTTCGAGGAGGTGCATCGTCACGATGTTCGCGACAAATTCGGGCACCTCGCGCAGGTTTCTCAGACTGTCTTTAACGCCGCTCGAGCCGAACGCCACATAGGGCGGGTCGCTCCCCATCAGGTTGAAATAGGAATAGGGCGCAACGTTGCGTTCGCCACTCTTCGAAATCGTCGAAATCCAGCCGACCGGGCGGGGCACAACCAGAGCGGTCATCAGCTGATAAAAGCCGGGGGCTTTCCAATCGTCGGGGCCGATTTCGAGATCGCGGTCGAGTGTGGCGGGTGGAGCGTCGTGACTGCTGTGCATGAATTCTGGCTCCCGTCGTTAAGGGTCGGGTTACGATAGCAGCTTTGATGGTCACGCGGCGGCGGATATTGCGGTGCACGCCGCAACCGATCCATGATGTGCCCGCATTACCCGAGGGAAAGCGATGACGGCAGCGCGGCAATTGCGTCTAGGGGCGTTTATGCGCCCGGTCGGCATTCACACCGCGTGGTGGCGCTATCCCGGCGCCTCTCCCGACGCGAATTTCAACCTGCAGCACCTGATCCGCTTTGCGCAGACGCTGGAGCGCGGCCGGTTCGACGCGTGGTTTATGGCCGATCATCTGTCGGTCTTGAATATGCCAATGGCGGCGTTGAAACGCAGCGCCACGGTCACCTCGTTCGACCCGCTGACCCTGTTGCCGGCTTTGGCGATGGTGACCGAGCATCTGGGGCTAATTGCCACCGCTTCGACGACGTTCGAGCCGCCCTATTTGATCGCCCGCCGGTTCGCCTCGCTCGATCACATCAGTGGCGGGCGCGCCGGCTGGAACCTAGTGACGACATCGAACCCCGACGCGGCGCTCAATTTCGGGCTGACCGAGCACATGGAGCATGGCGAGCGCTATCGCCGGGCGCGCGAATTTTTCGATGTCGTAACCGGGTTGTGGGATAGCTGGGCCGACGACGCCTTTATCCGCGATGTCGAAGAGGGCCTCTATTTCGACCCCGAGCGGCTGCATGTCCTCGACCACAAGGGCGAGTTCTTGTCGGTGCGCGGTCCCTTGAACATCGCGCGGCCGATCCAGGGTTGGCCGGTCATCGTCCAGGCGGGCGCGTCGGATGCCGGGCGTCAGCTCGCCGCCGAGACCGCCGAGGTGATCTTTGCCAGCGGCGGCCGCATCGAGGACGCGCGGGGATTCTATGCCGATGTTAAAGCGCGGATGGAGCGGCTCGGTCGCGATCCCGAGCATATGAAGATCATGCCGGGGGCGCTCGTCGTGGTCGGCGACACGGTCGGCGAGGCGCGCGAAAAGCGCGCGCTGCTCGACAGCCTCGTTCATCCCGACAGCGGCCTCGCGTCATTGTCGATCGCGCTCGGTTGCGACGCCTCGCAATTCGATCTCGATGGACCGCTGCCCGACATCCCCGAAACCAACGCCAGCAAAAGCGGCCGCGAGCGGGTCATCGCGCGGGCGCGGCGCGACAATCTGACCGTGCGCGAGTTGGCGCGTATCGCCGGCAGCTATGGCGGGCTGGCCTTGGTCGGAACCCCGGCGACGATCGCCGACGAGATGGAGGAATGGCTCGAAAGCCGCGCCTGCGACGGTTTCAACATCATGTTCCCCTACGTGCCCGGCGGTCTCGACGATTTTGTCGACAGGGTGGTGCCGGAATTGCAGCGCCGCGGCCTCTTCCGCCGCGAATATGAGGGCCGCACCCTGCGCGAAAACCTCGGCCTCCCCCGCCCCGAAAACCGATTTTTCACGCCCCGCGGGTTCTGACCTGATCGTCGTTCCCGCAGGTCCGAGAGCCAATTCATCAGTGTCGCGGCTTTGTATCATTCACAGTGCGCAATCAAGCGCGGGGCGGCCTAGAGCTTTAGGTACTGCAACAGGCTCGCGAGTACTTCGATAATCTTTTGCGCGGTGGCGTGGCCCAGATCGTTGCCGACCGCCGAGCTGAAATGCTGCAAGAAGGGTATCGAGATACAGGCGTAGAGGCTCAGCCAGAGTGCGGTGGTTGGCTGGCCCGGCGCCGGCGACGCGATCGCGACGCGGAGCTTTTCGGCAACCGCTCCGGCTTCTGCCAGGATGGGGTCATCAATTCCGCGGCGAGCCAAATCGGATAGCGCGGCCTCGATGACGCCGAGCCACTCCGTCTGGATAGTGATCGCGGTCTCCGCGCCGAGCGTTGCGGTGTTTTCGGACAACAGTGGATTAGCGGCGCGAACCGCCCGGGTGATTTCGGCGGGGAGGGGTATTTCGCTGATGACTGGATAACCGGCATCGCAATTTCCCCCCTCAGGTGTTGCCAGGCTCATTCCACCCCCTGAGAACATATTAGCAACATTTAGGACGCGCCGGAGAAACCGCAACCTGGGATCGGGACAGAATTTTGACGCAGTTTGCGTCTGAACTTGACGCCTTTCAGCCGGGGGCGCCGAGCGGCCGCCACCAGCGCCGCGTCAACAGCATCGCCAACAGGCCCGCTACCCCGGTTGCCGCGGCGGCCCAGGAGGCGCCGATCGCCCCGGCCAGCAGACCGATCTGGATAAAGCCGAATAAGCCGACGCCAATGCACACCGACAGCACGCCGTAGACCCGGCTGCGCATCTCGGCCGGCGCCGACAGGTACACGAGGGTCGCCTGCATGATGCTGAAACAGGCATTCGCCACCCCGGTCAGCAGCAGGACAAAGCCGGAGAGCAGCGGGTAGGGCGTCAGCGCGAAGACTGGCACCAGCATCAGGTAGACAAAGACACCCGACAAATAGATGCGGGAGAACAGCGGCTGCCGGATCGCCAGCGCAATCGCGACGGCGCCGCAGAACGCGCCGACCCCGGTCATGCTCGACAACAAACCGATGCCGACCGCGCCGAGCCCGAGCTGGTCGTGGCCGATCACCGGGATCATGCTGGTCGCAGGCCAGCCGAACATGTTGTAGATGACGGTGACGGTCAGGGTTGCGATCAGGCGCGGGGTGCGGCGAACCAGGGCCAGACCCTCGGCCATCCTCGCCAATATGGTCTGCGTGCTCGACGGAACGGCAGGGTTGCGATAGTGAACCCGTGATGCCGCAATGAGGGCGATGACATAACACAGGACGCTGACGCAGAACGCGCCGCCGATCCCGAACGACGCCAGTAGCACGCCGCCGATCGTCGGGCCGACGATCTGGCTTGCATTGTTGGCGCCGACATCGATGGACATCGCGCTGCTCATGCGCTCGGGCCCGACAACGTCGCCAATCATCGTGCGGCGCACCGGGTTGTCGGCGGTCCAGCCAATGCCGTTGAATAGGGCTGCAACAGCGAGGTGCCAGACCGCAAGTGTGCCGGTCCAGGCGAGGATCGCCAGGGTCAGCGAGGTCAGCGCCATCGACAGGACGACGAGGATCAATGCGCTGCGCCGCTCGCAGCGCTCGGCAAGGGCACCGATAACCGCGCCGAACAGCGCCATCGGCAGCATTCGCAGCATCGTCAACGCAGCGACGACAAAGGGCGAGCCGGTATGCTGATAGGCGAACACTGCGACCGCCAGCATTTCCAGCCAGCGCACGCCAAACACCACCAGCCCGACCAGCCACAGGCGCCAGAAGTCAGGGGCGTCGATCCGCCACGCCCGCGGGTCGGGACGCGCGATGACAAAGCTTGCGGCATGGCCTTTTGCGGCGGCGCCGCGCGAAACCCGCCGCGCTTTCGGCCACCGCACCATGCCGCTCATCGACGCCCTCCAACCCGTTCCCAACGCGCTGCGCCCCAACGCGGCAAAACGCGCTCGCTTTCCGGCACGATCCATCACCATTTTCCGACTAGCACCACCACGAGCGCGCTGCCGCAGACTTAGCAGAGATTTTCCGGTTGGGCGATTTTGAGGCAGGATAGCTGGTAGGACCAATTGTCGGCCGGCCTGCTGGCGGGCGATCGATTGCTGCGGCGCAGTGTTTGCAGAATTGTTAAAGCCGTTGATTGCGGCCTTATGTTAATGCGCTGAGTGCGGCTCCTAAAAAGGAGGTTCCGATTTCGACCGAGGTTGAACTCAAGCTCGCCGCTGATCCCGGCGATCTGGACAAATTGACGCGCGCGCTAAGCACCCGGGCGCCGGGGGCTGTGACGATCTCGCGGCGGCTGCTATCGACCTATTTCGACACCCCTGATTATGCTTTGCGGGAAGCAGGATCGATCTTGCGGGTGCGCGAGGTCGAAGGGCGGTTTGTCCAGACATTAAAGACCGAGGACCCCGACAGCGCGAATCTGCTGTCGCGTGGCGAATGGGAAGACCCGGTCGCCGGCAACCAGCCGGATCCGCAAGCGCCCGAGAGCGGTTCGCACCTGCGCGGAGGAGATTGTCGCGGCGCTCCGCCCGCTATTCGTCACCGAGGTCGAGCGCGTGACGGTCGAGATCGAGCCCCACCCCGGGACACGGATTGAGGCGGCGGTCGACCATGGCACGATCCGCACCGCAGACGACGGCCGCAGCCAGCCGATCAGCGAGATCGAGCTGGAATTGAAATCGGGCGACCCCGCGGCAGTTTATGACCTGGCGCTCGAATTGCTGGAAACGGCGCCGCTGCGGATCGATTTGCAGAGCAAATCCGAGCGCGGCTATCGGCTGGTGCAGAAGAACGATGAGCCGCCATCGGCAGCCGCCGCCGAGCCGGTGTTTCTCGACGCCGAAATGACGCTGGAAGACGCGCTGCAGCGGGTTGGCCGCATCTGTCTCGCGCATATGTTGCGCAGCGAGCCGGCGGCGCTTGCCGGCAAAATCGAGGGCGTCCACCAGATGCGGGTGGCGACGCGGCGGCTGCGCTCAATGCTGTCCGCGCTCAAAAAGATGCTGCCCGAGGCGGAGCGCCGTTGGGTGTCGGACGAGATCAAGGTATTGACCGGCAGCGCTCGGCCCCGCCCGCAATCTCGATGTGTTCGCGACGGAATTGCTGCCGCCGGCGCGCGATGAGGCGCCCGACCAGCCTGGCTGGGCGGAGTTGAGTTCGGCTGCCGAGAAGGCTCGCACCGAGGCGCATCGCCGTGTCGCCGACGAGATCCGCGCGCCGCGCTACACGGCGACAATGCTGCGCTTGCTGCGCTGGTTCGAAGGCCGCGGCTGGCGGCGCGCGGCTAACGCCATGCCGGATCAGGCATTGACTGTCGCGATCGGCGCCGTTGCCCCTGCGGTGCTCGATCGACGCCGCCGTACGGTGCGCAAGCGCAGCCGACATTTCCGCCGGCTGCCGGCGCACGGCCGGCACCGTCTGCGGATCGCGGTCAAAAAATTGCGTTATGCGATCGAACTGCTCGACAGTCTTTACGACCGGCGCGATGCCAGGCCGTTTATCAAGCGGCTGAAACGGGTGCAGGACGAACTCGGACACGCCAACGATGTGCGCGTCGCCTACAGTCTCGTGATCGAATTGGGCCGATCAGCAGCACAGGTCGAGCCGATGGCTGATGCCGGGGCGCAATTATTGGCCCGGCATCAGCGTATCTTGGCCAAGAACGAAAAGAAGACGCGGCGACGGCTGCGACGGCTGAACCAAGAGCAACCATTCTGGCGGAAGTGATGACCCGGGCGACTTTGAGTGACGGCCTGCGAGCCCCAGGCTCGCACCCTGTGACGGCTCCCGTGACTGTCGTTGTCGCGCCGGCGACTACTCGGCGGCGACCTTGGCCGGGATCGGGCAAGACACTCCGGTGCCGCCGAGACCGCAATAGCCGCGCGGGTTTTTCGCCAGATATTGCTGGTGGTAATCTTCGGCAAAGTAAAATGGCGGGGCGTCGGCGATTTCGGTCGTGATCGCGCCGTATTGAGCGTCGTTGAGGCGGGGCTGGAAGGCCTCGCGCGATGCCTCCGCGGCATGCCGCTGCTCGGGCGAAAAGGTGTAGATCGCCGAGCGGTACTGGGTCCCCCAATCATTGCCCTGGCGCATGCCCTGGGTCGGGTCGTGGCTCTCCCAAAACAATTTGAGCAACGCTTCGTAGGTGGTCGCTTTCGGATCATAGACCACCAGCACCGCCTCGGTATGTCCGGTGCGGCCGCTGCAGACCTCCTCGTAAGTCGGATTTGGGGTCGAGCCGCCGGCATAGCCGACCGCGGTCACCCATACCCCCGGCGCTTGCCAAAAAACGCGCTCGGCGCCCCAAAAGCAGCCAAGGCCAAAGAGTGCTTTCTCCAAGCCGGCAGGATAAGGACCGGCGAGCGGGCGGCCGTTGACAAAATGGCGCTCCGGCACCTGCATCGGCTCAGTTCGGCCCGGCAAACAATCCTCCGGTGCGGGAATAGCCAGTTTGTCCCGTGAAAACGGCCACATTGCGCGTCCCCTTCTGTGGGCTCCGCCGGCATCGGCGGACTGGACATCGATGTAGGCAAGCGCTTCACAACCGCCAAGGCTGTTTACCGGCCTTAGCAATAAATGCGAGGTTTTCGCGCTTTTGGCGATCGAGCGGATGTGCGTGAAATCGCCGCTTGGGCGGCAAGGCGCGAAACCCGATCATGGTGCTGCGCGTTGCATATCGGCGATTGACCAGCGCCGAGCGGCTTCGGATTCAATCACACGGGGTGGCGCGATGTTCAGAGCATTTGTTCTGGGTATTCTGGTAACGGTCGTTGTCGGCGGTCGTTGTGGCGTACTTCTTCGTCACCAATGCGGTCATTCCGATGAATGGCGACGCCAAGCCATTGCCGCTCGAAGGCTGGGCGGCACGGAGCGCGATGCACGCGACACTCGAGCGCGAGGCGCCGAAAGGCTCCAATCCAGTTGCGCTCAGCGACGCAAATTTGATTGCCGGGATCGGCCTCTACGCCAAGAATTGCGCGATTTGTCACGGTACGGCGAAGGGCGACGCGTCGATCACGCCGATCGCTAAGGGTTTGTATATACCGCCGCCGCAATTGGCGACGGACGGTGTCGAGGACGACCCCGAGGGCTACACCTTCTGGAAAGTCAAACACGGCATTCGCTGGACCGCGATGCCGGCCTGGGAGGGCACGCTCAACGACGAACAGATCTGGACGCTGGCTTTGTTTCTGAAGCACATGGACAAGCTGCCGCCGGCAGCGGAGCAGGCTTGGCAGCAAGTCACGAATTAGATTTAGGCAAAGGAGCGCGCCGGCAGCGGGCGAGGCGGTGGCAAGCCGTTCGTATCGCCAGTTTGCCGCGACGCCACTTTGTCGTTGAAAATCGCCGATGTTCCAAGTCGCGTGGTGCGGCGCGAGGTTGTTGTCAGGCCGCCGCCGCCGCGCTATAGAACTTGGCGAGCCAAAGCCGAAGGGGACGGACGGTTATCATGGCTTTATCATATTGGCCTGGATTAAACGCCAAAGTTGATCCGAGGCGGCGGAGCGCACCGATACTGTGTCGTCTTTTGCTGTTGATTGGATTGCCGCTAGCGATCGCTGCCGGGCCGGCGGCCGCAGCCTCCGATGCCGGCGATCCAAGGGCGACCGCCTTTATGAACGAACTGTGGAACCACGCGCTCGACCTGCTCAACAAAAAGGCGCCGGCCGCCGAGCGGCAAGCCCGGTTTCGCGAGTTGTTTCACCGAGATTTTGATACGACCGGGATCGCCCGGTTTGTGCTCGGCCGCTATTGGCGCACCACGACCCCCGAGGAACAAAAAGAATTCCTAAAGCTCTTTGAAGATTACGTCGTCTATGTCTACACAGCGCGGCTGTCGGATTTCCAAGGCGAGCAGTTTAAGATCAATGGCGCGCGGCCCGACCACGATTCGGTCATCGTCTCGACCGACGTGACGACGCCGGGCGCGCCGCAGCCGCTCAAGGTCGATTGGCGGCTGGTCAACGATGATGGCGCCTATAAGATTTCCGACGTGATCGTCGAGGGCGTCAGCATGCTGGTAACGCAGCGCTCTGAATTCGCCTCGGTGATCCAGCGCCACGGCGGCCAAGTGCAGGGGCTGATCGCCCTGATGCGCGAGAGAACCGCGAGCGCCGCGCAATAGCGCTTGACGTGAATGGGCGGGGTGCAATCACGATCCCGCTCTCCCGCCGCCCGAGGGCATACTCGAGCAAAGGGCATTTAACCTCATAGGGTCTCAGAGCCAGGCGAGGCTGTCGGGTTCAAGGCCGAGCCGGTACCGCCCCACAGTCTCGTAATGCTCCTGCCGGCCCTGCAATTGCTGCGAGACCGTGTGGATGTCGCGAAAGCGCCGCTCGAACGGGTTGGCGGCAAAGATCGCGTTGGCGCCGGCGGCATGATAGGCAATGTCGACGACATCGCGCGCCTGGTGAATGGCAAAAGTCGCGGCGAGCCGGATCGTCATTCGCTGATCGAGGGTTAGCTGCCCATTGCAGGCGACCTCGTCGGTGATCTTCTTTAGCGCGCCGAACAGAAAAGCCCGGGCGGCGCTGAGTTTCGCTTCCGCCTGCGCCACTTGCGACTGCACGACATTATTGTCGCGCAAGGTGTGTTTGCCGCCCCGCGGGATCTTGTCGCGCGCCAGCTCGATAAAGGCGTCGAGCGTGCTGCGGGCAATCCCCATCGCCACACCGGCAAATCCCGAGGCGTAGAGCTGCAGGCTGCTGAAACGATAAAGCAGCCCCGGCTCGTACCGCGCCTGACTGGCGTCGCGCGCGACGCAGAATCTCTCGGGCACGAACAGATCCTTGACCGAATACTGGTCGCTGCCGGTGCCCCTAAGCCCGACGACATGCCAGATGTCGGTCATCTTGGCGGCGGATTTCGGAAACAGCAGTGTGCAGATAAGCGGGGTGCCATCGGCATTTAGCCGCGGGCGGCCGTCGCGCTCGACAATCGGCAGATGCGCGCCGAGCCAGCTCGCGTCGTGGCTGCCGCTCGCAAAGCTGAAGGTCGTATTGATCCGATAGCCGCCATCGACGATCCGCGCTTCGCCCGGTCCCGGTCCCCAGGCGAGGATGCCATCGGGCGCACCAAACACCTCGCGCGCGGTCTCCGGATCGAGATAGGCCGCGGTCATCGAGCAGCCGGATGTCTGGTTCAGGCACCACGCGGTGCTGGCGTCGGCCTTGGCGATCTCCTCGATGACCTGAACAAAGGTCAAGGGCGGCAATTCGGCTCCCCCGAGCGACCGCGGCAACAGCAGCCGATAAAACCCGTTCTCGATCAGCGCCTCGCGCAGGCTGGGCGGCAATTCGCGGCGGCGTTCGATCTCCTCAGCTTCAGCGGCAATGACCGGCGCCATCGCGCGCGCCCGGGCGATATAGTCGACCGTGCCCGGATGCGGGGTGGTGCCGTCCGAGGACCGTGAGCCGGGTGAGCTAGACGCCATTCATTCGCTCCTGTTCAGCGGTGGACATTACCGCCCCGGGTGGGTGGCGATTTAAGATTTTTCAATTGGTTGCCGGGCAGCATGCGCGGGAGATTAGCATGCAGCGCGGCACTCGGCTCATTTGGATGGCGGTAAGCCTGTTGGCTGTTGCCGATCTGCTGCTCTGCCATCATCTGCAGTTGCGGTTTTATCACTGGATGCCGCTCGCTTCGGCTTGCGCAGTGGTAACCGCGATCGGGCTCTTTTACCACCTCACCGGACGCAGCGCCGTGCTTGCCCGGGCGGCATATTGGACCCTCTTATGGTTGCTTTTTGTCAACGCCGGGACGGTGCTGATCTATGTTGCCGCGGCTTGCGGCGGCACCGCTCACGACAGTACACTCGCCGCCGCCGACGCCGCTCTCGGTTTTGACTGGCGGGGCTGGTACGATTTTCTGGCGCCGCACCGGGGGCTGCGATTCGCGCTGTGGCTCGCTTACTCAAGCCTGTTTCCGCAGATTCTGCTGTCGATCTTCTGGTTCTCGTCGACCGGCGCTGACGATACGAATTACGAGTTGCTGCTTACCAATATTGTCAGCCTGTTGGCGACAACCGCGATTTTCTTTGGGTTTCCGGCGATCGGCCACCAGGAAAC
>CAVTLC010000042.1:0-125424 GCA_963735445.1 uncultured Alphaproteobacteria bacterium
TCGCGAGCACGCGATGGCCGCGATTGCCACGGGCATGGCCCTGCATGGCGGCGTTCTGCCCTTTGCCGCCACCTTCTTTACGTTTTCCGACTACATGCGGCCAAGCATCAGACTGGCGGCCTTGAGCAAGGCCCACGTCATCTATGTATGGACCCACGACAGCATCGGATTGGGCGAGGACGGACCTACCCATCAGCCGGTGGAACAACTGGCAAGCCTTCGCGCGCTTCCTGATCTGACGCTGCTGCGCCCGGCGGACGCCAACGAGACGGTGGAGGCGTGGAAGATCGCGGTTACGCACATCTCGGGGCCGGTAGGGCTTGTGCTTACGCGCCAGAGATTACCTATTCTGGACCGCTCAACGCTGGCGTCGGCTTCGGGAGTGGCGAAAGGAGCGTATGTCCTCAGCGACTGCGCTACGGGTTCGCCGACCGTTATCCTGATCGCTACCGGTTCCGAAGTGTCGGTTGCGCTAGAAGCGCACAACCAACTGACGCGCGAAGGAATTGCAAGCAGGGTAGTCTCGATGCCATCGTGGGATTTGTTTCAGTCGCAACCGCAATCCTACAAGGACACGGTTCTTCCTCCCGTCGTCAAGGCGCGGGTCAGCATCGAGGCAGGCTCCACGCTCGGATGGGAGCGCTACGTGGGCCTCGACGGCATTATCATCGGGCTGAATCGCTTCGGTGGGTCGGCGCCCGGTGAGATCGTGATGCGTGAGCTGGGCTTCACCCCGGAGCACGTTGTCAAAGCTGCTAAATCCCTGATCAGCGGCTAGAACCGGCGGACCGCATTAATCTCCAGCGATGCTTACGTCCAATCCGGACCAGGCTGCAACTAAATACGCGGCAACACAATATCACCGTTTCTAGTCGGAATATTGTTTTAGAAAAATTTGTGAACACGGGTAGTGGAATTTTGCAACAGGCGACTCGCTTGATGTTTCCGATGCCAAGCCGAAATAGCCCCATTTTTTAAGGCCGAGTGTCTGCGGCACCAAGCTCGCTGTAGAAGACATCCGCGTATTAGTCCAGCCGCGCCGTTTTTCGCTATCAATCTTGGTGACGCGTCCCGTCTCTCATTTGACGCCCCCTTTCAAAATATGATTATGAAAACGGGCTATTCGCCATTGGCACAGTGGGGATCTCATCCACCTGCTGTTTTTCGAAGCGGCGCTGGCATCGGCAACCTTGGCCGGATACTGCTGGCCCGATTGTGTAGGAGACTTTTACAGGGACGAACGCCGCTCTCGGCGCTGGATATGGGTTGATCGCGGCACTAATCGTGGTCGTTTGTTTTGAGGCCCTGACAACCCTAGGCACCAAGCTCACCGCGACCTTGATATCGATCGCCGGCAGCCTCTAATCCTGTGATTACACCGCCGACACAGAAAAAGCAATCACTGACAGGCCGGCCGCAGCGGCACATCTTCTCTGCGGCCGATTTCGTCTCGGGCCCAGGCTTCGGCGGCGTTGGCTGCTCCGAACTCGGCTGGAATAGCTCGCGGTAGCGCCGGGCTATGGCTTCTGTGTCATCGGCGATGCGCATTTTTCCTCCGTAGCGCATTCGGCGGTGAGCTGTTCGAACGTGCATCTTGGCTCGCGCGACTGCTGAGCTTCGATCGGCTTGCTACATGGTCCTTGGCGACTGGAGCCTGGAGCAGGCGTCCCATTTCGTTAGCATGATGTCGGCGCTGGCGCAAATTCTCGTTGCCATCGATCAGCTAGCCGGCGATAGAGCGCTATCTCCGACGATGGAGGGGTGACCGCGCGAGGGACAGATCTTCACGCGTCCGCGGGTCGATTGGTCAGGGCTTATCGGCTTTAACTGAACCGGCCGGGTCGCTGAAGCACAAGGTGTTGGTAGTAGAACTGCATCACCGTGAAAATGAACGCAGTGCTGATACCGAACAGTAGCATGCCGTCGGCTGCCTCCAGCGCGCCCATCATCTGCCAGTGCGGCTGCAGCATGAGCTCCGAGGCGCCTCGCGTGGCCACCGAGTTCGACGGAGTAGAGGATCGCAGCTGCAGGCGAATGGAGCGCGCCAAGCTACAAATACGCCGCCGCCCAGACCGCCGCCTCTATTCCGTGTAGTACAGCCAGCAGCAGTCCCATCGCAGTGAACGCGGCAATCACGGTTGCGATCAGATGCGGTAGACCACAGTTCTGGCTCTCTAGCTAGCCAAACACTGACACTATGGAGCACGGACACCATGAAGGTTACGCCTGTAACGTGGACAGCTATGGTCAACACGATATAGCGACACGCCCCAAGTCCAGTTATCCAATAAAGCTGCCTTTGTAACCCCCACTGATGCGAGGTTTAAGGTGGGTGGGCCAGGGCGGAGTGGATTGGATCACACTCACTCCCAGGCCAATCTGAGCGCCCTTCTAAGCAACGGGGCGCTCCATCAGTGGCCCGCACTTTGCCCGCCGTCGACGTGGAGGATTTCGCCGGTCACAAAGCTGGCCGCTTCTAGGTAGAGAATCGCGTCGATGACATCGGAGACTTCGCCCAGCCGGCCGACGGGGTGTAGGGCGGCGAGCTGCGCATACTCCTCGACGGAATGCATTGGCGTCTTAATGGTCCCCGGCGCCACTGCGTTCACTCGGATACCGCGTTGCGCGTACTCGATTGCGAGAGATTTGGTCGCGGCGTTCAGGCCACCCTTTGTCAGCGCCGCCAGCACGGCGGGTACGCCGGCGATCGCGTGATCAGCGAGGCTCGTGGTGATCTGTACGATATGGCCGCTGCCATGCTTCTCCATTTCGGCAACTGCGAGTTGTGCGATGTGAAAAAACCCGGTGAGGTTGACGGCCACGATGGCCGCATAGTCTGCCTCGGTGTACTGAGTGAATGGTTTGCTGATAAAGATGCCAGCATTGTTGACGAGCGTGTCGATGCGCCCGAACCGCGCGATGCCTTCCGAGACTGCACGCTCGGCCGTCTTTCGATCGGCGATGTCGCCGGAGACGACCAGAACGTCGTCATCGCTCGACGGCTGCATCGAGAGCGCCGTCGCCACCACCCGGTAGTTGCGATCACGGTACGCTCTGACAAGGGCCGCGCCGATGCCCTGCGACGCGCCGGTAATGACGGCTACTTTCTGTTCGCTGCTCACGGCAACCTCCTTTGTGCTTCTACAGATCGGGCTTAACGAGGCCGATAGCGGCTATGCTGCTAATGAGCGCGGCGTCTTAGCTAGCTTGCCTGTTTGTTCAGCGTATCAATCAGAAGCCGGGCGGCCGGCCCCGACGAGGCTGGATTCTGGCCGGTGATCAGCTGGCCGTCGGCGACCGTGTGAACGCCCCAATTCTTAACCTTAGAAAAGGTGGCACCGAGCCTCATTAGTTCATCCTCGACCAGGAAGGGTACTACCTTCGTCAATCCAACCTCTTCTTCCTCGCCATTGGTGAACCCAGTCACGGTCTTGCCCTCTACGAGCGGTTTGCCGTCCGGGGTCTTGACATGGCGAAGCGCGCCGGAAGAGTGGCAGACCAACGCAAAGGTTTTGCCAGCTGCGAGGAAGGATTCCAGCAGCTTGATCGAGGTTTTGTCTTCAGCGAGATCCCACATTGGCCCATGACCACCTGGGTAGAAGACGGTATCAAAGTCGCCGGCCTTGACGGTGTCGAGGCGAACCGTTGTCGCGAGCCGCGCGTTTGCGTGTGCATCGGCTTCGAACCGATGCGTCAGGTCGGTCTGAAAATTTGGCTCGTTGCTTTTCGGATCGAGAGGCGGTTGGCCGCCCTTTGGCGACGCAATCACGATCTCGACGCCGGCGTCCTTGAACGTGAAGTAGGGAGCCGCAAACTCCTCGAGCCAGAAGCCTGTCTCGCGGCCGGTATTGCCAAGCTTGTCGTGCGAGGTCAGAACCATCAATATTTTCATGAACTTCTCCTTTCGCGTGGGCCACTTCCTTTCGTGTATCCGCGCATAATTAAATTCTGTGCTATGTTCTCTACAGATGCCGCGGTTCCGTCCGCGGCGCGGCGAGGGCACCGGTCTCGACGATGCGGCCGCTGGAGACGCCTTCGGCCACCTCCTGCATCAGTATCTCTTGCCGATGAGGTAAGGCGCGACCGAGACCGTCGCCGGCGGTGCAATCGACCTTGGCGACGATCTCGTCGCGCGCCTGGCGAGGCACGCATTCGGCGTTCAGCCTGACATCGACGCCCTCGCGCCCGACGATGTCTTTGATCGCCGCCGACACGTCCTCGTCCTCATGGCGAACAAGCTGCGGCGCCATTTCGATGATCGTCACCTGGCTGCCAAAGCGGCGGTACATTTCGCCGAATTCGAGTCCGATATAGCTGCCGCCGACAATGACGAGATGCCGCGGCAGAAAAACGACGCCCATCATCGACGAATTCGTTAGGTAGGGCACCTCGTTTATGCCGGGCATTGGCAGCACCACCGCCCGGCCGCCGACATTCATAAAGATCCGTGCGACGCGCCGCCGCTCGCCGGCGATTGCCACTGCTTGCGGCGATGCGAACTGAGCGTGGCCGCGGTAGAGCGTGATATCTTGGGTATTTTCGCGCCGCTGATCATCACACCATACTCGGTGGCGCACCGCGCGATCCGGGCGGCATAGGCGCTCGCCACCAAGGCCTTGGTCGGGGTGCAGCCGGTATTGACGCAAGTGCCGCCGCTCGACGACAGCCACCTTCATTCCGGCGCCGAGGAGGCGGAATGCCAAGGAAGGTCTGGCCTGGCCGGTGCCGATGATGATCGCGTCGAAGTCGGGCATGAAGTCGCTCCCGCAGCAGGAGGCGTCAATAATTATAAGAACCAGTTGCCTAAATCGTTGATAGACAACACGCACGGCCGGGCACGGAACCATGATCGTGTCGGATCGAAGCGCACAGCGATCCGATCCGACACGTGAATTATGGTCTCGTCTATAGAGTTGCTCGAGGGGCCGCCTCACCCGTGTCAAAGATCGAGCACAATGTCACCTTGGGGCTCGCTGCAGCAGATCAACAGATTGCCATCCGCCGGCGGTTCGACTGGGTCTGGCTGATAGACGACGGAGCCGGATATCAGCCCCGTCTCGCAATTATGACAAACGCCGGTGCGGCACGACCAGCGCACCGGGACGTCGCAAGCCTCGGCTAGCTCGAGAAGGCTGTGGAAAGCGGAACCCCAGCGGACGGCGAGATTGCTGCGCGTAAAGGATACAAGCGGCCCAATGTCTGAGGCTTCCTCCGGCGGATGCGGCGGCCGCCGAGGCGCCGCCACAACGCCTGGCGTCTTCGACGGACCGGACCCGAAATTCTCAGTGCGGAGGCGGTCGGGGGCGACGCCCCAGCTCGTAAGATCGGCGACGAGACCGCTCATAAACGCGGCCGGGCCGCAAATGTAGAAATCCGCGTCGCGCGGGATGCCCAGCTCGTCGAACACGTGCAGGCTGACGCGCCCGACCCTGTCGAAATCGACAGTCGGCCGATCGGTTGGCTGTGGCGCACTGTAGCAAATGTGGCTGCGGCCCGCGGGCAAGGCCTTGAGGAGCGCGCGCACCTCGGCCGCAAACGGATGCTCGCCGCCGTTGCGGGCACCGTGAAGCCACCAAATCTCTCTTGGCGATTGCTTGGCGGCCAATACGTGCAACATCGCCAGCACCGGAGTGGCGCCGATGCCGGCGCTGACAAGGACGACAGGACCATCGCCCTGCCGCAACGTAAAGCTGCCGCGCGGAGCGCTGGTCTCGAGAACATCGCCCGCCTGAACCCGCGTATCGATGTAAGCCCCGGCGGCGCCGTGCGGCTCCCGCTTGACGCTGATGCGATAGCGATCCTCGCTCGGCGCGCCCGACAGCGAATAGCTGCGTAGGAGAGCGCTCTCGTCGGGCCGTGACCTCAGCCGCAATACGACAAACTGCCCCGCCAAGGCAGGCGTCAGCGGCTCGCCGTCGGCAGACTCCAGGATTAGCGAGGTGACATTGCTGCTTTCGCGCAGCTTCTGCGATACGCGCAGCGGGCGGAAGCCTTGCCACGCCGGGGGCGGGCCCATTAGCGGGCCGAGCCCGGGGTTGCCCGTAGGTCCGCCGCCTTTCCGTTCCCGGTCGAGCAGCGCCTGCAACGACGTTCGCCAACCGGCGCTCAATGCCGGAATGCGCAGCGCTCGTTCCAGCCCGTTCGCCGGGTGACCCGGCAAGTATAAGAGAGCATTGATCTCGGCGACGGTCATCCGCTCGGGACCCGCCTCGACCTTGACGATTTCGTCGCCGGCGCCGACTTCGCCTTCCTCCAGGACCCGGAAATAGAAGCCGGGCCTGCCGTGTGAGACGAGCAGGGCCGCCATCTGCGGCTCGTTCATGCGGATGCCGACCCGGTAGCAGGTGACGCGCGGCTGCGTCACTTCGAACAGGGCGTCGCCGATCCGGTAATGATCGCCGATGCACACTTCAGTATCCGGTAGTCCGTCGACTGTGAAATTTTCTCCGAACTGGCCATAGTTAAAGTCGTTTCGACCGAGCTGGTTTTGCCAATAACGGTAAGATTCGATCTGATAGACAAAGACCGCCCGGTGCTCGCCGCCATGCCCCGCCAAATCTCCCTGGCCGTCGCCATCGACGTTGAGCCGTCGTGTCATCCGTCGGCCTTGAACCGGCGTCTTCCAGACGGAGGTGTGGACGGTTTTCCCTTGCCACTCGATGTCGCGTGGCAGGCCCACATTTACTGAGAGCAACCGTGCCATCGTTCGGATCTCCTCTCAAGAGAGGCCCAAGAGTAAGCACATTTCCGGCGGCGCTGATAATCCTGCCCTGATTGAGCGCCAAATCGAGAGCGCCAAACTCAAGCCGAGATACGGCGCAGCACTGAGTACCCAGTCGAGGCACTGATGAGCGTGGGCACACCCCATCTGCTGCGGTTTTTTAGCAGAAGTCTGGTGGCTCCGGAAATTAAGGAAGAGTGTCGGTAATCCCGAACCACGGCGCCTTGCTCGCGACAAAGCAGTGGGGCGTCGGCAGCGCGCTCGGGTCGTGGTCGAGTATGCCCAGCGAGACACCTAACTCGGGCTCGCTCGATTTGTTGATGACGGCGAGACGCAGGCGCCGCAAAACCTCCGGTAAAAGCCGCCATCGGGGCCGAGGAACCGGTCGGGCTGGTGAGTGCGGTAATCAGGCCAGCGCGCCGGTGAACATCGAGTTGTCGAGCGTCAATTTTCGGCGCCTCTTGCCCGTTTGCCCCGCGTCCCGGCCAGGTCTTCTGTCTGATCATTAGCGGCCACTCTGCCCTGGAGGCGAGCACGGGTCTTCGTGCTAAGGTTCTCCGGACGCCTGGGACGCTCGGGGGCGGTAGAGAACGGGGAGGCAGGCGTCCGGAAAGTTCACGCAATCGGCATCGTATGTACCCGCCAATAGGCCGCCGTTCAACGCCGCCGTTCAACGCCCAGGACTACCCTCTTGCGGCGTTTCACGAACAGTAATTTCGCATCGCATCTGCGGCGTGCAGTTACGGGCAGCGTGCCCACCGCTGCGCGGTGGTTTCGGACCGCTTGGGCAGCGACGCGGTCACCGCTGGCTTTCGGACTTCGCCTATGGGTTTCGGTCTGTCTCTCGCTCTACGTCGCGTTTTGGCTTGAGCTCGACAATCCTTACTGGGCGGGAACGACTGCGGCTCTGGTTTGTCAGCCCCATCTTGGCGCCTCGTTGCGCAAGGGCTGGTATCGCATGATCGGCACGATCGTGGGCGGAATAGCGATCGTAGTGCTGACCGCCTGTTTCCCGCAGGACCGCATCGCTTTTCTCGCCGGCCTGGCTTTGTGGGGCGCGGCGTGCGCCCTTGTCGCCACAATACTGCGCAATTTCCTCGCCCTGGCAGCGCAACTCGCCGGGGTTACAGCAGCGATTATCGCGGGCAACGAGCTCGGGGCGACAGGAGGCGTGAACGGCGAGGCTTTTACGTTGGCGGTGACCCGCGGTACCGAGATTTGCATTGGCATCGTGTGCGCCGCCATCGTGCTCGCGGGGACCGATTTCGGCAGCGCAGATCGCCGGCTGGCCACCCAGATCGCATCCATCGCGACCGAGATCAAAGGTCGGTTCGCCGCCGCCTTGGCGCTGGTTGGATCCGAACTTTTGCAGACACAGCCGGTACGGCAAGAGCTAACCCGACGTGTCATCGAACTCGATCCCATCATCGAAGAGGCAATCGGAGAATCTGCTAATCTACGTCAAAATTCGCCGGTGTTACAGGCGGCGGTGGATGGTTTGCTCAAGGCGCTGGCGGGCTGGCGCATCGTTGCGGTTCACCTTGCCCAGCTAGCGCATGACCAAGCTCAACAACTGGCGGCAATCGTGTCGCAAGCCGCACCGAACGAGCTGAGGCCTGGGAGCGAGAACGAAGATCCGGCGGTATGGCTTGGCAACCCCGTCGGTCTGCGTCGTATTCATGACCAAGGTGTCGCAGCGCTGAACACCCTGCCGGCGGACACACCGTCGCTGCGGTTGCTAGCCGATCGGACGGCTGACGTGCTGGCGGGTGTCTCGTGCGCGCTTAACGGGCTGGCACTCCTCGTTGGGGATTTTGCTCGTCCGGTTCCGCGCCGCGGTGGGGTTCGGCTGCATGTGCCGGACTGGCTCCCCCCTCTGATCGACGCGGCGCGCGTCTCGGTTGCGATTGGTGCCGTCGAGCTGTTCTGGATCGTCACCGCATGGCCGAATGGTGCCTTCGCCATAACCTTCGCGGCGATTGGCACGATTCTGTTCGCATCCCGAGGCGACCTGGCCTATCCGGCAACCATGAGTTTCACGATAGGCACCTTTCTCGTAGCGGCTCTTGCGGCGATTATCGGCTTCGCGGTGCTGCCGAAATTGACAAGCTTCGTCAGTTTTAGCCTCGCGATCGGGCTTGTTCTGGTGCCCGCTGGCGCAGGAGTGGCCCAGTCGTGGCGGACGCCAATGTTTACCGCTATCGCAGCGTTCTTTTGTTTTCTCCTCGCGCCGACAAACCAAATGACGTACGACACTCAGCAATTCTATAATGGGGCAGCGGCGGCAGTGACAGGATTGGGCAGCGCGGCGCTGTCGTTTCGCCTGCTGCCGCTATTGCCCCCGGCCTCGCGGGCCCATCGGCTGCTCATTCTCACCTTACGGGACCTCCGTCGCCTCGCGAGAGGCAAACTTCCCGAGACACCGGAGGGCTGGGAGGGTCGCGTCTATGGCCGCCTCACCGTCCTGCCGGACCCGGCCACGCCGCTGCAACGCTCGCAGCTTCTGGCGGCGCTGTCGGTCGGGTGCGAAATCATCCGCCTGCGGAACATTTGTACCGACTTCGATTTGGGATCAGGCCTTGATGAAGCGCTTGCGGCGCTGGCGGGAGGCAACAGCGCAGTGGCGGTTGCCAAACTTGGCAATCTTGACGCCGCTCTCGCGGCTCGACCGGGCACGGCCATTCTGCAGGCGCGTGCCGGGCTGCTCGCGATCTCGGAGGCGTTTATCGAGCACGCCGCGTATTTCGACGCGGCAGCGCGCGGATGATGAAATTTACGGCCCTATTCCGCAGGCCCTATGACGGCCATTGCTGACCGCCCCCTGGACAGATCAGGATGTGGTGCACCGGGTGGAGTTATCATCTCAATTATCGAGTAATCTGACGATAGACCAGTATTGTGAAAGCATGACGGCGCCGAGGGCTAATGGCCCTTCTGATGGCCAGCCTAATGACATCGACGCCGACCGAGCCCACTTTGGGCGTCGGCTTCGCCCGAAGACGTGAAAACGCCGTCATAGATGGGGGTGGACGCGAAGGCGTCGCCGCGGTCAATCCCGTGGCGGAGACCTCCGCAAAAACGGTGCCGCGATTGTGAACTGGCCCAGATTCTTGTCTGTCGCGCCAACGGCACCCGTCGCGCGCGAAGCATGTTGCCATGTACGCCCAAAACCCAGACGATCGCGCTCGCCTGCCAGTGAATCTGGGGAATGTTGGCTGCCACAGGGAGGGCAAGCTCTAGTGACGCTCGATCCGCTCCTGCTTTCACGAATTCAGTTCGCCTGGGTTATCGGCTGGCACATCCTGCTGCCGGCCTTCACCGTCGGCGCCGCATCCTACATCGCGCTGCTCGAAGGGCTGCATCTGGCCACTGGACGCGGCGTCTACCTCCAGGTCTCGAATTTCTGGATTCGGATCTTCGCGGTCGCTTTCGGCATGGGGGTGGTGACCGGGATCGTTATGCCCTTCCAGTTCGGCACCAATTGGAGTGGCCTATCCGATGCCGCAGGAAACATCATCGGCCCATCCCTGGCCTATGAGGGGTTGACGGCTTTCTTTCTCGAGGCGGCGTTCCTTGGCGTGCTGCTGTTCGGCCGCGCCTTAGTGCCGCCCTGGGCGCATTTTATCGCTGCCATGATGGTCGCGCTCGGTGCGCTTTTTTCCTCTTTCTGGATCCTCGCGGCAAACAGTTGGATGCAGACGCCGGTCGGCTACACCATCGTCGACGGCCGCTTCTTGCCGATGGATTGGCTGCAGATCATCTTCAGCCCGTCCTTCCCCTACAGGTTCGCCCACACTGTTGTTGCCTTCTATGTGACCACCGGGTTCGTTGTGCTAGGCGTCGGAGCATATACGATCAGGCGCGGCCTGTTTCACGATGAGGGACAGGTCATGATGACGACTGCCCTCTCGCTGCTGATCGTGCTCGTGCCGTTGCAGATGTTTATCGGCGATCAGCATGGCCTCAATACCCGCCGGTATCAGCCGGCCAAGCTCGCCGGGATCGAGGCACTCTGGAACACCGGTTCAGAACTGCCGCTGACTCTGTTTGCGTTACCCGATCCAAGTGGCGAGCGAAACAATTATGCGATCGAGGTGCCCTATCTCGGCAGTCTGATCCTGACGCATTCACTCTATGGCACCGTGCGGGGCCTCAAGGATTTTCCCGCCGACCAGCGGCCGCCGGTCACGATCATCTTTTTCACCTTCCGCATCATGGTCGGGCTGGCGATCCTGATGCTGATCCAGGTGGTGGTGGGCTGGTGGTTGCGCCTTCGCGGCGGTCTGTTCGACCGCGGGTGGTACCTTCGCGCCTGCCAGCTGGCGATCCCGATCGGCTTTCTCGCGGTCCTCGCCGGCTGGACGACCACGGAAGTGGGCCGACAGCCTTGGACCGTTTATGGCCTGCTGCGAACCGCGAAGTCGGTCACACCGTCGCTCAGCGGGCACGACGTTCTCGTGTCGCTGCTCTGCTACGCCATCGCCTATCTCTTTGTCTATCCGACCGGCGTCATCTTCATGCTCGGCCTGGTGCGCAAAGGCCCCGGAGAAGCGGCGCCAGCGCCTGTCGAGGCGGGACGTCCGCAGATGCCAGTGCGCAGACTACCCTCGCCGCCGCAATCCGAGGAGGTCCGATGACCGAGCCCGCCCTTAGTTTCGTCGGTGTGTGGACGGCGCTCATTGCCTTGGGCGTGATCCTCTACGTCCTGCTCGATGGCTTCGATCTCGGCGTCGGCATGCTGCATGGTTTTGCCCATGACGCGGCCGATCGGGAGGTGATCATGAACACGATCGCGCCGATCTGGGACGGCAACGAGACCTGGCTGGTGTTTTGCGGTGTCGCCCTCCTCTCGGCGTTTCCGCTGGCTTTTGCCATTATCATACCGGCCGTATACTTTCCGATCCTGGTGATGTTGATCGCGCTCGTCTTCCGCGGCGTCGCCTTTGAGTTTCGCTTTCAGGATCCCGGCCGCCGCGCCTTTTGGGACCGCGCTTTTCAAGTGGGCTCGTTTGTCGCCGCATTTGCGCAGGGCATGGTGCTCGGCGCCTTTGTCCAGGGCTTCCGGGTCGAGGGGCGGGTTTTCAGCGGCACCTCCGTCGATTTCCTGACGCCGTTCTCGATCCTGACTGGTGTGGCGCTTCTCTTTGGTTACGGGCTACTGGGCGCCGGATGGCTGATCATCAAAACCGAGGGCGCGCTGCAGGATTGGGCGCGACGCCAGGGCCGGATATGTCTGATCGGGGTCGTCATCGGCATCGCCGTCGTCAGCTTGTGGACGCCGCTGATCGAGCACCGGATCGCTGAGCGCTGGTTCTCGCTGCCCAATATCCTGTTTCTTTGGCCGGTGCCGATCGCCACTCTGGCGGTTGTTGTCTGGGCGTGGCGGGCGCTCTCCGGGGCGGTTGACGCAGCACCCTTTATCGCCGCGATCCTGCTGTTCCTGCTGGCCTATCTGGGCGTCGCGATCAGCCTGTGGCCTATGATCGTCCCCTACCATTTCACACTCGGGGAGGCGGCGGCGTCGCCGAGCACACAGGCCTTCCTGCTGGTCGGCGCCTTATTTCTGCTCCCTGTCATTCTGATGTATTCGGGCTGGTCGTACTGGGTGTTTCGCGGGAAAGCGCGCCGGGACATCGGTTACCACTGAGGTCTCCATCGCCGCTGTACTCTCATCGAGGAGCTGGTGGGCGGTCATTGTCCCGCAAATCTTCGGACAGCGTGCGCGCCGTAGCTGCTCACGCTGGCTGTCGAGCGTCTGGCCCACGGTGCTCACGCGGAAACGACGGACGCGGCGGTTTTGCGTGAATTCCGGTCATATCTTACGGTGAGTGTAGGGCATTGATCGTGTTGCCTTAAGGCAATTTCCCGAAAGTCTTCAAATTTGACTAGGGGCGCGAGCCGCCAAAATCCGGGCTTAAATGTCTTCGAGCGGGTTCGAGGTCGTAGCGATCAGCGTCGGCGGCTGTCGCGGGGCCCGTTACTAGGCCAGCCGGGGCGGGTACCAGCCTACTATAAACCTAAATCCGGCAGCTGCCGGATTTAGGATAAACCGAAGCGCGTTAGCGCACAGTTCACAGTTCGGGAGGATGAATTCATGCCTGCGCAACTGACACTCAATGTGAACGGCGAGGATCGCAGGGTCGCGATCGCGCCGGATACCCCACTGCTTTACGTGCTGCGCGACAATCTCGGCCTCCACGGCCCGAAATTCGGCTGCGGTCTCGGCGAATGCGGGGCCTGCACCGTCATCATGAACGGGGCGGCGACCCGCTCCTGCGTGATGCCGGCCACTGCGGCCAAGGGTGCCAAGATCGTGACGCTCGAGGGGCTCGGCACGATCGAGAAGCCGCACCCGGTGCAGAAGGCCTTCATCGAGGAGCAGGCCGCGCAATGCGGCTACTGTATCAACGGCATGATCATGACTGCGGCCGCATTCCTCGAGGGCGCGCCGCATCCGACCCGCGCCGCCATCATTGACATTCTCAACGCCAATCTGTGCCGCTGCGGCACGCATATGCGGATTGTGCGCGCCGTCGAACGCGCCGCCCGTGAGCGCGCATAACAGGGAGAGCCGGTCATGGATACGCATCAGACGATAGCCGCTGCGAGCGGCGGACCCGGGCTCAGCCGGCGCGGGTTTCTTGGGGCCTCCGGCGGGATCGTCGTCGCCTTCGCCCTCTTCGGGTCGAACGCCGCGGATGCGGCGGTCCCGGCTCCGGGGCGGCCAGCCGGAGCCGCGGGCAGCGACCTCATCCCGCCGGCGGCGGATAAGCTCTATGCGTGGCTTGCGGTGAACCCTGACAACACCGCGACCCTCTTCACCGGCAAGGTCGAGACCGGCACCGGGGTCGCGACCGCACTCGCGCAGATTGCGGCCGAGGAACTCGATTTTCCGCTCGATCGAACTCGATGTCGTCATGGGGACGACGTCGGAGACCGTGGATCAGGGCCCGAGCTACGGCAGCCGCACGATCCGCTATGCCGGTCCGCAGATCCGCCAGGCAGCGGCGGCTGGCAGGCTTGTGCTGCTCCGTCTCGCCGCGGCGCATTTCAACACCCCGGTCGACCAGCTGGTGACGGGGAGCGGCACGGTCTCGCTGACCGGCTCGGCGGACAAGCGCATAACCTACGGCGCGCTGGTGGCCGGCAAGCGCCTCGATTACGAGATCGGCGCTAGCGGCACCCAGTTCGACATGCGGGTGGCGGCCGATGTCCGCCCCAAAGACCCCTCGCACTACACCGTCGTCGGCCGTCCGATTCCGCGCAAGGACATTCCGGGCAAGATGACCGGGGAATTCACCTACATCCAGGATGTCCGGGTGCCGGGCATGCTGCACGGGCGGGTCGTTCGGCCCTACGGCGTCGGCGCCAGCCTGCTCAGCGTCGATGAAAGCGGGCTCAAGGAGATACGGGGATTTGTGGCACTCGTGCGGCGCGACAATTTTCTCGGGGTCGTCGCCGAGACCGAGTGGGGTGCGATCCAGGCGGCGGCGAAGCTGGGCTCGACGCTGAACCCGAGCGGCCCGGAAGCGGGCCAGGCAAAATGGTCGGCATGGAACGGCCTGCCGGCGATGGACAAGACCTGGGACACGGTGCGCGATGCACCCGGCGCCGAGATCACCAAGGTCAGCCATGGCGCGGTCGAGCCCGCCCTCGCCGGTGCCGCGCGAAAGCTCGCGGCGACCTACCGGACGCCGTTTCAGATGCACGGCTCGATCGGTCCGTCCTGCGCCATCGCCGATGTGAAGAGCGACCGGGCGAACTTCTGGTCCGCGACCCAGATGCCGCACGAGGCCCGGCGGATGATGGCGCAGCTGCTCGGCATCCCGGTGGAGCGCATCGAGCTGCGCTGGTTCGAAGGTGCGGGAGGCTATGGTCGCAACGGCTTCGACCACGTGAACGCCGATGCGGCGTTGATGTCGCAGGCCGTCGGCCGGCCGGTCAGGGTGCAATGGATGCGCTGGGACGAGCATGGTTGGGAGCCGAAGGGGCCGGCGATTATCCAGGACCTCGAGGGCGCCCTGGACGCAAACGGCCAGGTGACGGCGTGGCGGCACCACATGTGGATCCCGACGACGGGCGATACCCGCCTGATCGCGGCGGAACTCATCGGCAAGCCCGATATCGTCGGCACCACCGGCCGGGGAAGGCCCAACGTTACCTACGCGTATACCTTCCCCAATGCCGATGTCGCCTGCCATGGCGAGGGACGGGTCGCGCTGCTGACGGCATGGCTCCGCTCGCCGGCGCAGTTCGAGACCACCTTCGCCATGGAATCGTTCATCGACGAACTGGCGGCGGCGGCTGGCCAGGATCCCCTCGCCTTCCGCCTCGCCCACCTGACCGACCCGCGAGCGATCGCCGTTCTCAAGGCCGCCGCTGAGGCCTACGGGTGGAAGAGCCGGCCGGCCGGAGCCGGTCGGACGGCGGGTGGAGAGCTGGCGACAGGAAGGGGTGTGGCGTGGGTCAATCGCGACGATGTCCGGGTGGCGACGATCCTCGACCTCACCGTCGATCGCCAGAGCGGAGCGATCAAGGTCGGGCGGGTGGTGGTCGCCCATGATTGCGGGCTGGTCATCAACCCGGACGGGCTCAAGAACCAGGTCGAAGGCAACGTTGTCCAGTCATTGAGCCGCACATTGCACGAGGAGGTCACCTTCGACACCGCCCATGTGACCAGCCGCGACTGGATCGGCTATCCGATCCTGCAGTTTGCCGAGATCCCGGACAGCATCGAGGTCGTGCTCGTCAACAACACGCCCGAATATCCCGCATACGGTGCTGGCGAACCCGCGACCTGCCCGACCGCCGCAGCCGTCGGCAATGCAGTGTTCGACGCCACGGGGGTCCGCTTACGCCAGACACCGTTCCGGCGCGACCGCGTCAAGGCCGCCTTCAGCTGAGCGTGTCCGCTCACCCCGAACCCTCTCCCCGCGATGCGGGGAGAGGGCGTTGAAAAGTCGTATTAAAATTAACGAAAAAATGGCCCATTTCCTACGACCACGCTCTACCACCCCGACTTATCACGCCGGCTGATCGGCATTCCTTTATCCCCGCATGCTGCCAACAGTGCTCATCCCGAGGAGATGGCCTCCCGGCCTCAACTCATTACAAGAATTTTCCGTCGTGCTGCGAACTTGGAACGTGACGAGACCTGTTTAAGCGAGATCGACGGTGGGTGAGATTGCACCGCCTCGCGCAGCCTTCGCCGCGACGGGGCGACGTCGCCCCTGCGAGGCACCAGCCGGGCGAGCAGTCTTTGTCCGTTTCATCGTCATGAACCCTCTCGAAACTCAACCGCCCTCCTATCTTTTGCGAGGTCAAAATCAAGAATGCGTTTTGAGAAGGGTTTAATCCACTTTTCGACAATGCGTTTTTGATTTTTCTATGCCCTCCCAAAAATCCTCGTTTTGATAGGGATTTCGGCGTACCGAAATTGTTATTAAATGCTCGTACCGGGATAGTGCAGACCCTCTAATGCGCTACATTTTCTCTGGGTGAGAGACTAACCGTTCGATTGCTTTGATTTTACCAGATCGGCCGATGATGCTCCTTCGAGGGATAGTCCGTAACCGACTTCCCGCACGATGCGCTCCTTCAACGGTTGAATGAAGTGAATCCGCGTATTCCGGCGCGTCACTTCCGGAGCCTGCAGGTACAAATCGGCCAGTTCCCGAGCGCGTGCCACTGCCTTGCCGTTCGGTACTACCTCTGCCACGACTCCCCATTCGTATGCGGTACGCGCCGGCAGCGGTTGTGGATTGAGCAGGAATGCCTCGGCTCGACCTGCTCCAGCCCGATAACTCCACGTTGTAAAGATCCCGTCACCCGGTGTTACTCCCACGGCAAAGTGGCCGACGTCGTGGAATGTCGCACCTTCAGCCGCCACGATGACACTAGCGAGGAGCGCGTAGTCCGAGTGGATATGGGCGCGTCCCTCGATGGCCGCGATCACCGGAACGCGGATGTTCGCAATGTTCTCTAAGGTCTGGAGACCTTCGTCGTGAATTCTGCTCCAGATGCCCGGATCGGCGACATCTCCGAACGATGGCCATTCTACGTCCTCGATGAAATTCGCGCCCGCGCCTGTAACAATGACGATCTTGTTCGCTCGGTCTTGCCCGATTCTGTGAAAAGCATCGACAAACTCCGTGTGTGCTTGCGCGTTCATGATGAACGGGCCGCCATCGCTATGGAACTCGGCAACCAGCACACCTTTATCGTCACGTGACAGTTTCAAATTGCGATACGCGGCAAAGTAGTCAGCTTGAAGCGTTTGCATGGACTTCTCCTCAGTCAAACTCGATCCGATATCTCCGTGTCGAGCCGCAGAGCGGAACCTCCGAACGACGTTGCGGTGGAAGAAGTTGCTCGGGATGCCTTCGGCGGCAGCCCTGCTCCGATGCGCCTAAACGATTTGAGATCGTCGACCCCCCATTTTATTTATGAATGACAGCGCATCCGACTTTTAATCGGATGGCCGTAGGGTGCCCCTCCCCCTGCACCGCATACTGGAAGCAAATCCGTAAAATAAACCTCCCGGGGATTCAGAAAGTCAGGCGGGAGTGGAGGCGCTTCGCGTTGCTTTGAACTGTTGAGCGCTTCCCGCGACGCGTCCGACGCAGAAGCGGGCAGTCTCCGTCTCATACCTGATCCGTCCCGGACTTACGCCTGGCGGCCTTCTGGGCCGCCGCGAAGACGTCGCGTGCGGACGTCGTACCCGCTACGTGCTCCGTACCCTCGACTCCGAGGTCCATCCATCCTGCATTCACGGCCTCAAACATTTCTTCGGCAGGTCCGGTGTGGCCCTTCGGGATGCCGAATTGCTCGAACGCTTCCGCCCACCCTGCACGCGGGACTGCAAAGGCTTTCACGTCGAGATTCAGGACTTCACCCAATTGCTCCGCGACTTCATCCGCGCTGACCATCGAACCAAGCTCGACGACGCGCTGCCCTGACCAGGCTGGCCCGGTCAAAAGGGTTGCGACCTCCGCGCCGATGTCGTTCGTCGCGACCATGGTCGATTTCCGGTTTGTCGGATTGTAGTAGACCGGTAGCGTTCCGCCCTGGGCGACCTGCAAGCCGTAGAGGAAGTTTTCGAAGAATCCACCTGCGCGCACAAATGCGATTGGCGATGTCAGGTCGCGAAAACCTTGCTCCAGAAGCGACAAGGCCGTGATCATCCCAAGCCCGCTGGTCCTGTTCGCACCCATCGACGAAAGCGCTACCACCCGCGGCGGCGCTGCCTTGGTGAGCGCCTCGACATAGTTCGCAATCACGCCCTTGGCTTCTTTGTAATCGGGCGAGGGGGCCCAGACAGCCGGCAACATGACAAACGCGCCTTCGACGCCTTTGAGCGCCCGCTCGATGGCTGCCGAATCATTCCAATCACCGTCAACCAGTTCCACGCCCTGGTTCGCCCAGCTTGACGCCTTCTCGCGATTGCGGACTAGCGCGCGTACTTCCTTGCCGTGCGCCAACAGATGTTCTGCCGTTGCGCCGCCCACTTTTCCCGTGATTCCCATTACTAAAAACATGCGTTTTCTCCTGATCTTGAGGGACAGAGCACTGCCCCTGTTGGTTCAACGGATGAGCGGCAGAATGGCCCGGATACGGGGATCGCGCGCGTAGAGGCCGCCCCATGTCATCGCGCCCAGAAGCAGGGAAATGATTTCCGGCGGCGACCCCAACTCACCAATGCGGACATGGGCGCAGATGGCACCTCCCAAAAAGCCCGTCACTAGGATCGCGCCGAGGACGGCGGTGGCCGGGATGGCGTAAAGGATGGCGCAGGCGAGTATGATCGGACCCACGACACGGGTCAGGTCCATCGCGAACCCGGTTTCCTGCAACATGCTCGCGATCTGTGCCGGCGCGAAAAGCTGAATAGTGCCGTCTGCCACCAGAGCGATAACGACAAACGCGCTCATTATCCGGCCGGCCCACAGGGCGCGATGCAAGGTCATAGTTTCAGGCACCTGATGCAGGTTCATAGTTTCGGACACTTGTCATTCTCCGATGGGGGAATCCCATATTCGGAGCTTACTGTGTCTCTTAGGTATGATAAACACCGAGGAAATGAACTCACTGTTCTCTCTGCGGTGAACAATACCGAGGCACGAAAATGCAGAATCTCGAACCCATCCTCATTTTCATAACGGTAGCGGAAATGGGGAGCTTCACCCACGCAGCCGATAGCCTGGGCATTCAGAAGGGAAGGGCCTCAACGGCGGTCCGGAAGCTGGAAGAAGATGTCGGTGTCAGGCTTCTGCACCGGACGACGCGCAGCGTGCAGTTGACGGAAGACGGACGGGTATTTCATGCCCGTGCCCGCGATCTGCTTGCTGAAGTCGATGACCTACACTCGATGTTCGCAGGCGATCGCGTGGCACTTCGCGGGCGTTTACGGGTCGATCTTCCGACCGAGGTGGCGCGCACAACGATCGTGCCGGCCTTGCCGGATTTCATGGCGACTCACCCCGAGTTGGAGCTGGAGGTGTCGAGTACGGATCGGCAAGTCGATCTGGTTCAAGAGGGGTTCGACTGTGTATTGCGGCTTGGACCCATAGGGGACGAGACGCTGATTGCCCGCCCACTGGGCCTGTTGCGCATGGTCAACGCTGCCAGTCCCGCCTATCTGGCGCGCTATGGCGTCCCTCGATCGCTAGAAGATCTCCAGCGTCAGGAACATCGGACAATTCATTTTTCGACGATGCTGGGCGCAAGACCCTATGGATGGGAATATCCGGACGGCGACAGCTACGCGACGCTTCAGTTGCCAGGTGCGCTACACGTCAACAGCGCGCAGACCTACGAAGCCGCTGCCCTCGCCGGCCTTGGCCTGATTCAGGCGCCACTCTTGGGGATTGGCCGATACTTAGAGAGTGGAGCGCTTGTGGAGATCATACCCGATTTTCGTCGCCGGGCGCTCGCCGTGTCCCTCGTCGTAGCACATCGGAGCAATCTGTCGCGCCGAGTCCGCGCATTCATGAAATGGATCGAAGATGTGCTGACGCCGTATCTGGAATAGCGAGACGAACATCTTCGTCCGGCCTCGAAATCAACATTCTGAAGTTATGTGTCCTCGTTCATGGTTATTTGACCATCGATGGACGCAAGATAGGCAAGTCTTCTCTGGCAACGCGATCGATCCGGTGCCGCTATCGGCAGAACTCGGGCCAGATGCGTTACGCTACTACCTGCTGCGCTCCATCCGCCCGTGATTTTTCCCACGAACGTTTTCGCCAGGCGTACCAAGGCGCTCATCCGGAAATCTTTATTTCTGAACACAGAAAAATCCGCGTTCCTTGAATGAACGGCTTCTTTTCGAGCCCGAAAAGCATCATTTCCGGCTGTGCGATGACCCAGAGGGCACCATGTCTCCTCTTACCCGTTATTTGTCCCGCCTACTTGGTGTGTTTCTGCTGGTCACGGCGGTGTCAGAATGGACGCAACCGGGGCTGTTGACAGTTGTCGCCCCGGCGATGGTCGATCAGCCGGCGCTATTGTGGGTGTCCGGCATGTTTACGTTCGCGGCCGGGCTGGCGATCGTGCTGGGCCACAATGTCTGGGGTGATCCGGCCGCGGCGGTTGTGTCGCTCTTAGGGTGGATGATGACAATCAAGGGGGCCGGGTTGCTGCTGGTTCCGGCCGCTGGTTGGACAGCGCTGCTCGGCGCCATGCACTATCCGTCACATTCCGGCGTTTACACGATCATTCCGGCAATGGCGGGAGCGTATCTCACATATGCCGGGTTTGTCCGGCAGCGGCAACAGAGGGCTGGACGGGAGAGCGCAAAAAGGCCGTGACGATTAGGATTTGGTCGCTAAAAGCATATTCCCCGGCGACGTTGCTCGGCAGCAACCAACGCCGGAATACCCGCTGGACGGATTTGGCATAACATCCGAACTGCGGCTTTTCTCTGGGGCCTGTGCCTTGTCCGATAATCTGTCTTCTGGAAAATCGCGTTCACCATAATGAAACTGTCTTTTTTGGCGAAACTGATTTGAACGTGCTAATTAACTAGGGCTTATGGGCAAAAGAAATTACCTTATCGACGGCGTCTCCGGCACCGGCAAAACTTCGGTCTGCGATGAATTGCAGCGGCGCGGCTACCACGCCATCCATGGTGACCGGGAATTGGCGTATCTAGGCGATCCGGAAACTGGTCAACCGACGGGTGGCCTCAGGCACGAGCACTCGGCTACCTTCATTTCCGAGCACCACATTTGGGATGTAGAGAAAGTAAAAACCTTAGTCGCCAAGCAGGATGAGGCGGTCACATTTTTCTGCGGTGGTTCGAAGAATTTTGCAAAGTTCATAGACTTATTTGACGGCGTTTTTGTCCTTGAGGTTGACGACCTTAACATCTTGAACCGGCGGATTGATGAGCGAGTGGCAGTGGACCCAACTGACTGGGGCGCAAAACCAGCAGAACGGGAATTCATTGCGCGAGCGCATCAAACGAAAGAAGGCATATCTAGCAGCGGCGTGACAATAGACGCCACACGACCACTTGAACAAGTGGTGGATGAGATTCTCTCGAAATGCAGAGAGGCAGGCCTAGATGTTTTGCCTCGCGGCCCGTCGCGCGGCCCGTCGTAAGTCGCATAAGCCTCATTATTTAAAATATTTTCAGGTAATTAGAAGTTTGCTGTCTTCACCTCTAAGTCCCCGACGACCTCCAGCCTGGTTTAACTTGGTTTTGAGAGTGCGCCAAGTGGGTATGAATACTTTCGTGCGGTGTGATTATTTACCGCTCGCCGGACACAAAATCTAGGCGGGGACGATCCCCACAAACCGGGGGCAACTCGGCGGAAAACCCCGTGAACTGCAGCCCAAAGACCGACGATACTCCACAAAAGAAAATCGGTCGTTCGCCGCGTTCTGGTTGCGTCGTATCCTGCGGGAGTGGTCAGGGCAGGGGCCTATAGCATGGTGGAAGATCGGCTTCTCAAGCGGCTGAGAAAGAAAGCCCGAAAGGGATTGCGGGGATGGCCGATCGCGACGGTTGCCTTCTATGGACCGAACCTGAGCCAGGCGACAAAGGTCGCCGTTGGCATCGTGCCATCTGAGAATGCAGAGGTGGAAGAGTTACGCGACTGGAAAGTTGAGCGTGGCGACATCCGCTCCGATCCAGACATTGCCCGCAAGATGCTTGAATTTATCGAGGAGCATCAGGTGCGATCCGTCGCGATCACCGATGGTATAATTGGGTGTCCTCACCAGGAAGGAATCGATTACGACGGCGAATGGTGTCCGGTTTGCGAGTTTTGGCACGGACGAGATCGGTTTACGGGACACCGGTGCACTAAAATTTTTGTGGAGGAGCAGCCACGGCCGCCCGCGGCGTTATGTAGGAAGCCTATTTAAGTGTTATATCAATGTGATAGGCGTGATTTATGTTACACGATCCGAGGCTGCTCAACTGCTCAACGGCCGACGAAGAGCCAGTGGTCGGGCATCATCATGCAGCCCATGGCTGCTGCAACGCCGGATCAGTGACCGCGATGATTGCCCGGCGGCAGCCTAATGCCGAGCAGGTGCTCGGCGGCCTCCGCCACCTTGGGATCGAGCGCGCGCGGCTCCAAATCGACGCCCTTCGATAGCCGATCGGCGATGATGCGGAACGCGGCCAGCCTGCCGAACGGCTTGTTGTTGGCCGGCACCAGATGCCAGGGGGCGCGTTTGGTGGATGTCGTCTCCACCATGTCCTCGATCGCCGCCTCGTAGTCCTTCCAGCGACCGTGGTTACGAAAATCCTCGTAGGACAATTTCCAGCGCTTCAGTGGATCGGTCAGCCGGGCGCGGAACCGATGCATCTGTTCGTCTGGCGTGATGTGCAGGAAGATTTTCACCAACCGCGTGTCGTCTTCCAGCAGCATCCGCTCGAAGTCGTTGATCTCGTTATAGGCGCGACGCCATTCCGTCGGCGTCGCATAGGCCTCGACACGCTCGACCAACACGCGCCCGTACCAGGAACGGTCGAACACGACGATCTGACCATGCTCCGGCAGGCGTTCCCAGAAGCGCTGCAGATAGTGCAGCGACTTCTCGCGGCTGGTGGGCGCGGCAATCGCATGCACCTTGAAGCTGCGCGGATCGAGTGCCCAGCCCAGCCGGCGGACCACGCCGCCCTTGCCGGCGGTATCCCAGCCTTCCAGCACGATGATGGCGCGATGTGACGTGCCAAGGTACGCCTGCTGCACGCGCTGCAGGGTCTCCTGCATCTCCGCTAAGCGGCGCTCGTAGTCGGCGAACTCCACCACTGGGAAGCGCTTGATCGCAGCAAGCCGAGGGTGCTCGACGACAACGAAGTCAGTGGATTTCATCTGCCAACCGCCGCTAACCTTGCACCGGATTCTGACCGGGCAAGCATGTCACAATCTGATCCGTTCCACCTCATCCTGGGTGACCCGTTCCTTGGTCCGATCGTAGAGCCTTGGTCGTCCGTGGGCTCTCGTGACACTCGCATAATATAATGTCGCTACAATATCCCTTACAATAATAATTAGATTTTCTATTGGCCCAGCTCTGATCACATTGTATTTGACATAACGTCCGATCTCGGTTTTTTCCGCATAATTCCTTACTCTGGAAAGCTGGGTCTGTGCCGGCATCTCACTATCAGAGACGCCGCTCCACAAGTACCAGCCCTGGCCCTTGCGGCTGCTGGCGTGGCAGAGTGGCGCCTATAAGCAGAGATACCGGGAGGGACCATGCGGACGACTTTGTGGCTGGCGACGCTCGCAGCCGGAGCAAGTGCCATGCTGCTGGCGGGAGGCGGCGCCGGCGCGCAGATGCTGATCACCGGCAACGATGAAAAGGTGTCGTTCGACGCGAATACGGGCAAGACGATCATGCACCCGGCAGGCAAAGACACGGTGTCGATCATCGACATCGCCGATCCTGCCAAACCAAAGATCGTTGCCAATCTGCCGCTGATGAACACGATCACCGGGCCGCCGGTCAATTTGGCGATCACCCCCGATCGGCATTTGGCGCTGGTCGCCAATTCGCTCGATTGGGTCAAGGATGGCGACAGCTGGAAAGGGGTGCCCGACAACAAGATTTACGTCATCGACTTGACAGCGTCGCCACCCGCGCGGATCGGTACGGTCGCCGCTGGCAAACAGGCTTCGGGCATGGCGATCAACCACGCCGGGACATTGGCGCTGGTCGCCAACCGCGCCGAGGATTCGGTCACCGTGCTGGCGATCGACGGCAAGGACGTGAGACCTGTCGGCACGGTGTCGGTTGCCACCAAGCCGACGGCCACGGTTCCCTCACCGCCGCCGCCGGCGCTGCCTGTCGCGGTCGCAATCACCCCTGACGGCAAGCACGCGCTCGTCGCCAAGAGCGGCGCCAACCGAGTGGGGCTGCTCGATATCGACGGCCAAAAGGTCACGCAACGCACAGGTGAGCGGCAAGAATTACGATATGGCCACCGGCCTCAACCCGCTCAATGTCCAGATCACGCCCGACGGCAAGCTGGCGATCGTCAACAACATCGGCGGCGGCCAGGACGGCGGGGTCGATACCGTGGGCATCATCGACCTCGAGGCAAGCCCGCCCCGCGTCATCGATCAGGTCGTCGTTGGCGATGGTCCGGAAGGCCTGGCGATGAGCCCCGCGGGAGGCTATGCCGCCTCACTGATCTTGAACGGCACCGGAGGCACGCCAAAGACCGCGTTTTACCGGCACGATCATTCCTACGTGGCGCTGCTGAAAATCGACGGCAAGACAGTGCGCAAGGTGGGGCAAACCGATGTCGGCGGCCTTGCCGAAGGCCTTGCTTTCAGCCCCGATGGGCATTTTCTCTATGTCGGCAATTTCGTTGATGGCGACATTGACATCCTGCGCCTCGACGGCGACGCGCTGACCAAGCTCGGCAGCCTCGCCCTGCCGGGACACCCAGCCTCGATGCGTGGGAGCACCCCATAAGCCCTGAGCGAGCACGCTAACGCGTCTCGGACCGCAGCCCGAATTTTGTTGGTCGACGCTCGGAGGATGCCGGCGACGTAGGGCCAGAAAGCGGTACGGTAAAGGGTACACCCCAACAAGGCACTCGGTGAGACGTCGAAACCCGTCTCAGTTGGATTGAAAAGCGGCTTGTGAGACGGTATCAAGACAAGGTCTAGTAGCTAACGAGACATTTGTGCGCTATATGTCGATTTACGGTTACGCTCGGGTCTCGACCCTCGATCAGGACTTTCTGTCTGCCGTCAGGGTAAACGGGGGTGGCGATGCCAATCAGGCCTGAAATGCGGGGATTTTATCCGAGCAATTGGCCGCAGATCAGCCGGCGGGTGCGGTTCGAGCGCGCCGCCGGTATTTGCCAAGGATGCGGCCGGCCGCATCGCATGACAATTCGCTGTCTGCCCGACGGACGCTGGTTCGATCCCGCGCAGGACACCTGGCGCAATGGCCGCGGACGGCCGGCGCGCTGGCCCGATCTCGTCGAAACCGCCCAGATCCGACACACCCGCGTCGTGCTGGCGGCGGCCCATCTCGACCATAACCCGCGCAACAACCGGCTGCGCAACCTTAAGAGCCTGTGCCAGCGCTGCCACATGATCCATGACCGCCCGCACCATCTGACACAGCGGCGGATCACTTATCTCCTGCGCCGCGCCCTCGGCGATCTGTTCCTCGGGCCCTATTCCGTCTGTATTGGAATTCACAGATCAGTCTCTCTGCAACCAACGGTCGGTCAATAAACTGACGGAGATGGCAGGGGCTATTTATTGCAATAGACCACTTGCCATCAGCAACGCGCATTTATGCAATGGCCGCAGTGCAGCAGCTCTAGGTTGTACCGCACACCGAGCGAGAAGAAACATACGGTGGTTGGACGGTTCGGAATGTAACCCGGATTGGCACGATAAGAAGGGGTGCGGGATTTGGCGCGTGTATTCATCACGGGATCATCGGACGGCCTCGGCCTGATGGCGGCCCAGTTGCTAATCGAGCAAGGTCACCAGGTCGTATTGCATGGGCGCAACGAGGCTCGAAGTCGCGATGCCCTCGCGGCTGCGGTCGGCGCTCAGGGGGTGGTTTCTGGGGACCTCTCGACGATCGCAGGGACAAGAACCGTTGCCGACCAGGTAAATGAGCTCGGCCGTTTCGACGCTGTAATCCACAATGCAGGCCTCGGCTATCGCGAGCGGCGAGTAGAGACGGAACCGGGAATTCCGAGCCTCTTTGCTGTCAATGTGCTCGCCCCGTACATTTTGACGGCGCTGATCACAAAACCGAAACGGCTGGTGTATTTGAGCTCCGGGATGCACCGCGGCGCGCGGCCGCGCATGGACGATCTGTGCTGGACCAACCGAGGCTGGAGCGGCTCCTCGGCCTATGCGGAAAGCAAGCTGTGCGATGTCTTATTGGCGTTCGCCGTCGCCCGTCGCTGGAAAGATGTCAAATCCAATGCGCTGGAGCCCGGCTGGGTGGCGACGAAGATGGGCGGCCCGGGGGCGTCAGACGATCTGCATCAGGGATGCGTAACCCAGGCATGGCTGGCGACAAGCGAAGACGAGTTGGCTCGTTCGAGCGGCGCGTATTTCTATCATCAGCGTCTTCGATCGCCGAACCCGATCGCGAGTGACGTCAGAGTTCAGGAGGAGTTGCTAGCCGAATGCGGCCGTATCTCCGGCATCGTTCTCGACTGACCCGGCCAGTGCGCACACTGGTCAGCAAGATCGAGCAAGATTGATGCCCGCCGTTGCGTAAGTATCGGGAGGTCACGCAACAATGGTTGCGAAATCTCAAATCATATTTGTGTGCAACTGGTTTTGAGGGAGTTGCGTGCGCTGCATAGGAGCAAGGTCCTGCGCAACTAATGGATTGCACCAGCTCCTCAAGCCCTCAGGCAAGGTCCGCGAGACGCACCCGGTAGGTTCGATCTGCGATCACGATTTCGGCGTGTTCACTGTCACCAACATCGCGACGGAAAACACCGATGCGATCCCGCCAGCGCACGCGCTCTCCAGGATGCCAAAGGCGGCTAATCAAGGGTTGCAAAGGTGCCGCGGGCCGAGAGTGCCGTTGACTTGCCTTTCGTCGCTCACCGCCAGGCAATCGCTGTGTACCGGTCATGTTCATGCCTCACTCGAAAATTCTGTCGTATTAGCCTTCGCTGACGGGAACCGCCCGCGCGCGGCAATAGCCGATACCTGCGTCGGAGCGCTCGCCTCCTAGCGCGAGAGTGAGGCCTTCTCGTAAGCAGGCGGAGGTGTTTCGCCCTTTAGACTAGACGCGATTTAGGACGTTAGGCGCGTACTACGAGAAAGTGCGGTGATGGAGCTGCGGGAAAAGAGAATTCTACCGTTTTAGATCAGGCGTAAACCAGTCGCCTCTGGACCCTTCCTACCGTCGATCACGTCGACGGCGACCCGCTGGCCCTCCGTCAGGCCCGTGATCCCGGAGCGCTCCAGCGCCGAAGCGTGCACAAAGATATCCTTGCCGCCCCGATCTGAGGCGATAAAGCCAAACCCCTTCACCGCGTTGTACCACTTGACCGTGCCGGCTTCGTCGACGGCGGTTTGGTTGGCCGGCGGATACACAGGTCGCTCCGGTCGGGCGCGTCGGAGCGGCTCTTGCTGCGCGGTGCTGCTGTCGACGCTCAGGATTTCGGTCACCTGTGGCCCTTTGGCACCGGGACCGGCGCGAACTTCGAGTGTCGCGCCCGGCGGCACGGTATCGTTGCCGCTGCGCTCGACAACACTCACATGCAGGAAGGCATCGCCGGACCCATCGGCAAGCTCGACGAAACCGAATCCCTTGTCGGGATTGTACCATTTGACGACGGCCTGGACCGGGGGACCGGAGGGCGCTTCAAACCTCTGACCGCCAAATTGTGGTGCAGACCCGAAACTGCGCCGGGGTGCTTCAAAGTTGTCGTCGTCGAAGCCGCGGCGGCGGGTCGGTCGAAAATCTCTGTCTCTGCTGCTCACTTGAGTTCCTGGGGCCGCATATCTGTTAATATCTTACCAAATATCCGCAAATTATAGCCCTACCACGCTTACATGCGATCTAGCCGACCAGATCCTCAGGATGGGCCTGACGCACCAACCCCACGACCCGCGCCGAAAACGCCTCCTTGAGGCGGCGAGAACGCCACGCCACCACCCGGGCATAAGCCGGTTTGCCGGTGTCGTCGCGGCGCAGGTGACCGGCGCGGTCGACTGCGGTTTGGTCGGCAGCGCCGCCCAGGGCTGGCCGTCCTGCCCGCGCAGCACCGGCACATCGTAAAGCTTCAGCCCGATCGGCAATTCGACCTCGGCAAAACCGAGCAGCTTGCCCTGGCGTAACCGGCGCCAGCCCAACAGACGCATCCGGTATTGCGGCCGCATATCGGGCCCAGCCATGGTCATCACGACACCTCGCGCTTCAAGGAGACGTCGATCATGGGGCAAGCAAAACGTTGCCGCGAAATGATCGGAGCGGTCGCCGGCACGTTTGTCGACATCCGCACGGGTGCGAGCTCGCCGACCCGCTATTCCGGGCGACTGGGCGAATTTCTTACCGGGATCAACCCAAGAGGGATCAGCATCGACAACACTAACCAACAATGGCGCGGGCAGAAGCTCTTTCCATTGGTCAGGGACCGCGCCAGGGACAGCGAAAGGGATGACGTTGTTCTCTGCCATAGTCGTCCTCCTTTTACCCGCGCTCAGGCAGGCTTGTGGAAGCGATTGATTATGTCATTACGGATGGCTTGCCAGTCCTGCATGTCGCATGGGACTTCGGAGCGGCTGTCATAAACGACGACCCCGTCTTGCTCGACCGTCAGGTAGCGGGTGTTATTCGGCACGATATTGAAGAATGACGTGCGCTGCTTGCGTGGTTCAGAAAAGGAAACCGAAACCGCGATGGGGTGCTGGGCATAGGGCGCCGGCTCTCTGGCTGACCACTGGCGCACCGGCGTTTCGAGCCGACCAAAAACTGCGCAATACTGGATAATCGTGGCCTTGCCGCCTCCTCGCAGTACCGGCGCTTGGGTAGATGTGCGTTCATCCATCAGCCGATTTCCTTTCGTCTTCGAGAGGCGTGTCACGAACCCCCTCGTGCCAGTATCCGCGCACGGTCGTTATCGCCCAACGCCGTCCGACGTTTGCCGGTTGGTGAATGCCTAAACGGTTGGCGCTGTCGCGGTTTCAGCTTTCAAGCGCTGCACCACGCTGACGCCGCAGCCGACGATATGCGCGGTTTTCACGATGCCAGTTCCGACCGCGAGGAGATCGCGCACACGTTGCTGCTTGGCGTCGGACAGCAGCGGTCGACCGAGGCGCTTACCCTGGCTGCGGGCGCGGCCGAGGCCAGCCTTGACGCGCTCGACGATCATCGCGCGCTCAAACTCGGCAAAGACGCCCAGCATCTGAAACATGGCGCGGCCGGCCGGAGTGCCGGTATCGAGCCCTTGAACGTGCAGATAAAGGTCAACATCCTTGGCGTGCATCTCACCAAGGAAGGCGACGAGGTGCTGCAGGCTTCGGCCAAGGCGATCGACTGACCAGGCTGCAACGCTATCAAACTCGCGCCGGGCAATGCCACGGCAAAGCTGATCATAACCAGGGCGCCTGTCGCGACCTTTGGCGCCGCTCACGCCTTCATCGCAATACTCGGCGACGATATCCCAGCCATGACGCTCAGCGACCGCCTGGAGCTCGTGTCGCTGGTTTTCGATCGTCTGCCCGTCCGTCGACACCCGCAGATAGAGAGCAATGCGTTTGGGTATGAGCGCCTCCTTGAACAGGCAGACGATAGCGTGGTCTCATACGGAAAGCGATCGTTTTCCGTATGTCTCGCATCGATCATTCACCGCCGCAGCAAACCTCATCCGTGACAGCCTGATTGCGGCGAGGTTTTCGGTATGGGACATTGCCTAGAGCCAGGTCTCAACGATTTTGGGCAAGTCCTCGCTCGCGCGCTCCGGCCGGGTCAATCTCATCGGCGTCAGCATGTCACGCAGCTCGGCGAGACTGTCGTGGGTCATGACAAACCCGGGTTACCTGCGGCGCAGGTAGGGCTATGTGCATGAGGGCGACCCATGCTAGGCCGTATTCCCGGCGGCCCGTAGACGACCCACATCGGCAACCGCCGGCGCAGCCCCAGGTCAGCTTGGTAAAGTATGCGACGCCGAGCACGATGGCGACCGGATAACCGTCGCGGTAGTGTCCTAATTCTCAAATTAGGACACTACCGCCGTCGCTGCTCCATTTCACGTTAACCTCATTTTTTTTAGATCGATCTCGCCTGGTCAGCCGCTTGCAGGACCGAGCGCTGATGCAATCGCTTTCGCATGGGACTTCGGTGCGGCTGCCACAGACAATGACCCCGTCCTGCTCGACTGTCAGGTAGCGAATGTTGTCCAGATCGACCACGAAGTATGACGTGCGCCGCTTGCCTGGCTCGGAGAAGGAGACCGAAACCACGACGGGGTACTAAGCATCGGGCGCTGGCTCGCCGATCGACCACAGGCGCACCGCCGTTTCGAGCCGACCAAAAACCGCGCAGTGCAGGATGATCGTGGCCTTGCCGCCTTTCCGCAGTGCCGGCACTTGGGCAGATACGCGTTCATTCATGAGCCGAATTCCAGTTATTTCACGAACCCCCTCGCGCCAGTAGCCATTTCACCGCAACTTATTTTCAGGTGTGGCAACTGCGTGCCGGCCAACCGTCATTTCACCACCGCCATCGAGGTGTCGTGCTGCGTTGGGGCACAATCTCGCGCAAACAGTCATTCGACGGCCTCGGGCTCGTCTGTGGGTGTGGGCGTGATATCGACCATTTCGCCGTCTTCGGTGACTGACCAGAACACCGGCTGCCCAGAGCCGGGCACTCCAGGAGGACGCACCTCGATCGACGCCTGCCGTTGATGAATAAACGGCAGCACTGTGCTGTTGACCGAAATCCAGATCTTCATTGCTTCGAGTTTGGTGACGCCGCCCAATAACTGCGCCAGGGCATCCAACACGCCAGGGCTCAGCACTGGCAGACCGCCAATCGAAATCATGAATTCGAGAGGATCGCGGCCACCATGCTTGGCAATAAACCACCGCGACAGCTCGTCGGTGCGCTTGTTGCGTGCACCCGGCGGTCGCCCCGGCCCTCGGCTGCGCTGCGCAACCTTTGATAGGTTTCGCGAGGGTGCTGCGAACAGATCGCCCTGGGCCTCGTCGGGCTCGTCGACCTCGGCCTCGAGCTCGTGCCAGGCCTCCAGTGCGAGGTCCAGCGCGGTTTTCATCCCGTCGCCCTTCATCTGACAATATCACCCTGATTTTTAATTCAAAACCGCGGAGCAACAAAGGTCACCCATGTTGACCTGCGAAGGCTATCGAAGGGATCAAATGTCATTGCCCTCATGCATGGGCGCGCGTGCCGCGCGCGCGTGCACTGCGCGATAGGGGAGAACAAATCATCCCTTCGACTGCCTTCGCTGTTACCCACATACCACATTCGTTGCCATCCTGCCACACACACTCCCGGTGACTATCTATCGCCATCACAATTAGTATACAGCGGAAAGACACTCGTCACGCGAGCGCTCGCTGAGCGTGTATTAGTTACATTGTCGAACAATCCTAGTTATTCGTCGCATCACCCCCCAAAAAACTCGTCGATTGTCGGCATCAGCTCCGGATCCTCTTCGCTCAATTCCCGCACCGATAAGCCCCGCGAAACACCAATTGCCGAGCCGCGAAGTCAGGGCTACTTGATTAATCGGCATTGTGCCGCCCGACATATTGGTTGTTGATAAATCTATGACGATTGAACCGGGTGCGCTCCGGTTCTTGCCGCTTGCGCTGTTTTACGTTTGCGGCCACAGCCACGATCGCGGCGCGCGACTGTCGCTTGTCCTCGATCCGGATCGCGGCGGACATTTCGTTGCGCTCAGCCGGAGTGCCCCAGCGTTCGATATACTTAACCGCACTGTCGACTTGCCGGATTGGTGTGGTCGGTGCCTTTGTCGTCATCCTTTGCCCTCCATGTTTCTAGGTTTAGATTTCCAATTCTGCATTGTGTTGCCGCAAGCGCAGCCCCCGAAACCCGGCGCGCCGGGTCTTCGGATGTTTCCAATTAGAATTGTAGCCAAGAACATTTTCGATTAGTTCGGCAAATCGCTTTTCCGACGGCACATATTCGTTGGCTTCCTTTAGCCACGCGACATAACTGCGGTAAAGGGTCCGGGTTTCGACTGTGAACACATCCTTGCGCTCACAGGCTTCCTCGAGCCAAGCGTCGATGCTATTCTCAAATGTAAAATAATGCGCGGTAGCGTCAGTAACAATTGGTGGCGGTCTCAACCCATATTTAAAGTACAGCACCGCACCATTGACCGCCCACCTCATGATCCCTGGCAATTCGGCCTTGAATTTCTCGATAAGATCCTTGTCGATGCGGCTTGGCTTGATCAGAAACGGGAGCAATTGTAGACGGCGACGCATTTCAGGTCCGGCATTATTCATTTGCGGGCGGTAGTTACCGTGAAACATAAGAAGAAAGCGTGGATAATAGTCAAAGAAATCGGAGCGCATAAACCGCGCCGAGACCACATCGCGGCCGGTCAAGGTCAATAATCGCTGCTGATCCCAACGCCGCCCCTGCTCGGTCTCGGCCGCGGTCACCAGCCGCTTGCCGACGAAGCCGGCGAGGTCGGTCGGGTGGCGTTGCGACATCGTTGCGGTAAAGGAATCCATTGGCGCATTGCGGGCATAGGTGCCGTGCAGCAAACGCACCGTCTCGACAAATTTTGATTTTCCGGTGTTCGAGGGGCCATGCAGAAAGACAAATATCTCCTCGGTGGTCAGCCCGGTCAGTGAGTATCCGACCAACCGCTGCAAATAATCGCTATAGGCCTGGTCGCCGCCAGTGACATCGGCAAGAAACTGCTTCCAGTGCGGACAATCGCCCTCGGGTGCAGCACCGGCAAGCTCGGTCATCAGATATTCGCGATTTCCCGGCAGCAACGCGCCATTACGCAGATCGACAACGCCGCCAGGGGTATTGATCAAACACAAATCCCGATCCCAGACATCTTCTGAGGTTCGCACCCGCGGATCGTTGCGCGCCTGGCGTGCCACTGCATTGATGGTCCGATCCGACGAAATCGCCCGGCGCAATGCCGGCTTGGTGTCATCGGTCTGCACCGCGACATTGCGGCACACCATTCGCGCCAGCCAAATAATTTCGTGCTCGTCGATCCTCGATCCAGCGTTGGCTGTCCCAGCGCAACCATTTCTCCCACGCCTGCACATGCCTCCAATCCGGGGAGAGCTGGTCGGCCAAGATTGCAGCCATCGCGTCATCTGACGCCCAGATCGGCCGCGGCGGTTCTGCGCCAACCGCACCACCGCCTTCGCCACCACCACCATCGCCGCTGTGGTCGTCCTGATAGTCATCATCGGGCAGCGGCGGCAGAACCTCATGCGCCGGGGCAAATCGGTCGCTGGCCTGGCTCAGCCTGCCGGCAGCAAAGTCCGCGAGGTTTATGAGTGCACCGCCACCCCTCTTTTTAGGCTTGGTCACTGATTTGGTCCCCCCTTGGCAGGCGCGCCTCATAGCTCTGCAGCTGTCTGGCGTAATCGTTGTAGTCCTTGACGTCGTTTTTCCGCTTCCATAGGAGGACCTCGTGGCCAAGCTCCTCAAGGCGGCGGATCACCTTGCGTAACAGGCGGTCGGCCGCCGAGCCGGGCGGATCCCCTTGCTGCAGCAGCACCACATCCCCGACCGTCTCGGGCAGATCGAGCGTCATCATCGATGACAGGCTGAGCGCACAGACTGCCCGGTAATGAGGCTCATCAAGTATCGCGCTCAAACAGTCTTCGATGCCCTCGCTAATCATCAATGGCTCACCCGGCACCATTTCCGCCCACGGCTTGCCGGTAATGCCGCGCGACAAACGGATGCAGCCGCCGGCATAGGCGCCGAGTGTCATTTTCGGATTGCCGACCGGGGCCTTGGTCGCGATCTGGTAGTCGTTGCAGGCGAGATTGGCACCGTTGGTCAGCCAGGTGCGATGAATCGCACAGTGGCGGCCCAGAGGATCACAGACAGCCGCCACCATCGCCGGCCAATCGCCACTCTCGGGATGATGCAATAGCGGATGGGTGCGCAACGCCCGCGGCGCCTTGCCGAGGCGGCGCAGATCGATGCCGCGGGTGAGCAGGTATCGATCGACAATATCGCCGCGCGCGATCGGTGCGCCCCCAAGCCAGATCTTGAGCGCGGCTTGGCGCTTGTGCAGAGCCTCGCGCTCGGCCTGACGCTGACGCTTGAGGCGGCGCTGCTCAGCATGGTCGGCGAGTTTCTTCCTGGCCTCGGGATCGATCTCGTTAGCGATGCCGAGCCAGTCACGGGCCCATTTGATCGCCTCGCCGAGGTCGCCGGAAAACAAAACCGCGGCGACCAGGTCAAGCGCATCGCCGTATTGGCCGGATGCGAAATCGCGCCAGCGCCCGCGCCGACCGTCGACCAAATAGACGCACAGCGATTGCCCGGCCTCGCCGGCGAGAGAGCCGACTCGCCAATAGGCGCGCTGGACCAGCACACCGGCCGGCAACAACTGCGCCACTAACGATTCGATCCGCTCGGACAGCTGCTGCCGATAAAACCAAAGTCGTTGCGTATCGGCCGCCCCTGCCGAGATGACATTGACTGTCGCGGTCCCGTGATGGCCTTGTCGTAATCTCCGTGCTAAAAGTGCCCATCTGAAAAACGCGGCAAATCATCGGCTGCGTTGCCACATCCGGTGTAACAACTTTTGTTTTCCAGGCAGAGTCGGCGTTTACGCGCAGACTCTCGCCGGACGAAGGCATTTGACAACTCTCTATTACGATATTTCGCAGACCTCTGGTCTAAGTCAAGGAATATTTTGATAGTCTAAAGAAATACATTGTCATTATTTGACCTTAATATTAAGGTCCTCCACTATTACACATTAAAGATCGCCCGCCGCCCGTCGGATCGTGCGGCGGTCATGGGTGTAATGCTCCTCGAAGCGTCCGGGCGTTTTCAGCAATTCCTCTTGGGTCACAGCAATGCCCGCTTGGGTCACAACGCCCGCGGCGATTTCCGTGCGCATCCGGCGCGTAAGATTGTGCCGCTCGCGGCGCGATCGGCCAGGCCAACGGCGAGCAATATCGAACAGCGCCTCGATCTGCATTCGGAGCGGATCAAGCCAGGCTTTGAGGCGTTCAAGGACCTCAATGCGTTGCTCGTGATCTTCAAGCCGCGCCTCGATCATCGCTTGATTCACGATGGCCGAAGCGCGCGCTTCGTCAAATTCGTGGCGATCGACAAAGGCATGCTGGCCAATACGGACAGGATCAAAATCGTGGGTCTTGCCCTCAAGCGCCACGGCGATGACCCGCCGCCGCAGCTCCGTTTGAACGCCGTCTTCGACGGCGATCCATGCCGCCCGGGCCGCCCGCGCCCTTGCTTCATACATCTCCCAACTGACGCGCTCAGGGCCACCGCTGTTGTCCATACCCGCATTTTCCCAAATTGCGACAATAACCCGACCAAAAACGGAAATGCGCAGGCGGAGCTTCAGGCGTCGACACCAGCTGCAAATCGTAGATGAGAGGCGGCGTAAGTCGCAAAAATCGCGGGGCTCGTGATTTCTAGAATATGTAATCTATGCGTCTTCACGCCAGCGGGCGACGATGGCAGCAAGTCCGTCATCCCATGCAGCTTCCGGGTGCGCCTCCAGTTCCGCTCGCACCTGCTCGCGCAGATCTTTAGGCAGGACCGCATTGCGCGCCTGCTCGACGCAGGCCGGCCGCAGCTTCTCAAATGCCTTTCTCGCTAGACGCTGCTCGATTAGGTGACGAGTATGGCTTATTAGCACGGCGTTATCGGGGATCACCTTCGCGACACCATGCTCCTCGAGCTGGCCTTCAATAAAGTCGACGAGCTGGCGTGAGGTCATCGCATTGATTTCGACGCGCCGGGTCTGCAGGAAGTTGATTTCCGACTCGCTCGCGCCGTGGCTTTGCAGGGTAGCGGCAACCTTGCGCCAGTCATTGTCTACGGCGACTGGCTCCGATTCGAGCCCCAACGTCTGGACCTGGTTGAGCCTCAGTCCGAGATCGACCAAAGGTACGCCATTGACAAATCGGTAACGCCGGCTGCTCCGTCCCAATGTGCCGACAATTGAAAAACCGCTAATGTCGAAATCATGCAGAACTAAGATGCGCTTCAAGCCACGGGTCGCCAGCCGGTCGAGCAGCATCCGCGCCGCGGTCACCGACATGCCCTTTGTCGACATGGTTGCGAGGTCGTAACGCTGGGCGAGCTGCACCGCATTGAACAGCGGCCCGAACCCTTCCTTCTCAATAAACAGGATCGTGTCGTAACGGCATTCGGGGCCATTGGTGTAATGGCGGCCGTCGGTTGAAATCGTCACCGGCGGGGGGGCCGAGCCTGTGCGCAGTCCAAGGTAGTCCCGCACCTCCAGCGTCCCCAAAGGAACTTCCGTCCCAGTGTGCGGCTCGCCGAATGAGCCGCGGGCGTCCCAAACAATGTCCCAGTCGGCGCATTCGTCGAGGTGTTCCTCAATGTAATCGGGCAGTAGGGTCTGTGTAAAATAGGCATCGGCGAGCCGGTCCTTGCCAGTTAGCTCGAGGATCGACGGGCGCGCGGCATACATGATCTGCCGCGGCTTGGCCGGCAGCGCGCCGCCGTCGCTGGCCTTCAGGTAAGCCTCGTGCATGACCAGCCACGCGGCCTCTTTGATCGAAACACGCCTAGGCTCGTCGAGCAGCGCCGCGCGGCGCCGCAGGCGGCGGTTACGATCGCGTTCTTCAGCCTTACGCTGCTTCGCCCACGCCCCGGTGACCGTTTCAAGCGCGGCCCCGATGGCGGCAGCCACGGTCTTATCGAGCACGACCACACTCTTGCCGCGATCCTGATATTCGATCCGTGCTTGGGCGAGATGCAAAATGAGGACAACCGGCTCGTCTCGGCCGCAGCGCTGATCAGCGAGCCAGGTTTCCAGCCCATCATAGCTGCCAACGCCGACAGTGCGAAACGGATTGCCCAACGCCGCAGCGAAATTGATCCCTAGCACGAGGCGCCGCGCCTGATCGCTATCCGGAGCGGCAGCAAAGGCGGCCTCGACGACAAACGGGATCCCATCGAGCGTCTCCCCCGCGATCATGCGATAACGGAAGGCGGCGGCGGCGCCGTCAGCCATGCAGAATTCCAATAGATGTGCGCTACCGATAGTGCCGAGATCACGCGGCTTTACCGGGCGCGTATGCTGCTGCATCGCGCGCAGCAGCCGTCTCACGATGCCGTTTTCTTGAGCGCTGCCATCATCGTCGTTGAAAAGAGCGGCGAGCGGCTGCCGTGTCAGCCGGGTTTCCTCAAGCACCCGCTTTTGCTTCGCGCTGCCGCTGAGCCCACGAAACTCCGCAATGAAGTCGCGCACCGTGCGGCCCTGCCCACGATCCTGATCGTAGGCGACAAGTGCTGCAGCATGGCGCGCGAGACGCGCCGCATCATACCAATGGGCACTGATCGGGTCGCAGGCGCGCCACTTCTGCCAGCCATCATTCGTCGACGGCAGATCGATGTACGACTCGTCATTCCAGTAGGCCTGGAAGCTCAGATGCGGATTGAGCACGACGTAACCGGCGGCGATTTGTAAAAAACCGTCCATCGCCGCTTCCAGGCATGAGCAAGCTGAATCCGGCCAACAGACGGTGACCGAGGTACCGTTTTTTCCAACTTCGGTAGCCGCCTCCTGATGATGTTCGATCCTCGGTTCCTGCCGCACCCGGTCAGTGCGAAAGATGACGCGATGGAGGATGCCGCGGCTTTCGATCCGGGTTTCGCCGCACTCGCCGGAGAGCGCGTAGCCCATCGCAATGATGGTCTTTAACGCGTTCCCTTGGGCACCACGGGTCGGACTGACATAGGCTTCGCGCGAGCTCGTTCGTGTCGCATAGTCGAGCGTGTCGACGATCGTCTTGCCGGCGATGCCGGGGCCGTTGTCGGTGACCGAGATCCGCGCATTGCCCGATTCGGTGGACACCGCGATAATGATCTTCGGCGCCACCTCGGCCTCTTCGGCAGCGTCGAGCGCATTGTCGAGCAGCTCCTTCAAAACCACCAATGGCCAAAGTGCCGGTTCGTGACCGATCTGCGCCGTTAGCTCCCGTCGCCCGACAAAGTCCAATAACCGCGACGTCTTGAACGCGACGCGGGCGAGCCGAGCGGGCTCAGGCATCGTGATCTTATGGAATGGACGCCTCCCGCTTTCCGGCGACGATGAAGTTGCCAACTAAGAGGAGGGAAGAATGTCATTGGAACTCTTGGCCATCGATCTCGGAAAGCGATCCTTCCACCTATACGGCATCGATGCAGACGGCGTAATAATCTCGAGGAAGGTCAGCCGCACAAAGCTCGCGGACGCGGTGCAGAACCTCGCGCCTGCGACGGTTGCAATGGAAGCCTGTGCCAGTGCGCATTATTGGGGACGACTGTTTATCGCTGCCGGCTGCAAAGTACGGTTGATCAATCCTCGCTTCGTAAAACCCTTTGTCAAGGGATCAAAGAACGATGCCACAGACGCAGAGGCGATCTTCGAGGCAGCGATCCGGCCAAACATGCGCTTCGTCCCGGTAAAGAGCACCGGCCAACAGGACGTTCAATTACTGCATCGTGCGCGCGAGCGCTTGGTTAGGCAGCGCACCGCATTGATCAATCATACGCGCGGATTGCTCGCCGAATATGGTGTTGTTCTGCCAAAGGGCGCCTGGCGCTTCAAAGCGCAAGCGCCACTGGCGGTAGCAGAGGCCGAACTGTCCGCGCTCGCCCGTGAGATCTTCACCGACTTGCTGAACCAACTCGATGACTTTGATGGCCGGCTCAGAAAGCTGGACAGAAGTATCGTCGCCGTCTGCCGCTCGAACCCCAACTGCCGCCGGCTAGCGGTCTTGCCGGGTATCGGCCCGATCATCGCCACCGCGCTGGTCGCAGCCGTCGACGACGGTCGTCACTTTCGATCAGGTCGAGAGCTTGCCGCATGGATCGGCTTGGTGCCGAGACAATATACGACCGGCGGTAAACCCCGACTTGGCGGCATCGGCCAGCGAGCTAATCATTATCTCAGGCGCCAAATGATCCATGGCGCCCGCGCCGTAGTCAGCCGGTTGGCGAACCACGAGGATCGACGTTCACAATGGCTGAAAGCATTGGTTGCCAGACGAGGCATCAACCGGACGATCATAGCGCTGGCCAACAAGACAGCGCGAATAGCTTGGGTAGTGCTCGCTCGTCAGGAGAAATATGCGACTGCTTAATCGGATTGCGATAGAAATCCTGAAAGAGCCGCGGTCGAATGCGAGGTGAAGACTGATGGCAGCACGGCGCGGGCCGCTTCTTCGCAGCCTGATGTACGACAAGGCCTTGGAGGCCGATGATCTTATGAGGCCAGAGATAGCGGATTCCCATCAAGGCCAGGGGCGTGATCGCTCCACCGACAGGCCGGATAGATTTGCGCATCCTATGCCGCCGCTGTCAGCACAATCACCTTGCGGCGGGAGGCGTCCATAGATTGTCGTACAGCGCTGACGGCCTGGTCAAAGAAAGCAGGACGAGCGCCCCCACTTCTTCTTACGTGCGAATAACAGCTTCGGGAGGAGTGGTGGCGCGTAGTGCCGAGGAATGCCCTTCTATGAGCCGAGGGCATGTTGCCTCTTCGCATCCATCCATAGGCGGTTCTTACGGCGCCAGGCCAGACTATGGCGGCAAGGAAGACTTCCTGCCCCTTCCGGGTTTGCTGCTGTCATGGGAGATTTTCGATCATCTCACGATTTTTGGATTGATGTGGTAGGCGGTCTTTGGGCGCCCGCCGAGTGGCCCTGGCGGAATCTCTTCGACGCGGACCCAGCGGCGACCTTGCTGAGATAGTCGAGCCGGCGCGCAGAAAGTTTTTGCCGGTGTTCACGTCCGACATCAGCGAATTGGATTCGTTGCCGTTTAGCTTCCCCCATAAACCCTCCCAAGTTTGAGAGGCCTGCCCTTGGAGAGGAAGCGGCACAGCTTCGGCCGGTCACGTAAGCGCCGTTTTTCGCTTGCCTTTAGTCCGATTTTTGCGGGAGTAATAGGATGCTTCACTTGCCCTAGTTCTCCGATGCTCGTCCCTCCAGGGCGGGCACTTTTTTGGATGCCTTCTTTACCTACGCTAGCATCAACTATTTTTACTCAGCAGCCCCCGGGAGGCATTTCGCCGGCTGTGCCGCCGGGGCAGCACTCGGCAAATCTTTGTGTGGTCGGTCGGAACTGCGGTGCTTCCTTGATTCGGGCGCGATCAAGGGCGGACGCGGATTTTGCCGGGGCAAGCGGGCAAGCGCGGCGTCAACTTCATCTTCCCACCAGCGCGGCATCTGCGGGCTGAGATAGATCGGCTTAGGTAAGGTTCCGTCGTCGACGCGTCGACTGATCGTCGCATCGCTCATCTTAGTCTTCGCACGCACGCCTGCCTTATCCAGGAGATTCCGAGCCGGTGGTACAGCGGACATTCAGGCCTCACCAACTTCGTGCAGCCAAGATACAACCGCGTGATCGCGAAGCAGTCAAGTGTTGACTGCAACAAATTATAGTCTTTCGAAAGCATTCGGTGATCGTAATCGAAACTTTTCGATGATCATATCCAGAAACGGTTCCGTAATACTACCCACATTACCTTTCGGTAAACCACGGATTTTGTTAAAAATCCATGCAACTCCAGAAGTATGTTTGCTGTTCTTTCACACGTTTTTTGATACAGTTCGACAGGTTACGCTGTAAGCTCTGTCGAAAATTTTCGATTAGGTTCTGGCAATTGCAAGCCATCGATCAGCCGGTCGCCGGGTACTCCATCCGGATCAGCAGCGCCGGGTCGTCACGAGCTATGTCGTCAGCACGCCACACGAAGCGAGGTCCGAGCCAATTCGTACAGCGTCGGATTAAGGCAGTTTGGAAACATTGGAGGGATCGATGAACCGCCCGCCTAACCTACGGAAGCCGGAAGCCTATTTTACACGCGGTTCTCGATCGGGTATCTATTCGGGTACAACCCATATTATGTCTAAGAAATAGTGATATTTTCTAATATCTAGTATTAGATAATCGAATCCCGCCCCCTCCGCCAATCCCTTGTTTCCAGCCGTCTCAGCCCGTATCAACGAGAATAAATGTGAGATCGGCTGAGCCCATGGCGGACTGCAGTGGCCTGTCGTCTAGGGACGGGTCCGTAGCGCTCGCCGCTGGTTATGCCCGGCGGGTCTATCGCTCGAAGGCGTCGAAGACCGCCTTGAGCCCGTTCATCTGATTACCGTCGGGCGAAAGCGGCACCAAGACAGGCGTGGTGATGCCGGCGTCGCGCCATTCCTCGACCCCTTGGCGGATCCGGGCTGGCGGACCGTAAAGAGTGCAGTCCTCGAGCCAGCGATCGGACAAATATTTCGGCAACTCATCGCTGCGTCCGGCGGCGATCGCCGCTTCCGCTGCATTCATTTCATCGAGGTAGCCAGCTTCCTTCCAGTAGTTTTGGTAGTTGGGCATTGCCCAATAATGCGCCATTGTCTTGCGCAGCACCGCCTTTGCTTCGTTGATGTCGTCGGAGACACAGGTGCGAATGCGGTTGCCGATAAAGAAATCCGGGTCGCTGCGCTTCGTCGCCGGTAGAGCGCCTAGTGACTCGATCATGTGCGCGCGGCTGCCGTTGGCAAAGACGAGACCTTCGGCGATCTCGGCCGAGAGCGCGACCATCCGCTTGCGCAACGTGGCGAGAACCACCGGCGGCAGAGGACCGTATTCGGTGTGTGACTTGAACTTCTCGACAAAGGCGCGAATGTCGCCCAACGGTCTGCCCGGCTTGACCTCCATGCGGACATAGGCCGGTGCATGGGCGATGCCGATCCCGAACTGGAACCGTCCACCCGAAACCTCGTGCAGATAGGCACAGTTTTGGGCGAACTCATCAATTGATTGCGCATAAATCGGCGCTATCGCGGTCGCAAATGGAATGCGCTCGGTGGCCAATGCGAGCCCGACGCTCTGCGCCATGTTGCCGAAGGAACTCGATATCGAGATCCCGGCAAAGCCGCGTCGCTCAATCTCGCGCGCGGTGTCGAGCGTGGCGCGCCGACGCCCCGGCTCGGCGATCAAGTTAAGGGCAGGCAAGGCTTCAGGCATGAGGCAAGGCTCCTTCGTTCCAGAGATCGTCAGCAGCTCGCTGAGCGCAACAGGAGCAGCGCGTCATGGTGTTGGCTCGCATTGTTTGGCCGCACTCATGTGCCAGATTCGGGCGGGTGAGAGCGGCAGCTGGTTTGGCATCGCGCCGAACGAGGCTAAAGCATTGGCGACGGCGTTGGCCATTAGGCCGCCGATCGGGATGATTGCGCCCTCGCCGGCGCCCTTGACCCCGAGCGGGTTGCTCGGCGATCGGTGGTTTTCGAGCGCAATCGCCCGAATCTTCGGAAAATCGGTCGCGGTCGGGATCAGGTAGTCGGCGAGATTGCCGGCCAGCAACTGGCCGTTTGCGTCATAGACGAGGTGCTCCAGAAAGGCGCCACCCAGCCCCTGGACCATGCCGCCGATTGCCTGGCCGTGCAATGTCAACGGGTTGACGATGCGGCCGACATCCTCGACGACGAGACAGTCGAGTAATTCGACATCGCCCGTCCCCGGGTCGACCGCGACATGCGCCGCGGCCGATCCGTAGGTGTAGGTCAGCCGATTACCGTTGCTAAACGCCGTCGTGACCCGCAGGCCATCCGCCGCCAACTCGGCAAACGCGAGCGCGCGCCCGTCGGGAGCGCGGGCATATCCATCCGCCAGTTCGACCTGTTCGGCGGCACAGCCTAGCCGTGCGCCGGCAGCGGCGCGGATCTTATCGAGCAGTGCATTCCCTGCCTCAAACACCGCCGACCCGCCGAGCACTGTCGAACGCGACGCGAATGCGCCGTAGCCCTCGTCGAGCAGTGGTGTCGAGCCGTGCAGGACGCGCACCTGCCCGAGCGGCAGGCCGAGCGTGTCCGCCGCGATCTGCGCCATCACCGTTTCGAGGCCCTGCCCGACCGCAGTCGAGCCGACATAGACCGACACCGTACCATCCGCCTCGAGGTCGAGCCGTGCGGTCTCCTTCGGACCGGCGCCGCCGCCCTCGATAAAGCAGGCAACGGCGATGCCGTGGTAGCGCCCGTCGATCTCGCGGCCTTGCAGCGCACGCTTCTCCTCCCAGCCGAATTCGGCGAGGCAGCGTTCGAGGGTTTCGTGATAGTCGCCGCTGTCGCACTCGGTATCGACCGCCGGGCCGCCCGGCTCCAACCGTGGCAGCCGATACGGCATCTCGCCGGCGCCGATCAGATTACGCCGCCGCATCTCGGCGCTGTCGATCCCGAGGTCACGCGCCGCCAGCTCGATCAGCCGCTCGCAAAAGAACGAGCCCTCGTAGCGGCCGGGCGCACGATAGGTGCCGGACGGGGTCTTGTTGGTGACGAGCGCCGTCGCGGTCAGCCGCACATTCGGTATGCGATAGGGACCGGTCAAGCACTGCGCCAAGGTGCGCGGCTGGATCAAACCATTGGTGCGGACATAGGCCCCGAGGTCGACAAACACCTCGCCGCGCAAGCCGAGGATCGTGCCGTCGCTGCGGCAGGCAATCTCGACCTCGCAATCCGCCTCGCGCGCGTGGTTCATCGCGGTCAGATGCTCGCGCCGGTCCTCGAGCCAGCGGACCGGGCGGCCGACACGCCGCGCGGCGAACGGGATCAGGAAGTCCTCGGGGTAGAACTCGCCGCGGGCGCCAAAGCCGCCGCCGACATCGTTCTCGATCAGGTCGACCTGGGCCGGCGACAGGTCCAGCATTGCCGCCAGGGTATCGCGGTTGAAGAACGGCACCTTTGCCGCGCCGAGCACCGTCATCCGGCTCTCTGCCATATCCCATTCGGCAAGCACGCCGCGCGGCTCCATCGGCAGTGCCGTATGGCGCTGGACTGCGAACCGCTCGCGCCGGACGTAGTCGGCATCGCGAAACGCCGCGTCGGCGTCGCCCTTGACCCCGGTAAAAACCATCGCGGCGTTTGTGCCGGCTTCTTCAAACAACAGAATTTCGCACCGCCCGGAAGCGATGCCGATCCGGGACAGGCGGCAATTCTTCGATATCGAGGGTGATCGCGCCGACTCCGTCCTCGGCCAGCGCCGGGCTGTCAGCGAGTACGACGGCAACCGGCTCGCCGACATAGCGCACGCGGTCGGCCGCGATCACTGGCTGCAAGAACCGCTCGGTGCCGGGCAATGGCAAAAGACGCAGCGGGATCCGCGGCACGGCCCCAATGTCTTTCGCCGTGATGACCGCGCGCACTCCCGCTATCGCAAGCGCGGCACTGGCATCGACGGCAGTGACGCGGCCGTGCGCAACGGGGCTGCGCAGGATGGCCGCATGCAGCATGTTCTCGCGGTGCAAATCGCCGACAAATTGGCCGCGGCCGCGCAGAAAGCGTAAATCCTCGATCCGCTCGACCGGGCTGCCGATATAGCGGTTCGTCCCGATCATGGCCGATCAGCTTTCCGATAGGCGGCGCGCGCTTCGAGCACCGCTTCGACGATCGGGATATAGCCGGTGCAGCGACATAAATTGCCAGACAAGGCCGAGCGGATGCGATCGGCGTCCGCATTGGGCTCCTCACTCAGTAGCGCGTGCGCCGTCGTCAACATCCCCGGGGTGCAGAAGCCGCATTGCAAGGCGTGGTGCTTGCGGAAGGCGGTCTGCAGCGGGCTCAGGGCTTCGTCGCTCGACAGGCCCTCGACGGTGACGACGCTGGCACCTTCAGCCTGCACTGTCAGCATCAGACAGGCGCGAACCGCGGCGCCGTCGACGATGACCGTGCACGCCCCGCAGGCGCCATGCTCGCAGCCGAGATGGGTTCCGGTCAGGCGCAGCACGTCGCGCAGGCAATCGGCGAGGTGCAGGCGTGGCTCGACATCGACCACGACGGGATCACCATTGATCCGGAAACTTACCCGCATCACGCACTCCCTTGGCGAGCCGCAGCCCGCAAGCCGCGCTCAATGAGCGTCGCCACGAGACCGCGACGGTAGGCGGCATCGGCGTGCAAATCGTCCGGCGGGTCAATCTCTTCTGCGGCCGTTGCCGCCGCCTGGCGGATCAGACCGTCGTCGATGGCGTGGCCGTTCAGCAGCGTTTCCACCCCGGTTAGCCGATGCGGGCGGGCGCACGCGCCGATCACGCCGACATGCGCATTGCTCAGCGCTCCTTGCCGGTCCTCGTCATAAAACAGAAGGACGCCGGCGAGTGCGAAATCGCCCTGACGCCGGGCGTATTTTCGAAAGGCCCAGCGCCGGCCGCTCGGCCATTTCGGCAGATGCAGCTCGGTGATGATCTCGTCTGGCTGGCGCAGCGTTGACAGCGGTCCGGTGAAAAAATCGTCGGCGCATACTGTGCGCGATCCGGCGGGGCCGGAGAGGGTAATTTCACCCCCGCAGGTTACCGCGACGCCGGGTAATTCGGCCGCCGGGTCGGCATGGGCAAGACTGCCCCCGACCGTGCCACGGTTGCGGATCTGGTAATGCGCGACATGCGCGACAGCCGCGTGCAACAGCGGATGCGCCGCCGCCAATCGCTCGTTGTCTTCGATGTCGCGCCAGCGTACCAGCGCGCCGAGCCGAAAGCCGTCATCGCCAACGGCAATATTACCGAGCCCGGACAGCCGCCGCAGATCGACCAGCAGGCTCGGGGTCGCCAACCGGAAGGCAAGAAGCGGCATCAGGCTTTGGCCCCCAGCGATGACAAACGCCTCGGGGTTCGATGCGAGCAGATCGATCGCTTCGTTAAGGGTGCCGGGAGCCTGGTAATCAAAGGGCGCGGGTTTCATTGCTATGACTCGCGAGGCAGGATCGAACCGGGAGCAATTTGCACGCGGGAGCGTGCACGAGAGCGCCAAGCGCACGGGCCGCCACGGTTGCACGAGCATCGCGAACTCGCAACCGCGCCGTCGGCCTGAACGTCGGTCGCGCTCACCGTGACTGCCATGAGCGACCAAGGACCGCGTCTAGTTCGCGCTAGCTTTGAGGCTTCATGGTAGAAACGCGCGGGCGATGTAACAGGTGGGCGGCATGGAGCGGGTTGCGGGCAAAGTGGCGCTGGTTGTGGGGGCGGGAGGCGGGATCGGAGGCGCTGGGGCCGAGGCGCTGGCACGCGAAGGTGCAGCGGTGTTCTGCGCCGACCGCGACGGCGCGGCGGCCGCGGCTACCGCTGCTCGGATTCGAGTTGCCGGAGGGCGAACAGCCGCGTCGGCTCTCGACGTACGTGACCGTGTCGCGGTCGATGCGGCCGTTGCCGCTGTTGTCCGAGAATTCGGCCGGCTCGATATCGTGCTCGAATCGGCCGGGATTAGTCACCGGCTGAATTTCCTGGATATCGACGCCGAGACCTGGGACCGCATCATCGCAGTCAACCTGACCGGGATGTTTCACGTCGGGCAGGCGGCGGCGCGGCAAATGGTCAAGCAACGGGGCGGCAGCATCATCAACGTAACCTCGCAACTTGCCGAGGTGGCGCGACCCGAACGCGCCGCTTATGTCGCCTCAAAGGGCGGCGGTCGCTCGCTGACGCATGCGATGGCAGTCGATCTGGCGGTGCACGGCATCCGCGTCAACGCGATCGCGCCCGGCCCGACGCTGACCGGGCTTACGCGCGCGAGCTATACCGACCCTGAAGTGCGACATGCGACAGAGGCAATAATTCCGCTCGGCCGGCTCGGCGAGCCCGACGATCTCGTCGGGGCGGTGCTGTTTCTTGCCTCCGACGAGTCGCGCTGGGTAACGGGCAGCACTGTAACAGTCGACGGTGGCTATCTGGCAATCTGAGGGGACGCCAATGACTGGCGATCAATCGCATGTCACGAACCGGCTGGCGCAATTCGTGGCCGGCTCGCAATGGGAGGCCATCCCAGCAGAGGTGCGGCACGAGGGCGTACGTGGATTGCTGAACTTTGTCGGATGTGCGCTTGGCGGCGCGCGGGACGAGGCAATGGACACCGCGGTCAAGGTGCTGACGCCGTTCTTCGGGTCGCCGCAGGCGATCGTGATCGGGCGCGGCGAGCGGCCCGACGCCCTTAATGCCGCTTTTTTGAACGCGGTCAGCGCCAATGTCCTCGAATACGACGACACCCATCTCGGAACGGTCATGCACCCGGCGGCACCGGTCGCACCCGGCCTGTTCGCATTGGCCGAGCTGCGTCCGGTGTCCGGCCGCGAACTGCTGCGGGCGTTTATTGTCGGCGTCGAGATCTCGTGCCGCGTCGGGCTCGGCGTGATGCCAACGCATTACCGACGCGGTTGGCATATTACCGCGACCTGTGGAATTTTCGGCGCGGCGGCCGCCTGCGCCCGCCTGATCGGGCTCGACGCGCGGCGCACGGCCTGGGCGCTCGGCCATGCCGCAACGCAATCCGCGAGCCTCGTCGAAAGCCTTGGCAGCATGGCGAAAAGCCTCGGGGTCGGCAACGCCGCGAAGAACGGGTTGACCGCGGCGCTGTTCGCCGAGGGCGGATTTACCGGACCCGAGCAGCCGATCGAAGGGCGTTATGGGTTCGCGGCGGTGACGAGCGACTCGGTCGATCTCGCACGTATAGTCGACGGGATCGGCGAACGCTGGGAGATGCTGGACAACGCGTACAAACCCTATCCGTGCGGGGTCGTGCTGTTCCCGGTTATCGACGCCTGTCTCGAACTACGCGCCCGCCACGCGCCGGCGGCGGAAGCAATTGACCGGGTCATCGTGTGCGGCCACCCGTTGATGCGCGAGCGCACCGACCGGCCGAATGTCGAGACCGGGCGCGACGCCAGGGTCAGCCTGCAGCACAGCGTCGCGGTAGCGTTGCTCTTTGGCGCCGCCGGGCTCGCGCAATACGAGGACGATTGCGTCGTCGACACGGCGGTGCGCGCGCTGCGCGCAAAGGTTGCCTTCGAGGAGGACCCGATGGCGCCGGTCGAGTCGGCGACCGTGATACTGCACCTCGCCCACGGAACGGTGCACGAGAGCATATCCGACACGGCCGCGGCACGCCGGGCCGGCCGATGAGCGACGCCGAGCTCGACACCAAGGTGCGCGAACTGGCTAGCTACGGCGCCCCGTTCGTCGACGCTGCCGCCCTGATCGCGGCGGTGCGGGGTATCGAGAATGAAAGCGATCCGACCCGATTGATACGGTTGACCGTGCCTGCCTGATGGCAGCCAAATCAGCGTAGAAGCCGCGCTGTTAAAAGCGGGACGACGTTTGGTTGCTTAATCCCCGCTATGCGTTAATCCCAGCGGCTCGATCACTCCCCGACGATGACCGGTTGCTCACGCGGTCATGCCCGCGTTTGCGCCAGCCTCAAGCTCGTCCAGCATACCGTGGATCCGCGCGACATGTGGGTCCTTGTCGTAAAGCGCGTAGAGCGCGCCGGCGAGGCGGACCGGGTCGCCCGAGTAATAGCGCTCGTATAATTGTTGCCGGCCGGAGAAGGACGACACCGCGGCGTCAAACGCGAGGCGAAAAAGCTTGACCCGGGTCGGCGCATCGGCGTTGGCCGCCTGCGCATATTTCTCGACATCGGCCGCGGCAGGGCCACGCAGCTCGGCATAGGACGGCACCGCGACCAGCCCACCGGCGCCCAGCAGCTGGATGATTTCGCAGGCGCGGACGAACATCTTCGGAAACATCATTCGCACCGTCCACAGTGGCATCTCGGCCGGGGTCATCAGCCCGGAGGCTGGGCTGATCGCGGCGTCGGCCTCGCTGGCACGGATGCAGGAGCGGACGAACTCAGCATGCTGAATGAGCTCGGCCAGCATACCCTGGACATGCAGATGCGCATCGATATTGGTCGAGCGTGCGATCGCGAAGCCCAGCGCCATCATGAACTCGGCCTTTGCCAGGTTCTTGCTCGAGGTCTGGTGCATCACCTGCGACATCGCCTGGGTACGCTGAAAGAGGCCGTTGCACATCTCAGGGTCGCGGTGGATGAAGACGCGCTCCCATGGCACCGGCACGTTGTCGAAGATGGCGAGCCCGTCGCCCTCGTCGAGGCGCGACGACAGCGGGAAGTCCATCGGCGAGGCAGCATTCTGATGCACGACCGAGGGTCGGCAAATAAAGCGCAGCCCTGGGCTGGCGACCGGGATCGAGAACCCGAACGCGTACGGCGCCGCCTCGGCGTTGGTGGCGAGAAAGGTCGACGGCATCACCAGGATCTCGTCGGCATAGGCGCACAGGGTCGAGACCATGCGGGCGCCCGAGACCACGATCCCGGAATCGGTCTCTTTGATGATCTTGGCGGCGAGGTCTTTCTCTTGGCGCTCAACCGGGCGCGAGCGGTCGACCTGCGGATTGAGCAGCGTGTGCGTCATGCACAGATCTCGCTCGCGGGCGAAGACGTGATAGGCGCGTATATTGTCGGCAAATCGCGGGTCACGGCGGCCGAACTCCGGAGCCGCAGCAGCCAGCCCGGTCAGCATGATGTTGAGGAAATCGGGGCTGCGGCCAAACATGCCGCAGGTTGCATCCATCCAGGTTTTGACCATGCCGCGGCGGTGGATCAGATCCTCGACCGAACGCGGCTCGATATAGGAGAGGCCGACGCGCTCGCCGCTCGATGGCGACCGGAAGGTCATTCGCTCGACAAGGTCGGGGGCGTGCTGCATGTCATACAGCTCGGCGACGCTGCGCGCCGCGCGCGGCGAGCCGCTGGTCCTTCGTGACATCGGCGACGCGCTCGCCATCGATAAAGATCTGCCGATCGTCCCTCAGCGCTTCGAGAAACTCCTTGCCGGTGCGCACGGCCATTCTGAAATCCTTCCGCTATACCGGTGTGATCGGGCTTGTCCCGGCAACCTAGCGTTTCTTCGAGCGCGATAACGGGTTCCGAGACGCGCTGCCCAGCACAGAGCACTTTTAGACGCCAAGATACCAATCCCGTCGATCGGCGGTTGACCGTCAAAATGGTCGCAGCCTCTGCTTCCCACTTTCTTGAGACTCATCGGCTGGCGACTGGCAAGGCCGAAAAAGGGCGCTTCTTCGCGCTCGCCAATCGCCGAATCGGCGGTAAGGTGGCGCGGGCACTCTTTGTTGAGCGGGTTTTTGGCGACGAAGGGAGAACCGGTCATCAAAACCGGTCGATAGCTTGTCGGATAAGGCGGCCGTTGGCCGCTCCGGTGAAAATCCTGATAAGCTTGCCGAGGTGCGGTTCCCTTGACCAGTCTCGAGGGAGACGATTGAAGCGGGTGAATCCCAAAACGACATGGAGGGGGGAAATGTCAAATTATTCAGCATCAGAACGCAGGCTTATCGGCCGGCGTAACCTGCTGCAGGTCGCGGCGGCGCTCACCGCAGCTGGACCGGCGCTGATGCGCGAAGGGCATGCCGCTGCGCGGCCGCCAGTGGTCATCGACGCCCAGGTCCACGCCTATGCCGCGAACACGCCTGAGCGACCCTGGCACAATGTTCCAAACTGGCCCGCTCACGTGACCGGCGATGAGATGGTGGCGGCGATGGACAAAGTCGGCGTCGATGGCGCGATCTACATCTCGCCATTCTCGATGTACCAGTACGACGCCAGTTATGCGGTCTCGGTGCAACGTGCCCACCCCGACAAGTTCGCGCTTGTCAAGCCGGTGAACCCGGACGACCCGGCAGTGGCCGATGTGATTGCCGACTGGAAGAAGACGCCGGGCACGGTCGGCATCCGCATCATCATGACGAAAGAGTCGAAGCGCGCGCCGGACGATCCGGGCTTCGACCGCATCCTCCGCGCGGCCGTCAAAAACGACTTCCCGGTCAACGTCCTGTTCTGGGGCAATGTCGACGCGGGCACGGCGCTGATCGACCGCCATCCGGACGCGCGGTTCATCATCGACCATATGGGCATTCAGCAGCCGAGCAAGCCGCCGGCGCCCTCGCAGCCTTGGGCTGACCTGCCGAAGGTGCTGGAACTTGCCAAGCGAAAGAATGCGGTGATCAAGATCACCGGCGCCTGCACATTGTCGAAGGAGCCGTATCCGTTCCCGGACATTTGGGACCCGCTGACCCGCATATTCGACGCCTGGGGGTTCGAGCGCTGCTTGTGGGGCACTGACTGGACGCGCGCGTTTGCCGTCGTCAACTACGAGCAAGCCGTCGAACCTTTCCTTACGACAAATCGCCTGAGCGACAGCGAGCGGGCCATGCTGATGGGTGGCGCCTGCGCCAAGGCGTACGGGTGGTCGCCGAAGAAAGCCTAAGACCAGCTTTGGGCATTCCCGTGAGGCGTTGCGACGGGGTTGTAGGGCAGCGGGAACCGGAGACCGATCGGGGGACTTGATCTCGAGCTGATGTATATTGCCCGCCTATGTACCGGCTGACAAACGCGCGTAGGCGCTGCGTCGTCTCGTCGCCAGGCGCCGAAGCTTCAGGGTTCACGGATGCGCACTAAACCTCAGCCCGCCTAGGCGCGGCGCCACAATTCGCGGCTTGCCAGTCGCGCTCCTTCGCCGAGGGCCGCGAGCTTGGCCCATACCACCGTGGGGTGCACCTCGCAGGTTGTCGAAAAGCTGGCGAACCCGCAATCCGCTCCGGCAATCACATTTTCGCGCCCGACGGCCTCGGCGAACCGGCCGATGCGCTGGGCGACCGCCTCGGGATGCTCGACAAAATTGGACCCGTGCGTGACGACACCCGGGATCAGCACTTTGCCCTGCGGCAATTTCGCGGTTTCCCAGACCTTCCACTCGTGCTCGTGACGCGGGTTGCCGGCCTCGAACGAAAAGGCGCCAGCATTGATGCGCAGCATGATATCGATGATATGCTTCAGTTCGAGGTCGTGCACCCGCGGTCCCATATTGATGCCATAGCAGGTGTGATAGCGCACCCGCTCGGCCGGGATGCCGGCAAGCGCGTGGTTCAACAGCTCGACCGTGGCGCTCGCCACATTGCGGCATTGGGCAATATCGAGTTCTGGGTGCGTCGTGTAATGGCTCGCCAGCTGCGGGTCATCGATCTGCAATACGAGACCGGCATCGACGATCGCCTTGTATTCTTCACGCAGTGCATCGGCAATCGCGATCCGGAACTCCTCTTCGGTCTTGTAATATTCATTCTTGTTCCAGCCGGCGAGCTGGGCCGGCGAAACCGCCGGCATGAACGCTTCTTCATGGCGAACTTGCGCCAGCGCGGCCTTTAAATTGTCGATGTCGCGCTTTAGCGCCTCCTGCCCTTTGTAGGCGATCGGACCGGTGCACACCCATTGGGTGCGCGAGGCGCCACCGGCGGCGCCCGGCATCTGCGCCGCCCAGGCGTAATATTCGGGGAACGCCAGATGTTCGCGCGAGCGCGCCCAGGTGCCCTCGCTCCGCGGATTGGAGCGCGCTTCGAGACCGGTCAGGCGCTCGTTGACATAGGGGATAAACCCGAACCGCCCCATCTCGCCGTCGGCGACGATATCGATGCCAGCCTCGGCCTGTTTGCGCACGACCTCTGCGACCGCACTCTTGACACGGGCGGCAAAAGCTTCGGCGTCGATCGGCCGTCCCTGCTCTTTTGCCTGGATCATTTCCAACAAATCGGGCGGCCGCGGCAGACTGCCGACATGGGTGGTCAGGATCCGCTCGGTGCTATGCTTCATGCGTCCTCCCCATAACTGAGGTCGATCAGCTTAGCCGCTATGCGCGCCCGGGTCAGCATAGCGCAAAAGCCGTTCGGCAGGCCTGCCGAGCGATAAAACACCCGCAGCACCAGTAAGGACCAGGCATCGCGAGTTCTTGTAACCGGATCCCCGGGGTTTAAAAACCTACTCGCGCACTGCCGTCGCGGATGACGCCGCGCGACGCGGTAGCCCAGATCCTGTGAATAGGGTCTTGCCATCGGATGCTGGCCCCAACCCCAGCCGGCATCTTGAATCACAAAACCCAGTCCGCGAAAACCTCTTTTTGATTCAGACTCTTAGGATCATGCTCTAATGGCCAAGAATTCGCGTCACAAGATGATTCGAAATGACGTTTCGGCGGAAGGTCGGGACGGGTCGTTCTGGTTCGGCCTGGCCCGCGGCGTCTTGCGCCGCACGCTTATCCGCAGCCATCCTCGCCTATACCTGGCCGGGGCGACAGGCGTTCTGCTCTACCTTCTTCTCTCGGGATGGAGCGGACCTACCGCACGCTTTCTGATCGCCTTCGACGGCGGCGCGCTGGCATTTCTCGTGGCAGTTTGGATCATGATGGCCACCGCGACCCACGACGATATGCGACGGCGCGCACAGCTGGAAGACGAAGGCCGGTACACGGTGCTGTGCCTCGGCTCGATGGCAGCCATTGCGGTGTTGTTGGCTATCGCTGTTGAGCTTCACGGCAGCAAGAATGCGTCATCGCCCGGTCCGCACATCGCGGTCGCCGCTGCGACGATTTTGCTCTCCTGGTTCTTTATGAACACGATTTTTGCGCTGCATTACGCTCACGGTTATTTTGGCGATGCCGATCCGACCGTCGAATACCAACCCACCGGCGGTCTTCACTTTCCCGGTGAAGGCCTACCCGATTATTGGGACTTTATGTATTTTGCTTTCTGCATCGGTATGACTTTCCAAGTCTCGGATGTCGAGATCGAGGATCGCGAGATACGACGAGTGGCACTGGCCCACAGCGTGTTAGCTTTTCTCTTTAATGTCGTCGTTCTTGCCCTGACAATTAATATCGTGGCCGGATTGATGTAATCGCCGTGTGTTAGAACGACCGCCAGGACGGCGACTTTCCGATACGCCTGGTCTCAAGCTGGTGCGTCGATCTCGGCCGATATGCGGAACCAGCACGGCCCCAAGCCCGCAAGTACTCCAGCTTTCGAATATGCGACCGCCGGTTCGAGCAGGAATTTCGGGCATTGAAACCCTGGCCGATGATGACAAAAATGCGACAGTCCCTATCTTGGCACGATGGCAAGCGCGGGCCCTGAGTGAGATGCGGCGGATCGGAATCGATGTTGGCGGGACCAACACCGACGCAGTGCTGCTCGCGAACCGCACGGTCGTCCACGCGGTCAAGACGCCGACTACCGAAGATGTGACTTCTGGCATCGTTGCGGCGCTGCGCCTGCTCTCCGCGCACCCCGATGTCGCGGCTCATGACGTCGACGCGGTCGTGATCGGGACGACGCATTTCGTCAACGCGGTCGTCCAGCGGCAGGGGTTGGCGCGGGTCGCCGCGATCCGGATCGGATTGCCGGCCGCCGCGTCCTTGCCGCCATTTTGTGATTGGCCCGCGGACCTCGCCGAACTGGTTTGCGGTGAGGTCTTCATGCTCGAAGGCGGGCATGATTATGACGGCCGCCCGATCGTGCCGTTCGATGAAAAGGGGATGCGCCGGGCGGCGCGGCGGATCCGAGAGAGTCGGCATCGGTTCGGTTGCGGTCGCCGCGATCTTTTCACCGATCGACAGCTCGGACGAGGAGCGGGCGCGCGCAATTCTGGCCGAAGAATGCCCCGATACCGCCGTTACCCTGTCGCGCGATCTCGGCCGCATCGGTTTGCTCGAACGCGAAAATGCTGCGCTGTTAAACGCCGCGTTGATCGAGTTGGCGCGGAAAACCGTTGCCGGGTTTACGACGGCGCTCGCGGCGAGCGGGATCGAGGCGCCGCTTTATCTGACGCAAAACGACGGTACTGTGATGGAGGCCGCCGCGGCGACGGCGCTCCCGGTCATGACCTTTGCGTCGGGTCCGACCAACTCGATGCGCGGCGCCGCGTTTCTCTCGGGGCTGGCCGAGGCGATGGTCGTCGATGTCGGCGGAACTTCGACCGATGTCGGCCAGTTGCGCCGCGGATTTCCTCGCGAGGCGAATTCGGTCGTCGAGATCGGCGGGGTGCGCACCTTGTTTCGCATGCCGGACCTGCTGTCGATCGGTCTCGGCGGCGGCAGTGTGGTCGGGCGTGATCCGCTGACGATCGGGCCGCAGAGTGTGGGTTATCGGCTGACATCGGAGGCGCTGGTTTTTGGCGGCGATACATTGACCGCGACCGACGCTGCGGTGGCGGCCGGCGTCGCTGATATCGGCGAGCGGCGACGCGTCGCGCACCTGTCGCCCGACCTAGCGCAAGCTGTGCTGGCGCTGGCGCGCGACCGCATCGAGGATGCTGTCGACCGAATGAAGACCGAAGCCGGCGATGTGCCGCTGATCGCGGTCGGCGGTGGCGCTTTTCTGGTGCCCGAGCAGTTGGCCGGGGTTTCACGGGTGATCCGGGTGCCTTATGGCGAGTACGCCAACGCGGTTGGCGCCGCGATCGCCCAGATCAGCGGCGAGACCGACCAGATTTACCGCGATCTCGACCGGGTTGCGGCGATCGCCGCCGCCGAGGAGCAAGCGCGTGACCGCGCCGTTGCTGCCGGGGCCGATCGCGCCAGCCTCGAAACCGTCGATGTCGAGGATATGCCGCTTGCCTATCTGCCGGGCAATGCGCTTCGCGTACGGGTCAGAGTAGCGGGCGAGATGCGCCCTTCCCCGGCGGGCTGAACACAAATGAGCCTGCGTGCGGAGATTTTGCGGCTGGGGACACGTTGCCTGCTGAAGGGCAAGCCGGGCGCCGACGCCAGTCTCGAGGAACGCCGCAACCGGGCCGCCGCCGCCGAACGATGGGTTCCCAATCCGCCACCCAGCATAAAGCGGATCGAGGTCGATGCCGGCGGCGTCGATGCGGAATGGGTGGTCACACCGGCTTCTCAATATCACCGCTACGTTCTTTACCTGCATGGTGGCGGTTACGTGGTCGGCTCGCCGTCGCTCTATCGTCATCTGACGTGGCGGCTGGCGCGGGCGGTTGGAGCGCGCCTGCTGGCGGTCGATTATCGGTTGGCCCCGGAGCATCCGTTTCCGGCGGCGCTCGACGACGCGCTGGCAACCTATGGATGGCTACTGGCGAGTGGCGCCGATCCGCGGCAGATCGCAGTTATCGGCGACTCGGCGGGGGGTGGTCTTGCACTCGCCTTGCTGTTGCGATGCCGCGACGAAGGCCGATTGCCGCTGCCCGCCGCTGTCGTGGCCTTATCACCCTGGACCGATCTGGCATTGACCGGCGCCTCGCTAAGGCGCAACGCGGTTGCCGACCCTTTTTTGGATGCCAACGGCATTGCGCCGATCGCCGAGTGTTATCTCGCGGGCGTCGACCCGCGTCACCCCTACGCCTCGCCGCTCTATGGCGATCCGCGCGGCCTGCCGCCTGCCTTGATCCAGGTCGGCAGCGATGAGGTGCTGCGCGACGACGCCACGCGCATGGCGGATTGCATGCGAGCCGCCGGCTGCGAGGTCGTGCTCGAAGTTTGGCCGCGGATGCCGCATGTATGGCATCTGTTCGCCTCGGTAATGCCCGAAGCGCGGCGGGCGATCGCGCGTATTGGCGGCTTTGTCACGGAGCAGATGACGGTCACGACGGCTTCGCGGCGATCCCGCGGCCTCCGGTAACAATCCCCGTGAGCGACGGCAGACGCCGAAAGGCGGCGGTTGTCGTCCAGCTCAACAAGAGCGTACCCGCGAAAACGACGCCGGCCTTGACGATCCCGGGCATCGCCGACCGGTAACAGCGCGTATTGCAGCCAAACCACGAACAGGTAATGCACCAGGTACATACCGAAGGCATTTTGCTTGAGGTTGTCGAGCCATACCCGCCGGCTCGCCGCAAAGCGCAGCGCCAATGCCAGCACGCCAAAGCAGTTGCACAGAGACGCGATCACGAAGCTCAAATCGTCTACGATCTGAAGAGCCAATGGAGTTTGGCCCTGCACCCTGATTGTTAGTGCCGTCAATGACAGCCACAGTGCAAACGACGCGAGCGCCAAGCCAAGCCACAGCCGCCAGTGTTTGATCAGCGATCCGTCCGATGCGAGCAGGCCGCGATCGATGCCGTAGGCGCCTAACCCGGCGCCGGCGAAAAAATAGACGGCATAGTGAGCCGGGCGGCTCAGCTGAAATGCGAACGGGCCAAATTGGGCCCAAGCCTCGGGTGTAAACACCAATGCCAGCGGGATATAGGCCAAAGCGGAGGCGGCCAATAGCCAGGCAAAATAGCGGACCGGCCGCGTGCCGGCGAGGCTGGAGAACCGCGCCAGCCGTTCTCCCCAATCGGGAGAAATCTTGTGCAGGCCGGCGGCAATCAGATCAGCCGACAGCAGCAGCCACAAAAACCACATCGGGCCGCACGGCCACCATGGCAGGGCGAGAAAATGTCTGACATAGGCGGCGATCCCGGGTTCGGTCGCGGTCTGAAGGTAGACCGGATACAACGCGACCGGCATCAGTAATGCGACGACCAGAGCGAACGGGATCCCCAGCCTTTTGATGCGGTCTGCGACGAAGGCCGGAATGCCCTTGCGCTTGAGGCTTGGCCAGACAAACAGCCCGGACAAGAAAAAGAACAGGGTCATCAGAAAGACGTCCTGCCACGCGCAGAACAGTTCGAGCCCGATGGACCGGTGAATGTCGATAATCGGGAACGCCCGCCATTGAAAGGGCGGGCTGTTGAAAGCAAAAGGCTGTGCCGGCAAAAAGGCGAGGTAGGCGAGCGACGAGTGGAACGCCAGCACCAGCAGGATGACGTAGGCCCGCAAATTGTCGAGCGCGATGCTGGTTCGCCCCGGCCGCGGGCGAGAAATGGCAGGTCCGCTCATTTCTCGAATTCGTGTTCGGCGGGCTCCTCGACCCGGCGAGTCGACGCGACGCCCGAACCAGGTTCGACCGGCCGCGCCACGCGCCGCACCGCGATCGCCGGCTCGACGCTGCGGCTGCCGGCTGCCATCCCAGTCGGGCTCTACCTTGCGCGGCGGCCCCATCAGCGCCGGCTGGAACAGCACCGCCGCCGCCATTGTCGAAAGAAGCGCCAGCGCCATCAGCTCGCCCATGCTCGACGTGCCGGGATCGGCGGACATCCACAGGCTGCCAAAGGCGGTTGCCGTTGTCATCGCGCTGAAAATCACGGCCCGGGTTAGGGTCGATTGCACCAGCGCCGTCCGGCCGCTGCGCCAAGCGAGCATGTAATAGATCTTGAAGGCGACGCCGACCCCGAGCAGCAAAGGCAGAGCGATGATATTGGCAAAGTTGAGCCGGATGCCGAGTGCGACGGCCAATTCCAACGTCACGATGCCGGCGACCAGCAATGGGATCAGGGTCAACAGCACATCCCGGACCCGGCGCAGGGTTATCGCCAGCAACAGCACGATCGCGGCAATCGCAAAGGCTCCGGCCTCGACAAAGGCGCGCACCACCGTTTTCCCGGCCTCGTAGAGCAGCACGGCGGGTCCGGTCGCGTTCGGCGCTACCGCCAAGACCGCGGTCACGAATTGGCGCAGCACCGCGGTATTGTCGGGATCGCCCTTTGGCAGCACCTGAACTCGCGCGCTGCCGTCCGGGGTTAGCCACTGCCGCTTGAGCTCGGCCGGAATTGTCTCGCGAGTAATGCGTTGGGGTTGCAGGGCCTGCCGCAAATCGTCGAGCGAAACCTTCAACGGTTCGCCAATGGCGGTCTCGACCCGCTGACGGATATCGGGTTGGGCCTGCGCCAGTTGGACCAACAGTCCAGAAAGCCGTCTTGCTGCTTCGGCTCCCGGGCCGCCTTTGTTCGCGGCAATTTGCGACAGCGATGCTGCGGTCGCGTTCAACGCCTCGATGGTCTGCCGGTCACTCGGCGGCGGCTCGACCGATTGCGGGTTCAGCGAGGGCTCGATCGCCGCGGCTGCTTTACGGATCAGCTCGAGCTTGCGGTCTTGATCGGCTGGGATGAGGCGATCGAGGGTCGATGCTTTCGCCACTTGCGGCAAAACCGACAGTCGCTGCGCCAGCGCGTCAGCCGCCGCAAGGTTCGGGGTCATCACTTCGATCGCGTTTGCGCCGATCTGGGGATCTTTGCGCAGCTCGAGAAAGGTCGCGACCGATGGCGCTTTGGCGTCGCGCAGGTGAAGCGGGTTGAAATCAAACCGCAGGAACATAAGGAGCGGGGAGGCGGCGGCGATTGCGCCAATGGTGACGACAACAATCGCCATCCGATGCCGTCCGAGGAAACGATCCACCGGCGCCAATGCCGCAAACCCCATCGGAGCGCGCTCGAGTGGCGGCTTGAGCATTGCCAACAAGGCCGGCAACAACGTGATGCTGCTTAGGAAAGCGATGACCATCCCCGCCCCGGCGATCTCGCCGAGCTCGGAAAGTCCGCGATAATCGGTCGGAACAAAGGACCCGAAACCGACCGCCGTCGCCGCGGCGGCGAGCGCCAATGGCGGACCTGCCTTGCGCGCCGCACTGCGCAGGGCTGAACGCAGATTGCCGAACTCGTACCGTTCGGCCCGATAGCGCACGCCGAACTGGATGCCGAAATCGATGCCAAGACCGATAAACAGCACCAGGAATGCGACCGAGATCAGATTGAGCGCGCCGACCAGAAACAGGCCGAACGCGACGGAGGCTGCGAGCCCGGCCGAGATCGTCAGCACCACCGCAAAGATGAGCCGGCCCCAACGCAGCGCCAGCCACAGGATCAGCCCCACCGCGGCAAGTGATATCGCAGCGTTGAGCCCGGCATTCTTGGTCAGCGTCGCAAACCCGTCATCATTGATCGGCACCAACCCCGTCAGCCGGATGCTTGCCTGAAATTCGGGACCAAGCTTTAGTTCGCGCGCCGTTTGTTCAATTGCATTGCTCGCGGCGCGGCCGGGTTCGAGGGCGTGATAGTCGAGCACCGGGTCGACTTCGATAAAGCGACGCAGCTGGCCGGGGTCTACGGGATGACCACTCGCCAGCGCTTGCCAGGAAAAGTGGGCCGGCCGGCCGGCGAGCGCTGCTTGCGCCGTATCGGAGGCCATCTCCATCGGTCGCGTCATTGCATCGAGCGGCAAGTAGCCGGCTCTTACTCCAGCCAAGCCGTTTGATAGGGCTTCGAGCGAACCATGCAGGCTAGGGTCCGCGGCGAGGGTGGCGATCAGCGGGCTGCCTTTGGTGAGACCTTGGGTCAGCTGTTCCACCTGCCCAGTCGGCAGGTAGAGCAACCCGTTGTGTTTTAAGAAAGGCGCCGCCCTGCGGCTCCCGGACCGAACGGATCAAGTCCTTACGTTTGGCCAACGCAGCGGCAAGCTTGGAGGCGGCTTGTTCGACGTTCTCGGGTGTCGATGCTTCGACGACGACAATGATGCCCGGCTCGGGAAAGGCTCGCATATATTGGAACGCGCGCTGAGCCCAGGGCAGGTTCGGCGGAAATAGCGCGGTCGTGTCGGTATTGACGGCAAAATGCTTTACGGTATAGACGGCGCAAGACCCCGTAAGGATTGCTGCTGCAAATAGGACCCACAAAGACCGCCGCGCGCAGAAATCGACAAGACGAAGGATTGCTGTCCCAAGCATATCGCCGTGCTCCGCCCACCCCGAAATCCGGAAAGCGTTTGGCGACGAAAGGAGAATTCGACACCGTCGGCCAATTTGCTAACCGCCGCTCACGCGGTTCTGTTCCCAAAAAGGGAGATGGGCGGGAGTTGTGGAGCAGAAGCGGGGGATGCGGGGTCGGGCGGCGCCAAGCTTCTCGGGGGTGGCCTACCGGGGCTGGCTTATAGGCGGCATGATCAGGATGCCTGGATCAACCAGCACGGCTTGGATGCGCTCCAGCAGTGGCTGGGCTGCTTCAATGATTTGGCCGAGCGCCGTCACCCCGATGTCGTCGTCCTCGCGTTCCTTGCCCGTCAGGCGCTCGTAAAGATAGTCGGCCAGGCTCTGTTCGCGGGGAAAGACGGTCATCTGGATCGGTGAATCCGCCGAGATATTCGCGGCCTGTTTGGCAAGGCGGAGCGCGACTTCGTAGCCGCCCAACGCATCGACCAGCCCGTTTTTCTTGGCTTCTTCGCCCGACCAGACACGGCCCTGCGCAACCGCTTCGACCGCATCGGGGGTCATGTGGCGGCCGGACGCGACGTGATCCTTAAACCCTTTATAGGTCGCATCGAGCAACGCCTGCAGACGCGCGCGGGCCACCGGCGAAAATTCCGAGGTGGCGCTCAACATTGCAGCGTTGGCGCCAAACTGAGCGGCATCGGTCGAGACGCCGATCTTTTTTAACAAATCTGCGACGACGAGTTTGCCGGCGAGCACGCCGATCGACCCGGTCAACGTCGCCGGTTCGGCAACGATTTTATCGGCGGGTGCGGCGACATAATATCCGCCCGAGCCTGCGACGTTTCCCATCGATACGATGACCGGCTTGCCGCGCTCGCGGGCGAAGACGACATCGTGCCAGATCGTCTCCGACGCGACGACCGAGCCGCCCGGGCTGTCGATGCGGAACAGTATCGCGCGCACCTTTGGGTCGCGCACCGCGGCGCGAAATGCCCGCGTTATGTCATTGGCGGCCATTTCGTCAGATCGGGTCAAAGGGCTGCTCGCGGTGCCGCCGCGAACGATCAGCCCTGATCCATAGATCAGCGCAATTCGTTCGCCCTTGCGATATGGCCGACCGGCGCCGTCGAGATAGGCTGACAGCCCGGTGATTTCGGCACGCGAGCCGGCGCGTTTGTGGGCTGCGCTGATCGCGTCGTCACGATAGCCGAGACGGTCGACGAGTTTCGTCTGCAAAGCTTCGCTGGCGAGCAGCGGCGCATGGTCGATTGCGCTACGAACTGCCGCCGGCGACAATTTCCGAGCCTGGGCGATCCCGCTTACGACCTGCCCTGCAACTGAGCTGAGCAAGTCTTCGACCTCTTCGCGCTGCGGCGGGGTCATCTTGGTTTCGGTCAGGATGTTCGCAGCGGATTTGTACTTGCCACGGTGGTCGAATTCGGGTGCGACACCGATTTTGTCGAGCGTGCCTTTGAAAAAGGTGGCCTCGGAATAGAGCCCCGTCAGGCCGAGGCTGCCCATCGGCTGCAACCAGATCTCGTCAAAGGCGGTTGCCAAATAATAGGGACGGGTTCCGGCGCCGAACTCGCCAAAACTGTCGGCAAAGGCGATGGCGAACTTGCCCTTGGCCCGGAAGGCGGCGATGGCGTCGCGCACCTGCTGCGCGTCGGCAAGCGGGATTTGGTCATCGCCAAGGCGAGCGAGGATGCCCTTGACGCGGGAATCGGTTCCGCCCGCTTCCAGCGCGTCGAGGAAATCGCGCAATCTCGGCTTTTCGCCCAGGATCAGCCGCCGCCAGCCTTCTTGCGGAGGGCCTTCGGCGAGACCGCGGGTCAGGTCGGCGGACAAAATGATCCGCTCGGGAAGCTGTGGCTTACCCGGCTCCAGCCGGGCGACAACGACAGCGATGGCGACTATACCGAGAAGGGCTAGAAACCCGAGCGTTGCAAGAAAGCCGACCAGAAAGCGGCGCATTGCTCAGAGTTCACCGCCGATGGCGCGATGGCGCAGCAGATGATCGGCCAGCACGCAGGCGACCATTGCCTCGCCGACCGGCACCGCGCGGATGCCGACGCAGGGATCGTGGCGGCCATGGGTCGCGATCTCGACCTCGTTGCCATCGGTGTCGACGGTGCGCATCGGCGTCAGGATCGAACTGGTCGGCTTGACCGCAAAACGGACGACGATGTCCTGCCCGGTCGAGATCCCGCCGAGGATGCCGCCGGCGTTGTTCGACAGGAAGGCGACCTGTCCCTCAGCCATCCGCATTTCGTCGGCGTTGTCCTCGCCGCGCAGTGCCGCCGCGCCAAACCCGGCGCCGATCTCGACGCCTTTGACCGCATTTATTGTCATCAACCCGCGGGCAAGATCGCCATCGAGCTTGTCATAGATCGGCTCGCCGAGACCGGCCGGGACGCCTGAAGCGACGATTTCGATCACCGCACCCGCCGATGAACCGGCTTTGCGGACGCCATCGAGATAATCCGCCCAGTAGAGCGCCATGGCGGCATCAGGGCACCAGAACGGATTTTCTTCGACCGCCCGCCAGTCCCAGGCGCTGCGGTCGATCGCATGCGGGCCGATTTGCACCAGCGCGCCGCGGATCGTCACGGCGGGACCGAGGATCACCCGGGCGACGGCGCCCGCGGCGACCCGCGAGGCGGTCTCGCGCGCCGAGGCGCGGCCACCCCCGCGATAGTCGCGAACGCCGTACTTTTTCCAGTAGGTGTAGTCGGCATGGCCGGGGCGAAAGCGATCGGCGATGTTGCGGTAATCTTTGGAGCGCTGGTCGGTGTTTTCGATCAGCAACTGGATCGGGGTGCCGGTTGTCACTCCGTCGAAGACGCCGCTCAGGATGCGGACGAGGTCTTCTTCGCGCCGCTGCGTCGTAAAGCGCGATTGTCCGGGTTTGCGCTTGTCGAGCCAGCGCTGGATGTCAGGCTCGGCGAGCGGCAGGCGCGGTGGAACACCGTCGATGACGACGCCGATCGCGGGGCCGTGGCTTTCGCCCCAGGTCGTGAACCGGAACAGGGTTCCAAAAGAATTGCCCGCCATGTCTGCTGCGCCCGATTGCCCGAAATCCTCACACGACTGAGATATCGGGGGCGTCGACCGCCTTCATGCCGACCACGTGATAGCCGCAATCGATATGATGCACCTCGCCGCTGACCCCGGCCGACAAATCGCTCAGCAAATAGAGCGCGCCGCCGCCGACATCCTCGATCGTGACGTTGCGTTTCAGAGGTGAGTTCAACTGGTTCCATTTCAGGATGTAGCGGAAATCACCGATGCCGGAAGCAGCCAAGGTTTTGATCGGTCCGGCTGAGATCGCATTGACACGGATATTGTCGCCGCCGAGATCGACCGCCAGATAACGCACGCTCGCCTCGAGCGCCGCCTTGGCGACGCCCATCACGTTGTAGTGCGGCATCACCCGTTCGGCGCCCGAATAGGTCAGGGTCAACAGGCTGCCGCCCTCGGTCATCAGCGGCGCCGCCCGGCGGCAGACCTCGGTGAAGGAGTAGCAGGAAATCTCCAGGGTGCGCAGAAAGTTGGATCGGGTCGTCTGCAGGTATTTTCCCTTCAACTCGTCCTTATCGGAGAAGGCGATTGCGTGAACCAGGAAGTCGAGCCGGCCCCACTGCCGCGCCACCGCCGCAAACAGCGAATCGAGGCTTTCATCCGACGCGACATCGGCCTCGAGAACAAAGTCACTGTCGACGCTTTGCGCCAGTGGCCGCACCCGCTTGCCAAGCGCCTCGCCCTGATAGGTAAATGCCAGTGCCGCGCCATGTTCGTGCAGCGTCTTGGCAATTCCCCAAGCGATCGAACGCTCGTTTGCGACGCCCATAATCAGACCGCGTTTTCCCGCCATGAGCGGCATTGTCATCACCGTTTCTCGTATTGCGAAACATCCTGTACTAGGGTGCGGGAGGAGGCCAAGGGTTGCGTCTCCCAAATGGCGCTGGCGCCGTGGCGGCCAGGCGGATAATTGCTCGCCGTTGGCCTGTTTACCAGATAAGACGCTGTGAGGTGCGCTGAATGTTGACTGAGGCGGAAAAGCGCCGAACAAGCCGACGTCACCGCGCGTTGCGCCAGGCCGGCTCCGCTGCCGGTGCGTTCACCCTCTATTCCCTGCGCCGCTTTAACGCCGATGGCTGCTTCGCTGCATCCGGCGCCCTGAGCTACGCCGCGCTTGTGTCGCTGGTGCCGCTCGCGGTCATCGGTCTCGGCACCCTTTCCGTTCTCCCGGTCTTCAGTCAGCTGCACGATCAGATTCTGGCGCTGGTCTTTAAATATTTCGTACCCTCGATCGGCGAGCAGGCGGGCTGGTGGTTTCGAGCCTTTGCCAATTCGGCAGCGCAGACAACCGCAATCGGCGTTGTCGGCATCGCCGCCACCGGGATTCTGCTGCTGGCCACGGTCGAAGACCAGCTGAACCTGATCTGGCGGGTGACCTCGCCGCGTCCGTGGGGGCAGCGGGTGCTCGCCTATTGGGCGCTGATTACGCTCGGCCCCCTCCTTGTCGGACTGAGCCTGTCATTGTCGACCTATTTCGAGATTGCTGCGCGCCGGGCGGGCTTTGGTCAGGAGGCCTTTCAGTGGCTCGAAAGCGGCTGGCTGCACGGAGTTGCGCGAACGATCCCGGCGTTGCTCGAGTTTTCGGCGGCAACTTTGCTCTACTGGTTGATCCCGAACTGTGCGGTGCGCTGGCGCGACGCGGCCCGCGGTGCGCTGGTCGCAACAGGGGCGATCGAAATCCTCAAGATCGGGTTCGCGATCTATATCGGCGCGATGTCCTATTACCAGACCGTTTACGGCGCGCTCGCGGCGATCCCGATCTTTCTATTATGGATGTATATTTCGTGGATGGCGGTGCTGCTCGGCGCCGAGGTCGCGGCGGCATTGCCGCTGTGGCGCATCGACGAGCGCGTCGGCAAGACCTCGGCTGGGGGCGTGCGGCTCGGGCTCAGCCTTGCCTTACTCGCGTCGCTGGTGCGGGCGCAGCGCACCGGCGCGGCGCGGACAACTCAGGAACTTGCTGTCGAGCTCGGGGTTGCGACGACGGTTATCGACGAGCACATGGAGCCGCTTGCCACTGCGGGTTTTGTCGCCCATACGCAATCCGGAAGCTGGGTGTTGGCGTGGAATCCCGAGACGGCAACCTTGCGCGACCTATATGATGCGCTGCAATTGCCGTTTGCCGGGAGCTGGCTCGGCAACGCGTCGGCGCCATGGCAGCGGCTGATCGAGCCGGCGATCAGGCGGATCGTCAGAGCCGAGGCGGCGGCGGCGCAAATGACGATCGCCGCCCTGATTGGCGAGACCGCCGAGGGAGCTGTCCGCCATGGCAGCCGGTCGCGTGCTGCCGAGGAATTCGCGGAGAAGATCGGATCTCGATAGGGGCGGGTTTAGCTGATGGACGAAATCACCGAAACCGAACCGTTTGCCCCATTCGAGCGCTGGTTTGCCGAAGCCTCGGCGCGCGAGGTGGATCCCACTGCGATGACCGTCGCGACCGCGACCCCGAACGGGGTCCCCTCGGCACGCGCCGTCCTGCTAAAGGGCTTCGATCAACGCGGCTTCGTGTTCTATACCAATCTTGAAAGCCGAAAATCAAAAGAGCTGGCCCATAACCCGCGTGCCGCACTATGCTTTTTCTGGCCGTTGCTGCGGCGGCAGGTGAGGGTCGAGGGCACCGTCGAGCCGGTGTCGGCCGCGGAAGCCGATGCCTATTTTGGCAGCCGCGCGCGCGAGAGCCGGATCGGCGCTTGGGCATCCGACCAATCGCGGCCGCTCCCTAACCGGGCCACGCTCGAACAGCGGGTCGAGGCGGTGGCTCGGCGGTTTGCCGATGCCGAGGTGCCGAGGCCGCCCTTTTGGTCGGGCTTTCGGGTGGCGGCGCAACGGATCGAGTTCTGGCAGGAGCGTCCCTCGCGCCTGCATGACCGCTGGTTGTTTGTTCGCGAGGGCGATGAATGGCGACGGGAGCGGCTTTTCCCCTGATCTACGGCCCGGAAGCCGACCGGCTGCGGCGGCGGGCAACCTATGCCTCGGTAGCGGTTGCCGCGTTGCTGATCGCGGTCAAGTTCGGGGCGTGGCTTGAGACCGGGTCGGTCGCGCTGTTGTCGAGCGTTATCAACTCGCTGCTCGACGCGGCGGCGGCAGTCATTAATCTGATAGCGGTGCGCCACGCCCTGACGCCGGCCGATCGCGAGCATCGCTTTGGCCACGGCAAGGCGGAACCGCTGGCCGTTCTCGGGCAGTCGGCCTTTATCACCGGCAGCGCCTTGCTATTGCTGGCCGAAGCCGTGCGCCGATTGATCGACCCACTTCCCATCCACAACCCGCCGCTCGGCATCGTGGTCATGGTCTTCTCGATCATCGTGACCGTGGCGCTCGTGCTCTATCAGCGGCATGTCGTGCGTTGTACCGGCTCGATCGCGATCAGCGCCGACGAACTGCACTATCGCAGCGACGTGGTTCTGAACCTCGGCGTCATCGCCGCCCTGGTTCTTAGCGCGCTGTTCGGACTCCGCATTCTCGACCCGTTGTTCGGCGCAGCGATCGGCATCTGGATTATCTGGTCGGCGACAGGGCTGGCGCGGCTTTCGCTGGTGCAGCTGATGGATGAGGAGTTGCCCGATGACGAGCGCGAAAAGATCCGCGGAATTGCCCAGTCTCATCCCGAGGTAACTGCGGCGCACGATCTGCGAACCCGGGTCGCGGGACCAACTGCCTTTATTCAGATCCACATCGAAATGGACGGTGCGATGAGCCTGATCCGAGCGCATGAAGTTTCGGACGAGGTCGAGGCGAGGCTGCGCGCCGCCTACCCCAACGCCGAGATCATCATTCACCAGGACCCGGAGGGAATCGAAGAGCCGCGCTCGAACTTTCCGCGGCGGGTCGCGGCGCGATGAACGGCGAACGCAAGGTTCTGCTGCTAACCGGCGCCAGCCGCGGCATCGGACACGCCACGGTCCAGCGCTTCAGCGACGCCGGATGGCGCATCATCACCTGCTCGCGCGACGTCGTGCCGCCGGAATGCAAGCGCGACCCAAACTGGAGCCACCACATCACCGCTGATCTCGGCGACCCCGCGGATCTCGACCATTTTGTCGCCGAGGCCAAGGACCACATCGATGGCCCGCTGCACGCGCTGGTCAACAATGCCGGAGTCTCACCAAAATCGCCGACCAAGGAGCGCCTCGGTACGCTCAACGGCGACCTCGAAGATTGGCACCGGGTGTTTCACCTGAACTTCTTTGTGCCATTGACCCTGTCGCGCGCGTTTGCGCCGGCATTGGCGCGCGGCAAGGGAGCGATCGTCAACATCACCTCGATCGCCGGGCATATGGTGCATCCCTTCGCCGGTTCGGCTTATGCGACCTCGAAAGCGGCATTGTCGGCCCTGACGCGCGAGATGGCGGCGGATTTCGCCAAGATCGGTGTGCGCGTCAACGCCGTTGCGCCGGGTGAGATCGAGACCGCGATGCTGTCGCCCGAAACCGCCGTGCTGTTGCCCCGCATTCCGTTGCACCGGCTCGGAATGCCGTCGGACGTCGCAGGCACCATATTTTTTCTGTGCAGCGACGACGCCGCCTATGTCACCGGCACCGAAATCTCGGTCAACGGCGGCCAGCACATTTATTGAGACATCAGCGAAAAGCGATTCGACGAAAATCGCGTGCTGACCCAATTTTGCGGTGGGTGACTGAAATCAGGGAGCAGCCTATGGAACGAAACCATCGTAACGTTGTCCGTCACACAGCGTTGCAATCCTTAATCGTTATTATAAGCCTTACCGCATTTGCCCCCGCGGGCGCCGACCGTGACGCAACTCAAGCGTCCTTATTGAGTACGGGCGCGTTATGCTCGTCGCAACCCAACAGCAAGGTGCCGGGGACTGTGGCTGAATGGGCTGAGGGTGCTCAGTTGTTTACCGACCTTGGCAGCTTCCATCGCGCCGTGACCATCGCCTCCCCGTCCGCACAGGCCTATTTCGACCAGGGCATGCGCTTTCTATGGGCCTTTAATCATGACGAAGCAACGCGCTCATTCGCTCGGGCTGCGCAAGAAGATCCACACTGCGCGATGTGCTATTGGGGTGTCGCGCTGACAGTCGGGCCAAATTACAACCTGCCGATGATGGCCGAGCCGCGCGCCAAGGTCGCGTGGGAGGCATCGCAACTGGCAGAACAGAATGCCGTATCGGCGAGCCCCGTCGAACAGGCCTTGATTGTGGCTCTGTCGAAGCGATACCAGGGACCGCAACCACTTGATCCTTCCAATGAGGTACCGGTGCTTGCGGCATATGCCGAAGCAATGAAGGTTGTGGCAGGAAAATTCCCTGAAGACGCCGACGTCCAGACGCTGACCGCCGAGGCGATGATGAACACCAACGCCTGGAAGCTTTGGGCGCTTGATGGCACTCCGGCGTCAGGAACGGAAGCCATTGTCGCCCGCCTTGAAGCTGTGCTTGTAAAAAGCCCCGACCATCCGGGAGCGAACCACTATTACATCCATGCAATCGAGGCCTCGCCGCATCCCGAAAAGGCGGTGCCTCAGGCTGAGCGCTTGCGGGGTATGATGCCGGCTGCAGGACATCTGGAGCACATGCCGGCTCACATCATGCAGCGCGTCGGTCGCTATGGCGACGCTGCCGAGGCAAACCGAAGGGGTGCAGCCGCCGATCTCGCGTATCTCACAAAGACGAGGGCACCCGATTACTATCCGACGATGTATTTGTCTCACAATTATCAATTCTTGGCGTTTTCGACGGCCATGCAAGGTCGCAAAGCAGACACGATCGATGCTGCTCGAAAGTCCAGCGCCGTTGTTTCGGACGATATATTGGTGACTATGCCTGGGCTCGATTGGCCGGTTTCGGAGCTCTACACCGGCATGGTGTGGTTTGGGTTGTGGGATGATATTCTCGCGGAGCCGGCCCCTGACCCAAAGCTTCACGCGTTGACTGGAGGCTATTTATTCGCCCGCGCGATGGCGTTGGCGGCGAAGGGCCGTGTCGCTGATGCCGAATCAGAGCTAGCCGCGTTGCAGAAGCTGTCGGACTCTGCTGGCCGGGACGACGCTGCTGGTTACAATACGGCTAAGGACGTGTTCGCGGTCGCCATTCTTGTGGCGAGAGCGCGCATCGCCGCCGCACAGGGGGCTGATATCGAACCGATAACACTCTTGCGGCAAGCGGTCGCGGCTGAAGACAAGCTCGCCTATGACGAGCCCGCGGACTGGTTCATGCCCGTCAGACATTTGCTCGGTGCGGCGCTGTTGAAAGCGGGTCAGGCGAGCGAGGCCGAGACCATTTACCGCGAGGATCTGCAGCGCTACCCCAACAATGGCTGGGCGTTATATGGGCTCGCTCAATCCCTGAGAGCTCAAGCTCGCTCCGAAGAGGCAACTGCAGTGCAGGTCCAGTTTAACAGGGCGTGGAAGGATGCGGATGTTACGATAACGGCATCAGCATTTTAGGTTCGGCTCACGGACCTCGGTCAACGACGGCCAACACACTTATTGAGTCGACAAGTTTACTAGCAACGAAATCTCGGTCGATGGCGGCCAGCACATCTACTAGCCGCGATCTGCAAATCACAGCGAGCGCAAGAAATCGAGGATGGCCTGCTGGTCCGCTTTCGGCAGGTTGCGGAAATTGTTGATCACCGCATTCGCCTCCGAAGCCGGATAGGCCGCCGATGAAGGCGAGCTGTGATCGTAGATCGCGGTCAGCAAGTCATTGGTCCGGCCGTCGTGCAGGAAGAACAGACGTTGCCCGACGCCCCATAAAGGCTGGGTGCGGAATTCATCCGGGCCGGCGGCGCCCTGAATGATATCGTCAGCCAGGCGCACGCCCATGTGATGCACGAGCAGGTCGGAGTACAAATTTACCGGCCGGTTTTCCAAGACAGCGCTATTCATCGCCGGCGCAGTTTGCATCTGTGGCGTGTGACACAATGCACAGCCGATATTGTTAAACACGGTCTTGCCTCGCTGCGCGCTGAGGCTCGGGTGAGGATCGGATTGCGGCGCGTCCATGAACCGCATCAACAATGAGAATTGCATCCAATCGGCGATGGTATGCAGCGGGTTGTTGAACGCCTGGTTCTTGGAATCGTCCTGATCGGTTCTGGTGACGTCGTTTGGCGCCGGCTTTCCGTTGCCGTTGCAGTCGGGGTCTTCTTCTTTAGATGTCGGAAACATTTCATTCGTAATGCCCATTTCGACGTTGTAGGCCTCGCCGGCAAACATCGTCAGTGACTTGTTCTGCGCCTTCCAGCCAAAGCGCGCGATAGTCCCGTCATTGCCGCTACGGTTCGGATGGCCGGCGATACCCAGTGCATTGCGCTGCGCCGAGGTGGCGTCGTGATGGCTCAAGATCTCGCGGTCCTGTATTGAATCGATCAGCCCCGCCCCGAACATTTGGGTCGGGATCCGGAACGACAGATTGCCGGCTTGCCGCTCGGCGGCGAAATTTGGCTGTTTGATGCTGCAGTTTGGGATCGTCGGGTCATTGTTGATTCCCGTGACGACCCATAGCTGATGCACGCCGCCGTCTCGCGTCCCGTCCGGATTGTATTTGAAGCGAACCTCCCGGATCGGGCCGTACTGCTCCTCGAACGCTGGCACGACGTTCTTTTTGCCAAATCGGTTCGGAACCAGCCGGAACATCGGGTTTTCTGGCAGCATCGGCTTTGCTTCTCCGGGGTTTGGCACGATAAACCCGCCGGAGCCGCCAAGCGTCGGCTGCGCATGGCAAAGAAAACATTGGTCGGCGTTATGCCGGGCGCCGAGGCCGTTCGAATTCGTGTGAAACTGCGGGAAGAGGGGGTCGAGCTCGCCCATGCCGTTCACCGGCGAGCCATCGGTTACGTCCGCGCAGTCGTCACAAGTCGACTCCAATTGTCCAGCCCGGTTGATCCCCTCGGTGAATGAGGCGAGCTCATTGGCGTTGATCGGGGCGCGGGTCGTCGGGTTAGGGCTGATTACCGGTGGATGCGGGATCGGAATGCCACGATACTGCAGCATGCCGGCGGTATTGAGGAACCCGCCGCGCACGCCGGGGTCTTGCTGCGCCAGTGCCGGCGAGACCGACACCGCTCCAATCAGCGTTACCATTGCAGCTGTAGCAAGCTGCTGCTTCATGAGTTTTGCGCCTCCCTGTCGCCCGTCCGCAACGGCGCTCGTCGCGCCGACAACTCGCTCAGGCGGATGCGCGTGACTGGGTTAGCGGGCCAACCACAGCTAAGCTGTCGGTTGCTAACTAACTCTGGACGGAAGGAGCGCGCGTCATACGTTCGTATGAGATAGGTTGGAGTGATAAGTAGAGTTAATGTAGTTAGTTCTTGTTTTGATTGTAGACTGTACTTCGATCTGATCCGAACATCCTCGGTCTTAACTTATGGCAGGCTGATTTGCTGGCATAAATATTAAAGATGTTAATGCATCTCTGCAGCTTCGGTTCAGCTCAAAGCTGTCTTAATGTGCAAAATTCAACCAAAAATTCCTTGATTGTTGGTGCTTATCGCGGCCGTTACTTCTTGGCTACTCTCGTCAATTGGGATTTGGCGCGGTGCCGCCGATCGGCCGGCTTGCCGCTACGCCGCGGGGGCCGGCTCTCGCCCCCACCGGTCGACGGCTCGATCGAGCCTCTAAAATAATCGGTTTGATTGACGATCCGCGCGAGCGATATTGGCTGTTAGAACTGGCGCTTATTAGCAAGGAGGTCTGGAATGACGTCGCGCTTTCACCCACAGCTTTCGCATTGCGGCGTTTATGCTCGCGATTTGTCGAGGATGGTCGATTTCTACACCGATGTTGTCGGGCTGGTGGTGTCGGATCGCGGCATCAGCAGCCGCGGCGGCGAACTCGCTTTTATGACCGCGTCGCCCGAGCATCACCATCAATTTGTCGTGGTCTCCGGCCGGGCGCCCGAGGGGGTGTCCACGGTCAACCAGGTCTCGTTCAAGGTCCCCGATCTCGATGCGCTAAAGACGGTTTTTGGCCGCGCCCGCGCCGCCGGGATCGAGAACATCCGGCAGACCAGCCACGGCAACGCGCTGTCCTGCTATTTCCCCGATCCCGAGGGGAACATGATCGAGATCTACATGGATACGCCCTGGTACGTGCCGCAACCGCATGGCGTGCCAATCGATCTGTCATTGCCGAATAACGAGATCGTCGCGCAAAACGACCAGCATTGCCGCGAAACCCCCGGCTTTATGCCGCTCGACCAATGGAAGGCCGAGGTCGAGAGCCGGCTCAGCAGGGCCTGACGCGAGCACCCGCGGTTCGGCTGAGCCGAGCCGCGGTCTGGCGCGAGCGGGTCGCGCGCAAAAGCCTCAGGGCATCGCGGCGAACGACGCGACCTATCAGAGAAATTTTGTCGGGCGGATCAGGGTGCGCCACATATGCGCGACCGGGCTGTTGTCAAAACCGAGCCCTTCTTTCGGCTGCTTGAAATTGCGGCCGATCACATCGGTGAATTCGTCAAGCTCGACGACCACGTCGGGGTCGAATGAATAGATGTCGTGCACCGTGATCATCCGGGCCGTCATGTACCATTTGTGATTGCGGGCGCGCTGGTATTCTTCCTCGATATAGGGGTCCGGCCGGTAGTCGGCGCCGAAATTCTTGACATAGGATTCGGGGTAGGCATAGCCCACCAACTCGTCGGCGTAAAACCGCAATGCCTGATGTGCGCGGATGGCCCACGAGGTTTCCTCGTCGACATAGGGCTCGACCAATTGCGCGCCCCAATAGCCGTGATCGGCGCGGATAAACCCGATGACGCCGATATCGTGGAGTAAGCAGGCGAGCACGACTTTGTCGTCCATGCCGGCCTTAACCGCATGCCGCGCGCTCTGCAGCAGGTGGTTGGCCGGGCCGAAGCGGTATTTGAAGAAATCGATCAGGGTCGGCCGTTCCGGCATTTTCGGCAGCCGCGCATCGTCGCCCATGCAGAATTTCTTGCCTGGGTTTTGCGCCACCAATGCTGCCGTATTGGGGATGCTCGCGTCGCCGTCCGCAAGCATGAAGAGGCGCGACCTGACATAGATCTGATCGTCGAGTTCGCGCATCATTTTGGCTTCGAGCGCGTCGGCGCGTTCGGCCAAACTCATCGCATCATTCATTTCCTAAACCTTCTCGCTGGGCTATCTCGCATAACGATAGCAGAGCGCCGGTCGAGGGTCGACAACGCCGCGGTGTAATCACTAGGATTGCCGGTCAAATTTGAGGGAAGGGTCGCTAATGATCCGCCATTTCGGCGTCTTGATACCTTCGACCAACACAACCGTGGAAATGGAATGTCGGCTGTTGCCGCCGACCTACCAGGCGCATATCGGCCGGCTGATGACCAGCCGCCCCGGCCAGACCTTCGCTTCGCCGCGCGATGAGGACCTCGACTACCAGTCGAAATTGCTCGGCACGGCCAAGGTCGAGCTGGTGATCCTGGCGCAGACTTCGGCGAGCGTGTTCGTCGACGATTACGATGAGGTCGTCACCCGCCGCATGAGCGAAGGCGCCAAGGCGCCGGCGATTACCTCGGCGCAGGCGATCGGTCGCGCGGTGCGAGCCCTGGGCGCGCGGCGTATCGGTCTGGTCTCGCCCTATTCGGAAACGGTCAATCAGCGCGCCGCGGATCTGTTCGCCCGCAACCACGGTCTCGAGACGGTGGCGCTCGAAGGGTTTGGCGCGACCGATTCCTACGCGATCGGCAATCTCGGCCCGGAGAACGCGCGCGACGCGTTCCGCCGCATCGACCGGCCCGAAATCGAGGTTCTCGTCGTGCCCGGCGGCAATTTTCCGACAATGGCCTCGATCGCCGCGTGGGAGCGCGAATTTAAGAAGCCGGTGGTGACCACCAACCAGGCGTCGTTCTGGGCAATGCTGACGATGCTGAAAACCGGCGACAAGGTGCCGGGTTATGGCCGCCTGCTCGAAGAAGCGCCAGCCGGGTAAGCCAGCCGGGGAACGGGCGCCGTCGCGCCGCCTCTAGGCGTGGCCGGCGTCGCTCGACAGCATCGACAGGCTGACGCCGAGCTTGCCTAATGCCCGTTGCCATTTGGTGTCGTGGTCGGGATCAAAGACGATGCCCTCATCGGCCGCGACGCAAAGCCAGCCATTCGCCTGAATTTCGGCATCGAGCTGGCCCGGGGCCCAACCGGCATAGCCGAGCGCAAACAGGCTCTGGCGCGGACCCTGCCCTTTGGCGATCGCGCGCATGATGTCGAGCGTCGCAGTGATCGCGATATTGCCGGCCACCGGCAGGGTCCCTTCCTCGCGATATTCGGCGGTATGAAGCACAAAACCGCGGCCCGGCTCGACCGGACCGCCAAAATAGACCGGGCGCTTCTTCGCAAAGTCGACGGGCTCGATTTCCAACTGCGCGAACAATTCGGCCAAGGTCAGCGACCCTAATGCCTTGTTGATCACCAGACCCATCGCACCGTCCTCGCCGCTATGCGTACACAGATAGACCACGGACCGCGCAAAGCGCGGGTCTCCCATCTGCGGCATCGCGACGAGCAATTGACCGGCGAGCGAACTCGCTGTGCTCTCGGCTGTCATCCTTTCGCTACCATCCCAACCTGCGTTCCACGAGCCAACCTACCACAACAAGCGTGTCGCCGGTCAGCGCCCAAAAAGCGTGCAGGGATACCTGACCCCGGGTAGTGACTGATCCCCGCCGCGGTTTGCCCCGCGGTTCGGGCTGTGCTATCGCTGCCCCAGCCCGCTCCCATGCCGGGGACGGTGGGATTGGCGATATCGAACAAATCGGAGGGACTCACTATGACGATCAATGTCGGCGACAAGCTGCCCTCGGTCACTTTACGACAGGTAACACCCGAGGGCCCAAAAGAGGTCACCACCGACGAATTCTTCCGCGGCAAGAAGGTGGCGCTGTTCGCCGTGCCGGGCGCCTTTACGCCGGCCTGCTCGCAACGTCATCTGCCGGGCTTTGTCGAAAAATCGGCCGAGATCAAGGCGAAAGGAATCGACGAAATCGCGTGTGTCGCGGTCAATGACCCCGCGGTGATGGGCGCCTGGGGCAAAGACCAGAAATGCGACGGCAAGGTCACGATGCTGTCCGATGGCAGCGGCGACTTCGCCAAGGCGCTCGGGCTCGAACTCGATCTCTCGAAGGGCGGTCTCGGCATCCGCTCAAAGCGCTACTCGATGCTGGTCGACAACGGCGTCGTCAAATCGCTCAATGTCGAACAGCAACCCGGCCAAGTCGAAGCCTCCAGCGCCGAAGCGATATTGCAGGCGCTGGTGTAAGCGATACGATCGCTCCGCCCTTACCCATCCAGTGGCCGGCTTGACCTGCCAGCAACGCGTTTCTGTTGTTGAGCCGGGTCGAAGTGTATCTATGGCTGGACTTGGCCCCGGCCGCGCACGGTTCCTGTTTCGGCTATAGCCAATCCCCGTGGCCGGGCTTGACCCGGCCACCCTCGTGTCTCTTACACCGCGAGTGCGTGGATGCCCGGGTCAAGCCCGGGCAAGGGGCACGCGTAAAGGCAGCAATCGTACCGCCCTTGCCTACACCGGCGGAGTGCATCCGGTCTTTAGGTCTGGGTCGAAGTAATCCCGTGTGCGTTAGTATCCGAGGCACGCGTTGAGGGCCGATAAATCCGCTCAGAACCAGCCTCCGTCGTATTTTACCTGTTCGTTAACACGACAACTTCGTGAGGACTTCGAAATATTATACATATAGGGTTTGTGCGACAAACAGGGCGAGAGCAGAAGGGTGGTGAAGGCACAAGATGTAGGAGCGTTACCCCAAAAGGACACGGGGGGCCTGCAGTTCTCCATAATCTAGTAGCGGTACCATTCGCTCTTAACCCGCTGATCGCCCCCTCCTTCTGGCCGACCAGTATCGTTCTGACGCCGGACGCGGCGCTGCTCTTTCTCCTCGCGACGGCGAGACCACCACTCTTTCCATCGACTCCAAAAGGTGCGTCTGACAATTATAGGAGGTCTATCACTCATTAGACGACTCCGAAGGTCAGGAGAGGGAAATATTCACCCCCAGCCGCGTCAGCACAGCAGTCGCAGCCGCGTCACCACCAGCACGTCGTCGGCGTCGAGCTGGTCGATAACAACGGGGCAATGCCTGTACCAAATCCGATCGGCTAGCTCTGGCCTAGGAACGGTGGGCCCTCATTTGCGGTAGTATCGACATCGGGTTTTCCAGAATTGAACGTTATGCGCCAACCGTTGGGAGCCGCTCAGCAGCTGTCGCTTGGGGTCACCCGCGACCGCGTGACGGAGCGGCTCAGACAGCGGGGGCGCGCAGCGGGCGGAGGTCGGGGGCGGGGTGCAGCGCGGCTTCGGTTTTGGACTGCAGGCTGGAGAAGTCGATGTCTTCGGCGATTTCGCGCACGACCAGCCCGTCCGAGGTCACGTCGATGACGGCGAGATCGGTGTAGATCCGGCGCACCGCGGCGGCGGCGGTCAGCGGGTATTCGCAGCGCCTGCGGATCCGCGGAGCGCCCGATTTGGTCGTGTGTTCGACCAGAACCCGGATCTCTTTGGCGCCGACTGCGAGGTCCATCGCACCACCGACGCCGGGCGGAAAACTCGGGTCGTCGGTCGTCCAATTGGCGAGGTCGCCATTCTCCGCGACCTCAAAGGCGCCGAGCAGGGCCAAGTCGAGATGGCCGCCGCGGATCATCAGAAACGAGTCGGTATGGTGAACGTAGCTGCCGCCGGTCACCAAGGTGATCGGCTGCTTGCCGGCGTTGATCAAATCAGGATCGGCCTCGTTGGCGCCGGGGGCGGGGCCGACGCCCAAAATGCCGTTCTCGCTATGCAGCACGATCTCGCGGTCGTCGGGAATGAAGTCCGAGACCAGGGTCGGCAGGCCGATCCCGAGGTTCACATAGGCGCCGTCGACGAGATCCTGAGCGGCCCGCCAGGCGATTTGGCGACGTTTGAGCGGCATCTTTCCCTCCGGTACTGGCCCTGGCCGGAGCTCAGTCTGTCATTGCGAGCGAAGCGAAGCAATCCCAGGCCGCTTGTGTATCCATTGTCGGGATTGCCTCGTCGCCTGCGGCTCCTCGCAATGACGGGTCCTAAAACGCGACTTGGACGATGCGGTCGACAAAGATGCCGGGGGTGATGATCATCTCTGGATCGAGCTCGCCCAATTCGACGATATGCCGAACTTGCGCGACCGCAAGATCGGCGGCCATCGCCATCGTCGGGTTAAAATTGCGCTGCGATTTGCGATAGGTCAGGTTGCCCCAGCGGTCGGCCCGTTCGGCGGCGAGCAGTGCGACATCGCCCTTTAGCGGTTTTTCCAGCACATACATCCTGCCGTCGATCTCGCGGTGCTCCTTGCCTTCGGCGAGCCGCGTGCCGACCGATACCGGCGAGTAGAAGCCGCCGAGCCCGGCGGCGGCGCAGCGCATCCGTTCGCTCAAGGTCCCCTGCGGCAATAGTTCGAGCTCGATTTTGCCGGCGGCGTACAACTCCTCAAAGACAACGCTGCCCGAACTGCGCGGGAACGAGCACATGATCTTGCGCACCCGGCCGGCCGCCATCAATGCCGCGAGCCCGCTGCGCCCGGTGCCGGCGTTGTTGGCGACCACCGTCAGGTCGCGCGCACCCTGCTCGATCACCGCTTCGCAGAGCGCATCGGGCAGTCCGGCGCCGCCAAACCCGGCGCACAGGACAACGGCGCCATCCTTGATGCCGGCCACCGCCTCGGCAAGATTTTTGACCCGCTTGTCGATCATCAATAGCCTCTTCGAGCAGCCCTCACCCACCCGACCCTTCGGGCCGGGTCCCCCTCTCCCGCAATGCGGGAGAGGGTGCCGAGCATAGCGAGGCGGGTGAGGGCGAGTCCGCACCGATCACCGCCAATCAAAACCCGACGTCGTCGCCGCCTTTGAGCGCCAGCATCGCGCGCGCCTCATCCGGGCTGGCGATTTCGAGCGATAAATTCTCGACGATGGCGCGGATGCGGCTGACCTGGTCGGCGTTGCTGGTGGCGAGCTTGCCGCGGCCGATCCACAATGAGTCCTCGAGCCCGACGCGGACATTGCCGCCCATGATCGCGCCCATCGTCACCAATGGCATTTGATGACGGCCGGCGGCGAGGATCGACCAGGCGTATTTGTCGCCGAATAATTTGTCGGCGATGTGCTTCATGTGGACGAGATTGTCGGGATCGGCGCCGATGCCGCCCAGGATGCCAAAAATCGTCTGCACGAACAGCGGCGGCTTGACCAGCCCGCGCTCGAGAAAATGCGCGAGATTGTAGAGATGGCCGACATCATAGCACTCGAACTCAAAGCGGGTGCCGCAGCCTTCTCCCAGATCCTTTAGGATCCGCTCGATATCGGCATAGGTATTGCGGAAAATAAAGTCGCGCGTCATCTCGAGATGCTGCGTCTCCCAAGGATGTTTCCAATCCTTGTAGCGGCTGAGCATCGGGTAGAGCCCGAAATTCATCGAGCCCATGTTTAAGGAGCACATTTCCGGCCGGGCACGCAGCGGTGCGGCGAGCCGTTCGTCCAAGGACATGCCGTGGCCGCCGCCGGTCGTGATGTTGACGACCGCGTTGGTCGCCTGCTTGATCCGCGGCAGGAATTGCATAAAGACGTTGGGATCGGGGGTCGGCCGCCCGTCCTTTGGGTCACGCGCGTGCAGATGGAGGATCGACGCCCCTGCTTCCGCCGCGGCGATCGCGTCGCGCGCGATCTCGTCCGGGGTCAGCGGCAGATAAGGGCTCATCGTCGGGGTGTGGATCGACCCGGTGACGGCGCAAGTGATGACGACCTTGCCGCCTATGGCCATCAGCTCCTCCCTCAGCCCGCGTTGTCGCGGGAACGAGCACGCCGCCGTGGACCAGCCGCTCGACCTCACCGCACGCGGCGGAATGATGAGAAGCGACGGCTAGCCCTGCGCCCGGATGAACAACTTGACCTTGGGATAGGTCTCGGTCTGCCACCGGCGGCCGTGGAAGACGCCATAATGGCCGACTTTGAGCTGAAGGTGGTGGGTCTTTTTTGCCGGCGGGATGCTCGTGCATAGATTATGCGCGGCGACGGTTTGGCCCGGGCCGCAGACATCGTCGCGCTCGCCCTCTACCGTCATCAGCGCGGTGTTGCCGATGGCCTCCGGCTCGACCAGGCGGCCGCGAACCCGAAACTGGCCGAGCGGAAGATCGTAGCGATGAAAAACGCGCTCAATCGTCTGCAGATAGAAATCGGCAGGCAGATCCATGACCGCGGTGTATTCGTCGTAAAAGGCGCGGGTTGCGGCCGCACTTTCACCACTGCCGCGGGCCAGGTCGCGGAACATCGTCCAATGCGCCGAGACGTGGCGATCGAAATTCATGCTGAGAAACCCGGCGAGCTGCAGGAAACCCGGGATAGACACGGCGAAACGCCCCGGGATAGCGCGCCGGCACCGTGGTGATGACCGTCCGCTCAAACCAATCGAGAGCATGCGCCTGCGCGAATTGATTGACCGCGGTCGGGTTCGCCCTGGTGTCGATCGGGCCGCCCATCAGAACCATCGAGGAGGGCTGGCATGGGTCCTCATCGGCGGCCAGCAGCGACACCGCCGCCAGCACCGGAACCGAGGGCTGACACACCGCGACGACATGCGTGCGAGGCCCGAGCACCCGGATAAAACGGATGACCAACTCGACAAAGTCATCGAGATCGAAGCGGCCGAACAACAGCGGCACGTCGCGCGCGTTGACCCAGTCGGTCAAGTAGACATTGTGGTCGGCGAGCAAGGTCTCGACCGTGCCGCGCAACAAGGTCGCGAAATGGCCGGACAGCGGAGCGACGACCAAGACCGTCGGCTCGTCGCGCACCAGATCCTTGCGAAAATGCACCAAGTTGCAGAACGGGTGGGAAGCCGCGATTTCCTCGTGAACGGCAATCTCTTGGCCGTCAATTGTCACCCGATCGATGCGGAAGTCGGGTCGCTGATGTGACATGCCGGCATGCGACAGCAACTCCATCGCAGCGGCGGCACCGCGCATAAACGGCATGTCCCCGATCGGCAGCCAGGTATGGCCGAGCCACTGGCTGGCAGTCCCGGCAATCAGCCGAATTGGACCGAATATGTCGTTTTGCGCCTGGTAGGCATCGTAAAGCATATACCCTCGTTATTGTTGCCGACACAGAGTGTCGGGGAATGTCCTAATAATCCAAACAGCTTCGCTGTTCGATCGATCCCCAGGCGAATGCATCCCATCGCAAAACCCTTTCTAATTCAATCGTATATTTGGCTTGACAAAAGCTTAGGCAAGGCTTCGGACGCCAGCCTTGCGCGATCAGGCGAAGTGCTGATTCGTTCCCTGGTTTTTTCTGGTAGGGCAGACGAAATTGCCGCTTTCAGCAGCAATCCGCCCGGCGCGCCTAAATCGCGGGCAGCAACTCAGCGTTGAGGCGCGACAACGCCGCCGCGAACCTCGTGGATGACGACCCCGGAAAGCCGCGGCGGTGGTGCGAGCCAACTCGGGTGGGCGAGGCTTTCCGCAACATCGCCTTCGCCAGCGTTCCAGCGATCCGAAAGCGAGCTGAGCGAAAAATCAGCCATCTTGGCAGCGAGTTCGACCGCACTCCCCTCATGCACCAAGTGCAGGATGGTCATCGTCACATCGCTTGCCTCGGCGAGGCAGCGGCGGATCTCGATATCGCCCCGCATCGCCGGCGGCACCCGCTCGCCAAGCAATGCGATCATCCGGCGCAGATCGTGGGTGCGGCGCATCGCGGCGATTTCGCGGGCCGAGCGGCTGATCCCGCCGGCGCTTCCGGGAACCGGGTCATAGCCATCGATCGCAAAGCACAAGGTGTCCGCCGGGCGCGCATCATCCAATGCCGACACCGAGACCGCGCTGCCGGCAAAGCGCTGGTGATCGACGGTGACCGGCGGCAGGCCGGGAAACGGGGTTCCCGCCATGACATGGTCGAGGTTCAATACATGCCGGTCATTGTCAAAGAACGTTTCGGCGCCGGTGGCGAGATTGACGGCGCCAAGCACGAGCCGGACGGCGCCCGAATTGACCCGCTCAAAGTCGACCGCCTCATTGATCAATTCGCGCAGCATCGCTGCCGACACCGCTGGCACGGCCGATTTCGGGACCCACCGGCCGCGCTGATCGGAAACATTCGGGCCGCGGGTGATCGCCCGCCGCAGCCAGCGACTAAGAGACCAAGATCGGTTGGGAGCCGCGTGCTGACTGATCTGCTGCCAAAACCGCCGCAAGTGCAGGACACGCTGATGCGGTAAATTTCCGGCGATGATGGCGGCGTTGACCGCCCCGATCCCGCTTCCCGCGATCCAGTTCGGCCTTACCCCGCTCTTTTCGAGAGCGGCGTACGCGCCGGCTTGATAGGCCCCGAGCGCTTCGCCGCCGGATAACACCAGCGCGATCCGCTCGAAACGGGACAAGCTCTTTTCCGGTCGCCCTCGCGCCAATATCCGCTCCCGCCGCCCGCTGCCAATCGCGCCAGCCGAAGACGGTGGCGGAGTCGGACCTGCCATATCCTTCGCATCACGGGGATCGCGGCGCCGGGCGCCTTCCGCAACACGTAAGTCATCATATGAGGTCTCGATCGACCGCAAAAGTGCCGAGCGGCAGACGGGTCAGCCTTTTTCCCGGGGGTGCTGCGAATCCGAAGGCAGCGGCGGCAGGGATTTGAGGTAGACGGCGATGGCGTGGCGGTCGTCGTCTGTCAGCTTGGCGGTGCTCTTGACGACCTCGGCCATCGCGCCACCGACAAACTCTAAGTCGGGGGTACGGCCGTTCTTCAGTATCTCGAGGATGTCGGCCTCGGTCCAATTGCCGATGCCGGTCGTGGGATCCGGAGTGATGTTTGGCACCGGCTTCCCGTCAGGACCATTGGCCGTGCCAGCGAGAAACCGGCTCGGTTCCATCGCGCCGAACGCATTTCGCGGCGTGTGGCATTCGCCGCAATGAGCCAACGCATTCACGAGATAGGCGCCGCGGTTGTAGGTGGCGCTGCGATGCAGGTCTGGCTGGAACGGACCGCGATCGAAAAACAGCCACTTCCATACCGTCATCAGCGGGCGCCAGGAGAACGGGAAGGACACGTCATGCCTTCTGTTTCGTTGGCGCACCGCCGGCAAAGACGACAGATAGGCCCAGATCGCCCGTGCATCGCTGTCGACGATTTTGGTAAAGCTCGTGTACGGAAACACCGGGAAGTAGTTGGCCCCGTCGGGGCGCACACCGTCGCGCAAGGCACGCAGGAATTCGGCCTCGGTCCATCGGCCGATACCGGTGTCGGGATTGGGCGTTATGTTCGGGCTGTAGAAGGTGCCGAACGGGGTCGCGATCGCGCGCCCGCCGGCGAACGACTTTCCGCCATGCTCGCTGTCGGTGTGGCAGCCGACGCAGTCGGCAGCATTGGCGAGATAGGCGCCGCGAGCGACCGCGTCGGGCTGGAACGCACCGGCAGGCGCCGCCAGCAAAAACGTGGCAACGGCGAGGGCACCTATTGCAACTTTGCTCGGAAGTCCTGATGGCAGGCGTTGCAGCCGTCGAGCTCCTTGAATGCGGCGGCCGTCTTGTCTTTGTCGCCGCTCTTCACCGCGTCGGCGAGCACCGCGACCTGGTCGGCCACCTTCTTGTTGGCCGCGATAAATTTGTCGTGCTCGGTCCAAACCTCCGCTTTCGTGCGCAAATTTCCCGTCGGGGGCCGGCCCCGCCGTGCCCGGCGGAAAGTAATCCGTCACCTTTGAGACCGATTTGCTCAAGGCATCAACTGCAGATACAGCCTGCGCTTGATCAGCTTTCCCTTGTATATAATTGCGAACGACAAGCCATTGGCGGATTTGATCCTTCATTAAGGCTTGGCGATCCTTGATTACTTGCTCCTTGTCGGCAGCCAATGCCGCCACCGGGACACTGGCGCCGACCACGACGATCATCAGCGCTGCCGCCCGTAGCAGGCAGTTGTTTCGAAACATCATGAAAGATCCCCCCAGGAATGTGCACCGGCACAAATCATTTTGACGTACGCTGATCAAAGAGACTCCCAATCCGTCGGGCAATTCCAGCCCGGGCCTCTCACGATTATGTGATCGGGATCTCGATATAGGTTTTGAAGGCCGGGCGCTCGCGCATGCGGTCATACCAGGATCTCAGCTTCCGCAGCGGCGGGCGTTCGATCGGAAAAGCGTGCCACCGATAGACCAAAGTCCCCATGACGATTTCTGCCAAGGTCAATTCGGAACCCGCGAGAAACGGCGAGCCATCGAGCGCGTCCTCGACAATTGTCCAGGCAGTCACTGCCTTGCGGCGGGCGCCTTCGATCGCAGCGTGATCGCGCTGCTCCGGTTTGGAACGAATCAAACCGTAGAGGAGCGCGCCCATCGGCGGCCCGATCGTCGATAGCTGCCAGTCCATCCACCGTTCGACATGGGCGCGTTCAGCGGGGGCGGACGGATAGAGCCGCTCCCCGTTATGCGTCGATGCGAGATATCGGCAAATCGTATTCGATTCCCATAATACCAAATCCCCGTCTTGGATGGTTGGCACCAAGCCATTCGGATTGATCGCGAGATATTCCGCGTCCTGATTGCCGCCAAATGGTCCGCCGATGTCGACCCGCTCAAATGGGATGTCGAGTTCGCCGCAGCACCACAGGACTTTTTGCACATTCGACGATGTATTTCGGCCCCAGATCTTCAGCATCGCTGCGACTCCGCCCATTGGTTCCCGCCGCGCTTATGGAGCCCCAGATTAAGGGTAGACGCAACCGCCGGCGCGGCGAAAATCGGGTATACCAGCGAGATTGCGCGATTGCTTCCAATCGCACGATGTGTCGGCAGGAGTTAGGGCGAATGTCTTGGCGGGCTTATCCATGGGCGGCGGTGCTGATCCTTGTCGCCGGTTCGGCGCAGGCTACGGGACAAGGCACGATGGCGCTTCAGAAATGGAAGTCCATGGATGTTTGCGCAAAGCAGGCACAGACGGCCTTCCCCGATTTTTCGCCTGAAGCCAACGCAAAGCGCGAGGCCAAACTCAAAGATTGCCTCAATGCCAACAATCTACCGCCGCGTGAGCCGGAGGCACCTCCGCATTGATTGTGGGCGCGACGCCGCTGGTCAATCGGCGTGGCCCTCGCCCCAGCCGTCGGTCATCCGCGGCAACCTCGCCGAGCGGCTCGCGGAACCAGCGTCAACGCCGGCTTGAAGCTGGTCGAGAAAGCTGATTTGAGCATCGAGATCGATATCGAAACTTGAGGTCACCTCGAGCCGAATGTCTTCGAAGACATTCCGACGCCGGCGCTGGCGCCAGCCGATCACCGTCTCATCCCGCTGGCGCAGCAACCAGGCTATCTGCGGGCGAAACAATGTGACGATGGCAGCGATCCAGTCGTTGAGTAAAGCCGGCCCGCCCACGGCAGAAAACTTGAAGCAATCCAGCATTTTGATAACGTCGTCGGCGCGATACCAGGTCTCGCCGGTGACCCAACGATTGGTCGTGAACACCCGGATGGGCTCTCCCATCGCGGTCTAGGGCGATGGCAACGAGATGGCTGACCTCGTCACCACGGCCATGTTTGAGCGGCGGCGCCTGCGGTGATATGCGCGCGGCTTCGGCGACCGCGGTCTCGGGCAGAATCAGCGGGGCAACGCCGGCGGGCATTCCCTCAGCGCGCAAGAAGCTGTGAAAATGCCCGTGCTCGTGGGGCGAGCGCTGCGCCGGCGGGTGGGCGTGGTAGAAATACTGGGCGTGGGTCTGCGGGTCGTAGACTTCGCCTGGCGGATAATGCCGCCACTCCGTCATAGGCGCGGGGTCCGGCGCGACGGCACTGAGGATACCGCCTGCACGACCTGCTAAAACGCAACGGATAGACTTGATTGTAGCGGCCGCCGCTTGCATCCCGGCAACTTCCGCCGGGCTCACTTGCAGCTTAGGAATGTTCCTTGTTGCCGGCACTCGGCGGCCCCCGATGCGAACGAAACGTGCTCACCTTAGCTGGCGTCGTGCTCGCGATAAAGCGGGATTGCCGAGGGTCCAGACGACGATGTCTCGCAGCACCGCGTCGGTTGCCGCGTCAAAGGCGGCGACGATAGATGGGATGTCGTTTGCGGCGGCGGGCGAGTGCTGCTCAAAGCGATTTTCGGCGATGATTGTGCGCCCGGGCACCGTGACGAGACGCGCAATGATATCAACCGAGACCTGAGGCGGGCCGTTGGCGGTCGCATAAACCGCCTCGAAATGGCGAATTTCGGTGCGGAGAATCACATCAGCGCGCAGGCCGCTCGAGGCGCGGTCCACGCCGATGATCGCGCCGCTATTCTCAAATGACGCGAGCAACAGGTTTTGGATCAGATCGGGCGCTCGCTCGGCCCACTCCGAATCGGCGAAATAGTCGAGCGAAAATGGTGATTTGCTTAAGGCGATCCGGCTCGTGTCGATCCCGGCGGGTGCTTGGGGTACGTCGATCGCCAGCTGCGTGCTGATACGCGGTAGATTGGCTGGAAAATTGCCCGCGGGGGTCAGCCGATAGAGTTTGCCTGGCGGTGTCGAGACAAAAAGGCTCGAGCAACCTGCCAGTGCTATCACGACGAATCCCGCGAAGGATCGGCGCCCGATCCGCGCCGCCGGACCGGTCATCGCGGCTGGTATCCCTGCCGCCGGTCTCCGAACAGTAGGCGAGTGGGGTCGCGTTGCAGCTGCAGGACAAACTGGTTCAGATTTTGAGCCAAACGTTGCGCATCATCGACAAAATCGTCGACACCGGGCAGCGTCGTCTGAACAAAATTTCGTAACCCAGAGCGGTTTTCGCCGAGTATCTGCTGCACTTGATGGGCGGTGTCGCTCAGATTTGTTGCGACGCGGTCGTAATCTTTAAGCGTCTGCGAGACTTGGTCCTTTAGTCCGCCGCGCACGGTGTAACTTTGGTCGACGTTGTGAAGCAGCGACTTCAACTCAACCATGCTGGCGTTGGCGTTGCCGAGTACAAGGCCGACATCTTGGCTGTGATCGGCGAATGCCGCGGTAACAGTTCGCAGATTTTGCAAAGTGTCGGCGACCGCTTGGCGGTTGCGATCGTCGAGCAACGAGTTCAAGCTTTGCGATGCTTGTTTTAACTCGCCTAGCAGCGCAGGAAGAGAGGCCTTCACCTCTTCCAACTCGTTCTGTCCCGCCTTGATAATCGGGTATTTGTGACCCTTCTCGGCTTCCAGAACGCTGGCATTTTGTGTGCCGCCGCGGATCTGAATCGTCGAAACCCCGCTCAAAATATTGGTCTCAAGGAAGGCCCGCGCATCAGTCTTGATTTCGACAAGATTGCTGTCGACGTCGACGGTGACTTGGATTTGTCCGACGTTATCTTTGTCAACCCGAATATCGGTAACGCGCCCAACCGGTATTCCGTTGTATTGGACAGCCGAGCCACGGCTGAGGCCGGCCACCGATCCCTTGAAAAAGACGTAGTAGGGCTGCAGTTCCCGGCGAAATTCAATCCGGCCGAGCCACAACAGTGTGGCAAACCCGGCAAAGACGACGATAAGTACAAACGCTCCTACCGCGGCGTAGTGCGCCCGCGTTTCCATCCATCCTCTCCGACTGTACCGGCTTTCCTTCAGGCCGAATTTGGGGCCGCGACACGGGTCGGTCGATGCGGCAAACGCTCAGCAGCAAGCTTTGCGGAGCGACCACGCGGCCCATGAAAATAAGCATGTATCCACGGGTGATCGTCTTGCAACAGCTGGTCCAGGGTGCCAATCCGGATCTTCTTGTCGACCAATACCGCGACGCGATCGCAGATTGCGAAAAGAGTGTCGAGGTCGTGCGTGACCATAAAGACGGTCAAACCGAGACTGCTTTTCAGATCACGGATAAGGTCGTCGAACTCGCCGGCGGCAATCGGATCGAGCCCCGCCGTGGGCTCGTCGAGAAAGACGATTTCGGGATCGAGGGCCAGAGCGCGCGCCAAACCGGCTCGCTTGCGCATGCCGCCCGAGAGCTGCGCCGGGAATTTGGCTCCGGCATCCTCGGGTAAACCGGCAAGGCCGACCTTCAGCGCCGCGATCTCGTCCATCAAAGCCTGAGGCATGCGATAGAATTCCCTGAGCGGCACCTCGATGTTCTGGGTCACGCTCAGCGAGCTAAACAGGGCACCGTCCTGAAACAGGACGCCCCAGCGCTGTTCGAGTTCGTGCTGCTCGGTTTCGCTCATCCTTAGAATATCGGTCCCGAAAACCTCTATGTCGCCCTCGACTGGTCGATTGAGCCCGATGATCGTCCGCAGCAACACTGATTTCCCGCTGCCGGACCCCCCGACAATGCCGAGAACTTCGCCGCCGAATACATCGAGATCGAGTCCGTCATGTACGGTCTCGCTTCCAAAGCGGTTTACCAGGCCGCGCACGCTGATGATCGGCTGACGATTGCCCACGGTCAGATTTTCAAAGTGGAGAAGACGACGGAGAAGAGGGCGTCGATCACGATCACGAGAAAGATCGCTTCGACCACCGACAATGTTGTCAATCGGCCGACGCTTTCAGCGCTTCCCGTTACCTGCAGGCCCTCATAGCAGCCAATCATCGCGATAATGCCTGCAAAAAACGGCGCTTTGGACAGCCCAACCCAGAACGTTCGAGCACTGACCGCATACTGCAGCTCCCGGAGAAACTGAGGTATCGTAATCCCGAGCACACCCCAGGCCATCAGACATCCGCCCAGCAATCCTATCAGATTGGCGTACAGGGTCAGCATCGGCAGGGTCAGCAGGAGCCCGAAAAGGCGCGGGATCACCAACACCTCGATGGGATCGAGGCCGAGCGTGCGGAGCGCGTCGATCTCTTGGCTGACCCGCATCGTGCCGATCTGGGCGGTAAACGCGCTGCCCGAGCGGCCGGCAATGATGATGGCGGTCATCAACACCCCAAGCTCGCGCAGAATACCGACCGCCAGCAGATCGACCGTATAGATCTCCGCGCCGAAGCGACGCAGCTGGTCGGCACCCTGATAGGCGAGAACCACTCCGATCAGAAACGACAACAGGCCGACGATCGGCAGCGCGTTGACGCCCGTCTGCTCCATCTGAGCGACCATAGCGGTCAGTCTCAGCCGGCTTGGGTGGCGAACCAGGCGACCCGTCGTCACACAGACGAGACCGAAAAAGCCGAGAATGCTGTAGGCGCGTCGGAAGAGAGCGAACGTGATTTCCCCGATATGGACGGAAAACTCGATTATCGGGGCGAAAACTCGAAGCCGTGTGTGATGATCCGGACGGGGATGGGTAAATGCGGTCGGGTGGCTGCCGGCACGGACTTGCTCGAATAGCGGCGCAAACATCGGCGCCAGATTGCGCATCTCGACCGAATTGCCGCGGGCCGACAGATCGTGCTCGGTACGCAGCAATAGCCAAGCCCCGGCGCTGTCGATGCGCTTTATGCCAGCGAGATCGATCGTCACTGGCCGATGCGACGGCAAATCCAGCGCCCGCAGCCTGCGGTCGAGGTCGGCTGCCGTGGCTACCAACCATTCTCCCGCAGCGCTCAGCACCGTATGCTCGGCGTCTTCGGTTTTGACGAGAGTCGGTGCTGCTAATGTCATGGCCGCGGTCAAGATACGCGTTCACAAATGCCGGGCGAGACCTTTCCAACCACGCAAAAAACCGCTATGCGGCGTGGCACCGCAGTTCGATCGTCCGCAATCGCTCGCCGAGGACGGCTCTATGGATCTCAAGCAACATATCCGGTCGATACCCGATTTTCCCAAGCCCGGGATATTGTTCTACGACATCTCGACATTGCTTGCGCATCCCGATGCGTGGCGAACAACGGTCACCCAGCTCGCCGAATCGCTGCGCCCGCATCAGCCGGATCTTCTCGTTGGGATCGAATCGCGGGGGTTTCTGGTGGCGGCTCCGGTCGCTTATGCGCTCGGCTGCGGATTTGCGATGATCCGCAAACAAGGCAAGCTTCCCGGCAAGACCGTGCGGTTTACCTACGACCTCGAATACGGCAGCGACACGATCGAGATGCAAGCTGATGCGGTCGCCCGGGGTCAGCGGGTTGCGGTGCTCGACGATCTCCTCGCGACCGGTGGAACAATGCAGGCGGCGATCGATCTTGTCCGCCGGCAAGGCGGCGTCGTCGCCGCCGCCGGATGCATCATCGAGCTCAGCTTCTTACAAGGCCGGGACCGGATCGATGTCCCGTTGAGCGCGATGGTCGCCTACGACGACTGACACTGGTGCGGGTCAATCGTCGCTGCCGGGACGGCTCGCCCCGAGACTACGGCCGATCACCGCGTAAAGCGGGTCGCCGCCGCCCGGCGGGGTACGATCGAGGCATCGAATATCGGCCCAATTGCCGGCCTCGGCAAAATGGTGGGCGACCAGGCATAAATGCCCGGTATCGTCATGCAGGCACCAGCAGCCGATCGGCCGGGTTGGCCGGCAGCGCTTGGAGAATGTAACGACAAGCGGCGCCCCCGGTTTTAGCACCCGTCCGATTTCGCGGATTACATCGCGCGGCCGCGTCAACTGGTGCACTGCGACACACAATGTGGCGCCGTCGAACTCACCGCCGCCAAACGGCAGCCGCGGATCGCAGTTCAAATCCTGTATCCGCCACTCGTCCAGAAAAGGGTTCTCCGCCAACTCGCAAGCGTTTCCGCCGATCCCGACAACGCGCGAATAAGATATTTCGGGCGGCAAGTGACTGACCCAACCCGACATCACATCGAGGATCGAGCCACCCTCCGGCAAGATTTCGCGGTAGAGATCGGTGATAGCCGCAATCGCGGCGTCGTCAATGTGGGTTAGACGTGGCGGTTCAATTCCGAAAAGCGAGTCCGCCAACTCATCAAAGCGCGGTAGAGGAAGGATCGGAAGCAGCGTCATATCCCCCGTCTCTGTGCTTGCCCCTACGAGAGCTTGTGCCGACAGATAGGAAGAAATCGCCCGCGCTTCCATAGAAGAAAAACCGCACAAGGTGAAAAGATCGAAGATCGTATCGCCGGCGACCGGTTTAATCGGACAGCGCGGCCTCGGCCGCCGTCAACGGCAGACCGAGAGCATTCGCGACCGCCGGGTGAGTCACCCGCCCGCGGCACGTATTGAGGCCTCGGCGCAAATGCGGGTCCTCCGACAGCGCGCGTCGCCAGCCATGGTCGGCAATCGCCAAGACAAAGGGTAGGGTGGCGTTATTGAGAGCGACGGTCGAGGTTCGCGCGACAGCGCCCGGCATGTTGGTCACGCAGTAATGCACGACGCCCTCTTCGATATAGGTCGGCGCCGCATGCGTCGTCGGGCGGCTCGTCTCAAAGCAGCCGCCCTGATCGATCGAAATATCGACGATCACGGTGCCGGGCCGCATCGCGCGCACCAATTTGCGGCTGACGAGCTTGGGGGCGGCGGCGCCCGGAACCAGCACCGCGCCAATCACCAGATCGGCCGCGGCTACCTCATGCTCGATGTTTTCCATCGTCGCGAACAGCGTATGGAGCTGGGCGCCGAATTGCAGGTCGAGCTCGTATAGCCGTGGCAGCGAGCGGTCGATAACGGTGACGTAAGCCTCCATGCCCATCGCCATGCGTGCGGCATTGGTACCGGCGACCCCGCCGCCCAAAATGACGACCTTGGCTGCCGGGACCCCGGGAACACCGCCGAGCAGTACGCCAATCCCGCCCTGTTCCTTTTCGAGGCAGTGAGCGCCGACCTGCACCGCCATACGGCCGGCAACTTCGCTCATCGGCGCCAAGAGTGGCAGGCCACCGCGCGCATCGGTGACCGTCTCATAAGCAATCGCAATCGCGCCCGAGCCGAGCAATGCCTCGGTCAGCCCACGATCGGCGGCGAGGTGAAGATAGGTGAACAGGATTTGGTCGCGCCGCAGCAGCTCGGTCTCCTGAGGCTGCGGCTCCTTGACCTTGACGATGAGCTCCGCCGCGGCGAAGACCTTGGCGGCATCCGGCAGAATGCGGGCGCCGGCGCTCTCATAAGCGTGATCGTCAAAGCCGATGCCGGCGCCGGCACCGGTTTCCACGACGACCTGATGCCCGTGATGGACCAGTTCGCGGATGCTGCCGGGAACAAGGCCGACGCGGTATTCTTGGGTTTTTATCTCTTTTGGAACACCGATCAGCATATCCGCCTCCAGCCGACCGCCTCTCCCCGGAGAACCCCAAGCCGGACTTGGCTCCGAGGTCTAGCAGCCGAACAAAATCTGGGGCGGGGCCGATCGAATATAAGGCGTTGGAGCTTGCGCTAGGTCTCGGCCATACGGCTTGCGACCTCGTCGGCAAGGGCCAATGACGCAGTCAGCCCCGGCGACTCGATGCCGTACAAATTGACAAGACCCGGCACGCCGTGCGTCGAGGGTCCCTGCACAACAAAATCGGCCGCAGGCTCGGTGGGGCCGCTGATCTTTGGGCGAATCCCGGCATAGCCCGGCTGAAGCGCGCCGTCGCGCAAACTCGGCCAATAGCGGCGAACCGCGGCGTAGAATGCCTCACCGCGCTCCGGATTGACCGTATAGTCGACCGACGAGATCCACTCGACATCGGGACCAAAGCGGGCCTGGCCGGCAAGGTCGAGGGTGATGTGGACGCCGAGCCCGCCGGGCGGCGGCACCGGATAAACGAGATGACGAAACGGCGTCTTACCGCTCAGCGTGAAGTAGACCCCGCGACAGAAATAGGCGGCGGGATGGTCTCGGGCGGGACGTCTTGGATCGCATGAGCGAGCGCGGGGGCATAGAGCCCCGCAGCGTTGATCAAATACCGACACCGAATGATGTCGGGCTCGTCGCCGCCGGTCGACAGCTCGAAACCGTCGGCGCGGACCTTTCCGGCAAGGATCGGGGTGCGCAACACGATCATCGCACCGGCGGCCTCGGCCTCGCCCAGATAGGCGAGCATCAAGTCCATGACTGTCGATGATACCGGTCGATGGCGAAAACAGTGCTGCGACGCAATGCAATTCCGGTTCGAGCCGCCGCGCCTCGGCAGCGTCGAGACGTTCGACATCATCGACGCCATTGGCGAGCGCCGCGGCGGCGATCTTCTCGAGCGCCGGGATTTCCGCCTCATCGGAGGCGACGATGATCTTGCCGAGCCGTGCGTGGGCGACGCCGTGCTCGCGGCAATAGCCATAAAGCCGCCGCCGGCCCTCGACGCAGGTCGTCGCTTTCAAACTGTCTTTCGGGTAGTAGATGCCGCTGTGGATGACCTCGCTGTTGCGCGACGAGGTTTCGAAACCAATGGTCCAAGCGCGGTCGAGCACCAGAACCTCATGCCCGGCGAGCGCCAAAGCCCGGGCCACCGCGAGCCCGATCACCCCGGCGCCGACCACGATGCACTCGACTTCGTCCATACGTCGCTCCGTCGCCTTCAACCCGCAGCGCTCTATGCCCGGTTCTGGGCTGTGTCCTTGTTCGCCTGTCAAAATGACAGCGTCAAGCCCTGCTCGGCGCCGCGCCTACATCCGCCCCACCCGTCACGGGCAGCGCGAGGCTGCTGGACGGCGTGCTCGAAATCCTCCACACTTCACTTTCGTGACAGGCAGCGAAGGGCAACGATGAGCCGGAAGACTGCGATGGTGCTGAAGCTCGGCGACTACCGGGCGCGGCAAGGCACCTTGTACTTTACGCGCGGCGAATTAAACCAACTCCTCGGCCTTTACAGCCTTCACGTGATCCGCGGGGTTTGGCGCGACTACGCGATCGACCATTCCCCGGGTCTCGCCCGGTTCTCGGTGTTTCGTCACACGCAGGAATCGCCGCTGTACACGATCGTTAAGACCGCTCCGTCTTCGGGCCGGCCGACCGAATTCATCGTGCAGAGCGGCCGGCAGAAATTGCGCATATCGCGCAGCCTCGCCGAGGCGCTGGAGTTCTTCCGCACCCATTTGAGCCTGGTTGCTTCCGCTCCCGGCTAAGTGGGGGATCGGGCGCCGCGGCGGCGTGGCAGCATCCGCTCAAGCACATCGTCGCGCCTGATTACACCGTGATAAAGCCCGCCTGCGACATGCAGCGCGACCAGCAGGTAAACCAAATACTGACCGACGAGATGAACCGCGATCGCCCATTGCGACACGCGCTCGTTCAGCGGGAGTAAAGCGGGAATTGAGAACAGGCCGAAAAAGCTGACGGCATGACCCGCGGCTGCAGCATTGACGTATCCGGCAATTGGCATCACGACAAATACGAAATAAAGACCGATATGCGTAAGGTGTGCCAGCCCGATCTCGATAAATCCGAGCGAGGTGGGCAGCGGCGGAGGGGAATGCCGCGCGCGCCACACCACGCGAAACACCATGATTGCGAGAATGGCCAGCCCGACCGAGCGATGCAGAAGCAGGAGATCGGCGCGGGCCGGTGTGTTGTGCGCCGCCGACCCGGCAGCCCAGCCGAGCGAGACGACGATCACCGCGAGCGCGGCCACGAGCCAATGTACGCCTCGCGCCACCGGGCCGTAGTGTCGAGCGATGCTGGGGCCTGCGGCACCGCTCACCGGCGGGCGGCCGACGTCGCGATTAGCGGTATCCATCCGAACACACTCCCTCGATCGCCGCGGAGCGCGTATAGCCGAGGGCTGTGGCACAATGAAGCAAATAGGATATGCGGAGCATGATTATGATGCTTATTCCCCAACGCGTACAGCGCCTGGGATTGGCACTTGCGACGGCTTGGCTGCTGATTGCGCCCGCGGCTGCCCAGCAGGCTAGCGAAGCTCAGCGAGACGCCATCCGGCAAGCCTGCCCTGCCGATTATCAGACCCATTGCGCCAATGTGCCGGCTGCCGGCCAGGCCGCGTTTGCCTGTCTGCAGCGTAATTTGGGCAGCTTATCGCCGGCTTGTCAGAAGGCGGTCAGCGCGGTGAGCGCTGGTGCTGCCCACCAGGCCACCTCTTCAAGCACTTCCGCCGCGTCTCCCGCATCGCGATATCCGCAAGCCGTAGAATCCCAATCCGCAGCGCCGATGTCGCCACGCGAAGAGCTGATGGTGCTCCGGCAGGCCTGCGGTAGCGATTTCCGCGCCTTGTGCAGTGGTGTCCCACTTGGCGGCGGGCGCGCAATCGCCTGCTTGCGCGCTCACGCCGGATCGTTGTCGTCGTGGTGCGGCGAGGCGCTGCATACGGCGCGCAGCCGCCGCTAGACCTCGGCGGGCGGTTGGGCTGGCCCTCGATCGCCGCCCGGCCTACCATCGTCGACATCGGCAGCAGCTCGTAGGAGACGCGGCGAGATGATTGACCTCGCGTCGCACGGCGCGGCGGCGGTGCGCGACCCGCTGGTCATCACTCTGGTTGTGTTTTCCTTTGGCGGGCTGCTGACGCATGTCCTGTTTCGGCGGCATCCGCTCGGCCGCGCAATGGTGCGCGTGATCTTTCTTGTGATCCTGACGATCGTCCTGTTGCGCGCCGGGATCGTCCCCTATCAGCCGCTGACCCTCACCGGAGTGCCGCTCCAGGATGCGGTCCACGCCATACTTAAGATCGCCTGGTGGCTGTGGACCGCATGGTTTGTGGTCGGGTTTTTGCGCGTTTTCGTCGTCACCGAACATCGTCCGCGCGAAGGCAAACTGATCCAGGACCTGCTCGCCGGTGTTGTCTACCTCAGCGCCATTCTCGCGATTACCGCTTACGTCTTTGACTTGCCGATCAAAGGCCTGCTCGCAACTTCGGGCATCATCGCGATCGTTCTGGGGTTGGCGTTGCAAAGCACCCTGAGCGATCTCTTCTCTGGCGTTGTGCTGAACTTTAGCCGTCCTTATCGCCCGGGTGACTGGATCAGCATCGATGGCGCGACCGATGGCCGGGTAATCGAGATCAACTGGCGTGCAACGCATGTGCTGACCGCAAAGCGCGATCTGGCGATTGTCCCAAACAGCACGATCGCCAAGGCGAAAATCGTCAATGCCAGTTCGCCCTCGGGCATCCACGGCATGACCGTGACCGTTCAGCTCGACGCGAACACGCCGCCGGCAAGCGCCGTCGAAGTCTTGAAACAGGCAATTTTGAACACTCAGCTGATCCTGGCGACGCCAGCCCCACTGGTGGCAATTAAGGCGATAAGCGCCGATTCGATCGATTTTGAAATCAGCTTCTTCGTCGAAGAGCTGGCGCATTCGAGCCGTGCCCAGAACGAGCTGTTTGATCGGCTTTCGCGGCACCTGGCGGCGGCTGGCATCAAATTGGCGTCGAACCAGAGCCAGCCTTCTTGGCAATCGTTGTCGGCCGCTCGGGAGAGCGCTCAGACCGCCGCCGAACGCGCCGTCGATCTTGTCGATATTTTTGCCGGTCTCGCCGAACAGGATCGCAAGACCTTGGCCGCAAAGACAAAACCGAAGCACCATGAACCCGGGGAAACGCTGGTCGATGTCGGAGACGTTCCGAGCTCCTTATTCATTATCGGCGCCGGTGTGGTCTCGATTACGCGCGCCGAATTCGAGGGCGAAATCGAGGTGATGCGCATCGGCCCGGGCGATCATTTTGGCGAGATCGGAATGCTGACCGGAGCCCCCGCAGAGGTGACGTTAAAGGCGCTGGTGCCGGTCATCACCTATGAATTGGGAAAGGAGGATCTCGGGCCGGTGCTCGAGGCGCGGCCTGATGTTTCGCAAGAGCTGTGTCGTGTACTCGCCCGGCGTCAGGCGGCGGGCCAGCTGATCGCGTCGGCGGAGATTGACAAGAGCGTCTCGCCAAACCGAGTTTCGGCGTGGTTCTCCGACCGGCTGCACCGTCTGTTCGATCTCGCCCAAGCCGACTGAACAAACCGCCGGCCGGCTCGGATGCGCTCTTAGCGCCGGCTGGCCGCGTGAAACCCGTGCGGCTGGGCCTTCAATCCTTCGCATTCGCCCGGGCCGGGGATTATCGTTCTTTCGGTAAGGAAGCGATCGGCTATTGGACCGGCGACTCGTGAGCAACGGGCGCTATCGCAATCGTCAGCTCGCCGACGCGCTGAGGCTGTAGGAACCTGTCCGGGCGGGCCTGATGTACCAGAATGCCGCGATCCTTGCCGCTTTTCTGCTGATTTACGGGGCAATTGCCGGTCGAGTCGAACGGTCCTGGCTGAGTGGGCCGATGGTATTCATCGCCGTCGGACTTGTGCTCGGGCCGTTTGGGCTCGGATTTGTTCGGCTCAATCTCGGCGCCCAAGGGTTGCGGACCTTGGCCGAGTTGACGCTCGCGATGGTGCTGTTTACCGACGCAGCGAACGCCGATTTCGACATCGTCAGGCGCAACATCGGGATCCCTGAAAGACTGCTCCTGATCGGGCTGCCGCTGACAATCATCTTCGGCTTTCTGGTTGCCATGGTCATGTTTCCCGGCATTGCCCCGCTGGAATTAGCGCTGCTCGCGGCCTTGCTGGCGCCGACCGACGCGGCGCTCGGCAAACCCGTGGTGACCAACCCGACCGTGCCCTCGGTGATGCGCGAGGCGCTCAACATCGAGAGCGGACTCAACGACGGAATTTGTGTCCCGATCGTGGTGCTGCTGCTGGGCCTCGCAGTCGGCACCCATATCGAGCACGACACTACGATTCACGCCGTTACGGTGGTTGTCGAAGAGCTGGGGATCGGACTCGCCGTCGGCCTTGCTGTGACTTTATTGACCATTCGCCTGCTGCGCTTTGCCGAGCGCCGGGATTGGATCAATACGCATTGGGAGGAAGTTCCGGTCGTGGCGCTCGCGGCCGCTTGTTTCGCGACAGCGCAGGCGATCGGGGGAAGCGGCTTTATTGCGTGCTTTGTCGGAGGATTGGTCGTCAGCAGGTTACGACCCGCCCGCAAAGAGATTTGGCTCGGTGGTGCGATCGCGACCGGCGAAGCGCTGGCGCTGCTGACTTGGGTGGCGTTCGGGGTCGGAGCGTTAGCCCAGATCATTCCGCGGCTCACTTGGGCATCGCTGACTTACGCTGTGCTGAGCCTCACGGTGATCCGCATGGTTCCCGTGGTTCTCTGCCTCGCAGGAACCGGGATGCGTCTCGCAGACAAGCTGTTTATCGCTTGGTTCGGCCCACGCGGGCTCGCGACAATCGTTTTCGGGATAATCGTCTTGAACGAAAAACTACCCGGTAATGACACGATCATTACCGTCGCCGGGGGCACGGTGCTGCTGAGCGTGATCGCTCACGGCATCAGCGCCAACCCGCTAGTCAATGCCATTTCCCGCCGATCGGCCGAGCAACCCTCGCACGTCGAGACGGCGTGAGCCGCAGGTCTGCGCAAAGCGGGGATGCCGGAAGAATAAAGTTCCCGGGACCTGCCAAAATCTATTCTGACCATATCGTTGGGCTCGTCGCGAAGTTTCATGTACCGAGTACTAGTACTCGATCAACTAAACGGACCCGCTGGTCGGCATAAGGAGCAGTTCCCGCCGGCAAGGCTGAGTGTCCGTTGGGGCGTCGAAGAAGACGATCGCCGAAATGGGTCGCAATGGGCGAGATGCGTCGATAGCGTTCGCGAAATGGCGGCGATAGAGCCGCCATTTCATGAATGCCGAAGGGGGTGCCGCTACACCGACGGCCAGAACGGCTTGGCGAGCGCAAGGTCGGTCGGGAACACCGTTAGCGGAACTCCCTTTTGCCATTGCGCAAAGATCATCGGCACGTCGACCCGCCGCCCCTTGTCGTCGAATTTGATCGGTCCGGGGAAGCAGGCCGCGGCCGGCCCGGTTGTCAGGTTCATCGCGCGGATCGCATCGGCGACCTTTAGCCGGTCGGCTGCGCCGGCGACTTCCAGTGCGGCCTTCAGAATTGCGACATCGCCATAGCCGCACAACCCGTCCTGGGTCAGGAACGGCTCGCCAGTGCGCTTTTTGAAGCGCTCGATAAAATCCTCCTGCCCCTTCATCGGCCAATTCGCAACGCTGAACAGCAGCCCTTCGAGCAATTCGGCGCCGATCGTCTTTAGCAATTCGGGTGAGCCGAACGGCGCGCCGTTGCCGACCAATGGAATCTTTCCGTGCGACAGCTTGAACTCGTCGAGCTTTTCGAGAACCAACTTGCAGTCGGGCATGGCCGAGGTCAGCAGCAGCAGGAAATCGGGCTTGGCCGAGCGCACTTTCTCGATCAGAGGGGTCGCATCCGAGAGCGGCGGCGTAAACACCTGATCGACCACCAGCTTGAGCCCGGCCTTCTCGAAACCGCCGGCGCGCAGCGGCTTGGCGAAACTGACCGGCGACGCGGTGTTGTCCATGATCAGGCCGACGGTCCGAGGGCGCTTGCCGGTGGCGGCTTGCGCCAGATCGAGTGCGGTCGGCACGGTTTCTCTCGCCTGGTGATCGGCGGTTGGCGAGGTCTGGAAGACGAACTTGAACCCGCGATTGGTGATCGCGTCCGAATAGCTGAGTGTCAACCACGGCAACGACGCGCGCTCGGTCACCTCGGTCACCGCCAGAGTAAAGGAGCTGAGCCATGCGCCGGTACCGCCGACCAGGTCGGGGTTGTCCGACAACAGGCGCTGCGCCGCATTCTTAGCCTTTTCGGTGCTGTCGCCGGCATCGGCGTAAACGACCTCGATCTTGGCGCCGCCGAGGCTCTTGATGCCGCCATTCCTGTTGATGTCGTCGGCCGCCATGTCGGAGCCCATGCGCAGCAGCTGACCCTGGCGCGCCCACGGGCCCGACAACGGTGCGATCGACGCGATCTTGACCGGTTTCGCCTGGGCGCGCGCCGAGGTGATCGCGACCGAGGGCAGCGCCAATGCGCCAAAGGACAGCGTCAACCCCTTGGCCACCGTGCGTCTCGTCAATTTCTTGTCGGTCACCCGTGTCTCCTCCTTGAAACCGTGCAATTCGCCTTGACTGGCAGCGATCGCCTAGTTTGCCGCGCTGGCGACGCGCTCGACCCATTTCTTGCCGAGATAAGCTTCGATCACATTCGGGTCGCGGACGATAGCATCCGGCTCGCCGGTGGCAATAATTCGCCCGTGATCAAGCACGTCGAAATGGTCGACCAGCCTCACCATCGCCTGCATCGTGTGCTCGATGATTAGCACGGTTATGCCGTCGGCCCGCAACTGCCGGATCACCCCAAGAATGCCGTCGAGATCGTCATGCCCCAGCCCGGCCAGGGTCTCATCCAGCAGCATCATCCGGGGCTGCGGCGCCAGCGCACGCGCCAGCTCCATCAGCCGCAATTCCCGCGTCGTCAGACCGCCGGCGATCGCCTGCGCCCGGTCGCTGAGCCCAACGCGGTCGAGCGCCGCGAGCGCCATCCGTTCTGCGATCGTCTGATCGGCGGCGCCAACAAACGCCCCGACGATGACGTTTTCGAGAACGGTCATCCGGGGAAAGGCGCGCACCACCTGAAAGGTGCGGCCGATGCCGCGCCGGCACACCTGGTTCGGTTGCAGCCCGACCAGCGGGTCGCCAGCGAAACTGATCGTACCGCTATCGGGAGGCAGAAACCCGTTGATGACGTTGAATAGCGTGGTCTTGCCGGCGCCGTTCGGACCGATGATGCCGTAAAGCCCGCCTTCCGGGACGGTCAGGTCGACACCGTCGAGCGCCCGCAAGCCACCGAAGGAAATGCCTACCCCGCGAAGCACCAGCAGGTCGGCTGCAGCAGCGGTGCGGGGCTGCGGTACCGTGGCGACCGGCGCCAGCATTATCCGCGGCGGCGCAAGCGGGGCCGGTTTATTGCGCGTAAACCGGTCCAATATGCGCCAATAGACTCCCTCCGGCGCGCAAAGAATGATCAATATAATTGCAATGCCATAGACGACGCCCTGGATGCCCGGCAAGATATTGCCCAATTTGGCGTTCAGTCCTTCGGCGAGCGGCACGAGCACGGCCGCGCCGATCAGTGGTCCCCAGATGCTCCCCACTCCGCCGAACAAGGCCAGGATCAAGGCTTGTGCCGAGACCAGCATGCCGAACACCGTCTCCGGGGTCAGCACCAGCAACACGACTGCGTATAGGCCGCCCGCAGTGGCGCCAAGCGCACCACTCAACATCAGCGCCAGCATCTTCCAGCGCCAGGTGTCGATGCCCGCCGCCTCGGCTGCCGGCTCGTTCTGCTTTATCGCCAACAGCGCCATGCCGAAGCGCGAGTTCTCGACCTTCAGCGAGATCAGCAGGGTCGCCACCAACAAACCGAGCGCAAGGACGACATAGACGCGCGGATTGTCGAACTGCATAAAGACCCAGGCCGCTTCCCGCTTCATCGGCAGGGTCAGTTCTTGATAACCAAGCCATTGGAACACGTAAAGGATCGCCAGTGGATAGGCGAGCATCGCGAGTGCGAAATAGTGGCCGCGCAGGCGAAAGGTCGGGTAGCCGATCAGCGCGCCGGCGCAGCTGCCAACGACGGCGCTGAGGGGAATGGTCAGCCACGGCGTCAGGTTGAGGTAGATTAGCCCCAGCGCCACCGTGTAGGCGCCTAGCCCCCAAAACACAGCGTGCCCGAATGAAAAATAACCGCTGTAGCCACTCAGCACGTTCCACGCGAGTGACAGAACCGCCCAAAGCAGAACCTGGGTCAGGACCAGTTCGTAATAGGCGCTCTTCAGCACCAGCGACAGGATGACGACGACAATCGCGACCCCCAGGATCGCCCAGCGGTGCCGATTGGTCTCCGCTTGCGTCCTCATGTCCGCTCGCTCAGACGACCGAACATACCCTGCGGACGCAAGAAGATGATCAGCAGGAAAACAACGAAAATCGCCGTGTTTTGCAGTTGGTAGGGCAGGACTAGGGTCGACATCTGCTGGACGATGCCGATCAATAGCCCGCCCCAGAACGCCCCGAGGATGCTGCCGAGGCCGCCGAGCACCACCCCGGCGTACATGACGATGACAAAGTCGAACCCAGTGTAGGGTTGAAAGGATTGCGAACTGGCGACGAGCCCGCCGGCAACCGCAGTAATCCCGACCCCGAGGCTCCAGGCAACGCGATGGGCGCGCTCGACGTCGATACCCATGTAGATCGCTGCCTGGCTGTTGTCCGCGGCGGCGCGCAATCCCTTGCCCAGCCGCGTGTGGCTGAGGAACAGATAGACCGCGGCCGCCGCTGCGACCGCCACCAGAAAGCTGACGCAGCGAGCCTGGTTAAGCAGGATCTCACCGATCTCCCATGACGAGTGCGATAATGGAGTGCGAATGCCGGTCGGGGTCGAGCCGAAGACGATCAGAGCGCCATTCTGTAGGATCAGCGAAAGGCCAAGCGTCACGATGATCTGGCCGTAAGCGCCGGCGCCGGCGATCTCGGCGACTTTAGAGCCGGTCACCCGCGCGACGACGAAGCGGTGCAAAAACCAGCCCAGCGCAAAGACGATCGGACCGGCCAGGAACGCCGCGACGATCGGCCCGGCATTCGGACCGAGAAAACTGAGGATTCCAAAACCGGTGGTCAGGTAAAAGGCGGCATACATGCCAACCATCAGAAAATCGCCCTGGGCGAAATTGATGACCCGCATCGCGCCAAAGATGATCCCCAACCCGACGCACATCAGGGCATAGGTAGCGCCGACCAGGATGCCCGCGCTGAGCGCTTGCAGAAAATCGACGGCTGAAAACGGCATCAGAAAGATTTAAACGCAAGCTTCATCGGTCCCCCGCACGCCGGACGATAGGCAGAGCGCGCCGCGGGCGTCACGAGTTTTCTCTCGCGTCTCGCCTTCGGGTTTGGCTAATCGCGCCCTGTCGTGCTACCCCGGCACCAGCATCGCAATTGCGTGGACAGGCACGCCGGTATGTTGGAAATCGATGACCTCTCGGTCAGTTACGGCGGGCTCGTGGCGCTGAACGGCGTAACGCTCAGTGTCGCCGAGGGGCAATTTGTCGCGATCGTCGGCCCCAACGGCGCCGGCAAGACAACATTGTTTAAGGCCATTTCGGGAACGGTGCGCCCGGGGTTCGGCACGATCATGTTTGAGGGACGCGACCTGCTCGCAGTGCGGCCCTCGGAGCGAGCGCATCTCGGCATCTCCCATGTGCCGGAAGGACGGCAGGTATTCGCCACGCTGACGGTGTTCGAAAACCTGGAAATGGGAGCCTATTCGATGCGCGGCCGAGTCGAGTGGCAGCGCAACCTCGATCGGATCTACAGCCTGTTTCCGGTCCTCGCCGAGCGCCGCCGACAGCTTGCCGGAACGCTGTCGGGCGGGGAGCAGCAAATGCTCGCGATCGGCCGCGGCATCGCCTCGGCGCCGCGGCTGCTGCTCCTCGACGAACCGTCGATGGGACTGGCGCCGGCAATCGCAGACCAGATCTTCGACAGCGTCGCGGCGTTGCACCGTGAGGATAAGTTAACGCTGGTCCTGGTCGAGCAGCGCGTCGCCGAGGCGCTCGAATCCTGCGACTACGGCTATGTGCTGGAGACCGGCCGGGTGGTGCTCGAAGGCGCGCATCAGGCGCTCGTGGCCGACGACCGGGTCCGCCGCGCTTATCTCGGAATGTAGTTGCGAAGAGCGATCAATCAGGGCGCGCGGCGTTTGTCCCAATGTCACGATTGGCTGCGCTAAATCAAATTGGATTGTCACCGTTACGCATGGGTAGCTCGACCACGGCGCGTGCTTAAGCTGCTAATCATGCGCCACGATATGGCTGTCTTCGGAAACGATTTGCGGGGATCCGTCCGAGAAGCGGAGCGCATAACGATAGCGTACCACACCGGTCGCCCGAGCACTGCGTTCCGCGCTTACGGCGTTGAAGTTTCGTAACCCAGTGATCACGCACTCTGCTGCGGCTTTATTACAATTAATTTGAGGACTCTCTGCTCCAGGGAAAGCCCATGTCTGACGGCTTGGCCAACGCCTCAAAAAGGAATTCTTGTCGCGCAGGACAATCTGCTTAGGAATCGACTTGCCATAATAGTTTACAACGGGAGCGTATACTGAACTTAGATAAGGTAGGACTTGGTCGCTTCTTTCGCCGATCGTTTGCCAATAGGAGTTGATGAATGCATTCGCCCGCTCGGTTAAAGGCGAGGCCGTTGGCGTTGCGGCACGCGCACCGCTATTTGACGACAACCGATCTAGCCGATTGATTTCCCATCGGTAGATTGGATGATAAGGGCGCTCGCAATGCATCCCCAGACCCGTGGACCTGCGCCGCATGCGTCGCAGGTCCTAACGCTGTCGGGAGCCGATCCTCTTGTTTAACCTCGGATTGAGGTTCGGGCGGGGTTGGCCGAGTAACCGTTTCGCGCGGCGGCAATGGAGCGTAAGCGACCGGTGACGATTTAGGATTGTGTAAGGTGATTATCGGGATAGTGGTATGCCGCGAGATGGTATCGGGCGAAAATCGGGTCAGAATGAACAGAGAAACCGCGGTAGCGGTACCCAAGGCTGCAACAGATATGATGGTTGCAGAAGGGGTAAATCTCCAGAGCAAGGATTGCACCGGCGCGTTTTCATCTCGAGGATTGCTGCCGGCGCTCGCGGACGGGGTCTCGCGGGGATTGAAAAAGGTTTCGGTCTCTCCATTCAGCCATTTATCGATATCTGCACCGCTCATGATTCGATAACTCGAGAGTGGGTCCTTTGACAATTCAAGCAATCACAACGTGAAAGCAAGGAAGACATGCTCTTTCCTTGGAAAGGATGATTTGTGGTTCACAATGTCATTGTCAACTCTTTTGCCCATCTTCGGTAAACCGGGTGACCGGCGCTGAGCGGCAGTACGGCGGCCAAGCCAATGGGTGGGCGGCGGCCGCTGCGTTTACAGCGCGAGCGCGCGTGGCGGTTGGCGCGGATCGCCAAGAAGCCGGATCTTACTTTGCGGGCGCTGATGGCCGAACTGGCCGAGAGCAGCGGCACAGGCTCTAGGAAATCTGGACTGAGAGAGGCCTCAAAACTCAGCAAGCCCTCGTCAGTCTGTTTCGCGGCGCCGCGTTGCTCGCGCTGACAGCAAAGTTACTGCTGGCCGAAGACCGAGTGAAAATCGAGGTCGTAGCCAAAGGCGCGCGGGCCGACATGTTCCAAGCCCTTCGGGCTCAGGAACACAGGAGGAGCCGGCAGAGCGACCACGGTGACGCGCCTGCCGTAGCGGATCGTTTCGGTGCCGCAAGCCTCGCCCGAGACGGTGTCGAGCACGCAGATCAATTCGGGCGACGTAACGATCGGCGCGCCGTCATGCCAAGCGACCACCCATTCGTTTTGAAAGGCGATTTCGAGCCGCGACCCGCGGTCCTGATCGAGCCCGTCGATGACCACGCGCCCGCGCAGAAATCCCTCGGTCGTGCGCCTCGCGACATCAACGACCTTGCCGCGGAACAAGCACTTGCCGTGCGCTTCGTCGAGGATCGCGGCGATCGGGTCTTCGTGCCGGCGCTGCGCCTCATGTACGCGGCGGCCGATGCCGATCGCCTTCGACACGGTGAAATGGATGCCCCAATCCTTAACCTCGCGGCCGGTGCGAGGTGCTTTGCAGGTCGAGGCAATCGAGCCCATCTCGACGCAAATCTTGCGGCTCGCCCGCTCCATCCATTTCCAATTCGGGACTTTGGTGACGACCGCCTCGATGCCGCGCGGATCGTACAGCACGCAGGGATAGGGCCGCAGCTCGCCGACCGCGACGCTGGTCATCTGCGCCTCGGGATAGGCGCGGCCCATCGTGTCGGCATCAACCACCGGCAAGCCCAAATGCGCCGCCGCCATCAGCGGCTGAATGCCGTTGCCGCCACCGATCTCGAGCGACATCACAGCGGCGAACTTCGCCCCGAGCAACCCTTCCTGGATCTCGACCGCTCGCGCGATGTTGCGGCTGTCGACCAGCCGCTCCTGACCGACCAGCGGCGCCCCCATATTCGAGACCACCGCGACCCAGTCCTCGTCATCGAGATCGAAGGGTGAGATCAGCCTGACCCGATGCTCTTCGGCATAGAGCCGGCGCATGTTCAAAAGCCCGAGATACGGGCTCCCGCCGCCACCGGTTCCGAGGATCCACGCCCCGACCGCCAGCGCCTCGATATCATCGAGAGTAATCTCACGAGTAGGATCTGTCATTGCGAGGAGCGGAGCGACGAAGCAATCCCGGTCGGAGGAAGGGCACCGGCGCGACATTGCTTCGCCTGCGCTCGCAATGACAATGCTTCGCTGTTATCGGAGGGTCGTCGCTTGCCGCTGTCGGGAATTCGCGTCGTTGATTTGACCCGCATTTTGGCGGGGCCGTTTTGCTCGATGCTGCTGGGCGATATGGGGGCGGAGGTCGTCAAGATCGAAACTCCGGGAGTTGGCGACCCGGTGCGCCAGCAGGGGGCGATCCGCGACGGGCTCAGCTGGTATTTTGCCGCCTTCAACCGCAACAAGCGCTCGCTGACATTGAATTTGCGCCATGCCGAGGGCCGCGCGGTACTCGAAAGGCTGATCGCGCAAAGCGACGTCCTGGTCGAGAATTTCCGGCCGGGCGTGATGGCGGCGATGGGCTTTGACGAGCCGCGGCTAAAGACGCTGAACTCTGCTCTCGTTTATTGCAATCTGAGCGGGTTTGGGTCGAGCGGGCCTTATCGCGACCGGCCGTCTTTCGATTTTATCGCACAGGCGATGAGCGGCTTTATGAGCGTCACCGGCGAGCCGGGCGGGCCGCCGATGCGCGCCGGGCCGCCGATCGCCGATCTCGTCGCCGGGCTTTACGGGGCGCTCGGGATATGCGCCGCATTGGTTCGCCGCGGCCGCACCAACAAGGGCGAGACCGTCGGCGCCAGTCTCAACAATTCAATGATCAGCATGCTGGGCTTTCTGGCCGCCAACTATCTCGCGACCGGCGAGCCGCCCGAGCGCAGCGGTAACGATCATGCGATCGTCTCGCCCTACGGCATGTTTCGTACCCGGGATGGGGAGATCGCGATCGCGCCGAGCCAGGAGCAGTCTTATCAGCGGCTGATCGATGCGCTCGACATGCCCGAATGGCGTGATGATCCGCGTTTTCGGACCAACGATTTGCGGGTCGCCAACCGCCCGGCAATGAAAGCCGCGATCGAAATGCGGCTGATGACCGGGACCAGCGATTATTGGATCGAGAAGCTCAACGCTGCGGGCGTACCCTGCGACCGGGTCAAGACCTTAGCCGAAGTGTTTGCCGACCCGCAGATAGCAGAGCAAGAGATGGTGATCAGCGCCGCGCATCCCGGCCATGGCGAGGTCAAGATGCTCGGCTTCCCGATCAAATTCGCACAGGCTCCCTGCCAACTGCGGCGTCCTGCGCCCGACCTCGGCGCCGATAGCGACGCGGTGCTGCGCGAAATCGGCTATTCGGTCGCGGACATCGCCCGACTACGCGATGCCGGCGCGGTCTAAAACACTCTCGCTCAACGCGCGATGGGCGCCACCGACCGGCCCGTCCGGCTAACGCAATCCCCGCGCCCCGCCGGGATCTGGTGTCACGGCCACAAACTGCGCCCGATTGCATCGATTTGTTGGCGATCGGCTACCGACTGTGTCGATGACCCGGACATCAGCACCGCCAAGGTGTTGTCACTAAACAACCGCTGCCTGGAGCCAGCAATGGTCGGTTTCACCGAGGACACTGCGCTGATCATTGATGCGTGCGCCTATGTCATTGAGCTCTATCGCGAGCTGACTGAGGAAAATGGCGCGCCAACCCCCGGCACGCAAAATCAGGCAGTCAATTTCATCCTGGCGGATCCGCTACTCAGCCGTCATGTCAAGGCATGGGGTGAGAGTCGCCGCGTCGACGAGGCGACCGCTGCGCCACCGCAACGGCTTCCTTTTGACGAGACCTACCGCCGTGTTCGCGATTTCCTGGTATCGTCAATGGAGGTGCCGGTTTTCGAGCGCAAAGATCGCGACTGATCGGACGACCGATTTGCGCTATATCGCCCGTGGCAGCACCGGCGGTTGGAGATCGCCGAGGAGGATCAATGCCGAGCTTTGATGTCGTCTCGCGGATCGACCTTGCCGAGGTCGACAACGCGCTCGCCGGGATTACCCGCGAAATCGCAACACGGTTTGATTTCAAGGGCAGCAAATGCTCGATCGAGCGCAAGGAAGGCGCGCTGACGGTGCTCGCCGACGATGATTTAAAGCTCAAGCAAATGCACGAGCTGCTAAAGGTGCACATGACCCGGCGCAAGGTCGAACCGGGAGCGCTTGATTTCAAGCCGCCGGAAAAGGCGTCGGGCAACGCGGTTCGTCAGACAATCGCGCTGCGGCAGGGGGTCGACGCCGAACTCGGCCGACGTCTGATCCGCGAAATCAAGGACAGCAAGCTCAAGGTGCAAGTGTCGCTCCAGGGCGATGAGCTGCGGGTCACAGGCAAGAAACGCGACGATCTGCAGAGCGCCATCGCGGCGATCCGCGGCCTCAACATCGAGCAGCCGCTGCAATACATCAACTTTCGCGAATAGCACCGATTATCAGCGGGCTTATCGGGCGCTTGCTCGCCGTCCCGCCGGCCGCTATTTAAGTGTGACGAGGCTTCGTCCCCTTCGTCTAGAGGCCTAGGACACCGCCCTCTCACGGCGGCAACACCGGTTCGAATCCGGTAGGGGACGCCAATAATATCAGTATGTTAGCCTGAAGTGGTCTCGCCAATGGTGTCCCGCCTGTGTCCTGCGCGGGCCTAAATCGGTGCACCTCGGACAGCAAACCGATAACCTCGAATCTGTTCGTACTGCTGAGCCGGCATTCCGCCGCTCGGACCAAGTGCGGGGGCTATGCGATGCCGACAAAGACCCCTCGGCGCACCCCGGTAGAAGAAGTGCGCGCCTATCAGCCGGGCGCGACGGAACTCTTTCCGAGGGCGATTTGCGGCGAGATGGCCCGAGCGTTGGGCGTTCGACGCCGCAGACGATATCACGAGACTGCATGGTATTTTAAACGACCCGGGCAGCTTTGCGCACCTGGCAGCATTCGTGGAAAAGTGCGGAATCCCGCCGGCTGGCCAGCGAGCGACACTGAAGGAATTGCAAAAATCGCTGGCGAAGACTCACTTCGAACTCATCGAGCAACTCGATTGGCAGTCAAATGAGAATATTGCTGCCGGTTATGCTCAGGAAAGCTATGTGTTTACGGCATCTGTTAATAGCATAAGAGCTCCGTTCTATACGCGGCGAAATGCCGATTTCGCGGCCATACGCAGATATGCGGCAGCGGTCGCGTTTGCCGCAGAGAATTTGTACACCGGTAGTAAAACAAGGCTTGGTATGGAGATCAGGCAGGCAAAATATATCATCGAAGCCTATGAGGAATTTGCTGGTAAACCATTGAGTGGCGAACGATCCAACAAAAGACAAAGTGACGGGGTGAGGGAATTCCTGAAAATTGGGGTGAACCATATTACTGAAGGCAGGCTGACCACCGCCCAAATTGGCTACGTTGTCAGGCAGGCTGCTGAGATGCACCGGCGACCAGGGTGATTACATTTGGCGAAAATGACCCGTCGCGGGACGGGTGATCCTCGCCACCGGAACCTTGCCGATCCTATCATCTGGCCGAGTATAGGTACGGACGCTCTCTAAGGAACAGGAGCGTCCACATGGACGATGATCTGCCTGTCGGACCTCGACCTGACCAGGTGGTCGCCGTCAAGGTCACCGATAACCGCCCGGAAGGCGTCACCGAGACGCCGACAATCGGGCACAATGGCGGCCCGCCTCTAGACGAATGTGCCGCCGGCATCGCGATCCCGAAGCTGGCATTTAGTATCGCGGAGGCGGCGGCGAGCGCGGCGCTTTCGCGTAGCCTAATATACGAACTCATCAGAGACGGAGAACTCCAAAGCTTCAGGGTCCGCGGACGGCGGCGCCGACTAATTTACGTCGACGATCTGCGAGATTGGCTGTTGAGCCAGCGTGCGGCCGCGAACGGGACCGATCCCGTGCGCGAAAGTCCGACGCGGCCCGGCGCGGCGCTACGAAAATCCGCTCATCCCAGGTGAAACGATGAAGCGCAAGCGCCGGCGCGACGACCCGGCGCGGCGCACCTATTCGGTTCAGGAGACCGCGCGGATTCTCGGGATTAGCCCGTCGACGGTTCGCCGCCGAATCAAGGACGAGAGCATCCCGATCGTCGAAGGCCTCGGCAAGCTGCAGCGCATCCCGAAATGGTGGGTCGACAAGCAGGTGGGTCGACGGGGGAGGGAATGAGCGGATCGTCGACCAGCACGATGCCGACCCCCGACCCAGCCCGGCAGAGGGCGCTCGATGTGCTCTCTCTTGTCCAGCAGGGCGTTCCCAGGGCGCAAATCTGCCGGCATCTCAGAGTGCATCGCAGGACGATCGATCGCGTCGTCGAGGTCGAGAATAGGGGCGGCTGTGCGACGATCCAGGTGCGGCGTTCGCGGGCGCGACAACGCGAGCGGCAACGACAACGGATCGAACTGGTCCATGAATTGGCGCAAAAGAAGATCAGCGGGGCGGAGATCGCCCGACGTCTTGGCGTCTCAGAAACTACCGTCTACCGGGATCTGCGTCGGGAGCCGCCGCCGACATCTCGGGCGCGGCGCGATCGTGCCGCACAACAGCGTGTTGAACAACGCCAGCAACGAGCCGCCCAGGTCCGGGCATTGCACGATCAGGGACGCAGCCAAGCGGCGATCGCGAAGCTTCTCGGAGTGAGCCGTTGGGTCGTGTCCAATGACTTATCGGACCGGCCGAAGAAACCCTGGCGCCGACCCGAACTCCAGGAACGCGATCGGCGGGCACGGGCGCTCTATGCGGACGGCGTCAAAGTACCCGACATCGCCGACGAGCTCGGGGTCAGCGCCGCGACGATCTATAAGGATCTGAGCCCCGGTAATAGCAGGGCGGGACCACGGCGCGCGGTCGAAGTGCGCCGGCTCGTTGCTCGCGGTGTCGACAAACTCAAGATCGCCAAGCGCCTGCGGGTTAGTCCGAGTGCGGTCTATGATGTTCCTGCCGCGCGTCCAGTGTCGTTGCCGCAAAGATTCGGGCCGCAAGCAAAGGCGTTGCGTGCCCAGGGCCTCAGCCTCTCGGCGATCGAGAGCAAGCTGAAGATAAGCCGGACAACGGTCAAGCGCGCCCTTGCGACCGACGAGACCGTGGTTCATCACCGGCGACCCGGCAAACGATCGCCCGAGCGTCAGCGCGCGTTGAAGGTGATGAAACTGCTCGCGGACGGCGTGCCCAAAAGCCGACATCGCCAAGCGGTTGAAGATGGGGTTTCATACCGTCTATCGCGTCATCCGCGCCGAGAACGCGGGTACGCCGGTGGCAATCCGGCCTAAGCGAAAACCCGACGCCAAGCGGGTGCAGAAATTATTCGCTCAGGGCAAAAGCCAAAGTGAAATCGCGCGCCGCCTGGGGATGAGCCGGACGACGGTGCGCCTCCTGCTCGGCCACGAGCCCCCGCCGGTGCCGCCCGATCGAGCGCAGCTGGTGCGCGATCTCTACGCAGCGGGCTATCACAAGAGCGGCGATCGCGAAACAGATAAAGATGAGTCTAGGCGATGTTTATCGCGTGCTGCCCGCGCCGGTAAGTCCGCCGGAGAGCGTTGCCGCACAACCGGTACGACCGCGCCGCAAGCCGCGCGCGATGACCATCGAGCGGTTCGCCGAGAAGCACGGTGTTTCGGAGGACAGCGTCCGAGCCGAGATTGCGGAAGGTAAGATACGAACAATTGCGATCGGCAAGACGGTGCTGATTCCGCACAATGAAGACGCGCGTCTGCTGCGCGAAGCCTATCGCAAGTTGTCTGGGCAAAGCTAAAACGTGCTCCCGTACAAACGACACACGCCGCTATCCCGAAATGTCAGTGTGCAAATCCCAGAGCTAAATCGATCACTCTCACTGTAACTTCTGCCATCTGATCACGCCACCGCATCTAGTGGCTATTGTAAGCAATTATTATATCGAGCTATATTGGCCTGTTGACAGTGATCGTACAAATCTGTACAGCAACACTGTTGATACTGTGTTGCACATTCTGCTGGTGGTGGTGACTATGCCAGAGTATTATTGGTGCGTTACTAAACCCAGAGCTGACAGCTGATCACGATTGGTGCGAAAAGACACGATTGGAGTAAAACGATGCTGGTGACGCAAAAGATGGCTTGCGGGTTACGCAACGAGACGGCGCCGTTGCCGTCGCGCTCGGGCAAGCGAACCGCAGACGGGGATACCGGAGCAATGCCGGCGCGGTCCGGCCAAGTCTACGGTTATTGCCGGGTTTCGACAGACCGGCAAATCGACGGAACCTCGCTCGACGAACAGAAGCGCCGGATCCGCGGGGCGGCAGCAATGCTCGGCAGCGGCGAACCAATAATCTATTCGGACGAAGGGGTGTCGGGCTCGATTGCGCTCAACAAGCGCCCGCAGGGTCAGCAACTGCTCGCCGCACTGCAGCCGGGTGACACCGTCATCGCCCCCAAGCTCGATCGCATGTTCCGTGATACGACCGATGCCTTGATGCAGGCGCGAGCGCTTGGCGAGATCGGTGTCAACCTGGTCCTGCTCGATCTCGGCACCGATTCGATTACCGCTGCGAACGGAAGAGGAACAGGAAAATTGCTGTTCACCTGTATGGCGGCCTTCGCCGATTTTGAGCGAGACCGAACGCGCGAGCGAAACCTTGAGGGGAAAGCCGCGTTGCGGGCGCGCGGATTGTTTGCGGGCGGCACCCCGCCCTACGGTTTTAGCGTCGTCAAGGAGGGACGGTTCTCGCGTCTGGTTTCCAATGATCACGAGCAAACCGTGATCAAAACTGCTCGCCTGTTATGGGACCAGGGCTTGCAGATGAAACAGATCCTCGCTGGTCTCGAGGCGCGCGGCTTTCGTAATCGCGCCGGCAACCCGTTTTCGTCGGCGCACATCTATCGCTGGACGGCGTGGTCGGCGGATTCCGATTACGTCAATATCTCAGAACGCACAAAAGCGGCGTTGGCCCGCCGAAAAGCTGCCGGGCAGAAGCTCGGCAATCCCGAGATCAGGAAGATCTCGCCGCTCGGGGTTGCGGCGGTCATGCAAAACGCGGCGCAGCGCGTTGCTGATGTGCTGCCGCACATCGATGATTTGCTCGCGTCGGGGATCTCGGGCTATCGCGAAATGGCTCGGGTCCTGAACGCTTCCGAGATCCCCAGCGCCCGCGGCGGCCGATGGCATGCATCGAGCGTGCGCAATGTGATGAAGGCGGCCGACCGCTCGTTCCCTGCGAAATCCGACGCGGCGTCTAGGAGTGAGCAAAGCAACCCCGCGGCGCGACAGATCCGTATCGTGCGGCCGAAGACGCAAAAACAGCGGCAGGCGATCCGCCAGCAGTACCCAGAGGTGATGGCCGCTCTGGCAAAGCCGCGGCTCGGGCCGGTACAGAAGCAGACCGCGCAAATCCTCGCCTATAAGGCGGAAGGCTTGTCTGCCGCCGGGATTGCTCGCGTGCTCGATGTCAGCGAGCCGCGCGGTGGCGCGGATTCTGCGGCTAGCCGGGTTCTCAGGGCGCCGGCAGACCCCGCACATCAGGCGACGCGACGCCGAGCGCGAGCAAATCCTCGTCCTCCGCAGCCAAGGCAAAAACGGCGAGCAGATCGCACAGCAACTCGCGATCCCGGTCGATCGGGTCTACACCGCGATCAGCCAGGCGAGCGCTCTCGATCCGCGGTTCAGCTTGGGCAAATCCCACCTCACCCAAGATGAAGTCGACCAGATCGCGGCATGGCACGCGCAATCTCTGCCGATCCCCGAGATCGCCCGCCGATGCGGCCGCAGCCAGCGCACCGTGCACCGGGCGATTGCCAGGCTCAAGGGTGAACAATACGACAGCGACGATCCAGCCGAGGCGCTTCAGGCGGGTCGCCGTAGCCGGTAACGTCGTTGAAGGGCGGCTGCGGGCGAGCCCCATCGCTGGCAGATCGCGCAGCGGCCAGGCGCGATCGGCGCTGGCCGCCCTCGAAGGCCGTAGATCAGCGAAGGCCGGTTGCCGACCCCAAACCCAGGAAACTCCCGCACCACCGTTCCTAGCCCTCTCCAAGCCGCCGCAGAGGCACTCTCGATCGAGCCCCTCTCTCCTCCCCGGTCGCCTTGATCAAGCGCTCGGTCGCGGTCCCGCTCCCCCTGGATGCGGGTTCCGCCGTCAGCCCCGGTGGGGCGGCCGCCATCGCTTGTGGATGCTGGACATCATTGGCTGGGCTTCGATCAGTGGCCGCCTCGGCCCCGGATCAAGAGAGCGTGCCAGCGCTGCAGCTGCAGCCTCGCGAGGCGATCAAAAAACGAGACCGACTTAGTTTGGCAGTGGTCGAGGTAATAATGATGCGGCGTACCGATACGCGCACCGATACAGATCGGCAGCCCTATAGCGTGAAGCAGGCCGCTGCGGCGACCGGAAGGACCAAGCCGACGATCTTGCGGGCGATCCAGGCCAACAGGATCGCAGCCACAAAAGACGAGCATGGCAAATGGCAGATCGAACCGGCTGAATTGCATCGGGTGTATCGACCCGCCGTAACGGAACGCAGTGATACGTGCACCGATGCGAGAGGTGCGTCTGCTGCGGCATATATCGAACTGTTGCGCAGTATCCTGGCCGAATTGCAGAAATTGACCGCGATTTTGGCCGGTCAAAAGATACAGGCCGTACCAGCGCCGGAGGGACCGGCAACACCGACCGAAGCAACGGTGGCGCTCTTCAAGAACGAAGCCGCTCGGCTTCTCGGGGGCGCGGCCCGATCACGGGAGCGCCTGTGCTTCTCAGTCGACGCCGCTTAGTTCCGGTGAAGGCCCATATCGACCTGCCGGCTAACGCATCGGCTCCAAAACAAGCTGCTGCATCGCCCTCCAATACTCAAAGGAAGGCAACAATCAGCGCCGCAGTGATCGCGACGCCGAACCAAAGGGTGGCACTGACCGCGTTCGTTCGGGTGGCTCTATCGCCATAACCGGCGAACTTTTCCGGTTGCTCCGCGGCGGCATATCCAGCCTCGTGTAATGGTAAAGTCAAACGGAGTGTGCGTGGACTTCTTTTCGTTGTCGCTGGCCTGGGCATCATCATCTGGGCGCGAAAATCATCCACACAGCAATCAGCTTCCTCAAATCCACGTCTGGTAGTTTCGTCCCCGCGACGGGTCTGGGGTTCGTGCCGAAAATTCCCCGTTCTGTACGACCTCCGAAACGGTGATTTATTCCACGGTTAATCGCGGCACTTCGTGATCTGAGGCGCGGGCTGGCAGCGGCGTCGCTGGGGGTTATCGGCGGGCCGGTTCCGATTTCATGCTTGATCCGTCGACGGGTAAGTTTTCCAGATTGGAATTGGGCTTCGGCCCTGGCGCGCTCCGGACGAACACCGGGTCGCAGGGCCGGGCTTGACCTTCACCTCAGACTGGTCCATCGAACTCAACATGAACATCGACCAATTGAAACAGGCCCACGACCTGATGAAGCGGATCGAGGCCACCGCGAGCCTGTTGCCGGCTTACCGCAAGGCTGAAACGATAGTTGTGGCCATTCCGCAAACCGATGCGGAGAAACGAAGTCTTCACGGAACGGCCGGCCTTCCCCGTCACGACGAGGTAACGTTTACGGTGGCCGAGATCGGCGACCAGATCGTCAGCGCCTTGGAGCGCCGGATCGCAATGATGACGGAGGAGCTACAGAAACTTGGCGTCGAAACCGCGCCACGGCTGCACGAGGTTTAGTCTCGCCGCTGGGTTCCGCCGAAAACCATATCAACGCGCCGGCCGCCGCACTGGCCCCAGATTGATCCACACAAGTCTTGTGTGGCCCGGCGACCACCCAGCGTGCGGGGTGATCTTCGCCGACCGGGAATGCGCCGTTGCTCACCTCCCTTCTGATCCGGTGCACGAGCGAGCCACGAAGGCCGCCGCGGCCGGGTCGTCGAGAGAAAGTAGATCGCGACCACTGAGGCGTAGGCGGTGCACTCGTGCTGCGACAGGGGCTTCCTTGTGCTTTGCTTCCGTGCCGGACTGTTGAGAGCGGTCAAAATTGTCGATCTGCCCGCTGCACGCCTGTGAGGTCCATTGACCAAGACAGGGCCGAGCGGCACCAACCTTGCCGCGTCGGTGGACCAAACTGCGCACGCTGGTCGATACCGCCAACGCGCAGCCCGACCGTCGCAGGGTTTGGCCCCGGCACGGCGGCATAAATTGGCGCACCGCATTCGGGACAAAAGGCGTGTGCGCGCTTGTTCCCGCTTTCCGCGGTCTTGATGTAAATCTTTGGCGTGCCACTCTTCAGCACGAACGTTCCCGGTAGGCTCGAAATGTTGGTCCGGAAAGCCGTGCCGCTCAGCCTCTGGCAGTCAGTGCAATGACAGACCCTGACGGTTGCCGGATCGACCTCGGCCTCATATGTGATCTGCCCGCAATGGCACCCGCCGGTCACTTTCATCGTCTTCTCCGTTCCCCGCCGCGTCGGGCGGCTAACATCAATAACGGTCGGCTCGGGCTGCGCCAGTGGCCCGCAATCGGTACAGCATTATAGTGGCAGTCTGCTGGTCAATCACGGGGACGCATGCGCACCGTGAGCGTATGGCCGCCGCGATGACCGCACCGCTGGCAGAGTAGCCTCCCTTCCAGATCGACGAGGCGCGTGTGGTTCGGCCGGCCATTGGTCAAGCGGGCATGATCAATTACCGCTCTGTGCCGGCACACCGGACAGCCCGCTTCGACGAGATGCCAGTGGCGCAAATCCTCTAACCGGAACGCGTATCGTGGCGGCAGCGTCGGCATCCCTGGCCCGTGTTCGTCATTCGTTCTGAATAAACATGCCGCGAGCAAGAACGTCGTCAACCTTGCTTGGCGTCGCACAGGGACAGCGCCATATGCCCGGCCATGTGCAACGACTTCGGCAATCGCGTCCCGTATGACGAATATCTGCGCGCGTTCAGCCAAATCCGCGCGCCTCTGCGGTGGCCCACCGCGCCCCCAAACCTTGAACCGCGAGACGATATCTGGCCGACTGATCCCGCGCCGATTATTCGCCGTCGCGAGGATGGGGTGGAGCTTGTGCAACTACGTTGGGGATTTCCGCCAGCCCGGCCGAAGGGTGCGCCCGTAATCAATTTCCGCTCCGAAGGGCGGCGGTTCCCGAGAGGCCGCTGCCTGATCCCGGCATCGCACTTTTACGAGTTCCCCGGCCGCAAGTCGCCAAAGTCGAAATGGAAGTTCACCAAGGCCGGCGAGGATCGGTTTTGCTTTGCCGGCTTGTGGCGGCCGATGCCGGATGGCGAGGGCGAGGCGTTTACACTGCTGACTACTGAGCCCGGCCCCGACGTGGCCCCTATCCACGACCGGCAGATGGTAGTTCTCCATCGCGCGAACTGGCTCGCCTGGCTCGATGTGACCCGGCCCGAAGCGGAGTTGCTCCGTCCGTTGCCCGCCGGCTCGCTTGTTGTCGAACAGGTCCGATGATTATTGTGCGACGGCCGCTGCTTTGGCGATAAGGCGTCGAAGTTCGCGGGTGCGCTCCAACTCATCGATCTTCTCGCGCACTTCACTCCGGGAGCGGCACAGGAAATCCGCGATAAACTCGATTGATCGGTTGAGCCTGATTTCGTTGGTGAGGTCGAATAGGTCCATTTCCGACCAATCGCTCCCCGTGTTCAGGTTCGGCCGATCATCATCGTCAGATTTCGACATGCCGGCTGCTCCTATCTCTCGGTTCCGCCCACCACCATATAAATGCGCCGCGAGCCACATTGGCCGGAAACAAGCGGGGATTTCCGATCCGGGATAGTGGCATCGGTGATCTGGCGCGCTGCGTATCTGGCCGCCCGGCTTTGAGCGCGCACGAGTTCGATGAGGTCGCGGGTTTCTTGCTGCAGTAATCGCGAATTGCTGCAAATGCGTTCGGCGCGTTCGCGAAGTTCAGCCAACTCTGCGAGTAATGTGAAAATCTTTGGCGACAACACCGAAGCTCACCTCCCGGCAAGGCAAGCGCTTGAACGGGATGGTGCGTGTTCGGTTCCTAACTTAGGTCAAATTCCACCCTGCGGCCCTACGCTAAGCATTGGTGGCTGCCTCGGGGTTAGCAAAAGCCAGCCCTAGTACGGGCGATACCTCACCGACCCGCTTCCGAAGTGGTCAGCAAAAGCCCCTGCTTGCTGGGCTGCTCTAAACTCGACAGAAATGACGACCAACTGCTCGCGCGTCTTGCGGCAAGAGAACGAACAGGGCTCGAGATGGTGTTGATCCAACCATGTCCGCATCGTCGCCATTTGTCGCGGAAGGTCGCTAAAGGGTACATAGCTCGTTCGCAGTGTGCATAATGCTCGGTTCCCTGATTTTCAGGCTATGTCTACTGCGGCCGAAGCGACCCGATAATGTCGTCCATCAATTTCTTATTTTTGAGGTGCTTAATTGCAAAACCGGACAAAACGTATTCGCCTTTGACGCTGCCATTTGCGTGCCCAAAGGCGACAAGCCTATCCCGCGTTATTACATTGCCGTCGTCGCAGTTGCGAAATCGCGCTCTTGACCATGTCGAAGCCGCGGGCGATCTCGCACGGTTTCGCCGCGACGGCCTGATCTTTTCAGCACCGGCCGCTCTGTTTTAGCACGAGAACAAGATGAGCAGGGGACCCGCGGGCTCCGCATTGTGAGCAAACGAACCAACGATGCCACTCGGGGGCAGTCGCGCAATCGGGCACGTTACAACCTAAACTTACGGGCGACGAGCCGGCTCCCTATATAACTGGATGGCAAAGTCTCCCTATTGCGGGCTTGCCACCCGCGAAAAACTCGGCCGAGGTCCTAATCCCCCTCGGCCATTTTTTTGTAATAGAATGAAAGCATGACTTCAACGCCGTGGCGCTTGGCCATCTCGGCAGGATCAGGTTCGACCCGGCGGCGGCAGCCGAGACACCCCACGACAAAGCACACGCGGGCCGCAGCGGCGTTGCCCAGCATCATCGGCGGACCACAATAGGGCTTCATACCGCCTTTATTGTCCTCCATGGCAATGTGACAACAAAGACCAGAGCCCCGGCTATTAACCCGACCGCTCGAACTGGATGCCGGTGGTGCGAGCGGATAGGGGTCATAATCGATCGCCTGCCGTAGGTGCTTTGCGAGCGCGCGGGCCTCGTCATCGGTAAGGTTGAGGGTCATAGTGCCTGTGATATGGGGCTGAGCGCGGCAGGAGCCAAAGCGCGCCGCGTTGGCGTTCCTATTGCACGCATCGGGTTTGACGCTTGCCGCCGAACCCGAAAAACGGCCTTATAGCTGTCGACTGTTCAACCACGAGCAGCGCAAATCGCGTTCGGCTCGTGCGATCGGCAAACCGTCGAACGGTTGCGGAAAGAACGTTTGCGGGCCGGAGGACGATGATTAGACCTTTGATCACAGCGGCGCTGATCGTCGGTGTCGCGATCCCGGTGCAGGCCCAGTATTATGACCAAGCCGCCGGGCGCTATGCTTGTCAACGGGCGCACGAGCTGCGCCCGTCGTGCAATCGGGGGTTCTACTGTGACGCTTATCAAGCCGCACGGCAGGACTGCTACAACTACCAGCACCTGCCGCATTATTATAATCAGTACCCCTACAACAACTACTACGGCTACCCCTACTACAACCGATAAAATCACCCGTTGACGGTCCAACCGGGCTGAATTCTTTCAGGACCGCTTCGGCGGCATCTCGGAGGGAGAAGCCGGGCTAGCAGTTTTTTGGTGAGCCGGTTGCGCTCTGAACGCGTAAGTGCCACCGTCCCCATTTACCCTTTGCCGCGGCACAATATTCGGGAGGCGACGAATGATCAGGTAACCCGCGCTCGGGCATCCCTTCTCACGACGAACCATACTGGCCGCGCAGGCCGGGCTCGCGGAGAGGCCGCCCTTGCACGACAGACCGCCTCGGCGCAGCAGAGCGCGCAGCTCCCCACACCCGCAAGCACTGTCACTAGTCCGCTACACGACTGGACGCTGGGCAGTCCGTCGAACTTCTCTCTTTAGGCCGACTGACGCCGCAGCGATCGTTCTACTCGATCCGCAAGCACGGCTGATTGGGGCCTATAAAATTGACCGGTTATGCCCCCATTCCGGCCTTCAGCGGTGCCAAAATGCCGATGGTTATGGGATTTACATGATCCTCTCGGCGGGGGATTTGTGCTCGCGAAACGATTTCGTCAGCCGAGCCGGAGGGGCCCGCACAGCGATATCTCAGCATTGATCGACTGAGACCACACAAGGAACTCGGATGATTACGCCGGCTGGTAACGGATATTCTACCAACGTTCCTGAGTTGGACGATTGGTCCCGCTGGTATTGGGCGGTGAGAGCTGCCGGGGCGGGCCAGGCGGGATCAGCATCGGAGTCGTCGCGTTGGGTTTGAGAGACGGCGGTCCACCCGCCACGTGCGGCTCCATCGGGCCGGCCGATTGGGTTGGAGTCGTGGCTGAGGCGCCGCTCTTTGCCGGTATTGGCCTGGGCGCGGCAGCGTTGGGCGCCACCGTATGAGTTAGCGAGAACGCCTGCCGCGCCCCCGAAGTGCGATAGGTGCCGCTTATGGTCAGGAGGTAAGACGTCGCCCCGTCCGTGCGCGGTACGGTGATAACCAGGTCGAGAAGCGCACTCCGTTGCGGGACAATATTGCCGAGGGAGATAGGCAATGCCGAGTGGGCAGCTGCGAGTGCCCCACCGTGCACATCCACGGCGGTCACCCGAACGTCGGTAGCGGGAGCGCTGCCGTCGTTAACGATCTGGAGTTCGATGCCGACTTTCGAGGGATCAGTGTCCCACACCGAAGTCGCGGCGTTTGCCGCTACGAGCACCACCGGCGGGCCGCCTGGCACCGCCGGCGTGGCGGCCGCGAGCAGCGCACCTGCCAGCGACAATGCGGCGAGTGTAGCAGCCAGCGACCTCATCACGACCTCTGTGCATAATCGGAGCGGTTCCCGGGCGATTTGGCACCCGCCGGTTTGGGGATAAGGCCGCATCCGCTGGGTTCATCGGGCGTGCGTCCAGAGCAAAAATTCGCTCCCGGCCGGCCGGCTTTTGCCTACCGGGCCGAGTTCATCAAATCATCCGCAACGGCAGCCTACGACGGCCCCATAAAAGGTGGCCGCCCGAACTGGATGTAGCGCGGCTTGGCAACGCAACCGACCGCGGCACACGTGGCGGTTCCGCCAGGCGGTACCGGGTTCAGGATCACGTCGTAAGCCTCGGCTCCGAACTGGGAGTCGCTCTGGGTGTTGGTGCCGGGTATGGTGACGAAGCCTGGTATCCAGCGCGCCGACAGATAATCCCCAAAGCGCGAGACCTGGGTCGCGTTGCTGTTGGTGACCTGGTAGACGACAAAATCATCCTTGAACCCTACCGACATCTGCGGGTAGCCGACCGTGCCCCCGCCGACTGCGAGGTTGATCCCGACCTCGGGCAGCACCAGCGTATTGTCACGGGCGAGCGCCGCCATCGCAAACGCATAGTTAGGGTTCCAGACGTCGTATTCCTCTAGGACGCTGAAGTTGCTGCCAGAGCGGTTCAGCGTTTCGAGTCGGACATAGGCGCGCGGCCGGCCCGGAGCATTGACACCAGCGTCAAACGCAAAGATGTACTGGTCCTGCGACGGCACTCCCAGACCGGGGATAACCGAGCGGTACACCGCCCCGGTAATGTTGCCCGGGAAAGACACCGCCACCCAGTCGGTGTTGTCGGGGGCGATCGAGGTGTAATTGGCGCCCTGGTTGATCTGGTTATTCAGGCCAACCGTGCTGTTGTTGATCGAGCCACTGCCGTCGTCCCAGGTAGAACACCCGGAATGTGCTCGAATTGTCGAGCGAGCCCACGACCATGGTGTTAGGTGCTTGTTGGACAAAGTGGTCCTTATTGAGACCGTTGGAGCCGGACAGCTCGGCGTAATCGTAGTGCACCACCGTCGCCGCGGTGTTGCGCATGTCGGCAAGCGACAACCGCGCTACGATGCGTTTTCCGGTATAGACGCTACCAGGGGTGGTGGAGCCGTGATCGATCCCGACATAAAGGAAATTGCCGGACCAGGCGAGGTCGGGGTAATCCATCCACTCATTGCTCTTGGTGCCGAGCCCGCTCGAGACTCCGGTGACACTGGTTGCGGTTAGATCGGCGTAGGTCCAGGCGTTGTTAAAGTTTGCCCTGATGGCGGCCGGTGTCGCCCACGCCACTCGCAGCCGATTGGGTTGGGTGATCTTGTAGGTCGCGTTCATCGCCGGCGGCGGCCCACAATTGGTGGCACAGGCGGTTTGCGGCCAGTACTGCTCCAACCACACAAACAGCGGCTGGTTCGGGTCGGGTATAAAGACCACGACCTGATCGCAGCACAACCCGCCGTCGCTTTGCGGAAAAAACGAGGTGCGGCCGGCAATCGGGTTGAACAGGTTGACATCGGTAAACGTCATCCCGCCGTCGGTCGAATAGCTGATCCCAGTATTGTAGGTCGACAAGACGACCCCGTCGACCGAGGCAGCGGCGTTGGGATCGGGCGGCGTGCCGGCCCCGAGAGCCCTGCCGTTGTTTTCCGGGATTATCACCGAGCCACCGGGGGTTAAGCTGCCGATATTCGAATTGGGCGACATGATGGGCGGCCCCGAAGTAGGTGGTCCAATCGGGACCAGGATCGGGGTTTCGGCATTCGGCCCGAAATTTGGCGGCGTCGGCGTCGGAGGAAAAACGACGCCGGAATACGGTGGGGTATTGACGATTGACGTTCCGCTGACTGGGGTGATCGTCCCCGGCCCTGCCGAGTTGGGAAACAGCGCGCGGTTAAGCGAGAAGCCGTAGGTCGTGGGGCCATAGGTATAGGTGCCGTTGACGGTCACGAGATACCGTGTCGCGCCGTTGGTCGTCGGCGCGGTGATCACGAGATCAAGCGGGGCGCTTTCCCCGGAACCAATCGTGCCGAGCACGATCGGCAATGCCGGGCTGCTGGCCGACACCGAGCCGCCCTGCACTGTGACCGATTTCACCACGACATTGTCGGCATCGGCTGTACCGTTGTTGGCGATCTGGAATTGGACGCCGACCTGGTTCGTGCCGGCCCAGACCGATGTCGCAGCGTTGGCGGCGTAGAGCGAGACCGGCGTGACCGCCGCATGGGCCGTCCCCGCCGCGAGCGCCGCCGGGATCATCAAACTCGGCACCAATACCCAGTTGCGCCACCTCATGCGCATCCCCCCCTTAAAACCGATCATGATGATCAGCGTAGCCAGCACCAGGGCCAGCGACCCCGGTTCCGGCACCGCAGTGATGCTGATCGTGACGGCATCGCTAACATCGCCTAGCGAATCCGATACGGTTACATCGGCGAGATAAGGCGAGCCCGCCGGCGTAGCTGAGGGATCGAGCAGTGCGTCGAACAATTCGACATCGGGCGAGGTGGCCCCGTTCGGCAGCGCGAAATCGGGGTTACCGAGCACCTGGCTGAACGACAGAGCGGTAGTGTCGAAGCCCGTGAAATTCAGAAACAAATCGCTCGCCGCGTCGAGGTCATTCCCGCTGTTGTTAGTGATGGTTCCGGTGAAGACCACTGTGCTCCCGGGGAGCGCGGTCCGGACCGGCTGATCGATTGATAACGTCAACAGCGGCGCCGCGCAGACCGGAGGCGCCAGCCCGAGGAGGACTACAAGCAGCGGAAATAGCGCGGCCCGGCCAATCTGTCGAAAGCGCTTTGAGTCGTGCATGTGCTAATTCCCCTCCGGCGTTTACCTTAAGATTACGCGCAAATTTTATACCAATCATCAACTCATTGAAAAAAATAGTGCGGGTGTCATCTAGCCCAAAATTACTTTTGGTATATTGTAAACTTATCCGACACTGCTCAACCTGGCGGTCTCACGAAAACAATGGGTTAGAATCGAGCTTGCTGTAAACTTCTCCGACATCTGGCATCGCTTGGTGCTTTCGCATCAAACGACATTCTAGGACGCCGACGGATGAAGCGGGCAGCGGAGACGGAGACGTTTCAGTGTTGTACTTGATCCGACAGGTTGTTTTCCCGAACGAGTTCGACGGCCTGCTGAAAATCATCCACTCGCTCTGCTCAACTATCCGAAGTGAAAGGGACAGCATTTGCAAATCCGATGCAATGAATTGACAGCATACTTTGTTCAGCTAGCCTCCGATGCGACGCGAACGACTGCTTAGAGTCGAACCTCGCGTTGCATCTACGATGGGCGAACGGTCGGAATCGGCGCTCAGCTGGCTATTCGCCTCTTACCGCAAGACCCTTCTCAACCCGCTAGGCGGGACTAGGCCCGCTGCGGCGCCGGGACCGCCGGGCGCGGCGGCGCAAGGTCTCGCGCCACAGGATGTAAAGGCCCGAGGCGACAACGATCGCGGAACCGATCAGCAGGCCCGGGGTCGGCACGTCCCCCCACACCGCGAAGCCGAGGATCGTTGCCCATACCAGCGACAGGTAGTTGAACGGCACCACCGCTGAGGGTGGCGCCAATGACAGCGAGCGCGTCCACCAGAACTGGGCGATCCCGTTGCCGACCCCGGCAAGCGCGACCATCAGCGCGTCGCCCCAGTGTGGGGCTCGGACCCCGAGCGTCAACAGACCGGCGGTACACAAGGTCATAATGCTCATCTGGTAAAGCGTCAGCGTCTCGGCCGATTCAGTCATGCTCATGCGGCGGATCGCGATCGCCACGGTCGAGATTAGAACCGCGTTGGTGAGCGCGAACAGCGCGCCGTAAGTCAGCGTGCCGGCGCCGGGATGGGTGATGATCAGGACCCCGACAAACCCGACGATCAGCGCCGACCAGCGGTGGATGCCGACTTTCTCCTTCAGGATCACGATCGACAGCAGGGTCGTGAACAATGGTGCCGCGAAGCCAATCGCCGTCGCTGAGCCGAGCGACAGCACGCTGACCGCGAGGAACCAGCATAGCATCGAGCCGAACTGCGATAGCCCGCGCTGCAGATGCTCGCGGTAGCGTCGCGTCCGCAAGACACCCCACCCGGCACGCGGCAATACGATCGCCGCGGCGGTCAGGAACGCGAACAGGGTGCGGCCGAACGCAACCTCGCCCAGCGGATAGCTGGCAAGCTGCCATTTCACGACCGCATTGCCGCCGGCGAACATCACGGTCGAGCCGACCATGTAGGCGATCCCGAGCGGGACCTGGTTGCGCCCCGCCGCCGCAGCCACATCGGCGACGGTCATCGCGCCGGGCCGACTGGCCGGATGTCCATCAGAACCACTCTTTATGCGCAGTCGGATCGCCAATAGGGTCTATCTTGGCAATCCCTTGACAATAATCGGCATCGGCATTTTGTCCGACTGGTGAGTCCTCGTGCGCACCACCTCGTATTGCCGGGGGCCGCACTGTTCGCACGAGCGGGGATTCCGAGGAATCGACTGTGCGCTTCCTCCGGGCTCCGCTTTCGCGGCGACGACGAGTTGACGGAAAACCGCCGACTACTGCGCTGCGGCCCGCATCGGGATGCGTGCTTTTAAGAAGCGGCGCACCCGGTCGATCGTGCGTTGCCTAAGCGCCTCCGGCTCCTTCCACGGGTAAACCGTGATCTCGGCGTTGGGCGCCAGCGAGGCGACATCGATCGAGGTCTGCAGCGGATGCCCTGGTACGTCATCCGGCAGCACCAGCATCGGCGTGCGGCAATTCCTGATGAAGTCACGCGACACGCTGTACAGGAAATCGGGCTGCACGGCGTACAGGTTATGCAGGTATTTCTCGATCGTGTCCGCCGACACATCGGGACGCCGCTTCATGAAGTCCGGCACCCAGTTGTCCTTGCTATGCCGGTACATGACGGTCGGGTTTTCCGGCCGATGGCCAACGGTCTGGCAGAACACCGCGGCCACGACGCGATCGGGCGCCCGCTGCAGCAGCTTGCCGGCAAAGCAGCCGCCGATGCAGTAGCCCATGTAAAAGAATTCGCGGATCCCGAGATGGTCCATCAGCCCGAGCTGGTCGTCGGCAAACGCGTCCCACGGGTCGCCGGTCGGGATCGGACCGGTCGAACTCGCCACCATTGGCGTTGCGCTGGTCCATCGTGATGCAGCGAAAGTCGTTCTTGAACTCTTCCATTGCGTTGATCACCGCGGTCGGCCAGTTGCTGACGCGCGAATTGAGGCCGCCACCGGGAGTGACCAGCAGCGGGAAGCCGGAGCCGGTCTCCTCGTAGCGAATGCGAATGTCGCCCCTTTGATAGAATGGCATGACAGTCTCCTCCCGATATTTGGGCCGCCGCGCTCGTCGCGGCCGGCCAGTGTGCAGGCAGACGTTTTAAGCCAATCGGGGGAGTTTTCGGAAGCGTTTCACTGCAAGCGGCTCCGGATCAGGCCCGGTATTACCATGAAAGAACAGGTGCACCTGCGGCGCGCAGCGCTCGGCGAGGGTCTCCGTTGCGGGATTGAGCACCAGTAGGATCGCCTTCAAACTTATCTCCGGTTACGGCGCCGAGCTGCCGACCCCCCAACCCGATGTGTCGGTACTTGCACCGCAGCGGTCAGCGATGCCGTCACCCAGAAAATAATCGG
>CAVTLC010000043.1:0-185669 GCA_963735445.1 uncultured Alphaproteobacteria bacterium
TAGTGCTATCGCTGAAATGAGTGCTGCGGTGTCGGTGAGCAGGGTCGTAAGTGCCCAGTGGTCCTAACGACCGACCGTTCATGCTAAAATTCGGATGTCTTCGGGTTGGGCACAAAGGCTGAGACCTCCAGGCAGCATCTGAAGCTGTGCTCTCGCGGCCTTTGAGTAAGGGCTGCAGGGCAGGTGTCATTCGTCGAAGCTGGCCGACTAATCGGCTAATCGGCAGTGCGTCGGCAGCCGATGGGTGATCAGTACCCGCTGCAAGTTATCCACGAGGGTCGTATAAGTTCGATGAGATCCCGCATGACCCGCTTGCGGGCATCGGTTAGCTTCGGAAGGTTCAGGCCGTACAATTCGATCGAACACTCGACACGCGTCCGTCCGGCACCGATGCAAGTCATGCTCGGCGACATCCGCCCTTCGGCATTGACGTCGATGAGATCGACATCCCGCCGCAGGGTGGGGTCAAGAAGCATCGGCAGCTCGTCGCTCTCGCACCGATGGTCCCAAGACGCCTTCGGGCTACCATCGAGCAGCGGGAAACCAACTACCTTTGCCTTCGGTTTCCTCCGTGTCTTCGTTTGTGTTTCGCCGGTTCGACCGCTGGGCCGCAAGCCGGAAGTTGTCCCAGGAGAATGCAAGCCAATCGTAGCCTGGGTCGCACTCTCGCCTCCGACCGCTTGGCCTCCAACTTAGGGCGATAATGGTCAACGTCGAGAAACGATTGAACCTCGGGGCTTTCGGAGTACCAGCACTTTCCGTAGGACATCTTGCAAAGGTACGGTCTTGAAAGCTCGCCAGATGTGCGATTTGCGTCTTATAATTCGGCACGCTGGTCTGCGGCATAGAGCCTCCAGTTCTTCCTGGGCTGCAACGCCGCGTCTAGCACTTCCAAGGTATCAAGCCGGCATTCCGATTTACGTAGATCACGATGCCGTTTCTTTCTTTGTGAGAAGGTTCTTGATCAGTCGTTTCATTGCCGTGTGTCGTTTCTCGATCTGCGCCGGCGAAAGCGGCGGGCGATCCGCGTACCGCACGTCTTGCCAAGCGCGTAGGAAGTCTTGGTAGAGCGGCTCACGATCTTCGAACATGAAGCCGAGTCGGTTCAGCTTGTCGTTGATCTCGATAAGCTGCTTCTCCTGTTCTTCGGTACGGTGATCGATCCGGGCTAGCGCGTTGCGGTCGTCGACCTGCCGCTGCGTGTCAGTATCGAGGCTTGTCGGCAGGCCGAAGATCTCGGTCAGCGTCGCGGTGAAGCCCATGCCCTTTGGATCGGTATATGGCGCGGTGACGCTGACCTTGCCGGCTTCGTCTACGAACATCACGCGCACCTCTTCTCGCTTCAAAGCGGCAATGGTCAGCGGGTTATGCGAGGTCAGCACGATTTGGCATTTGTCGGCATCGGCGGCGAGCCCGGTCCACTCGCGGATCAAATCGAGATAGCTGTGCTGCCAGACCGGGTTAAGGTGCGTGTCGGGTTCGTCCAGAAGGAACAGCGCCCGCTTGCCGCGCGACACGCGAATAAGGCCGAGTACCATCAGGAGTTGGCGCTCGCCGTCGGAAAGATCGGCGAAGCTTACATCGCCACTCGCTTCGTTCGTCCGGGCCACCCACACATATAAATTGCGGAAGAGATCGGAGATATCGGCCGCTTCTAGCGCGGCAAACATCTCCTTGTCATCGGCATAGTTCGCGGCGTACCGCTTCAGGGCGGTCTCATCGCGCAGGAAGCAAGCGTACTCGGCTTCCAACTCCTGCTTGTCGCGGTAATCGTCGATGGCGTTGCCGACGAGCGCCAGCGGATGAAATGCCGCGTCACGGATGGCCCTTGCGCACGCTCCCGCAGGGCCTTTGGCGCCCCAGAAGTCGGGTGCATCGCTCAGCTTAGAGGTGCGCCCTCCCTTGGCGAACCACGGCTCCTTGAAATGTGCCAATGCGGAATCGAAACCGGTGACGCCGAGCTTCTCGTGCAAGAGCTTCGCCACCGCCTCGTCAGGAAAGGCGAAGAACGCAAGCAGGGCAAAGACGCCGTGGATCGGCCGGCAGTAGAACAGCCTTCGCTCGGTCAGGGCTCTTCTACAGCCTTCCATGTCGTCGTTGACCTTGATGGCGTCGTAATACCGCCGCTGATGACTATCGAAGAGCTTTTCGAGCCGTCTGCTGCCGCCGGAGTAATAGCCAAAGACGAGATCAGGGAAGAGGTCGTTCTTATCCCGATCAAACGCGGCCCGGGTGAGCAACTTACCATCGGCGGATATCGTCGACCCACCGTTGCGGTTCGACAGGCGAACCGCATGATTACCGATCCGGTAGTCTATCTCGTACCGATAACGCGGCGCGCCGCGGTTCATGTCGACGAAGCGAAAGACATCGGTGATTGCTTCGATCAGGTTCGACTTGCCGGTGCCGTTTTGGCCAATGACGACGGTCGTCAGGCGCCTTCGGTCGAAATCGGCCTCGATGCCGTTCAGGTTCTTGAACCCGTCGATGAAGACACGGTCGAGACGCATCAGGCGGCTTCCAGCCGCTCTCTGTCGTCGCGGATATGACCGCTGTCTACTTCCCATTTGAGCTGCTTGTAGAAATCGGCGACCGTCAAGTCGGCTCGCTTGAACAAATCCTCCACCCTGCTCGAGCCTGTCGTCTGCCGCAGGAGGTCGGCAAGGTAGGGCTTATTCCTTACATCATCGTCGTAGCGGCTCTTAGTCATAGCGGCTCTCTCGCGAGGTGCGCGTGGCACGATATCGCTCCGGGGTTTACGCGCCCGTCTCCGGTACGGCTGCTGGCCGCCGGTCGCACGAATTCGCGCCAGCAACTCTGACGCGGGTTCATCCCGCGGGTCTTGAGGCACGAGTTCGCCACGGAACGCCTTTGCCAAGATCGCCTGATCGAGTTTCGGCAGGAGAGCGGCAGCCCGAGAGTATTCGGCCAGCATGCTTCGGAGCCAATCGAAGTTGAATGAAAGTTGGCTGAGTATCTCTCGCTGCTCCAGAAGCGGCGCGACTGGAATAAATAGCCGCTTCAGGATTTCACCGTTAATCCCCGGACGAGTATGTCCGCGGATATTGGCGCCCATCTGTGCGAGACCGTACTCCGAGCCTCGGAGGGCGTTCATTAGGTAATAAGGCAATGCTAGCCGTTGATCGACAGATATGCGATAGACATGCTTTGTAATCAGCGCCGGTTCGATATCCTCAGGGACGACACAAGTCCGTCCCACGGTCGCCATGACGGTGATTAGGACATCCAATGGCTGGGCTGTGTAACGTTCGAGCTCTGCAAATTTCGAAGAAGAAATTCGGTTTTGAGACCCCATCGAAAAGGTACCATCTTGAACGTTGTCAATCCCTATAACCAGAAAACCTTCGTCTTGAAACTCGGAGTGCAAAGGGGAGCTGCCGAAAGGCCCGCTTTGAATTGATCGAGGTTCGTCCGAGGCTAATTCTTCCACACAAATCCACGTCCACGACTTTGCAGATGGGGTAGATCTTCGCCAGGACTTGGCAATTCCGGAAGGGCGCGTCGGCGCCGCGAAGCTAGCTCGGCCGCCATACGGTGACCTCGGACATCCTTAAGCCAGCATTCTCCGGATGACGCAGCGATTTTGAGCGCGTTGGACACAATTCTGATAGCAAATTCAGTATCTTGTGGGGGATTGACCGGGGCGGTAATGGGGGACCCGACGGGTGAAGCGAATAGGGGTGCGCTAAGGCTCGATTTCGAGCGTCGCCTGCTGCTGCAATTTCGCGGCTCTGCGATCACCTCTGATGCCGGGTTGCTGGCGTACCGTGAGCGCCGGATGACGCGGTGGGTCTGACCGACACGGCGGCCAATACGCTTGCTGATGCGCGACAATCCGGCAAGAATGGTCGCACCGACTGGCGGGCTTGCTGCGCCAATCGGTATTCGGACGGCTGGCCGGCTACGAGGATGTGAACGACGCCGACCGGCTGTGCCACGACCCCGCAATGCGGTGGGTGGTCGGCGACCGGGCGATCACGGGTCTGCCGCTTCGGCCAGCCAGATGGGGCGCTTCGAGACGAAGTGGCTTAGCCGGCCCGAGAACCTTGCCGCTCTCGCCGATCTGCCCGGACGGTGGGTCGACAAGGTGCACCAGCGGCGACCACCCAGGATCGTCGTGCTGGACATGGATTTCGAGCGAGAGCCCCACCTACGGTGAGCAGGAAGGCGGCGCCTACAACGGGCATTTTGGCTGCACCTGCTATCACCCGCTGTTCGTATTCAATCAGCTCGGCGATGTGGAGCGGTGCGCTCTACGCTCGGGGAACGTGCACAGCGCCGATGGTTGGCACGCGGTTCTGCAGCGGTGATCGCCCGCTACCGAGGCACCGTTGAGCGGCTCTATTTTCGCGGCGACGCGGCCTTCGCCAATCCCGAGATTTACGAGTTCATCGATGGCGGGCGAGCCGGAAGGTAGGAAGGTGCTGTTACATGAAGCGCGCGCAGCATCGATCTATTGGAAGCTTTGGGAGGACATGCCCGTAAGGTTCGCCCGCCGCAACCCGCAGCGGCTTGGGGCGAGTGGCCGATGGCGTGCCGGCCGGTCCGATGCTTGGCTCAGGTTCGGCCCCAGAGGCTCGCTGTTGACCGGGAAGCCGCTCCGGGCAACGACACCGGGCAATTCCCTAACCAACTACTTGTACGCGATCCTCGAAACCGAGATGACGATTGCGTTGCTCGCGGTCGGGCTCGACCCCGGCATCGGTATATTCCATACCGACATAGACCGCCGATCGTCGCTGGCGCTCGACGCGATCGAGGCCGTCCGCCCGTATGTCGATTGCTGGCTCGCCGCTTATCTTGCCACGTCCGTTTTCGCGAACCGTGATTTCGCCGAGCTTCCGGATGGTGAAGTTCGGCTGACACACCCGCTCAATTCCCATCTCGCACATACCGCGGCGCTCTGGCGAAAGGCCTGCGAGCCGGTCGCGCGCTGGCTCGCGCGAAGCTTCGACAGCGTAACCGGCGTCAGCAGCGCGGCGAGCCTCGATACCGTGCTGGCGGACGGCGACCGCGTGATCCCAATGCCGCCGCATGTGCCGGCGCGGCTGATCGAAGAGGACCGGCTGCTCGCACCGCTCGCGCCGCCGTTGCCGGGGTTCCTCGCACCAAGTCGAGGCTATCAGCCCTCATTGTTGCAGAGCGGGTTAAAGGAGAGCCCGGTCCCCCGCATGTGTCACGAATGCGGGCGTGCTCTCGCCGGCGGACAACGCAAATTCTGTTCGCCCGAGTGCTCGATGGCTTTCCATATGGCTACCGCGCACGAAGCCCTCTCGGCTGCCGGATTGGCAGCGCTCGCCGCCGCCCGAGCTGCCGGCCGCAATCCGGGAAATGAAGGTGAGGCGGCGGCGCGCATGGCAGCAAAGAACCGGCGCAATATCATTGCGCGGCGGGCATGGGATGCCCAACATACGCCGGGCGAGGGCCTTACCCGAACCGGACCGCGGGCGCTGAATGTGACCCAGGCGGGGCTCAGGGAGTGGTATACCGCCGAGCTTCAACCCCATCTTGCCGCGCTCCGCAATCCCGAGATCGCGCAAGCAACCGGCCTTTCCATCCGCTACGCCATCATGATCCGGCAGGGCTTTGTTCCACACCCTCGTCACTTCGCGCCGCTCGCCGGGCTCGCTGGCGTCCCGCTACCGAACGGGCTGCTGCCGGAGCCGATAGGCGCTAGGTCTTGATTCAGGACTGTGGCGGCCTCGCCGAATCACTGGACCAGCGAGTTTCGGGACCGGGGGCCCCATCCCATCAATAGCGGTAGCGGAGACTTCGTCGGGATTAACAACTCTACCCATATACTTGTCGTGCCAACGGGCTTCAGCTCTGGCGCTTCCCTGTCGTCCAGCGCGACATGGGACAGCACGACCTTCACCAGCCTCGGGGTGACGCCCGGCACCTAGGTCTGGACATGGGAAGCTGCCAGTGCTGCGGCCGACCACACTTCCATGCTCATCATCCCGGTCGCCGCGGTGCCCGAACCGTCGAGTATTGCGCTGCTGGCCTTGCCGCTGGGGCTTGTCATGCTGCTCGCAGCGCGGCACCGCCCGGGTTTGGGCATCATTTCAGCGGTCGCCGAAATCGGGTTTCCGGCCGAGGCTCGGACATCAAAATGCTCGTCGTCGGTAACGACCGTGTCGACCCGCCGGCTGCGGCGTTGTGAGCACTGCTGCCCGTACACAATTTTATGGACATGTTTGCCGAAATATACGAATAATCAACCGCAATATAGAGTTTACAAAAGATTTGTAAAACCTAAAGTCAATAGGTCGGAGCGTGAAGTCGTTGGGGGACCCGACCTGCGGAGGTTTATATGCGAACATTAGTGTTGAGAACATTGGGACCGCTGGCTCTATTGGCATTTGCGGCCACCGCGCAGGCAGCTCCGGTCAAGCCGAACGGATCCTTTAGCGTCCCAATCTCCGGTGCAAACACAGTAGATACCACAAATATCATAGTTGGGCCACCGGGGACTTCTATGTTGATCCTGGGTGGCACTGAGAAGATCGGGCTGTTTATGGACCCGTTCCTCGGCAGTCCAAACAATTTCTGTGCTGGCTCCGGAAATGGCTGCAGCGGTGCCCATTTGCCAGGATATTTGGCCTCAGGTAACACGGTCACAGAATCTGTCTCGAATTTTCCTGTCGGAGTATCGGAAGCGTTCGTAGACACGGTTAGTGCTACTAATGGAACAAATACCGTCACGTTCAGTTTCACCAGCATTTCCACGGATGTGCTGGTGAACGGCCACCTGGATCTCGTATTGACTGGCACACTCTCTGACGATACAGCCGGAGTTTACCTGACAGGTCGGGCGGCCAACATGGTGATAGACTGCACCCAGGTGCAGCCACCCATAACATGCGTGATAACGATCTCAAGCCCACCAGTGGGGAGTCCAATTCCGGGCATCCCCGAGCCGGCGTCGTTGGCATTGCTCAGCTCCGCGCTGTTCGGCTTTGCCGTGCTTCGCCGCCGCCGTAGGCTTTAATCCGACGTTCGCCAGATTCCGGGGCGTTCCGAGGCAGGGATTACCCTTTGACCGACTTGGGCAACGGTAAATCGCATTCGCTGGAGCAAGAGGCGGTCGAATAAGGCGGTTGGCTGCACCGGGCCGCTGACACGCCACGCTTTGCTTGCGTCAAGGCGTATCTCATTAAGTTCGTCCTCTTTTTATCCTCGTCGTCTCCCTTGCCCGTGCGTCGGCCCCATGCCAGGTTTCAAGGGCGGCGGCGGTTCCGGCCGGGGCGCTGGCGGTTCCAGCTTTGCCAGGATCGCCTTAAGCGGGTCAAGCCTGGGAGCGAACGGGAAGCGCGCGTAATCGAGGGTCTGGCGCAGGGGCTCGGCGAGGGCGAGGGCCTCGTCATCGGTTAGATCGAGTTGGCCGGGGTCAGCGCTACCGAGGTCGCGACGACATAGCGCTCCGGATCGAGCCGGGCGACCTCAGGGAATTCCTGGACACGAAGGTTCGTGAGGAATTTCGAATAACCCGACACCGCAAAGTGTGTGCACTGGACGATTATCGTTCCGCCGAAGGCGCGCGCGTACCGCAGATCGATGCCTTGATCCCGTCCCGCCCGAAACGCTTCAAGCGGAATACCCCACTCCTCTTGAAGCAGGTCTCGGACCAGTTCCTCGAAATCCTTGCTGGAGAGTGAAGTGAGATTGTACTTCGGCATGATGCTCGACATTGATGGTTGTTGCCGATCGAACCGCGGGATCAGCCGATAACCTTCTAATATGTGGATTGCACCGGCCTGGCCAAACCCAGTCCATGCCCAAATGCGAGGTCCCCAAATCAGGACAGCGCCCGAGCGGCATCGCCCCCATCCGCCTAAACCGCCAACTATGCGGAATGGTCCTTCGTTAGTATCCGGGCTACCATGACGGACGCGTGTCGGCAGGTTGCGATCGGTGCCGATAGCGGCGCGCGATCTCCACTCCACCAGCATGCCCGCATTCATAAGCGCCAGTGCGTCGCTGGCGGAAAGGCGCTGCTGGGAACAGCACAGCCGCCCAGTGCGGTCACGCGGGCGCCGGCTACGTCCTGAACCCCTTGCCTTTCGCTTCAAGGGAGCCTCGGCGTTATGACCGGACGGGAGCATATTGGGTCATTGGCCGGATGTAGTATCAGCAGCTCGGAGACGGAACCTGCCATCGCCCAAGCCGATCAAATCATCGCACAGATCCAGCCTAATTGGGATCTTATTGATTATATCAGACTACTAGTACCAAGGTTCGAACCGCAATAGCTGCAGAAGCGCAGTGTCGAGAGGAGGCCTAAAATTACAATTAAAAATATGTGTTCTCGCTTCCTGGCCTTTCCTGGTCGCATATTATGCAGCGCATCTGTTCCCCGTGTGGTTTGGAAATCGCGAGTTAGCTCCGCCGTCGACCTGAATGGACGGGCCGTACGGCGGCCTGATCGGCAAGGAATTCGTCGCCGCGCATGATGCGGTCGTTGTGTGCGAACCGGTACATGAAGTCGCTGTCACGAGCATATAGCTGGCGCTCCGCATGCAGTGCTATTGCTCCGTTGAACTGCGCGATCAGCCATGTGGGTGCGTCGCACTCTCCCTCGTCCGCCTCGAACGCACCCATCACGGCAAGATTGTCCGAGATCGGGAAGAGTATCTGCGTTCTCAGGAGACCGTGACCGGGCGGGAATAACTTGCCTCGCTGCTCCGGCTCCGACCACATCAGACACACTGGATGATCGGAGGTCACGAACCCGGTTGCGTCTGCAGGTGCCCGGAACAGCACCCATTTTCGGTGGAAGAAAAAGGGCAGCACGGTCTCGAACGATTTCATCTCTAGTTCGAGGTGCCGACCTGTTGGCACCGTGATCCTGTATTGGTCGGCCTCGACGAACGCCCGCATGCGCTCGTAATCCTCATCCGCATCGGGATCGACTTCGCCTGCCGCCTTGACGCGACGGATTTGTGACGCCCAGCGTTCCGGGGTTGCGGTGGCGAGGTCGAGGACCCTCTTCCATAGATGTTCCTGAGCGCTACGCCAGCTTTCCCGGCGCCGTGGATTCTTGATCGCCATCAGTGCCATCAAGTTTAGTAGGTAAGCCCGGTCGTCCTCGTTCTTGATCGACCGGCTCGAGATAATCCGGTCGAGCGATTGGCTGACTGCGGTCTCGAACCCAGAGAACGCATTCTCCAGGGCATCCGGTTCATATCCGTCGACTTCAATGCGATGAAAATCTCGCCGCGCTGCGACGTTCGCGGGCGCTGTTCGGAAAGTGTGCTGCTCCTTGCCGTCGATTACGTAAAGCTGCGGCTTGTCGCGGTCGAGAACGAATCCTCTCAAGTAGCATTGAGGCACATAGTGGTGTCGTCTAGCGGTCACGTTATTCCTGGTTTTAGCGGAGAGCCTCAATGATGCGCCAGCGGGTCTCGTCGGGTAGGCGGCATTCCCAGAACCGCCAGCCATTGACGTTAGTACCAGTGATCTTGTGCGCGGCTTCTGACGGGCTGCCGACAGGACTTCTCGTCGAGCATCAGCCGCCCACTCTCGACCTTCGCCGCGTAGGTCTGACCCTTATACTTGGCGCGGAAATCGGTGCCGTTTGGGAAACGAACGCCTCGATATTCCCACGCCCCGTTGCTCGCCACCTGCACCTTTCGGGGCGGTAGGCCAAGCAACTCGCGCAAGACATCGTTGTAGGTCATGGTCTCCGTCGCACGACGGATCGTAAGCTCCTTGAAAACCTCGAAATCTACCTCGCCGATGTCTGCCATCTGGTTCCTCCCTACGCAGAGCGCTAGAGTGTGGTGACCATACTATGCGCGGGATAGCGCTCTATCAAGAGTATAGCGCTATTAGTACTATTATGGCTATCACATGCCAAATGTGACGCGGCCGATCACGTAGCGCAAGTCGGTTGTTCTGCAGCGAAACGGGCGCGATAAAAACACTTTCAGATGACCGTGTTGAGCTAACCCGAAACGCCTCTACTTATGGATGCGCCCGGACGGGCATGCTCCCTGGGCGGGCTGATAACCCCGCCCTGCGGCGTTCCGGCTGTCCGCGGCACGACACTGCCGTCTTCCATCTGCACCGGAGCCTTCAGCCAGCGCTCGATGTAGAGCAGCACCCACGGACAGTCCGTATGATGACGGACTGCCTTGCAACCGCTCCCAATCGATGCTGTCGAAATAGGCCTTTACGTCGATATCGAGCACCCAGTCATACCGCCAGCAGCGCTGACGGGCTTGGTGTACGGCATCGATCGCCGATCGACCGGGCCTGTAGCCGTATGCGTCGGCGTGAAACACAGCTTCCAGATACGGCTCCAGGTACCGACGGGCGACCTCCTGAGCGATGCGATCCGCGACCGTCGGAATGCCCAACGGGCGCGTGCCACCGTCTGCCTTTGGAATATCAACCCGCCGCACCGGCGGAGGAAAATAGCTCCCTGACGACAGCCGGTTCCACAGCTTGTAGAGGTTGTTCGAAAGATCAACCTCGAAGTCTGCGATCGACTGTCGGTCTACTCCAGCCGCTCCGTGGTTGGCCTTCACACGTTTGAAGGCTTCCCAGACTTCCCTCTTGGGGATGTCGAACGGCTTTGCCTTGCCCATGGGCTCCTCCCGTCGCCGGTTGGCCCGTGGCCTCGGCTGAACAACGCAACCCCTTCGGTCCAGCTCCATTACAGAGCCTTCATCCCTACTACGAGCTGCTCCGCCCCTGTGCTCCGCTTCGGTACTCTGGTCCTTGTGGTGTGCGCCGCTTGGACGTCTCCCTTGGCATCGGAGCGACAGGTTCTCACGTTCCGTACAAGAGCCTGGTTGAGCTTCGCGCCGCCTACATGCCGGATGCCGCTCGGGCAGGCTTCAGGGTTCTCCCGAGCTAATCCCGGAGGAAGGGGCACCCCCCGGTTTCGACATCGTCTAATCGGCTTTCGACACGTCATCGACGGTTTGCTTGCGCTCGCCTCTCTCAACCTCGCCTGCCGGGATCAGGTCCCGACGTTTCCGCAACGCTCACCACCATCGCTCTTGACGACAGCAGCTTGCGGTGGCTTGAGACCTGCACCTGACTGCCGGCCTCGAAGGGCCCTCCTTCATCTCTCGTACAGTTCTGCACCGTCGTACTCAGACGGTGCGTTCGTGACACACGCCCCAATGCCGACTTTCACGATCGGCACCTTATCATGGGAGCCGAAGGCGGCGATCGTGCGAAGCAAATTTGGCACAGTGGATCATTCCCAAAAACGAGGCGTTACGCACCGTGAGGGTCGTGCCTAAAGACGAGGCGCTGCGGGCGCGTTGGCGCTTGCGATAGGCGACGTGCGAATCAATTTCGGGATCGCCGGCACGCCGACAATTCAGGGGTATTCCATGAAGATCGTCGTCATCGGCGGCACCGGCCTGATCGGTTCGAAGGCCGTTGCCATTCTGCGCCAGGGTGGCCACGAGGTCCTCGCCGCCTCGCCCAAAAACGGCGTCAACAGCATTACAGGCGAGGGCCTCAAAGAGGCCATGGCCAACGCACAGGTCGTGATCGATCTCGCCAACTCGCCGTCATTTGAAGACAAGGCGGTGCTGCGATTCTTCGAGACGTCCGGCCGCAACCTCCTGCCGGCGGAGGCCGCAGCGGGGGTCCGTCACCACGTTGCGCTGTCCATTGTCGCGACCGACCGGACCGATAATGGCTATTTTCACGCCAAGGTCGCCCAGGAAAAACTGATCGAGGCTTCCAGGATCCCCTACACCATTGTCCGCGCGACCCAGTTCATGGAATTCCTCGGCGGCATCGCAGATTCGAGTACAGCCGGGAACACCGTCAGACTGCCGCCCGTGCTGTTCCAGCCCATCGCGGCGGACGATGTTGCTGCCGTCATCGCAGAGGTGGCGCTCGCCTCGCCGCGCGACGGCATCGTCGAGATCGCCGGTCCGGACCGAGCACCGTTCCGCGAAATCGTCGCTCGCTACCTGAAGGCAGTCGGCGACCCACGCGAGGTCGTGAGCGATCCCGAGGCCGGGTATTTCGGCGGCCGGGTCGAAGAGCGCTCGCTCGTGCCGTTGGGCGAAGCGCGCCTCGGCCGCATCACTCTCGACGAATGGCTTCGCCACTCACGGGTCGCCTGATCCTGCGCGAGCGACGCTGAAGGAGAGGTTCGATGAAAATTATCCTCCCCTTCCTGGTAGTCGCGACCTTGCCGTTTTGCAACGCCCTCGCAGATGCACCGCCGTCGAAAAACGCCAAGGTCACCCTCGTCTACCAGCACGAGCTGCCAAATGTTCCCGGCAAGAGTATCAGGGGCGTGCTCGTCGAATACGGCCCAGGTGGTTATTCGCCGTGTCACACGCATCCGAAATCCGCTTTCGTCTATGCGACGGTGCTCGAGGGGGCGATCCGCAGTCAGGTCAACAACGGACCGGTGACGACCTACAAGGCCGGACAGAGTTTTTCCGAAATGCCCGGCGATCGCCATGGCGTCAGCGCCAATGCCAGCGAGACGAGGCCAGCCAAGCTTCTCGCGGTCTTCGTGTTAGACACGAACGATATGCAACTCACGACCCCATGCCAGAACTGAGGTCACGAGCGGAGCCTGGCTGATCCGAACAGCCGACGAATTACCCGCTGGACATTGCAGCCTGACTGCAGGATTTAGGGCTTCAGCGCTATGTATCGGCGTACCGCGTGCAAGCCTATGAGCGCCGAAGGGCGAGGCCGACGCGGCGCTGTCGGGGCGGCCGACGATAATCCACTGGGAGGGCAGAACCGCTCGCCCTCCCCGAATCCTCACCGACGAACGCGGATGACCGTCTTCCCCCTGCGTCGCTCGGTCGGGTTTAAGGTGGCGACGGCATCGTCGAGGGTCGAGACGTTGCCGATGTTCGTCCGCAGTCGTCCGTCCCGCACCCGCTGGACGATCTCACTCAGTTGGGCACGATCGGACTCGACAACGAAGTCGACCGCCAAGCCGTCGGCGGGCCGCGCCTCGGCCGGACCGACGACGGACACCAGTGTTCCTCCAGCTCGAATCAGGCCTGCGGACCGCTTCTGGATGTCGCCGCCGATGACATCGAAAACCAGATCGATGCCACCGACGTCTTCCAGCGCGTCGTTGTCGAGGTCAACGAACTCCTGCGCGCCGAAGTCGAGCACTTTCTGACGGTCGGCCGCGCGTCCAGTGCCGATGACGTAAGCGCCAAACTCACGTGCGAGCTGCGTCACCATCGTCCCGACTGCGCCTGCCGCGCCGTGCGCGAGGACGCTCTGCCCCGCCTGAAGGCGGCCGAGCTGGAACAGTCCCTGCCAAGCGGTGAGGCCGGAGATTGGCAGACTCGCGCCCACCGTGAAGTCGACATCGCCCGGCAACGGCGCGAGGTTGCGTGCCTCGATGGCTACATACTCCGCCAGGGTGCCGTCGCGATACCAGTCGGCGAGGCCGAACACCCGCTGTCCTATCGACAGTCCCGTCGTGCCCCAGCCGAGGGCAGTGACCACTCCGGCGAGCTCGTGGCCGGGGATCGACGGTGTTCGGTCACGGTCGCGGCGATCGGTCCAGGTCGAGGGCCACTCCATCTCAGTGGGGACGAATCCCGACGCATGAATCTGAACGACGACGTCGTTTATCGCTGGCTGCGGCTCGGGCCGCTCCACCAGCTTCATCCCGGCCGTTCCCACAGCCTGCTCCGTCACAACGATTGCCTTCATCGTCCGTCTCCGTGTCGAGTCCTCGCCTGCACGGCAGCCGATCCAGTCTGCCGCTCGATGGGCGCTTCGATCACCGTGTCGGTCGCCGGGTCAAAAGGCGTAAGCCCGGAGACATAAATCGTTGTCATCACAGCGGGTCACAGCGATGTCGGCGCTTCCAGTTTTCGTGATAGGTCGACAGAAGCTCGAACCGGATGATTTCGCGCTTCATCGGCGACGTCCTTTATGAGGTGGCATCGATCTTGTCGACCGCAAGCCGATCGCATTCTTCAGGAGCCATTATTGTTCCTAAGCCAAGAAGTGAAGTTTGCGGCTGCGAACCCCATGTCCGCCTGTGTTCAACAGATAAGCAGCGTCGAGCAACGAGGCGACTCTTCGTCGTCCGAACCTTGTGTCCGTGAGTCCGCGGTTCTGAGCGAGACCACGATCGACGACAGAATAGATGCGTCAATACGCCGGTACGCGAGCTACATCGATCCTCGACGGCGCTAACGCGACGCCTAGGAGAAGGTTCACGTATGCCGGATGGCGGCACGAAATTGCCGGCAATGCTAGCCATTGCCAGTGAGGGTGCTCTTACGTTGATCGGAGCGTCCCTCGATAAACTCGTCTTCCGGCGATCTTGCGGAGCCGTCGACGCCCTATGCAGGAGGCGTCCGCTTACGGCGCTACCTCGTCGTTGCCGCGCTCGCCGGGCAAGGTCTGCTTACTAACCCCCAGCCGTCACTCAGGTCGGCCGGCGGGAACTGGTCATTCTGCATCATTTCAGTCATCCTCCGACGCGGAGCCCGGAGGTCCTTGGTCAGGGCGAGGCGCCAACCTATGCGCCCCTATGTCAACCCAAGGGCGCGTCGCACTCGCCCGAGCGGTCGTCCATTAGAGCCGGAGGAAGGACAACGCGCCGCGTGCCTGCTTTACGATCGGCTCGTCACCCTCTTACCCGCCACGACTTACCAACGGATGAAGACCGCTAGCTTGTCACCTTCCGAGGAGCTGCCCCGGCACCGTCACTCCGCCCGGCAGCGTGTAGACGCAGCGGTTTTGGTTCTGGTCGAATTGCTGCCCTGCCGGGCATGACGGCATCGCGGCCGCCGCCGTAACGCAACGGTTCTGTCGGGGATCGAACTGCTGACCATAGGGGCATCCGGTCTGGTTGCCTTGGTAGCCGCCTTGTTGCCCACCCGGGTAGCCTTGGTTGCCTTGGTAGCCGCCCTGTTGGCCGCTCGGATAGCCTTGGTTGCCTTGGTAGCCGCCCTGTTGGCCGCTCGGATAGCCTTGGTTGCCTTGGTAGCCGCCTTGCTGGCCGCCCGGATAGCCTTGGTTGCCTTGGTAGCCTTGGTAGGTTCCCGGGCTGTTGTACTGGGGCTGGGGATTGTACTGGGGATTGTACTGGGCAGGCGCGGGATCGGCAAAGCCGATCGAGGTCGCGAGAAACAGGCCGAGTGCCACGAGTGGTCGAGCCATCAAACCCTCCTGCTGGTTAAAACCTGTTCTTAGCGCGATTTGGCGGCTGCGGTCGCGACCGCCTCCGGCTCGGCCTCGACCGTCATTACGCGGCCGTGCGTCTCGACCCCGAGGAACAGGAAAGACAACCCCACCAGCGCCATGCCCGCGGCAAGGAAGAGAAACCCCCCGGTCAACGCGCCCTCCGTTGCCTGCGGCGAGATTATGTTGCTAGTGCCAGCGATCACCGCAATTGAGAGCGGCCCAAGTATCTTGCCGACGCCGTTCGCGGTCTGGCCGAGGCCAGAGGAGCGTGCACCGAGCCGCACTCCATAGCTCTCAACCGTGTAGGGTGCGAGGTTAGAGAAGCTGCCATCGATACAGAAGGCCGAAGCGGAGAGCAGTAGAACCATCACCGGCACGCCAGCGATCGTAAAGCCGTGGTAAAAGGCGGCCGCGGCGAGTGCCGCGGCACCGGAGAAGCCCCAAAGAACGCCGAGTAAACGGCGGCCGATCAGCGGCGCGACAAGTGATACGACGATCTTCCCGATGATGCCGCAGCCGGTCACGAAGACGAAGTATTTCGCGGCCTGCGGCACCGGGATCTTTTGCAGCAGCGCGATGACGGTCGGCCCCCATAGATACACCCCGTAGGCCGCGGTCGCGGCACCGCCCCAGATGAAGATCGTCTCGAAGAACATGCGCGGCTGCTCGAACAATTCGGATAGCTTGGCACCCGGCTGGGTGGCCGGCGCGACAGTCGGCAGCGGAACCGACTGCAGCGGCATCCCCAGCTGCTTTGCAACCCCGGCGCGTGCCGCGGCGAAGCGCCCCGTGGCGGCAAGCCAGCGCACCGATTCGGGCACGAATGCCCAGGCCAGACAACCGGCAAGCGTCACGCAGATGCCCAGCATCGCCATGCCGCGCCAGCCGATTGCCCCGAGCAACAGTGCGGAGGACAGCGACGCTACGAACCCGCCAGCCGTTGCGAAGACGATGTAGAAGCTCGTCACCAACGTGCGGTGCCGCGTGGGGGTCAATTCGACGACGATCGTCAGCGCCGGGACTACCGCCGCGGTCAGCCCGATGCCGACGATAAAGCGTAACGCCGCGAAGAGCACCCATTGGCCGTTCGGCACGAGGCCGTTCAGAGCAGCGCCGATACCGCAGATGAAGGTGCCGACAACAATCGATGTTTTGCGCCCCCAGGCGTCGGAAAATGCGCCAAATGCGAGGGCGCCGATGATCGAGCCAATGCCGCCGCTGTAGAGGATCGTCGCGGACTGGCCGTAGGTCAGGTGCCACGCCGGCCCAACCACGGCGAGCAGGAACGCAACGACCCCGAAATCGAAGAATTCGAGGACGATGATCGCCGACATGATCGCAAAAATCGCCCAGTAGCGCGCATTGAGTTGGGCGGTGTCGAACAGCGCTAGAAGCTCGTCGGACGTCTGACCTAACATATCCACCCCCTCATGGCGCGATCGACGCGCCTCTGTCATTCGACATTCCCCAGAATCCGGGTTGTCGGGGGCAATGATCGCCTCCATGGGGCTTCTTGGACAAGAGCGCGAATTGCACTTTATGCTGCGTAAGCAGTGGTCAAGCGAACCGGTTGATCTCACTCAGGATCAGAAATCCGCTGATTTGCCCGCATCGAGGCGCCCGATCCCTGTGTTCGCCCCATAGTAGGGAGTAGAAACAGGCATTCGCCGCCGCCGAATTCATCGACGGGTATGGGCCGCATCTTGCGGTCCGATCGCGGCTCCGCGAATGGCCGGATCGGCGTATCTCGCTCATTCCCTGCGTCCCGGCATTAGTCTCCTTTCTGAACTCATAGCCGGCGCTCAGGCTCGGTGGCGCGGACCGCTCTTCATGCCCCAAAAGAGACCTTGCCGGCGCGATCGGTGAACGGCCGAGGTGGGTGTATATTTGCCGCGGTCTCCTGTCACCCAACCTGGCGCGGGAGAGTCACATGACTATCGCCATTTGCGGCAATAGAAGGCGGCTCCATGACCATCGATGCTGTTCTCACGCCGATCCGGCCGCAAGATGCGGTTTCAGGCAGCCCGCGTCCCGACGATATGGTCTGGATCCCGGGTGGCACCTTCCGCATGGGTTCGGACAATCATTACGCGGAAGAGGCGCCAGTCCATAGCGTGACCGTCGACGCCTTCTGGATCGATCGCACGCCGGTGACAAACCGCCAATTCCGCGAATTCGTCAGGGCGACCGGCCATGTCACTTTTGTGGAGATCGCGCCCGATCCCAGGGATTATCCGGGTGCTCTGCCGAACATGCTAAGGGCGGGGTCCCTGGTTTTCACTCCGCCCAAGCATCCGATCGAGGATATGGGTAATTGGAGCCAGTGGTGGACGTTCAAGTTTGGCGCCAATTGGCGGCGGCCCTGCGGGCCGCGCAGCTCGCTCAGCGGGCTCAATGATCATCCGGTCGTTCACGTCGCTTACAGCGACGCCCTGGCTTACGCGAAATGGGCGGGCAAGGACCTGCCGACCGAAGCGGAATGGGAGTTTGCAGCCCGCGGCGGGCTCGACGGCGCCGAGTTCGCTTGGGGCGATCAGCTCACGCCCAGTGGCAAGCAGATGGCAAACACCTGGCAAGGCACGTTTCCCCACGAAAACCTCAAGCTTGATGGGTACGAGTGCACCTCGCCGGTGACCGCATTCCCGCCGAACGGCTACGGCGTCTACGACATGATTGGCAATGTGTGGGAATGGACCAACGACTGGTACTCGCCCGGACACGAAGCCGATGCCGGCAAGGCCTGCTGCATCCCGACGAACCCGCGCGGCGGTCTCGAGGATTCGAGCTACGACCCGTGCCAGCCCGAAATCAGGATTCCGCGCAAGGTGCTGAAGGGCGGTTCGCATCTGTGTGCGCCGAATTACTGCCGTCGCTACCGCCCGGCTGCGCGTCATCCGGAGCCGGTAGACACCTCGACGAGCCATGTCGGTTTCCGTTGCGTCGTTCGTCAGCCGAGCACGTCGCGATAACCAATGCATCATTTTAAAAGGATAATCAGACCATGAGCAGTGGAGACAACAAGGATCGCTCACAACTCCCGATCCCCACGCCCGAGCGGACCGGGCTGATCACGTATGATGCGAAGGATCCGGACACCAAATTTCCGCCCATCGAGCAGTTGCGTCCGCCCAAGGGCGCGCCCAACGTGCTGATCATCCTGATCGACGACGCCGGGTTCGGTTCTAACAGCGCCTTTGGCGGACCCTGCCAGACGCCGAACCTAGAAAAGCTTGCGGCGGGCGGGCTGAAGTACAACCGCTTCCACACCACGGCCCTTTGCTCCCCGACGCGGGCGGCGCTGCTGACCGGGCGCAACCATCACTCGGCAGGCATGGGTGGGATCACCGAGGTCGCCACCGGCGCACCGGGCTACAGCTCGGTATTACCCAACACCATCTCGCCGCTCGCCCGGACCCTCAAGCTCAACGGCTACTCGACCGCGCAGTTTGGCAAATGCCACGAAGTGCCGGTGTGGGAGACGAGTCCGGTTGGACCGTTTGACGCATGGCCCACCGGCGGCGGCGGATTCGAGTATTTTTACGGCTTTATCGGCGGCGAGGCGAATCAATGGTATCCCACGCTCTATGAGGGCACCACGCCGGTCGAGCCGAAAAAGACGCCCGAAGAGGGCTATCACTTTATGGCGGACATGACCGACAAGGCGATTGCCTGGGTCGGACAGCAGAAGGCTCTGGCGCCCGACAAACCGTTCTTTGTCTATTTTGCGCCCGGGGCGACGCACGCGCCTCACCATGTGCCCAAGGAGTGGGCCGACAAGTACAAAGGCAAGTTCGACCAAGGCTGGGACAAATTGCGCGAAGAAACCATCACCCGGCAAAAGGCGCTGGATGTCGTCCCGGCAGACTGCCAACTCACCGCGCGCCACGCGGAGATCCCTGCGTGGGAGGAGATGCCCGAGGCGTTAAAGCCAATCCTGCGCCGCCAGATGGAGGTGTACGCCGGGTTCCTGGAGTACACCGACCACCATATCGGCCGCCTGATCGACGGGTTGAAGAAGCTCAACATCCTCGACGACACGCTCGTCTACTGCATTACCGGCGATAACGGCGCCTCGGCCGAGGGCACATTGAACGGCGCCTACAACGAGATGGCCAACTTCAACGGCCTGGCAGCCTTGGAGACCCCGGAATTCCTGATGGCGCGGTACGAGAAACTCGGCGGGCCGGAATCGTACAACCATTACGCCGTCGGCTGGGCGCATGCAATGAACGCGCCTTACCAGTGGACCAAGCAGGTCGCCTCGCACTGGGGTGGGACCCGCAATGGCACCGTCGTTCACTGGCCCAACGGCATCAAGGCCAAAGGCGAAATCCGCTCGCAGTTCCACCACGTCATCGACGTCGCACCGACGATCCTCGAAGCAGCACGGCTGCCGGAGCCGGTCTCGGTCAACGGCGTGCAGCAGCGGCCGATCGAGGGTGTCAGCATGCTGTACTCGTTCAACGACGCCAACGCCGCGGAAGGGCATGAGACGCAGTATTTCGAAATGTTCGGCAATCGCGGCATCTACCATAAGGGCTGGACCGCGGTGACCAAGCACGGCACACCCTGGGTGCTGGTGGGCCGGAAGACCGTGCCCCTCGATGACGATGTCTGGGAGCTCTACGACACCACCAAGGACTGGAGCCAGGCCAACGACCTCGCCAAGCAAATGCCGGAGAAGCTGCACGAGCTGCAGCGGCTGTGGCTGATTGAGGCGACGCGCTACAACGTCTTGCCGATCGACGACCGGGTTGTCGAGAAGATGAACCCGGACACCGCCGGCCGGCCGGTGCTGATCAAGGGGAACACCCAGCTACTGTTCGGCGGCATGGGGCGCTTGTCGGAGAACTGCGTCCTCAGCATCAAGAACAAATCCCACTCCGTCACCGCCGAGATCGAGGTCCCGGAGAAGGGGGCCGAGGGCGTGATCATCGCCCAGGGTGCCAACATCGGCGGCTGGAGCCTTTATGCGAAGAACGGAAAGCTCAAATATTGCTACAACGTGGCCGGGGTAAATCACTATTACGTCGAAGCCGCGCGAGCGTTGCCGACGGGCGAGCACCAGGTACGCATGGAGTTTGCCTACGCCGGCGGCGGCCTCGGAAAGGGCGGCCAGGTGACGCTCTATGTCGACGGCGAGAAGGTCGGCGAAGGGGCGATCCCAAGGACGCAGGCGATGGTTTTCTCCGCCGACGACGGCTGCGACGTCGGCGAGGACAGCGGCGCCCCGGTCTCCCCGGACTACGGCTCGCGCGGCAATGCCTTCAACGGAACGGTTAAGGGGGTGCAGCTCGCCATCGGCTCAGCGGCCGAGAGCTCGGATCACCTCGTTTCGCCAGAGGATGCCATCCGCATCGCCATGGCTCGGCAGTAATCAGGCGCCTGCGGCGCGTTATGCGCAGCCAATTAGTATTGGCATGAGCCATGTCGGATTCCAGTGCGTTGTGCGCCCCTGACGCCAGCCAAGGGGGGAGAGGGATGACCGATGCCGAGCCGCAGAAACTGAGCCTCCTGGCGAAACTGGTCGTTGCGTTCATCCTTGCGCTGATCGTCGCCGGCATCGTCTGGCACGGTGTCGCGTTCCCAACCTTCGTACGCATCTGGCACCAGCTGATCGAGCGGACGGACGCGCCGATGCGGTTCCGCTTCATCTTGCAGCCGTTGATGGGGGCGATCGTCGCGATCCGCCATGGTCTCAACGACGCGCGCACCGGCCACTCGCCGTATTTTTGGACCATGATGAGCAACCCGCGCGAGCGCGCCCAGCGGCTGAATGAAGGATTAAACGCAACCGCTAGGATCATCCTGCTCGGCCTTATCATGGACGCAATCTACCAGGCGCTCGTGCTGAAGCGGTTCTATCCGGCTGAGGCGGTCATCGTCGCTTTGCTATTTTGTTTTGTCCCGTATGTGGTCGTCCGCGGATTGGCGACGCGGATCGCGCGCCGGTGGCTGCGGAGCGTCCCTTAAAAACGGGATCTCGTGAGGGCGCAGACATGAACCGTCGGCAAGAGGGCATTAAACATGACAGATTCACGCACCGCCCCAAGCGCTGGCCGGTTCGAAGTAAGGGCAACCGCGGCTGATCATTTTGCCTGGGTCCGCACGCGCCTCGCCCTCGAGCGCACGATGATGGCATGGCAGCGCACTGCCGTCGCGCTGATCGGATTCGGTTTCGCGATTGTCCAATATTTCAACCACTTGCAGCAGATTCCCGGCGCCCGCCCTGCGTATCTTCCAACCGCACCGGAATATTTGGGCCTCGCGCTGATTTCGTGCGGCATTCTGGCGCTCGCCATCTCGGTCTGGCACTACCTTCGGACAGTTCGTTATCTGTGGAGTGGATCATTCTCGCTACTGGCCGGTATGGAAGCCGATCTGACCAAGGAAAAGATACACTCGCCGGTCTTGCCGGTCGCCATTCTCCTGATCGGCATCGGCCTATTCGCCTTCTTTGCAGTGCTGTTCCGCCTCACCTAGCCCCAAGGCCAAACAACCGGGTCCACTGAGCACTTTCGACACCACCCGACCAACGAAAGGAGATCGAGATGGCTAGATCCAGAGCAAGCGCCAAGCCGAACATCGTTGTGATCTGGGGCGATGATATCGGCATCACCAATTTGAGCTGCTACAGCGACGGGTTGATGGGCTACCGCACGCCCAACATCGACCGCATCGCCCAGGAGGGCATGCGTTTTACCGACTTTTACGGCGAGCAAAGCTGCACGGCCGGACGATCCTCGTTCATCACCGGTCAGCACGGGTTGCGCACTGGATTGACCAAAGTCGGTCTGCCGGCCGCCCCGGTCGGTCTGCACAAGGAAGACCCGACCATCGCCGAGCTGCTCAAGCCATTGGGATATGCCACCGCGCAGATCGGCAAGAATCACCTCGGCGATCGCAACGAATATCTGCCGACCGTGCACGGCTTCGACGAGTTCTACGGCAATCTGTACCACCTGAACGCGGAGGAAGAGCCGGAACTGCCCGATTACCCGCAGGGGTCGGATTTTCCGCTCTTTCGCGAGAGGTTCGGTCCCCGCGGGGTCATGGACTGCAAGGCCACCGACACCGACGACGCGACGGTCGACCCGCGCTTCGGCAAGGTCGGCAAGCAGATAATTCAAGACACCGGCCCGCTGACGAAGAAGCGGATGGAAACGATCGACGACGACATCGCCGGCCGCGCCGTCGAGTACGTCAGGCGGCAGGCGCAGGCCGGCAAACCCTTCTTCCTCTGGGTGAACTTCACGCACATGCATTTCCGCACGCATGTAAAGCCGGAGAGCCGGGGCCAATCGGGACGCTGGCAGAGCGAATACCACGACGTCATGATCGACCACGACAAGAATGTCGGCCAGGTATTGCAGGCGCTCGACGATGCCGGCATCGCCGACAACACCTTTGTCATGTACAGCACCGATAACGGTCCGAATATGTTTTCCTGGCCGGACGGGGCGATGACCCCGTTCCGCAATGAGAAGAACACTAATTGGGAGGGTGCCTATCGGCTGCCTTGCGTGGTCCGCTGGCCGGGCAAGATCAAACCGGGCAGCGTGTCGAACGAGATTGTGGCCCATCACGACTGGCTGCCGACATTTCTCGCCATGGCAGGCGACGCGGAAGTGAAAGACAAGCTGCTAAAGGGCTACACGATCGGGGACATGACCTATAAGGTCCACCTCGACGGCCATAATTTGGTGCCGTACTTGACCGGTGAAGCGCAAAAGAGCCCGCGGGTCTCGTTCATCTACTGCAACGACGACCAGCAGCTCGTGGCACTGCGCTACGACAATTGGAAGCTGGTATTCGCGGAACAGCGGGAGCCCGGCACGATGCGGGTCTGGTCCGAGCCGTTTGTCACCCTCCGCGTGCCAAAGCTGTTCAATCTCCGCACGGACCCCTTCGAGCGAGCCGACATCACTTCGATCACCTATTACGATTGGCTTGTCGATCATGTCTTCCTGATGGTGCCGGCGCAGGCCTACGTTGGGGAATTTCTCGCCACGTTCAGGGAGTATCCGCAGCGACAGAAGGCCGCCAGCTTCAATCTCGACGACGTGCTTCGCAAGTTGCAGGAGGCCGCTCACCACTAACCCGGCCGACCGGGTAGGCGGCCGCCGCGCGTTTCTGCGGCGGCCGCCTAGTGCGGGGGTGCGAAGTAAGCAAATGCCTCGGCTAAAGATGAGAACACCGGCGCCCAGCGAACAGGCCGATAAGGTGCGGGCTTTCTACGAAGGCCACCCGTATCCGGCGCCGCTACGGGACCTCGACCGGCACCGCGAGCTCTATCGCAACCCGGATCGGCGCCGGGCATGGTCGCTGCTGTTGTGGCCGGCCGAGAAGCTGCGGGCCAATCGGGAGATCCTGGTCGCCGGCTGCGGAACGTCACAGGCGGCGATCCATGCGCTGCGCGAGCCCGATGCTCACGTGACCGCGATCGACATCAGCGAGACGAGCCTGCGCCACACGCGCGATCTTCAGCGAAAGTACGGCTTGCGAAACCTCGATCTCCATCGGCTCGCCATCGAAGAGGTCGGGCAGCTTGGGCGAAGCTTCGATCAGATCGTCTGCACCGGCGTGCTCCACCACCTGCCGGATCCCGATACCGGCCTGCGGGCATTACGCGGCGTCCTTATCCCCGAGGGCGCAATGCATGTGATGGTCTACGCGACATACGGGCGGGCCGGGATCTACATGATGCGGGAGTATTGCCGCCTACTCGGAGTCTCGGCTTCGCAGGCGGAGTTGCGCGGCCTCGGCACCATGATCGGTGCGCTGTCTGCCGACCATCCAATCGCCGGTGTCGCCAGGCAGGCAAAAGATTTCACATATCCGGACGCACTCGCCGACGCACTACTTCATCCACAGGATCGAGCTTACACCGTGCCGCAGATCTATGCCTGGCTGGAGCGGGGCGGCATGACGTTTGGGCGCTGGTTCGAGCAGGCGCCTTATCTTCCGCAGTGCGGAGCCATAGCGGGCACACCACACGCCGCACGTCTTGCCGCGCTCTCGCCGCAAATGCAGCACGCCGCAGTTGAGCTGCTGCGTGGAACCATGACCAAACACAACTTCATCGCCTATCGCGACGATCGCCGTGGCGAGAGCCAGCCGATCACCTTCCACGGCGATGCCTGGCGGGCCTACGTTCCACTGCGTCTGCCGTGGACCCTGTGTATCGACGACCGGGTGCCCCCTGGTTCCGCCGCGGTCCTGATCAATCGGGCCCACACCTACCCCGACCTCGCCCTCCCGATCGACGAGGTTGAATACCGAATTTTCGCCGCGATCGACGGCAGCCGCTCCATCGATGAGATTTTACCGATTGCAGCGGCAGCCGGCGCCGGGGAGCGGGTGCGCAGATTGTGCGAGCGGCTCTGGCAGTACGATCAGATTGCGCTTGATACTACCGGCTCGCGCTGACTTTACGTTCGCGGCCCGGGTGCGAGGGGCTGACGATGCTGGCCTTACATGACGACGCAAAGCGCGAATACGCTTATGGCCCGGCACTCGGCCTGCCCAACACTAAGATCAGAACTTTGACCCAGACCCTCTACGACGAGGCGACGAGGCATGCCTGGGTAATTATCAGCATGAAGAAGGACTGGAAGCGCGTTTTCACGTTTGAGTAGATATATGCTGACGCTGCGGCCGGCTAAAACTAGACCAAGTTCTGGGAGGAAATATATGCGCAGAAATCTACTATCAACGCCGATGGGCCTCAGCCTCACTCTGCTCGTGCTCGCCGGCTGCGCGGCGCAACCGGGTGGGACGGCGCCGCCGGCGCCGGTCGCGGCATTGCAGCCGAGCATGGCGCGGGTCTGGGTGCTGCGCCAGCCGAGTTCGCCGATAGGAACAGTGGCGGCATCGGACCCGATGGTCTACGCCAATGGCGCACCCGTTGCCCAGAGCGCGCAAGGCACCGCGTATTACCACGATTTTCAACCGGGCACTTACCGCTTCACCGTGCAGCCCTATGGTACGCCGACCAACTATGTCGATACCCTGCAGCTAGCGCCGGGGACAGAGGCTTACGTCCAGGTCGAGGGGGTGCCCAATTGGGAAGTGGGTTCGACCAGCGGCGGCGGCAGCTTTATCGTTGCCAACATGTCGCCGCAGGAGGCCCAGGCCTATCTCCCGACTATGACCAATCTCGGCCAGCGTTGATCCTTTTTTACGTTCCCGCTGTCGCGCGGCCTGAGGCAGGCCAAAGTGCGTGATCTTTACAGGTACGTTTGGCGGGCGTCGGCGCCACAGCAGATTGTCCTGATCGCGTTGGCAGTCGCGGCCGCGCTGCTGGCGATGGCGCCGCTCGAACTGCAGCGCCATATTATAAATACCCTAGCGGGGCACGAGAAAGCCGACAGACTGGCTTGGCTGTGCGGAGGTTACCTGATAGCGGCCCTCAGCATCGGCGGCCTCAAATATCTGCTGAACATCAAAAGCGCCGGCCTCGGCGAGGCGATGATCCGTTCCCTACGCCAAGACATCTACAACAGCAGTTCGTCCCTGAAACCAGACCCGGCACTGGCGAACACAACGAAAGACAAGGCGGGGACGATCGTTACTATGGTCTCCTCTGAGGCCGAGGCGGTCGGCAAGTTTGTCGGAGACTGCATTTCAACGCCAATGGTTCAGGCGGGGACGCTGCTCAGCGTGTTGGGTTACATGCTGTATATCGAGCCTGTTCTCGGGCTGGTAGTATTGTTCATTGCCGTCCCGCAGATCTTCGCCGTTCCAGTGGTCCAGCGTCGCCTAAACATGCTGGTCAAGAAACGTAGCATCACATTGCGTCGCGCCGGCGATCTGCTCGTCGACGACTTGCAAGCTGGGGACGGATCAACCGGTTCTCCGGCAAGCGAGATCGGCAAGGCATTCGCAACGATCTACGGTGTGCGGCTGCAGGCGTTCAAGCTCAAATTCGGGTTGAAGTTTCTCGTCAGCGGACTCGAGTCGCTCGGCGTCTTCGTACTGCTGTTTGCCGGCGGCGTCATGGTTCTCAACGGCAAAACCGAAATCGGCATCGTTGTGGCCTTTATCAGCGGGCTTGGTCGCGTACTCGATCCCTGGCGCGAGCTGATTGCCTTCGTGCGGTCAACCTCCGCTGCGAAGGTCCAATTTGACCTGATCGAGGGCACCTTGGGCCGGAAAATTTGATACGCCGCGGAGAAGGTTATGACACCTGCTCGCCAAATGCGAGGGCACCAACGCGCAGCGCGATGCGGTTTAGTCATTCTAAACCCGCGGGTGCGAGGGCTCGACGGCGCGACGCGCTGTGGATGGGCTGTTTTCTGACAACCCGCCGCTCGACGATCTGGTGCGCAAGCGCATTATCGGCGCCGGCAACATCCCGCAAGAGATCGGGTCATCAAGATCAATCCGACCAGGCGTGCCAGCGCGCCGGTGCACAAACCGGAACACCGATTTTCGCGGTTTTCGCGAGCATTGTCGTGGGCTGCCGCCCGCGATGTCAGAGCTAGATCGCATGTCGAAGCCGATGCAACCATCATCAACGAAATTAGCCTGCATTTGGGCCGCTGCTGCTGCGATGCTCGGGGCACTGGCGGTTGGGGCGCCTCCGGCGTACACACAGCAATATGCGGTAACGAGCGAACCGGCAGTTCCACCTCCGAGCGTCGCCGCCCCATCTCTGCCAATCTATAGCGCGCCGCCGCTCGTCCCGGCGCAGGCGCCGTCTCCGCCAACGTTGCTCGGCGGGCTGCAGCTGATCGCCTACCCCTATTTTTGGCTGGCGGGCCTCAACATGGCGATCACGACGCCCTTGCAGCGCGCACCGCAGGTCAACATCAGCGCCGGCGCCGGTGAAATCATCAGCGACATCAGCTACATGCCGTTTATGGGCGCGGCTGAATTGCGCTACGGGCCGTTTGGCATCTTCGCTGACGGGCTGCACATCCCGCTCGGCGTCCCGATCACAACCCGCAACATCTTCTTTTCAGGCGGCAGCAGTGCGGTCGTGCTGAACGTCGCGACCGGCGATTTCTTGTATCGCCTGTTCGAGCGTCCGGGGCAGGCGATCGACGGGGGTCTCGGCTTTCGCTGGTGGGGAGCCTCGGCCGACACAACCTTGGTCGGCAGGGGGCCGGTGCCAACGCAGAGTGTCAGTGTTTCGGGAAGCTGGGCCGATCCGCTGATCGCCGCCCGCTATCATGTCGATTTTGGCCACGGGTTGGGGCTGACCGCCTATGGCGATGTCGGCGGCTTCGGGATCGCTGCGCATTCGGACTGGCAGATCTCCGGCATGCTCGACTATGCCTGGAACCCATCGCTGTCGTTTCGCGTCGGCTACCGCAGCCTCAACGTCAATTACCAGGCGAGCGGCAAGCCTCTTGGCTATAACGTCCACATGAAGGGGCCGCTGCTGGGCCTCGTAATGCGGTTTTGAGGTCGCGATCGCGCGATTTAGGAGTCGCCCGATGCAAGCAACTCCGCCGGGCATGCGATGGATCCCCGGTGGAAGGTTTCGCATGGGCGCCGATCTCGCTGACATGGCCGGCAATGTCTGGGAATGGACGGTCGATCAGTACGACGAGCGGCATACGCCGGGCACTCCGGTCGCGTGCTGCAGTCCTGACGCTGTGCCAACCTCGGCTCGCTCCGTCTACAAGGTTATCGAGGGCGGCTCGTATCTATGTGCGCCGATTACTGCCGGCGCTATCGGCTGGCCGCGCGCTATCCGCAGGCGATCGACACCGCCACCTGCCGCATCGGATTTCGCTGCGTGATCCGTGAACACTGGCGAGGGCAGCGGCTGTGACAATCTGGAATAGGAGGAGTGATGCGTGGATATTGTCTGTTGGCGCCAATCGGAATTGCACTCCTGATACTCGCCGGCTGCGTCGGGCAGCCGGCCGAGACCGGCTGGCTGGCGCAAGCTCCGCCGCTGCAGCCGGAGATGGCGCGCGTGTGGGTTCTGCGGATGCCGTCGCAAGCCGGAATTATCACCGGGGCCGATCCGATGGTCTATGTGAACGGCGCGCCGCTTGCTCAAAGCACGGTGTTTACCGCGTACTTCCATGATTTTCGGCCGGGAACCTACCGTTTCACGGTGCAGCCCTACGGCACCCCCGCCAACCTCGTCGACACCGTCGAACTCGCCCCCGACACGCAGACCTATCTTCAGGTACAGGGCGTGCCTAATTGGGAAATGGGCTCGACCGTCGGATACGGCAGTTTTGCGGTGATGACGATGTCGCCGCAGGTCGCCCAGCCATACCTCCGGACGATGAAATATCTCGGCGAGCGCTGATTATCATCGATTGGCTTGTGGACAGGCCGGCATGCGTGAACTTTATAAGTTTGTGTGGCGCGAACCGGTCGACTTCACCAAGGCGATTTCTTCCCATCTGTTCCGGCCAGCATTCGTGATTCGGGCATCATCGAAAGAACACAGCTCATTGAGCTGGCACGAGCGACGAAGCAATCCAAGCCGAGGGTTCAAAGGTGCCTCATTTCAATCGGCGGACGATCGTGGACCCCGATCGGACAGCGGTCTAAAGGAGTTCGTCTCACCACCCCCGCGGCCGGGCGCCGTCGATCGTTTGAATTAAATTCGACTTTCGCGCACAAATTCTACTTGATCGTCAACGACAGCTCGCCATCAGGTTCGGAGAGGGTCCTGGAGGGGCGGTGCCTCGCGGACGGCGAACGGCGGTTTCTTGTCGAGCCCCTCGGTCGCTGCGCGATAGATGAACCGCCGCTTTCGGCGCTCTGCAGCCGATGGGGGACGGTGCCGCGAAGGTCCTCTGACCGATCCGATAGCCGACGCTCAGGCTTGTCGGTGGGAACTGGTCAAAATGTCGAGTCGCCCGGAGGACTCTCACCTCCGGGCGCTCCCAGATCCGTACGTGAACCTCTCGATTCATACGGCTCCCGATGTTCGGCCGTTTCCATGGCAGAGCTGCCAGTGGGCAAAGAGCGTTGGATTTACTCGGCGTAGCCGGTCAAACCAGTCTCGCGCCCCCTTGGTCTTGCGACGCAACCGCTTGAACTTGCGGCGCGCCCAGCGGATGACATAGAGATCGATCCTCTTCAGGGTCGGACGCAACTGCGTCTTGTAGAAGTGGCTGTAATAGTTGATCCAGCCGCGAATGCACGGGTTGTACATCTCGGCCAGGTCCTGTAGGGACTTGTCGCTGCGATGATGAAGCGCCCAGCGCCGAACTGTTCGGCTGATGGCCGTCAACGCTTTCGGACTGGCGGCGGGCAGGAAGCACGCAAAGGGCCGACGTCCCCTTCCCAACGCCTTCCTCGCTCGGAACGTAAACCCGAGAAAGTCGAACGACTGGTTCGGAAAGTCGCCATCGCGGTTCGCATCCTTGCAGTAGACGATCTTCGTCTTCTCAGGGTGCAGCACCAGCTTGCAGGCCGCAAAGCGCTCCTGCAACGCGCTCCACAGCGCCCGCGCCTCTTCAGCGCTCTTGCAGTGACAAATGGCATCGTCCGCGTACCGCTCGAACGGAATGTGCGGATAGTTTCGCGACATCCACGCGTCGAACGCATAGTGCAGGAACAAGTTTGCAAGCAGCGGGCTGATAACCCCGCCCTGCGGCGTTCCTGCTGTCCGCGGCACGACACTGCCGTCTTCCATCTGCACCGGAGCCTTCAGCCAGCGCTCGATGTAGAGCAGCACCCACGGACAGTCCGTATGATGACGGACTGCCTTAAGCAACCGCTCCCAATCGATGCTGTCGAAATAGGCCTTTACGTCGATATCGAGCACCCAGTCATACCGCCAGCAGCGCTGACGGGCTTGGTGCACGGCATCGATCGCCGATCGACCGGGCCTGTAGCCGTATGCGTCGGCGTGAAACACAGCTTCCAGATACGGCTCCAGGTACCGACGGGCGACCTCCTGAGCGATGCGATCCGCGACCGTCGGAATGCCCAACGGGCGCGTGCCACCGTCTGCCTTTGGAATATCGACCCGCCGCACCGGCGGAGGAAAATAGCTCCCTGACGACAGCCGGTTCCACAGCTTGTAGAGGTTGTTCGAAAGATCAACCTCGAAGTCTGCGATCGACTGTCGGTCTACTCCAGCCGCTCCGTGGTTGGCCTTCACACGTTTGAAGGCTTCCCAGACTTCCCTCTTGGGGATGTCGAACGGCTTTGCCTTGCCCATGGGCTCCTCCCGTCGCCGGTTGGCCCGTGGCCTCGGCTGAACAACGCAGCCCCTTCGGTCCAGCGCCATTACAGAGCCTTCATCCCTACTACGAGCTGCTCCGCCCCTGTGCTCCGCTTCGGTACTCTGGTCCTTGCGGTGTGCGCCGCTTGGACGTCTCCCTTGGCATCGGAGCGACAGGTTCTCACGTTCCGTACAAGAGCCTGGTTGAGCTTCGCGCCGCCTACATGCCGGATGCCGCTCGGGCAGGCTTCAGGGTTCTCCCGAGCTAATCCCGGAGGAAGGGGCACCCCCCGGTTTCGACATCGCCTAATCCGCTTTCGACACGTCATCGGCGGTTCGCTTGCGCTCGCCTCTCTCAACCTTGCCTGCCGGGATCAGGTCCCGACGTTTCCGCAACGCTCACCACCATCGCTCTTGACGACAGCAGCTTGCGGTGGCTTGAGACCTGCACCTGACTGCCGGCCTCGAAGGGCCCTCCTTCATCTCTCGTACAGTTTCCGCACCGTCGTACTCAGACGGTGCGTTCGTGACACACGCCCCACTCCGGACCTTCACGGCACCCGAGGCGAGCTACCGCATCGGGTGGACAGCGGCGTTCGCGCGGGGGCTTCCACACGTGCCATGCTGATGTCCCTCCGAGGCAACTCGCGGTGCCCCTAAACGGATCTGCCGGCACGATCGTCTAGACGCTGCGCTGTACACGTCGACTTGCTGGCAGTAAGTGTCACAGCGCACACGCAAAAAGCGTGAGCGATTTGGGGAGCGAGATGTTGAAATCCAGGGTTCTGGCCTGCGTATTGACGCTGTCCGCTGTTGCCGCCGCGCCGGCGATCTCACAGACTGCCCCGGACTACGCTGCAATTGTTGCTGCTCCCGACCGAAGCAACGCGGACCGCAAGCTCGACACCAACCGCGCGCCAGCAAAGTGGCTCGCGTTCATTGGCGCGAAGCCCGGTATGAAAATCCTCGACATTGAAGCGGTCTACGGATGGAAAGCGGAACTTCTGGCGCGTGCCGTAGTGCCGGGCGGCAAAGTTTATGCGCAAAATTCGGAAGCGGCCTTTGCGCGCGTCAAGGATCGGCTCGATGCGCGGCTCAAGACCCCAGCAGCCGCCAATATCGTCTCGGTGGTGCGGCCATTCGATGATCCTGCGCCAACCGGTATGCATGATTTCGATCTCGTGACGTTTTTCTATGGCTATCATGACGTCACTAACCTTGGTGTCGATCGCGCCAAGATGAATAAAACTTTCTACGACGCGTTGAAGCCGGGCGGCGAATTGGTCGTGGGCGATTACTCGGCCAAGCCCGGGGCGGGAACGAGCGTCGCTCAGACCCTGCACCGTTCGGATGAAGCACTGGCCAGGTCGGAGATCGAGGCGGCGGGGTTCAAATTGATCGACCACGGCGATTTCCTCCACGTGCCCGGGGATGCAAGAGAGGCCCACTCGCATTCCGCGGCTGAACCGGTCGATATCTACGTGCTGAAATTCCGCAAGCCGGGCTGACGACGAAAAGCGCCGGCCCATTAGGAACCAGCCCGACGCCTGCTTGGCCCGAGGGCTTCGACAACACCGGCCGGAATCGGCGCTCTGCAGCCGATGGGGGACGGTGCCGCGAAGGTCCTCTGACCGATCCGATAGCCGACGCTCAGGTTGGCCGGCGGGAACTGGTCATTCTGCCCCCATCCGGCCATTCGTGGGCGTGACCCTGAGGGCTCTCCATAAAGGTTGAAGTCGAATTAGCCGCAATAACCAGGAGTTGCTATAGCGACCATGCGTCGAACAGCTTGAGCGCTTCCTCGGCCAGGACGCCGCCGTTGACTTCGATAGCGGTGAACGTCGTCCTAGCCGCGATTTCAGTACTGGGTACTTTAATCTGGCCCAGGACCTTGCTGAGCTCTTCGATCGACGCGCCATAGACTACCCGCGCGATCCGGCAGTAGGCGATCGCGCCCATGCACATCGGACATGGCTCGCCCGAAGTATAGATCGTCGCGCCGCGCAAGATTTCCGGGCCATGCTCGGCGAGGCATTGGCGGATTGCGACCATCTCGCCATGCGCGGTTGGGTCCTTGAGCCGCTTGCCGGAGTTGCGCCCGCGCGCCAGCACCAGGCCATCCTTGACGATCACCGCCCCGAACGGTGCGTCCGCTTCAGCCGCGAGCGCAATGGCCTCGCGCATCAACGCGATATCGGTGGTCGTGACGTTGCTCATTTCAAAGCGTAACACCAAATCGCCATCGTGGCCTCCCTGGTCGATTGCTTAGCGCAAGCTTACCGCCGCTCGTTCCCGCCGACCACGAAATCGACCCATCAATTTGCCTAAGACGCCGTGCCTTGCCTCCCCACCAGAATTTTCGGGAGCGCAGTGGCTCGGCAACCGCAGCCGCCGCAGACTTCACCAGATCGCAAATAAAGTGCGCGTAGCGTGCTGTCGTGACCGCCTGTGTATGCCCGAGCATCTTGCCGATGACCAATACCCCGAGCCCCGCGATACACAGCTCCGCGCCACGCAACTCTACAGCATTGGCACCCATATTTCGCTGGCGAAGAATCGCCTCGGCGCTTGTCTGTGATGAGCCAGCATGCCACGCTGCCAATCCTGATTTCGCGTTGTGGGAGAGCGTCGCCGCCGACACCTGAGAGTGCTTTGCTTCGTAATGTTGATGGCATGACGGCGCTGGCGGCTGTCGTCAACTTCATGCAAAGACCATCTGGAGTGGGCATGGGGAAAGATCGCGGCGGGCGGCGCCAACGAGTAGGGGCGGGGATGTGCCGATGAGCGGCACGGCCGACGGCGACAGCGCTCTCGACCGCCGGGAGTTCCTCAAACGCTTCGTCGTCGGCGGGATCGGCGTCGCCGTGCTGCCGTTTCCGGCCCTTGGCGCCGAGCTCTTCGCGTGGCCTTCCCAGCGCAACGACGCGGCCGGTGGCTTGCCGCTGGGACGCATCGACGGCTATCCGAAAGTCACCGGACAGAAGCTCTATTCTGCCGATTTCCGCGCCGCGGACATGCTGGGCTGGCCGGACCATACGGCGCACGCGATGCTCCTGCGCGCGCGGGACGTGACGCATGTCTTTGCCGGCATTGATCTGTCCGGTCTGGAGACCTCGCTGCAGCCGAACCGGGCTGTTCTTGCCGCCGACCTGGCGGCGGCGAAACTGCGGGTCCCGTCCTTCTACGCCGGAGACCTCCTCTGTCCCGAGGGGCAGGTGCCGGCTTTTCTCGGGCAACCGCTAGCACTTCTGATCTGGAACGACTTCGCCGCCTTTGCCGTGGCCCGCCAAATCCTGCGCGCGACCGACCCGATGCGCCGCGGCGCGCGCGGCACGCCGCCGCCGCGCCCTCCCTACGGTGGCATGCGTTTTGTGCGCATTGCCGGACCCACGTCCGACGCCGATGACGTCTATTCGCCGTTGCGCGACGGCTGGACGATACCGGCGCGGTTTCAGCCGCCCCCTCATCCGCGGCAAGGGCCGCAGCCGCCTCCTTTTGCCGCGCAGTGGGATTCGTCGAACCCGGTCGGTTCTCCGGCCGCGCGCGCCTCCTATTACGGGCAGGAGGTTCGGCGATTGCTGACCGGGCACGTCCCGGATTTGCTCGTTATCGAGCAGACGTTTCACACGCCTTCGAACGACCCTGTCTTTCTCGAACCGGAGAACGGGCTCGCCTGGCGCGACGGCAAGCGCCGAGCCCTCGAACTCGTGCTCGGCACGCAGTCGCCCGAGAATTCGGCCTCTTCGATCGCCACGCTGGTAGCCGAGGCCGGCGGCGATCTGCGCGTCGACAATGTCATTGCGCACTGCACCGCGATCGGCGGCGGCTTCGGCGGCCGCGATCATTCGATATTCCCGCTTTATGTGGCGGTGGCTGGGCTCTTCGCTGACAGCATGCCGGTTCGGCTCGCCAATGACCGTTTCGAGCAGTTCCAGTCCGGCCTCAAGCGCCATGCCTTCGAGATCACAAGCAGGCTCTGCATCGATCGGAGGACGAACAAAATCGCCGCGTACGCCGCCGATCTCGTCGCCGACGGCGGCGGTCTGGCGAACTATTCCGCCAGTGTCGGTCTCGTCGCCGCCGCCGCGGCCATCGGCATCTACGATGTTCCGAAGGTCGATGTGACCTCGGTGGCGCTCGCCTCGACCGGCGTGCCGGCCGGCTCGATGCGCGGCTACGGGGCATTGCAGTCTATGACGCCGCTCGAGGTGATGATCGATCGCGCTGCCGAGGCGCTCGGCTGCGATCCGATTGTGCTGCGGAAGACGAATGCACTGCGGTCGGGGCAGAAGAACCTGACCGGCAACATCATGACCGGAGCGATGCGCACAGAGGAGGTGCTCGACAAGCTCGCCGCCCATCCGATCTGGAAGGGTCGGGCGGCGGAGAAGATGCGGCGCCGCGCCATCGAGAGGGACAAGGCCTACGGGGTTGGGGTCGCCTGCGTTAACAGGGACTATGGCGGCGGCGCCGATGCCGCCCTGGCGATCGTGGAGATCACGCCGGAAGGGCGCATCCACGCCACGTCGAGCGCGGTAGAAATCGGCACCGGGCTGGCGACCGCGGTCGCGATGCGGACGGCGGACTATCTCGGCGCCGCTGCCGATCGGGTGCGGATGGCCGCCCTGTCGCAATGGCGGCCGTTGGGCCTTGTAACCTCGGGCGATCCTCTCACGATCGGCCAGGCCGAACAGGATGCCGCGGCGAAAAACCCGCGCTGGGTCCCGCGGCTGAACGTCCAGACCTACGCCTCGATCGGGGCCCATGTGCACACCCACGTCGTGGCCGAGGCGGCGCGGATCGTCTACCGCTTCGGCATCTGGCCCGCCGCGCTGACGATATGGGGCGAGGGGGTGATGGGCGGGCAGGCCGCCGGCCAGTTCCTGCGCCCGGAAGACGGGCGCTTCGTCGACGGCGCCCTTACCGTCGCCGGAATGGAGCCGCTGCCGCTGGCGCGGCTTGCCGCGAAGGCGCACGCGATGGGACTGGTGACGGCGGCGATGGTGCACGGCTTCAACCGTTGGAGTTGGGCGGTCGCCGTCTTCGAGATCCTCGGCCAGCGCTGGGAAGCGCCGATCGACGCGCTGGCGGTACGATACAGGCGGGACGCTGGTGCCGAACGCGGCGCCCTACCCGCAGCCGACGGGTTTCACCTCCTTGACCGCAACTCGATCCGGTTCCCGCCGACTCTGTTCCAGCGCTTCGGCACCAATTACGTCGCCGCCTGCGGCAGCCTCGCCGCGGTAGAGATCGAAAGATCGACCGGAAGGCTCAGGATCGTCGATGCCTATTCGGTCCTCGAATGTGGACGTGCGCTCGTGCCGGAGGCGGTGTCTGGCCAAGCCCAGGGTGGCTTTGCACAAGGTGTCGGCTTTGCCCTCAGCGAATACCTTCCGCTGTTCGGGGATGGACCGGGGAATGGCAATTGGAACCTCGATCGCTACCACGTCCCGCGCGCTTCCGACCTGCCGTTGTGGAACCTGGAGATCGAGGTGCTGCCGCCGCTCGGCCCGACCGACGTGCCCAAGGGCATCGCCGAGGTGGTGATGATCCCGATCGCGCCGGCGCTTTTAAACGCGATCTACGACGCGGTAGGCCGCCGCTTTACGAGCCTGCCGGTGACGACGGCGGCGATCAAGGAAGCCTTGGGATGAAAAGCATCCGCATCGGTCTCACCGTCAATGGCGCCCCGAGGGGACCCGACGAAGTGCCGGCCAGTTTGCCGATGATCGACTATCTCCACGAATATTGCGGGCTGACCGGCACCAAGTTCGGTTGCGGCATCGGCGCCTGCCGCGCCTGCGTCGTTATCGAGGATCGCCCGGACGGGACGAGCACAACAGTCCCGACGTGCCTGTTGCCGGCGTCCGCCTTTGCCGGCAAGAAGGTGCGGACCATCGAGGGGCACGCGGGAAAGGGCGGTTTGACGCCGCTGCAGCAGGCGTTCGTGCAGCATTTCTCATTTCAATGCGGCTATTGCACCCCGGGGTTCGTCAACGAGGCGCAGGTGCTGCTGGAGGCGCTGGCGCGAGAACCGGTGCCGAAAGCCGAGGTCGAGGCCCGCATCCGCGCCGCGATGAACGGTCATATCTGCCGCTGCACCGGCTATATCCGCTATTACGAAGCGATCCGCGCCGTGATCCTCGCTGATCCGAGGCTAACGCGCTGACGATGCACAGCGGACCAGCACGACAAGATGCACGCGTGAGTTTCCGCTTCGCGCCCCGCGCTGTGCCGCGGTCGCTTCCGGTGCCAGCCGCTGTCGGCTCTACCTCGCCGGGCCGTTCAGCATTGGCTACGTGGATTTCTTCACGTTTCTGATCCCTCTAATCGTCCCTGCCGCACCGACGCCTCGAATAAAACGCAGGTAATCAAGACTGACTTTCGCTCCATCTCCTGGACTTCGTTGCCGCTCTCCGATTGGCGTCGTCTCCGCCATCCGGTGACGCGATCATGAAGGTCGGTTCAGGGTCGAGGCCGTGGCAAAACGCGTTTGCGGAGGATGGTGGGCCAATCTCAATGGTCAGATTGTAGCAGGGTCTCGGCGCTGATCCGCGCTGATCCAGGCCCTCAGGCCCGGATCGCGTGCAGCAGCGGTCCGACACCGATGATCGCGATCACCCGTTTCATGTTGTAGGCTAGAACGTGGAGGCTCATCTCGGTGCGGATCCGCTTCAGCGTCCTGGTCAGGAAGTGGGTGCTTCCCATCCATGATTTGAAGGTTCCAAAAGGGTGCTCCACAGTTTGGCGGCGCACGCCCATGGCGTCGGGCATCCGGTCGAGCCTGGCCTGCATCGCGTCGAGGACGCCTTCATGTTTCCAGCGCTTGACCCGCTTTAGCTTCTCGGGTGTGCAGCTGGACTTGAGAGGACAGGTGAAGCAAGCGGTCAGATTGCGGTAGTGGTCGATATCGCCGCGACGGTCCGATCGGACAAGCCCTCTCGTCAGGTGTTCGCCGGCCGGGCAGGTGTAATGGTCGTTCTCGGCGTCGTAGATGAAGTCCTGCCCGGTGAACAGGCCGCGCTTGGCATTGCCAGATGTCAGCGTCTTGGGCACGCAGGGCAGCACACCAGTGTTTTCGCATGCCAATACCTGATCGCCGTTGAAATAGCCCCGATCAGCCAGAACAGTGATCTCGTCGTTTCCTGTCGCCTCCTGCGCCTTGAGCGCCATCGGCACGAGTTGTGTTCGGTCATGGCCGACATTGGTCACTTCGTGCGCCACGATCAGGTGGTGTTCGACGTCGACGGCGGTCTGCACGTTGTAGCCAACGATGCCGGTGCCTTTGCCGCTGGTCGCCATTGAACGGGCGTCGGGGTCGGTCAACGAGACCTGCTGGTCGGGCGCGTCCCGAACCGTCTGCTCGATCTCCTTCAAGGACTGCATCTGTCGGCGCAGGCCGGCGATCTTCTCCTTCAGGCGGACCGACTTGACTTCAGCGACATCGCTCTCCTCGCGGTCGGCCCGGTCCAATGCTGCCAGGTAACGCGCGATGCTGGCGTCGACCTGCTCCATGCGCTTGCCGACTTTGGCCCCGTGAAGTTCTTGTCACGATTGTTGACGGCTTTGAACTTGCTACCGTCGATCGCAACAACGGCCTGGGCAAACAGGTTCAGACGACGGCACAGCGCAACAAACTGGCCGCATACCGCCCTGATCGCTGGCCCGTTGTCCTTGCGAAAATCGGCGATGGTCTTGAAATCCGGCATCAGCCGCCCGGTCAGCCACATCACCTCAATATTGGTTAGCGTCCGCGCTTGTGGTGGAAATTCGCGTGAGCGACGGGTGGTCACCGGGAAGGTCCGGCTAAGGTGGAGGTGCAAACACTTCACCCAAAGCCCACCGAGGACCCGATGACCGACGACAGAATGGCGCTCGTTGACCTGCTGCAGAAGAGCGGTGATGGCGATTTCCTGCGAGCCGTTGCGGAGGCGGTGCTGCAAATCCTGATGGAAGCCGATGTTGAAGGCCTGATCGGCGCCGGCTGGCATGAGCGCTCCGCCGACCGGCTCAATTACCGCAATGGCTATCGCGAGCGCAGTCTTGACACCCGCCTCGGATCGCTCCAGCTGCGGATCCCAAAGCTGCGCCAGGGCTCGTACTTCCCGCCTTTTCTGGAGCCGCGCAAGACCGCTGAGAAGGCGTTGGTCACGGTGATCCAGGAGGCGTGGATCGGCGGCGTGTCGACCCGGCGGGTTGACGAGCTGGTCCAGGCGATGGGCCTGTCCGGCATCTCGAAAAGCCAGGTCTCCAAGTTGTGCAAGGACATTGATGAACGGGTCAACGCGTTCCTCGACCGGCCGATCGATGGCGAGTGGCCGTATCTGTGGCTCGACGCGACCTACCTCAAGGTCCGCGACGGCGGCCGCATCGTCTCGGTCGCGGCGATAATCGCCGTCGCCGTTAATACCGAGGGGCCGGCGCGAGATCGTCGGTCTCGGCATCGGCCCCTCGGAGGCCAAACCGTTCTGGTCGGCCTTTCTGAAGGGCTTGGTCAAGCGCGGTCTCAAGGGTGTCAAGCTGGTGATCTCGGATGCTCATGACGGCTTGCGCCTTGCGATCACTCGCGTGCTCGGCGCCACTCGGCAGCGCTGCCGGGTCCATTGGATGCGCAACGCCTTGGCCCACGTGCCGAAAGGTCAGCACACCATGGTCGCCGCCGCGATCCGCCAGGCTTTCTTGCAAAGCGATGCCGAGATGGCACATCAGACCTGGCGGCATGTTGCTGATCAGCTCCGCGGGCGCTGGCCCAAGCTTGCGACGCTGATGGATGACAGCGAGCACGACGTGCTGGCCTTTATCACCTTTCCGGCCCAACACCGCACCAAGTTGCACTCAACCAACCCGCTGGAACGGCTGAACAAGGAAGTGAAGCGGCGCGCCGAAGTCGTCGGCATCTTCCCCAACGAGGCCAGCATCACCCGGCTGATCGGCGCCGTGCTACTCGAGCAGAATGACGAGTGGCTGCTCCAGTGCCGCTATATGCAGATCGAGGGTATGGCCGAACTGGCATTGCCGCTGATCGATACCGAACTGGGCAAACTTCCACCACTGGCCGCCTGACCAGTGACCATCTCAATCTCCACTCCGATTTACACCAGCTTGACGGACGTGACCCAATATTGCGCTGGGTTTCGCGCTCCAGCCGGCGGCTCGACTGAACCCGGTTCAAATAACCGTAGATATAAATCTTGAGCAGCGTCACTGGATGGTACGAGGGACGGCCGGTCGCTTCCGGTCGAACGCCCGCAAAACCCAACACCGCCAAACCAGTTCATCAATGAAGGCATCGACGATGCGGACAGGGTTATCTTCCCCGACATAGCCGTCCAAGCAATCCGGCAGCAAGATGAGCTGGCTCCGGTCTTGGCCCTCAACAAAACGCTTCATTCCGGTTCCCCCGAACCCCCCGGAAGAGTACCAGATATAGCTAATACCGTTGAAAAACTCGTCCAATAGGACGGTCTGGCCTGGTATTCTGCAGTTGACCATCAAACGGTTGGGGGACCGGGGGATGATGGGACAACAGAGCGGGCTGCAAGAGCGTCTGTTCTACGAATTTCGGTTGGATGACTGGGTTCCAGTCGATCATCTACTGAGAAAAATCGATGCGGTCCTCGATTTGAGCGGTCTGCGGCACGAGCTGGCGCCGTTCTACAGTCATACTGGGCGGCCCTCGATTGATCCCGAACTGATGATCCGAATGCTGCTGGTTGGCTACTGCTATGGCCTCCGATCGGAGCGGCGATTGTGCGACGAGACGCACCTCAATCTTGCATATCGATGGTTTTGTCGATTGGGGCTTGAAGGCGCGGTGCCGGATCATTCGACCTTCTCCAAGAACCGGCATGGCCGCTTTCGCGAGAGTGCCCTGTTCCGTCGCCTGTTCGAACAGGTTGTGGCGCGGTGCATGCGGGCAGGACTGGTTGGCGGCGAAGGCTTTGCGATCGACGCCAGTGTGATCGAGGCGGATGCCAGTTCTGGCCGCAAGGTCGACGGCAAGCTCACGAGCCTGGCCGGAAACCGAGAAACTCACACGTCCTGTGCAGCGAGTATCTCGCGGCGCTTGATCAGGCTGCGGCGGCCGAGGCGGCAAAGACCGAGGCTGCGGATAACGACATGCCGCCCGGCAACCCGCCGGCTCCGTCAAAATTCACCTCGCTGACCGATCCGACTGCGGCGTGGACCAACAAAGGGCAGCGCAAGGTCGGGTTTGCCTATGGCGCCAATTACCTGATCGACCTGCAGCAGGCGATTATCGTCGACGTCGAGGCAACACCGGCGCGCTGGAGCGCCGAGGTCGCTGCGACCAAGACGGTGCTGGAGCGGACCCAAGCGTGCTTTGGCCTCAAGCCGCAGCGGCTGGCGGCTGATGCCGCCTACGGATCGGGGCTGATGATCGGGTGGCTGATGCGGCGCGGGATCGAGCCGCATATTCCGCTGCTTGATCGCGAGCACCAGACCAATGGCTTTTTCACCCGCGCCGAATTCACCTTTGACCCGCAAGCCAATGTCTTTATCTGTCCCAGCGGAAAACAGCTCAGGAGCACCGGCCTGGTGCGTGACGACGGCACCGTGCCGTATTGGGCCAGCCCCAAGGATTGCCGCGCCTGCGCCCTGAAGCCACGCTGCACCAAAGGCGAAAAGCGGATCGTCACGCGCAACCTGTTCGAGGCCGAACGCGAGCACGTGCGCGCGCTCAAGGGCACCGAGGTCTTCGAGCGCTCGGCCCGGGAGCGGCGCAAGGTCGAAATGGCATTTGCCCATCTGAAGCGAAATTTGAGCTTCCGACGACTGCGGCTGCGTGGGATTACGGGCGCCAAAGATGAGTTTCTGCTCGCCGCCACGGTCCAGAATTTACGAAAGTTGGCCCGGTCTCTGGCCTATCGCCCGCCAATACCGTCCGGCTGTCCCGCCTGACCAAAGGAAAGGGCCGCCAGCCTAGTCAAAGAAACGATCGGTGACCATCCCCAGTCGCTCTATTACTTGCTACTTTGCATCCCCAGCAGGCGCCGCCGTGTTCGAAGCGCGAGTTTTTCAACGGTATTAGCTGTTTTCACACAGCCTCGGTCGATTTGACGCGTTCGCCTGGCGGTATTGGGATGGTTCGAATCGGCGCTTCCTCGTTATTGCCGCGCGCTCCGGCCCGGGTCTGCTTACTGAACCCATAGCCGGCGCTCAGGTTGGCCGGCGGGAACTGGTCATTCTGTCCCTTTCCTGCCATTCCCCTTCGGAAATCTAAATCGGTCAGAATGGCTGAGGGTGGTCATTCACCCTCGGGGTCGGCAAATTCTAGAGAGTCCCGCTATACCAGCGGTGACCCGTAAGATCGGGCAAAGCGCCGGGAAAAAGGCGTACGGATAGTATCGGGAAACCCTAATGAAAATCCTATACTGCAGATGGATCAGAACGGAGTCTGGTGAATGAGCGCAGGGCCGCTGAGCGAGGTCAGAACGGCGATGATGGCGGCCGGTTCGGTCGGTACTTTCTGCTCCCAAATCACCTTGCCGGTATCGTCGACGACGCATACCGAGGTTTCCTTCACCGACACATCAAAGACCAACGAAATGCGCCATCTCATCGCTCCTTCCTCGATGCCGAGGTCGCGCCGACCTCGATCCACTCATCGTCACAGAAGGGGATACGCACTCATCATCCAAACGTGAGCCGCAGCCGCCGCGATACACCATCTTTCAAAACACGCATATCCTTGGTCGGGATATCGGGAATAATACTTTACGCGACCTTGCCCTTTTGCTGCTGTCGCGGTGAATGGCCGCTTCGGGGCCAGGCCGTGTGAAAACGCCTAATCTGGTATTCTCTCTGGGGGTTCGGGGGGACCGGAATGAAGCGTTTTGTTGAGGGTCAAGACCGGAGCCAGCTGATCTTGCTGCCGGATTGCTTGGACGACTACGTCGGGGAAGATAACCCTGTCCGTATCGTCGATGCCTTCATTGATGAACTGGATCTGGCGGCGCTGGGCTTTGATGGGGTTGTGCCGGAGGTGACGGGGCGCCCGGCCTATCATCCCCCGACGCTGCTAAAGATTTACCTCTACGGCTATCTCAACCGCGTGCAGTCGAGCCGGCGGCTCGAACGGGAAGCGCAGCGCAATATCGAGCTGATGTGGCTGACCGGGCGGCTGGCGCCCGACTTCAAGACGATCGCCGACTTTCGCAAGGACAACGGCGCGGCGATCCGGGCGGTGTGTGGGCAGTTTGTCGAGCTTTGCCGTCGGCTCAAGCTCTTCACTCATGCCGTTGTTGCGATCGACGGCAGCAAGTTCAAAGCGGTGAACAACCGCGACAAGAATTACACTGTCGCCAAGGTCACCGGGCGGATGGAGCAGGTCAACGCCAGCATCGCGCGTTACCTGGCGGCACTGGACCGGGCCGACCGCGAAGAGAGCGATATCGCCGAGGCCAAGTCGATCCGGCTGAAGGAGAAGATTGCCGGCCTGCGCCGACAGATGCGGGCCTTGAAGGTGATGGAGCAGACGGTTCAGGACGCACCCGACCAGCAAGTCTCGCTGACCGATCCCGACGCCCGTTCGATGGCGACCAGCGGCAAAGGCACCGCCACCGTCGGCTACAATGTACAGATCGCCGTCGACGCCGAGCACCATCTGATCGTGGCCCACGAGGTGATCAATCAGGGGTACGACCGCCACCAGCTTGCGCCGATGGCGTTCAAGGCACAGCAGGCCACGGGTGGCGAGCAGATCACCGCCCTGGCCGACCGCGGCTACTTTAACGGCGACCAGGTCCTCTCGTGCGAAGGCACAGGCGTCGCACCTGTCGTGCCCAAGACCCTGACCTCTGGCAACACCAAGCGCGGGCTATTCACCGGGCAGGACTTCATCTACGACGCCGAGAAGGATCACTACACCTGCCCGGCCGGCCAGCACCTGACCAGGGGGCGGGTCCGATCCGACCGCTCGGGCGACATCGATCAATACCGCCACCTGACCGCTTGCTTCACCTGTCCTCTCAAGCCGCGGTGCACCGCGGAGAAAGTGAAGCGGGTCAAGCGCTGGAAACACGAAGACGTCCTAGACGTCATGCGTCATGCAGGATCGGCTCGACCGCATGCCCGAGGCCATGGGCGTGCGACGACAGACCGTCGAACACCCGTTTGGAACCCTCAAGGCTTGGATGGGCGCCACCCACTTCCTGACCCGGACCCTCGATAAGGTCCGAACCGAGATGAGCCTTCACGTCCTGGCCTACAATCTCAAGCGAATGATCACCATCCTCGGCGTGGGACCGCTGATAGCGGCAATCAGGACCTGATCGCCGCTATCAAACCGCATCAGTCGATCTGCCCGGCATCCAACTGTCTTGCGGGAAACACAGCGCATCGGCCGCTTCATCTCACGCGTTTTCCCACGGCCTCGGGCATGAAAACCAGTTCCCGCGGCCAAGCCTGAGCGGCCGGTCACGGTTTCGAAAGCGGGCCGTCTGTTGCCGGCTATAAAGCCGTGTGGGCTTTTGGGTGAGGCTCTGAGCCGGTCGCGACCGTGGGCGGAGAGCGAGCGGGGCGCCGCGGCTGGCGCCTGCCGTCCCGAGAGGCCGGGAACTGCGCGGCCCGGCGGGGAGCGTCATTGACAGTGCGGTTTGCCGGAAATAAGTCGTTTTCACGCTAATTCTGCCACGTCAACCCGCAAGCCAAGCGAAAGCGAATATGCAATCATGGCAGACCACAATGATCCGAACGCGGTCAATTCGATCTTCTCCGACATCGATGTCAGCGCCGCTGATCTGTACGACATCTTTGGTTTCCCCTCTGCCGATCACACCGGCGGGGAAAAAGTTGTCATCGCGCTGACTTTCGCGGCGATGCCGCAAGCCGGCGTCTTCGACCCGGATATGCTGTACCGGCTCCGCGTCGCGGCAGATCGGCGATCGGTTCGACCGCCGCAGCAGGACCCTGCTCTTGACAGTCTGCTGGCGTATCTCGATGCGGTGAAGAACAACTATCTAAGCGTATTACGCTCGTCGGAGGTGCGGGTTGTCTTCGACCAGACCAATCGCGCGCACCTTCGCTTCATTAACTTTCCCGGCGGTGATTTCGTCGCGACGGCCGATACCAACCGCAGCTCCGAACTGGTGTCGCCTGGCGGACATGCGATCAAGGTTTATATCGGCGGCCGCGACGATGCTTTTTTCAATGATCTGACCGGCTTTTTCCGGTCCATTAATTACGCCCCGCAATTCTATCACGTGCCCCATACGATGCCGGAATTGCGGGAACTGAAGATCCCCAAGACCTTCCTCGAGTTGGAAGGTAACGATCTGTTCAACTACGATCCCAACTTTCCCCAATGGGGACATGGCGAGAAGAAGGACTTACCGGCGGGTCCGCTGACTTGGAACGGGACGCGGTTTAAAAAAGATCCGAACGGCAATTTTCGTTTCGTCTACACCGGCGAGGACGCGCGTGCCGGACTGAATTGCAACGCGATCATTTTGGAACTGCCGCTCGCTTTTGTTACCGATCGTCCGGATGAGCAACGCATCGTCAACACCTGGGGCGAAAGCTGGGTGTTGAAAGCGGCGCACAAAATCGAGGCGATCCCCGACCATCCGTTGTGGATAGAGCACCCGCAAGCGTTCCTCGATGCGCTGACGCTCGACGACCAATTAAAGAAATACAAGCTCGTCGATACCGACGGTCAGGCCTTCGCCGATGCGGCACTGAGCGAGCGCGAGGACAACCGGCAGTTAGGGGCGAACAATTTCTGGCTGGCGCCGCATTTCATCCGGCGATTGGGCCATCTCGGCTGGGGCTTCGGACCGTCGATTACGGCGCTCGGTCTTGCCTGCGCATTTGACCATGACAACTCGCCCGTCTCGGTTCACCGGACCTACGCGACCGTGGTCGAGGCCTTCCCACGGGTTAAGAAGATCCTGTTTCAGGAACTCAACATGCCGGACGATTCGTGGAATCCAAAAGGTTTGCCGATCCCGCTGCGCCGCGCGATCGATATCTTTATCCCCAACGTCAATTCGATCGACATGGACACGACCGGCACCTGGCCATTTGGCCGTCGACTGGAGGATCAGGTGGCGACGCGTTTTCTGTCCACCTTTCTCGATATGAGCGCCACCCTAAACGGCACAAAGTACCATGTTGACACGCTGAACGATCCAGCACTGTGGAACGCCGCCCCGATCGAACCGAAAACGCCACCCAACCCTTTGAAGAATGACAAGCCATTTCTGCCGGATTTCCCCTATCTGGCTGATCCTTGGTAGTTCGCTCGATGCCTACCCCGGCTGGCTGTGAAGCCGATCTTCGGGCAATCGACGAGGATATTGCTACGCTTGGCGGTACTGCCGCCCTCGATCCGCCCACTGACGCGTCGCGCGTGACGCGGTATGTTTACCGGCTCTATCAGAGAGCGTCGATCGCCGGTGATTTGACCGCGCTCATCACTGCCGAGCGCTCGATCGAGCGCGCGGCCCCGCTGCTGACTTATCCCGGCGATCTGTGCTTGTTGAAGGCTAACATTGCACTGAAACTGCACCGGCTCATCGACGCCGAAACGGCGCTGGAGGCAATTCCATCGGTGTGCGACAGCGCCGAAGGCCGATTGATCCGTGCTGATCTCGATTTTCAGCGCGGGCGATATCGTCCGGCCAGAGAGGGTTACGCCTCGGCCGTCGATGCCGAGCGGTCTTGGGGCGCGCTCGCGCGGTTGGCCCATTTCGTCGGCCGGATGGGCGATCCGGCGCGCGCCGACCAGCTCTATGACGAGGCACAGGACGAGCTGACTGCAAAACAGCTGCGGGCTTTTGCCTGGCTCGAGGTACAGCGTGGTTTTCTCGATTTCGCGCAAGGCAGGTTTGATCAAGCTGCTGCTCACTATCGGCGGGCCGACAAGGCCTATCCCGGATATTGGTTGACCGACGAACATATCGCCGAATTGCTCGCGGCCGAGGGCCGGTATGGGGAGGCAAGGGTGATCCTGATGCGGCTCGCGGCCGGCGGCTCGCGGCCCGATCTGGAGCAGGCGATCGCCGAAATCTGCGATCTGGCGGGTGAGAGCGAGGCGGCTAGCCACTGGTCACAAAGGGCGCTGAGAGGCTACCTCTGTTCGGTTGAACGAGGCGAGGTGCACTTCTGGCACCATCTCGCCGATTATTACACCGAAGTCGCGCGGGACGGACCGCAGGCCGTGGTCTGGGCGCGCAAGGACCTGCGACTACGCCAAAATTTTGCAACCGAGGCGACGCTTGCCGCGGCGCTCTACCGCGCCGGGCGTTTTGTCGAGGCGCGGCACTGGATCGATCAAGCGCTGGCCTCGGGTGTCGTCGATGCGCGCTTGTTTGATCTCGCTGGCCACATCCACATTGCCGCGGGCAGCGCCGCCACCGGAAAAAGCTTCCGTTATCGGGCAACCCGCCTCAACCCGCTGGCAGATCGTTTTCACCTACATCATTGATCGGCTGTTCCATGTTGACCAGGCCGATCCAAGCCGATGTTGCGACACCCCGAGAGTGCGATCCCCCTGCTTAAGGTGTCTCTACCAAAGGACCGTTCTCAACGGCCGGCTTTCGAGCTCGTCGGCAAGCTCTCTTTAGGCGGCATGAGGAGCGCTTCCCTCGACAGGGCTGAATGCCGGCTATGGGGTCAGAAAGGAGACCATCGCCGGGATGCACGGGAATGAGCGAGATGCGCCGAGAGCGGTCCTTTGTACGCTGGCGAGCATGCCGTAAGGTTCGACCCGAAGCAACGACCGACCCAGGACAGAACGGTAATGAGATAGCAGTGATGAGACGCCGCGATTTTCTCCCGGTCGCGGGTGCCGCCGCGATGCTATTGCCTCGGCTGGTCGGTGCGCAGTCGGGCCTTCCGATTGTCGGGTATCTCAGCAACCGCTCGCCGGCGGCCGAGACACGGCTGCGCAGCGGGTTCCTGAGGGGGTTGGAACAGGCGGGTTTCGTCGTCGGCCGGAATGTCGCGATCGAGTACCGTTTCGCCGACGGGCACCCCGATCGCGTGCCACCTTTCGCTGCCGAGCTGGTGCGGCTTCCGGTGGCCGTGCTGGTCGCTACATGAGTGTCTCGCCTGTCAAGCGTTAGAAGGCTCCGTAACAGTTCCTTTGGTCGATCAACACGACCGTTCCTTCGGCCCGACCCGATCTCGCCTCGAGCGGCGCGCGGAGCGGAGGTCAAGGCTGGCATAGCCAGCGCCGCAGGCGCCTTGGCCTTGACTGAGCGAGCACGATGCTATGCTGATCTCAGTCGGTCACCTCAGTTTCTCAGGACATGGACCTCGATCCGTGCCATGCGGCAGCACCGCATCCACTTACATCCGGTCGGCCATTGACTGGCCGGCACCATCATCCTCTGCACGAGAGGCACGAGATCCAGAAAAAACGGGACCCATCTACCGGGCGGCATTTATGCCCTGCGAACAGTCGGTCACACGTCTGTCCCGGAGATCGGGGGTTTGCGTTGGCCCCCGAATTCAAGCTTTGAGAATGGCGCCGGTCGGGATCACTCCGGTCTCGAGATATCGCCAGAGCGCAACCACAAGCTTTCGTGCCACAGCAACGATCGTGATCTTCCGGATCCGGCCGTACAGCGTGCCGACCCGCTGGCGATACCACTGTGATAGCGCGCTTTCCGGCTGATGCCGCAACCAAAGCCAAGCCAGCTCAATCGCGGTTGCCCGCGCTCGCGGATTACCGGCTTTACTGACGCCCTGATCGCGCCGGCTCTCACCACTGTTGAACGGGGTCGGTGCGAGCCCGACGTAGCTGCCGACCTCGCGGCGATTGACGAAGGATCGATAGAAGACCTCCCGCGTCAGCACAGTTGCGAAGATCGGGCCAACACCCCGGAGCTTGCGCAGGAGTTTGATTTTCGCCCCAGCGCCGCCGCTGGTTTGATCGTCTGTCTGCACATGCTCCCGCTCGTTTTCGATGGTACCGATCATCTCGACTACAAGCCGCAGTCGCTGCCACTCGCGAACAAGCTCAGCCGCGAGGTGCGGCGGGATTGGACGCCCATCTCCTGTGCGCAGCACTTTTAGCAGCTCGGGCCAGTCTGCTCGAAGCGGCCTGGCGTCTTTGACGCCCTGCGTGGCCAAGAGACCCTTGATCCGGTTGACGTGCGCTGTCCTGGCGGCAATCAGCCGTTCGCGCTCGCGGTGCTGACGCTTGGCATCCTCCTCGTCGACGGTCGGAACGCGGACCATGCTGCAGATCTTTTGCTCGCCGCGGGAATACGCCATCAGGACCCGCACCAAGGCGTCCGCGTCGAGCCGGTCGGTTTTGGCCCGCCGGGCGCGGCGACTGACATGAACACTGGCGGGATCGATCACGTAATTGATGATGCCGTGTCGCGTCAGCAGGCGATGCAGCCAAAAACCGTCCCGGCCAGCCTCATAGCAACAGATGATCTTTACCGTCGTTCGGATCGCATTGGCGGCTCGCATCCGCAACCGCTCGATCAAGGACAGCAGTCTTTCCGTGTCCCCGCCGTTCACTCGATGCTGACTGATCTTATTGGAAGACTGAATATGCGTCGCCACCACCCAAGTCTTCCTACTGAGCTCAAGCGCTACAAACAGCTCGATCTCAGAGCCCTCAGCAACAGTCGCGGCATGCAACAAGCTCGTATCCGGCATTGGTAGCTCCTTTCACTGGCGAACGATCTCGCAGCATTGTGCCGAATCGTCGAAGCCATAGGATCTACCGGGGCAGATTCGGCGGTGGCGGCAAAGCAGGCGACATCGACGATCCCGATCGTGTTCGGGAGCGGCCCGGACCCGGTGCAGCTCGGCCTCGTCGCGAGCCTTAGCCGGCCGGGCGGCAACGCGACGGGTGCGCACGCCTTCTCGACCGAGGTAGGGGCGAAGCGCCTGGAGTTTCTGCGCGAGGTCCTCCCACAACCCGGGCTCATCGCGTTTCTCGTCGATCCGAGGGCGCCGGGGGCACCACCGCAAATCCGCGAGGTGGAAATGATCGCCAAGACGCTCGGGCAACCCATTCTGATGCTACACAGCGTCAGCGACGACGAAGTCGAGAAGGCGTTCGCGACGATGGCGGAACGTCAGGCGCGCGGCCTTCTTTTTGGGCCGTCCATCTATTTCCAGGTGATCGCCGCCAAGCTCATCGCGCTCGCCGCCCGCTACCGCATCCCGGCCGCCTACGAATGGCCCGAATTCGTCGCCGCCGGTGGGCTGATGAGCTACAGCACGAAAAGCGGCGAAGCCGCTTCGCTCATGGGCGATTATGTGGGGCGCATCCTGAAGGGGGCTGCTCCGGCCGATTTGCCGGTCGTGTGATCAATGCGCTTCGAACTCGTGATCAACCTGAAGACCGCAAGATCGCTCGGTCCGGCAATTCCGCAATCGATCCTCCAGCGTGCGGACGAAGTGATTGAATAAATTGGGCTCGAGGGTGGGGTGAAAGCCTCTTCCTCCACCCAACCTCCATCTGACGGAGCGGATCAGCACCCGTGCCGCGAATGGGGCCGTTTCGTGGGCAGATTGAGCGATTGCTGGGGCGTGGGCTCAGCGCCCGCTATGTGATCAGACAGGGGACCTTCGCCGGGACGCAAAGCAACGGGCAAGATGCGCCGATTCCGGTCATTCACGAGCCGAGCCGGAAACAGTGACTCGGCCATAGCAGTCCTGCAGTGGCGCTACGCTGGTTGTCACAATCGACGTCCTGTGCTGGCCCGTGCCGATGAGGGTATGATCCGCTCGGAAAGCCGGTCCCGGACGAGGTCCGCAGATGGGCGCGATGCCCGAGAGTACGTTGGTCGATCCAAAAGATCTTCTTATAGCCGATCTGCAACGGCAGATTGCCGAATGCAGAGCCGAGCGCGACCAGGCTCTGGAGCAGCAGACCGCGACGGCTGACGTGTTGCAGGTCATCAATTCCTCGCCCGGTGATCTCGCACCGGTGTTCGACGTAATCCTTGCAAAGGCACACAGCCTTTGCGGGGTCGAGATGGGCAGCTTGCAGCTCTACGACGGGGACACCATTCGCGCGGTCGCGGCACGGGGCATGTCTGCGGAATACACGGCCATATTGCGGCAGGGCCGACCAGCCTTGGTCGGTGAGTTGGCCCAGCTTACAAAAGGCAGACGCATCGTCCAGGTCATGGACATGTCCGAGCCTGGCAGGTCACCATTCGGATCGGCGGCGAGCCGTGAAGGTCTCCGTACTGTGCTGTTTGTACCTTTGCGCAAGGAAGGCCAACTATTAGGCCTGATCGCCGCTGCTCGCCGCGAGGTGCGTGCTTTTTCCGAAAAGGAAATAGCATTGCTGGAGAACTTCGCGGCGCAGGCAGTCATCGCGATGGAGAACGCGCGGCTCATGACCGAGACGCGCGAGGCGCTCGAACAGCAGACCGCCACCGCAGAGGTTTTGCAGATCATCAATTCGTCGGCGGGTGACCTGAGTCCGGTCTTTGAGGCAATGCTGGATAAAGCTATGCGCCTCTGCACGGCGGCTTTTGGGGGGTTATGGACGGCAGACGGCGATCATTTCAATGCGGTGGCATTGAGGGGTGTTCCTGCCATGTTCGCTGCGTTTCACGACAAGCCGCTATCGCCTGTTCCTGGGACCGCAGCGTATCTCCTTGTCCAAGGCCAAAGCTGCATCCACATCGCTGATATTACGCAAGACGACGGGTATCGCGCTGGTAATCCGGCAAAGCGCTCGCTACACGATCTCGGTGGCGCACGAACCACCCTTTTTGTTAGCTTACGACAAGAGCAGCGGTTGCTTGGCTTTTTTCTAATCTATCGGCAGGAGGTTAGGCCGTTTTCTGAGAGGGAAATTGGCCTGCTCGAAAACTTCGGAGCACAAGCGGTTGTCGCTATGGAAAATGCGCGACTGCTCAACGAAATCCGCCAGCGTCAAGCCGAACTACGGGTCACCTTCGATAATATCGTTGATGGCGTCGCCATGTTTGACCTTGATCTGCGGCTGACTGCCTGGAACCGGAATTTCCAGCAACTGCTTCAGCTTCCCGAGGACTTGCTCAACGAGCGCCCTGCTTTCGACACGTATATTCGTTATCTCACCGAGAGAGGCGAATTTGGTGAAACTGATCCTGAGACACAGATTGAGCGCTTGCGGGCGCGCCTCGGCGACCACTTCAGTTTCGAACGAACCCGGCCGGACGGCACCGTGATGGAGGTCCGGCACAACCCGATGCCGGACGGCGGCATTGTGCTAATCTTCTCGGAGATCACGGAGCGTAAGCGTTCGGAGGCCGAAATTAGAGCAGCGCGCGATGCCGCCGAAGCCGCTTACCGCGACCTGAAGGCCGCACAGGCAAGCCTGATCCAGGCCGAAAAAATGGCCTCGTTGGGTCAGCTAACCGCTGGGATCGCGCACGAGATCAAGAACCCGCTCAATTTCGTTAATAACTTCGCTGGGCTGTCTGTCGAACTGCTGGACGAATTGAAAGAGGCGGCTGCGCTAGCCATTGACTCACTGGACGAGGACAAGCGGGCCGAGATCGACGAAACGATCAACATGCTGACCAGCAATCTCGAAAAGATTACAGAGCACGGGGGACGAGCCGATGGGATTGTCACGAGTATGCTGGAGCATTCACGCGGGGTATCGGGCGAGCGTCGTGCCGTCGACCTGAACAATCTGATCGAGGAAGCTCTAAATCTCGCCTACCATGGTGCTCGTGCCCAAGATCAAAGCTTCAATGTCACACTGGAACGCGAGTATGACTCCACTATTGCTTCGATCGAACTCGTTCCCCAGGATATTACCCGCGTCTGTCTAAATCTGTTCGGAAACGCTTTTTACGCCGCCACCAAACGACAGAAAGAGGACGGCGATCCGACATTCAAGCCGACCCTGAAGGTCTCAACGCGAGATTTGGGCGAGACCGTCGAAATTTGCATACGCGACAACGGGGTCGGAATTCCCGACGAGATCACGGGCAAGCTCTTCCAACCGTTCTTCACGACCAAACCGACCGGTGAGGGAACGGGGCTGGGCCTGTCTATCAGCTACGACATCGTGACCCAGGAGCATCGCGGGACAATTACTTTCGACAGCCGGGTCGGCGAATTCACCGAATTCACCGTCCGATTGCCCCGCATCCAGATGGTGAGCGCAGAGGCTGCGTCATGAGGTCAGTATTTTGGTCGTGGATGACGAGCCGGACGTGGCGGAACTATTCCGGCAGCGGTTTCGCAGGAAAACGCGGCAGGGAATCTATGTGATGTATTTCGCCGCCTCCGGTGCCGAGGCCTTAGACCGTCTGTCCAAGGCGATTGAGCCAGAGCTGATTGCGGTGCTTTCCGACATTAACATGCCGGGCATGGACGGCCTGGAACTGCTCGCCGAGATCAAGGCGCGGTTCCCCGGCTTGCCGGTGATGATGGTGACCGCTTATGGCGACGATGAGCGCCGTCGCCTCGCCGAGGAGTACGGCGCTGGCGAATTCATCACCAAGTCGGTGGATTTCGAGCTGCTGAAGGCGCACTTGCGGGAATTGCCCAACACGGCGGTTTGAGGCTCCAATCTTGAGCGATCGGCCGCTTTCTGGTCATTCGTGTGGCCTTGAGCCATGGCTGCACTGGGGCATTTTGACCAGTTCCCACCGACAAGCCTGAGCGTCGCTATCGGATCGGTCAGAGGACCTTCGCGGCACCGTACCCCATCGGCAGCAGGGCGCCGTAACCAGCCGTTCGTTGCGGCTGGCGATCGGCCCGCCGCAATCGAAAAGCGGACGATCAGACCTCGTCGATCATTGGTCCTGGCGTAAACGGCGGGCTGAATACTGGTCGAGCCCCAGGAGCGCCATCGGCGCTTGGGAGCATCTGCATTGAACATGCCCTCTCAGTTCATATCGATCGGCGGATATTCTCGGAAGACATCGGTGGCCGTGACCAATTTGTGGGGTGTCACCGTGCGCGGTGGCAACGTCTCGCCGGCGAGCAGACGCAAGGCGAGCGGCAGCACATCGTAGCCGTAGCGGTCCATGTAATAGGCGACCGAACCGAGCACCACGCTGCCGCGGTTGTTGGGATCCATCTCTTTCTTTTCGCTGACACCACCGTAGATGTTCGGGTCGAGCCCCTGGCTGGCGATAATGCAGTCGCTCTGCCGCCGGTTCATTTCGATGGCATTCTTGGCATAGACGGCGGCGAGATCGTCGAGTGTAGCAATCAGCAGTCGTTGGCCGGGCTGTATCAGCAGGAATTTTGTCAAAAGCGCATCGGCGCGCATCGACTGCCCGCCGGTGTCGAGCGGCGTGAGCTTCAGTCCCGGCAGCGTTTCGTGAAACCCTTCGGTGATGCCCTGCACGCGTTCCTTGACGGCAACACTGGCATCGGCGACGTCGCCAATTTAACACCCCGAGCACCGGCTCGCCGGGCCAGGTTTCTCGCGCGAAACTACCGAGGGCACGGCCGGCGATGCGGCCGGCGCCGTGGTTATCGGGTCCGTAAAGCGGTGCGCCCGGCATCGGATCGACCAATGCCAAGGCCGGGATGCGAGCGGCGGCAAGGCGGCGAGCGATCTCGGAATTCGCCTCCGCATCGGCATCGTATTCGATCAGCAGGTCGACTTTGGCGGCGATCGCCGCCTCGGCATTGGTAATGGCACGAGCAGGGTCGCCGGCGTTGTCGAGATAGAGCAAGTCGACCGGCAATGTACGTGCCGCCAGCTCAAAGCTGCGGCGCACATCGACACCTGTAAAGCCGAGCCCCTCCAGGGTCACGCCCGGGGTTTCGTCGAGATTGGCGAGAGCGATCCGAAAGCGCCGCGCCGCGGCTCGCGCGCGGCCGAGACCGCAGGCCAGCAAGCCCGCCAGGAACAGGCGGCGGCGCAGCACGGGTGCCGCGATCATCTGCTACTGAATCGCTTCGATATTGACAAAAGTGCCGGTCAGGCCGACTGCCTTCGGCACCGTCATCGACAGAAAGAAGGTGGCGCGCTTCGAACTTGCAGCGACATCCGCAATCGGTTGCGTGCGGACGTTTTCGATGATGTGGATGCCGTTATCGGTGAGCAGCGTCTTGTGGATCGGGAATGCGACGTCCTTATCCTCGCCCGGGATCACCTCGAGTGCCCAGGTGTCGGCGCCGACAGCGACCACCTTCTGCGATGCGAGCCATTGCGCCGCCGACTCGCTGATGCCGGGTTCGCCCTTGTTGTAGGCCACGTTCTGGGCCGGATATTGCTCGAACAGGTCACCCCAGCCGGTATTGATAAATACCGCATCGCCCTCGCGCAGGGCCACATTGTACATCTTCAGCCCGGCCTGCAGATCGGCTTCGGTGATCAGCGTGCCCGCGTCGAGGCAAGGCCGCCTGCAGGCAGGATTAGCCTTCAGCTTGCCGGCCGCCTGGAACACCCGCACCGCGTCGATAATGACGCCCCGTGTGGCGAACGTCTTGATATTCTCGATACCAAGCCGCTTTAGATAGTTTTGGGTTACATATTTTCCCGTAGGCGTTTGATTATAGTAGCAGTCCTGGATGCCGATGTGGCCGAGGCCGTCGATATGCGTGCCGACATGGCTTTGGCTGAGATAGGTATCCTCCATATAGCTGAGCTTGTTCTTGCCAAATTCCGCCCCTGGCATCGTGGCGAAGCTGCTCAAGATCGTCTTGCTAAAGCGGCTGCCGAACAGCGGTATGCCGTCAACGAGGGGGTAGGCCATCGAGGTTATGACGCCGGTCTGGATCTCGGCGGCGGCGGCTTTGGTGACTGCGGGGTTGATTCGGTTGGTGGCGCCGGTCTGATCATTCGGCCCAAAGGGCGAGGGCGCAACGACGGCTTTGCAGTCGGCTTCGGCAGCGGCGGGTGCGGATTGCGCCACTAGTCATAGGATCGAAATAACTGCGAACGCGGCTAGTTCGGCGATCTTCATAGCGGTTGTCTCCCCTAGTCGTCTGCGCCCCGGATCCGATGGGACGCTTGGCTGCTACAATGACTGACTCGCCGAGATGACGCCAGCCTCGCTACCACGGCACAGCCGATGATGGGAGTTCGCCTGTCCGCTGCAAAGCCGATGTTGATGGAGCCGCGGCTTCATGGGAAGTTCGCGGTCCCGGGTGTCTAAACGGCGCCATTGTACGACGGGGGCGGCTAGCCGAGCAAAATTCTGTGGCCCGACTTCTGCGGTTGCGCAACAGAGAAGTTGGGAGGGGATGGTCTCCATTGTGGCGGGTTGATGATGTCTGATCGAGGTGTCGTCCTGCGCGACGTAACCGTACGTTATGGGCGTCGCATTGCGCTGGGGGCGGTGAGTGGAGAGTTTGTTTCGGGCAGTATGACCGCTGTTGTCGGGGCGAACGGAGCGGGCAAGAGCACGTTACTGGCGGCGATTGCCGGTGCGGTAGCGCTGGCTGGCGGGGTGGTTGATTGTGCGGCGCGGCGGCGATTGGCGTACCTGCCGCAACTTGCGGCGATCGACCGCGACTATCCGCTCACAATCTCCGAGCTGATCACACTTGGCGGGTGGCGGGAGTTCGGCGCATTCGGTTCCCCGAGAGCCGCGTTGCGGGCGCGCGCGGCGGCGGCGGCTGCGATGGTGGGACTGACGGGACGAACTCGAGCGGTTGATTGGCGAAATCTCAGTCGGTGAGCTGCAACGAGCGCTGTTTGCCCGACTGATCCTGCAGGATGCTGCTGTCATCCTGCTCGACGAGCCATTCGCCGCGGTTGATGCGCAAACTGTGTCGGTACTGCTTGACCAGGTGACGCAGTGGCATTGCGAAGGCAGGACGGTGATTGCGGTGCTGCATGACCTCGACCTGGTGCGGCGGCACTTTCCGTCAACGATCGTATTGGCGCGAGGCTGCCTCGCCTGGGGTCGGACCGAGGCGGCCTTGCCGGCGATGGCGGCGGCATGTGGTTCCACACCTTAATCATGTCTTTCCATCGACTGATTGTGGAACCGTTCGAGACCCTCGCGTTCATGCGCGCGGCCCTAGTGGCTTGTCTGGCGCTCGCATTGGCCAACGGCGCCGTCGGAACATTACTGGTGTTACGCCGAATGAGCCTTAACGGTGAGGTGCTGGGGCACGCGGTAATGCCTGGTGCGGCGATTGGGTTTTTGTATGCGGGGCCGTCGCCGGGATGGTTGTCGCTGGGCGGGTTGGCGAGTGGGTTCGCGGTGGCAACGCTCACCGGACTGATCACCGGCGGGCGCCGGCAGCGTGACGTCGGTCTGGTGGCGTTCTATCTGGTCGCCCTGTCGCTCGGTGTCGTTCTGGTGGCGTGGCGAGGCAGCAATATCGACATCATGCGTGTGCTGTTCGGCACGGTGCTGGCGATCGACCAGCCCGCGCTTGTGCAGATTGCCGCGGCGAGCAGCATAATCCTTTTGACGATAGCGATCTTGTATCGGCCGCTGGCGGTGGACGCGGTCGATCCCGCGTTTCTGCGCACGGTCGGTGCACGCGCGCCGTACAGGGCGGCGTTCCAAGTACTGGTCGTGCTGGCGCTGGTGGCGAGCTTTCGGGCGTTCGGCACCTTGTTGGCGGTTGGGCCGATGCTGTTGCCAGCCGTGGCGGCGCGGTGCTGGGGATTAGGCGTGGCGGCGTCAATGGCGCTGACGGCCGCCTTCGGGTTCGCCGCGTCGAGTGTGGGACTGCTCGCCTCCTATCACAGCAATCTGCCGTCCGGTCCGGCAATCGTCCTGGCGGCGGGACTGTTGTTTGGGATTTCCCTTGTCGCGACCAGCTCGTTTCGGCGGATCGCGCCAATGACCGGGAGAGACGTTTGAATCTTCGTTACCTTATTGCCCTGGCTGCCCTGCTATTGGTGCGTCCCGCCGGCGCCGCCGACCAAATCACGGTGGTGGCGACATTCAGCGTCATCGGCGATATGCTGGCCCATGTTGGCGGCGACCATATTGCGGTCAAGACGATTGTCGGCCCCGGCGGAGACTGCGAGCTGTACCAGCCGACCGCTGCCGATGTAGCGACGGTTGCGTCCGCGCGCGCCGTCTTTATCAAGACCTCAACGAAGAGTTCGAGCCGTGGCTGGAACCTCTGCTCAAGCAGGCCTGCTTTACGGGGACGAAGGTCGTGGTTAGCCGCAATGTGCGGACGCTGACTGCGGAAGAGGAGCATCCGGTTTCCGGGAGGCAGCTGCCTACCGCGATCGACCAGCACGCTTGGCTCGATCCCTCCAACGGCGTCGTTTACGTGCGCAATATCGCCGCGGGGCTGTCGCGCCTCGATCCGGCCGACGCCGCAATCTACCGGGAGCGGGCGGCGATCTATGAAAAAGAGATCCGGGCGGTCGATAACTGGGCGCATAACGAGATCGCCGGCGTGCCACCGGAAAGGCGCAAGGCGCTGTCGTCGCACGATTCGCTGCAATACATCGCCAACGCTTACGGAATTACGCTGCTGTCGGTAAACGGTTGGACCAACAAGAGCGAGCCTTCGGCGGCAGAGCTGGCAAAGCTAGCGCAGCAGATCCGGGCCGATCACGTCAGGGCGCTGTTTCTCGACAGCATCACCGATCCACGGGCCATGCAGCGTACCGCCAGTGAAACCGGGGCAGTCATCGGCGGCACGCTTTATGGGGATTCGCTGTCCTCTGCCGGAGGGGAGGCGGATAGTTACATCGCGATGCTGCGCCATGACGTGACGACGCTAAAGGCCGGTATGCTGCGGGATTGAGCGATGCTGCTTGCGTCAGCCTGGCAGCGTCTGTTAGTTGCAGCTGTCGCTGTGGCGGGTTTGTGGGCCGCGGTTTTGTGGGTAGCACCGTCAACGCCTTCGACCGCACCCGCGGAGCCGTCGGTGCCGGTTCCGGCATCGCCGGCGGCTGGCACGGCGTCGGAACCCGGGGTCTTGAGAGCTGTCGTGCGCTCTGGTCTGGCGGCACCCGGCGGTGGCTATTTCGATCGCTTCGACGTCACCGCCCAGCCGATCGTGGCGCCGGTCAATGCGCGGGGTCAGGTCGCCTTTTACGCAACCGTGCTGCGCGCGGCGGCACGCGAAGGCATTTTTCTCGCCAAAGCCGGGCATGTGACTAAGGTGGCGGCATTCGGCGACAATTTGCCGGGGGGCGGCACACTCGCCGAGTTCAGCGCACATCCGCTGCCGTCGCTGAACAGTGCCGGGCATGTAGCGTTCGATGCTCAGGTCGCTGGCGGGCGCGCAACCGAGGGGGTTTTTCTCGCCAGCGCGGACGGACTGCAGGCGATCGCACTTGCGGGCGACGACGCTCCGGGAATCCCCGCCGGGGTCCTGGTCGGGTTTGGCGCGCCGGCGCTCAATGACAACGACGAACTGGCCTTCGTTGCCAATGTGCGGCGGGGCCGAGACCTCGTGGATGTGCTCTATTTTTGGAACGGTCGGCGGTTGCAGCGGCTGGTGGCCGAAGGCGAGCGGCTGCTGCGCATCGGCGGCACGATGGACAAAATCGGCGAGCCGGCGCTTAACAACAGCGGCGTCGTCGCCTTTCCGGCAGCGATCTTCAAGGGACCGGCGCTCGGCGGCATTTTTGTTGCGGGCGCGCATGCACTGCAGTTGTTGGTCCGGGCCGGTGACCGCGCACCAAGTGGGGGGATGATTTTGCGGGTCTCCGAGCGGGCGGCGATCGACGACGAGGGCGGGATCGCCTTCGGCGCCTATCTTGGCACCGGCGAGGCCGCACGTGAGGCCGAGTTGCGGATCGGGCCTAAGGGTCTGACCGAGATCGCCGTCGAGGGAACGCGGGCGCCGGGCGGCGGCCGCTATGCCGGTTTTGGTCCGTGGCCGACCGTTGGGCCGGGCGGAGTGACGGCATTCGTTGCGGCGCTCGACGGTGGGCCCGGCCCGCTCGCCGCGTTCGTCGGGGTCGCGGCCGACATCAAGCGGATCGCGACTACCGGCGAAGCACTGCCGCAAGGCGGCTCGATCGGTCGGTTCGCGCTCAATGCGGTCGCTGTCGCCGGACCGGGTGGTGCCTTGACCTTTGCGACGGTGGCGCAGGCAGAAGGAGAGCGCAACGCGATCTATTGCCGCTGTCCAGCACCGACACACTGAGCATGGAATCTTGAGAGGCGCAACGCTCCACTTCATTTCTACGGGTTCGGTAAATGGAAGTCCCCGCAGCATCGCCGTGATTGGCTCGGCAAACCTCGAAGGACCGTTTTCCACACCCACATTGGTCGTTCACCTCTGCCTGCCGCCAACGCCGGAAGTGCCCCGATTTTGTTGAAGAAGTCGATGCCTAGGCCTGTTTTGCGCTGCGCAACGGCTGCCCCGCTGGCGGGCGGTTAGGTCAGGGTCGGCCGCGGCAGGGTCGGCGCTTGGCTTTTCCTGGGCTAGGCTGCGGCGATCACTCCCGTCGCTGGTTCTCCAGCCAGTTTGGCCAGCTTGCGCAAGTTCTGTGCGATCGCGGCCAGCAGAAACTCGTCCGTGGCGCCGGATGGGCCGCGCAGTCGCAGGCGGTTGAGCCTGAGGATGCGCTTCAGGTGGGCAAACAGCATCTCGACCTTCTTCCGCTCACGGCGGGACTGAAGATACTCGGGCGTGCCGGCCAGCCCCCTGGCGACGTCGCGCGCCTCCTCATGCACGCTCCTTGGCACCTTGCGGCGCAGTTGTCCGGGACAGCACCTGGCCTTGAGGGCGGCATGCTTCACAGTCGGATTGACGGGCTCGGTAGAGCCTCATTTTGTCCTTTGTGACGCCGGTCCGCGGGATGGTGAACGGCCGGCGGTACTGCTGCAGAATTTTGCCGCCGGGGCAGGTATAGGTGTTGGAGACCGCATCGAAGATGAAATCCGAGCGGCTGAAGGTTCCGTCGGTGCGCTCGCCCTTGTCCCATACCGGGACATGCGGCGCGATGTTCTTCTCCTCCACCATCCAGGCGAGGATCTCGGCCGATCCATACGCGCTGTCGGCGCTGAGGCGCTGTGGCTTCAAGCCGAAACAGGCCTCGGTACGGTCGAGCATGGTCCGGGCGGCGCCGACCTCGGCGCGCCGGCTGGCTCGGGTCGCTTCAACATCGACGATGATCGCCGCTTTGAGGTCGATCAGGTAGTTGTCGGCATAGGCAAAGAACGCGTGCCCTTTGTGCGCGCCGGTCCACTGCGCGGCAGGGTCCGACGGCGAGATGAACTTCGGAACAACCTCGCTCGCGGCACCCCAGGCGGCCTCATCAAGTGTGGCGAGATATTCCCGCACCGCGCGCCGTGTCGCCGCCAGCTCCTGCCAATCGACCTCATCCGTGCTGGCGAGAGAACGCTGCTTGTTGGCGTCGGCCGCGATCAAACTGGCGTCGACGGCAAAGCCTTCACCACCGACGAGGCCCTCGGCGATCGCACGCTGCACCACCAACTCGAACAAGCGACGCAAAGCGTTACTGTCGCGGAAGCGGCCATGACGGGTCTTTGAAAACGTCGAATGATCGGGAACATGACCGTCCAATCCCAACCGACAAAACCAGCGGTAGGCCAGGTTGAGGTCAACTTCCTCGCAAAGGCGCCGCTCCGAGCGGATCCCGAAGCAGTAGCCCACGACGAGCATCCGGATCATCAGTTCCGGATCGATCGAGGGGCGCCCAATCGGGCTGTAGAATGATGTTAGCTCCAGCCGGAGAGTGCTGAGATCAACAAACCGATCGATCTTTCGCAGCAAGTGATCGGCCGGAACCCGATCCTCAAGACAAAACTCGTAAAACAGCTTCGCCTGATCCTGCCCTTGTCGCCCCATCATTACCGCAGGTCCCCCGATCCTGTCCCCAATCAACAGAATCACGAGCAAGTCCCGCGTTCAAGCCAGTTTTTCAACAAAATCCGCACGCTAGCGACATAGTGCCCGTCGTATGTCCGGTTGACCGCGCGACTGATGGGAGATAGAGGCCAGCGCCCGCTGACCGATTGTCCCGGTGGATCAGCCCCGTCGCGCTGCGGCAAGCTTCTCTTCTTCCTGCGCCTTCCATGCTGCGCCGATCACCGCCTGCCGCAATTTGGGGTCTGCGATGTCCCTCAGCTTGTTGAAGTTTAGGTATTGGCTGCCGTCGTCCCATTGCTCGACGATGCTTAGTGCGGCGGCGCATTGGCCCCACACCAGTTCCTCTTCGGGGCGACCCTTGGCCTTTTCGCGATCGGCCCAAGCGCTGAAGATGGCGGACTCTATGAGCGTGCCGAGAAAGTCTCGCTGCATGTACGTGGCTGTCTCCCCATACACCCGCGCGACATCAGTCGGGGTCAACCGCGGAAACTCGTGATAGAGCGCCGCTTCGATAATTTCCGTGTCGTAGCCAACTTCGAAGCCCAGCCACGCCAGTTGAGCCGGGCGTGTAAGCGATGGGAGTTTGTTCAACGCCTGGTCGTATCGCGCCATAGAGCGTGAAGACGCTCGGTTGATGCCGGCCAATTCTGGGGATCGCGCGCGACCGCGGCGTCGAAGGCGACTAGCCCCTCTTCTGTGGTGCCTCCCTCCCTGTCTTTGCTGTGCAGGTAACCGATAAAGAATTTGTGAATCCTGGTGCGGATCGGGTCGACGCTCGGGTCGACCTTCCAATGAAAAAGTTCGAGGAATGCGGTCACTTCTGCTTCCGCCGGCGTCGGGCTCGTCATCGTATCCCTCCCCTTTGACCGCACTCAGTCTATACCATCCGTAACGGCTCTAGCGTTACGAAAATGGGGCAATGAGAGGGCGACCGCCAATCCGCAAGAAGGGTGCCTATACCGCCGCCGAGCGGATGCGCCGCTATCGGCAGCGGCTGAAACGATCGCGCCCGAACCCCCAAACGGTCGCCAAGCAACAGCGCCGCGCAGAACGCGAGGCGACACTTGCTGCAGCGACCGTCAAGGCGTCACAGCAGCTCGGCGCCAAGCTCTATGGCGTGCTCTACATCGACCCGCCCGGGCGGCAAATCGTGTGGTCGCGCACAACCGGGCTCGACCGCGCGGCCGACAACCACTATCCGCGATGACGCTCGCCGCGCTCACCGCGTTGCAGTTGCCGGCGGCGGAGAATTGCGTGCTGTACCTATGGTCGACGGTCGCGCAGCTGGCCAATGCGTTGCGGCTGATCGAGGGGTGGGGCTTCCAATGCAAATCGGCGCACGGCTGGACAAAGCCCGATCTCGGCACGGGTTATTGGGTGCGCGAGTTCGCGACGCGCGGAGCGGTGCCGGCCCCGGCGCCAGGCGAACAGTTTGCGGGCGCAATTGAGCACCCGCGCGGCGAGCACAGCGCAAAGCCGGGATCTTCGCCGAAATCATCGCGCATCATTTCCCGAGCACGCCCAAGCTTGAAATGTTTGCTCGCCGCCCGCGCGCCGGCTGGGGTGTTTGGGGTAACGAAATCGGCGCCGAGCGCCGGGAGGCCGGACAATGTAGAGCGCCAACGTCGTCAATGCGATCCTCGCTGTCGGCGACGGCCGCGGCTTTGTCGTGCAAGACAAGCGAGAGCTGCGCTATGTCATCACAGCGGCGCATTGGCTGCCGCATCTGCCTGAAGGCTTTGCGATCGGACATGTGCATGAGCGCACCTGTTTCGACTTGCTCGGACCGCTCGGTGGTGAACGGACCATTCCGGCTGAATGTGTGTTTGTCGACCCGATCGCCGACATCGCGGTGCTCGGATCGCCTGACAGCAATGCTATGTCGGAGGAAGCAGATGCCTACGAGGCGCTGACCAAAGATCATCTCCCGCCAGTGGCGGTGGCCGTCACTGCGGATGCGGACGACGATTGGGAAGAACAATTCCGGCGCCGAGGATCGCCGAAGAAGCAGAAAGCTTGGCTGATATCGCTCGATGGAAGCCCGCAGCAGTGCACGCTTACCCACATGCCTAACGGCCCATGGTGGATCGAGGGCGCCGCCGGCATCGTCGGAGGGATGTCAGGATCGCCGATCTTGGCTGAGGACGGCGAGACCGCAATCGGGTTCGTCTGCAACAGTTCGGGTATAGGGTCAGGAACGCCCGACGATCCGGTGTCAACTGGAGGCGGTCCGAACCCGCGGCTCGCCATGAATTTGCCAGTGTGGTTGCTGCGCGAGCTTACCGCCGGCTGACCCGCCGTCGCACCCGCGCGAGCCCGGGCTTCGGCCGGGCTTTCATTCCCGCCGCTCGGTTCCGCTCACCACCACATCAACGCGCCGCGAGCCGCATTGGCCGCAGACGAGCCGCGATTTCCAATCCGCACACTCATCTCGGCCCCATAGCGATCGACCATCTCGGCCGGGTCAGGCTCGGCGCGATATCGGCATTCCAGACACCAGACCAGAGGCTCACTCGGCCGGCGGCGGCGTTGCCGAGCGTCATCGGCGGGCCGCGGTACGGTTTCAACGCTTCAACGCGTCTTGGTCATTTCGCGGATATGCCTGATGACCGCAGGCGAATAGGGTTCGAGCCGCTTCTCGAGATAGGTTCCATAGCGCTGTTTGGCGTAGTCGATCGCCTGTTGGCGCGCGCTGGGTCCGGTAAAAATCCGCACGTCGCAGCCGCCTTCTTAGTCGACTTTCTCGACCCGCCATTTCCCGGTCCTCGAAAACCACTGCCGATTCAGATTCGATCATCGTTTTCGTCTTCCTTGCCCATGGCTCGGCCCCATCCCGGCCGTCAACGGTGGCGGCGGTTCCGGTCGCGGCGCTGGCGGATCGAGCTTCGCCAACACGGATTTCAGCGGATCCAGCCGCGGCGCCAACGGATACCGCGCCTCCTCGATCGCCTGCCGCAGATGGCGGGTCAGCGCGACCGTCTCTTCGTCGGTCAGATCGAGCGTCGTAATTACTTCCCGCGAGCCCGGCTTCTACAAATGGGCTCTCAAATGCGCCGTGATCGTTGCAGTGACCCGCTGATGAGCCTCTTTGGCCTCGCGGAAAGCGATCATTTCCTCGGGTGTGCTGATACGCAATCGCGGGGCCGCCTCGTCTCGCTGTCGGCGCAATTTGCGGCGTATTCCCTCCAATTTTCGGCATTCGTCACAGTCGTACATGTTTCCTTGACCATCGGAATTTATTGCGACACAATCGAAACCGCTCAGAACGAAACGGAAATCTAACAAACAGGTGGTCTCGGTGGCGCAGGTACGCAAGCGCATTTGGACAAACAGCAAAGGCGAGCGGTCCGCCTGGATCGCCGACTATTTCGACCAGGCCGGCAAGCGGCACATCAAGACCTTTGACAAAAAGAAGGACGCCGATGCTTGGCTTGTGACGGCCCGCGGCGAAGTCGCTCGCGGCGTTCATACACCTGAAAACGCCAGCATCACCGTTGCCGAGGCGGCCGAGCTATGGATCGAGAAGGGCAAGCTTGAAAATCTCGAACGGTCGACCTTGCGGCAATATCGCAACCACGTCGATTTGCACATTGTCCCGCTGCTCGGCGCTGTGAAGCTCGCTCGCCTTTCAGCGCCGGCGATCGAGGCCTTTCGCGACGATCTGCTGCGCAGGGGCTCGCGCCCGATGGCACGCAAGGTGCTCGCGAGCTTGAAAGGCATTCTCGTCGAGGCGCAGCGACGCGGCCTGGTCGCGCAGAATGCGGCACAGCCGGTGCGGGTCGACGTCAAGAAGCGCGAGCAAGGAAAGCTCGTGGTCGGGCGCGACATTCCAGCGAAGGAAGAGGTTCAGACCATTCTGGCGAAGGCGGACGGCCGCTGGCACCCGCTGTTCGTGACCGCGATCTTTACCGGCATGCGCCCATCCGAGTTGCGCGGCCTCACCTGGGATGATGTCGATTTCGAGCGCAAGGTGATCAACGTCCATCAGCGGGCGAATCTGTGGGGCGAGATCGGCGCTCCGAAGTCGGCCGCTGGCGAGCGTGAAATCCCGATGTCGCCGCTGGTTTTCAACACGCTCAGGGAGTGGAAGCTGGCCTGCCCGAAGGGCGATCTGGGCCTTGTCTTCCCAAACGGCAGCGGCAACGTCGAGAACCACGCCAACATCGCAAACCGTGGCTTCTACGCCCTGCAACGCACGACCGGCATGGTCAACGCGAAAGGCAGCCCGAAATATGGGCTCCACGCGCTGCGGCATTTCTTCGCAAGCTGGGCGATCGAGCGCGGCTTTACCGCTAAGCGGGTGCAGGTGCTGCTCGGTCATAGTTCGATTCAGATGACCTTTGACGTCTACGGCCATCTGTTCCCGAGCCTCGAAGACGATCACGCCAAGTTCGCAGCCGGTGAGTTGGCTTTGGTCGGGTGATCGGAATTTGCAACAAGAATGGCCCTGCTTGCAACATGACTTACGTCACTGGCTATTTTAAATTAATCATCGGTCCACCTTACGCGGACTGAAAATCCGTGTGTCGGTGGTTCAATTCCTCCCCTGGGCACCACGCTAGCGAGATCCCGAGAGAGCCGGCCCCCAGGGAAAATCGCGGTTCTTCGCCGTCGACAGCTGACTATTCCTACCCAGATAGGCGCAGCCCATGTTCACGCTCTCTGCCGATTTTGGGATAGTGGCACTCCTGGCTAGATACCGCACGCTTCGTGAATTCCACCCTAGGAGGAACATTGCACCTTCTTCAATCGACAATGAATAAAACTCGGCATTAGCCAATTAACCATACGTATTCACATCTACAAGCTGAACCGTACGAAATCGAGCAAAAATATCCTGACACTTGACCGCGGCGCAGCCAAGGGTGAAAGATGAACTGCTCTCTCACCTCCTCCTTGGGGAGGGAGCTTTGTCTGTCCCGTAGCCCACTCAGTGGCAAGAGATCTTGAGATCAAAGAGAGCGTGAAATTGCAGTCTCACAAGCGGAGCCTACGACCTGTCCCAATCAATCGAGATCATCGACTTCCGTGTGGTTTACGGAGGCTCCACTTCTCGTCGATTTCACGCCCGTTGCAGACAAGGCCCGCCGAGCAACGGCCGCTCTGCGCATCGGTCAAAGAGGTATCGGTGAACAGTTCTGTTACGCCTGGACGAAATATTGCAATCCGGAAGCGGTTTAGTTTCCGTCGTTTCCACGCTTCTGATGACGGCGACCTTGACTGTTCGCGTTTGTGTTCGCTGCCAAGCTGGTATGGGCTGAGGCAACTCATTTTTGTGGTAGGCGTCCTCATCACTCTGAACGCACTTGCCGTGCGGGCCGATGCCGCGCGGTACGGTGTTACCCCGCCGCCGCAAGTCGCGGTTAATCGTGGGGTCGTCGAACTCGAAACCGGGCGCGGCAGCGGTATTTCAGTGCAGATGGCTGAGGATCTTGCGAACCTTATCGATGATGGCGCGACGCGGCGTGTATTGCCTGTGGTCGGTAAAGGGGGACTAAAAAACATTACCGACCTCGAACTCCTGCGCGGGATTGATCTTACGATCCTGCAGGATGACGTCATGAATTACGCGCGACAGCAAAATCTGTCGCCCGGAATCAAGTCTCGGATTACCTATATTGCCAAGCTCTATAATGAAGAATTTCATTTGCTCGCTCGCAGCGACATCAAAACTATTGCTGATCTCGCCAACCAGAAGGTGAATACCGATGTCCGAGGCGGCGGAACTGAATTAACGACAACTCGATTATTCAGTCTGCTAAACATTCCAATCGTCACCACGAACGATGATTCGGGAGTTGCCCTCGATAAATTGCGTCGTGGCGAGATTGCGGCTATAGCGTTGGTCAGCGGCCGGCCGGCGCCGATCTTTCGCGATCTAAGCGCCGAGAAGAATCTTCACTTTGTCCCGGTACCGCTCAATACAGCGATTACTGCAACTTATGTTCCGGCGCGCCTCACAGCTGACGATTATCCGGCTTTGATCCAATCAGATCATCCCGTGGACACGATTGCCGTGGGCGCCGTGCTGTTCGTCGCCAATCTTCAGCCGGATTCTGAGCGTTACCGCAACGTGGTCAACTTTGTCGACGCGTTCTTTACCGGATTTCAGTCGCTTTTGATGCCTGGCCACCATCCGAAATGGCACGAGGTCAATATCGCCGCCGAACTTCCAGGCTGGCGGCGTTTTCCGCCCGCGGCGGATTGGCTGCAGCGAAACGCGCCCGCCGCCGGTGAGCCCAACGAGCAGGCCCTTAAAGCGATTTTCGCCCGCTTTGTCGACGAGCGTCAGCAATCGGCCGGAGGAACGCCGCTGACCCAGCAACAAAAGGACGAGTTGTTTGGCCAGTTCGAGCGGTGGCAAAAGGGGCAAACGCGTTAGGGCTCGCCACCGTGCACGCAAGCGCGATTGGAACGTCAGCGTCATGCGTAATCACGCGACCCTCCGACTGCCGGGAGCGGCCGTGGTGCGCCGGCGAGCGTCGACTCTCTTCGCTATAGTCGCAATCGCTCTCACCTCAGTTGCGGGAACCGTATTTGCCCAATCGGAGCCGCGGCACGGCGGCATTCTCGATTTCGCTGTTACCGTGGAGCCTAAAGATTACGACTGCTATTCCAATACGTCCTTCGCTTTTCTGCACCCTGTAGCACCTCATTATTCGACCCTGCTGAAGTTCGATGCGGCAAATTACCCGCAGATCATTGGTGATTTGGCGAAGTCCTGGGCGGTTTCTGCCGATCGAAAAACTTATACCTTTAAGCTTTGGCCGAACGTTCTGTTCCACGACGGTTCGCCGCTAACCTCGGCGGACGTCAAGGCCAGCTATGAGCGACTGATCCACCCACCTCAGGGCATCGTCTCGGCAAGGCGCATTGACTACGGCGCGATTTCCGATATCGCGACTCCCGATCCATTGACCGTCGTCTTTCACCTGCAATGGCCCGAAGCGGCGATGCTGGCGAATTTTGCTTCACCTTGGAACTGCATCTACAGCGCCGCCAAATTGGCCGCCGACCCGAATTTCCCGAAAACTCATATACTCGGTACTGGCGCCTTCGTTTTTGTCGAGCACGTTAAAGGAAAGTATTGGCGCGGCCGACGCTGGGAAAAGTATTTCCGGCCTGGAAAGCCGTACCTCGATGGTTTTCAAGCCGATTTCATGCCGGCAGCAGCCGTGATGTCGGCATACAAAAGCGGCAAGATCGCTGCTGAGTTTCGCGGTGTGACGCCACCGCAGCGCGACGACATGGTCGCTGCTTTTGGTGATCGGATGACGGTCAGCGAAAGCCCATGGTTGTCGAATTTATCGGTTGTGTTCAATGTGAAACGGGCGCCTTTCAGCGATGCACGCGTCCGTCGCGCAATGTCGCTCGCCATCGACCGCTGGGGCGCTGCTGATAAGCTGCAAAAAACCACCTTTCTCAAATATGTCGGCGGTCTGATGCGGCCGGGGTCGAGCATGGCGACCCCGGAGGCGGAATTGGTCGAACTCCCGGGTTTTGGCCGCGATATCGCCGCCGCTCGCGCCGAGGCAAGGCGCCTCCTCGCCGCGGCCGGGGTACATGACCTCAAACTTACTCTGCTGGTGCGCGATATCCCGATGCCTCATTTTGCCGGCGCCGATTTACTGGTCGACAGCTGGCGGCAGGTCGGTATCGACGCGACAGAGGAAAAACTCGGGATCTTTGATTGGCAGTCGCGGGTCGAAGCCGGCAACTTCGACGCAGCACTTGATTTTTCCGGAGACTATTTTGACGACCCGACGATCCAGCTGACCAAATACGTCTCGCATGATTTATCGCCGGTCAACAATTCCGGTTCGACCGACCGGTTCCTCGACGCTCTCTATATCGGACAGGCGGTGACTGAAAATCCTCAGCAGCGGGCCAAGATTGTTCGCGCCTTCGAAAAGCATGCGCTGACCGAGGCGTATACCGTGCCGTTACTGTGGTGGAACCGCATCGTCGTGACCTCTTCAAAGCTCGGGGGCTGGTACATCACGCCGAGCCACTTCATCGGACAGGATTTGACCGATGTCTGGCTCCAGGAGTGACTGACGGCATTGGGTGGCGGCAGGACAAACACGAGAGGAGGCAAAATGGCGAATACAGGCGCATCGGGTCGTTTATCGTCAGCGCCGCGACCCGCATCGGGCGGCTCGCCAATGCGCCGCCTTTATGTCCAGATCCTGATCGCGATCGTCATCGGGATCCTGCTCGGCCATTTCTACCCGCATTTCGCGGTCATGATGAAGCCGTTCAGCGACGGCTTTATCATGCTTATCCGCGCGGTGGTCCCGCTCGTCATATTTGCGACCGTCGCAGTCGGGATCGCCAAAATGGGCGATATGCGCCGCGTCGGCGTCGTCGGGGTGCGGGCGATCGTCTATTTCGAAATCGTCTCAACCCTGGCGCTGTTTATCGGCCTGATCGTCGGCAACCTGCTGCAACCGGGCGCCGGGCTTCACATCAATCCCGCAACGCTCGATAGCAAACCGATCGAAGGCTACGTCACCGGCGCCAAGTCGCTGACGATCGTCGAATTCCTGATGAAAATGATCCCACGAAACCTCGTTGGAGCCATCGCCGAGGGCGAGATCCTGCCGGTGCTGGTGATCGGCGTGCTGTTCGGTTTTGCGTTGTGCCATATGGGACGCCGCGCCGACCGGCTGGTTTCGCTGATCGATGATTTCACGCATGCGCTGTTCGGTATCGTGCGGATCGTCATGTATGTGGCGCCGCTCGCCGCGTTTGGCGCGATGGCCTTTACGGTCGGTAAGTTCGGCTTTCATGCTCTGACCAATCTCGGTTGGCTGCTGCTCGGTGTCTATCTAACCTCGATCCTTTTCGTGCTGGTCGGCTTTGGTCTGATCGCGCGCCTCTTCGACCTTCGGGTCCTGAAAATCCTGCGCTTTTTCAAAGACGAGTTGCTGATCGCTTTCAGCGCCACGTCAGGCGAAGCAATGATCCCGCGTTCGATGGCTAAGCTCGAGCGACTGGGCTGCTCGCAGGAGGTGGTGGGGCTCGTTTTGCCGACCGGCTTTTCGTTCAATACCGATGGCACCGCGATCTACATGACGATGGCGGTCCTGTTCATCGCCCAAGCGACCGATATCCATCTCAGCCTGGGCCAGCAGCTGACGATGTTGGCGGTAATGCTGCTGACCTCGAAGGGTGCGGCCGGCGTCGCCGGCGCCGGGTTCGTCGCGCTCGCCGCGACTCTGCCGGCGCTCGGCATTCTGCCGGTCGGCGGTTTGACCCTGCTGCTCGGCGTGGAACGATTCATGTCGGAAATCCGAGCGGTCACCAATTTGTTCAGCAACATCTTTGCGACCGTTGTGATCTCGAGGTGGATGGGGGAGCTCGACACGCGCCAACTCAATGCTGTCCTCGACAGCGATCCCGATGTCGATCTCGACACGGTGCCGGAGCCGATCCTCGCAGTTCGTGAGGCCGACTAAGGCCGGTGCGTCATGGTCGCCGGCGCTGGATCTTTGCGACCCTTTGTCCGAGCCCGCGGTCACGACCAGCGGTTCTCGTAACACCGGCTAAGACCGGCGCCATAGCCGGTACGAGCCCCGGTCTCCAATCGTATGAAGGAAGCGCCCAGTGAAGGGCATCGATCTGACGGCCAAGCGAGCTGCATCAGTGGGTAGGATGGGTTGAGCGACCGCGAAGCCCATCATCTTTCCCACGGCAGGCATTCTTCCATCGTCAACCGGCCGCAACCGGCTCTGCGCTCAAAGCCGACGTGGAGAATAAGCGCCGGCGCCGGACAAGCCAGCGGAGGCCAGATAGGCATGGGCTTCGCCGGGCTCAGCCCATCCTTCGCTTGCTAAAAACCAATTCCCGTCAACCGGGAAATTTGCCGGAAACGGCCACCAATCCATTGAAATTCCCATTGCCAATCAGCTGCTTGCGAGCCAATTCCCGTGGCAGGCCAAACGGGAATTTTTGCAAGCCCAATCGGGAATTTTCTCCGCTGAACCGGGAATTGCAGCTGCACCACGGGAAATCCAAATCATCAGCACCGACACCCGCCCGAATCGCCTTTAGTAGGATGATGTTACTAACCAAGCGCGGCGAAATTACGTCACCGTACCAAAGCCCACCCCAGAAGAGTTCCCAAATGAAAACGCGACCGTAGGAAAAATCGAGCTGAGCTGCATCAAGGCAGTGCGTGCTTTGAGACGCGCCCTCCGGGCCGAAAGTTAAGACTTTCGCAACGGCGATACCTCGTGCAGACGAATCACAGACGTGCCGCTTCGCTAGGTTCCGTATCGTCCGCTTGACGGGCAGTCCTTCTTAGCCCCTTTGCCGTGCTAGGGCGCGCTACGGGTCAACCCGACTTCGAGGCTGTCAGGAAATGGTTCTCCTGCGGCACCGCCAGCCCGGCGTCGTCCACATAATTCGCGATCCGCTCTACGACATGTGCGACGAAGGCCTGTCGACGATCATCCGATAATGCCAGGAATTGTGCAGTAACCGGCGTCGCGCCCATAAAACCGGTAACGAGCCCTGCGGCTGTGGGATAGCGCGTCGTCCGATGCTCAAAACGGACACGGATGTTTCTCAAGCGAGCGTCTTGCGCAAGTTTCCGTAATTCCTCGGCGGTATTGAGGGAAAACGGCAATTCAAGCGCCGACCGCGCATCTGTACCGAGGAACGTGGCGATGGCATCGACTAGCGCCACGAAGAACGGCTGCCGTTCCAGCGCGCCCCATACATTTAAGGCGATCCGACCGCCCGGCGCGAGCACGCGCGCCATTTCCTTCATCGCCTTATGGCGGTCGGGGAAGTATTGCAGGCCCTGTTGGCAGAGCACTACGTCAAAGGTGCCTTCAGCGAACGGCAGTTCGGTTGCGCTCCCCTGGTGCCACTCGATCTGCGGGTTGCGGCGGGCGGCGGTCAGCATGCCCTCGTTGATGTCGATTCCGGTGATCGCGCAGAACTTTCGGCTGACCACATTGATACGATTGGCGACAAGGCCGGTGCCGCAGCCGACGTCGAGGACATGATCGCCATCCCGGCATTCGGCCGCAAGGATGAGATCATCCGTCCACGGCTCCATGATCTTTAGCGCAAAGCGCGTGTAAGCTGTCGGCGCATCGCCGCTGAGCTGCCATCCACTCGTTTCACTCATTGGTCTTTCTCCTCCCTGCTCCTTTGTAACCGCCTGCCGGATACTTCCCGGACGGCACGGGCTGATGGATGCCGCAACCTTCACGCGAAACTATAATCACGATCGTTTCCGTAGTCGGGGAATCCCGAAGATGTAAGTTTATTGTAATCTTGGATACACGGTCAACCCCCATGCTCAGGAATCGACATGGCTGACCACAAAAGCTGTAGCGATCGGAGATCGCCAGTTCTCAGATTGGCAACAGAAGGTGCGACTCATAACCATGATACGAAATTTAAGAATACCGTTGAAAAACTGGTCCAGAAAACGGCGACGATTGCTGGTGATGAAAAATCACCAGCAATCAAGACTTTCGGCAAATCGGCAAATCCGCTGATTGCCGTTCTCAGCTGGCTGGTGGACGTGGAGCCCGGCCTAATCGGTATCAGACCGACCCACCGGTCCTCCTGACCGTCTGCACAGTCAGACTGCGATCAAATTTCGTTGCAGCGCGCCGCGATGGGATAGAAAATCACGTCCAACATCATGAGAATGTCAGGAGGATCTGATCAATGCCACACTGGCAGCATACAATTACTATAGTAAGCTTTTGTTTTGCCCCTCACGTCGGACTCGCGGCCGATGCCGGGCTTATTACGAAACAGAGCAATCACTCGGTTGCCGATACCATTCAGCGCTTCGAAGCCGCGGTGAATGCTAATGCCGCCAATGGTTGGATGGTATTTACGGAAATTGATCACGCCGCAGCCGCTCAGAAGGTCGGGTTACAGATGCGGCCTCGGACGGTAATCGTGTTCGGAAATCCGAAGCTGGGTACACCGAACATGCAAAAGGCCGCCACGCTCGCAATCGATGTTCCGCCAAAGGCCCTTGTTTGGGAAGATGATCAAGGAAAGGTGTGGTTAACGTATAATTCTGCCGAATATCTACAGAATGTGATTTACCCTCGACACGGATTGCCTTCAAATCCCGAAGCTGCAAAGAATGCTGCTGTTGGTTTGGCAAAGTTCGCCGACAGCGCAACCCAGTAATATAGTTTACGTACGATCCGACCTCGAAATATAATGTCTTGCGAAGTCGCTATACTTTCTGTATTTGAGAAGTCAACGATTTCGGGAAAGCCGTGCGCGGCAGTGGCGTCGGCGGGCGCGCGAGAAGTCGCCCGCGCGAACCGCTCTCTCATTTTCCAGACTGGCGCTTATGCGGCAGTGGGTAGGATGGGTTGAGCGACCGCGAAGCCCATCAGCTTTCCCACGGCAGGCATTCTTCCATCGTCAACCCGCCGCAACCGGCTCTGCGCTCAAAGCCGACGTGGAGAATAAGCGCCCGCGCCGGACAAGCCAGCGGGGGCCAGATAGGCATGGGCTTCGCGGGCTCAGCCCATCCTACGCTTGCTGATCGGCTATACCCGGGTTTCGACCGTCGACCAGAACCTTGCCTTGCAGCGCGACGCGCTGACCGAAGCAGCTCGTACGCCGCCCGTTGCCTTTACGCTGCTTGCGAGCGGCCAACGACACTGGTCCTGCGCCGGCGTAGTAATCCAAACCCGAAGAGGCCGCTGCCGAAAAGCACAATCGATACCGGTTCGGGTACATCCTGCGCGACGGGTACATCCTCCACGATTGGCTGCATCGTCCCGGTGAACGAGCCCGCTGATACAAAAGTTAGGCCGGTGACGAAGGCGGTGATGTTTGTTGGGTCAAGCCCGGCGCCCGAATCAATTCCGGTAATCTCGAACTCAGAAACGCCACCAGGAAAACCATTCTGTGTGAAATCAAACGTTTGTCCTGCATCAAGAGCACTATCAACAACCACAAATGACGTCCCATTATATACGGAAAGTATATAGATACCGTTGCCGACTGCGGTGACCGGATCGACACTCTTGAAGTCTGGGTCGGTTGCGCCGATAGTGTAGATAAAACCTGTGGCAACCAACGGGTCGATGAAAGTGATCGAATCCGGCGAAACACTACCTACGTGAAATGCATAGGTTGGCCCCGATAACAGACCATTCGTAGTCACGAAGGGTTGCGTAGTGGGCAAATTTATAGTCGCGTTGTTGAGAATACCCCCCAGCGTAGTATTTATGGGAGAATAATCAAAAAATGATTGAGACCGTGAGTTAACGTTACATGACAAACAAGAATTTATATTCGGAGGCGGAGACCCAGCCCTGAGATTTTCTAAACTGACAGATACAGCATATGAATGCCCGTATTGCAGCGGTATTGAATTGGGATTTGTACCTGGGCTGCTTGTATTTATTTGAAATGTAGTGGCGCCGGCAGGCACTAAGGCAAGGTAAACAACATTTCCAGTCTCGAACGAACTGGGAGCTCCATTCGCCTCAGGAAGATTAGGATCTGCGGAAGTGGCGATTGTATCAAATCCAGGGGTAGTATCAAACACTCGAATAGTAGTTTGATCGATCGAAATCGGCGACGGGGGTGGCGTCGAACTGAGTGTAGGGGTTAGACCGCCGCCCGCAGTTACTGTGGCTGTCATCGAGGTGACGAAGGGTATAGCAGCAACATTGCCGACAGCAGGTGTCTTAACCACGGTCGTGTTCCCAACCGGGAAAGATAATGATGGCGAGAGGTTCAAAGTCTGCGGACCAGTAAGCGCGGGGTCATACGGCGTACTCGCAACATACTGGTTTGGCGTTAAGAGTTGAGGGCGAGCAAACAATGCTTGCTCGGTGAGCGACGTCGGCGGGCAGGTTGAACCAATGGGGCATTGACTAGCGAAGCCGAAGACGGTGTTTGGCGATACGTTGTTGGCGCCGAATGACAAGAGATCGCCGGTTGCTCTTTCGGCACTGTTCACACTATTTTCCACGCGAAATGCAAATAGATTGGTGGCAATTGGCCCAGCATTTGTCGAAGGCTCAACGCAAAGAAACGCTAGGCCGAAGGCGGCTCCCATGAAAATTTTTTTCATCTTTGCGCTCCCTCCCGATTCAGTGCCCTTTTTTACAAGATTTCTCTCCGCCGCGCAAATTTTGCACCAAAAAGGTGAACTTGATGGATTCAACGCTTTACAGGTCGAGTTGCCGCGGCGCGTTCAACAAATTGTAAATAGTGGTAGGATGGGTTGAGTGACCGCGAACCCCATCATCTTACCCACGGCAGGCATTCTTCCATCGTCAACCGGCCGCAACCGTCGCGGTGCTCGACGCCGACCTGGAGATTAAGTCGTCGTCAGGGCTTCGCCAGGCTCAGCCCATACTACGCTTGCTAGTTTAGGCTTGCCCGCAAGGTATCGAAATGTTGTTGCGAGATCCGGCCCAAAGTCAGGTGCCAGACCTTTCGCGGCATGAGCGAGCTAACCCGACTCGCCGGCGGCGGTTCCTCCCCGTCCATGGTCGAAATTTTGGAAACCCATACCCGGTGAGCTCTGCTTTCAGGAGAGCGACCGTATGGCTCGTGATAGCCACACTTATCCTCGCGGTAATCGCAGGGATACAGGCGTACATTCTGGCGACGACTGACACATCAACGCGACAGGCGGCCGAGGCAGCAATCAAATCAGCGAGAGCCGCCGAGACTGCCTTGCAGCTCACAAAACAAGAGCAGCGCCCGATCATCTGGCTTACTAATCTCGGCACGCCGCACTTTTTTTTATACAGACCTCCATCTGACCCAACAACAGGTCAGATTGTCTGGGCTGGCATTATACGAACTACGGGAAAACCCCGGCGCTCCACGTATCCTTTCGAGACTTCGTAGTTATCGAGAATAAGCGTGAAGAAAGCTTCAGCGGTAAGCTTAAAGGGAATTCGAAGGAGAAGCAGCGCCAGTACCAACCGCCAAGATGATTTCTCTTCTGTTGTTTCCCCACCCGGCATTAAACCAGAGCGATTTGAGCGCCTCATGCAAACCGATGCAGCCATCGGGATAGAAGGAGAACTGACGTACTATGATGCGGCAGGGGTACAATATAAAACCACGTTCTGCTTAAGACATCTTGCATCAGGAGCAATTCTCTACTGCAAAGGCAACGATATTAAATAATATCCGGACCGCCGTAATTTATTGGACTTTCACTTAGCGGATTTTCCAGAACGGCGGTTATCCGCCAAACAGGAAGCGGTGGCGCCGGGAATTAAATCAGCAGAAACCGGCTGCTCATCGAGGTCGGTCGCGGCAGGGTCAATCGCGGAGTTCGCGGCGCAGAACGGTGCGCGGCGCGGGTTGTCGATTGCTGCGATCGGCGCGCCGGCCGGCCCGAGGACCGGCCGCGCGGTGCGGGTTACACCTTTACGGTTGAGGCGTTGTAGATTTCCTCGATCGAGTGCGCCAGGGCGGCTTCGAATTCGGCGTCGCTCATCGAGACCCGCAAATCTTGGACGAGAGCGCGGGAGAAGCTCGCGATGATGCCGTGATTGGCGGCGAGGCGTTTGCACGCATCCTCGCGGGTATAGCCGCCGGACAATGCCACAACCCGGGCGACGCGCGGGTGGTTGACCAGCGGCAAATACAAATCCGGGACGTCGGGCAGGGTCAGTTTGAACATGACCTGACGGCCGGCCGGCAATGCGTCGGCGCCTTTTTTCAGCTCGTCGAGCAGGATCGCCTCGGCGCCCTTTTTGTCCGGGCTCTTGATCGAGACCTCGGGTTCGAGGATCGGCATCAGCCCATGCTTGGCGATCTGCTCGCCGAACTCGAATTGCTGCGCGGCGATCGCCGCGATGCCGTCTTTGGAGGCGAGGTTGATCACTGAGCGCATCTTGGTGCCGAAGACGCCGAGCTTGACCGCGCGCTCGCACAGCTGATCGAGCTGCGGCATCGGCCGCATCAGCTGGACGCCGTCCTTTTCGGGTTCGAGCCCGCGGTCGACTTTGACAAACGGCACGACATGCCGGTCTTCCCACAGATAGGAGGGGGTCGGCTTGCCGCGCACCTCGCCGTCCATCGTGCCTTCGAACAGGATCGTGCCGATGACCTTGTCGCCGGTAAAGGCCGGGGCGGTCATGATCCGCACCCGCATCTGGTGGATCAGCCGGAACATCTCGGCGTCGCCGCTATAGGCGGTGTCCGGAATGCCGTAGAGCCGCAATGCGCCGGGCGACGACCCGCCGCTCTGGTCGAGGGCGGCGATAAACCCGCCCTTTTTGGACATCTGCGCCATCATCTGGTCATTCGCCATGTCGTCACTCCCAGCTGAAACTCGTCCCGTCATTATAGACGCCGATCCGGCTCGCGACAGTCGATTTGCATCGGCATGCTCGCCGCGCCGCGCGAACGGATGCTTGCGTTTCTCGCCAAGGTTCGAGGCTGACACCTTATGCCGGCCTAGGGCGCCGAAGGTGTGAGCGGGGTTTAACCGGAGTTAAGCATAGCCGGCAGTTGGGTCAAACGAGTGCCTCGGCGAGCAGGCCGGCGCCCGGGACAAAGCACAGTTCGAGGCGGATGCCGTCCGGGTCTTCGAACAGCACCGAGTAATAGCCGGGGGCCCAGCTGCCTTCCTCCGGTCCGTGGATGATCGTCGCGTTCATCCCCCTGAGCACCGCCGCGCAGCGATCGACGTCGGCGCGCGAACGCGCTCGCAAACAAAGATGGTGCAGGCCCACGCGCTGCTGCTGGAAGCGCTCGGAGTCATGGGCCGGATCGCAGGGTTGGATGCCGATCGCGGTGCGGCCGCCGACGCAATAAAACAGCTTGTCGCCGTCGAATACCGGCTTCATGCCGAAATGCGGCAGCAGCTCGCGATAGAACGCGCGCGCGACCTCGAACCGGCTGACCGTCAAAATCACGTGCGCCATGCCGTTGATGTCGATGCTCATTTGATCACTCCGCCGCCCAGGCCGGCGCTTCCGGATTGGGACTATGGATTTACCGCGAGCGCGGTGGCGACCTGGACCACAAAGTCTTCAGCGACTTCCGCAGCCGCGAGGGCATCTGCAAGCGGTATCGTTGCGTCAGGTCCAATCTCATAATCCGCGACCGCTTTAAAATCATAAGCTTGTGATAAATGACGGGACAGCTCCGGGCCGAGTGTCGGGTGTTCGCGCGTCAGCCGGGCGAATTGAGCGTGAACGCCGCGATGCGTTTTCGCCACCTTTCCGCCAAGCTCGAAGATCACCGCCTGCGCGGCGTGGAACATGGCCAGATAAGCCGCTCTGCCGACGGCTTCGGCCAATCCGATAGCAGCGATTGCGCGCGCTTCTCTCAGTGATTGCCGCGCCTTTTCAAGGTATAGCGCGGATTCGGGTTTCACAGATCGATGCCATCGCGCCGGATCTCGTGCATCAGCGGGGTGCGATCGCGGTAGGAGCCGGCTCGGAACGGCCTCGCTTCAAGAAACGCGTCGGTTTCGACGAGGATCTCGGTCCTGAGTTCCGCCAGCCGGCGAAACTCGCGCCAACGATCGGTGAGATCATCGAGAAACACCGCGATGTCGTAATCCGAATCCGGATGGGCCTCGCCCCGTGCGCGCGAGCCGAACAGGACCAGCCGTTCGAGACGATGGCCATACATCGCCCGTAGTGAGTGGCGGATGCGCTGCAAAATCGGGTCGTCGAACGGATTTTCGAACAATCTGACTCCCTCGATGCGTGCTGTACGGTAGACGTCAGCAGCTGCCAAGGTTTCGTTGCTGGTGGGCCGCTCCGCTTCAATATTGCCCACGTTTAATATTGTCCGCGCGGCTCCAAACCGAAGGCGTGCTGGCCGTACATTGTGCCGACCGCGTCCCAATTGAGGCTGACATGGCGGGCGACGGCGTTGACGTCGCGCCAGGCGCGCTGGATCGGGTTCGACAATTGCAGGCCGGCGCCGCCGGTCGATGCGTTCAGCGCCTCGACCGCCTGCAAGGCGAGCTTGGTGGCGTAGGCCTGGTCGCGGCGAATGCGGATGCGGTCGGCGACCGTGATCTCCTCGCCGGCGTGCAATTGCGCCATCGCATTGCGGATATTGGTCATCAGGATCAATTCGGCGGCTGCGGCCGCGGCCGACGCTTCGGCATAGCGCAGCTGGACTGTCGCAAACTCGGCCATCTTGAGGCCGCCGCCGGCAAGCGCGCCGCGGGTCGTGCGCCCGGTCGTCATTTCGAGATAGTCAGTAACCGCACCCTTGGCCGCGCCGACCGCGGTCGAGGCCAGCATCGAGGCGCCCAACACCAATAACGGCAATCGGTAAAGCGGGTTGTTGTGATGGTCGGCCCCCGAAGTGTGCCCGGCGCGGGTGTCGGCAAAGCGCAACACGCGATGCGCGGGGACAAAGGCGTTTTCGACGATGATGTCTTTGCTGCCGGTGCCGCACAGGCCATAGACAAACCAGTTGTCGACGATTTCGACATCGCCGATCGGCAATAGGAAAAAGGCGCCGTCGCCGGGCCTGGAGCCGTCGCCAGGGTTCGCGTCGTTGCTATTGGGCGATTTGATAAAGGCGCCGAGGCGGATCCAGCTCGCATGATCGACGCCGCTGGCAAACGACCATTTGCCGCTAAGCCGATAGCCGCCATCGGCGGGGACCGCGGCGCCGGTCGGGGCAAAGCAGGCGCAGCTGAACGGGTCGCTGCCGTCGCCCCACAATTCGCGCTGGGTCTCGATCGGGTAATGGCCAAAGGAAATGCCATTCGACAGCGCGCCATTGACCGCCCAGCCGGTCGAAGCGCAGGCGGCCGAAATCGTTAGCGCGATTTCAAGGGCGACGACCGCGTCATATTCGAAGCCGCCAAATTCGCGCGGCCGGGTCGTGCGCAGCAATTCGGCGTCACGAACCTTGGCGATGATTTCGGGCGAGATCCGCCGGTTGCGCTCGGTCTCTTCGGCACGGGCGCGAATTTCCGGCACCAGGTCGCGGGCGCGCCGGATCAACTCCTCCGGGGAGGGGGGCGACACGGCGCGGCGGAACGCGGCACTGGACATTTTTTCCTCCGTTTTGGCGGTCTTGCTTGATGCCCAGGATGCGCCAGCGGCGGTATCGCGACAATGCGAAACCGCGTCCGGGCGGAAGCTCTCGCGTGACCGGCGACACCGCGCTAGGATCGGTGCGCGAGTTTGGGCAAAGTGAAGGAGATGGGGTGGGAGATAACCGTTTGAGGGGTGGTGCCACCGTTGTGACTGCGCAACAGCGGCAGGTCACGCGCTGATGGCGACGCTCGACGAGATCGTTGCCGCCGCGGCGAAGGTCTTTCGCACCAAGGGTTATCATGCTGCCACGGTGCGCGATATCGCGGAGGAGGTCGGCATCCTCAAGGGCAGTCTTTATCATCACTTCGAAAGCAAAGAGGCGCTGCTCTACCTCGTCGTCAAGGAACCGATCGCGCAGATGTATCAAACCATTGCCGCGATCGCTGACGCCGATTTGTCGCCGACGGAAAAGCTGCGCCGGGCGATTTTAGCGCATTTGGAAGCATTCGATCGTCATTACCCGCATCTTTTTGTTTATTTGCGCGAGCGCGAATCGGTGAAGCAGCGCTTTCGCGAAATGATCGGTTTTTCGCCCAAAGATTACGAGCAGTGTTGGCAGCAGATCCTGCGCGACGGGGTCAAGCGCGGTGAATTCCGCGCCGATCTCGATATCCAGGTGACGTCCTACGGGATGCTTGGAATGTTGAACTGGCTCTATAAATGGTACGATCCACAGGGTCGGCTCAGTATTCAACAGGTTGCCGAGCAGCTGACCTCGCTGGCGCTCGCCGGTATTGTCGCCGAACGGCCGGATAACGCGCGAATGCGCCGCCGCCCGCTGCGAACCGCTGCCATCACAAAATTGCCTGCGAGTTGACAGCCGTTCGTCGTCTGCGTAGGCTCCGTTACCAAACGCTTGGTTGGTTCCCGAGGAGATAACAAGAAACCAAACACGTCGATGAAACGAGGAGGGAGGTTATGGTGGTCGCGCTTCAGGACGACATGTTCACCCCCGATGTCATCGCCGACCCCTACAGCTATTACGGCCGTCTGCGGGACGAGGATCCGATCCACTGGAACGAGACTTATGCGTTGTGGGTCGTCACCCGGCATGACGACCTCGTGTGGCTGACCCGGCACCACGAACTGTTCTCGTCGGCCGTCTTTAAAAACGATCCGAGGCCGCCTTATCCGGCGATCGACGAATCCGATCTCGGTCTTTACGAATACGTAAGGAATTACCAGGGCGATCAGTTTATTCAGCACGATCGCCCCGAGCATCTCGAGATGCGCCGGGTCGTGCACGGCTACTTCACGCCCAAATCGATGGAGGCCTGGCGCCCCTTTGTCCAAAAGGCGGTCAAGGAACTCCTCGACGAGGCCGAGAAGAAGGGCCGCATGGACATCATGCGCGATCTTGCGACCCCGCTGCCGGTGCTGGTCATCGCGCAGATGATGGGAGTTCCCGAGCAAGACCGCGGCTATGTCCGCCAGCTGGCGGAAAAGCTGCTGTATATCGGCCGCGGCGAATACGACCGGATGAAGCCGCTGACCGAAGGCATGCGGGGAATGGTCGACTATGTCTCTCCGCTGGTCGAAGAACGCATGGTCAATCCCGGCGACGATTTCATTTCAGTATTGGCGAGCGGCGAAAAGCAGGGCGTGTTTACCCGGCACGAGGTGCTGGTCAACACGTCACTGCTGCTATTGGCTGGCCACGAGACGACGATCAACCTGTTGTGCAATGGCACCCTCGCGTTTATGCGCCATCCCGACCAATGGAATTTGCTGAAGCGCGACCCGGCCGGCTTGGCCAAGACCGCGACCGAGGAATGTCTGCGCTACGACTCGCCGGTCATTTCGATCCAGCGGATCGCCGCCGAGGATGTCGAAATGCGCGGCAAGACGCTGAACAAGAAAGACCGCATCCGCTGGTTCATCTCGTCGGCTAATCGCGATCCAGAAAAATTCGCCGACCCGGAGAAGTTCGACATTACCCGCTGGCCGAACCAGCATGTCGCGTTTGGTTCCGGCGTTCATCACTGCTTGGGCGCGACCTTGGCGCGAGTCGAGGGTCAGGAAGTCTTCAAGGCCTTGGCGGAACGCTTCCCCGGCATGCGGCTGGAGAATGAGCCGCTGGAGTACCAGCCCAGCATCACCTTCCGCTCGCTGAAATCGCTGCCGGTTAGCTTGCAATAGGGGATTCCATTGGCTCGCAACCTGCGTATCCGGGTCGACCACGACGTCTGCGTCGGGAACGCCATGTGCGAGACGATCGCGCCAAAGGTGTTCCGGCTAAACGAAAACCGCCAGTCCGAGGTGGCCGACCCCGCCGCCGACTCGGTCGAAAAGATCCTCGAAGCGGCCGAAAACTGCCCGGTCAGCGCGATCTTTGTCGAGGATGCCGATACGGGGGAGCAATTGTTCCCGTAGCGCCCCGGACAAGCGAATTGGCGAATACCGCCGGGGTTACCGCCCCGGCTTTCCGGCACAGCCACCGGCGGATTTAGCAAAATTTTGGCGCCCGGTGCTTGCCATCAACAAAGGAGACGGGTCTTGCGTAACCAATACAATGTCATCGATGCCGACGGTCATATCCTGGAGCCGCTCGATCTCTGGACCCAATACATGGACCCGAAATTCCGCGATCGGGCGCCGCGGATCGTCAAGGGCGAGAACGGCAAAGAACGGCTGGTCATGGAAGAGCACCAGGTCGGCGACGGCCGGCTCGGCATCGGCCGGATCGGCGCCGTCGGCGCGCGGCAGGGTGTGGTTGCAGCCGATACCATGGAATACAAGGACGGCAAGCCCGGCGGGTTCGACCCGCACGCCCGCATCCCGGATATGGATGCCGACGGCATCGACGCGGCTTTCCTCTATCCGAGCCTCGGGCTGTTCGCCGGCGCGATCCACGATCCCGAACTCGCCGCTGCGACGTGCCGCGCTTACAACCGCTGGCTCGCCGACTATTGCAAGCCCTATCCCGACCGGCTGTTCGGCGTCGCGATGCTGCCATTGCAATCGGTCGATCTGGCCATCGACGAAATGAAATTCGCGCGCAAGGAATTGGGGTTCCGCGCCGGCTTTATCCGCCCGAACCCGTACAGCGACAAAATGATTCACGAAGAGCGCTACGAGCCCTTCTGGCAAGCCGCCGAGGAGCTCGATTTCGCGATCGGCTTCCATGAGGGCGCTTCGAGCGGCATGCCGACAGTCGGCGTCGACCGCTTTGATGGCCGCGGCGCCCGCCACATTATCAGCCATACGATGGAGATGATGCTCGCCTGCATGAGCGTGGTCTGGGGCGGCATCGCCGACCGTCATCCAAAACTGCGGGTCGGCTTTCTCGAATCGGGCGGCGGCTGGGTGGCGCCGTGGCTCGATCGCATGGATCGCCATTTCGACGATCAGGGCTTTAACGATTCCGGATTGTCGATGCGTCCGAGCGAAATCTTCCAGCGCAATTGCTGGATCTCGTTCGAGCCGGTCGAGGGCAGCATCAAGGTGCTGGCCGACTATATCGGCCCGAATAAGATCCTGTGGGCGACCGACTACCCGCATCCCGACGGGTTCTTCCCGGGCGCGCCGGACATGATCAGGAGCCGCATGAAGGGGCTGTCGGAGGAGACCCAGCACGGCGTCATGGCCGGCGGCGCCATGGGCTTTTACGGGCTGAACTGAGCCGAACGGGCGCTGCGGCGCACGCTCCGGCATCGCCCGATATCGCAGCGGGATTGCTTCGTCGCGGCGCTCCTCGCAATGACCAGGTGTATTGTCATTGCGAGCGCAGCGAAGCAATCTTGGGAATGGCAGCCTCAGCAAGCTGCGCGATCGCGGCGATAGGAGGGGAGAGATGTCGGTCAGACTGGTCGTGACGATTACCGCCGCACCCGGTAAGGGCGGGGAATTGGCACATATCTTCAAGGGGCGTTGCGCCGAAGTGATGAAGGAACCGGGCTGCGAGCAGTTCGAAGTCTTCCAGAGCGCGCTCGACCCCGACAAACTCGTCCTGCTCGAACGCTGGGCCGATCAGGCGGCGCTCGATGTGCACGCCAAGGTCAATACGACGCGCCCGCCGCTGCCCTCGGGATTGCGGGTCGGCAATGGCGAGCGCGAAGACTACGAATACAAGCGCACGCGCTGAATTGCGGGTTCGCCGACACTCCGAGGAGGACCATCATGGGATGGCTTGACGGCGAGGTGGCGCTGGTTACCGGCGGTGGCTTCCGGGATCGGCCGCGCGATCGTCGAGCGCTATGTCGCCGAGGGAGCGCGGGTCGCGATCATGGACCGCGCCGCCGGCCGCAGCGACGAATTGAAAGCGCGATTGGGCGACAAGGTCATCGCGCTGTCGGGCGATGTCAGCCGGCTCGAAGACAATAAGCGCGCCGTCGCCGACACCGTTGCCGCCTTTGGTCGGCTCGATATTTTTGTCGGTAATGCCGGACTGCTCGACGGTTTTCTGCGGCTCGCCGACTTGGCGGAAGCCAGCATCGCCGCCGCCTGCGACGAGCTGTTCGCGGTCAATGTCAAAGGCTGCATCTTGGGCGCCAAAGCGGCGCTCGGCGAACTCGATAAAAGCAAGGGCTGCATGATCTTCACCGCGTCGGGGGCGGGGTTTACCTCGGCCGGCGGCGGCGTGATCTACACTGCGTCAAAGCACGCGGTGGTCGGGATTATCCGGCAATTGGCGGTCGAGCTGGGGCCAAATATCCGGGTCAACGGCGTCGCGCCCGGCGGGACGATGACCGATCTGCGCAGTGTTGCGGCATTGCAGCTCGAGGATCGCTCGCAATTCGATCTGCCCGGTGCCGCGGAGCGGATCGCCGCCGGCAATCCGTTGCATATAGCACTCGACCCGGCCGATCTCGCCGGCGCGTATGTATTTCTGGCATCGCGCGCCAACGCCCGCGGCATCACCGGCTCGGTGGTCTCGGTCGATGCCGGCTCGACATTGCGCCCGATGCGCCGGCTTTGAGAAAAATTTCGGTGGCGGCTGCTGATTCCCCATGCCCGGACTTTCTTCGGACATCACGCGTAGGGCATAAAAATTGCTGCGCACACCGGACAATGGGCTGAGGGCGAACGAGGAGACAGGGATGGCAACGGAGCTGAGCGGGTTGGTCGATGGCGAAAACGGGCTCGTCAGCCGCCGCATCTTTATCGAACCGGAAATCTACGAACAGGAGCTGAAGCAGATTTTTGCCCGCTGCTGGCTCTTCCTATGCCACGAAAGTCAGATCCCCGAGCCCGGTGATTTCTATACGACCAATATGGGCGAGGACCCGGTTCTGGTCGTGCGCGACAGCCACGGCAAGATCGGCGCCTTTCTTAATGTCTGCCGCCATCGCGGCAACCGCCTGTGCCGCGCCGACAGCGGCAATGCCGCGAGTTTCACCTGCGCCTATCATGGCTGGACATTTCGCAATGACGGGACCTTGAGCGGTGTCCCGCATCTCAAGGATTTCTACTTCGACGCGCTCGACCGCAATCAGTGGGGGCTCGTCCCAGTGGCGCAGCTCGACAGCCATCGCGGACTGATCTTTGCGACGTTCGACCCTCAAGCGCCGTCATTGCAGGAATATCTCGGCGAAATGGCGTGGTATCTCGACGTGTTTTTTGACCGGCGCGAGGGCGGCGTCGAGGTGCTGGGCACCCACAAATGGATCGTGCCGTGTAATTGGAAATTCCCGGCTGAGAATTTCGGCGGCGACGCCTACCACGTGCAATGGACGCATCTGTCCGCCGTCACGACCGGGTTTAGCAGCGGGGTTACCGCCAATGTCAGGTCCGGCGGCAGCATGGTTTCACCCGGAAACGGCCATATGCTGATCTGTGTTGGACCCGATGACGTCGGCGACCCTCCGGTCCCGGTCATCCAGGAGTATGAACGCGCGATCCGTCCCGAAGTCGAAAAGCGGCTCGGGGCGCGTGCGCGGCTGATCAGCCCGATCGTCGGCACCGTCTTTCCGCACTTTTCGATCCTGCGCAGCACCTCGCGGACGTTTCGCGTGTGGCAGCCGCGCGGACCCGACAAGACCGAGATCTGGTCGTGGGTGTTTTGCGACAAGGCAGCGCCCGCTGAAGTCAAGGAGGCGGTGCGCCTTGCCGCGTATCCGCGGCTTTAGCCCGTCCGGCACGTTCGAACAGGACGATATGGACAATTGGCAGGAATGCACCCGCACCTGTCGCGGCGTCGTCGCGCGGCAGATGGCGCTCAACAACCAGATGGGTATCGGTCACGACCGCTATGACGAAGGGCTCGGCGGCTGGGCTAGCCAAGCGCGCATCAGCGAAAACAACCATCGCCATTTCTACCGCCGCTGGTCCGAGATGATGGCGGGGAGCCCGTGGACCAAATTAGCGAGCCCGCAGCCGCTGGCGGCCGAATGATCGAGGAGAACGTCATCCGCGAGGTCGAGCAATTCCTCTATCGCGAGGCGCGGCTGCTCGACGAGCGGCGCTTTCACGAATGGCTCGAATTGCTGACCGATGACATCCGTTACCGGATGACGACACGCGGCAACCGCTACCCGCGGATCAGCAAGTCGATCGCGATCCTCGATCCGGCGCGCTATGTCGAAGAGGATTTGGAGGGCGAGGACGAATTCGCGGTCCTCGATGAGGACAAAGCCAGCCTAAAGGGCCGCGTCGCGCGGCTCGATACCGGTATGGCGTGGGCCGAGGACCCGCCATCGCGCACCCGCCATTTTCTGTCGAATATCGAGGTTTCCCCGGGTGGTGCTGCGGATGAAGTCGAAATCCGCTGCAATTTCATCGTCTACAAAAACCGCTCCGAGACCGAGCAGGATTTTTATGTCGGCGCCCGCCGCGATGTGCTGCGCCGTGACGGGGACGGCTGGAAAATCGCGTCGCGCCGGCTGGTTCTCGACCAGAACGTGATGCTCGCAAAAAACATCAGCACGTTTTTCTGATCAATTTCGTCGAACCCCGGTCGCCGCGTCGGCATCTCCGGCGAATGCGGTAGGCCCGGATCGGGCGCGAGTGAGTTCCGATGCGCAGCTCCGCCGCCGATCCTTTATCCGGTCGGTGGCACGGCTTGCGTTGCGCCGGGTATCGCCGCAAGATAGCAGCGATGCCGTGATCTCCCAGCCGGGGGTGGGGCCATGCAAGTCTCCTATTTCGAAACCGCGCGTTACCAGGTGCCGCCGAGTGTGCCGGCGGAATGGCCGGTGCCGCCCGGGGCTTATGACCCCGAGACCGGCGCCCAGGCCTATCAGGGCATGATTGACCGGGTTCAGTATGTCGAGGAACTCGGTTTCGACTGGGTCAGCCTTTCCGAGCACCATTATTCGCCGCGGATTCTGACTCCGAACATTGCGGTTTCGGGCTCATACATTGCTGCCCGATCGAAAAGGATAAAGATCGCGGTGCTCGGCCCGATCGTGTCGCAGAGCAATCCTGTGCAGGTCGCCGAAGAGCTGGCGATGCTCGACACCCTGTCGCAAGGCCGGCTTATCGTCGGCATGCTGCGCGGCACGACCAACGAATACCTGACCTTCGACCTCAACCCGGCCGAGGCGCGCGAGCGTACGACCGAGGGCATGGAGCTGATCCTCAAGGCATGGACCGAGCCGCAGCCTTTTGGCTGGCAGGGGCGGCACTATCAGTTTCGCACGGTGTCGGTGTGGCCGCGACCGTTGCAGCAGCCGATGCCGCCGACCTTTTCACTCGGCACCAGCCGTGAATCCTGCGAATTCGCGGCGCGCCATCATATCGGTCTCGGCGTTTCGTTCGCCCCGTTCGAGGTGGTCGCCAAATCGACCCGGTATTATCGCGAGGCGTGCGCGCGCTATGGCTGGGAGCCGTCACCCGAGCAGATGATCTACCGCGCCAATATCCTGCTCGCCGACACCGACGAGGAGGCCCAGGAACTGCTCGAAAAGCAGCGCAACGGTCCCGCACCCTTCCCGATGCGCGCCGGCGTGCGCGACGCGTTGCTCAAGTTGGACTCCCGCAACGTCGCCGGCGAGGCGCGGACGCCAAATGTCGGCGGCACGTTGCCGACCTCGTTCTACGGCGGCCCCGATACCGTGGTCGAGCAGATCAAGCGCTGCCGCGAGGAAGTTGGGGTCGGCGTGCTCGACCTCGCGTTCCAAAACCCCGGTGCTCCCGACACCGGACGGCTGATGCAGTCGCTCGGACTATTCGCCGAAAAGGTCCTGCCGCGCATTCGCGAAGTTTAATGGCGAAACGCCGGCGGGCTGCGGGGGAGCGATGAAGGTCTCGTTTTTCGAAACCGCACACTATCTGCCGCCGCGGCAATTGCCGGCGGAATGGCCGGTGCCGCCCGACGCTTACGATCGCGATGCCGGTGCACGATCCTATCGCGGGATGGTCGAACGGCTGCAGTTCGTCGAGGAATTGGGCTTTGACTGGATCAGTGTGGCCGAGCACCACTATTCGCCGCAGCGGCTAACACCAAACCCGGTCATCTCGGCAGCGAATCTGGCGGCATACGCGAAGAAGATAAAAATCGCGGTGCTCGGCCCGATCGTGTCGCAAAGCAATCCGGTAAAAATCGCCGAAGAGCTGGCGATGCTCGACAATCTGATCCCTGGCCGTCTGGTCGTCGGATTATTGCGCGGCATCACCGGCGAATACCTGACCTATGGCCTCAATCCCGCCGAAGCCCGCGAACGCACAACCGAAGCGATGGAGCTGGTCCTCAAAGCCTGGACCGAGCCGCAGCCCTTTAGCTGGCAGGGGCGGCATTTCCAGTTCCGCACGGTCGCGGTCTGGCCGCGGCCCATTCAACAGCCGCATCCACCGACCTATGCTCTCGGGGGAAGTCGTGAATCCTGCGACTTCGCAGCTCGCAACCACCTCGGCCTCGGCATTGCCTACATCCCGTTTGCGGAAGTCGGCAAAGCCACGAGTTATTATCGTGCGCAATGCGCCGAATATGGCTGGGAGCCCACGCCGGAGCAGATCATCTACCGCGCCAACATCCTGATCGGCGAGACCGATGCCGAGGCGCAGCGAGTGCTGGAAACATTGCCGTCCGTGGCCGGCTCATTCCCGCCACGCGCCACCGTGCGGGAGGCTTTGCGACAGCTCGATCGGCGCAACCTCGCAGGTGAAGCAAGACCGGCGATGCTGGGCCGCACCGGAACTCACACAAATTTCTTCGGCGGCCCTGATACCATCGTCGACCAGATCAAGCACTGCCGCGCCGAGAGTGGGGCCGGTGTCATCGATTTGATGTTCCAGATCCCCGGTTCCGCTGATCTGAGCTTCTTGATGCGCTCGCTCGAACTGTTCGGTAATAAGGTGCTGCCGCACATTCGCGACGTTTAAGACCGGTTTAAGACCCTGGGTTTCAAAGGATTGTCGATCGTGACGCAAGCGGGAGAGGCTTTTCGCGAAGGCCATGTTGAGGCCGACGGCTTTCGCATCCGTTATATGGCGGCGGGGGAGGGGCCTGCGCTCATCCATCTGCACGGCGCCGGCGGCTTGCGGCTGACGCCCGGCCACGATCTTTTGCGCCGGCAGTTTCGGGTTGTTGCCTTCGAGATGCCGGGCTTTGGGGAGTCGGAGGAAAACGATCGCACGCGCGACCTGCCCGAACTCGCAGCGACGATGGGGAAGGCGGCCGACGCGCTCGGTCTCGGCGAGTTCAACCTGATGGGCACGTCGTTTGGCGGCAAGACCGCCCTCTGGCTCGCGGTGCAGCAGCCCGCGCGGGTGCGGGCGTTGGTGCTCGAGGCGCCGGCGGCGATCCGCGTCCAGGGCAGCCAACCGCCTTCGGGAACGCCGGAAGAGATGGCCCGGCGGCTCTACGCTCACCCCGAAAAGGTGGCGGCGCCACCGCCGCCCGACCCGGCGGTGCGGGCAAAGCAGACGCGACTGGTCGCGCGGCTGCGCGGGCCCGACCGCGATGCCGATCTAGAAGCGCAACTGCGCGGAGTCACGATTCCGACGCTGGTTCTGTTTGGCACGGTCGACCGGGTGATCCCGCCGGAGATGGGGCATTTCTACAAGGAACTGATGCCCAACTGTCACCTAGTCTTTGTTTATGATGCCGGGCACGCGATCAGCACCGACCGGCCCGAAGCCTTCACCGAGGTCGTCGCCGATTTTATTGAGCGGCGCGAGGCTTTTGTGATCAGCCAAACCGAGACGGTGATTCACCCCTAGCGGACCGATACGGGAGTACGGACGGCAACCGCGGAGCCATCTCAGCCCGATTTACGACAAATATTTACGGTTTATTGTTGCCGGTGCGGCAAAATTCGATATGCACTTTGGCGCCGGCTCGAGACGTCATGTCGGAGCCCAAGCGCGGCGATGTGGTCACCGCAGAATGATGACAGCGGACATCGCTGATCGCCCAGGGAACGCTGAGTTGGGCTTCCCGCCGAATTTGGGATCCGCCATGCGACCTTGGATTATCGTTTTATCGAGCGCAGTCCTCGCCCTCGTCGCTGCGGTCGCGGTGATTTGGCCGGAGCTGACCGTTACGCCGCACACTGCGATGCTGTCGAACTTGAAGCCGCTGGTGCCGAGCGTAGCGGTGGTGGCGCTTGCTGCCTACGCGCTGTGCGCGATCTTGCTGACCTCAGGCGATCTGATCGAGGGCGCTTTGCGCGTGCGCTGGCACCTCGCGCGCAACCCGCCGCATCACGGACCGGCGTGGCCGGATTGGACGGCGGCTTTCGATAGGAACGGTTTTCGCCGGCTGGTGCCGCCCCGCGCTGCGGTGCAGCCCAACCCCGCTCCGGTGGGTGGGACAGTGGTGTTACGAGGCCCCTTTGAGCCGCGTGAGGCGAGGCGCGAGGTCGCCCGGCTATTCTACATTGGTGCGGCGCGCGCGCATTTCTTCAGCGCCGTCATCGTGCTCGCGGCCATAGTCGTCCTCGGCGCGGCACAACCTTATAGCCGGCTGTCCTTTATGCCCGGGCCGATCCCGACCGTGCCGGCGGGTTTGGCGGTTGCCGGGCTGGTGCTGCTCGCATTTCTCGCCCGAGTCGCGGTCGATGTCGCGGCCGAGCCGCTGATTGAGTTGATCTCGCGGCTGCCGGCCGAAACGGCCGAAGCCGGGCTACTGCGGCGCACGGCGGAACTATTGGCAACCGCGACGACAGTCAACCCGCCGAACACTGCGCCAGCGCCCATTGCGGCAGCGCAAATTCCGGAACGGCTCGGCGAGGTCCTTGAACAGGGCCACCGCGCGCTGTTCGATGCGATCGAACATCTGTCGGCCACCACCGACGGGCTGGCGACGACGACAAGATCGTCGATCGAGGCGCTCGAAGCCGCGTTTCGCGCGACCGAACAGCGGGAGCAAACCTACGCGCAACATGCCGTGCTCGACACCGCGGCGATGACCGATTTGCGCGACGCGGTCGCGGCATTGACCGGAATCCTTCAGAGCATTCGGAGCATGCCTGCCGCGGCCGAGGATGATCTCGCGCCGAGTTTGCCGCGCACAGACCGACAGCCCGATCTGGCGCTGGAGCTGCGTAAACTGCTCAAGGATCTCGAAACCGCGCCCTAATCCCAAAATCAAATTGATGGAAACCCAGCATCGTGGTCCTGCGCGGCGTTGCCGCTGGTCGCGAAGCTCACGCCGCTGGGGTGCGCGTGATCACATCGGCGAGAAGATCGGCGGCGCGGCGGCATTCCTCCTGCGTGACGTCGAGATGGGTCACGGCCCGCACGGTTCGGGCCGCAAAGGCCGAGACCAAAACGCCCGCCTTGGCGGCATGCGCGACAATGGTCGCCGCGTCGGGCGCCGCCGCGGTCATGTGGAAGATCACGATATTGCTCTGCACGGTCGCGAGGTCGAGCTCGACACCGGGCAGGCCCGCGAGCCGCTCCGCCAACAGCCGGGCGTTGGCATGGTCCTCGGCGAGCCGGTCGAAATTATGGTCGAGCGCCCATAAACCGGCAGCCGCGAGGATCCCGGCCTGGCGCATCGCCCCGCCAAACATGCGGCGGGCGCGATGGGCGCGCGCGATCGCATCCCGTTTGCCGGCAAGGACGCTGCCGACCGGGCAACCGAGCCCCTTTGACAACGCCACCGAAACCAGATCGAAGGGCGCGGCCAGCTCGGCAAGGCTGCGGCCGGACGCGACCGCGGCGTTGAACAGCCGGGCGCCGTCGAGATAGCTCGCCATCCCGAGCTCGCGCGCGGCCGCGCAGACTGCAACGGCGTCCTGCTGCGGGAATATGACCCCGCCGCCGCGATTGTGGGTGTTCTCGACCGCGACCAGGGTTGTCGGCGGGAACACGATGTGACCCGGCGGTTTGTAGGCGGCCCGAAGATCGTCGGCGGTAAATAGCCCGCCCTGTCCGACAGCAGCGAACTGCACGCCGGAATTCGCCGCGCCGGCGCCCAATTCATGCCAGACGATATGCGCCTCGTGACCGAGCACCACCTCGTCGCCGGGCCGCGTCAGCACCTTGAGCCCGATTTGGTTCGCCATCGTGCCGCTCGGGACGAACAGCGCCGCCTCCTTGCCCAGCAATTCGGCGACCCGTTCCTGTAGTAGGTTGACCGATGGGTCTTCGCCATACTGGTCGTCGCCGACCGGCGCCGCCGCCATCGCCTCGCGCATGCCCGGTGATGGCCGGGTCACCGTGTCCGAGCGCAGATCGATCGGGTTCATGATCGCAGCCCCATCAGTTCGAGCGCCGCTCGCCCCAACAGCCCGTAAGGATTGCCGAGGGTCTCGGGCAATTCGAAGTGATTGTAATGCTCGCCGACCAATAATCGCACCGGCTTGCCGGCGGCTGCGACGGCGGCGGCAAACTCGCGGTTCTGGCGCTGGAACTCCGGGGTCTCGCAAGTGCCGTAGGCGACGACAACAGGTGCGTGCAGCTGGTCGAGATGGCGGATCGGGCTCAATGCCTCGACGCAGGCATCGTCAAACGCGACATAAGCGCTGCGCTTCGAGAGCCGCACCGGCGCCAACTCGTACATGCCTGAAATGAGCAGGCCGCCTTTGATGATGTCGGCCGGCAGCTCGAATTCGCGGCGCCAATCCGTGGTCATCGCCACCGCCGCGAGATGCCCGCCCGAAGACTGGCCGCCGAGGTAGAGCCGGCTTGGGTCGCCGCCAAACCGGGCTGCATTGCGGTAAACCCAAGCGATCGCGCGGCGCACCTGATCGGCCAGTACAGTGAGATCGCCGGCCGCGTCCTGCACCCAGCTGAAATCGGGCACGACATAGTGCGCGCCGGCGGCAGTGAGCATTTCGGCGGGGCCGGCGTAACCCGCCGCGCGGCCGGCGCGCCATGCGCCGCCATGGATGAAGACAAACATCGGGCAGCGATCGCCTGCCGCGCGATAGAGATCGAGCTGTTCGATTTCGGCGGATCCATAGGCGAAGCGCTCGGGTTCGCCAAGCCGCGCTCGCACCGCCGCACTGTCGCTTTCCCGGCGCCGGATCAGCTGTTCGCGATTGGGCGCATAAGCGGCCTGGTCATAGGCGGCATCGAGCGCCTGTTGGTCGTAATCGAGGAAGACCAGCGGAGCTTTGCTTGTCATTTCACTCTCGTCACTTGTCAGCCGCCCAAACTTTCTTCCCTTGTCGCATCAGTGGTAACCGCCGTCGGTGCTGGCGCTGGCCCTTTTCGGCCTGCCCTCATTTCAGCTTGTCGGTAACCGCCGCGATACCGGCATTTGCGCAGGCTTCGTCCTTGTCGCCGCCGGGCGAGCCGCTGACCCCAATCGCGCCGACCACGTCATTCCCGGCTTTGATCGGCACGCCGCCGCCGAGCGCAATGGTCCCCGCCGTGTCCTTCAGACCCGCTACAGCCGGCTCGGTCAGCACCCGGTGCGCCCATTGCGCCGAAGGCTGCCGGAACGTGACCGAGGTAAACGCCTTTCGGCGGCTGGTCACGATTGTGTGAGGTCCGGCTCCATCATCGCGAAAAGCGATCTTCACCAGCCCGTCACGGTCGAGCACGGTGACACTGACATGATTACCGTCGGCCCGGCATTTGGTGAGCGCCGCCATCGCGATCGCCTCCGCCAGATCGAGCGACAGCGCCCTTTCATTCAGCAGGTTACAGCTGGCGCAGCCGCCGCCACCCGGATCGGCAGCCATTGCCGGCGGCGCCATGATAACCGCAGAAAACACCACGGCAAGACCAGCAAGCTTAGGGGTGAAGGACATGGACGTTATCCTCGGCGCCTGATAACAGCCGGCTCGGCGGCCCCCGCCGCTAGGGCAAGGCAGGCATAGGGAGACGTAGAATGAAGCTCTACACTTATTATCGCTCGCAGGCGAGTTTCCGCGTGCGTATCGCGCTGAACCTCAAGCGCCTGGCGCGCGAAAACAGCTATCTGCACCTCGAAAAGGGCGACCAGTTCGCCGCCGAATACCGCGCATTAAACCCGCAGATGATGGTACCGACCCTGATCGATGGTGCAGCCGAGCTGTTTCAGTCTCTGGCGATCCTCGAATATCTCGACGAACGCTATCCCGAACCGCCGTTGCTTCCGGCCGATCCGGAGGCGCGGGCCTGGGTGCGCGGGCTAGCGCTGATCAATGTCGCCGACTCGCACCCGCTGATTGTGCCGCGCGTGCGCCATTATCTGACCGACGTGTTGAAGCTCAGCGAGACGCAACTGGTGGCCTGGATCGGGCATTGGCTGGGCCTGGGTCTCGAGGCGATCGAAGCGCGGCTGGAGCGCCATCCCGAGAGCGGCGATTTCTGCCATGGCGGGCACCCGACAATCGCCGATATCTGCCTTGTAACCCAGGTGACGCCGGCCAAAAACTTCAACTGCCCGCTCGACGCTTATCGGCGAGTGATGCGGATCTACGATAACTGCATGGCGATCCCGGCGTTTGCCGATGCCCATCCGGCAAAGCAGCCCGACGCGGAATGAAGGCGGCTCAGCCCGAAGCTTTTCCAATTTGCCGATTATGATCCCTGGGCGTAGGCGCGCGCAGTGGATGCGAGCCCTGTCTCCGACGAGACCGCCGGCATCCAGCCGAGGACGCGGCGCGTCTCGGCGTCGTCCACCAGCAGCGGCGAGGTCAGGCGACGCAGTGCCGGCCGCAGTACCGGCAACAGACTGAGCCCGGTAAACAAGGCCGCCGGCGCTGGGAACAGCCGCACTCGCCGCCCGAGTCCGCTCGCCAGCGCCTGTACGAGTTCGGGTATCGAAAGATCATCGGCATCGCGCGCCAGCAGCAGACGACTGGGCGCGGCCGGATGCGTACAGGCCAACACCAGGAGATCGACCAGGTTGCCGAGAAAGATCATGCTGCGGCGGCTGTCGACACCGGCGAACGGCAATGGCACACCGCTCGCGGTCAGCTTGATCAGCGCCCTTAGATTTCCTTTAACTCCGGGCCCGTAAACCAGCGGCGGGCGGAGGATGACGAGATCGACCCCGGTCGCGCCTGCCGCCGCAGTGATCGCGTGCTCGATCGCGAGCTTGGCGCGGCCATAGGCATCTTGTGGCGATGGCGGGTCTGTGGCGGTAAAGCGGCGGCCGGGCGGCGTCTCCTCGCCCATTGCGCGGATCGAGCTGATATGAACCAAGCGGCGAACACCGGCGGCATCGGCGGCCCGCACCAACGACGCCGCTGCTTTCGCCTCGGCTAATACCGGTCGCCTCGTTGACTGGACGGTGGGCGCTCGTCGCGAGATGGACGATGATTTCGATGCCCTCGAGATGGGCTTTCCAATCGGTGTCCGGGCGAATGTCGCCGATCGGCCGCGATTCGACTCCCGCGATCGGTTCAGCTTTCCCGCGCGTGACGCCCCGAACCTCATGGCCGCGCTGCACCAGCTCGCGGCACAGCGCGCGGCCGATAAAGCCGGCAGCGCCCGTCACCAGTATGTGCGGCAGTCTTCGCCTCCCATCCGGCAGTCGATGATTTGATTAGAAGCGGTTCTCCAGCGGATGGATTAAAGAGGACGGCATGTATGGACAAGAGCGTCCTTACTCTGCTCGCGATCGCCGCGACTGCCACTTGACCTCGCGCGATACCATCGGCGTTGCGATGGCCGAGCCGTTTTCCGCACTGCTCCGGCCGGCGGCGCCCGAAGCTGCTGTTTCTGGTCACCGAGGATTGGTACTTTTGCTCACATCGCCTGCCGGTGGCGCGCGCTGCGCGCGATGCCGGATTTGATGTTGTCGTCGCGACGCGGGTCCAGGATCACGGTGCGCGGATCCTCGCCGAGGGATTGACGCTGCGCGCTTTGGCCTGGCGACGGCGCGGCGACGGGATCGCCGGGTCGGTGCGGGCGATCGCAGCAATCGCGCGGCTCTATCGCTCTGAGCGACCCGACATCCTTCACCATGTCGCGCTGAAACCGGTGTTGTTCGGCAGCCTGGCCCGGGCATTCGCTTTTGGCGCTGCGCGTGATGCGCCGGCGGTGATCGATGCGGTGATGGGGTTGGGGTCCGGTTTTTCGGCAACCAGCATCGCGGCGCGGCTGCGGCGCTTGGCGCTCGGATTAGTGCTGCGTTTTGCGGCTGGTCGGCGCCCCAGCCAAATCATCGTGCAAAACCCCGAGGACGGCGCCGCGCTCTCCGCTCTCGGGGTCGAGCGGTCGCGGATATCGCTGATCCGCGGCTCCGGCGTCGATGTCCAACATTTCGCGCCGCTACCGATGCCAAAGGGCAATCCGGTCGTCGTCGCCCTCGTCTCGCGCATGCTGCGCGACAAAGGCGTGCTCGACGCCGTCGCCGCCATCCGGCGCTTGCGGCAGCGAAACCTGCCGATCGAACTTGTCCTGGCGGGACCTCCGGACCCGGACAATTCAGGGTCGCTGTCGGAGGCTGAACTGTTATCGCTTGCCGCGGAGCCGGGAGTGACTTGGCTGGGTGCAGTCGAGGATGTTCGCGAGGTCTGGCAACGCGCGGCTATCGCCGTCCTGCCGTCAACCTATGGCGAGGGTGTGCCGAAGGCATTGCTCGAAGCCGCCGCCTGTGCCCGGCCGATCATCGCGAGCGATGTTCCCGGCTGCCGCGAGGTGGTCCGGACGGAGAATAATGCCAGCGGCATCCTTGTGCCGCCGCGCGATTTGGTTGCGCTCACCGAGGCGATCGCCGCACTCGCCGCCGACCCCGGACGGTGCGAAGAGATGGGAAATAACGGCAGGATACTGGTCGAAGACCCGCTTCGCCGAAGGGATTGTCGCGCGCGAGACCCTGTCGCTCTATCACATCGCGCTCGCCGAAAGAGCGGTGTCGCGATGATCCGCGCCTGGCTTGCGGCTGCGGCGATCGGCGGCTTTTTGTCGGTTGCGGCCGGGGCGGTTGCAGCGCATCTGGCGAGCAGGAATGTGCACGCCGCCGAACTCCTTCGCACTGGCGCGCTTTACGGCATGGTTCACGCTGCCGCCCTTGTTGCGCTGGCGGCCATCGCTGACCGCAGTACCCGCTTCAGCATGCTTCTGGCGATTGCGGGATGGTGTTTTGTGATCGGGATCTGCTTGTTCAGCCTCAGCCTGTTTGCGTTGGCATTGACGCAGTATTCTTGGTTCGCCGCGGTGACGCCGTTTGGCGGGACGGCGTTGTTGGTTGGGTGGGCCGCGCTCGGGCTCGGCGCCGCTCGCCGGTGAATTTCGAGAGGATCACGGCCATCTCGGGATTTCGAACAGGATTTGCGCGCCGGATTGCGACACTGATGGCAAATTTTCGAAGCGAGGACTGGCAATGACAACGCTGCTCTATACGCATCCAGTCTGTCTCGAGCACGACCCGGGATTGCACCATCCTGAATCCCCGGCGCGGCTGCGCGCCGTGCTTGCGGCGCTCTCCGGTCCACAATTTAGCGAGCTCGAACGCCGTGAAGCGCCGGAAGCGACGCTCGATGATCTGCTTCGGACCCATCCGCGGCCTCACGTCGAGCGCATTCTGAACGCTGTGCCGATGACGGGACATGTCGCGATCGATGCCGACACGGTCCTGTCCGCAGCCTCCGGGCGGGCGGCGTTGCACGCGGCGGGTGCGGTGACTGCCGCGGTTGACGCTGTCATGGCCAAGGAGGCCGATAACGCCTTTTGCGCGGTACGGCCACCCGGTCACCATGCCGAACCTGACCGCGCGATGGGGTTCTGCCTGTTCAACAATGCCGCGATCGCCGCATTGCGGGCGCGCGAAGTACACGGCCTCGAACGGGTCGCCGTCGTCGATTTCGATGTCCATCACGGCAACGGCACCCAGGCGGCGTTCGAATCGGACGAGAACCTGTTTTATGCGTCGACCCATCAATATCCGCTCTACCCCGGCACCGGCGCCGCGCACGAGACCGGGGTCGGCAACATCGTCAATGTGCCATTGCGCCCAATGTCGGGATCGGGGCCGTTTCGCCGCGCGTTCAGCGAGCGGATATTGCCGGCGCTCGACGAGTTCCGGCCGAGATTCGTAATCATCTCGGCGGGGTTCGACGCGCACCGCAGCGATCCGCTGGCGCAGTTGATGCTCGAAGAGAGCGACTACGTATGGGTCACCGAGCGACTCGTCGAACTGGCCTACCGACATGCCGAGGGGCGGCTCGTCTCGACATTAGAGGGCGGCTACGATCTTCAGGCGCTTGGCGCCAGCGCTGCGGCGCATGTCCGGGTGCTGATGGCCGCCTGAGCAGCCCCGGGTCGAGTGACAGTGTTGTTGCCGTATTGTGACAGCAGGGCGATAATATCCGCTCGCAAATGGTTAGAGCGCGCTTCCAATCTCGCGCAATTTGCTAGATAGAGCAGCGATGGCCGAGACCAATCCGCTTCCCGAAATCTCAAGCATGAGCTTTGAGGATGCGCTCGCCGAACTTGAACAGATCGTGCGACGGCTCGAAGCGGGACAGGTCAAACTCGACGAAGCGATCCTCTCCTACGAGCGTGGGGCTCTGTTGAAGCAGCATTGCGAACGAAAGCTCAACGAGGCGCAGCAACGGGTAGAGCGCATCGTTGTCGGCGCCGATGGCGCAGTATCGACGGAGCCAGCGAAGTTTGACTGACACGCTGTGGCCCGAGGGGCTCTCGTTCGAAGCGGCGTTGGCCGAGGCTGCAACGCTGACCAATTCGCTATTGGAGCGGCTGCTCGTCGTGCCGCCCGATCTCGAAGCGCGGGTCTACGAGGCAATGCGCTACGCCGCGCTAGGGCCGGGCAAGCGGCTGCGTCCTTTTCTGGTTCTCGCCGGCGCGCGCCTCTTTGGCGTCAACCGGCAATGCGCGCTGCAAGTGGCGGCGGCGATTGAGATGGTGCACGCCTATTCGCTGGTCCATGACGATTTGCCGGCAATGGACGACAGCGATCTGCGGCGCGGCCGTCCGACTTGCCACAAGGAGTTCGACGAGGCGACCGCGATTCTCGCTGGCGACGGCTTGCTGACGATGGCTTTCGAGTTGCTGGCGCATCCGGATGCGCATGCCGATCCGGCGGTGCGCTGCGAACTGGTGGCCGCCCTTGCCGCCGCCGCCGGTGCAGCCGGAATGGTCGGGGGCCAAATGATCGACCTGATCGCCGAGCATCGCTCGCTCGACATCGGCGCGATCACGCGGCTGCAGCGCATGAAAACCGGCGCGCTGATCGCGTTTTCCTGCGAGGCCGGGTCAATACTGGCGCGAGCGCCGGCCGAGGCGCGCACCGCGTTGCGCGGCTATGCGCACGACCTCGGGCTTGCTTTTCAGATCGCCGACGATCTTCTCGATGTCGAAGGCTCGCCGGCGGAAACCGGGAAACCGGCCGGCGCCGATGCCGCCGCCGGCAAGGCCACCTTCGTCTCTATCCTCGGAGTCGAGCGGGCGCGTAACCAGGCCGAACTGCTGATCGGCCAAGCCGTCGCGCATCTTGATTTGTTCGGGGGAAGAGCGGAACTTTTAAGAGAGGCGGCGCGATTCGTAATCAGCCGTCGCACGTGAGGAGCCTGCATTGGATTCAAACCCAACTCGCCCGATTTCCAATCGGACGCCGTTGCTTGACCGGATCGATATTCCGGCCGATCTGCGCCGGCTGCCCGAATCGGATCTGCGCCAACTCGCGGATGAGTTGCGCGCCGAACTGATCGACGCGGTCTCGATCACAGGCGGTCATTTCGGCGCTGGGCTCGGCGTCGTCGAGCTCACGGTCGCGCTGCACTATGTCTTTGACACACCCAACGACCGGCTGATCTGGGATGTCGGTCACCAGGCTTATCCGCACAAGATCCTGACCGGCCGGCGCGACCGCATTCGCACGATTCGCCAGGGCGGCGGCCTTTCCGGTTTCACCAAGCGTTCCGAAAGCGAGTACGACCCGTTTGGCGCGGCCCACAGCTCGACCTCGATTTCATCGGGGCTGGGCATGGCGGTGGCCCGCGACCTGCGGGGCGAGCAGCGCAACATCATCGCCGTTATCGGCGATGGCGCGATGAGCGCCGGCATGGCCTATGAGGCGATGAATAATGCCGGGGCGATGGATTCGCGGCTGATCGTCGTCCTCAACGACAATGATATGTCGATCGCCCCGCCGGTCGGCGCGATGAGCGCCTACCTCTCCCGGCTGCTGTCGTCAAAATCGTTTATGTCGCTGCGGCATATCGCCAAGGAAGTGGCGCGGCATTTCCCAAAGCCGCTCGAAGATGCGGCACGGCGCGCCGAGGAACTGGCCCGCGGCTTTGTCACCGGCGGCACGTTATTCGAGGAACTGGGATTTTATTACGTCGGCCCGATCGACGGTCACAACCTCGATCATCTGCTGCCGGTGCTGAAGAACGTTCGCGACACCAAGGAGACCGGCCCGATCCTCGTCCACGCCGTCACCGAAAAAGGGCACGGCTATCTGTCGGCAGAACAAGCCGATGACAAATGGCACAGCGTCGCCAAATTCGACGTGATCACCGGAACACAAGCGAAGTCGAGTTCCAAGGCGCCGTCCTACACCAGCGTTTTCGCCAAGGCGCTGATCAAGGAAGCGGAGGCCGATGACCGCGTGATCGCGATCACGGCGGCAATGCCGTCCGGCACCGGGCTCAATCTATTTGGCGAAAAGTTTCCGAACCGCTGCTTTGATGTCGGCATTGCCGAACAGCATGCCGTGACGTTTGCCGCCGGGCTCGCTGCCGAAGGAATGAAGCCCTTCGCAGCGATCTATTCGACCTTTCTGCAGCGCGCCTATGACCAGGTCGTGCACGACGTTGCGATCCAGAGCCTGCCGGTGCGGTTCGCGATCGATCGCGCCGGGCTGGTCGGAGCCGACGGTCAAACCCATGCCGGCTCGTTCGATGTGACCTATCTTGGCTGCCTGCCCGGCTTTGTGATCATGGCGGCGGCAGACGAGGCGGAACTCGTCCATATGGTGGCGACCTGCGCCGCGTTTGATGAGGGGCCCTCTGCGGTGCGTTACCCGCGCGGCGACGGGATCGGCGTACCGCTCCCCGAGCGCGGCGTGCCGCTCGAGATCGGGCGCGGGCGCATCATGCGGGAAGGGACCACGATCGCCCTTCTCAGCCTTGGCGGCCGGATGAGCGAGTGCATGAAGGCGGCGCAAGAGCTGGCGTCCTACGGGCTCTCGACGACGGTTGCGGACGCTCGCTTTGCCAAGCCGCTCGATACCGACCTGATTAACCGGCTCGCCCGCGAGCATGAAGTCGTGATCACGGTCGAGGAAGGTGCGATCGGCGGCTTCGGCAGTCACGTGCTGCATCATTTGGCGGCAAACGGGCTGCTCGACCATGGGCTCAAGATCCGCACCATGATGTTGCCCGACGTGTTCCTCGAGCACGATAGTCCGCAGACGCAATACGACAGGGCGGGCCTCAATGCCCGCCAAATCGTGGCGATGGCGCTATCGGCGCTTGGCCGCGAAATAGCGGAACAGCCGGCTCGAGCCTAATAAAGGGCTTTCCGCCGGGGTTCAGCGTGTACGGCTGCAGGCGGTTTTGCAATCGAAGCGACGCGCCGATCAATTAGTGACCGAGCGCGGCCTTGCCGAGAGCCGTGCTCGCGCGCAAGCCCTGATCCTCGCCGGTTTGGTTTTCACCGGCGAGCGGCGGATCGACAAGGCCGGCGAGCTATTATCCGAAGACGCCAAGATCGAACTCCGGGGTCGCGATCATCCCTGGGTGTCGCGCGGCGGGCTCAAGCTCGCTCATGCTCTCGATCACTTCGCCATCGACCCGCGCGGCTGGATTGCCCTCGATATCGGCGCCTCGACCGGCGGCTTTACCGATGTTCTGCTCGCGCGCGGCGCTGCCCGTGTTTATGCGGTCGATGTCGGACACGGCCAGCTGGCGTGGAAACTGCGCCAGGACCCGCGAGTCGTCGTCTGCGAGCGGACAAATGCGCGCCTGCTCAGCCGCACGCAGGTGCCGGAACCGGTCGACCTGATCACCTGCGATGCGAGCTTTATCGGGTTGGCGACGGTGTTGCCGGCACCGCTCACGCTCGACCGCGGACAATGCGTCGCTAGTTGCTTTGGTCAAGCCGCAATTCGAAGCCGGGCCGGGTAGGGTGGGGAAGGGCGGCGTCGTGCGCGATCCGGCGATTCATCAGGAGGTTTGCGAGCGCGCCGCTGCCTGGATCGCGGCGCAACCGGGCTGGGTGACGATCGGCATCGTCGAGAGCCCGATCCTTGGTCCTGAAGGCAATCGCGAATTCCTGCTCTACGCGCGTCGCAGCCCGGCCGCGTCCTAAAACCGTGGGCGCCGGCCCGATCGCGCTCACGCCGGCTCCGGCTGGAGAGCGACGGCATCCAATACGGTTTGCAGGTCGTCGAAGCGAAATGGCTTCTCCAACATTGCCGCCGGTCGTTCCGCCACAACTGACCGGGACAGAATTTGCTTCCGCTCAAGGTGAATGTCGGGATGCCGAGAGCTGCACAATCACGAAAGAAGGCGTTTTCGTCACCAATCTCCAGGACCAGATCAGTCACGACGACGTCGATTTCTCGCTTGGCCAGGGACGATGTTGCCTCGGTTGCGTCGGCGCAGGTTTGAACTGCGTGACCGCAATCGGCCAGAATCCCGGCAAAGAACTCGCGAATATGTTGGTCGGACTCGGCTATTAAAACGCGCGCCACGGTCAGCCTCGATCCGGGCCGATTGATTTCAGCCCCCGCCGATCGAAGTCCAAAAATTCTAACAAAACATGAACACCGCCAGGACGCGGAAAAGACGCCCCTGTCGTAGTCACCCGATGCCGCATTCGGCCTCGGGGAATGCCATTGGATCATCAAGTGACCGGTTGGCAGAGCGCGTGACGGTCGCCCGCCCCAACGCGGCATTGACCGGTCGCAGCTTTCTTTTTCTGCAAAGCCTGCCGACGCGATTTTTCGAGCGCCTCGGTTCTGCTCTCGCGGCACGCGGTCACGCCGTGTTTCGGGTCAATTTCAATGGCGGCGATCGCGCATTTTGGCGAATTGGCAACGCGATTGATTTTCGCGGCCGCGCGCAGGAATGGCCGCGGTTTCTCGATGACTTGATCTGCCACCGCGCGATCAGCGACATCATCCTGTTTGGCGACTGTCGCCCATTGCATCGCGCCGCAATCCGTCTTGCCAACGAGCGCAGCCGTCCTCGTGCACGTGGTCGAAGAGGGCTATATGCGCCCCGGTTGGATCACCTTTGAAAAAGACGGCGTCAACGGCTATTCGTCACTGCCCAAAGACCCCGATTGGTATCGCGAGCGAGCCCGTGATCTCCCGGAATGGCAATGGCCGCAGCCAAAAGTTCGAGAGAGTTTCCGGCGGCGCGCGTTCGAGGATGTCCTTTATAATCTTGCCTCGGCTGCCGCTATCTGGCGTTTTCCGCATTACCGCAGCCACCGGCCCTATTATTTGCTGATCGAATATGCAGGGTGGCTGCGGCGGCTCGCATTGATGCGCAAATCCGAGCGGCAAGCGGCGGCGGCGATCACGGCATTGACCGGCGACCCGATCTATCTCTTCCCGCTGCAGCTCGACTGCGACTACCAGATGCGGGTGCATTCGCGGTTTCGCACGGGCTCTTTGGCAATTGACCATGTGCTCGGTTCGTTTGCGCACCATGCGCCATCAACCGCGCGGCTCATCGTCAAACTGCACCCGATGGACAGCGGTCTCGTAAATTGGACTAGCATGATCGGGCATGTTGCGACCGAGCATATGGTGGCCGATCGCGTGACTGTGCTCGACGGCGGCGAATTGCCAAAGCTGCTGGCCCGGGCGCACGGCGTTGTGACCGTTAACAGCACGGTCGGCGCCGCGGCGCTGGCCGAGGGGCTGCCGGTGATCGCCCTCGGCAATGCGGTGTACGATATTCCAGGGCTGACTTATCAGGGCGACCTCGACCGGTTCTGGACCGAAGCCACGCCCCCAGATGCCGAACTGTTCGATGCCTTTCGCCGGGTGCTCGCCGCGTCCTGCATGATTCCGGGCTCATTCTTCAACGAGACGGGGCTGCGGCTCGCGGTGGAAGCGGCGGTGCGGCGGCTCGAAGCGGCATCAATCCGGCCAACGCACGACCAGGCGGAGGATCGGGACCACGTTGGCCGCTGGACTGGTCGAGCCGATTGCCGCCAATAGCGCTTAACAAAGGCTGCGGGGAGCCTAAAACACCTATTGCCCGGTTGGCGTTATCGAGACGAGCCTCGCTCCGAGGAATCTTCCGTTGGCGCTAAAATCGAAACCATAGCGGACGCGGCCGACGATAGCGCAGGCATGACAGAGGTCGCGCAACAGGTAATCGACAACGATCTGGCGGCCGTCCGAAGACGTCTCCGGCCCCGACCTGCCGCGGTCACCGGGCCAGAATGTTACATTCGGATAATGCTGATGGATTTCGGCGAAGGCTGCGGACGACCGCATTTCCGCTAATGGCAGATTATGTTGATCGTCGACATCGATCAGCGATGGCACCCCGTTAACCAGAAACCATGCGTCGTTCTCGTTGGCGCGGAACGGGTAAAACACGTGGGCGACGGCAACCGGTCCGCCGGTCGGCTCAAGCGCCTGTAGATATGCCTGGTTATCGAGGCGCCGGGTGAAATCAAGCGCCGCTTTCGATGCACCGGAATTGGCCATCGCATCGGCAAAGCAGTCGTCGAATGCCGTTCCGCGCCGCCCGTCACACCGGGAATGAAACCGCTGCATAAAGCCGGCATCGGGATGCCACACCGCCGCACTTGTTACCTTTTCCTGCGCGCCGGCTTGATGCGAGGCCACGCCGCACAACAATCCTGCAAGGAATATCCATGCGACGAGTCGAACTCGGCGTGGGTACGCGACTTCGGCGCGATCTCTTGACCCGTTCTCGGCTGAGAACAGCGACAGCTGACGGGCTCCACACTTGACAATTCTCGAACCGATCCCAACCGGCAATAAAGACCTAGCGAATGTCATCATCCGTTATAGTAAGTCGACAAGGTGCGGATCGGCTTGTTCTTCTAATTCGACCCTAAGCTCTTTTTTGCGAGGCCAGTAATGCACGAGCTGATCGAACTGAACGAGCGGCGGTACCGCAAGCCGGAATTGCCGGTCGTGGTGATCTGCGTTGACGGGTTTGATCCGGCTTATGTCGAGCGCGGCATAGCCGACGGCATTTTGCCGACGATTGCGGGGTTTGCGCGCGACGGCTGGCTCGGAACCGCGGACGCGGTGATGCCGACCTTTACCAACCCGAACAATGTCTCGATCGTGACCGGAGCGCCGCCGGCGGTGCACGGCATCGCCGGCAATTACTATCTCGATCGCGATACCGGGGAGGAGGTGATGATCACCGACGACCGGCTGATGCGCTGTGAAACGATCCTCGGGCTGATGTCGCAATCCGGCGTCAAGACCGCGGCGGTTACGGCTAAGGACAAGTTGCGGCGGATGCTCGGGCATGGGCTAGAAGGGATCTGCTTTTCGTCGGAATGCGCCGATGCCGAGATCGAGGGGATGGTCGGTCGCGCTCGACCCGACATGTATTCGGGCGATCTGTCGTTATTCGTGCTCGACGCCGGACTGCGGCTCTTGGCGTCGGGTGCGGCACAGCTTCTGTATCTGTCACTGTCCGATTACGTGCAGCACGGCCACGCGCCGGGTGATCCGGAGGCCGACGCATTTCATCGCGCGCTCGACGCGCGGGTCGCGCGATTTTTAGAGATGGGCGCGACCGTGGCGCTCACCGCCGATCACGGCATGAACGACAAGCCGCGCGTTATCTTTCTCCAGGACGAGCTGACCAGCCGGTTTGGCGCCGGTGCCGCGCGCGTTATCTGTCCGATCACCGATCCGTTTGTTCGCCATCACGGGGCGCTCGGCTCGTTTGTGCGCGTCTATGCGCGGAACAGCCGTGAGATCGAAGCGATGATGGCGGCCGCTGCCGAATTGCCCGGCGTAGCCGGAGTGTTCGACCGCACCGAGGCGGCGGAGCGGTTCGAATTGCCGTTTGATCTCGAAGCCGACTTTGTCGTCCTCGGCGATCCTGCCACCGCGATCGGCGCCGCTCGCGCGGAACACGATCTGTCGGGACTCGCCGGCCATCGACTGCGCTCGCATGGCGGCGAGGGCGAGCAGCGCGTTCCATTCATGCTGTCGCAGCCGTTGACCCCCGAATACCGGCACCGCGCCGAAACCGGCCGGGTGCGCAATTTCGACATCTTCGATTATGCGCTGAACGGCGTCGCCTAGAGTTCGGACCGCCTAACAACTAGCTATCGTCGCCCCCGCGAAAGCTGGGATTGGAGGCAAATGCCGGGGGGTCGGGAACGGGGCGCAAGGTCTCCTGCGATCGACGGACGGGTGGAGGTCCCGTCGGACGAAGCCTGCTTCGCGTGCTGGGTGCGGTGATTGCACGCAGCGCGCCGGCGGCGGCGATTGCGAGCCCGATCGCGAGAACAATGACCGCCGGGCGAACGCCGGTCTGTAACGAGAAGTTGGCTTCGAGGACCCGCGCCAAATCAGCGTGGAAGGCCAGCCTGAAATAGAGCGCTTCGCCCAACGCTGTGCCGACCCCGGCGGCGAGGCTTAACGCACCGACCCAGGGCAACGCCAAATGCCCGCGCTTGCCAAAGCGCCACAACAGCAGCCGGTAACCGAGCAGCCAACCGAGCAGCCCGGCCATTATCGTCGGCTCCCACAAATCGAGCTTCGACTGGAAGCAGTAGTGAATGACGGCGAGAACCGCGATCGCATAGACGAGCCGGTGGAGCAGTTGCCACCTCTTGCCGCCGAGACGGCGGATCATCCCGTCGGTCGAGGTTGCGGCCAACGCCGCCAGCCCGAGCAGGGCCGCAAATCCGATCGTCAGATAGACGCGGTGGACGATCTCGCTAGCGACTTTTTCGAGATCGAACATCTCGCTGGCGGCGAAAAGCAGAAAGTGGATCAGGACATAGGCAAAGGCGGCGACCCCGATCATCCGACGTATCAGGATCAGCCGCGGCGATTGCAGGATCTGGCGCAGCGGGGTCACCGCCAGCGCCAGAAAAATCAGCCGGATCGTCCACAACCCGATCTGGTGGATCGCCTCGTTCAACGGACGCGCACCGAGCAGGCCAAAGCCGTAAGCGAACAGCACCCATCCCGCCGGAATGAAGAGCGCGACAAAGACAGCGAGCTTTAGCGGCGACAGGCGTCCGCTGTAATCGTTCCACGGCAAAAACATCGGCAAGTCCCGGCTGCGGCGCAGCCTCCCTACATCGGCGGCTTGACACCGTCTTTTTCGGCCGTCACGCCGGCGGCGGCGAGGCTGCCGTCGGGTTGTTTGCGGGCAATAACGAAGACAGTCGTGCCCGGACGTGAGCAAGGCCTTCTCACCTTTGTCGTAACTCACAATCGGCGTCTCAGGCGGAACAGCGAATTCTTGGTCTTTCCCGTTCAAGGTGACTTTAATCGTGCGCCCCTGCGGCGCGCTGCTGACCTGCGCCACCTCAGCATTAGTCATCAGACTGTCGGGGCGAAGATTCCAAGGATATTCGCTCAATCGACTGGTTGGCATATTCGCCGGCAACATGTGGATTTCGATCGCCTGCCGCGTGCCGTCGGGACTCTTGACCGAAGTTATGCCGACCTTGTCGCCAGGCTTTATATCATCCAGCGTTTTGGCGACAACAACGCGGACGGTAAAATCGGGTGCGAGTGTCACAGTGGTCGAATCACCGTTGCGTCGCTTTGACCGTCAATGTGTGGTCGTCGAATTTTTCGACCGTGCCGCGAATGCCAGTCGGCGGCGGCGGAGGATTTGGCGCCTGCGCAAAGCTCGGCGGCGCGAATCCTGCCATCAACATCAAAGCGATAATTGCCGTCGAACGCATCGTTTCAGCCTCCCCATTCGTATCAACTGTTTAACGTAACAGAGGTGGCGCCGCTGCGGTCGGCTCGCATTTCACATTTCGGTTACCGGATTGGCGAGCGCCGTGGATAGGAGGGCGCCGCCCGAGCAAGCCTCCTACAAATTTCGGGGTTCTTCGGGTTCGATCCCAGTTCGCGTCGAAAGGTAATTTAATATCGGGGTAGATAGAAGGAGGGCGAGCGAGAGGGCGTTGAACCCTCTCACTCGCTGTTACTTCTGCTTAGCGATAGTTGCCGCCGTAACCGGATTGTGAATTGTAGGAATTCATCCCCGAAGAGGGATTGCTGTTCACCGTTACGCTCGATCCCGTCGTGCCCTGGTTGGTATAGGCACCCTGATTGCCGTAGGTATTCCCGTACGTGCCCTGATTCCCGTAAGTATTCCCGGACGTGCCTTGGTTGCCGTAGGCATTCCCATAGGTGCCCTGATTGCCGTAGGTATTCCCGGACGTGCCTTGGTTGCGGTTGTAAGCGCCTTGATAGCGATCGTCGCGATCGCCCCAGTTGCCGTTGTTGCCGGCTTGGTTACCCCAATTCCCTTGGTTGCCGTTATAGGCGCCCTGATAGCGGTTGTCTCGATCATAGGCGCCCTGGTTACCCCAGTTGCCTTGATTGCTGTTGTATGCGCCTTGATAGCGATCGTCGCGATCGCCCCAGTTGCCGTTGTTGGCAGCGCGGTTACCCCAGTTTCCCTGGATTGGTGTTGTAGGCGCCCTGGTTGCCCCAGTTTCCCTGGCTGCCGTTGTAGGTGCCCTGATTACCCCAGTTATTGGCGCCCTGAGAGGTCTGATTGCTGTTGTACGGATAACCCAGATTACCGCGGGTTCCTTGGTTTTGGTTGTAGTAACCTTGATCGTTCTGCGAATAGCTCCCCTGATTGCCATAGACTCCCTGATTGACCGAGCCACTGCTGTAGCCCTGGGCCCAAGCCGCCGACCCCGCCGTGAGCATGAAAGCGCTCGCGATTACCGCGCATCTCAAAACCGTCTTCATCGCGTATATCCCGTCATCGGTTCCACAAAAGCTTAGCTGCCGCCAAGCTCCGATAGGCAACGAAAACCCGCCGGTGAAAGTTCAATTTAGAGATGTGGTAAGCCGTTCTTTATTACTTTGTTCACCCAAGAGGTCAGATTAGTGACTTTTAGTTGAGAAATAGCGAATTAATATCTCAACCTGTCCACCGGATATCGTGAGTGATTTATCAATTGAACAAGGGAGTGCGTCGAGCTGCGTACTGCGATCAGGTCTCTGCTTTGCGCTCAGAATCCTACGGTGCCGGGCAGGAAAAGGCGGTAAAAAGGAGGAGGCCTACGGGCCCCCTCCGGGTTTGTGCCGATTAAGTCACCTCGGCCGGCTTACTGACCTCGGAAAGTCGCGACTTGACCGTTATCGCCAAGCAGAACATGGACGTTCTCGCCGTTTCTGGTAGCGTCGGCCGACCAGCCCTGTGTCGGGCGGATGTTATGGATATCACTGTATCCGTACTGCGAGAGTTCGGCTTTCTTCGAGCCGATCTGGTTCATCAGAAACTGGTTTCCGCCGTACCCGGCTTCGGTATTCTCCGCATAGGGGCCACTGCTGCCCGAACTGCCTTGATTCTCGTTGACGCCGCGGAAGGTGGCAATCATGCCGTTGTCGTTCAGAATGACATGGACCATCTGGCCATTTTTCATGGCGTCAGCGGACCAACCGCGCTGCAGCGTCAAGTTACGGATGTTATCGAAACCATACTTCGACAACTCGTTCTGCGCAGAATTGCTGCTTACACCAATATTACTCTGATTTACGCCTCTAAAGGTCGCGATCTGCCCGTTATCGCCGATGATGACGTGGACCATTTGACCGTTTTGCATGGCATCGGCCGACCAACCCTGCATTGGCCTCACATTCTGAACGTCAGTGTATCCAAAGCGTGAGAGTTCGTTCTGAACATTGCCAGGGCCGGCGCCAAAATTTTGCTGAACGTTGTTTGGGCCGGGGCCGAAGTTCGGGTTGGACCCATAATTCTGCGCCCAAGCCGCCGATCCCGCTGTCAGCATAACGACGCTGGCGACCGCTGCGCATTTAGCGATGGTCTTCATCCGTATCCCTCATCCCTGTGTCTACGATCACCCGGGTTACCGCCGGGCTTGTTTTGGTAACGAAGCGTTGCTGCAAAAGTTTCGTTTGAGCGCTTCTGTTACGAATTGATTTCCAGCATTGATTTAAATTGGCCCACAGCGCTAAACAGCAGAGTTACTGCATCCAATTTTAGTAATCGGCAGTTTGGACAGAAAACTTGGGAATCGCTACGAACGTGATTGATGATGGAAGAGGGGCTCATCGGAGCCCCTCGGTATAAGGATTGTCGCTTTATTCGCCTCGGAAGGTCGCGACCAGACCATTCTCGCCAAGCAGGACATGCACCATCTTGCCATTTTTCATAGCGTCAGCGGACCAGCCTTGGGTTGGGCGTAGATTGTGAACGTCGGTGTATCCGTATTGCGAGAGCTCCCTTTGAGCTTGGTTAAAGCCATAATTCGTATTGTTGGAGTAACCGGCGCCGGAGTTTTCTGAATATTGACCGCTGCTGCCCTGCGAACCCTGATTCCAGTTACCCTGATAGCCATTGGCGCCCTGCATTCCCTGGCGCCAGTTGGACTGATTGTTACCCCAGTTGCCGTTATTGGCGTTTTGATTATAGCCCGGATTGCCGTACTGGCCTTGATTGCCGTATGCGCCCTGGTTGCCGAAGTTACCCTGGTTGTTCTGGCTGTAGGTTTGATTTGCGCCCTGGTTCCCATAAGTGCCCGAGTTGCCGTAGCTCTGAGCCCATGCTGCCGATCCCGCCGTGAGCAGCACCACGCTGGCGATCGCCGCACATTTTGCAACTGTGTTCATCCCGTCCATCCCATCGTGAATCGCAATAGCCCAGCTGCTGCCGAGCGCCAGAATGAACGGAATGTAGGCATCCGAAGTTCATTGCCAGAGCTGCAAATCGATTGTTGCCAGTTATTGATAATTAGTATTAAGGCAGATCAACGATTATTGCCAGCCCCGGGCAAGGTCGAACCCTGTCTCGACTTACCTCCGACGAGCGCCGCAAGCGGCTCATCGGCCTTCTCTCCTCTTGGCAACGGCCTCTATTTTACTGATCAGGCGAACATCGGCTGCATGACGCGGCCGCCGGCTTAAGCGACTGCGCGGCGACGGGAGGCTCGAAGTCGCCGGCAAAACCATGTACTCCCATATGTGGGGCGGGCATTCCTCTTGTCCGCGTGGCAAGCGCCGGATTGCGGGGCGACCGGAAGCAAAGAGCGAGGAGCAAGGGTCGATGGCCGATGCGCAGAATTATTCGCTCGAAGAAATGGATCGGCAGAGCTTTTTCCATCCGGCCACGTCGATCGCCGACCATTTGCGCGACGGGCCGACGATCATCGGGGGCGGCTCGGGGGTCCGCCTCAAGGATCGGCGCGGGCACGATTTGATCGATTGCGGCGCCGGCTTGTGGTGCGTCAATGTCGGATACGGCCGCGCCGAACTAGGTGCTGCGGCAGCGCAGGCGATGGCCGATCTCGGCTATTACCACACGTTTGCGTCCTATTCGAACGAGCCGATCATCCGCGTTGCCGACCGGGTCCTGACCCTGTTCCGCGAGAAAGCCGGCGCCGGTCATTTATCAAAGGTGTTCTTCGGTACGTCGGGCTCGGACGCCAACGACACCAATTTCAAATTGGTGCGCTACTACAACAATTTGCGTGATCTTCCGCAAAAGAAGAAGTTCATCTCGCGGCTGGGCGCCTATCACGGTCTTACTTACGCTGCCGGCAGCCTGACCGGGATCAGCGCATTTCATCGCGCCTTTGATCTGCCCGTCGAGGGGGTTTTTCACACATCGTGCCCGCATTTTTACCGGTTTGCCGAGCCGGGCGAGGATGAGGCAGCGTTCACCGAGCGAATGGTCGCCGATCTCGAAGCGCTGATCGCGCGTGAGGGCGCGGACACGATCGCCGCCTTTATCGCCGAGCCGATCATGGGCACCGGCGGCGCTCTGCTGCCGCCCTCAGGCTATTTCCCGAGGGTTCAGGAGGTCCTCGCCAAAAACGACATTCTGTTTATTGCCGACGAGGTCATCACCGGGTTTGGCCGCACCGGATCATGGTTCGCGACCGGTCTTTACGGCCTGAAACCCGATATGGTCACCTTGGCCAAAGGCATCACCAGCGCTTACTTTCCGCTCTCCGCGTCGCTGATTTCCGAAGAGATGTGGTCGGTATTGCGCGAGGCTTCGCCCAAATACGGGCCGGTCATGCACGGCTTTACCTATTCGGGCCACCCGGTCGGCGGTGCGGTGGCAATGGCCAATCTCGATATTATCGAGCGCGAGGGGTTGGTCGAGAATTCGGCGCGAATGGGAGCCTATCTCCGCGAGCGGCTGCAAGACCGGATCGGCGATAATCCGTTTATCGGCAACATCCGCGGCGAAGGCTTGATGGTCGGTGTCGAATTTGTCGCTGACAAAGCCGCGCGGCGCTTTTTCGATCCAGAGCGCCAGCCGCACCGCATCGTCGCTCGCAACGCGTTTGACGAGGGCCTGCTGGTGCGAGCGTTGGGGTTCACCGAAACCGTTTCATTCTCGCCGCCGCTCTGCATTACCGAAAGCGAGATCGACCAGGCGGTAGACCGTTTCGGCCGCGCGCTCGACCGCGCCATGCCCGAATTGCGCCAGCTCGCGGGATGATCAGGCCGAGGGCGTTGTGCCGAAACAGTGCTCCGGGCCGGGGAAGCGGCGGGCGCGGACATCGCCGGCATAGGCCTCGGCCGCGGCCGCGATCAGCGGCGCCAGCTCGGCGTAGCGTTTGACAAAACGCGGCGTGAATTCGGTAAAGACGCCGAGCAAATCGTCGGTGACCAGGATCTGGCCGTCGCAGGCCGGCGAGGCGCCGATACCGATTGTCGGTACTGCCACCCTCTCGGTGATCGCGCGCGCCACCGGCTCGACGGTGCCCTCGACGACGATCGAGAAAGCCCCGGCCTCGGCGATCGCGATCGCATCGGCCATAACCTGTTCCCCCTGCTCAGGACCGCGGCCCTGCACCTTGAACCCGCCGGCGGTGTTGACCGATTGCGGCATCAGCCCGACATGCCCCATGACCGGCACCCCGCGCCGGGTCAGAAAGCGGACGGTGTCCGCCATCGCCTCGCCGCCTTCGAGCTTGACCGCGGCGCAACCGGTCTCGGCCATAATCCGCGCCGCACTGCGAAAGGCCTGCTCCGGCAATTCCTGATAAGCCCCGAACGGCAGGTCGACAACGATAAGCGCCTGCGCCGAGCTGCGCATGACCGCTCCGCCGTGCGCGATCATCATCTCGAGCGTCACCGGCACGGTGCTGTCGAACCCGTAGACGACCATGCCCAACGAGTCACCGACCAGCAGGAAATCGACATGCGGGTCGAGCAATCGGGCGATCGGGGCGGTATAGGCGGTCAGCCCGACGATTGGCGCAGCCCGCTTGGCGATCGTGCCGATCCCGCGGCGCCTGACCCGGCTGGTCGAATTCGTTTGTGCGCTCATTTCCGTCTCCTCCGCCGTCAATGTATGACAGGCGGCGCGCGAGATACACTGCATCGCAGCAGCATCAGCTATGAGCCCGAGGCCGAAGCATGAACGACGCGACTATGATCGAATTGCCTGACCTGAAGAGCCTTGGCGCAATTGGCCGGCCGTTGCGCCGCAAGGAAGACGAGCGCCTGCTGACCGGACGCGGCCATTTCAGCGATGATTTCACGTTGCCGGGCCAGGCCTATATGGCGGTTGTGCGTTCGCCATATCCGCACGCCCGTATCGTCCGGATCGAGAAGCAGCAGGCGTCGGCGTTGCCTGGGGTGATCGGCATCCTTACGGGAAGCGATTGCGCTGCGGACGGTCTCTCGCCGATCCCGCACAACCCGGTGCCGCAGACCCGCTATGACATGAAACTGACCGGTCCTGGCGGCGGCCCGATCTTTATCGGCCCGCAGATGCTGCTGCCCTCGGACAAGGTGCGCCATGTCGGCGAGGCGATCGCGATCGTGGTCGCGGAGACCGCGGCGCAAGCGCAGGACGCCGCCGAAGCGGTCACAGTCGACTATCAGGAATTGCCGTGGATCGCGCAGATCAAAGACGCTCTCGCACCAGCCGCGCCAGCCGTTTGGGACGAAATGCCGGACAACGTGCTGGTCGACACTTTTTTTGGCGACGCGGCAGCGACAGAGCAGGCCTTTGCCGCCGCCGACCACATCGTCGAGATGGAATTCAATGTCGGCCGCGTAACCGGTGTGCCGATGGAGCCGCGCGCCGCTCTCGGCTATTGGGACGCCGCCACCGGCCGTGGCACCTTATGGGCCGGCAGCGGCGGGGCAGTGCGGCAAAAGGTCGAGCTCGCGGCGGTGCTCGGCGTCGCGCAGGATAGGGTGCGGGTGGTGTCGCTCGATGTCGGCGGCAATTTCGGCACGCGCAACCGGCTTTATGTCGAATCCGCCCTGGTGTTGTGGGCGTCGCGCAAACTCGGCCGCCCGGTCAAATACACCTCGACCCGCTCGGAGGTGTTCCTGACCGATTTTCAGGGTCGTGACCTGTTGACCCGCGTGTCGCTGGCGGTGCGCGCCGATGGCCGGTTTCTCGGGCTGCGCGCCGATAATGTCAGCAATGTCGGCGCCCGCTGCGCGTCGTTGTCGCCGCTCGGCAAGGGCTCGGCGCTGGTGACCGGCTCCTACGACATCCCGGCGGCGACCCTGCGCTCGCGTGCGGTCTTCACCAACACGATGCCGACCAACGCCTACCGCAGCTCGGGCCGGCCCGAAGTCACCTATGCGATCGAGCGGGTCGTCGACGAAGCGGCACGCCGGCTCGGCATCGACCGCGTCGCATTGCGCCGCATGAATTTGGTCGGGCCGCGACGCGATGCCCTACCCGAACGCGGTTGGCGCCCGCTACGACAGCGGCACTTACGAGGCCAATATGGACCTCGCAATGGAGATCGCCGACTGGGACGGGTTTGTGGCGCGCCGGGCGGCGGCCGAGGCGCGCGGCAAATTGCTCGGGCTCGGGCTTGCCAACTATGTCGAAAGCTCGATCGGAGCGCCGCGCGAGCGCACCGAGATCACAATCACGCCGGAAGGCAGGGTCAAGGTTGTGATCGGCACCGGCCCGAGCGGGCAGGGGCACGAGACCAGTTTCGCCCAGGTGGTCGGCGCCGTGCTCTCGGTTCCGGTCGAGGCCATCGACCTCGTCACCGGGGACACCGACATCGTCAGCCTCGGCGGCGGCTCGCATTCGGGGCGCTCGATGCGCCATTCCGCTACTCTGTTCGCCAAAGCCGCGCCGGAACTGATCTCCCAGGGGAAGAAGGTTGGCTGCGCGCCTACTCGACACCAGCCCCGACCAGGTCACCTTCAACGATGGCCGGTTTTCGGCGCCCCCTCACAATCGCAGCTTCGATTTTCTCGAATTGGCAAAGGAGGGCGCGCGGCTCGGCGCCGATGGCGAACTCGCAGTCACAACCGATAACGAGATGCACGATCCCGTATTTCCGAACGGCTGTGCGGTCTGCGAGGTCGAGGTCGATCCCGAAACCGGCCAGGTCGAGATCGCCCGCTATTCGGTGGTCGACGATGTCGGCCGCTGCATCAACCCGCTGATCGTGCACGGGCAGACCCATGGCGGGGTCGCCCAAGGGGTCGGCGAGGCGATGTGGGAGGAATGCGTCGTCGATCCCGCCTCGGGCCAGCCTTTGTCGGGGTCGTTTATGGATTACGGGATGCCGCGCTCGGACAATCTGCCGTCGTTCAAGACGCGGATCGTCGAGGTCTTGTCGCCGACCAACCCGTTCGGCATCAAAGCCGGCGGCGAGGGCGGCTGCACGCCGGCCTTGGCGGTTGTGATCAGCGCCATCCTCGATGCGCTCGCGCCGCTCGGCGTCCGCGACCTGACAATGCCCGCCACCCCCTTCAAGGTGTGGACCGCGATCCAGCAGGCGCAGCTATAATCGCTCTAACTGCCGCGACGAATTCGCTGGCTTTCACGAGGTAGGCTGAGACGTCGCTCGCATTGGGTGTGCCCGAACCGTAATCGCCCTCGACCCGAAGCTCCTGCGCTTCGTTGATCGCCCGACCTAACTCGGTCGGAAGAGGTCCGCTTCTGCAGAAATGGCGTCCGAACCTCGCGATAATCGTCCCGTGCTTTCCCTGCGCTGGCGCCCCAATACTCTCGAGTGCTGCTCTAGCGGAATGGAACATCGCGTAATACAAGCGGTTTGCCGCCCCATCGTAATCGCCCGCGTCGTAATCGCGCTTTGCCGAGGCAAGCGCAGCGTCTGCTTTCTTGAGGAATTCGGTTGCGCTCACACAGAAATACCGTCGCGAAGAATATTCTTAATCAAATTCGGGTTTGACGATCTGTCCGGGGCGTCGAGTTCCGCCTGTCCGATGGGCCAGGGTTGGATATAGAGTCCGGTGTCCACAAGAATCGGGTAGGTGATCTCGATCACCTGCTGCTTTACCCTCCATCGATTGCCGATTTCGCCGCGCAGCACTATGGCTACATCGGCGTCGCTGTCGGCCTGATGGTCACCCCTCGCACGGCTGCCGAACAGGACCAGGCGTACGTATTCTCGGCCGAGCTTCGCTCGAAGTTCGCGGTCGAGCTGGTCCAAAACCGATTTGAGGACCGGGTCGGTGATGGCGCGCGCTCTGATCTCGACCGGAGGCATCGTTTTCTCTTCGGGCATGGAATGGCCCGGCGCGTACCGCTTGTCGAGTAGCAAATCGGCGGGCTCGCCTTTTCGGCTCTGGGCTTTTTAAAAATAGTCGGGGCGCAGCCCGCCCAAACAAAAGGCCTCCGCCAATGGACTTAGGGCGTCAGCAGACTTCGTATGCCCGCCAATAACCACGCTGCGTTGATCCGGGGGCGGCGCGCCCTTATGTTCCGGCTCGCATGACGCCGCTCTCGCACATCCGCAATTTCGCGATCATCGCGCATATCGACCACGGCAAGTCGACATTGGCCGACCGGCTGATCCAGGCTTGCGGCGGTCTCGAAGCGCGCGAGATGCGCGAACAGGTGCTCGATCAGATGGAGCTGGAGCGCGAGCGCGGCATCACGATCAAGGCGCAGACGGTCCGTCTGAACTACCGGGCCCAAGACGGCGAAAGCTATGTCTTGAACCTGATGGACACGCCGGGCCATGTCGATTTCTCATACGAGGTCAGCCGTTCGCTCGCCGCCTGCGAAGGCTCGCTGCTGGTCGTCGACGCCAGCCAGGGGGTCGAGGCCCAGACCCTCGCCAATGTCTATCAGGCGATCGACGCCGGGCACGAGATCGTCCCGGTCCTGAACAAGATCGATCTGCCGGCGGCCGAGCCCGACCGGGTCAAGGAGCAGATCGAGGATGTGATCGGCCTATCCGCCGCCGATGCGGTGCTGATCTCGGCCAAGACCGGGCTCAACATCGACCAGGTGCTGGAAGCGCTGGTCACCCGCCTGCCATCGCCCAAAGGCGAGGCGGGGGCGCCGCTGAAGGCGCTGTTGGTCGACAGCTGGTACGATTCGTATCTCGGCGTCGTCATCCTGGTGCGGGTCAAGGACGGCGAATTGCGCGCCGGGCAAAAGATCCGGCTGATGGCGACCGGTGCCGTCCACTCAGTCGAGCGGGTCGGCGTCTTTACGCCCAAGGGGGTGGCGGTCGATACGCTTGGACCCGGCGAGATCGGCTTTATCACGGCGGGCATCAAAACCGTCGCCGATTGCCGGGTCGGCGACACGATCACCGAAGACCGCCGCCCGGCGGCCGAGCCGCTGCCCGGTTTCAAGCCGGTGCAGCCGGTCGTGTTTTGCGGCCTGTTCCCGACCGATGCCGCCGATTACGAGCGGCTGCGCGATAGTCTCGCGAAATTGCGGCTGAACGATGCCAGCTTCGAATATGAGCCCGAGACTTCGGCGGCTTTGGGTTTCGGCTTTCGTTGCGGTTTTCTTGGCCTTTTGCACCTCGAAATCATCCAGGAGCGGCTGGCGCGCGAATTCGACCTCGATCTGATCGCGACGGCGCCCTCCGTCGTCTACCGTGTGCACCTGACGAATGGCGCGGTGCGCACCTTGCACAATCCGGCCGATATGCCCGACCCGGTGCGGATCGACCATATCGAGGAGCCGTGGATCAAAGCGACAATCCTGGTGCCGGACGCCTACCTCGGACCGATCCTGTCATTGTGCGAGGAGCGCCGCGGCGAGCAGCTCGATCTGACTTATGCCGGCAACCGCGCGATGCTGGTGTACCAGCTGCCGTTGAACGAAGTCGTGTTCGATTTTTACGACCGGCTCAAATCGGTCAGCCGCGGCTATGCCAGCTTTGATTATCAGATCGACGATTATCGCGAGGGCGACCTCGTGTTGATGAACATTCTTGTCAATGGCGAGCCGGTCGATGCGCTGTCGATCATCGTCCATCGCCATGACGCCGAGCGCCGCGGCCGGGCGTTGTGCGAACGGCTCAAGGATTTGATCCCGCGGCAATTGTTTCAGGTCGCGATCCAGGCGGCGATCGGCGGCCGCATCATCGCCCGCGAGACGGTCAAGGCCTTGCGCAAGGACGTGCTCGCCAAATGCTATGGCGGCGACGTGACCCGCAAGCGCAAGCTTCTCGAAAAGCAAAAAGAAGGCAAAAAGCGGATGCGCCAGTTCGGCAAAGTCGAGATCCCGCAATCAGCCTTTATCGCCGCTCTCAAAATGGGCGACGCCTAAACGGGGCCGCCGGAGGGAAACAGGTTCGGACGGGCCAGGGCAAACAACAACAAACCTTCGGCGGCATTCACCCCGGTTAACCTTCGATCCGCTCAATCACCATATTCTAGGGTGACGGGCGGAGAGCAGCATGCGCAACTCGGGTATTTTTCGGGTCTTTAAAGCGCCGGGGCGAGCAAGCGCGACGGAAAGCGGGGCAGCGTTGCTGCTTGGGCTAACTCTGGCCTTGACCGGCTGCACGGGCGTGGACGGTTCGCGCTCGAAACAGGTCAAAATGACGAGCTTTGCCCCGCTGGTGCAGGACGTCATTCCTGCGGTCGTCAATGTCTCGGCGGTTCAAAAACCGGCGAAAGCGGCGGCCGATAGCGATGTCTTCGGCGGGGTCGATCCGGTCAAGGACTCGAAAGCCAATGCGTTGCCGCTCTCCACCCTCGACCAATTGCTGCGCAAGTTTTTCGAGGAGCAAGAGCGCAAAGGCGGCCCCAACCTCCGCGGCCTGGCCTTGGGGTCGGGCTTTATTATCGATCCGCGCGGCTACATCGTTACCGACAACCATGTCGTCGAAAATTCAGACGGCGTTACCGTGACGTTTCACGACGGAACCCAGCACAAGGCGGAGATTGTCGGGCGCGATCCGCTGACCGACCTCGCATTGCTCAAGATCGATACGACGCGGCCGCTGCCCTATGTGGATTGGGGCGACAGCGATGCGGCGCGGGTGGGCGACTGGGTGTTGGCGATCGGCAACCCGTTCGGGCTCGACGACACCGTCAGTACCGGGATCATCTCGGCGCGCGGCCGCGATATCCACTCCGGTCCCTATGACGATTTTCTGCAGATCGACGCCGCGATCAACCGCGGCAATTCGGGCGGTCCGACATTTGATCTCGACGGCAAGGTTATCGGCATCAACAGCGCGATCTATTCGCCCAATGGCGGCTCGGTCGGCATCGGTTTCGCGATCCCGGCCAATTTGGCGCGGCCAGTCGTGCAGCAATTATTGCAGCATGGCAAGGTCGAGCGCGGCTGGCTTGGCGTGCAGATCCAGCCGGTGACGGCAGAGATCGCCCAAGGCTTTGGGTTGCCGCGGCCGGAGGGCGCGCTGGTCGCCGGGGTCAGTCCCGCCGGACCCGCGGCGCGCGCCGGCCTCGCTCAAGGAGACGTGATCCTCGCCGTCAATGGCCACGCGGTCGAGCGAATGCGCGACCTGCCGTTTATCGTCGCCGAAATGCCGGCCGGCCAGGCGGTCGATGTGACGGTTTGGCGCCGCGGTCAACGGATGAGCCTGCGGCCGGTTGTAGGAGCTATGCCCGCCGACCCGGAGATCGCTGCGCTCGATCTGCCGCAAAGCGTTCCTCCCGATCTGGCTTCGGCTGATATCGCCACGGGCATCACGCTTGTTCCTCTGACCACTCAGCTGCATCGGGAATTAAAAGTGCCCGAAAACGTCCGCGGCGCGGTGGTCAGAGGGGTCACCGAAAACAGCCCGCTCGCCACCGCTGATCTGCTGCCGGGCGATGTCATCGAAATGATCAATCAGGAACCTGTCGCCTCACCAAAGGACGCGATAGCCAAGCTTCGCGCCGCGGCGGCCCGTGCCAAGACACTGCTGTTGCTGGTGAACCGCCACGGCGACAATCGCTACCTGGCCTTGTCACTGGCAAATCGAACGATGCGCGGCGGACCCGGGTGAGTCACGCGCCGCGCGCGCCTTGATCCTTACTCGGCGGCGAGCCTTTGTTGTTGTTGACCGCGCAATTCGGCGACGCGGTCGCGGGTATAGAGTTCGGTCCAATTCGAGAGCGCAAAATCGGTGACTTTGCGCGGGTCGTAGCCGCGTTCGGGGATCGAGATCTGTTTGCCGGCAATGTGGACGGCGCGGATCCGGCTCTTCTCCTGCAATAAGCCGATATTTTCGAGCGGCGAGAAGTCGAGTGCTATGAAATCCGCCGAGCGGCCCGGCTCCAGCCGACCGATACGCCCGCCCTCGCTCATAAACCGGGCATTGACCTCGGTCGCCGCTCTGAGCGCTGCCGCCGGGGTGAACCCCAGATCATCGACAAACAATTCGAGTTCGCGCGCATTCCATTCACCGTAGGGCGTCACCGCAAACCCGGTGTCGGTGCCGGTCATCATCGGGATGCCGGCGGCATAGGCCTTTTTCCAATTGGCGCAGCCGATTTCGTATTCGCGCCGGGCGGCATCCGGGCGGCCTTTCTGGCCCGCCGGTTCGTGGGGTTGGGTGAATTCGATGACGTTTTTTGGCTGGGTCAGGGTCGGGCAAATGGCGCTGCCGGTCGCAAGCATCGCCGCGATGCATTCATCATCGAGATGATTGGCGTGAAAGATCAGGTCGACCCCGCTGCGCGCCGCGTAGAGTGTCGCCTCGCGCCCGCGGGCATGGACGACGACCTTTTTGCCAAGCCGATGGGTCTCGCGCACCATCGCCTCGGTTTCTTCCTGGTTAAAGGCGGCGACCAGCTCGCCATTGTCGCGGCGCTGAATGCCGTCGAGCGCGATCTTGATGCAGTCGACACCGTCCTTGACCTGGCGCCGGATCTCTTCGATCGCCTCGGCGGTTGTCGTGACCAGCTTGCCGATCGAGGTTTCGGGCGCGCCGATCCAGGTCGGATACCAATCGGTCAGGCCTTGATGCGTCGTCACATAGCGGCCGGCGGCCATGACGCGCGGGCCGTCGAACAGTCCCGCCCGGATCGAATTGCGGATCGACAGGCTGATCTGGCCGGCATCGCCCGGCGAGCACAGTGCGGTAAACCCGGCCGCGGCGCATTTCTGCGCAAAGAACAGGCCGCGCAGCGCGCGGAATTCCAGCGGGCTGTAGAGATCGATGTCCTCTTCGCTCTTGGCGTTGCCGTAAGCGAGATGCGTGTGTACATCGATCAGCCCGGGCATCACGAAATACGCCGGAATAATCGAGCAGCCGGTCCTGGGGCGCGCGTAGCGGCGCGTCGCTCTCCGGCCCGGTATATTCGATCATGCCCTCCTGGTCGAAGACCAGGGTGCGGTCGGCCTCGGCTTCGTCTTCCCGCCCCGTAAACAGCTGGCCGCAGCGCACAAAAGTCTTCATCGCGATCGTCTCCTGCCCGAAGATGGCGAATGGCCGCGCCGGGTTCGCCAGCGTTCAAGTCAGCCCGGTTGTAACATGATGAAGCAGCCTCGGCCACGCCTGGATTTTAGGCGGGCTGTCTGGGCTCTCGGCCGCAAAGAGGCTGAAGATTTAATAGAGGCCCGGGATCAACCGCGATGTTCGCCCACGATAGGCGTCGTATTCGGCGCCGAACTCCGACCGCAGCAGGCGCTCCTCCGCCTGGATGCGGGCGACCAGCGGCGGGATCAGGAGGGCTGCGAGGAGCACGCCGACACCCGACCGAAAGGCGAGCCCCCAACCCAGCGAAGCGACGAGCAGTCCAAGATAGCTCGGGTGGCGGATGATGCGATAAATGCCGCTTGTGACGAGCGTATGTCCGGGTTGGATTGCAACCAGCCCGCTAAATCGGTTGCCGAGCACGAAGACCGGCCAGATGCGCAGCGCGCCACCGGCGGCAAACAGGATCACCCCGAGCCAACGGACAGCATCGCCGTCGATGATCCAGATCCCCTTCCGGTCCGACCATGCCGGCAGAAAAGCCTGGAGCAGCCCGATCAGGGAGAAAACGGCGATGACCCAGCGGTTCTCGCGGTCCTCGCGGACTCCGGAACTCAGGTTTCCGCCGGCAAACGGCGCAGCGGCGCACAGTACGGCGAAGACAGCCGTCAACGCGGTCAGCGCCGGCTGCGAAAAGAAAGCCGCGATGCCGCCTCGGCCGAGAATCGCGAGCCCAAGATAGATCCCGGCCCCCACGACAACCATCAGCATTCTGGTTGGCAGATTCGCCATCGACCTCGCCAGATCGCCTGCTTAGCAGCAACGCGTCTCTTAGATCTCGCCCCCTCAGCAAGCCTTACGCCAGCCGCGCCGTCATCGCGCCGGTGCCCGCGAAGCCTACGCGCGCGCAGGCGGCTCAGCTGGCCGAGCCCTCGCCCGTCGAACGAAGCCGCCCGATGCGACGAATGACCAGCGCGAGCGGCGCGCACAACAGCAGCATAAGCCCACCGAGGATGAAAAAGCTTTCGCTGACACCCCAGCGATCGGCGATCCCGCCCATCAGCGGGGGGATCATGATCGAGGTAAGGCGCTGGCCGGTCTGACGCAGACCGACGACCGCGCCCTGCTGATGGCGGCCAACTGCCTGCGCTTGCACCGACAGGACGACCGGCTGGATCACCCCTTCGAGCCAGCCACGGACGATTTGGAATAACAATAGAAGCCCAAAGATGCCGCCCAACAACGGTGTCGTTGCGATCAGCAGGATCGACAGTGCGGTGCCGCTCAGCATCGTGCGCTGCGCGTCGCCGAGACGCATCGCCCGCCCGGCGAAGAGCGCACCAAACCCGCTCGCAATCTCGGCGGCTGCAAACAGAATGCCGATCGTCGTGCCAACCAGTCCCACTCGGTGGAGGTAAACGACATAGACCGAGGTCTGAATGCTGTATGTCGTGTTGCGCATCGACATGATCGCCATTGACAGCGCAATAGCCGGGATCGCGATGAGCATGATCGAGCTCACGTAATCCGATCGCCGCGGCCAGGCGTCGCGGGCGCGGAATCTCGCTCGGCTCGCTCCAGCGTAGCGTGGCGGCGCGTAAAATTTCGCCTCCGGGGTGCACAGCAGCGCTAAGGTCAGCACGCCGCCCCATGCGACGCCAACCAGGTAGGCGGGCCACGCGCCGCCGAAATCCCAGACCGCGCCGCCAAGGAGCGGGGCGGTTGTCGAACCGAGCCGAGCGAAAAATGTGAACCGGCCGAGATATCGTGCGTCCCCCTCGGTGAGTTGGGCGATCAGGGTCTGTGCGCCCGACCAAGCGAATGACACAGCGGCGCCGTTGATCAACTGCAGCAGCAACAAGGCCCAGAACCACGGCACCAACGGAAACAGCGGCGCCAAAGCCATGCCTGTCCAGACAAAGACGCAGCGTGACCTTGCGCGTGCCGAACCGGTCCATCAGAACGCCGATATGGATCGACAGAAACATCGCGACGAGCGATCGGGCGCCGACAAGGATGCCGACCTTGGAGGCATCAAGCCCCAGCGACAATCCGTAAAGGGGCATCAGGAAGGTATAAAAGTCGACGTAACCCATGCTGAACGGCCCGGCGATGTACAGCGATGCCAGCGACCGGGGGCGGGAAGCATTCATGCGGGTGTGGCTGTTCCGTGTGCTTGCGGAGCGCGGCAGCGTCCTCTGACTTGCGTTGGAGCATAACCGATATCGTTGCCGCGATCCGCCCTAACGCACGATACCGCTCTCGCTGTGGCGCCCTGTGGGTTTTGCCCGGATCGGTCAATGGAGTGACTTCGCGCCGAAGCGGCCGGGCAGCTCACCAATTCTAGCATCCTCTAGCGGCCGTCGGCGCCGCGCTCGGAAGGGGGCCCCGTGCCCAAAATCACTATTCCAGCCTTCCGAAGCGGCCTCCGCCGCCGCGGCGCTAGCCCGCAATGCTTTCGCGGCGTTATCGTGCGGCGGGCAAGCAGGAGTGTGGCGTGGCTGACAAAGAGATCATTCCGGTCATCGATCTGGGCCCTTACCTGGCCGGCGTCCCCGGGGCGATCGATCGCACGGCCGGTGAGCTTCGGTATGCGCTGACCGAAATCGGCTTTTACTTCGTCGTCAATCACGGCGTCCCCCCACGGCTGATCCGCGAAGTCTATCAACAAGTCGCGCGGTTCCACGCGCAGCCGCTCGAAACCAAGCTCGAGATCAAACTCGACAAACACAATGTCGGGTACCTGCCGATGAAGGGCGACACATTACGGACCTCGACCGTCGAGACCGTCACCAAGCCAAATCTTAACGAAGCCCTGTTTGTGGCGCGCGACCTGCCGAGCGACCATCCCGACGTAGTGGCTGATCGACGCTTTCGCAGCGCCAATCGCTGGCCGTCCGGGTTGCCGGGATTCCGCGACATCATCGTCGAGTATTGCGACACGATGGAGCGGCTGGTGCAGCAATTGGTCCGGCTATACGCGCGCGCCCTGGACCTGCCGGCGGATTATTTCGATCAGCCGTTCAACGAGCCGCAATACAAATTGCGGATGACGCACTACCCGCCGCAGGCCGGCCGCCCAAACGACGAATTCGGCATCGCACCGCATACCGATACCAGTTTTCTGACACTGTTGGCCCCCAATGACGTGCCGGGTCTCTCTATCCGTACGCAAAAGGGCCAGTGGATCGACGCGCCGGCCATTCCGGATGCCTATGTCGTCAATGGCGGGCAATTATTGCAGCGCTGGACCAACGACTATTTCCTTGCCACCCCGCACCGCGCCGTCAACCATTCTGGCGGCGAGCGCTACGCCCTCGCTTTTTTCTGCGACAGCAATATCGATTGGCCGATCGCCGCTGTGCCGACCTGCGTCGGGCCGGACCGGCCGCCAAAGTATCCCACGACCTATTACACCGACTACATGATCCGGTATCAGAAGCAGACCTACAATGTGTTCGGCGCCGAGACCAGGGATGCCGCAGAATAATCTTCCGCCTCGCACTCCCCACCCTTTCCTCCCCGTAGGCGGAGAAGGTTACGGCGTATACTGCTACCCAATCCGGTATTAAGACCGCATTTAATTTGAAAGTCAGACTGGAGCTTGACGCCTGCAATGGTGATTTAGCGGGCCGCCAGTGGATTACGCTATCCCCGTCGACGCCGATAACTGGAGACTGATCCTATGGCTTCGCAGAACCGCATGATGACGCTGATCGCTTTTCTGCAAGCCCAGAACTGCTCCAATTTGCCCGGGTCGTGGCGCCACCCGGCGACGATGCCGGATTTTCTGACACCGGAGTACTACCAGCGCATTGCCCGCACCTTGGAGGACGGCAAAATCCAGATGGCGTTCTTTGATGACCGCCTGGCATTGCCCGATATCTATACTGGCGATCATGCCGAGGCGATTGCTGCCGGCGTGCGCGCGGTAAAGCTCGATCCCTGCACAATCATCATGGCGATGGGAATGGCGACGCAGCGGCTGGGGCTGGGCGCCACCTACTCCACGACCTATTACGAGCCGTACCACGTCGCGCGCGTTTTCGCGACGATGGATCTGATGCTGAAGGGCCGCGCCGCCTGGAACATCGTGACGTCACTGAACAGGGCCGAGGCTGCGAATTTCGGCGGCGGCGAGCACATGGCGCATGACGACCGCTATGACCGAGCCGATGAGTTCATGGAGGTGGTGCTCGGGCACTGGAACACCTGGGAAGACGACGCGCTGATCCTGGACAAGTCGAGTAACCGCTTTGCCGATCCCGCCAAGGTGCATCGGCTCGATCATGTCGGCCGGTATTTTCAATCACGCGGCCCGTTCAGCGTGCCACGCTCGCCGCAGGGGCAGCCGGTGCTGATCCAAGCGGGACAATCCGGCCGCGGTCAGTCTTTTGCCGCGAAATGGGCCGATCTCGTCTTTGTGATCTTCCACAATCTGCAGGACGGCATCCGCGAATATGCGGCATTAAAGGCCGCTGTTGCCGCCATCGGCCGCGATCCCGCCACGGTGCGCGTGGCGCCCGCCTGTTATGTGTGCGTCGGTGAAAGCGAGACGGCGGCGCAGGAAAAGCGCGCGATTATCGAAGCGACGGCGCGCGACGTGGATGCCCTGGTGCTGCTCTCCGAAGTGCTGAACTACGATTTCGCCAAGAAGCCGATCGATGAGCCGTTCAGCGACGAGGAACTCGCCGAGTTCTCGTTTCAAGGCTTTCGCGACCGCGTAATCCGGCACTCCGGCAAGACGAAATCCGACGGTGCGCGACTTCATCACAATTTCCGGCCGCGGCACGGTCAAGGAGCACCCGATGTTCTGCGGCAATCCCAAGCAAGTCGCCGACCAGATGGAGGAATGGTTTACCGCGCCGGCCTGCGACGGCTTCGTATTGGCGGCGACCAATATGCCCGGCGCCTATGACGATGTCGTGCGGCTGCTGGTGCCGGAACTGCAGCGCCGCGGCCTCTTCCACAAAGAATACGAAGGCCCGACCCTGCGCGCCAATCTCGGCCTGCCGATCCCCCGCGCCGCCGACTGGCACACCGCGCATCGCCGGTCGGAGGTATGAGACGGCCCTGGACCATGAGCCGTACAACTAGACTAGCGCCGGAAACCGACGATATTTCTGGCATCAGCGGTATGTGATCAGGCGAGTGCCGGGGCGCCTTCGGTGACGGTTTCGAGCTGGCCGACGGTTTCGCGGCCGAAGATCAGCGGGATGAAGGCGCCGACCGCCACGACCACAAGGATCGTGCCGAAGAATATCGTTGGCGAGCCGGTGTGCGGGGCCATAAAGAACGGCGCCAAAACTCCGGCGAAGATACGCCCGAACAACTCGCCGAAGATGTGGCCGCGCCCGCGCAATGCCGTCGGGAACTGCTCGGACAGATAAACGCGGGTGGCGCTAAAGGAAGACAGCACGGTGAAACCGGTGATCAGCCCGCCCGTCAGCATCACGATGCTCGCATGGGTCCCGGCACGGTGCGCCATCATCATCAGGAACACACCGGGCAGCGATCCGGCGAGGGCATAGAAAATTGTCCAGCGCCGTCCGATGATCTCCATCAGGTAGGCGGTGAAGGCTTTGCCCGGGATGCTCGCCGCGTAGATGATCGTGGCCAGGCCGAAGCTCAGCGACACCGCCGCACCCTGATCGACCAGCGCCTTTGGCAGCAATATGTGGATCAACAGAGCGGCAATGCCGGCGAACATGCTGCTGAGGATTCCGACCACGGTCCAGCGCAGCTGGCCCGGACGAAACAAAGCCCAATAGGGTGGCAGTGTTTCGCGGGTCGTCCCGCCGTCATCACCAAGCGCCTCGACCGACAATGGCGGCACGCGGTTGCCGGCTCGCGAGATGATCCGATTGACGGTGTCGACTGCCGCCTCGACGCGGCCGCGGCGCAGATGCCAGCGCGGGCTCTCGGGGATTACAAAATGGATCAGTGCCGGGGCGATGAACACCATGAGCCCGCCCGGTAAGGCCATCAGCCGAAACGCGTTCGGATTGCCGGCGAGCAGGAAGCTGACCAACAACACCGCGGTAAACGAGGCCGCCAGCAACATCTCGTAGACCCCGGCGTAGGTGCGGCGGTGCTGCGCCGGCATCAGCTCGGCGGCGATCGGAAACGCCGCCGAAACCGCAAAGCCACCGCCCAGCCCGGTCAGCAAGCGGATGATGATCAGCTGTTCGGCGGTTTGCACCAGCGGGATCAACAATGTGAAAAAGGTCGTCGCGATCACGCCAATTTGCATGACCAGCTTGCGGCTCCAGTGGTCTGACATCGCCGACGCGGTGAAACCGCCGACGACGGCCATCAGGGTCGAAGCGACGGCGACAAAACGGATGTCGGCTGGGGTCAGGTGGAGCGGATGCTTCGCCAAGACGAGCAGCGAGCCGGTGATCGACAGATCGTAGCCTTCGACAAAACCGATGAACCCCAGGACCGCTAGGATCGCGAGGTGGTAGGGGCTGAACGGGATGTTGTCGAGCTTGCGCCCGAGCATAAACCCGGCGGCGGTCGACGACCGGGCGAAGGGGCGGATTTCTGCCATGATGAACCTCCCAGATTGTCGAATCCGGGGGACAATGCGGGACCGCAAAACGGGCGAGGCTGGCGTGTCGCGTTATTGTGCGATCGACTCAAGTTGCTTCACGTTGCTGTGGTTTATGCCTCGCAGATTCCGGCACCGCACGAGATGCCACCGGATCGACGTGTTGCTCCTGTTCCAAATTCGGGCGGCATTGGTTTTTTGCTCGCCCGTTGGTCCTTTGAGGCCATGCGACCTAAGCTAGATGCCAGGAAAGATCCTTGGCCATCCCAAAAAGACCGTGGCGTGATCGTCGCCGTTGTCCTCTTTGGGCACGATCCCTGCGGGATCGCTTATCGGCATGACTTTCTCGCAAAGCGGGCCTCGCGGGACCCGCAGTCTGCGCCTGACCGTTCGTCCTGACCGACCATCGCGATTTGCCATATGTTGCGGGCTTCTCTGTGTTGCGGGCTTTTCTGCGCTTTCGCCCCGCGCTAGGACCCGCTGCCGTCGGTTGTCGTGTCATTCTCGCCTCCCAGACGCGAGCCTCTCGTCGGCAACCCGCGTCACCCTCGGCGCGCTCTCCCTTTCGTGCGCTTGCTGCGGATTTGCTCCGTCTGGCGCGCTCTGCAGAAATAGCATGGCTGATATGAAAGAACCATAGAGATTTTTACGTTGCCCTTGAGCATCTGCGTATTCCGGCGGGGATGGCAGTCGGTTTCAGCTTGGCCCGAGCTTCTCCCGCGGCGACTACGTGCAGTTCTTGGCGCCGGGTATCGTGGCGTCGCCCAAAGGCAGATGGGAATTTGGCGTACCGCCTGCCCTCGCGGTTTGGTTGAGCGCTGTTTGGGTTTCCGCGACAGAGGACAGAACAGAACCGATTGCAGACCGATGAACCTGCCGGTCAGCCCGGCACCTGCAGTGCGAGCAGCGGGGCGTATTGCTGGCCGCCGTAGATGTCGCTGTCGTGCTTGGAGCCGGAGCATTGCGGGCGCGGCAAGCTCACCTTAATCGCCACTGCGGATCAGTGGTTGAGGACGATGATGTCGACGGGTTGCGGTTGTAGAGGCGGGAGATAGCGGCGCGGTTGACGATTTCGGCGTCGCGGTCGCGCATCCCAAGCGTTCCCGGCAGCTCAGCTTACCCAATCGAGCAGCCGGCTGCGCGGCCGCTGCGCAATGAGGATCGCATCGAGGCCGAGGCTGCGGCCGTACTGGTGCAATGCGAAGATGACCATAAGAACGAACGCGAAAAAGTAGGTCCACGGCCACTCGTACCAGTCGTTGTAAAGGCCGAGCCATAGATTGAGGAATTGCAGCGCGCCGATCACGCCCCACAGGCGGACGAACAGACCCAGGATCAGCGACACCGCGGTCAGCGCTTCGGCGATGTAGACAATTGGCGCAAACAGGGAGAAATGCGGCAAGACCACGTTGTTGACGAAATCCTTCATCCACGGGATCGCGGCCGCTTTTCCCTCGACCGTCATATAATGGGCGAGCTCGTTTGTGCCGGAGGGTTTGCCATCCTCGGTGTAATAGGGCGGCAATTTCCACAGCGTCTGCTGCCACCACATCCCGCCGATCACGACGCGGCAGGCCCAATTGCCAATATGAACAACGCGCCGCTGCTCGGGCATTGTCGCGAGGACATAAGCCGCGGTTGCGATGCTGGCGATGAGCAGTACCCAGAAGACGTAGGTCGGCCATCCCGGTCGCAGCATGAAGTGGGCGAAGTCGGTCAACGGGTTCGGCGTCATCGTGCGCTGTTCTTTCATCCGGCGGGAAAGTCGACGTAATGGGCTGTCGTTGCCGGCGCCAGCACCATAAATCAGGCTGGCGGGAACGGCGAGCGGCCCTAGATGGCCGCCTGCATTATTCCGCCGGGATGCTGCGCTCAGATTGGCTTGTCGACCGTCCGCCAGCTGCGAGCTGCGGCGGCGATGACGGCAAGCGCGGCGGCGCTGCCGTTGTCCTCACCCTTTTCGAAATCGCCGTCTGCTATCGCCATCTGGTTTGTTACGTGGGCGAAGCACAGCACCGGCTTGCCGCGCGCCGTCGCAAAGGCATAAAGCGCCGCCGCCTCCATCTCGACGGCGAGAATGCCGTGATCGCGCGCCCGCTCGATCGCCGCTGCAGTCTCGCGAAAGGGGGCGTCTGTGGTCCAGGTGGCGCCGCGATAGACTGTCTCCCCGATGTCTTGCAAGGTGCGCATCGTGGCTGCGGCGAGCAGGCGATCGGCCTCGGCGAATTCGGCCGGCGGCAGGTAATGGTAGCTCGTGCCCTCGTCACGCAAGGCGCGGTCGATCAGCACGAAATAGGGACTTTCGCCGCGCGGGTGGATCTGCCCCGCCGAGGTCACGCTGACCAGAAAGCGGCAACCGGAGACGAACAGCTCTTCGGCGAGCAAGACCGCAAACGAGGCGCCGACCGCGCGGCCGATTATCCCGAACCGCTCGCCTTCGTGGTCGAATTCGTAGAGCTCGGTGTGATAGCAGGCCCAGCCGGGAGACCGCGCGGCGCGCCCGGTGCGCTGTAACGCGCGCAGAATGTCGCCGTCGGGATCGAGCACGCAGATCTCGGGCACGGGGATCTCGGGGACCACCTTTTGTCGGCGGGCCTCGCGCAGCAGATTGGCCGGCTCGAATACGGATGCCGCGTCGTAATCCTTGCCGGCGAGGATCGGCGGCAAGCTCTCCATCATGGGCATCCTGCGTCATGGCGGTTTCTTGCAGCCCGCGAATAGGCGCGTCAAGCAAGCGCGGAATCGCGCGTTTCCGTCACTCTCGATCGCACGGCCGAAATCGGCGCGAAGCTCCTCATCCGTTCGGGCGGTCAGCCAGGGATTTCGAGTCCTAGCAGTGGGGCGTATTGCTGGCCGCCATAGACGTCGCTGTCGAGCTTGGAGCCGGAGCTTTGTGGGCGGGGGAAGCTGACCTTGATCGCCAATGCCGTGTCGTGATTGACGACGATGATGTCAGCTGGGTTGCGGTTGTAGAGGCGGGCGATGGCAGCGCGGTTGACGATTTCGGCGTCGCGGGCGCGCCGGTAGTCCTGCGCGTCATCAAACATGATGTCGATGGTCAGCCAGAACGGGCCGGCGTTTTTCGACCGCACCAGTTTTGCGAGATCTCCAAGCGTCGCCATGATCACAGCTCCTCGTATTCGGTGCGGAACAGCGAGGTCGGGCTCTCTGGCACCAGTACATGGTTCAGGTGGAACTCGTAGACCGGGCCACGATCGATCTCTGGTGGGGAATAGGGAAAGGCCACGCCTGAGATCAGCCCGTGCCATTTGGGGATCGGGTTGTGCACGGCCATGTGCGAGAGGCTGGTCGCAATCGAGCGCGACAGTTCCTGCGAGGGGCTGATCACGTCCCACAGGATAAAGGCCTCGTGGCCGCCGACCCAGCCGTTCTCCGTTCTACCGCGCTGCGGCTCGAGCGCGCCCATGACACCGTCGCGGCCATAAACCCGGGTCACGATCTCATACGGCCGGTCGCCGACCGTGTTCTTGATGCGGGTCCTGATGTTGTCGTTGAGCTGCGCCAGCCAGCTATCGATCTGCGCCAGGATATAGGGGTCGCGGACCCCGCCCATCACAATCGTCGAATAACCGACCTGGCGCACCCCTTCCAATTTGATCGTGTATTCCGGGTCGCGCACGAACTCAGACCCGGAAACCCGCACAGCACGATCGGAGATCGCCTGATACCGCGCCTTATCGGTCCGCAGGAGTGCCCGATGGCTCCTTCAGCTCGAACGGGTCGGCATTCTCGTAAAGCGTGTGCGAGGCCACACTCTGCGGGGTGCAGTGATAATCCTCGCGCAGCGGAAAGACGTCGAAGCTGTCCTCGTGCAACACCGCCATCATGCAGTCGGGGGCGGTCCGCACCGCGACCGCGGCGGCGCCGCATTCGAGGATCTTGGCCATGTGCCACACGACGGCAGGGTCGTAGCCCTCGAGCAATGGCAATGCGGCAAAGATCGAGGTGTCGCTGCTGCGGCCGCCAACGACGATTTGCGCACCCGATCTTAGCGCCTGCTGAATGGGTTCGACCCCCATCATGCCGACGATGTGGGTCGCCGCGTCGATATCGGCCTCGGTCAGCGGCGCTGAGGGCGGCAAGGCGCGGGCACGACCATCGTGCAGGTGCCGGCGGACCACCTCCGGCGACAATTCCGAGTGAATAACGGCGAGCTTGCAGTGGAGATCTTGCTCGCGGGCAATCTCACGCACGATCTCGACCATCCAGGCGAGCCCGGCATCCGAACCCGATGTTCCGGCCGAGCCAATGATCAGCGGGATGCCGGCTTTGACGGCGCGGGTCATCATGATCTCGGTGTCGCGCTTGACCGCCGCCGCCGAGAACATGCAGATGCCGGTGGCGAGCGGACCCGGGCCGGGGTCGGTGCTGCCGGCATCGCAGCCGATCATTCGGGCTCCGAGCGAAATCGCCTTGTCGAGCGATTCCGCGCGAAATCCTGAGCCCAGCATGCCCGTCGCCGAGACCAGCGGAAACGATGCCATTGCGATACTCCTCGATCGCTGTTGCCGCCGGCCAGGATATCGCTTACCGCATCGCCCCGAAACCCAGCGACGGGGATCAGTTGCCGGGTCGGCCATACTCCGCCACCGGCGGAGCGTCATCGAGCGCGGCGCTCGCGGCTCGTGCATGTGATGCGCGGATGGGCAACGGGACCTCCGCACACGGCTCGATCAACAGCCCTAACCGCACTCGCAGCTCTGGCACGCCGATTGCTGGGTCATCCTGAGCGGGGAAATCGGCGCGAGCTCTAGGACGGGCGTCCATGGCGGGTCGGCGAAATCCTCGCTGACCGAATTCCCCCTCCCGCGCAGAGGAACACCCCCATGACCACTCGGAGCGAAAACGAATTGCTGACGCAGATCGGCCCGGGAACACCGATGGGCGATCTGATGCGCCAATACTGGTTGCCCGCCTGTCTATCTTCGGAACTGCAGACCGACGGCGACCCGCTCCGCCTGATGCTATTGGGTGAAAAGCTGATCGCCTTTCGCGACAGCAACGGCCGGATCGGCGTTCTCGATCACCGCTGTCCGCATCGCTGCGCCTCACTGTTCTTTGGGCGCAATGAGGAGGGCGGGTTGCGCTGCGTCTATCACGGCTGGAAGTTCGACACCTCGGGCAATTGCCTCGACATGCCCAATCTGCCGGCCGATCAGGATTTCCGCCAGAAAGTCAAAGCAAAATCGTATCAGGTCACTGAGCGCGGCGGGGTGGTCTATGTCTATATGGGCGAACGCGCGATTGCACCGCCGCTGCCGGCGATCGAGGCGACCTTATGCCCGGCCGAGGAGATCAACATCTCCTGCGTGATGCGCGAATGCAATTGGCTGCAAGCCTTGGAAGGCGATATCGACACATCGCATTTCAGCTTTCTGCATACCGGCAAGGTCGAGCTCGACGACATCGACCCGAACCATCTCGAACGGTTTCAGCTGATCGACCGCGCGCCGCGCTACCACGTCAAGCCGACCGATTGGGGCGCGATGTACGCGGCCTATCGCCCGTCAGCGCCGGGTCACCTCTATTATCGCTTTGCGCATTACGCGATGCCGTTCTGGACCTTGTTCCCGAACGGACCACTGACCGACAACATTCTGGCGCAGGCGTGGGTCCCGATGGACGACACTCACGTGATGTCGTTCCAGTTCAACTGGAAACGCAAGACCCCGGTGCTCAGCCTCGACAAGACCGGCAAGCCGCTGCCGCTTCTCGCCCGCAGTACCGAGACCCTGCCGAACACCAGCGACTGGTTCGGGCGCTGGCGTCCGGTCGCAAACTCCGCGAACGATTACCTGATCGATCGCGAAGCCCAGCGCACGATCAGCTACACCGGGATTGACGGGGTCTTCCCGCAGGATTCGGCAGTTACAGTGAGCATGGGCGAAATCTCCGACCGGACGCTCGAACATCTGGCGCCGAGCGACCGCATGATCGTGGTAACGCGACGACGCCTGATCGACGCCGCCCGGGCTTTGCGCGACCATGGCATCATCCCGCCACTGGTGGACAACCCGGAAATCAGCAGCACCATCCGCTCGGGTGATCTGATCGCCCCCGAAGCTCAGCCCTGGCTGGAGGCATACGAAGAGACTCTGCATCAGGCGCGCCATCCGGAAATGCTCTTGGCGGCGGAATAAGCCGCCCCGCCTTTATCGCGTCGCGCAGCGGGCCAGGATAAGCCGCTATCGACAATCCCTTGTGCGCACGGGCGCGCCAATAGCTGATATCCAAGCCGCTTTCCGGCCAATCGAACGGAAACAAATCGCCTTAAGCGCAATGGAGTAAAACGCTGCCCCGGCGAAAGCCGGGGTCCACCTTTCCGGTGCTCAGCAGGTGTATCGATGGGTCCCGGCTTTCGCCGGGAAAGCAGTCTGGTAATGGTTTTCATTCAATACGTGGCCGCTGCTTGGAGCCGGCTGCAATCCAGTAACAACCGACGTCTGGTGTTTTGGGCCGGCCGCAAGTCGTGTGCATCGAGGCAGCAATTTGCGATCGCCGAGCCGCAATCAGCGGCCTGTGGCTGGGTAAATCTCACAACTCGGTTGGACACGAAACGCGGCATCGCCGCTGGCACAGCATTTGCTGGGGTTATCGCCAAACGGGTAGGTGGCAGCATGAAGCGGCGCGCGTTTCTAAAGGGTGCGACAACGGCGGCGGCAGGAGCAATTGCCGCTGCATACATTCGGCCGGCCGCCGCGCAAAGCCGCAAAGGGACGTTGCTGACGCTGTCCGAGAGCGGCCCCAACAATCTCGACATTATGGGCGTCGGCACCAACCGGCCGGGCTACGAAGCGTCGTGGAATACCTACGATCGTTTGCTGACCTACGGCGTCAAAAAAGACGAAAACGGCAACGATCACTACGACTACACCAAGTTCGAGCCTGAACTTGCCGAGTCGTGGGATCTCCGCGACATGTCGGTAACCTTCAAACTGCGCAAAGACGCGACCTTTCACGACGGCACGCCGATCACCGCCAATGATGTCAAATGGTCGTTTGATCGCGCGGTGACCGTCGGCGGCGTCCCGACCTTCCAGTTCAAAGCCGGCTCGCTGGAAAAGCGGGATCAGTTCGTGGTCGTCGACGACCACACCTTCCGCATCGATTTTCTGCGCAAGGACCGGCTGACCTTTCCCGATTTGGCGGTGCCGACGCCGATCGTCATCAACTCCGGGCTCGCCAAAAAACACGCCACCGACAAGGATCCGTGGGCGATGGAATGGCTGAAAAACGCCGAGGCCGGCGGCGGCGCATTTCAGCTCGAAAAGTGGACACCCGGTCAGGAAATAATCTTTCGCCGCTTCGATGGCTGGAAATCCGGCCCATTGCCAAAAATCGAGCGGGTGATCTGGCGAACCGTGCCGTCGGCCGGCACCCGCCGGGCATTGATGGAGCGCGGCGACGCCGACATCTCGGTCGATCTGCCGCCCAAGGACGTCTCCGAGATGGAGAAAGAAAACAAGCTGCACATCGTCGGGACACCGATCGAGAACGCGATCCAATATCTCGACATGAACGTAAAGATGAAGCCGTTCGACAACGTCAAGGTGCGGCAGGCGGTTGCTTACGCGATCCCTTATCAAAAGATTATGGACGCGGCGATGTTTGGCCGCGGCAAGCCGATGTTTGGTGGCCCGAGCGAAGTCACCGAGGCGGTATGGCCGCAGCCGAGCCCCTATGTCACCGATCTCGCCAAGGCAAAACAGCTTCTGGGCGAGGCTGGACTGCCCAACGGCTTTGAGACGACGTTGTCGTTCGACCTTGGCGCCGCCGTGATCAATGAGCCGATCTGCGAGTTGGTGCAGGAGAGCCTCGGCCAGATCGGCATCAAGGTCACTCTCAACAAAATACCCGGCGCCAACTGGCGCGCCGAATTTTCGAAAAAGACATTGCCGTTCAGCGCCAATGTTTTTGGCGGCTGGCTCAACTATCCCGAATATTTCTTTTTCTGGAACTACCACGGCCAGAACTCGATTTTCAATACGATGTCCTACCAGAACCCGGCAATGGACAAGCTGATCGATGCCGCCCGGTTCGAGACCGACCCGAAGAAATACAAAGAGGAAATCCTCGGTTTTATTCAACTCGCGTTCACCGAGACGCCACGCATTTTGTTGTTTCAGCCCTATCTCGACGTGGCAATGCAAAAGAACGTCACCGGTTACCGCTATTGGTTCCACCGACAGCTGGACTACCGCCAATTGGCGAAAACGTAACAGGAGGCAATCGACATGACCGTGAATTATCAAACGGCATCTGCGATCGACGGATGGCCCGAATTAGCACCGCCCCTGGATCGGGCACGCGGGATCGGCATCAGCGCCGCGCTATCGGGAATGGCTGCGACGGCCTTATTGAGGGCGCGCCGTTTGCTGGAGGCGTTCAATGGCCCGCGCCGCGAGCCACCCGGCGGGGGCGGCGGTCCGCAGACACCGCCGGAAGATCAGCCCCAGTATGACAGCATTTGGGATGATCCGGTATTGTGGATGCTGATGATGCACTGACATGCTGGTGCTGCGTCGCCTCGCCACGGCGTTGCCGAGCGTCGCCGGCGTGATCATTGTGACCTTTCTGTTGACCCGGGCATTGCCGGGCGATCCCGCAGTGTACTTTGCCGGCCCCGCGGCGACCCAGCAAGCGATCGCCGAAATCCGTCACCTGATGGGCTTCGACCGCAGCCTGCCGGTGCAGTTCGTCGACTATCTGCGCCATCTGGCACACGGCGATCTCGGCACGTCGCTCAGTACCGGACAGCCCGTGCTCAGCGAATTGGCGACGCGACTTCCGGCATCGGCCGAACTGACATTGTCCGCCTTGATTCTTGCAGTCGGGATCGCCGTACCGCTCGGCATTATGGCGGCATTGCGCCCCGGCTCCCTGGTCGATCATGCCTGTCGCATCGTCACCACCGCCGGCGTGTCGCTGCCGACCTTCTTCACCGGCCTGCTGTTGGTCTATGTGTTTTATTATTTGGCGGGGCTGGCGCCGGCGCCGCTTGGCCGACTCGATGTCTATTCGACGCCACCGCCGCATTGGACCGGCTTTTATCTTATCGATAGCCTCGCCGCCGGCGATTTCGCGACGTTTCGTGCGGCATTGGGCCAGTTGATCTTGCCGGCGGCGACGATGGCGATCTTTTCGCTGGCGCCATTGGCAAGGATCACCCGGGCGTCGATGCTGGCGGCATTGGGCAGCGAGTTCATCCGCACCGCGCGCGCCAGCGGCCTCGCGCATCGTCGGATCGTTTACGGCTATGCCCTGCGCAATGCCTTGCTCCCGGTCGTTACCACGCTTGGAATGGTGTTCTCGTTCATGCTCGGCGCCAATGTGCTGGTCGAGAAGGTATTTGCTTGGCCCGGCATCGGTTCCTACGCGGTCGAGGCGTTGATTGCCTCGGATTACGCGCCGGTCCAGGGTTTTGTGCTGGTCATGGCGTTACTCTACGTGCTGCTGAACCTTGGCATCGATCTGGCTTACGGGCTGATCGACCCGCGGGTGCGGCTCGAAGCATGACCGCTATAGCCCTCAACGGAACATTGCGGCATGCCGGGTACGTGCTTGGCGAGAACCCGATCACCGGCTTTGCCTTCGCATTGTTTCTGGTCTTTGTGGTGGTCGCCGCACTCGGTCCCGCAATCGTGCCTTATAGTCCGCTCGCCAGCGATACCGCGCAGGCGCTGACCCCGCCATCGCTGGCACATTGGTTTGGCACCGACCAACTCGGCCGGGATATCTTTTCGCGCGTCGTCGTGGCGACGCGGCTTGATCTCGGGATGGCGATCGTCGCCGTGGCGCTCGCCTTTTCCGGCGGCACACTGCTCGGTCTGACCGCCGGCTATTGCGGTGGGTGGCCGGATCGGATCATTGGCCGCGCCGTCGATACGATTATGGCGTTCCCGTTATTCGTGCTGGCGATGGGTATCGTTGCCGCACTCGGGAATAGTGTCGCCAATATCGTCTATGCCACCGCAATCATAAACTTGCCGATCTACGCCCGCTTAACCCGGGCTGAGGCCAACATCCGGCGCAATGCCGGTTTTATCGAGGCAGCGCGGCTGTGCGGCAATGGCGAGGCGCGGATCGTGTTGACGCAGCTGCTGCCGAATATCCTGCCGCTGATGATGGTGCAAGTGTCGCTGACCTTGGGCTATGCGATCCTGAACGCCGCCGGGCTTTCGTTCATCGGTCTCGGCGTGCGGCCGCCCACTGCCGAATGGGGCATCATGGTCGCCGAGGGCGCCAGCAATATCATCTCGGGCGAGTGGTGGGTGGCGCTGTTCCCGGGGCTTGTGCTGATGGCCGCGGTGTTCTGCTTCAATCTGATGGGCGATGGCTTGCGCGACATCGTCGACCCGTTGCGGCGAACCTGACGGCGCGACGATGAACCGAAGCGCAATACCCGAGCATCGGACCGTGCCGTTGTTGGCGGTCGAGGATTTGCGGGTCGAATTCCATACCCGCAGCGGCACCGTGCAGGCGCTTGACGGCATCGGGTTCGAGGTGCGGCGCGGCGAGATGATGGCGTTGGTCGGTGAAAGCGGTTCGGGCAAGTCGGTCACCGCTTACGCGATCATGGGCATTCTCGACGCCGCCGCGCGGATCACCTCCGGCCGCATTACGTTCGGCGGTCTCGATCTGCTGACCGCCGGCGACAAAGCGATGGGCGAAATCCGCGGCCGCGAGCTGGCGATCATCTTCCAGAACCCGCGCACCGCCCTCAATCCGATCCGCCCGGTCGGCAAGCAGATCGCCGACATCCTGCTGCAGCACGGCAACGTGACCGCGGCACAAGCGCCACGCCGCGCCATCGAGATGTTGGCAAAGGTGCGCATTCCCGACCCGGAGCGGCGCGCTGCCGCTTACCCCTTCGAATTGTCGGGCGGCATGTGCCAGCGGATCATGATCGCGATGGCGTTGGCCTGCGAACCGGCATTGCTGATCGCTGATGAGCCGAGCACCGGCCTCGATATCACCACCCAGGCGGTGATCATGGACCTGATCGCCGAACTGGTCGCCTCGCAGGATATGGCGATCCTGCTGATCACCCACGATCTCGCTCTTGCCGCGGAGTATTGCGGCCGCATCGCGGTGATGCATGCCGGCCACCTCGTCGAACTGGCGCCGACCCCGCTGCTGTTCGCGGCGCCGCGCCACCCGTATACCGCAAAGCTGATCGCCGCCACGCCCGGCGAGACGACCCGGCTCGATAAGCTGGCCTCAATTCCGGGCGCGCTGCCTGATCTCAGGCGCACCGATCTGCCGGCCTGCCGCTATGTCGAGCGCTGTGAGCGAGCGGCAACGGATTGCCGTGAGGCGCCCTTGTTGCGACTTACCTCCGGCGATGGGCGGCAGATCGCGTGCCGGCATCCGCTGTGAACGACATCGCACCGAGCCCCGGCCCGGGACCGCTGCTCGCGGTCAGAGGCTTGCGCAAGCTTTACCCGGTGGGTCGCCCGGCAGCACCTTGGCGGCGCGGCGCGCACCGCGCGTTGCTGCACGCAGTCGACGACGTCAGCTTCACGATCGGCCGCGGCGAAACCGTCGGGCTGGTTGGCGAGTCGGGCTGCGGCAAGTCGACCGTGGTTCGGCTAATCGCCCGGCTGATCGACCCGACTGCCGGCGCAATCTGGTTCGACGGCGCGGAAATCGGCACGCTGCCCGCCCGAAATTTTGGCAGCAGCCGGTGGCGGGCACAGGTTCAGATCGTCTTCCAGGATGCGACCGACAGCCTCAACCCGCGCTTTACCGCTGCCCGCGCCATCGCCGATCCGCTGATCCGTTTGCGCCGGCTTGGCGGTGCTGCGCTGCAGGCTCGCGTCGAAGAAGCCGCGCGGCTGACGGGTCTGCCCCCGGAACTGCTCGGCCGCTTTCCGCACCAGCTGTCGGGCGGACAGAAAGCGCGAGTCGGCATCGCCCGCGCGATTGCGATCGAGCCGCGCCTGTTGATCCTCGACGAGCCTACTTCCGCTCTCGATGTTTCGGTTCAGGTCGTCATCCTCAAGCTGCTGCAGGAGCTGAGAGAGCGGCTCGATCTTTCCTACCTGTTCGTCAGCCATGACCTGAACGTGGTGCGGCTGCTGTGCGACCGGGTGCTGGTCATGTATCTCGGCCGGATCATCGAAAGCGGACAGGCCGAACAGGTTTTCGCCGCACCCGCCCATCCCTATACGCAGGCCCTGCTGTCGGCGATACCAAAACCGGGCGCCCGCAGCACTCGCATTGCTCTTGCCGGCGAGCCGCGCAGCCCAATCGACCCCGACCCGGCAATCTGTTCGCTCTACGGCCGCTGTACGCGAGCAACCGATCTGTGCCGCAGCCTGGCGCCACCGCTGCACCAGGTCGCGACGGGGCACCTGGTAGCCTGCCATTACGCCGCCGATCGCATAGAGACAGAGAGCACCACTTCGTTGTCGCTGGCGATGAGCTCGCATTAGTTATCCCGAGAACAGGCGGGGTCTCGCCTTGGGCGACCCGAAATCTGTACGAGACGCTACGGCTCGAAATTCGATCTTGGGTCTTTCTGCCTCTTCGCGCTTTCGGGATCTCGCTTGATCCTTAGCCGCTGCGGCTGGGATCCCCGCTTTGTCGAGCGGCCGGTTCGGGCATCTGCACCCGCTCTACCCGCAATTCTCCGATCGTCAATCTCGTGATCCGCAGTTCGTCGATCTCACCGGCGCGCAGCTTCGCGCGGCCGAGAGCGATCCGGCCGATTGCGACGGTGCCGAGCGCGACCGCGCCCACCGCCAACGCGCCTATCGCCAACGCGCCTATTGCTGCCGCCCCAAGCGCCGCCGCGCCTAACGCCAATGCGCCGACCGACACCCGCGTGTCCCGCCGCATCGTTGGTTTGCGACCCTCGGCCGGCGCCGCGATATCGGCGGCCTGGCTCGCTTTGTCGGCGTTAGTCCCGCTCATTATCCCTTCCGGCTGAGACCGCGCTTTGCGGCGCGCGAGCCGTATCCCGCCGCGGTGAACGCTGCGATTATCAGCTCCGATTCCGTCGCAACGAGACCACGTTGCCGTTGTGTGAACTCGCTGCAACAACATTGCTGATTGCTGCACCCAGCTCAGCGGCGCTAAACGGCTTGTTGATCATACGATATCCCGATGCCGCCCAAGAACTGAGGACAGCCGCATCGGCGTATCCCGTCATGAACAGAATCGAAAGTTCCGGTCTTTGCTTGATCGCTTCTGCGGCGACTTGGGCGCCGTTCATTACCGGCATCGCAAAATCTACCAACAGAAGGTCAAACTCGGCGCCGGTGGACAGCAGTGCCAGCGCCGCCGGACCATTTTCTACAGTGCCAACGCTGTGGCCCATTTCGGTAAGCATTTCCGCGGTCAGCGAACGCACCGCCTCGTCATCGTCGACGACCAGGATTTTCAGCGGCGGCGCGGATGCCTGCTCGGTCGATGCTGATGCGTCGTGCCCAGCCGCAGCCGGCTGAGCCCGCGGCAGCCAAATCGTTACCGTCGTACCCTTCCCGACACCGCTCTCGATTCTGACCACACCGCCGACCTGATCAGCAAACCCATAGACCTGAGACAAACCGAGGCCGGTGCCCTTGCCAACGCCCTTGGTGGTGAAAAACGGATCAAAGGCTCGCGCCTTGGTCTCTGCGGTCATCCCTTCGCCGGTGTCGGTCACCGAAATCTGTACGTAATCGCCCGGAGGAATGCCGGGTGCAGCGCTGGCACCGGTTGCGATGTTGCGCGTCATAAAGACGAGTTTTCCGCCAAGCGGCATCGCGTCGCGCGCATTTCCCGCAAGATTGAGGAGGGCGACTTCGAATTGCACCCGGTCGCCGATTGCCGGCCACAGCTGCTCGTCAAGGCTGTAGCTCACCTCGACGAGAGACTCGACCGTGCGTTGGATCAGGCCGTCGGACTCGCGGATAATGGCGTTGATGTCGAGCGGATGCGGCGAGATTTCCTTGTCGCGCGAAAATGCCAGCATTTGTGCGGTCAAGCGCGCTCCGCGCTCCGCTGCTCGCATCGCGGTGGCGAGAAGCCGCGACAGACCAACCGGATCATTGAGACGCCGCATCGCCAATTCGAGGGCGCCCATGATCGCGGCCAGCAGATTGTTGAAATCGTGAGCGACCCCGCCGCTCAATCGCCCGAGCGCTTCCATTTTTTGCAGGTGCTGGACGGCTTCTTCTGCTTCCTTGCGCCGTTCGCTTTCCTGCAAAAGTCGCCGCAGATGAGCTTCCTCAAGCGACGTTTTTCGCAGCACGACGATATTCGTCAATACCAGCGCCACTGCCGTGAGCGAGGCGAAGGCGGCCATCCAAACGAGATGGGTGTACCACGGGCCAAGATAATAATTACGGGCAAGACTGAAGGTGGCGAGGAGGGGTTGGTTGTCGACCCGCCGGAAGGCGGCCAATTTGGAGCTCCGATCCAGGCTTGACGTCCCATAGAACACCCCCGCCGGTGCGCCGGATGCAGCGGCGCGCAGCAGCGGGCTGCTGTCCGGCACCTGAGCCACCGCTTTCTGCTCGGGGTACCGCACCAGCAGCTTACCGTCAGTGCGCACCAGCGCGGCGCTTGCATGCTGCGTTGAAAGCGCGATCCCCTGGTAAAAGCTCTCGAAATAGGCCGGCGACAGGGTCACCGCGACGACCCCGTTGAAATGACCATCGGTCATGCGCGGCCGCGACACCGTAAAACCAGGCGTCCCGGTCATCTTGCCAAGAAAAGCAGCAGTCACATAAAGATGATCGTCACCTTTTTTGGCTTCGACATAGTAGTCGCGGTCGCGATTGTCGTAGGGCCGCATCGGGAAGGCGCGGCTGCTGGCTGAATTGTAGCCTTGCGGATCGACGAGAAAGACCGACTGCACCAGCGGCGTTTGGCGCGCGATCTTGGCCAAGAATTCGTGCACCTCGCTTGAGTTGTCGATTGCCGACCAGTCCATCCCGTCGACGCGATCGAGGGTGCGGGCGAGGATCAGGCTCGCGGTTTGCAGCGCTTCCTTGGTCTGTTCCGCCAGCGCGTTGGTGGCGACGACGACGTATTCGCGGGCGCGCGCCGTCGTCGCACGGTAGTCGATCCACGCTACCGCCAAGAACAAGATGGCGGGGATCAGGATGGAGCCGAGGATCAGAACTTTGGCGGAGAAGCGGGCGCGTTTGATCAGCTGCACTATCTCCGATCCCCGGCCATCTCTTATGCCGCGACTCACGGGCTTTCCGCGCAGAACGCTATCTCTCCCCTTCGGTTCAATCGGTGATCCTGTTTTTATTGTCCCGCGACATCCGGCGCACAAAAACCGCCGCAGGCGACCCAATCACTCCCGCTCAGGCGCGCGAACGGGTCGAGGGGCGAAATCCGGCACCCGGCTTCGCCGACACCGCTTGGGTCGCGATCGGTTTTTGTGAGGCGTCGACGCGTCGTGCTATTCGGCTTTGGTGCAATAGGCAGCGAGCTTGTTGCCGTCGAGATCGCGGCAATAACCGGCATACGCGTTGGGCCAGAAGCCGCGCGGGCCCACCGCACCTTCATCCGTGCCGCCCATCGCGAGAGCCGCTTTGTGAAAGGCCGCCACCGCGGCCCGGCTCGGCGCCGCGAAGCTGACGGTGCCGCCGTTAGCAGGGTTTGCGGGCTTGCCGTCGGCCGGGGTCAGCACCAGGAATTCCTCGCTGGTCGCACCCCAGCACGACCCGCGGTCGCCAAGATCCTTCAGCCGCTTATAGCCGAGCGGCGCTAGCACGCTGTCGTAGAACGCACGCGCCTTTGCCAGATCATTGGTGCCGACCGTGACATGGGTGAAGATGGCCATTATTCCCTCCCTTGGTGGACCTGCGCCGGTAGTTTAAGCCGGTGGCGCGAGTCGGGACAGCAAAACCCGATAACGGTGGTCGCCACGATCCGCCTACTCCGGCGAAAGCCAAGAAACACCATATTTATGCGGGGACCATCTCGATCGGCCTGGTTAAGGAAGGATCATGCTGAACCCGACGAGCCTTTTGGCGGACGCTCTGGGCCGCAATCTGGCCGAGACCTATCGGCGAATTTTCGGCGACCAGGAACCGAGCATTCCCGGCGCCCTTGACGAAGCGGCCCGGCTCGTCATCGAGCGCATCGCCAGCAGCGACGCGCTTTATCACGATTGCCAGCACACCGCCCTTGTCACCTTGTGCATGCAGGACATTTTGCGCGGCCGCCGGCTCGAGCTCATCGTGACACCGGTCGATTGGGGCCATGCCATTCTGGCGGCGTTAACCCATGACATCGGGTATGTGCGCGGCATCTGCCCGGGCGATACGGCGGACGAATTTGTGATCGACGCCGCCGGCCATATGGTGACACCGCCGCGCGGCGCCTCCGACGCGTTTCTGACCCCTTACCACGTCGAGCGCGGCAAGATCGTGGTGCGCCATCGCTTCGCGCCGGTGCCGTTAATCGACGAGGACCGCATCGCCGCGGGGATCGAACTGACCCGCTTTCCGGTACCCGACGACGACGACCACGCCGCGACCGATACCGAGGCGGGCCTCGTCCGAGCAGCGGATTTGATCGGCCAATTGGGTGACCCGCTCTACCCGCGCAAATTGAATGCGCTGTTTCACGAATTCTCTGAGACCGGTGTCAACGACAAGCTCGGTTATCGGACTCCGGCCGATATGGTCGACCATTACCCGCACTTCTTTTGGAGCAAGGTCGAGCGCTATATCGGCGACGCGCTGCGCTATCTCGACATGACGATGGAGGGCAAGCTTTGGACCGCGACCCTCTACAGCCACATCTTTGCGATCGAGCACAACCGCCGCCGCATGGGCCCGCAATCCGGGATCCGCAGCCGCAAAGGTGACGGGCGGAGCTAGTGCGATTTCCGATCGGGAATGCCCCCTCACCCAGCTCCGGGTAAGGCTCGGCGGTGCTCGCCAACCCTTCTCAACCCTCTCCCTCAGGGAGAGGGGAGGGTGAGGGGGCTGAAGGGCCGATCCCATCCAATTGAAAAACCGGTTACAACACCGGTCCGGGAATGGCGAGGGCGTCTTCGGTGAGCCCCTTTGTGACGATGTCGTAGGCTTCGTCCACCGAATTGGTGCGGTGGAAAATGTCGAGATCGCCTGGGCTGATCGTGCCGTATTTAACGAGCGCGTCGAATTTGATCACCTCGTCCCAGTACTCGGTGCCGAACAGAACGATCGGCATGCGTTTGCGGGTTTTGCGCGTCTGCACCAAGGTCAGGATCTCGAACATCTCGTCGAGCGTGCCAAAACCACCTGGGAATAGCACGACCGCCTTGGCCAGGTAGACAAACCAGAATTTGCGCATAAAGAAATAATGAAAATAGAAATGCAGTTCTCGGCTGACATAAGGGTTGTCGAATTCTTCGTCCGGGATCGAGATCGTCAGCCCGACATTGAGCCCCTTCGCCTCGGCCGCGCCGCGATTGGCGGCCTCCATGATGCCGGGACCGCCGCCGGTGCAGACGACAAAGCGCTGCTGTTCTTGGCCGAGCTTCTTCGACCATTCTGTCAGCCGGTGGGCAAGCTCTCGCGCGGCTTCGTAATAGATCGACAGCGAGAGCGCCATTTGCGCCGCCTCGATGCCCTCCCCGGCGCGCTCCGCCTCGGCCAGCATGGCCTTTGCCGCCTCCTCCGAGCGCAGCCGCGCCGACCCCATAAAGACGATCGTGTCCTGGACGTTATGGCGCTGGAAGCGATAGAGCGGCTCCAAATACTCCGCCAGGATCCGCAGCGGGCGCGCATCCCTGCTGCGCAGAAAGCGGGTGTCCTCATAAGCCTTGAATTGGCGGCGTCCGCGCCTGCCGGTCTTATCCATCCGCACCTCGGTTCATCCGGTCCGATCCTCAATAGTGAATAAGGGACGAGCCATGACAGCCGACAAGCTGGCGATAGTCGGGGGCACTCCCGATCATCGCGACCGCGCCGATGCCGACACGATCCGTTGAAAAGAGGACGGTAATCGAAGGACTAGCCTTTCCGTCCGGTTGTCACTTTACATCCTTTCCGGTAAGATGTCCGGTAAGTAGGGTTTGGGTGCAATCATGAGGAACACTAACAAGGCGGCGGTTACTGTTCATCGCGAGCGCCGGAAGCGACAGGGCTTCGTCCGGGTCGAAGTGCAAGTGAGGCAACAGGATGCACCGCTGCTGCGGAGTATAGCTGGCGCTCTTGCGGACCCGGCACGGGCCGCCGAAGCACGCGCCCTCCTTCGCGAGCGCTTCGCACCAGCCCAAGCCAAAAGTCTAAAGGCATTATTGGCCGAAGCACCCCTTGAGGGGGTCGACCTCGATCGGAGCGACGATTGGGGCAGAGAAGTCGAGTTGTGAATTACCTTATCGACACGAACATTATTTCAGAAATCAGAAAAAAACATCGCTGTGATCGATCAGTAGCCGCGTGGTACGCGTCGATCGAAGACGACGAGATGTATTTGAGCGTGCTCGTCTCGGGTGAGATTCGCAAAGGGATTGAGCTCGCGCGCCGGCGAGACCCGGTGAAGGCCACGGCTCTGGAACGTTGGCTGAAAGAGGTCGATGCCGCCTTTGGCGATCGCATATTACCGATCGACCGGGCGATCACGGATGAGTGGGGCACGATGAGCGCGGTGCGCCCGATCCCGGTGATCGATGGCCTGCTGGCGGCAACTGCCAAGGTTCATGGACTTGATTTTGGTCACGCGCAACGACGCCCACGTCAGCGAACTCGGCGCACAGGTTCTGAACCCCTTCAAAACCGGCCCCAGCCACTCGACAATGTGAGCGCGCGGAATTGGGACGGCGATAAACATTCGGGAATTCGGGGAGACCATCATGATCCGGACGTCGTCGCCGGTATGAAGAAGAAATTTGATCAGGTTATTCCAGGACGATTGATTAGCCGGCGCGCAGTGCACCGAAAGTTGGGGTTCCGCACCGTTCAACCCATCCTACGTGCTATGCATGCTGTCATCGAAATCAGTAACCTGTCAGCAGTAACCTGTCAGCAGTAACTTTCAAAATAAACTTTTGGGAGCCCGACTTAATTTGCCAATCAGCAGATAATAGAGGATCTATAAAGAAGATAGGCACCTATTTGCCCATTTTGTACTTGAAAGCTGGCCTGCATCTCCATATGTCCGGAGCTCGCTCGATCAATCCTGGCTTTCGGCCGGAGAACGGCCTGACAGCCCTCTGAGCAACCTTATAGTGGAGTAGTGCAACCCATGAGCAAGAGCGACCTAGACGGACCAGAACTTAATAAGCGCATGCGTTTTCTTGACGAGGACGGGAACCCCATACCTGGTCACCGTAGTCTCGATGGCACATGGTTTGGTCCAATCAAGAAGTTCCCAGCGGTTCTTTGGGACGGCCCTTATTATGGATTCATCCGCTTTGAAACTGAAGATGAACTAAAGAAGTACCGTGAGTATGGGCTGAACATACATCCATCAGGAGAGATTACCGCACCAAAGGAGAAGGGGATCTCGACGATGCCTCGTTACGAGTTTCTCAGAATCGACGACTCTGACAAGAAAGACGATCTCGCGCGCGCTATTGCAAGCATTGTACTATAATAACTCAAACTTAATTTGAGGGTTGTTGTTGGTTTCAGAAAGGGAGTCGGAGGGCGGGTCGCGGTCCCAGCTGGGGGTGAGGACCGCGACCCGGAACTCGCGCCACGAGGCGAAAAATTCAATGCGATGCAATCTATGGCGAACCATCACCGCCGCCGCGCTCGAACCTGGCGCATATCTCTCGGCAACAATGCGCGCCTTCTTCAGCGCGTGGCCAGCGCGTAGGATGGGTTGAGCCTCTGCGAAACCCAATCGCATCCCAGCCGCGGCCAAACGGATAGTGCATCGCGGCCGACGCTCCGCTGGCGGGTCGTCTCGTGCGTTGTGCCGGAGCGGGAAACCTTTGTGGCGGATCTTCGGATAGACGAGAACGGGATGCCGATCCTTACCGATGGGTTTCGGCCAAATTAACCCTATCCTACGTTCGTTGCTGGTTTTTCAGTTATTCGAGGGCAAGGGCGGTTTTGGGGATTGGGGCGTCTTCGGGGAGTTCGGCGTCTTTGTGGGCGACGATCAGGCGGGGGAGCAGAAAGACCAATGGCACGGCGATCAGTGTCGTGGCGGAATTGGCGATCACTAGCGAACTGAAAGAAAGATGATAGTGGTCGAGCAGGTTCGAGCCGAACCAATCGGTGCCGAATAGTGCCAGATTGCGCACACTGACCATTATCGAGAAGCCCAGCCCCTCGCTGCCGGCGGGCGTCGAGCGCACGGCGAGGTCCATCAATGCCAGTTCGGCCAAGGTGTATCCGAAACCGTTCAGTCCCTCGATCGCTTGCGCGTGGCCCAGTGACGAATAAAACAAATAACCGAGATTGGCGGCGGTCGCGATCAGCATACAGCCGATCAGCAATGTGCGGAGATTGATCCGCCGGCACAAAAAGCCGTAACCGATCGCGGCCAATATGCCGCAAACCCCTGATATCAGCTGCAGGAAACCCTGGATCTGGGTTGTAAAGTGCAGATCGTTCTGCTGCTTGTAAAAGAGTGCTGTGGCAAAGCCTGGAGCAATATAGAACAATGCCATCAGGCCCGCGGCGGCCCACATCGTGCGGGCAGTCGCGATATTGACGAGCTGGCCCTTGGCATTGGCCAGCACCTCGCGTGAATCGACGCGTTGGCGCGGTTCGCGCAAAAACAGCATCGTCACTGGCGCCAGCATAAGCATGATGCCGCCGCACGCCGCGGCGGTCCAACCAAAGGCGATGCTGGCGAGATAGCCGGCGACCGGGCCGTTGATGACGAAACAAGCTTGCTGGATAAACTGGCGGATTGCGGTCAGACGGCCGGAGCCCGAACTGGCCTGCGCGGTTTCGACCATATAGCCGCCGACCGCGGTGCTGGTGACGACCATAAAGGTATTGATCACGATCACCACGAGCAGCAAGTCGCGGTATCGGTGCGGCGTCACGATCAATGCCAACCACGACAATGCCGCCAAGATGCTGCTTAGTCAAGATATAGCTTTTGCGGCGGCTGCCAAAGAGCGGAAAAGCATCGGTCAAGATGCCGGCCAGTGGCTTCAAGTACCACGCCAGCCCGGCCCAGAAAAAGAATGCGGCATTGGCGGTGCGGTCGGCGTGCAATTCGTTTTTAAGCAGATTTTGCAATGGCAGGCGCGCCAGCACCTGGGTCTGCGCCAGGGTCGTGGCCAACACCCCCGCGACGATGATGATCGCGGCGTAGGTCAGGGCCTTGTCAGGCCTAACTCGGAGATTGGGTGCAGCGGTCACGCGCGGCCCTTGTTCATCTGTCCAGTGTTGTGAACGGTGTGTGCCGGCTCACAACGGCGACGTCGTTATGCCCAGCGCTGACCCTGCGTCACACAGCCGGCGGTCTAGTGTGCAAAGTGTCATGCCCTGATCGGCGCAGATCGCAAGATGCAAGGCATCGCCAGCGCGCAAGCCCAGCGCATACTGATCAGCAGAAGCGAGCCGCCATAGCGAAACTGCAACCTCGACACGGGTACGACGGTAAAGCTGTCGATGGCCAGCCGGGCCAACATCGCGAGCGCCTCGGCCCGGTCGGCGACGCCGATTTGCCCGGTTCGCAGCTTGATCGATAAGGCGGACGAAAACTCGGTCGCCACCCAATCGCTGATCGCGAGGTCCTCCGGCGGTTGTTGGCCGAGCCAGCTCTGCATACGCCCGGTCTCCGCCTCGTTGGTCAATATCGCAACCAATAACGAGGTATCGAGATAGAGCATCAATACCGATCTTCGTCGCGCATCCGGCGGATGAAATCGCGGGCACTCTCCCGCTGTATCGGCATTGGGTCGGTTACCGCTCGCAATGCGGCGGTGTCGATGCGCTTGCGCGGCATCTCGGCGGCAATGATCCGGGCCACAGGTTTGCCGCGGCGCATAATGCAGACAGGGTTTCCCGCCGCGGCCTCTTCGACCAGTTCGCTCAAATGCGCCTTCGCGTCGGCGAGATTGACCCGCTTCACTCTCTGGATTTCCTGACCAATTACATGGTCATATTAACATTGGAGCAACGCAGGGCGCAAGGGAGGGGGCGGCCGATGGCCCCGGCGGGGCGGGGTACGGTTTACCCGCACCTAATATTCTGCCTGTCCGGTGGATCGCCCGACACGCAGCAACGGGCCGGGCAACAAAGTGGTCCCCACCTCCCCCCTTTACCCCCGGATCGAGCCCGGGGAAGGGAGAGGAGGGGGGCTTAGCGCGTCAGCTATGCCAGCGGAATTGCTGCGGTTTGCGGGCCGAGCCTTGCGAGAGCACGATATTGACCAGTGCCGGACCGCGGAAGTTCATCGCTTCGTCGAGGGCGCCGCGGATGTCCTTCGGATCCTCGACAAAGAAGCCCTTCCCGCCAAAGGCTTCCATGACCTTGTCGTAGCGCGCGCCGTAGATCAGCGAGTTGGGCCGCATGTTGAACATCGGATTTTCCGGAATTTCCGGCATTCCAGGCCCGATGCCGCCATTGTTGAGTACGACGATCTTGACCGGCAGGTTGTAGCGCGCCAGCGTCTCCATCTCCATGCCGGAGAAGCCGATCGCCGAGTCTCCCGACAGGTGGATGACCGGACGGTCGGGATGCACGATGGCGGCGGCGATCGCCTGGCCGAGGCCGAGCCCCATCGTGCCGTAGGTGCCGGCGTTGAGGCAGGCCTTGGCACTGAACACCGGCAGCATTGTCAGACCGATATCCATCGTGCCAGCGCCCTCAGCCGACAGGATCGAGTTCCGCGGCATCCAGGCGGCGATGTCCTTGAAGGCGCGGTAGTAGCCGGCGGGGGCGCTGTCGTCGTTGACCTGCGGCTTGATCTGCTCCGCATTCTCGGCCGACTTTTTGCTGATCATCTGGCGCCATGGCGATTCCTTGGGATGGAACCACTGGCGGCCTGCGAGTGCGGCGTTCATCTGCGCCATGATCGCCTTGCCGTCGCCGACCAGGGCCACGTCGGTCGCCTTGTTGTGGCCGATCTCCTCGGGCGCGATGTCGAGCTGGATGACCTTGACGTCCGGCGCATAGCGTGGCGGTAGCCCGAAATGGAAGATCCAGTTGAACCGGGCGCCCATCAGGAACACGACGTCGGCATTCTGCAATGCCAATGTGCGGGCGGCCGCAACCGAGAGCGGATGGTCGTCGGGCATGACACCCTTGCCCATCGGTGAGCGCAGGAACGGCACTTGCGTCTTCTCGATAAACGAGCGCACCTCGCTTTCGGCGTTGGCCCAGGCCATCCCCTTGCCGACGAGGACAAGCGGCCGCTCGGCCCGTTCCAGCATGTTCAGCGCGGCCTCGATATTCTCCGGCGGTGCCTGGAAGCGCGGCGGCTCCGGGCATTTTTGCACCTGCACCACGTCCTTCTCGTCACACTTGCCGGTGATGATGTTGTCGGGCATGTCGAGATAGGCGGCGCCGGGCCGGCCATAGGTCGCGTTCCGGGTCGCCTCCGCGACATAATACGGGATCCGCTCTACGCTATCGATGGCGTGCGCGAATTTGCAGAGCGGCGCGGCGAGGAGCACCTGGCGCTCTTCCTGGAAAGCGCCCATGCCGCGGCGATAGGTTTCCGAGGCGCCGCCGATCAGGATCATCGGCCAGCAATTCTGCTGCGCATCAGCGAGGCCGGCGAGGCCGTGCACGACACCGGGGCCGGTCACGACGATGCAGGCGCCGGGCCGGCCGGTCAGATAACCATACGCCCTCGCAGCATAGGAGGCGGCTTGCTCGTTGCGCATGCCGATATAGGCGACACCTTCCTTTTGCGCGGCGGCGGCAATCGGGCCGACGGGAAACCCGACCACCCCGAAAAGGTGATTGATGCCCTGCTGCTTCAGGCTCCTTGCTATCAAGGTGGCGCCGTCGATCTCACTCATGTTTCTCTCCCGTGTGTTGAGGCGGACGCCGACCGATGTGCGAGACGCCGCCGGGCCCGGTTGTCGAAGGGGTGTGCACAGCAGAGATTACGCATTTATGGCGGGCCGGGGAAAGACTTATCCGGCCGTCGCATAGCGCCGCGGCATAGAGGCCGCGCGGATTGGATGGGCGGAACGTAACAAACTTCCCAGATCGCTGTACCCAGGGTTGACCCGGGTATCTACGAGACCCCTAGAGCGCAAGACGTGAATGCCCGGGTCAAGTCCGGCCAAGGGAAAGGTGGAAGGTAACCTAACAGCCGGTATGTCAGGTCTTGCCGGCGAGGGCGTCGGAGCCTTCGATGCGCGAGGCCAGAGCGGCGGCGAGAAACCGGTCGATGTCGCCATCGAGCACCGCACCGGTGTTCGCAGTCTCTACCCCGGTGCGCAGATCCTTGACCATCTGATAGGGTTGCAGCACGTAGGAACGGATCTGGTGGCCCCAGCCGATATCGGTCTTGGTCGCGTTGATCGCGTCGGTCACCGCCTCGCGGCGCTGCAACTCGGCTTCGTAGAGCCGGGCGCGCAGCATCCCGAAAGCGTGGGCGCGGTTCTGGTGCTGCGAGCGCTCGCTCTGGCACTGCACGACGATACCGCTTGGCAGGTGGGTGATGCGAACCGCACTGTCGGTCTTGTTGACGTGCTGGCCCCCGGCCCCCGATGAGCGGTAGGTGTCGATGCGCAGATCTTTGTCGTTGATCTCGACTTCGATCTTGTCGTCCACGACCGGGTAGACCCAGACCGAGGCGAAGCTCGTGTGACGGCGGTCGTTCGAGTCAAAGGGCGAGATGCGCACCAGCCGATGGACGCCGCTTTCGGTCTTGAGCCAGCCATAGGCGTCGGGACCGTTGACCCGGATCGTCGCCGATTTGAGGCCCGCCTCTTCGCCGCCGCTTTCTTCAATCCATTCGACCTTGTAGCCGTGGGCATCGGCCCAGCGCACATACATGCGCAGCAGCATCTCGGCCCAGTCCTGGGCTTCGGTGCCGCCGGCTCCGGCATGGACTTCGAGATAGCAGTCGTTGCCGTCGGCTTCACCCGACAACAGGCTTTCGAGCTCACGGCGGGCTGCCTCGGCCCGCAGCTTATCGAGCGCGCTCTCGGCTTCGGCGACAATGCCCGCATCGCCCTCGGCCTCGCCCAACTCGATCAGTTCGAGCGCTTCGTCGACCTCGCTCTCGATCCGGCGGTAGCCGGATATCGCGTGGTCGAGCCGGGTGCGTTCGCGCAACAGCTTTTGCGCCGCAGCGGGGTCGTCCCACAAGCGCGGGTTCTCGACCTCGTTGTTTAGCTCGGCGAGACGCCGGGTTGCTGCATCCCAGTCAAAGATGCCTCCTCAGCAGCGCCAGCGACTTTCTGATATCGCTAGCCGCCGCCTCGATTTCGGCGCGCATGATCCGCTCCGTCGATTGGTTTCGAGTTTCGCTAATTTGGTTTCGAGTTTCGCTAATATAGGCCGCCGGTGCCGCTTGCGGGAGCGCCGCGCGATGGCAGCATCGCCCGGGGCGCCGCGGCCGGGGGGGCGCCCTGCGAGCCAGCGAAGTCATTTACCGCAGGCGGTGGCGCGGCACTGCCGGTCTGGCCGGCATCGGCATTGGCGGACGCGCTATCGCTCATTTGTGCATCGTTCGTCGCAGGATTGCTAGCGGCGGAATCACTGGTAGCCGAGTCGCTGGTAGGAGAGTCGCTGGCGGCGGAATCACTCGGCGAAGAATTGGGCGAAGCGCCCTCCTCGCCGGTGCTGGCCTGGGTTGCAGGCCGCGAGCTCTTGCCGGGCTCGGTGCCGGGTTTATAGGCCTCATAGATTGCCGGCTCGCTCCCCGATACCGGCAGACCGGTCGCGGCGCTGACGCGGTATAGCCGCAGGCCAGGCGGGATGCGGAAATCGACGGCCGGCGTGTTTTTCAGCGCGGCAATCATGAAATCGCGAAAGATCGGGGCGGCGACATGGCCGCCGGTCTCGTCTTTGCCGAGGCTGTCGGGCTCGTCATAGCCGATATAAACACCAGCGGCGAGATCAGGGTTGAAGCCCTCGAACCAGGCGTCGCGAAATTCGTTGGTCGTGCCGGTCTTGCCCGCGATCGGCTTACCGACGGCCTTGACCGCGACGCCGGTGCCGCGCTCGACAACGCCCTGCATCATCGTCACCAGCTGATAGGCGGAGCCGGGATCAGCCACCTGCTCGCGATTATCGGGAAGCGCCGGGACCGATTGATGCTGCCACTCGTCATCAGTGCAGCCGTCGCAAGCGCGATCGTCCGCGCGCCAGATTGTCTTGCCGTTACGATCCTGTACCCGGTCGATCACGGTTGGCGTGACGCGCTTGCCGCCGTTGACGATCATGGCATAGGCGGTCGTCAGGCGCAGCGGCGTGGTGGCCCCCGCGCCAAGCGTAATCGCGTATTCGTGCGGCACGTGGTCAAGGATACCAAAGCGCTGGATCGTATCGGCGATCGAATCCATGCCGATCATCGTCGCGAGCCGCACCGTCAAGGTGTCGATCGACTGCTCGAGCCCGATCCGCAGCGGGGTCGGGCCGCGGAACCGCTCGCCCTCATAATTCGACGGTGTCCACATCGGCAGCCCCCGCCCTTGTGGCAGCGAGATCGGCGCATCGCTAACCCGGCTCGACGGGGTAAAGCCGTGGTCGAGCGCCGTCAAAAACACAAACGGCTTGATCGCCGACCCGGTCTGGCGGTACGCCTGGGTCGCCCGGTCGAACTGGCTAATCGCAAAGCTGAAGCCGCCGCTGATCGCGAGCACCCGTCCGGTATGCGGATCCATCGCGATCAGCGCGCCCGAGACTTCCGGCACCTGGCACAAGGTGAAAGCCGAAGCGTTCGACGCGGCGGCTACAGCGGCCTTCTTGCTGTGCTTATGGTCGATTGCCGGGGTGCTATCGCTCGTCGGATTGTCATCCGCTGCCGGTTTGTTGTCGCTCGTCACACTCTTATCGGCGGTCGTCTCAGGCGAGGCGGACGAGGCGGACACCGGCGCAACCATCACGACATCGCCGGGTCTGACGACATCGCCGGCGCCGCGCGGGAAGGGACCGAGGCTGCCGGCATGATTGCGCGGGCGCGCCCACCGCATCTGCGAAAACGGAATATGCCCGGTGTCGCCATCGGCAAAGCCGATCGCCGCCTCGCCCGGCGCGGTCCGGAGGACTATCGCCAGGCGCCAACCGACATCGGTAGCGACCGCCGGAACCGGCACCGCCGCCAAATGCGCGCCCCAGTCGCCTTTGGGGTCGATATGGGCGATCGGACCCCGCCATCCTTCGTGGCCGTGATCATAGGCGATCAGCCCGTTGCGCAGGGCCTTGTCGGCCGCCGCCTGCAGCCGCGGGTCGAGGCTGGTGCGGACCGACAGCCCGGCGCCGTAAAGCGCCTTTTCGCCAAAGCGCGCGAGCAATTGCCGGCGCACCTCCTCGGCAAAGTAGGGCGCCTTGACTTGATCGGCTTCTTGGCGGCGATGGAGCACGATCGGCTGCGCCTGGGCCGCATCAGCCTCGGCGCGGGTGGCATACCCGTCCTCGACCATGCGGTCGAGCACCCAATCGCGGCGCGCCGTTGCCGCGTCGAGGAAATGGACCGGGTTGTAGCGGTTTGGCGCCTTGGGTAATCCGCCGAGAAACGCTGCCTCACCCAAGGTCAGGTCGTCGAGCGACTTGTCGAAATAAGTCAGCGCCGCGGCGGCTACACCATAAGCGCCCGAACCGAGATAAATTTCGTTCAGGTACAGCTCTGCGATGCGGTCCTTCGGGAGTGCCGCCTCGATCCGCGTCGCGAGCAAAACCTCTTTGATTTTCCGGGTCAGCGACACTTCGTTCGAGAGCAGCATGTTTTTCGCGACCTGCTGCGTAATTGTCGACGCGCCGATCGGCCGTCGGCTTGCGCGCAAGCGTCCGACATCGGTGATCGCGGCGCGGATAATCGACAACGGATCGACGCCGTGATGGCTATAGAAGTTCTTGTCTTCGGCCGAGACGAAAGCGTCGACGACGCGTTTGGGTATCGCCGCGATTGGAACAAAAACGCGCCGCTCGGTGGCATATTCAGCGAGTAGCCGGCCGTCGCCGGCCTGAACGCGGGTCACGATCGGCGGCTGATAGTGCGCAAGCTGCGAATAGTCAGGTAGGTCGCGGCCAAAATACCAGATGGTTATGCCGACCAAGCCGCAGCCGGCAATCGCCAGGATAACGGCGCAGACAAAAAGAAATCGGATGAACTTAACCATCGACACGACAGCGGTGAGATGCGGGCAGCCCTGTTGTAAGCGACAGCCGCGATCTTCCGGGCTCCGCACGGCAGCGCTTAATATGTGACGATCGCACTCTTCGTCCAAACAAGTTTTCAAATTGGCCGCTGATTGGCGCCGATTGTGGTCGAACCTGAGGAAAGCATTGTCGCGGCGCAGCACACTATATACATTCACATTTGCGAAAACTGCCGCCCATCCGTCGGGCGCCGCGCCGGACGGATGCCGCGCTTTGAGCCCGCATGATCGGTGGCAAGCCGCTGCCGCGCCGGACTAACGCGCAGGGCGCAGTCGATTGTAGGAACCCGGAGCCGCCCTGACGAGATTCGCCGTGACTGATACGCAATCGTACCCAGAAGGCATGAGTTCAGGTGTTAGCGGCTTCCTTGCACACGGGATCGCGCCGCCCGCCGAATTTCGCGCGGCCACGGCAGCGCGCCTCGGAGCTACACCCGAATGGCAAAGCGCATGCTTATCGACGCCACCCACCCCGAAGAGACCCGGGTGGTGGTGCTCAATGGTAATCGTCTCGAGGAATTCGATTTCGAGGCATCCACAAAGAAACAAGTAAAAGGGAATATTTATCTCGCAAAGGTCACGAGGGTCGAGCCATCGCTGCAGGCCGCCTTTGTAGAATACGGTGGAAATCGGCACGGCTTTCTGGCATTCAGCGAAATCCACCCGGACTACTATCGGATACCGGTTGCCGACCGCCGGCATATTGCCGGCTACCAATCTGGCGACCCGGTGCCTTTGGATACCGGGGGCGACGTCACGGATGAGGGCGGCGTACCGCTCGAGGAGGTATTACCCGAGCCGGTGGCGGTCATCGCGGTAAACCCCGACGACACTGCCGACCATGAGCCATTCTCGAATTCAAGCGATCCTAGCCGCGAAGACGAGTTACCCGCACCGTCCGCACAAGCCGACACACAGCGGGATTTTGGCTGGGGAACGAGCTCCTTTGGGGTGCCCGGCGAGAGCGAGGCGCCGACGACCGAACCGATAGGTACGGCGTTACCGCAAACCGAGCGGGCGTACGAGGAAGCGTTCTCCGCCGAGAAGCCGTCCGAGCCCCGATTCGAAACGACGACCTCTGAGAATCTTCGGGGTGACACTCCGCCGGATGCTCCGGCGCGTGGCTGGGTGACAGCGGCCGCACGGGACGAAGTCGTGGTCGCTCCGGACGAGCTGATGACCACCCCGTCCGGCGAAACTGCCGAGGTTACCGCCCCGACAGAGGCACGCGATACGCCAAGCGGCGTGAGCGATGAGGGCGATGTTGTCGATATCGGCGAGACGCGCGCCATCGAGGGTCGCAGTTACACGGTTATCGAAGCGCGCTCTGGCGCAGATAGCGAGATCGAATCTGGGGATCGGCGCCCGGCGGAGAATCGCGAAGGCGACTTCGCCGATTCCCACCCCTACTCGACCGACGAAGGCGATATCGACGACGCGCACGCGCCCGAAGATGAAGCGTCCGAGGGCGCTCAGGTGCGCTCGGCGGCAAACAGCGAAAGCGAAAAAGCGGCGAGCCGCACGCGCCGGATGATCACGAAGGCGGGGCTTTCGAAGCACGCAAACCGGTCGGGGACGAAGACGGGGAGCGCGAAGTCGTCGAAACCCTAGGCGGGGACGAATTTGAGGAGGTGGAGACCCAGCGCTCGCGCGCCCATCGGCATTACAAGATCCAGGAAGTGATCAAGCGCCGGCAAATCATGCTGGTCCAGGTCACCAAGGAGGAGCGCGGCAACAAAGGGGCGGCGCTGACCACCTATCTATCGCTGGCCGGGCGTTATTGCGTGCTGATGCCCAATACCGCACGCGGCGGCGGAGTTTCGCGCAAGATCACCAACTTGACCGATCGCCGCCGGCTCAAAGATATTCTCGAAGAGCTCGAAATCCCAGAAGGCATGGGGGTGATCGTCCGGACCGCCGGGGCCGAGCGCTCGAAAGCCGAAATCAAGCGCGATTACGAATACCTGTTGCGCCTGTGGAACGAGATCCGCGAGTTGACCCTGCGGTCTACCGCACCGGCTCTGATCTACGAGGAAGGCGACCTGATCAAGCGCTCGATCCGCGACCTCTACACGCGTGACATCGATGAAGTACTAGTCGAGGGCGAGGAAGGGTATCGGACGGCAAAGGCATTTATGAAGATGCTGATGCCGAGCCATGCGAAGCGGGTGCAGCCCTATCGCGATCCTCAGATCGGCCTTTTGCACCGCTTTCAGGTCGAGAGTCAGATCGACGCAATCCACTCTCCGGTGGTCCAGTTGCGCTCGGGCGGCTATGTCGTGATCGACCAAACCGAGGCCTTGGTTGCGATCGACGTCAATTCGGGCCGGTCGACCCGCGAGCGCAACATCGAAGAGACCGCGCTGCGCACCAATCTCGAGGCTGCCGAGGAGATTGCCCGCCAATTGCGGTTGCGCGACCTCGCCGGTCTGATCGTGATCGATTTCATCGACATGGAGGAATACCGCAACCAGGGTGCGGTCGAACGTCGCCTTAAAGAGGCGCTGAAGAACGATCGCGCCCGCATCCAGGTCGGACGCATCAGCCCGTTTGGCCTGTTGGAGATGTCGCGACAGCGGTTGCGGTCGTCGCTGGTCGAAGCCTCCACCCAGCCTTGTCCGCATTGCGGCGGCACCGGCACGATCCGTTCGACGGAATCGACAGCGCTATACGTATTGCGCTCGATCGAGGAGGAAGGGATCCGGCGGCGTTCGGCCGAGGTCTGCGTCTATGTGCCAACCACGGTGGCGCTCTACATTCTTAATTATAAACGAGACTCGTTGGCGCAGCTCGAAGCGCGGTATGGGATCCATGTGCTGATCGCGCGGGACGATACGCTGATCCCGCCGGCCTTTCGGCTTGAGCGATTGCGTTCGATGGAGCCCGGCGAAATTCCCGCATTGCTGCCAGCTCCGCTTACCCAGGCTCCGGAGATCGACGAGGACGAAGCCGAAGAGGACCTCGACGAAACGACCGAAGGCGAGGAGGTCGAGCGATCCGAAGGCGATAGCGAGGACGAGAGAGGCCGCGCGCGCCGCCGCCGCCGCCGGCGCCGGCGCCATGAGGATGAGCGCGGTCGCGCACCGCTCCCGGCCGGCGAGGAGCAAACCGAAGAACCGCTGGTGGCAGAGGCCGCGGTTTCGGCGATGCCTGAAGCAGAGGGTGACCAGGACAGCGATGACGACAGCGATGGCGGGCGCGGCCGTCGCCGTCGCGGGCGGCGCGGCGGAAGACGGCGCGGGCGCCGCGAAGACAACGGAGCTATTGAGATCGGTCGTGTTGCCGCGGATACCGTCGAAGTCGTTCCGACCAATGGCGCGGCTGGCGACGACGGTTTCTTTGATGAATCGGAGCCGGCAGCGGCAGCCGAAAGCGCGTGGTCGCAGTCCATTTCTGCCGAGCCGGAGCCGGCCCTGGCCACAGTCGCGACCGAGATTGAAACAGCAAGCCTGCCGGCCCTCGCCGGCGATGGCGCACTCTCCATGGGGCCAACATCTGCCATTGAAGAAGCAAGCGGATCGGTCGAACTGACTGCGCCCGCCGAAACGTCGCCGCCGATGCACGACGCTCCAAGTATGTCGCCGGGAACTGCCACGCCTCTCGACGAGAGCCCGGTACACTACGAGAGCCTGGTCCGAGCTGAGAGCCCGGTTCACCACGAGAGCCCGGTTCACCACGAGAGCTCGGTCCGCGCTGAGAGTTCGGTCCACTACGAGGGCTCGGACCATGAGAAGAACCCGGTCCGCGAACCAACTCGGTCGCCCTTTGGCGAGCCCCAGACGGCATCGATCGAAATCGTCGCCGCGTCCAGCGAGGAAGCGATCACCTCACCATCCGAGCGGGGATACGGAAACGGGGCGAGCCCGCTTGGGTTTTCATCGAGCGCGGAGCCGATCGCCGAAGTCCCGGTAGCCGAGGCGGCTGATCAGCATCCGATCGAAACGCTTCACCCGGCTCGCGATCCCGAGACGGCTGTCGCACCTCACTCTTCTCCTGATGAAGACACGGTTTCGGAGCCCCAAAGCGAACCGGTGCTTGTTCAAGAGGTAACGAAAAAGCCGGAGAACCCGCGCCGCGGCTGGTGGCAGCGTTTGATCCAGTCTTAGCCGACAAGCCGGTCGACTCGCCGACATCGCAGCGCCGTAATTCGCCGTTAACGCGTGGCTGTCACGGCGTTTTAAACGCCCGCTGCGGTTCATCGAGAACGACATACATGGCTCTCCGCGCTCTCGTCATTGCCGCGATCCTCTCGCTGACGGCAGCGTTCATGCCCGGTCAATCAGCGGTGGCGCACGAGGGCGGGTCGGGGAATGGCGTCAGCTTGTTGCGCGACACCGAGATCGAAACCGACATTCACACGATGATGACGCCGATCTGGAAGGCGGCCGGGCTCGATCCCGACGCCGTCCACGTCTATCTGGTGTCGGACGGCAGCATTAATTCGTTTGTCGCCGGCGGGCAGAACATCTTTATCAACTCTGGCCTGTTGTTGCACGCCGACACGCCAAATCAGCTGATCGGGGTTCTGGCGCATGAGACCGGGCACATCGCCGGCGGCCACATCTACAAGGGCGCCGAAGCGATGCACAACGCCAGCATCGAGGAGATCATCGCGATGGTGGCGGGCGTCGCGGCGACTGTCGCGGGACGCGGCAGCGGCGGCGGTGGCGCGCTATTGGGAGCAGCCGGTGTCGGGCAGCGATCGTATCTGGGGTTTTCGGTGACCCAGGAGGCGACTGCCGACCACGCGGCGATGAACTACCTCGACGCCACCCATCAATCAGCGCGCGGCCTGCTGCAGTTTTTTGAAAAGCTGCAGAGCCAAGAGTTGCTGATCGGGGTGCACGAAGATCCTTACCTGATGGATCATCCGCTGACGCAGGAACGCATCGACTATGTCCGTGACCATGTCGAACGCTCTTCGTATTCGAGGATCGCGGACCCGGTCACTTACGTCGACATGCTGAATCGGATGAAAGTCAAAGTCGCTGCCTTTACCGAGCCGCCGTCCGTCGACACTGGCGAAATACCCGGACCAAGACCGATCGGTGCTGGCACGCTACGCCCGCGCGATCGCTTACTATCGAATGCCCGATCTCAATAGGGCATTGCCTGCGATCGATTCACTGATCCGGGATTATCCCCGCGATCCCTATTTTCGCGAACTCAAAGGACAGATGCTGTTCGAAAATGGGCGAATCGCGGAAGCAGTACAGCCTTATGAAGAGGCGATGCGGATTAATCCCGCGGCACCGCTGCTGCGCATCGAATTGGCACAGGTCTACGTCGAGAACAACGATGCTGCCCAGAATAAACGCGCAATCGCCTACCTGAGCGACGCGCTGCGGAGCGAGGACAAGGACGTCGACGCGTGGCATCTGCTCGCAACCGCTTACGGTCGCGATCACCAGCTCGGAATGGCGGCGTTGTCGCTGGCCGAGGAGGGTCTCGCCGCCGATAACAAAACAAATGCGCTGCAACAATCGCTGCGCGCCCAGCATCTGCTGCCAAAGAGCAGCATTGCTTATGCGCGGGCACAGCAGATTCATTTGCAAGCGAAGGAGCTCAGCGGTTCGGATTGAATGACGGACCCCGCGCTTTTTCGGTTGCCCGCTACCCTTGCCGCGCTACGCGTAGGCCGCTTTTCCGTTACAAGGAGTCGATTTCGATGCCGGTTGCTTTGCGATCCATACTCAAGGGGCTCGCTTGCGGGCTTGTCGCTGCGGCGTGCTTCGGCGGTCTGGCCAGGGCGGCCGATCCCACTCCACCGCCGCAACGCCAGCAGATCGAGGCGATCATCCATGATTACCTGATGCAGCATCCCGATGTGCTGATCGCGGCGCTGCGTGAAGCCGAAGACAAGTTGCATCATGAAGACGCGGCCAAGGCCTCGAAAGCCGTCGCGGAAAACAAAAAAGAAGTCTTTGATGATCCGGCGACGCCGGTCGCGGGCAATCCCGAGGGTGATGTCGCGTTGGTGGAGTTCTTCGATTACCGCTGCCCGTACTGCAAGCAGGTCGAACCGTCGCTCGAATCGATGCTTAAGCAGGACCCAAAACTTCGTCTTGTTTACAAGGAATTTCCGATACTCGGGCCGGTATCGATCACCGCGGCTCAGGCCGCTCTCGCGGCAAAGCGTCAGGGCAAATATGAGGCCTTCCACGCGGCAATGATGGCGGCGCGCGGCAACATCAGCGATGAAACGATCTACCGAGTTGCCGGCTCAGTTGGGCTCGATCTCGACAAGCTCAAACACGACATGGCGTCGCCCGAGATTGCACAGGCAATCAAGGACAATCTAAAGCTTGCCGATGCGCTGGATATCCACGGAACCCCGGCGTTTGTCGTCGGTGATCAAGTCGTGCCGGGCGCCGTCGACCTCGACGCGCTAAAGGCTATGGTCGCCGACGCGCGCAAAAAGTAAGCGGTTCAAGCCTCGCGGTCGGGCTGATTGTCCGGGTGTGCGGCCTGAAAAGCAGGCAAATTCATGCAGCTATCAAAGATCCGGGCGATCGTCGGATAGGGCGACATGTCGAGCTTGTAGCGCTCCGCGTTGACGACCTGCGGCGCGAGCGCAATGTCGGCGAGGCCGGGCCGGTCGCCATGACAAAAGACGCCGGTGCGCGGATCGGAAGCGAGCAACGCCTCAAGGGCGTCGAAGCCGGCGGCGATCCAATGATTATACCAATTACCGATGTCGTCTTCGCTGCGGCTATAGGTGTGGGTTAGGTAACGCAGCACCCGCAGATTGTTGATCGGGTGGATATCGCAGGCGACGATATCGGCTAAAGCTCTCACCCGCGCCCGGTCGGCCGCGGTAGCGGGCAACAGCGGCGGTTCGGGATGCGTCTCGTCGAGATATTCGATGATGGCGAGCGACTGGATTAGGGTGTGGCCGTCGATTTCGAGCGCGGGCACCAGACCCTGGGGGTTAACGCCGCGATATTCCGGCTTGGCCTGATCGTTGCGCCGCAGGTGGATCGGCACCGTATCGTAAGACAGCCCTTTGAGATTGAGGGCGATGCGGACCCGGAACGCGGCCGATGACCGAAAAAACCCATAAAGCTTCATCGTGCTGTCTTCCGCATAGACGCCGTCGCTCAGACAAACTCGGCGAAATGGTAACGAAGCGGCCCGGAGAATAGAAGGAGGTGTGTCGAACCGGAATCGGTCGGCTAGGTTCCGACCGGCTTCGGGGCTTAATCTAACGTCAATGGGACGTTCTGTGGCGCGATTTTCGCGGAGTAAGATAGCCCGGCCGATGCGCCGGGGAGGGATGACAGCCGTCGCGCTGATGTCGTTTTCCGCCGCGGCGATCGCGCAGCAAGCACCGCCAACCTCGAGCGCTGCCCCGGATCAAACGATAACCTTGCCCACGGTCGAGGTTGTTGCGGCGACGCCGCTGCTCGGGTCTGGAGTCGACCGCAACACGGTACCGGCCCAAACTCATGTCCTGACCTCGCGAGACATCACCCGTGATGGCGACGCCAACGCATTGCGCGCGCTAAACGAGCAAGTCCCGGGTGTGACACTCGACGCGGCCGCAGGCAACCCGTTCCAGCCGAGCCTGTTCTACCATGGCTTCCAGGCCTCCCCGCTGCAGGGCAATCCGCAAGGCCTCGCGGTCTATGTCAACGGTGCGCGCTTTAATCAGCCGTTTGGCGACATCGTCAATTGGGACCTAATCCCGAGCATCGCAATCGACCGCATGGATCTGGTCGGATCGAACCCCGTTTTTGGCCTCAATGCGTTGGGTGGCGCGCTCGCGGTGCAGATGAAGAACGGCTTTGGCTATCACGGCGCCGAGGTCGATGCGCTCGGCGGCTCGTTCGACCAATATCAGGGGCAGCTGCAATCTGGTGTCCAGGTCGGCGACACCGCCGCTTATCTCGCTGTGACCGGGGTGCACGAGGGCGGCTGGCGCGACCTGCAATCGTCGAACCTCGGCAATCTTTATGGCGATATCGGCTGGCGCGGCGATCGTGGCGAAGTTCACGTTAACGTAATCGCGGCAAACACGCGGCTCAACGGACCCGGAACTTCTCCCGTTCAATTGCTGGCGGTTGATCCCGCCGCGCAATTTACCGCTCCCAACCTGATTACCAACAGCTACACACAAGTAAATCTGACGTCCAGCTACCAGATCTCGGACAACACTTCGCTGCAGGGCAATCTATATTCGGAATACCTGCTGCAAAAAGTAGCCAACGGCAATGTCCCAAATGCCACACCGTGCGATGATGATACCGGCTTTTTGTGCGTCAGCCCGGGTGTTTTTGCCACCGGCCGCGACGGCGCTCCGATCACGGATTTTCTAAACGGCGGACCCTATTCCGATCTCGACCAGCAATCGACGAATACCTACGGCTATGGCGGGGCATTGCAGGCGACGAACCGCACGCCGCTGTTTGGCCACCCAAACCATTTTATCGCCGGCATCAGCTTTGACGGCGGCCAGACCTTGTTCAGCGCCAGCACGCAGATCGGAGGACTGACGCTCGAGGACCGTGTTTTCTTCGGCCCCGGCATTACCATCGACCAGGCTGACGGATCGATCGCGCCAGTGCGCCTCGCCGTCTCGAACGCCTATTACGGCGCCTTCTTCACCGACACATTCGATGTCACGCCAAAGCTCTCGGCCAATCTCGCCGGCCGGTACAATTTCGCGCAGATCAACCTCAGTGACCAACTCGGCTCCGCGCTCAGCGGCGATCACAGCTTTGGCCATTTCAACCCCGCGGGCGGCCTAACCTGGAAGTTGCTGCCCGAGGTCAGCGCCTATGCCAGCTATGCCGTGGCCAACCGGGCGCCGACCCCGGCCGAACTGAGCTGCGCCAGTGCTGCCAGTCCGTGCAGCCTCGCCAATTTCTTTGTCGGCGACCCCAGTCTACAGCAAGTCGTGGCGCATACCGTCGAGGCCGGATTGCGCGCAAGGGCTCATCCTTTTGCCGGCGCGACCCTATCCTCCACCCTCGCTTTTTTTCACACGACCCTCGACAACGACATCCAATTCGTCAATAGCCCGATCCAGGGGCGCGCGTTTTTTCAGAATGTCGGCTCGACATTGCGCCAAGGGATCGATCTCAATATCGAGTTCAAGACCGACCGCCTCCTGGCATGGCTCGCCTATTCCTACACCGACGCCCAGTTTCAGACCGGGTTTACCGCGTCGAGCGAGAACAACCCTGGCGCCGATTCCGAAGGCAATATCCAAACCCAACCCGGCGACCGCTTGCCTGGGATCCCGGCCAACCTCGTGAAGCTTGGCGTCGATTACAAGCTGACCGATGCGTGGACCGTGGGCGGCAGCGGGATCTATGCCAGTGGTCAATTCCTGTTTGGCGACGAGGCCAATCTAACGCCGCCGACACCACCCTATTTTGTGGCCAACCTGCATACGAGCTATCAAGTGACCAAGAACCTGCAGCTGTACGCGTTGCTGCAGAATGCGTTTAACGCGACCTACTACACCTTCGGTACATTCTCACCGACCGCATCGATCCCGATCGTACAGGCGCCGGGCGCCACAAACCCGCGCAGCTACAGCCCGGCGGCGCCGATCGGGGTCACCGTCGGCCTGCGCGCAACGTTTTGATGCCCCGGGTAATCGGCGGCTTTGGCCCGCGCACTCGCGGCCTCTCGCTCGAAGGACGAGTGCGCGGCACCTCGGCGTGCCGGTCGTGACTCGCGATCGGAGGATCATCGCCTATGGAAGGGCAGGGCACGTGGAAGTAATCCGGTGCTGACGGATTGATGCTCTGCCCAGCCCAAGATACCCTAGCGCAGCTAGCGAACGCGAAAGAGACTGGAATGCTGTCGAGACCGAATGCCGCCCTGTCGCAGATCCATATGCAGATTATGTGGAGCCGCTTGATCGCGGTGGTCGAGGAGCAGGCGCAGACGTTGGTGCGGACCGCGTTTTCGACAACGGTGCGCGAGGCGGGCGACCTCTCCGCCGGGGTCTTCGACCGCGATGGCAACATGCTGGCGCAGGCGGTGACCGGCACCCCCGGCCATGTCAATTCGATGGCGGCGGCGGTGCGGCATTTTCTCGATGCCTTCCCGCTGAACACGATGCGGCCTGGGGACCATTACATCACCAACGATCCGTGGCTGACCTGCGGCCATCTCCACGATCTGACCGTGGTTAGTCCGACATTTTTGCAGGGCGAGGCGGTCGGCCTCTTCGCCAGCACCGTGCATGTCGTCGATATCGGCGGGCTCGGGATGGGGCCGGACGGCCGTCAGGTGTTCGAGGAGGGGCTGTCGATCCCGCTGATGGCCTTGGCGCGCGAAGGCCGGATGAATGAGGATCTGTTGCGGGTGATCCGCGCCAATGTGCGCGAGCCGTTGCAGGTCGAGGGCGATGTTTACGCTTTGGCGGCGTGCAACGACGAGGGCAGCCGGCGGCTGATCGAGATGATGGAGGAGTTCGGGATCACCAATCTCGATCGCTTGGCTGAGCACATCGTCGAAACTTCGCGAGTGGCAACGATCGATGCGATCGCCAAGCTGGAAAAAGGCAAATACCGGAACAGCCTGACAATGGACGGCTATGACCGCCCGCTGACCCTTGCCGCCGAGATGACGATCGCGGAGGACGGCATTCACGTCGATTTCACCGGCACCTCGCCGGCGAGCGCCTTTGGCATCAATGTCGTCTTGAACTACACCACGGCTTACACCGCGTTTGGGGTTAAATGCCTGGTGGCGCCCGATGTGCCGAACAATGCCGGCTCTTTGGCGCCGATCACGGTCAGTGCCCCCGAGGGCTGCCTGTTGAACGCGCCCCGGCCGCGCGCCGTCGCCGCCCGGCACACGGTCGGCCACATGTTGCCGGATGTCGTGTTTGGCTGCCTGCACCAGGTCATGGCAGGCGGAGTGCCGGCGGAAGGAGCCTCGTCCTTGTGGATCCCACAGATCTATGGCGGGGCCGATGTGCTCGACGAGTTGGGGGCAGCGGAAGGCAGCGCCCCGCCCGATGTCAAACCTTTCAGCACCGCGATTTTTCATTGCGGCGGCGCTGGCGCGCGGCCCGGGAAGGACGGGCTCGATGTGACCGCCTTCCCGTCCGGAGTGCGCACAATCCCGGTCGAAGCGACCGAATCCGTCGCCCCGGTATTGTTCCGCCGCCGTGAATTCCGCGAGGGGTCAGGTGGCGTCGGGCAGTATCGCGGCGGGCTCGGCCAGATCATCGAACTGGGTGGCGCCGAAGGCACGCCGATCGCGATGCTGTGCAATTTCGAGCGCATCTCCAATCCGGCGCGCGGCCGTGAGGGCGGCGGTATCGGAGCGCCGGGCCGGGTTACCCTGGTCTCCGGCCGGCCGATCGGCCCAAAAGGGCGGCAGAGCGTGCCGGGCGGCGATCTCATCCGGCTCGAATTGCCGGGTGGCGGCGGGTTTGGCGACCCGGCCGACCGCGACCCCGAGCAGGTCGCGCTCGACGTCGCCGACGGCCTGATCTCGCCTGAGATTGCGAGGCATGACTACCGCGTCGCGATCGCCGCCGACGGCACCCTCGACCAAACGGCTACGGCCGAGTTGCGCGCCGGCTGAACGAAGGGACAAGGACGCCAGGAAAGGAACCAAGAACACTGCTCGCGCTGTTCGTCGACCTAGTCCAGTAGCAGCATCGTGACTACCGCTGGCACATCCCGGGATCGGCAGGTGCCAGACGGAAATCGCCACGACTACCAGACGATCTGCACGCCGTAGGCGGCGAATATCCGGTCGCCGGTCGCAATCGGAATTCCCTCAGCGAGCGCCTGGGCGACCATCATTCGATCGAAGGGGTCTCTATGAACCCGCGGCAGGAGGCCAAGGTGGCGCAGGTGAACAAAGTTGATCGGGAGGACCGAAAATCCCAGGGTTGCCGCCATCGTTTCAAGGTCCGCCGGTAACGTCAGCTTTCCCGTGGATGCCTTGATCGTAAGCTCCCACAGCGCGGCGATGCTGATCAGTGCCTCGTTTGCGGGATCAGCGATCGCGCTGCCGGCGGCGCTTCCCAATGAGGACGAGGCTTCGCTCCACCAAAGAAAGGCATGGCTGTCGATCAGGAGTCGCACCTAACAATCCCATTTCTCCCATAACGCCAACTCTTCTTCGCTCATCGGAGCGAAACAGTCGGGGGCGATCCAGATCTGTCCCTTGTACTGTCCCGGGACGCGCGGCTTGCGCTCTCTTGCAACCGGCACGAGCTTTACCAACGGCTCGGCGTTGCGCGCGATCACTATCTCCTCGCCGGCAAGCGCGCGCTCGACCAACCGCGACAGCGAGCTTTTCGCCTGGTGCATATTGACGATTTCCGCCATGCCTCCACCTAGCTAAATTAGCTAATGCAAAATTTGCTGCAAAGTCGGGGCTGTCAAGTGACACAGTACCGGTCACCTCAGCTCGACGGGGTAGCGACGCTTTTCTTGATGTCGATCTTGGTCGTGCATGGGATCATCAACGACTGATCTTCGCCGGCCATCGCGGTTTGTGCTGCATTGAGATCTCCAATCAGGGCGCGGTAGCAGGGGTGGCGGCGCAGCAGAAAGCGGCCGGCTTCCTCGGTCACCTGCAATTGCGGTGGGGTCAGGCTCCAGCTCGTCGGCACGTCTTTGGCTGCGTCACGCAGCGCGATATGCGCCGGGGTATCGGCCGGGATCTGATCGTAATCGACGGTAATCCCGTAAATCCGCATGCCGCCAAACTTCGCTCGGCCGGCAGCACCGGCGCTGGCCTGCGCCAGTTCACTGAGTAAGGCGGAGAGTGCGGTCTCGGAATTTGCCGTGTTGGAGTCGAGCGGCACCGAAGTCACCGCCTGGATCTGGCCGACAAGGCCCGGCTGCTGCGGTTGCTGGTAAAGCTTGTTCGGCGGGTCGCCGCGGGCATTGACGACAACGACCACGAGCTTGCGAATCTTGCCGTCGTTTATCGCACGCAATACTTGGGCGTCGTCGTAGGGCGCGATCAGTGCGGTGCGCAACGACCGGGTTCCGAGATTGTCGGCGAGGCCGCCATCGAGAAAATAGAGGTAGTCGATCTGGCGATACGGGTTGGGCCCGTGGCGCAGATCGTTGGAATAGCGAGCATCCTTGTATTCGGCGAGGTTCAGGTACGGGGTATACGGGTTGGAAAGGTCGACCTTGATCCATTCGCCATTGCGCAGTTTGCCTTGGCACCCGCTGGAATAATCCTGAAAGGCGACCGGGGTCAGCAAGATCGGAAAGGCAGCGGAGGCTGAGACAGCGGTTGCGACGGGCAAGGCGTCGTATTTCGAGCAGATATCGTCGAACCGCCGCGGGACCATGGCAAAGGTCTCGCCGCCCGCCATGTCGGTCGCGTTGAACACGATGAAGGGTTTGCCCGGCTGGTTCAGCGCGGCCAGGTTCGCGTCACCGTAAAGGCGCGTCTTAAACAGCGCCTCCACCGCTTCGATGCGGGTGATCTGACCGGTCAGAAGACCGAATAACGTGATCGGGTTGGCGGCGTCGAGTTCGAGCGTCTTCATATTATCTTGAGTGAGAAACCCGCTGCGCAGGCCCTCGAGATCGCCATCCCAATGACCGGGTCCGCGGCGCAGCCCGAACCAAGCAGCGGTGACGCTGCCGCCGGATACCGACGAAATCAGCTTTATGTCTTCGGTCAAGACGTGCGGGCCGTCGGACGCGGCGTAGCTGGTTTGCGAGAGTTCGCGCAGCACGGATTCGGCGAGCGCGGCGGCGCGCGATCCGCCACCGGAAAACGTCATCAGAATTACCGGACGCTCGGGACTCGCCGGCGCGATCGTGCGCAAATCAGGGTTGGCGTCGCCCACCGGCAAGCGCGTGTTCTCGATATGCGTGCCAGCGCATCCGCCGGCCAACAGAACGCTGAAGACCAGCCAAAATCGCCCGCGCACGGCTCGGGCCCTTCTACGCCGGGGTGAAAGAGATGGTCAGCGGGTGCCCGACCGTCGTGCCGCTGACGACGCCGTACCAGTACGGCGGCGCGTAGCCCGAGCCGGATAGTGAAATGATGTAGTAATTGGGTTGCACCGCAAGTTCGGTCTCGGTCTCGCCGATGACGTTGCCGCTGGCGATCACATCTCGAATGTCGTTCGGGTCGAACGTGACGCGAATGTATTCCATGGCGCTTTCCCCCGGAAGTTGCGCAATCCTAAGCGAAAAAGCTCGCAACAGAAATCAGAGCGTTGATCCGTGATCGCCTGATGCGCAAATGAACGGGGACAGTAGCGCGGAGTAAGGTCAGCTCATGGGCCGGCTTCCAGGTTTGGCACTTCATGCGTCAAAGCCGGAAGAGAGCCGCGGGCGGCTCTATCCGGAGCCCGAGCACGCAATGCGATCACCGTTTCAGCGCGATCGCGACCGCATTATCCACTCGACCGCGTTCCGCCGGCTGACCCACAAGACCCAAGTCTTTGTCTACCATGAGGGCGATCATTACCGCACCCGGCTGACCCACAGCCTCGAAGTGGCCCAGATCGCGCGCACGATCGCGCGCGCCTTGGGGCTCGATGAAGACCTCGCGGAAACCGTGGCGCTCGCCCACGATCTCGGCCATACGCCGTTCGGCCATGCCGGCGAGGAGGCATTAAATGCCGAAATGGCAGAGTTTGGCGGGTTCTCACACAACGACCAGACTTTGCGCATTCTGACCAGCCTCGAAAAACGCTATGTCGGGTTCGACGGCCTCAATTTGACCTGGGAGGCGCTCGAGGGCACCGTCAAGCATAATGGCCCGCTGCGAGGCCCCGGCATCGACCGGCCGGTGCCGCCCTCGATCGCCGAATATGACCGCCGACATCCGCTCGACCTCGACAGTTTCGCTGGGCCGGAGGCGCAGGTCGCGGCACTCGCCGACGACATTGCGTACAATAACCACGATATCGACGACGGGCTGCGCGCCGGGCTGTTCGCTGTCGCCGACCTCGCCGATGTGCCAGTGGTCGGACCGGTGTTTCGCTCGGTCGCAGAGCGCTATCCCGCGATCGAAGAGCCGCGGCTGATCCATGAATCGATCCGGCGGGTGATCGATCATATGGTCAGCGATCTGATCACTGAGACGAGCGCCCGGATTGCGGATAGCGGGGTTCGGTCGGCCGCGGAAGTGCGGGCACTAAAGGAGCCGGTCGCCGCCTTCTCCCCCGAAATGCGCAAAAACGATCGGGCGCTGAAAGATTTTTTGTACGAGCGCATGTACCGGCATTACCGCGTCAACCGGATGAGTTCAAAGGCGCGGCGCGTGATCCGCGATCTGTTTGGGCTTTACCTCGCCGAGCCCGAATGCCTGCCCGGGGAATGGCGCGGTCTCACGGCCGGTCCGGGCGACCCAGGAACGGCCCGTGTCGCCGCCGATTATCTCGCGGGCATGACCGACCGCTACGCGCTCGACGAACACCACCGCCTGTTCGACACCTACGTCCCGAGCTAGACGGTAGCCAACCGCCGCCAGGAAAGCCAATTATGAAGCGAGCTGTTCGGCGCGAGCCGGCCTTAACCTCTCTTTGCCCGGACTTGATCCGGGCATCCACGTCTTGAACCCGCCTGAAGTAGGCGGAAGAGGATGTGGGTGGCCGGGTCGGGCCCGGCCACTGGGTCTAAGCTGGTAATTGTAGAACCGAAATGACCAACATTTTTCAGGATGTGCGCCGGCTGGTGGTGGCGGCAGTCGACGATCTGATCGCCGCGGGCGCGCTGCCGCAGGGGCTCGATCTCGCCCGGATCGCAGTCGAGCCGCCGCGCGACCCGGCGCATGGCGATCTCGCGACCAATGCCGCAATGGTGCTGGCCGGGGCCGTCAAACAAAACCCGATGGCACTGGCTGAACTCATCGCGCCGGCGATGATGGCGCGCGAATTGGAGACTAGCGATTATCGCGGCCGCGGGCTGACCGTCACAGCCGCCCGCCCGGGGTTTCTGAATATCCGGCTCGCCCCCGAGGTTTGGCACGCGCAATTGCGCGCTGTGCTGCGGGCCGGGACAAGCTTTGGCGATACGAGCCTTGGCGCCGCCGCGCATGTCAACGTCGAGTATGTGTCGGCCAACCCGACCGGGCCGATGCATGTCGGCCATGGCCGCGGCGCCGTCTTTGGCGACGCACTCGCGTCGTTGCTGGCGAAAGCCGGGTTCGCGGTTCATCGCGAATATTACACCAACGACGCCGGCGCGCAGGTCGACATCCTCGCCCGCTCGCTCTACCTGCGCTATCGCGAGGCGCTGGGCGAAGAGATCGGTGCGATCCCCGAGGGGCTCTATCCTGGTGAATACCTGATCGATGCGGCGAGGGCGCTGGTCGAGCGTGACGGCGATCGATGGCTCGGCATGCCGGAAAGCGAATGGCTTGGGCCGCTGCGCGATTTCGCGATCCAGCAGATGATGGCGCTGATCCGTGAAGACCTCGCATTGCTCGGCGTGCACCACGATCGCTTTGCTTCGGAGCGCCAATTGGTCGAAGCGGGAGCAATCGACGAGTGTGTCACAGCGCTCGACCAGCGTGGACTGATCTATACCGGGGTACTCGAGCCGCCCAAGGGCAAGACCCCCGATGATTGGGAGCCGCGGCCGCAGACCTTGTTCCGCGCCACCCAATTCGGCGACGACGTCGACCGGCCGCTCAAAAAATCCGATGGTTCGTGGACCTATTTCGCCGCCGACATCGCCTATCACCGCGACAAATTCCGTCGCGGCTTTGCCAATCTGATCGATGTCTGGGGCGCCGATCACGGCGGCTATGTCAAGCGGATGCAGGCGGCGGTGCGCGCGGTAACCGACGGAGAAGCCGCGCTCGACGTCAAGATCTGTCAGCTGGTCAATCTGTTCGACAAGGGTGTTCCGGTGCGGATGTCAAAACGCGCCGGCACCTTTGTCACCTTGCGCGAGGTCGTCGACGAAGTCGGCAAGGATGTCTTTCGCTTTATGATGCTGACCCGGCGCAACGACCAGGCGCTCGATTTCGATTTTGCAAAGGTCACCGAGCAGTCGAAAGACAATCCGGTCTTTTACGTGCAGTACGCCCATGCCCGCGCCGCCTCGGTCATGCGCCATGCAGCCGAGGCGTTCGCACCCGAGGCGCTGACCGATCAGGCGCTCGTAACCGCGGCACTCGACCGGCTTACCGATCCGGCGGAGTTGGCGCTGATTCGCCAGTTGGCGCAGTGGCCGCGGCTCGTCGAGAGCGCCGCGGAGGCACACGAGCCGCACCGGATTGCTTTTTATTTGCAGGAGGTCGCGGCTCAGTTCCACATATTGTGGAATAAAGGACGTGACGAGGCCACTTTGCGCTTCATCCTTGCTTCCGACCCGGACCTCACGCGCGCAAGGCTAGCCCTGGTGCGCGGCGTCGCGATCGTGATTGCCTCCGGGCTTGCCGTCCTCGGCGTCAAGCCGGTCGAGGAAATGTGAGCATGGCCTACCATCTCGATCAGCTCGACCCCGACGAGCGCGGCGGCTTCTATGCCGAGGAAGACGAAGAAGAATACGCCCCGCGCTCGCGCCGAGTGCTGCGGATAGCCGGCGCTCTGGTCGTTATGGGCATCTTTGCCGGCGGGTTGTGGTTCGCCTACACGCTCGGCATGCGCCATACCGGCGGTTCCGCCAACAGCGGAGAAATCCCGTTGATCCACGCCGATAACAGGCCGATCAAAATCAAGCCGGAAAACCCGGGCGGCATGCAAATCCCCGATCGCGACATGTTCATCTATGGCCAGCAGCGCCCGGAGGTGGAACATTTGTTGCCGCCGCCGGAACAGCCGATGGCCCGCCCGGCGCCGCCGCCGCCAAGTCCGAACCCTCCGGTGGCCGCGAACCCGTTGCCCGCGAATCCGTTGCCTGCGCACCCGCTGAACCCGCCAGTCGCTGCGAACCCGTCGCCCGCGCAACCGCCGAGCACGGCGCCGTTATCGGCTACCCCGGCGCCCGCTGCGGCCAGCGATTCTGCCGGCGCTGCGGTTCCTCCCAGCGTCCCGCCGGCACCGGCTCCAGCTGCCGCGCCGGTCGCGTCGGCTGAAGAGGCGTCTCCGGCTCCTGCCGCCACATCGCCCCACGTCGCCCGCCAAACCGATCGCGCCGCGTCAGCCGCAGCTATCGCCTGCCGCGGTAGCCGCAGCCGAGATGTTGGGGATTTCGCCAGCGCCGGCGATGCGGCCGACAGCGGCCCGCGGCGGATCGGCTCATTTCAGCGGAATGCGACTTCAGCTCGGAGCGATGCGCAGCGAGAGCGAAGCGCGAGGGCAATGGGAGCAAATGAAGCGCAAGAACCCCGATCTGCTGGGCAATCTGTCGGGGGCCACGACCCGCGCCGATCTCGGCGACCAAGGCACTTATTATCGAATTCAGACGGGGCCGGTCACCGATCCCGCTAGCGCCGACCGAATCTGCGCTGAGCTACGGCAGCGCCATTTCCCTTGCATGGTCGTGCGCTGAGACAAACTTCGCCCACCCTAGGCTGCCGTCTCCCCGGTCCCGGAGTCCTCGCTGATAGGTCCCAGCCGCAGGGTCATTGTCGGTCCAGGCCGCGCCATCCATCTTCAACACAGTAGTCGAACGGTCAGGGTGATGGCGCGGTACGTATTACGGCTGGAGACTTTATCGTGGAGGTAGGCGCCTCGACGCGCGCCCGACCCCGCGCCGTCATTCTCGGTTGCGCCGGTGAGGAGCTGTCCTCCGACGAAAGCCGCTTTTTCTCCGAAGCCGATCCGCTGGGCTTTATCCTGTTTCGGCGCAACTGCGTGTCCCCGGCCCAGATCAGGCGTCTGGTCGATGCGTTGCGCGCCAGCATCGGCCGCTCCGATGCGCCGGTGCTGATCGATCAGGAGGGCGGTCGAGTGGCGCGGCTGCGGCCGCCATATTGGCGGCTTTATCCGTCGGCCGGGCGGATCGCGGCATTGCCTGATCCATTTGCCGCGGAGGCAGCAAGGCTCGGCGCGCGGTTGATCGCCGATGATCTCGCAGGGATCGGCATCACCGTCGACTGCCTTCCGGTTCTCGACATCCCGGTGGACGGCGCCGATCAGGTGATCGGCGATCGTGCGTATGGCGGCGATCCGGAACGCGTAGTGCGCCTTGCCGGCGCGGTTTGCGAAGGCCTCCTCGATGGCGGGGTCCTGCCGGTGTTGAAGCACATTCCCGGTCACGGCCGCGCCCGCGTCGACAGCCACTACGCCTGTCCGGTTGTCGAGGCCGAGCACGAGGCGTTGTCCTCGACCGATTTCGCGCCGTTCGGCGCCTTGGCCGGAATGCCCTGGGCGATGACCGCGCATATCGTCTACCGCGCACTCGACCCCGAGGCGCCGGCGACGTTTTCCCGGACCGTCATCGGCGAAATCATTCGCGGCGAGATCGGCTTCGACGGCGTGCTGATCTCGGACGATCTGTCGATGCGCGCCTTGGGCGGCGACCTCGGCAAGCGGGCGGCGCGAGCGCTTGCCGCCGGCTGCGATCTTGTTCTCCATTGCAATGGCGACCGCGACGAGATGGAGGAGGTCGTCGCCGCAGCGTCGCCGATCAGCGCCGAGGCGGCCGCGCGGCTGGCGCGCGGCGAGGCGATGCGGCGGCAGCCGGTGGAGTTTGACCGGGCGGAGGCCGAGCACCGCTTCGACGCGTTGTTGGCAGGAGCGGGGGCGTGAGCTCCGGCTCGATCGCGGCCACGATCTACACAGCCAGCACCTGGGTTCTGCCGGTTGTTATCGCCGTGACCTTTCACGAGGCAGCGCACGGGTTCGTGGCATTGCGCTTTGGCGATGATACTGCTTTGCGGGCCCGCCGACTCACTCTCAACCCGCTCAATCACATCGACCCGTTCGGCACGATCCTGCTGCCGGCGTTGTTGCTGTTGGGCTCGGGCGGGCGCTTTTTGTTCGGCTATGCCAAGCCGGTCCCGGTCAATTTCGGCCGCCTTCGCGATCCGCGGCACGACATGGTCTGGGTAGCGCTTGCCGGCCCGGGAACCAATGTCCTTTTGGCGATCGCCTCGTCGCTGTTGTTTTACGGCGTCGTCTTCTTCCCGCCGAGCCCGGCCGACTGGATCGCCGCCAATCTCGTGCATTCGCTGCAGATCAACGCGGCGTTGTGCGTCTTTAACATGCTGCCGTTACCGCCCTTGGACGGCGGCCGGGTCGCGGTCGGCCTGCTGCCGCGCCCGCTGGCCTATCCGCTGGCTCGGCTCGAACCCTACGGCATGCCGATCCTGTTGTTGCTGCTGTTCGTCTTGCCGTGGATCGGCGGCCAGATCGGCGTCAACCTCAACATCCTCGCTTACGTGATCGGCGTGCCGATGGAGGCATTGATCGAGTTCGTGCTCAGGATCACCGGGCAGGCCGGATGAGCGACGGTCCGGTCGAACAAAGTCCCTCAGCAACCGATAAACCCGCACCCATGCCTTCGCCCGCTGGCGATGCCGGGTCGGGGTGGGGAAAGGGGGAAGATCGGCGGCCTCCGCGCCCCGAGCAGCTGGTGCTCGACCTCGACGGTTATGAGGGACCGATCGATTTGCTGCTGTCGCTGGCGCGCGAGCAAAAAGTCGATCTGGCGAAAATATCGATCCTGGCATTGGCCGATCAGTATCTCGGCTTTATTGCGGCGCAGCGGCAGCTCAAAATCGAGATCGCCGCCGATTATTTGGTCATGGCGGCATGGCTCGCTTATTTGAAATCGCGCCTGCTGCTGCCGCAGCCGCACGAGGAGGACGAGCCGGAGGCCGAGGAAGTCGCCGCCGCACTCGGGCATCGGCTGCAGCTCCTCGAAGCGATGCAGATCGCTGGCCGCACGCTGATGGCGCGCTCGCGGCTCGGACAGGATTTCTTTCTGCGCGGCGCTCCGGAGGGTCTGGCAACGGTGCCGGTTCCGGTCTGGCGGCTCGAGCTTTACGAGCTATTGCGCGGTTATGGCGACAGCCGCCGCCGAACGACGAATGCGGTGTTGTCGGTCGAGCCCTCGGCCTTTTATTCGATGGATGACGCATTGCAGCGCTTTGCCCGCTTTCTCGGCCGGGTGCCGGACTGGCGCGCGCTGGTGCGCTTTCTGCCGGAGGAGGTTCGCGGCGATCTGATGCGGCGTTCGGCGCTGGCCGCGACCTTTGCCGCGGTCCTCGAACTCGCGCGCGAGGGTCGGATCGAGTTGCGTCAGGATCGCGCCTTTGGCCCGATTTGGCTGCGCAGCCCGTCGCCGCTGCGCCGAACAACCGAGCTGCGCCCCGAATGAACGAGCCAGCGCAGCAATTGCGCCTCGCTGAGGCATTGCTGTTCGCGGCCGGCGAGCCGTTGTCGGAGGAGGCGTTGGCGCGGCGCCTCGGCAGCGACACCGACATTGCCGAATTGCTGTCCCGGCTCGCCGAAGCCTATGCCGAGCGCGGCGTAAACCTCGTGCGGCTGTCGGGCGGCTGGACTTTCCGCACCGCCCCCGATCTCGCACCGCATTTGCGGATCGAGCGCCCGGTCGCCCGCAAATTGTCCCGCGCCGCGGTCGAAACCTTGGCGATCATCGCCTATCACCAGCCGGTCACGCGCGCCGAAATCGAGGAAATCCGTGGCGTCGCACTCGGCAAGGGCACCCTCGACAGCTTGATGGAGGCCGGCTGGGTGCGCCCCAAGGGGCGGCGGATGACCCCCGGGACGGCCGCTGATTTGGGTCACGACCAAAGATTTTCTGACCCATTTCGGGCTCGACACTTTGGCCGATCTGCCAGCGATCGACGAGTTGCGCGCCGCCGGTCTCCTCGACCTGACCCCGCCGGTCCTCGGCGAAGAAGCGCCAGCCTCGGAAGCGCCAGCTTCTGTCGGACCTGCGGCCCCGCCTTAGGGAGCGGTCGGGGCGAGACGGAAGCGGCAGTCGCTGTCGCGCCCGATCTGGTTGACGAGCTCAACTTCCCAGGCGAGGTATTCGCGCATAAAGCGCTCGCGGTCGGCGGGGCGGTCGCGGGCCGATAACGCCACGTCGTCCGGTTCGTCGGCGAGCCGGTCCATGCCGGTTTCGAGCGGCAACCCGGCGGCTTTCCACGCAGCATTTCCGCCAGCCAGCACCTTGACCGGGCGGCGGTTGCGGATTTCGGCGGCGGCAAAGCGGGCGACCGTGCCGTCCTCGCTGGTCAGCACCAGATCGCCCGAGGCCGGCAGTTTATCGAGCGCCTGGGCAAGACGGGCGCGGATCGCAAACCACGCGCCGGGGATATGGCCCTCGCGATGACGCCGGCTCAAGCTCAGGTCGACGACAACTGCCGTCGGGGTCGGCGCGCAATTCGGCGGGTGAGATCGCAGCCGGCTCCGGCCCGGCGAGCGGGAACATGGCGGTGTCGATCGCCGGCACGCCCTGTTCGAGCGCAACGCCGTCGAGCCCGTGATCGAGCACTGCTACGTCCCAGCCCATACGCTTTAGCCACGACGCGGTCATCCGCGCCCTGACCCCGGTATCGTCGACCAGCACGACCCGCGCGCCCCATATCCCAAGCCAGCTGTCGGTCTCCTGCACCAATTGGCCGCCCGGCGCCATCAGCGAGCCCGGCAGATGGCCGGCGCGGTATTCGGCCGGGTCGCGCACATCGAGCACATAGAGCGTGCGGCGGTCGGCCTCGCGCTGCCATGCTGCGAGGGTGCTGCGGTCGATGACCGGCACGCCATAGCGGCGCGCGACCGCATCGGCACGCTGCTGGGCAGCGGCGATCCCCTCCGCCGATACCTCGGGGGCGCGGCGATCAGCTCCGGAAACAACGCCGAGGCCGGCCAAATGCCAGGCCATCGTCCCGTCCTTGAGATCCACGACGGGGTTCGGCACCCCGGCGTCGATCAGCGATTGGGCGCCGATGATGCTGCGGGTGCGCCCGCCGCAATTGACGACGACAAACGTGTCCGGCGACGGCACCAATTCCTGGAAACGATAGACCAGTTCGGCGCCGGGGACGCTGACCGCCCCCGGAATGCTGTTCGAGTGGTATTCCTCGTAGGACCGGCTGTCGAAGATCACCATGTTCTCACCGCGCTTTTGGCGCTCGGCCAATTCCTCGGCGCTGATCCATGGCGTGCCGTATTCGTGCTCGACGACTTCGGCAAAGGCCTTGCTCGGCACATGCACACCGCTATAGACCGGATAGCCCGCGCCGGCCCACGCCTCGACCCCACCCGCCAGCACCGCGACGTCGGTCCAGCCGCCTTCGCTCAGCCGAGCCGCAGCGCGCTCCGCCAGCCTACCGCTCTCGGGGCCGCCGGCATCGCAGACGACGATCGGCGCCGAGCGTCGCGGCAGCAGCGTGGGCGCCAGCAATTCGAGCCGCGACAATGGCAGGCACGAGGCCATCAGCAGATGCCGCTCGTGAAAGCTCCCCTCCTCGCGTGCGTCAACGATCGCGATCTCGCCGCCCGCCTGATACCGCTGGCGCAGCTCAGCCGGCGTGATGGTTTTGGGTTGTCCCGCCATCTCGATCCTCCGCAAAATTCCCCGAGGTTCCGTTTGCCCGAAATCGCGGCACGCGTCAAAGTCGCGCTTAGAAAAATCGATGGAGGTGGGGATGTCGGAAGGACGACGGGCACGGCCGCAGCCGACGCCGGAGACGCAGCATTTCTGGGACGGCACGCGCGCCGGTGAACTCCGGCTGCAGCGCTGCAACACCTGCGACAAGGTTTATTTTCCGCCGCGCCCGTTCTGCCCGGCCTGCGCCTCGCGCGACGTCGCGGTGGTTCGCGCCTCGGGCAAGGGCCGGCTCTTCAGCTATGTCATCCACCACCGCCCGGTGCCGGGCTTCACCCCGCCCTATGCGATCGCCGTCGTCGAGCTCGACGAGGGGCCGCGGATGATGACCAACATCACCGATTGCCCGCAAACCCCGGAGGCGTTGCAGCTCGATATGCCGGTCGAGGTCGCGTTCGAAAAGCTCGACGACCAGATCACCCTGCCGCTCTTCCGCCCGGCCGCGAGGTAGCCCGATGAAGCCGAAATCGATCGCCATCGTCGGTGCGGCCGAGACCACGCGGCTCGGCGTCATCCCCGACATGTCGCAAATCCAATTGCATGCCGACGCGGCGCTGAACGCGATGGCCGATGCCGGGCTCAAACCCAAGGACATCGACGGCATCGCGACCGCCGGCGAGACGCCGGTCACGATCGCGCACTATCTCGGGCTGACCCCGAAATGGGTCGACGGCACCGCGGTCGGCGGCTGCTCGTTTATGATCCATGTCCGCCACGCCGCCGCGGCGATCGCCTCCGGGCTGTGCCAGACGGTGCTGATCACCCATGGCGAGAGCGGCCGCTCCGGTGTCGGGCGCACCCGCAATGTCCCGGCGCCGACCAGCCTCGCCGGTCAGTTCGAGCAGCCTTACGGGCCGATGGGGCCGCCGACTTTGTTCACGATCCCCGTGCTGCGCTACATGAAGACCTATGGCCTCAGCCACGAGACCTTGGCGATGGTCTCGGTCGTGCAGCGCGAGTGGGCGGCGAAAAATCCGCGCGCCACCTTCAAGGACCCGATCACCGTCGACGACGTCCTGAACTCGCGGATGATCGCCTACCCGTTCCGGCTATTGCAGTGCTGCCTGGTGACCGATGGCGGCGGCGCCCTTATTCTCGTTTCGGCCGAGCGCGCCCGCGACTTCCCGACAAAAGCCGGTTTACCTGCTCGGGACAGGCGAGAGCGTCGAGACCCCGATGGTCAGCCAGATGGAGGATTTCACCTCGTCGCGCGCCTTCCGCGTCGCCGGCCCCACCGCCTTTGCCGAGGCCGGCATCACCCACAAGGACGTCGACCATCTGATGATCTACGACGCCTTTGCCCATCTGCCGATCTACGGGCTCGAGGATCTCGGCTTTGTCGGGCGCGGCGAGGCGCGGCGCCTTTATCGCCGAGCGCAACACCGCCCCCGGCGGCAAGCTGCCGCTCAACACCAATGGCGGCGGCCTCTCCTACATGCATTCCGGCATGTACGGCATGTACGCGCTTGCAGGAGAGCGTGCGCCAGATGCGCGGCATCGCCCCGGCCCAGATCCCCGACGCCAAGATCTCGGTCTGCCACGGTGTCGGCGGCATGTTCGCCGCGTCCGGCACGATCATCATGTCGAATGAGCCGCCATAAGCCGGTTCCCGGTTATTCCCGTAGAGCCGGGAATTCCTGCGATTTGCCGCCCCAAACCGCCATTTCGCTGCAAAAATGATGAAGCGTATCAAGCCGCTGGCAGCGAATTCCCGTAGCCATGCCAAACGGGAATTCGTTCCGCCCTCTCGGGAATTGAATTCGAGAAACCGGTAAATTAAAAGCCTGGTCTGCCAACCGCTGATGAACGATTGCAAAGAGACCCATCCGACAGGAACTGCCCTAAAATAAAGCCAATCGAAACCGATGTTAGCGCGCCAGTTCGCCATTTTTGAGGCGGGGGCCGAGCCCGACATGTCGGTCTGCCACGGCCCCGATGGCGTATTCGCCGCTCCGGCGCGATGACCCTGTCGAACGAGCCCTGATGAGCTACGGAGCAGATCAAGCCGATCTGCTCCGCAACCCATACGGATCTCCGCCGCTATGCGACAGCTGCCGCGGCTCTCCACGGATTATCCGACGTAACCCCACCCGCGAGGCCGGCAACCGCCGCGCTGAAGTCCGACCACGCATTGGTTCCGCCGGTCAGCGCGGTGTAGTTGGAGGCGAGGCTGCCGTCGGGGCAGCCGGCCTGGGTGATTTGTGCCGCGGTGTGGCCCTTCGACATCATCCAGTAGAGATAGACGACGCCGCAGCCGGTACTGAGGGCGTCCTGATCCGTTGACTCGGTCGCGTCGATCCAGTTCGGTCGGCCGGCGCGGTCCCAGGCCGGGCCCGTGGCAAAGCCGGCGAGTGCCCCGTTCGGGCCCCCTGATTCGAGCTCGGCGAGAAAACGCGACAGCGCCTCGCCGTTCGAACCGCCGCAATCCCAACCCTTGTTTTGCGCACCCATAAAAGACTCGGTCAGTTCGGCAACGATCAGGCCGGTGGTCATCAGCGGATTGCCAAACGCTGCATCGATATAGAGATCACCACCGGGGTTGAAGCTGCACCCGTAATGGTAGGCGCCGCCGGTTCCGTCGGTCTGGTTATTCACGGGCGCTATGATGACGTTCACCGCCTTACCGTCGATCCCGAAATAATTCCGGCAATTGACGTAGGTCTGCTCGACCGTCGGTTTGATTTGCTGCGCAAGGTCCGCCCCCGGGTTCCCGAGCTGGGGATCGTAGTATAGCGTCACGTCGGCTGTCGCCCCGACCTGTTCGGTCGGGAAATCGAATTTGTGCGCCGGCGGCTTATGACGCCGTTTCGACTGCACGTGAGCAAATGCCCGAGCCCGCGCGTGCGGTTCGGTGTGATAATGCGTTGGAAGCGTCAGTCTGATTGTCATGGCCGTCTCTCGTCCAAACGAGACACCAGCTAAAGAGGGCTGGAGCACCGCAAAACATAGGAGGAAGGCCCGGCTCGAGATGTGATCCGCTTCACACCGGCCAAAAAACTTTCGGTTACTTGGCCGAAGCGCGGGCCGCTCCGGTTGTCTGACGAATGCCGACGCAAACTGAGAAGAAGTCGGCGCTCCAAACAAATCAAGTGACAGCGCTTTGCGGCATATGTACTCGGGCTGGCCCGCCCTGCAATAGAGCGTGCGCCGGGCTTCGTCCGCCTAAATCCCCGGTGAGCGAGGCGCCGCGGTGGTTTGCCGTCGCTCGACCCATTCCTACCTACTGCTCTAGGGAGGGCGTCAGGAATGAATTCTCACCCAAGATCCGAAAGCAGGCGGTCGAACAACCTAGCGATCCTCGTCGCCGCGGGGTTGTTTTCGACAATCGGAGTGCCGTCGCCCGCGCAAACAACCCAGCCCGCGCCGACGGCGGCCTCGAACGCGTGCGTCGGGGATAATGGCGGCATCACGCTGTCGCCGGGCTTTTGCGCCACCGTTTTTGCCGACAAGCTCGGCCACGCCCGGCACATGGCGGTCGCTCCGAACGGGGTCGTCTACGTCAATACCTGGAGCGGCCGCTATTACCATAACGCCCCGCCGCCGCCCGGCGGATTTCTGATCGCTCTGCAGGATAGCAACGGCAGCGGCCACGCCGACAAGATCGTGCGCTTTGGCCCGACCGCGGCCGACGGCAATCACGGAGGGACCGGCATCGCGATCTACAATGGCTACGTCTATGCCGAAACCAACGATCGCATTGTGCGCTATCCGCTGCCGACGAACGGGACGGGGATCGCGCCGACCGCAGCAGCGCAGACCGTCGTATCGGGATTGCCGCTGACCGGCGACCACCCGATGCATCCCTTTGCGATCGACGCACAGGGGAACCTCTATGTCGATCTGGGCTCGGCGACCAATTCGTGCCAGAGCGAGAACCGCATGCCCGACGTGCCGGGCAATAATCCCTGCACCGAGTTGAAGACCCGGGGCGGCACCTGGCGTTACGACGCCAATCGCCTCGATCAGCATTTCTCGCCGGCTGAGCGCTTTGTCACCGGTCTGCGCAATGGCGAGGGCATCTCGTTTGATTCCGCGGGCAGGATTTTCGCGACAATGCACGGCCGCGACCAGCTCGGGCAGAACTGGCCTAAGCTGTACACATTGAAGCAAAACGCCAATCAGCCCGCCGAGGAATTGGTCCAAGAGCACCAGGGCGCCGATTTCGGCTGGCCTTATTGCTATTATGACGGTTTCCAGCACAAGCTCGTATTGGCGCCGGAATATGGCGGCGATGGCGGCAAAGCAGTTGGCGTTTGCGCGCAAAAGGAGGCGCCGGTGGCGGCGTTCCCGGCGCATTGGGCGCCCAATGACATGCTGATCTACGAGGGCAGCCAGTTCCCGACCGCCTACAAAGACGGGGCCTTTATTGCGTTTCACGGGTCGTGGAACCGCGCGCCGGAGCCGCAGGGCGGCTACAATGTCGTGTTCCAGCCATTGGCCGACGGCAAGGCCTCCGGGCCGTTTGTCGTCTTTGCGGACGGGTTCGCCGGCGCGGTCAAACAGCCGGGCCAGGCGGCGCATCGCCCGACCGGACTGGCGGTCGCACCCGACGGTTCATTGTATATCGCCGACGATCAGGGCGGCCGGATTTGGCATGTCACGTTCCAGGGCGGCAACAAAGCGAGCGGAATTGCCGCCGCCGCGCCGTCGCCATCGGGCCAGCAGGCCTCGACCTCCGGCAACCCGCTGCCGCCGGAAGGCATCCATCCAAACGCCGGTGCCGCCGCCCTGCCGATACCGCCCGGCTCGTCGCCGGATCAGGTGGCATTGGGTGACCGTATTTTTCACGGACAAGCCGACGGCGGAACCTGCTCGGGATGTCACGGCACGAACGGCAAAGGCTCTGCAATAGGGTCCGATTTGACCGATGGCAAATGGCTGTGGGGCAATGGCAGTGTTGCCGCGATCGAGCGGACCATCGCCCAGGGCGTCCCGCATCCCAAGAACCACACTGGCGCCATGCCGCCAATGGGCGGCGCGCAATTATCCCAAGCCGATCTCGCCGCAGTAGCCGATTACGTCTGGGCAATCGGCCACCAGAACCAGGCATCGAACGCCACCCGCTGAACCATCCATCAAGTTGCAGTTAACAGCGGGCCACGCCGGCGGTGGGGCCCGCACGGTAAAAACCTTGCAGGAAAGCGTGCGCCAGACACGCGGCACCGCCCCGCCCAGATCCTCTACGCCAAAGTCTCCACCGCGGCGCCGGCGGCGTGTTCGCCGCAAGGCAAAATCCTGAACTCGAACCAATCGCCGCGAGCCGCTTGAGATGTTCTCTGGGGATTCCATGCCGCTCGATAAATGCGGCAGCTATGAAGGCTCGGGGCTATCGCTCTGTCCGCAGCGA